>JBMNKX010000004.1:0-659422 GCA_050952445.1 Bacillota bacterium | reverse complement strand
GAAAACCAAATAACTTGTTTGGCCGCATAAATATCTTGGAACATGGTAGCAACACCTTGCGCAGGCAAAGGGCGAAAGGAAGCAAGCCCCATGGACGAGGCAAGAGGGCCATTGAACATGGAAGTGAATTGGACCGGTACCCCTTTCGTGGCGAGAGAAGAAGATGTGTTGCCCATGCGAAGTTTGTTAACGAATATTTATGCTTTCAAACTCGCAAAATATTAATTTTCGAGAAGAATCATGTATTATAATAAAAACCCCTAATTAAAAAAATATCTGAGAGGTGTTTTTTATGGAATTATCAGAAGCACTCCGTTCCAGAAGAAGTATTAGAAAATTCAAGCCTGATCCGGTACCTGATTCTGATATTAAGGAACTATTGGAGGCAGCCAGGTTAGCTCCTTCCGGTGTCAATCTCCAGCCCTGGCGTTTTGTTGTCATTAAAACCCCGGAAGCCAGGGCAAAGATAAATGAATGCACTCCAATACCTTTTGTGGCTAAAGCTCCGGTTATTATTGCCTGCTGTGTTGATACCCAATCCTTCTCCACTGTAGACCATCGGGTCAAAGAACTAAAAGAGTCAGGAGCCTTTTTAGGTACCCCTTTAAATGATTTGGAATCTGAGGACATATTGAAAAGCAAAAGCATGGATGAGGCGGCAGCAAGATCTTTCTTAGGACTAAACGCCGCAATTTCTATTGATCACCTCACTTTAAAGGCTGTAGATTTAGGATTAGGAACATGCTGGGTCATGATGTTCAGTCAAAAAAAGGTTAAAAAAACCCTTGAGCTGGATGATAGATATCATGTAGTCGCCTTAATCCCTGTAGGTTATCCGGACCAAAATCCTAAACCTCGGCCCAGGCTGGCAGTAGATGAAATTCTGTTAAAAGAGTTATAAGAAAAAATTCTTTGTGCTTTTGGGTATTATTTTGGAGTCCCGGGATCCGGTTACCGGTTTCCGGGATATTACGTTTACTGCATAAAAATTTTGAATGATACCAAAACGCCTGCTATATCCAACTGACAAATTTCCAACCGATTACAACCAACGTTTTAACCAGTACTTCTCAAAAGCAAGCTTTGACCAGAAAACAGCCCTCGAAGGACGAAACAATGTAATAAAAGGTCCTGGTTTATGGTAATAACGGACCATGGAATAGCGGGCCCTGCCGAACCCTGTGTTCATAATACAGGCACCTTTTCCCGTATAACGAAAAGTGGGATTTTTTCCCTGTGCGATCAAAGCGATGTTTCTGGCTACTACCTCTGCTTGATAATGCGCAAATATACCTGCCTTTGGAGCCTGAATACCTATGACCGGGAGCTTGATGGCTGCAGCATCACCGATGGCATATACTCCCGGATAACGGGTTTGTAAAGTATGGGGGTCTACCTGCACCCATCCTGCATCATCAACCAAATCCGTATCTCGTAATACTTGAGGAGACCAGTGGGAGGGAATACCAAAAAACAAATCACCGGGGATTCTTTGCCCCTGATCAAGGATTAAAACACCAGGTTCCAGGGCAAGGACTTTTGCCTCGGTAATTAAATTAATCCCCCTCCCTTTAAGCATCTTTCTCACACTCTGTCCTACCAAAGGCCCGGCTAAAGGCTCAGGTGAAGGTTCCGGAGTTACAAGGGTTAAATTGACCTTGGAGCGGTTTCCCTTTTTGCGCAAGAATTCTTCTATTAAAAAAATCATTTCATAAGGAGCGGGAGGGCACTTAATCGGCAAACCAGAAATAAACAAAACAAGATGCCCTTCTTGAAAAAAGGCCAGTTTTTGCTGGGCTTTCATAACACCTTCAAAATCATACACATGATAGGCATATTGGCTAAACCCCGGTATGGTCTCAGGATGATATTCCACCCCAAGTGCAATCACCAAAACATCATAATCCAGCACACCCTGGTTCGTTATTACCTGCTGCTCAACCAAATTAATCTTTTGGGCTTCCCTATGGAAAACGTTAATCCCTTTCTTGAGTAAATTGCTGTAATCCCTGGTAATATCCTCCGGTTTTCTTTTACCTACCAGCATCATGGGATACGATCCCGCAAAATGATGATGAACATCTTTTTCCACTACCGTAACATCGACATTAATGCCCGACGCCTTTTTTAAAACTGTGGAAGCAACAATACCCCCAATTCCCCCACCAAGAATCAATACCTTCTGCATCTTCTCACCTCAGAATCACTATTTTCCCAGTAATGTGCGATATTTTTTGTTCACCTCTAAAGTATTTTCCTTTTCGTTCGATATTATTATCAAGAAGGTGTCAAAACATGAACATTAAGGGGGTGCCAAACCATTAAATTGTAATGATTTTATACAAAAAAATTTAGGAGGAGAAACGAAATGTTTAGAAAACCGTTTTTAGCAGCTATGATCATTGCGCTGATGGTCTTTTGTTCAGGTGTGGCTTGGGGAGCAGATACTATTGATTACGAGTTAGATACTACAACCACGGTTTCAGAGGGAATACAGTATGTCAATACTAATACGGTCACATTTACCTTTGATCCCGCAGAATATTCGGATGTAAGCATTAATGGGGAAGCACTAAGTAAAAATGATTATGATGAATTTGCTAAAACCCTTATTTTGAAACAAGGTAAAAACAGTATTAAAATTGAAGCCACAGTCGCCGAATCAGAAACCAAATTAACAGAAACACTGGTATTGTATTATTTAGATACGGCAGTTCTAGGGGCAACAATCCAATTTGAGAACCCTGTTGTTGACAAGGTAGAATTATGGGATAAAAGCATCATATTCAAGCCTGTCAAAGCCACCTATATTAAAGGTGCAGATGGCAAGGTTCTTGAAAACCAGACTATATCCCTTGAAGCAAAGGAGAGCACTACATTTAATGCAACTGATAAACCCTATGCTATAGTTACTCCCAGTAAGGTAATATATGCATTTTCCAATAAAGACGGGTCTTCTCTGACAGAAGGTGTGGAACTGACCCTGCCCTATGATGGAGCAATCACCTCCGCTGCAGCATCCACTTTAGCCATTATGTTCAGTGCGGATAACGGAACTACCTGGGAAAATCTCGGAGGAGTTGCGGACAGTAAAAAATACCAGATCAAAACTATAATTAACAAATTAGGTTATTTCACTGTGGTAAACAGCAGCAAATCTTTTGCTGATATGAAGGACTGGTCCCGCCAGTATGTGGAACCTTTGTGGGCTAAGGATATTATTAGACAACCGACCCCCCCCTCCGCAGCTGATAAATTGGATTTAGACTTAGATATTCAACGGGGTGAGTTTACCTGTATGATGATAAAAGGCATGGGTATTCAGCCTTTTGAAACGTTACAGGGGTATTTTACTGACATCACAGATGGCACTCCATCTACTGAAGCAGATCAGTATTTGATAGGTAACGAAGCATGGGGTCCTGTAGGTCATGCGAAATCAGAATATAATATGGCTTACGGTTACGGAACTATTACCCCTATGCTAGTCGAAATCGCCTATCGCAATGGTATTATTATGGGATTTGATAATGATGCGGGCGATTCAGTATTTAAATATCAAGATCCATTAACAAGAGAACAGGCAGCCACCATCGTTTGCCGCATCTTAAACTTAAAAACTGAAGACCAGGATACAAAGGTCAAAAAACAGCTTGAAAAATACTATTCTGATGTGGATGGGGCTTCCGGTATTGCCGACTGGGCGGAAAAATACGTTTTAGCAGTAACGAAAGCAAAGCTAATGCAAGGTTCAGCGGGAGCATTTAAAGGCGGGGACAACCTATCACGTGCTGAAGCCTGCAAACTTGTTTACCTGGTAATGCAAAAGCTAGGCAAGATTTAATAATTTATTAAAGTAAAGTAATTGAGCAAATCTATAAGCCGAGTTTTGTCTTAAGTGATCATCTATCTAGGATGCCAGTTGCCTGGCACCTCAAGCGACCTTACCCGGGAACAGGACGGGCCGCCCCTTTGTTCCTCTATTCGGTCTTGCTCCAGGTGGGGTTTACCTAGCCGGCCAGTCACCTGACCGCTGGTGCGCTCTTACCGCACCGTTCCATCCTTGCCGTCCGGCATTAGCCGTCTTAGGCGGTCTGCATGTCTGTGGCACTATCCTTGAGGTCACCCTCACTGGTCATTAGCCAGCACCCTGCCCTATGGAGCTCGGACTTTCCTCAGGCAGAACCTTTCGGTATTCTGCCCGCGATCACCCGACTTACTCAATTACTTTGTTGCTATTTGTTTGTCCGGAATGTAATTCTAACACTTTTACATCGAAAAGGCAAACATTTATCCTTGGTAAATACTGGGAGCATATAATAGCCGGCCGCAGTTTTCACAAAATATTTCCATCCGGTTTCCCCGGGCCTGCTTCACGATGGTAATCGGAATAAGGGTACGGCAGCCTCCACAAGCATGGTTTTCCATTATTTTTGCTAACGGTGTTCCGGCAAAGGTCTTCTTTTTTTGATCATACCAGGTCAGGGACAGCTTATCAATTTGAGATAGAATTTCCGTCTTATCTTCTTCCATAGCCCTTAATTGCTGTTCTTTATTTATCTTCGTCCTCTGGTATTGATCTTTTAATTTTTGAAATTCCCGGTACCTATCCTCCAACTCTTGGGTTAACTCCTGAACTTCAAATTCCAGCTTTTCTTTTTGCTCCATTTGGGCTAAAATTTCCTCCGTCAGCAGGGAAGCTTGCTGCTTCAAAGCTTCCACCTGGCGTTCCAGGCATTCTAACTCCTTTGGGCTGCTAACGGCCCCACTGTAGAGGAGACCGCTTATTTCATCCCGTTGCTTTTCGATCAGGGCCTGCCTTTTCTCCATAGTGTTTCCGTCTTGTACCACTTTATTTAACTGCACCTTTTTGTCATTTAGCCCTTTCTTACGGACCTCAAAAATCTCCTTTAACTCTTTTAATTCCTTTAATTGAGGCAAATTCCTAAGGTTACGCCGCACTTGCCCTTCTTTTATCTCCATTTCCTGAAGGCGGTATAAAATTTCTATATCCATTTTGACCCTCCTTTTCTCATTATTAATTCGCCTGTAAAAAGTAATAATATGGGGCTCGCCCTCTTTCGTCCTTCGCCTGCGCAGGATATTGCTACCATGCTGCGTCAACCGGTTCCTAGATATTTATACATTCAGACAGCATAATTCAGAGTTTTCGTAGGGAATCATTTTTATATTGATTCTAGTGCAATAACCTTCTCCTTAGACAAATTTTTCATAAATATACAAAGCGAGCATTGGTTCAGCATGGATGTAACACCCGGCAAAGGCAAGCAGCAAAGTTTTCTGTTTTTTGCGGGAAAAATAAAAAAATAGATAGGAGTATAAACCCTATCCTTACAAATATATCCATGGATTAACATTAGCCTTGCTTTCATGTATTGCAACAGAAATATTTTGAGCCTCAAATTCTTTTTTTAAACGAAGTGCCAGCTCCGGAACAATTAAATTTTCTGTTGCATAATGGCCTGCGTCAATTACAGCCAAGCCCAATTCCCGGGCATGCTGACCTTCATGATACTTTAGATCACCGGTAATTAAACACTGGGCTCCTTTGATTTTGGCCTTGTCTATTAAAAATGTACCGGCTCCCCCACAAACAGCAATTTGGGAAATCATTAGTCCGGGATCACCTACTACTTTTACGGTATCGGTATGGAGCATTTTTTTGACATGCTCTGCCAACCAGCCCAGCATTATTCCCGATTTAAGCCGGCCGATACGTCCTATCCCCCAATTACCTTTTTCAATTTCCAAAGGATAAACATCGTAGGACACTTCTTCGTATGGGTGACTCTTAATCATAGCTGAAATAACCTGTTTTAATTTTTGCCGGGGAACAATAGTTTCCAGCCGGTATTCATCAACGCTTTCCAACTTACCCCGGGTACCGATAAAAGGATTAGTCCCCTCCAATGGTTTAAAGGTTCCTTTACCGGCAACAGAAAAAGTGCAGTGGGAATAATTTCCTATCCATCCTGCTCCTGCTTCACTCAAAGCATTGCGCACTTTTTCTAAAAAGCCCTCTGGGACAAAGACAACCACCTTAAATAACTTTTCTTCTTTCCCGGGAATCAAAACTTCAGTATTCTGGAGGCCCAGGATATGCGCCAGTACATCGTTTATTCCCCCGGAGGCTCTATCTAAATTAGTATGAGCAGCATAAACCGCAATGTTGTTGGAAATTAACTCTGCACATATTTTTCCGAGAGGAGTATCAAAACGAAGGGTTTTTAATGGCTCAAATATCAATGGATGATGAGAAATTATTAGGTCAATTCCTTGTGAAATTGCTTCATTTACAACCGCCTCATTAATATCCAAGGTAATAAGGATATTTTCAGCCTTCTCCCCGGGATGACCAATCTGCAGGCCTATATTGTCCCAATCTTCAGCCAGGTGCCGAGGAGCAATTGTTTCCATGATATTTATTACTTTATCCACTGTTACAGGCATTTTATCACCCTTTTTAACCGGATGGCTTTATTCATAATTTTCTTTTGTTTATCGGTCTCAGTACTACTTTTTTCCAATGACTTTAAAATATATTCAAGGGTCTCGACTTTTTTGGTTAAAAATGCTTTTAACATCGGGTGCTTTGTTTTTAACAACACCGGCCCTACTTCCAACTCTTCTTCCGATAAAATTTCCCGGCCCGGTTCAGCAGCAATAATTTCATAAAATAGTTTATCTTCGAAAATTATTTCTTCCCCCACAACCCGCCAATCATGGTTCATGAGCCATTCCCTTACCTGGGGGGGTACTTTCATTGGCTGCAGAATTAGCCGTTTAACGGTGCTCAATTGGGCCGGCGCTTCTTCAAGAATTTTAATAATAGTCGCTCCGCCCATCCCGGCAATACAAACTGTTTCCGCCTCACCGGGTTGTAAAACCCGAAGGCCGTCACCTAAACGCAAATCAATTTTTTTATCCAAAGCTAAGAGTTTTATTAATTGTTCCGTAGCTAATAACGGTTTTTTCCCCGTATCAGATGCAATAACCTGGGAACAAATACCACTGGTTACCAGATGAATAGGTAAGTAACCATGATCTGTTCCAATATCAGCCACAGTAGATTCTAGAGGAACAAAAGAAGCAACAGCAGCCAACCGAGAAGACAGTTTGACTTTCATCATTTATCACCAACCCATTTAGGGTAATCATAGTTTTGGGTTACGCATTATTTCTCATAGTTGTTATATTCGTAATTCAGTTACAAACTCCTGCAAAACAAATAAACATTTGCCGGTATCTAATAATGATTCTCCTGGGGAAACCCCAACATAACTTTTTTAGCTGCATAAATATCTAGGAACCGTTTTACACAGCATGGTAGCAACATCCTGCGCAGGCGATTGCTTTCCCCAGGGGAATAAAAATAAACAGGGCAACAGGGACAAAAAAAGCAAGAAACAGCTTTTACTGATTCTTGCTTCAGAATTTTTGAATGGTGGGCCCACCTGGGATCGAACCAGGGACCGACCGGTTATGAGCCGGTGGCTCTACCGCTGAGCTATAGGCCCTAATAAAATGGCTCCTCGAGTTGGACTCGAACCAACAACCACTCGGTTAACAGCCGAGTGCTCTACCATTGAGCTATCGAGGAATACCACGTGCATTAGCTATTATACTAAATAATATGATAACGGTCAATAAATTTTTGCCTGATATTTTTTATTTGAACATTTTTCACTCCAAGTAATCTTTGAGCTTCTTACTTCTGCTGGGGTGTCGCAATTTTCTCAAAGCTTTAGCCTCAATCTGCCTAATACGTTCCCTTGTGACCCCAAATACCTGCCCTACTTCTTCCAAAGTGCGGGAACGGCCATCTTCCAAGCCAAAGCGAAGCTGCAACACTTTTTTTTCTCTGGGAGTTAATGTCTCCAGTACTTCCTCCAATTGTTCCCTGAGCAACATAAAGGACGCTGCTTCCGCCGGGGCAGGAGCATCCTCATCTTCAATAAAATCGCCTAAATGACTATCTTCTTCTTCCCCAATAGGTGTCTCCAAAGACACCGGTTCTTGAGCTATTTTCATAATTTCCCGTACCCGTTCTACCGGAATATCCATTTCCTTAGCAACCTCCTCAGGAAGAGGCTCTCGTCCCAATTCTTGAAGTAATTGGCGCGAAACACGGATTAATTTATTAATAGTTTCCACCATGTGCACCGGAATCCGAATAGTCCTGGCCTGATCCGCAATTGCCCGGGTAATGGCTTGCCGGATCCACCAGGTAGCATAAGTACTAAACTTATAGCCTTTACGGTAATCAAATTTTTCCACTGCTTTAATTAAACCTAAATTCCCTTCCTGAATTAGATCCAGAAAAAGCATACCCCTGCCTACATATCTTTTCGCAATACTGACAACTAAACGCAAGTTAGCTTCAGCTAATAGCCTTTTTGCCTCTTCATCCCCCTGTTCCATCCTTTTTGCCAAATCAACTTCTTCTTCGGCAGAAAGCAATGGTACTCTCCCAATCTCCTTCAAGTACATGCGTACAGGGTCATCAATAGCCACTCCTTCCGGAATGGATAAATCAATTTCTTCTGTGGAAGTGGGTAATTCATCAGGGCTTTCTAAGGTTTCCAGTTCTCCGGACCCAGAAGTAATCTCAATACCCATTTGACCAAGAGTTTCATAAACCTCATCCATTTGGTCGGGTGTCAGTTCGATTTCACTTAAGGAATCCATAATCTCATTATAAGTTAGAACACCTCGCTGTTTTCCTGTTTCAACCAATTTTTTAACCGCTTCAATTTTTATTTGATCCGGTTTCATATTTTCCCCCCTTCCACCAGTACCTACCCTATACAGGTTACCCTTTTAACTGCTGTATTTGCTGCTGGAGTTTAGCATATTCCTGTAAGAGATGCATCATTTCGCCGGTAATATTTTGTTTTCCGCAATGGTCAATTTTTACTTTTATTTCACTAATCCGTTTTTTAAGCCGGTTCAGCCTAATTGCTTTTATACAATCTTCAACAATTTTATTATTATTTCCTTCGGGGAAATCTTGCATTAATATTTCAGAAACAAATTGTTTTAAATCAATATTTTCTAATAATCCAATTAACGTTGCCGGAATCCAATTATAACCCTTACACTCATTTTTTATAAGATGTAATACATCATTAACTCTTGAATCCTCAGAAAAATCTAATCCTAATACCTGTTCTACTTTGCTAAAAACAGACTTATCTTCAATCATTAATTTAAAAAGGTTAATTTCTGCAAGCATATATGCTTTGCCTATTTTTATAGAGCCACAATTAGTATGCTTATCCCCAGTAAAATTATCCGTTTTTGCGAAACCTCTGTTGATTCTACCTAAATCACTATAAATTGCATTTGGGGTTATCTCCAAAGTCTTAGATAATAGCTGAATATATTCATCCTTTTCCACTTGGCTTTTAATCCGGGAAATATCCGGTAGTAAATCCTGAACAACATCTGCCTTACCCTCTATTGTTTTAAGATCATACCTTGATAAGGATCTTTTCAATTTATACTCAAATAAACTTAAAGCCTTGTTTTTCACCAAATGATTCCATCCGGAATTATTATACTTGCGCAAAAATTCGTCAGGATCAAGATTGTTAGGAAGCTCTATGACACGTACCCTAAGCCCTAGATTTTGGAGAATTTCCAAACCCCGGTAGGTAGCCTTTACGCCGGCAGTATCCGCATCATATGCAATCAAAACATTGGGCGAATACCTTTTTAGCAATTTCCCCTGGTCCTGGGTTAATGAGGTTCCTAAAGATGCTACAGCATTATTGATCCCAAATTGCCAGGCAGAAATTACATCCATATAACCTTCCATAATAATTGCTTCATCATACTGCCTGATATAACCGGCTGAATAATTAAGGCCGTATAAAATCCGTGACTTATGAAAAATAGGTGTTTCTGCTGTATTCAGGTACTTAGGTAGTTCATCTCCCAGAGTTCTTCCCCCAAAAGCAATTACTTTTCCCCGGTAATCCCGAATCGGAAAAATCAACCTGTTACGAAATTTATCATAATATGAGCCTTTGGAGCTTTGTACAATCAAACCACCTGTTTCCATATCTTGCTGAGAAAATCCTTTTTTCCCCAGATGATTTTTCAGGCTATCCCATGAGTCTGGTGCATACCCTAATTGAAAGTCATGGATAATATCTCGTCTGATTTGCCGCTGATCTAAGTATTCCCTTGCCGTGATGCCATTTTTCCCCATTAAATTAGCATGAAAAAACTCTGCAGAAATCTCATGCATCTCAATTAGCATCTGCTTTTGCGACTGTTTCGCTAATTCATGCATACTATTACCGGATACAGGTATTACAATTCCTGACTTACCCGCTAATAATTCAGCAGCTTCAGGAAAAGTCAGGTTTTCCTGCTCCATTATAAAGTTAATCACATTTCCCCCTTTTTGACATCCAAAGCAATAAAATATTTGCTTGTCGGGGGATACGGTAAATGAAGGGGTATCCTCCAAATGGAAGGGGCAAAGGCCAACATAATTCTTTCCTTGTTTTTTTAGGCGAACATACTCAGATACAATTTCAATAATATCCGACCTAATACGAATTTCATCGATAATTTCTGGCGGTATAAACTTTACCACCTGCGCCACCTCATAAATTACAATGCTGTCTTGTTCTTTTCTGATTTCGCCGTTTTTCCCTTGAATCCTTCTTTTTTATAAAACTCTTAAAGTAACCTTAAAGACCACCTCAAATGAATAACAACCGAAATAACACAAGATGATCCCTATAGAAAAACTTAAAAAGTTTCAGACTCTTCCTCCTGAAGTAATACTATATTCGCTACAACAAGAATAATTCCTCCTAGCTTCGACAAATAATGGTAGTAATAAAAATCTTAATAAAGTATTTCCCACCAAATGGTAATTTATACCTAGGAAATTTCCTCAAAATATTCTTTTTAAAATTAATAAATCATGTATAACTTAGCTTTTCCCTGGTAACAATAGATAAAGGAAGGATCGTTAACCCTGCCGGGTGCTTAGTCACTACCCGGATAGCTTGACTAGCCAAAAGGTTATCTTATCCTTCCTTTTTTTGAATATTAATTAACCAAAAGATTATATGTTTCGAAACCCGTCAGGTACAAAAATTTTTGTAAACTGGGTGATAGCATATCTGTCCGTCATTCCTGCAATGTAGTCACAAACCCTCACATCTTTCTCATCATTACCTTGATATTCAAAGGGTAGTTCATTGTAATTATCGATATAGTAAAAAAACAAAGTTTTCAGCATATTTTTTGCCTTCGTTTCTTCAGATTTAGCCTGTGAACCAATATAAACTCTTTTAAAAAGAAAAGCTCGTAATTCATCCATTGCCTCCTGGACCTCAGGAGACATTCCCACATTAGACAAGCCCATACTATTTTGAATTAAATCTTTTACCATGGTATTGATTCTTTTACTATGGCTGTCGCCTAATACCTTAAGACAATCTCGAGGAAGTTCGTACCTGGTAATAATTTGTGCCCTGATAGCATCATCAATGTCATGGTTAATATAGGCAATCCGGTCAGCAATTTTAACCACCTGACCTTCAAGTGTAGACGGCTTCATGGGCCCTGTATGAAGAAGAATCCCATCTCGAACCTCCCAAGTAAGATTTAAACCTTTTCCTCCTTCAATCTTCTCTACTACCCGTATACTTTGCCGATTATGACGAAATCCTCCTTTTACCACTTCATCAAGGGCTTCTTCACCCGCATGGCCAAAAGGAGTATGGCCCAGATCATGTCCTAAAGCAATTGCTTCCGTCAAATCTTCATTTAGCTGTAGAGCCCGCGCCACTGTTCGGGCTATTTGTGCCACTTCTAAAGTGTGGGTTAAACGGGTACGAAAGTGGTCTCCTTCCGGTGCAATAAAAACCTGGGTTTTTAGTTTTAATCGGCGAAAAGCTTTTGAATGAATAATTCTGTCTCTGTCTCTTTGGTAACACGTTCTGACTTCACATTCTTCTTCCCGAATTTTACGTCCCCGGGTCTCAATACTTTTAGCTGCATATCGGGATAATTGTTCCATTTCCCACTGCTCAGTCTGTTCACGAATGGTCATAATAGGCATCACTCCAACCAAAACACACTGTTTTATATATACGTCTAAAGTTTAAAAGTTCCTGCCTGCCGAACTGTTAAAGATTTAAGATAACTTAGTTCTATAACTACAATTTTCATTGTCCCGACATTTTAAACATAACTATTATGGTTTTAATAATCAATTTCAAATCCAGTCCTAAATTTTCCTGAGCAATATACTCTAAATCCATTTCCATCCAACGCTCAAAAGGTATCTTGTGACGTCCGGATACCTGCCAAGTACAGGTAATTCCCGGTTTGACATTTAACCTCTTATAATAAGGCAAATGGTATTTTTTAACCTCCTCAGGCAAAGGCGGCCGGGGACCGACAACACTCATATCTCCTTTTAAAACATTAACAAATTGAGGTAACTCATCTAAACTAGTTTTTCTTAAAAATTTACCAAACTTGATAATACGCGGGTCATTTTTTATTTTAAATACCGGGCCTGATGCTTCATTAAGATGTTTTAAACTATCTAACTGCCGTTCTGCACCTACAACCATGGTGCGGAACTTGATGCACTTAAAGCTGCGTCCTTTCAATCCAACTCTTTCCTGAACATAAAAAACAGGACCGCCATCGCTTAATTTAATTAGTAAGGCAATAACCAGAAAAAGCGGGCAGAAAAAAAGCAGAGCAAATAAAGAAAAGAAAACATCAAAAACCCTTTTGATAATACTTTTATATAATTTCCTGCGGCGGGAAGTTGATGAGGTAACATGCACGATACACACCCCCTAAGGCTGCATCATGATAAGTATGTATAAAATCATCATCAGCAACCGCCTGGCACCTATTTGAAATATACCCTGCCCCGCAAGCCGTCATAAAAACCATGGAAATTCCCCCTGTATACCAAGATTTATGTTAAATAAATAACATAGAGCCTTGTCATATTATCTTATTCTTGGCCCACAAGAGAAGTGAAGATATAAAAGCAGTGAGGGGTATTTCATTGATTTTCCGGATAAAAGCTTTCACTACAGATCTTTTACCCTAACCAACTGACCTCAAAAATCATCCACTCTGATACATTAGAAAATCTGACTTACTCCTATTCCCAATCTTTATTATTACGACAGTCCAAGCAATAACCATACAATTCCACCCGGTGTTCAGTGACCGTAAAGCCTTTCTTTTGTTTAATTTCTGTGGTAAACTCTTCCAGAGGACAATTAGGTAAACAAATAACCTTCCGGCACCCGAGACAAACCAGATGATGAGCATGGTCATCTTTTTTAAGCCCGTATTGAGTCTTATCATCATTAATACCCTGTTTTTCCACCATTCCTGCCACCAATAATGTTTTTAAGTTACGATAAATTGTAGCCAAACTAATATTATTGTCATTATTCTCCCGTACTCGAAAAAAAATTTCTTCAACCGTTAAAGGAGTTATTGACTCATCCAAGACACTAAGAATGGCCAAACGCTGTTTAGTAACCTTTTGCTTCCTCCTTTGCAGCTCATGAGACAACTGTTGTAACTTGTCCAAGATCTTTCGCCCCTTTACCTATAATCAACTATGTCTATCAGGAAGTATAGTTCTGGAAATGAGCAGAGATTGTGACTTATGCACAACGTTTATAAAAACCTACCATCCCGGTAACCGGGTCCCAAGAACTCAATGAATCAATCCAAATCCGAAGGATTTTTATTAATTAAATCTGTATTTACCAAGCATACTCACAAAATAACCAAAGGCCATCACCAATACAATAGTCGCGCCTGTTGCTGTATCCCAATAATAGGATAAAATCAACCCCATAATACCGCTCACCAAAGCTAAAGCAATTGAAACAAAATGATACTGGCGCATATTTACTGTGAAATTTCTTGCCGTTGCGGCAGGAAGTATCAAGAGAGAATTGATAATTAAAAGACCTACCCATTGAATAGATACGGAAACAATTATTGCCAAACACACAGTAAAAGATATTTCTATGAGCCTGACATTAATTCCCCGGCTACGGGCAAAAGAAGAATGGATACTGATAAGCAAAAACCGGTTAAAAAAGAAAAACCAATAGATTAAAAAAAACACCAGTGTTAAAGCCAGTATTTTAATTTCACCAGGGGAAATGCTCAGTAAATCACCGATTAAAAAGCGGGAGTATTTATTAAACCCTCCTCCCCGGGACAAAATTACAATACCTAAGGCGACGGCAGTAGAAGAGAAAATTCCAAGAATTGTATCAGTGGAAGCACTAGTATTGTATTTAACAAAGGTAACCGTCAAAGCCATAAAAATGCCAAATATAATCATCGCCCACAAAGGCTGATCCAGCCCTAAAATAACCCCAATAGCAATACCGGTTAATGCGGAATGACCAATGGTATCCGAAAAAAATGCCATCCGGTTATTAACAACCATTGTCCCTAACATTCCAAATAAAGGAGTAACCAGAACTACGGCTAGAAGAGCATTTTGCATAAAAAAATGCTCTGACCAGGAAAAAGGTAATAATCTACTGATTAACTCATTCCAAACTTCCATTAAAAATTTTCCTCCTGACACAACTAACTAATTTCATAAACCCCATTTTCTTTTAAACTGCCGAAAGTACCAACTACCTTAGGATCATTTAAAACCTCTTCGGGAGTACCTATACACTGAACAGTTTTATTTAAAAACACAATTCTGTCTGCAAATTGGCCCATTAATTCTATATCATGGGAAACCAGAATTATTGATAAATGATATTTTTTTCTTAATTCAGAAACAATTTGATAAAATAATTGCTTACCGTTTATATCTATCCCGGAAACCGGCTCATCCAGAAGTAAAAGGTCGGGCACAGGATCCATCGCTAGAGCCAGAAGAATGCGCTGCATCTCCCCTCCGGAAAGGTTTCCTAAAGACTTATCAATTAAATGCTCACCATGTACCCTGGATAAAACATCTATTATTCTGCGACGTACTCTAGTAGTTCCCACAAGCCAAACAGGCAGCCTAGACTGAGTGGCCGCAAATAAATCACTGACACTAACAGGTGATCCGGGATCAAAATTCCAGCGTTGAGGCACATATCCCACAAGGGGCCTCGTTTTTCTTTTTCCCTCACTGTTCAAAAACAGCACATTTCCCTGGCTGGGAATTTCCCCAATAATTGCTTTAAGTAAAGTGCTTTTTCCTGCTCCGTTGGGCCCAATTAAGGCTGTCAATTCCCCACAATAAATGTGCATATTGACATCACGAATAATCTCTGTTTTGCCTCGGATCACATTTAAATCTTCAATTTTCGTACAGCAAAACCCACAGTTAGGTCCATTAAAAGTCAGGATTTTTTTGGGGCAAAATACCATTATAACAAAGCCTCCTGTAATACCTTGAGGTTTTTTTGCATTATTTTAATATAACCATCAGGATCAGCAGATCCTGTTACAGCCGGGTCTAAATAATATACTTTAGCCTCCGTTTCCCGGGCTATTGTTTCCGCAGCCTTTACAGAATACTGGGGCTCAGCAAAAATAACTTTAATGCCCATCTCCTTTATGGTTTTAACCGTCTTTGCCAATTCCCCGGCACTAGGCTCTGACCCCGGCTCCCTTTCAACAACTGCAGCAATATTTAAATTGAATTCCCGGGCAAAATAAGGAAAAGCCTCGTGAAACGTAATAATATTCCGATTCTGAACCTGATCTAACACCTTATGCATATCGTTCTTCAAGGTCTCTAATTTTTTAAGATAAGCGGCGCTATTCTTCTGATAGGCTTTTGCATTAACGGGATCAAGAACAGTGATCTGCTTCTCGATATTCTTTACCTGTTCCATCGCACCAGACACACTTACCCAAAGATGAGGGTTGGGTTCGCCGTCATTTTGATTTTTTATCATCTGAACCCCTTTGCAGGCTTCGATAATTTTCAAATCCGGGTACTGTTTAATTACTTTTTCCAAAAATGCTTCCATTCCAGCACCATTAACAATCATCATTTCTGCATCCTGTAAGCACTTCATATTCTCTGGGGTGAGCTGATAATCATGGAGACAGCCGGTAACAGGCTTGGTAAGATTGACAACTTGAACACCGGGTACATCCCGGGTAATGTTGAGAGCCATAATATACATGGGATAAAAAGAAGTAACGATCTTTAACTCCCCTTTGCTTTTTTGCATAGATGAAGAGAGCACCGGTTCATTTCCCTGATTTCTGCATCCAAAAAGAAGAAGCACTAAAAAGAACATGAGAAGAGCAAATAATTTCTTTTTCATTAAAAAAAACCACCTAAATACGTATTTGCAAATAATAATCATTTGCATCTATTTTGTTCTATATTATTACCTGTTATGAATTATGTCAATTTATCTCAAAAAAATAACCACAAAGGCTTTTTTAGAGACTCTTTGTGGTTATTTCGTTATATATTAACTAACCGCATTTACTATATCCGCAAGACCGGCAAAGAACACAACCACCCTCGTGTTCCAATTGTCCCCCGCACTCCGGACAGGGAGATTTGTTTTCCGTATCAGGTTTATATAAGCCCTCTATTTCCTCCGCTATATCACCTAAATTATTATGCCCGTTACCCTCATTGACCTCGGCAATATTAAGTACTTTTTCCAATGTCCGGGCAATAGCATCGGGACAGGATAATACCCGGATGTTGACACCCTTGGACTTTCTTGCCAATGTAGAAGGGCAGCGAATCCCCTTAAGCTGTTCAATAATTGATGAAGTATTAATCCCCGACCTTAAAGCCAGAGAAACCAGCCTGCTAGTTGCCTCTGTCTGGCAAGGGCAACCCCCTCCTTTACCAAGATTGGTAAATACTTCACATATTCCATCCTGGTCATAGTTAACGGTAATATAAAGGTTCCCGCAACCGGCTATGGCCTTTTCCGTTATTCCCTGGGTAATCTCCTGTCTACGCCGGGGAGCAATTTTAATAGACAGACCGCTATTTTGGGGGGTTAATTCTTCCTTATCATTTTCCTTGGCGATGTTCAGTACCTGACATTCACGAGACCCGTCCCGGTAAACAGTGATTCCTTTACAACCTAATTCATAAGAAAGCATATAAGCTTCCTTAATATCATTAGGTTGGGCGCTATGGGCAAAATTAATGGTTTTGCTCACTGCATTATCGGTATATCGCTGGAAAGCAGCCTGGATTCTGACATGCCAGTAGGGAGAAATATCCTGGGCAGTAACAAAATATCTCTTCACATCACTTGGTACCTCTTCTAAATTAACCAAACTGCCCTGTTTTACTACTTTTTTCATTAACTCCGGACTGTAAAAACCTCTTTTCTTTGCTACCTGTTCAAAATAAGGATGAATCTCTATCAGTTTATCGTTATCCATCACAATTTTGTAAAAGGCAATAGCAAATAGAGGCTCAATACCGCTACTGCAGCCGGCAATCATGCTAATAGTTCCTGTGGGAGCAATAGTAATGGTAGTAGCATTTCGTAACGGCAAATTCTTCTTTTCCCAGGTACTACCCGGATAGAGAGGGAAAGTACCCCGTGTTTGTGCCAATTCTATAGATGCTTTCTTGGATTGTTGGTCAATAAAACTCATCACCTTTTGGGCAATCTGAACACCTTCTTCCGAATCATATGGTATGCCCAGCATAATAAGCATATCGGCAAAACCCATGACACCTAAACCGATTTTGCGACTTTCTTTCGTTTTCTTTTCAATTTCCTGAATTGGGTAATGGTTAATATCAATTACATTGTCCAAAAAACGAACTGCCGTATTTACCGTTTGACAAAGTTTATCATAATTGATACCGTTATCGTCTGCTGTTATCATCCGGGCTAAATTAATAGACCCTAAATTACATGATTCATAAGGTAATAATGGTTGTTCCCCGCAAGGATTGGTGCTTTCAATTTCCCCGGCATGGGAAATAGGATTTTTATCATTAATCCGGTCTAAAAAAACAATTCCCGGCTCCCCATTTAACCAGGCTTTTTCAACAATAAGATCAAAAACCTGCGCCGCATTGAGAAAAGCAACAGGTTTTTGGCTTACGGGATCAATTAAAGAATACTCTTTATTTTCCCGTACTGCTTCCATAAATGCCTCTGTAATACCAACGCTAATATTAAAATTAGTAAGTTCTTGATTATTTTCTTTGCACTTGATAAATTCCAAAATATCCGGATGATCAACACGGAGAATACCCATATTGGCTCCCCGCCGTTTACCCCCTTGTTTAACGGCCTCAGTGGCACTATTAAATACTTTCATAAAGCTGATCGGACCGGATGCTACCCCACCGGTGGAACGAACTACAGAGCCTTTTGCCCGCAATCTGCTGAAACTAAAACCTGTCCCCCCACCGCTCTTATGAATAAGAGCCGTATTCTTAACAGCCTCAAAAATACCTTCCATGGAATCAGGAATAGGCAACACAAAGCAGGCAGATAATTGACCTAAAGGTAATCCGGCATTCATTAAAGTAGGTGAATTAGGCAAAAAATCCAAGTTCACCATCATA
The DNA here is from genome assembly GCA_050952445.1 of Bacillota bacterium. Taxonomy (GTDB): domain Bacteria; phylum Bacillota; class Dehalobacteriia; order Dehalobacteriales; family Dehalobacteriaceae; genus JBMNKX01. The sequence goes on along the minus strand of JBMNKX010000004.1, from coordinate 640,833 downwards.
TCATAAAAGGATTTTTTCCATTGCTCTACTTCTTCTCCGGTTGCACCGTATTGATATTCAGCTTCGGCAACAGCCTGTGCTACCCGGTTAAACATATCTTCAACGGTTTCAACAACTTCTCCTTTTTCGTTACGGTTTAAATACCTGCGCTCTAACACTGCCAAAGCATTTGGCGATAAATTCAACATTATTTCATTCCACCAACCTATCATCGAAAATAACTCTGGTATTTAACAACCCTGTCATAAGGGCAGGGATAAGAATTAAGTAATTCCACCATCATGTTAAAAATTCCTTTGTTAATAATTGGGCTTTATTGTCGCTTAATATTAACCTGCTATTTAGTAGAAGTAAACCCTTATAAACTATTCTTTGATCTCAACTCCCCATATCCAATAACACCTTCGCATGATGCAACACCATCTGCTTGTCTCACTACGAAAGGGTACCGGGCCAATTCATATCCATGTTCAGTGGCCCTCTCGCGCTATCCATGGGGCTCGCCCTCTTTCGTCGTTCGCCTGCGCAGGGTGTTACTACCATGCTACGCCAACCGGCTCCTACATATTTATGCATTCAAATAGCATAATTTAGGGTTTTCGCAGGGGAATCAATCTTTAATAATAAAATTGCCGCCCTTACGGGCGGCAAGGTTAATGTTATATTATAAAAAAATATTTTAATGATATGATTTAAGTATTTTCCCGTCTTCTACATCCTTTTAAACAAAAATTATCCTTATCAATACAATTAACCCGACTAGCTTGACACCGGGGGCAAACAGATTTTCCTTTTTCATAAACTTCATTAAATTCCTGACCACAAGCAGAGCACTTATACTTACAAATATTTAATGTATAATTGCCTCCCTGGATAATAATTGTTTTCCCTTCTATTAAAGCTTTGGTCACCTTTTTTCTTGCCTGGTCAATAATAAGTTGAAAAGTCTGCCTAGAAACCTGCATTTTTTCCGCACAATCCTCCTGAAACAGGTTGTCCAAATCTTTTAGGCGCATTGCCTCCAGTTCTTCTATTTTTAATTCTACTGTCTCAAGCTGGTATTTTGGTTTTTCAACAGGGACAAAGCATTTGTGTTCCGGAATAAAAGAAATCCTCCGAGGTTTTACCGGCCTGGACATTTATAAGCCTCCTTAACAAAGCTGTATATTAATCATTACATATATTATAGAACACTATAATAATTTAAACAAGAAATCAACATCTCGGGTTTATTAACTATTATTGCTGTTATTGCCGTAATCCTCCAGGGCCTTCTTTAAAGCTGTTACAGCTAAATTAGCACAATAGATTTTATCCTTTGGTAAACCGTTAAGAGCCGTTAATAAATCTTGTTCACTAATCTTCTCTGCTTCTCTAATCGTCTTACCTTTCGCTAAAATAGTTGTCATGCTTCCTGCAGAAACACCCTCACAACAACTAAAAACACTAAACTTGATATCATCAATAATACCTTTATTATTTACCTTTAACATTATTTTAAAAAAATCAGCACTATCTTGATTTGCGGCTTCACCAACACCATCCGCATCTTCCAACTCACCCTCATTTTCCGGATCTATAAAAAGATCAATTACTATTTTTGAATAAGACATCTCTCTCCCTCAATTTTAAAATATGATTATCCTGCGAAAACCCCAACATAACTTGTTTGGCTACATAAATATGTAGGAACCGTTTTACGTAGCATGGTAGCAACACCCTGCGCAGGCGAACGACGAAAGGGGGCGAGCCCCATGGAGTAAAAAGCTCTTTTCCGGCTTTCCAACTAACCCCAAAACCTATACTTTCTGATTCAATAAGAAAGCAGGATTAAAATCCTGCTTTCTAGCTGTGACAATTTCCCTGGTGCTTGTGTTCCGAACACACACTGCCCGTAGAAACCAGGTTCCCCTTTAGGTACTCCTGAACTACATCCTCAATTTTCCCTTGCGCACCTACAACAACTGATATACCATGAGCATTAAAAAGTTCCTGAGCACTAGCACCCATTCCCCCAGCAATTACCACATTAACCCCTTTTTCCGCCAAGTAAGGTGGTAAAAATCCCGGCCTGTGTCCGGGGTTGGGAACAAATTCCTTCCCACCGATTTTACCTTCTTCTTCCTGAAATACCTCAAACCCTTCACAATGTCCAAAATGGGCGGAAACAAAATCTCCTTCTTTAGCTACTCCTATTTTCATGTTTCAAAATCCTCCTTTAATATGCTATTCAATTTATTCCACATTACTCTAATCTGTTTACCAGCAATACTTTCCGGATAAACCACAATGGGTTTAAACTGGTTCACTGCTTCTTTTACTTTGGGATCAAAGGGAATTTTCCCCATTACCGTAACACTTTCTTTTTCGCAAACCTTTTCAATGTTTTCTGTCATTAATTCATTAATATCATATTTATTTATGCAAACAAAAGGTTTAACTTTAAAAAACCTGATTAATGATAAAACTCGCAAAAAATCTTCTAAGCCGGATTGAGTTGGTTCCACTACAACTAACGCCGCATCACACCCGGTAAGAGAAGCCATCACAGGACAACCAACGCCCGGTGATCCATCTAACAGGATTCTTTGGTCATCTTTCTTATATTTAGCCGCATTTTTTCGAACTTCGGTAACTAATTTTCCTGAGCCTTCTGCCCCTACTTCCATTTCCGCCCTGGATAAAATGCCTTTATCAGTCTCGTCAATAATTGTCATTCCAGTTTTTTCATCTTTTAAAACTATCGCTTCACAAGGACAAACAACGGTACACGCAGCACACCCTTCACATTTTAATTCATTTACTTGATAATCCAAAATAGCATCAATAGCATCAAATCTGCATACCCGCTGGCACTCACCGCACTTGATACATTTCTCCGAATCAATATAAGCCACTTTAGCACCAAAAAAAGGACTCTCTTCTATATTTACACCTTTAAGAATAATGTGCAGGTTAGAAGCCTCTACATCACAATCAACTTTAATGCTATCTTCATTTAAAAAAGCAAAAGATGCAGCCACTGTGGTCTTTCCTGTCCCGCCTTTTCCACTAATAATAATTAATTGCACTTCATCACCTCCGCCAGATTGTTAATTATATCTTGAAACAACTGACGGTACCTTTCCTCACTAATGAGAAGTCTGCCTTCAGAATAAATCCTTGCAGCTTCTTTTTCAAAGGGAATAATCCCTATCAGAGGAATACCTTCTTGAGTACAATAATTGGTTATTAGATTGTTGTGCTGATCCGCCCGATTGATAATCATACCAAAAGGTATTTCCATCCTTTTCACCAAACTAACCGCAATTTTTAAATCATGTAAACCAAACTCAGTAGGTTCGGTAACCAACAAAGCATAATCAGACCCTTCAATAGCTTTAACAACGCTGCACGAACTGCCTGGTGAACAATCAAGAATTGAGTTGCTTTGTTCAATGAGCTTTTTCAGAGCACCAATAAGAGGCGGGGACATTGGCTCTCCAATATTCAAAACTCCTCTCAAACACTCAATTTTATCGTTTCGTCCCCTATCAATTTTGCCAATTACCCTTCCTGTCTCCGAAATTGCCTCCGTTGGACAAACTAAAACACATGCCCCGCAACCATGACAAAGCTTTTCAAAAACAAGCACCCTATCTTTTGCCATACCCAAAGCATGGAATTGGCAAATTTCAACACACTTCTTGCATAAAATACACTTTTCTTGTTCAATGACAGGAACCGGCACTTTTACTTCTAGTGTTTCCATAATTCGAGGATTGAGAAAAATAAAACCATTTGGCTCTTCTACATCGCAATCTACATAACGCCAGCCTAATAACATAGCAAGATTAGTAGCAATAGTAGTTTTCCCGGTTCCTCCTTTTCCGCTTAGCACGGAAATCTTCATCTGACCAGCCCTTTCTATTTCCGGCTCTCCATTCCGGAATGAGCCGGAACAGGTTTGTTAATTTTCTCCAGCTTGTTATTTTGGAATAGTTTTACAACCTCTTCAACGGATCCATCGGCAGCCTGGTATATTTCTATTCCCGATGTACTTATCAACTGCAAGGCATTAGGACCCATATTACCGGTAATAACTACATCTGTCTTTTCATCGATTACCTGCTGAGCCGCAGCAATTCCGGCTCCGTGAGAAGAGTTTACTCCTTGGTTAGAAACAGCTTTAAAGCTATTATTATCAGTATCACAAAAAATAAAATACATACATCTTCCAAACCTTAAATCTACGGAAGAATTTTTTTCTTTCCCTGTACTTGAAATACATATTTTCATTAATTCAAATCCTCCTTTAAAAATCTTTTATATCTCCAAATCAAGAGTCAACTTGGTATATTCCTCAACCTTTCCCTCATCGCATAGTCTTGCCAAATCCGGATCAATAGGAAGCCTGGCTAAAAGTTTTAAACCCCATTCTTGCACTAATTCTTCAATTTTACTTTTCCCAAAAACATTAATAATTTTGCCACACTCAGGACACTCTAAATAACTCATGTTTTCTACAACACCCAAAAAAGGTACATTTAGCGCTTTGACCATGTTCACAGACTTTGCAACAATTAACTGTACTAAATCCTGAGGAGCTGTCACAGTAACTACCCCGTCCACAGGCAAAGACTGCATTATTGTTAAAGGAATATCTCCGGTTCCCGGAGGCAGATCAATTAATAAGTAGTCCAAATCTCCCCAAATAACGTCAGAATAAAACTGTTTCACGGTACCAGCTAAAAGTGGACCTCTCCATATAACCGGGCGATCCTTTTTTTCTAACAAAAGCTCAATTGACATCACCTGAATACCTGTTGAAGTTTGTTGAGTAAAAATCCCTTCAGGCCCGGCCTTAGCCAAGGTTTTATTCAAACCAAACATTTTAGGAATACTTGGCCCGGTAATATCCGCATCTAGTATACCGACCTTCTTACCTTTTCTTTTTAAGGATGTTGCAATTAAAGAAGTAACAAAAGATTTCCCTACTCCGCCCTTACCGCTCATAACAGCAATTACTTTGTTAATATTACTAGCTCGATTGGTTTTAACTTTTTCAAAAACATTTGATTTACCATTTTTCGATTCCATTATTATTCCTCCTACAACATAATTTACTATAATATGTATTATCATCATTATAACATTTCAATAATTTTTGTTAATGGCAGATACTATTATTTCTTTTATTATTTATTATTATAGAAACAATTTTACAATTCAAAAATACTACCTACATTACATTCCATGATTTCTCCGAAAAAAAGCTGTTCCAACTTGATAGCTCCATAATACCCGGTACAATGAGCAACCCCTATTTTTTGAATAGAAAATCTTTGTAAAGCCTCAGCAGCCCTATTAATATAATTTTCTGAGACATTACTTAAGTGCATACCCCCAAGCACTAAGGGAAAACTTCTCGTTCCTGTAAGTTCGGCAACTTGTTCCAGGGTATTTTCTAAGCCTGAATGGCAGCACCCCAAAATCACTACCGGTCCTACAGAAGTTCGTACAATTAACGCCTGATCATCACAAACATAATCTGGTGTTTTTCCTTGAGGGTCTAAAAAAAACCCCTTTATAGTCTCTTCCGACTTAAATACCCTGGTTATTTCCCCGGTAGTAAAACACCCCGGTATTATTTCTTTCGACTCCCTGGCAAAACAAAAGTTTTCTTTAAATGGCCGGACACCTTCAGGCATTCCTATTTCTCTTGCTGGTTTTCCCGGTTGAAAATAAAATCTCTTTTGGGATGCATCCGGGTGAGCATAAATCTTGATCCCGGGATTTAATTTTAAAAGATGTTCTAATCCTCCCGTATGATCATAGTGTCCATGACTTAGTACTACTTTATCCACTTTTTCTAATTCTAATTTCATAAATCGGGCATTTTCAAGAAATAACCCACTCTGCCCGGTATCAAACAGTAATGTTCCTTCAGCAGTTTCAATCAGAACAGACCACCCATGTTCTGCTTTGAAATTTGATAAATATACCGTGTTGTTTACAAGAACTGTAATTCTGAGCTCCACAATATACTAAGCCTGCCTTTCGAATTCAAAGTAAATGGTCATTTTTGTCTTATCATAGAAGTTCCACATTGAGGACATTTAACTGAAGTACAAGGAACCTGCCTTTGGTGGGCAACAGTAGTACCACACTGGGGACAAACACACTTTCCCTCCAACCCCTGACCACAAATTCCCATTCCTTGTCCACCTTTCCTTCTTCCTTGGCCTGATCCCTTATTACCACTTCCTCTGCCACCTCTGGAAAATCCTGACCCATCCATACCCGGCATCAAAAAAACCTCCTTAAATTTTCCAACCAAATATTTTGTTACGCATTACTAAAAAAACAACTGGTATAAACCTACTTTTTGTTTTTGTTTGGCATATGACAATAACTATTATGCCATCATCGGACATTTCTGTCAAATGCCAAAAACGTTTTGTTTCAAAAGTTTTTTTTTTAGATTAAAACATCCAGAATAGTATTTCCTTTTATAACTGTTAAAATTTCTTTTGCAGTAACCGTTAGGGAAATATTAAACTTTGTTAATAATTATTCAGCTTTATTATAAAAAGCATCACACAAAGCATCACAAACAGCTTGCCCTCTTTCGCTTTTTAAAAAAAGTTGATTAATATCTCATTAAAATAATCTTCATTAATCTTTTAATTTTCTTAAAAATTTTGATAGATTAACAGGAATATTAAAAAGCATACAGAATAATATCACTGTAGGATAAAATTTTTTAATTTTCATAATCAGAAGTTTTTTTCTTCAGATCAGTTATTATGAGTATACTTATTCATTAATTACACAATAACTATTGATAATTCAGTGATAATCGAAAAATGGTTCAATAAAGAGGAGGTTCTTTACCTATGCACGAACTGACTAAGCCTAAAACCAACTGAATTCATCAATTTATTGCCGGGTTTTTTTCTGAAACTTTAACCGTTAAACTCGTTTTTAGTATAATGTTGCGTGTTACCATACGGTAAAGTTTTCCGTTATATAAGGAGGGAGACTTAACTTGAAAAGGTTCAAAAAGGTACTAGTAGCTAATCGTGGTGAAATTGCCGTTCGAATTTTTAGAGCATGTGCCGAACTAGGTATTAGAACAGTTGCAATTTATTCTAAAGAAGACAAGTTTTCTCTTTTTCGAACCAAAGCAGATGAATCCTATCTTATAGGAAAAAATAAGGGACCCGTTGAAACTTACCTTGATATTAATGAAATCGTCAACCTTGCTTTAACAAAAGGTGTCGATGCCATCCATCCCGGTTACGGTTTCCTTGCTGAAAGCCCGGAATTTGCAAAAAAATGTGCTGATGTAGGCATAGAATTCATCGGGCCTACCCATATTATGATGGACATGGTAGGAAACAAAATTCAATCTAAAAAATTGGCAAAAGATGTCGGGGTCCCAACCATTCCGGGAATAGACAAGCCTCTTTTATCAGCAGATGAAGCTGTTCAGTTTGCGGAAAAATACGGGTATCCCGTTATTTTAAAGGCCGCAGCTGGTGGAGGCGGCCGAGGTATGAGAGTTGCAACAAACCAAAAACAATTAATCCAAAGGTTCAACCGAGCAAAAAGCGAAGCCGGCAGGGCCTTTGGCAGTGATGAGGTTTTTATTGAAAAATACATGGAAAAGGCCAAGCATATTGAAGTTCAAGTATTAGGTGATAAATACGGAAATATTGTGCATCTTTATGAAAGAGATTGTTCCATCCAAAGAAGGCATCAAAAAGTTATTGAATTTGCCCCTGCTTTCTCTTTATCAACAGAAAAGAGAGAAGCAATCTGTCAAGATGCTCTAAAAATAGCCCGAGCCGTAAATTATCAAAGTGCGGGAACGGTGGAATTTCTTATTGATGATCTAAGCGGCGACCATTATTTCATTGAAATGAATCCCAGAATTCAGGTGGAACATACCGTAACGGAAATGGTTACCGACATTGATATTGTCCAAAGCCAATTACTGATTGCCCAGGGATTTCCTTTGAACTCTTCCGAAATTGGAATATACTCTCAAGAAGACATTAAAGTAAGGGGTTATTCTATTCAATGCCGTGTTACAACGGAAGATCCTACTAATAACTTTTTACCTTCAACGGGGCAAATTGATGTTTACCGTACCGGATCAGGGTTCGGTATTAGGCTTGACGGAGCCGAAGGTTTTACCTCCGCTAAAATAGGTCCTTATTACGATAACCTTTTAGTAAAAATTATTTCTTATTCCAGGACTTTTGAAGATGTCGTAAGAAAGTCTACCAGGGCTTTAAGAGAGCTTACTATTTCAGGAATAAAAACCAACGTTGCCTTTTTAATAAACGTACTCAATCACCCCCAATTCCTGGAAGGTAACTGCGATACCAATTTTATTAATAACTATCCTGAATTATTTGACATCCTTCCTAAAGCGGATGATGAATTAAGAGTACTTAAATATATCGGATCAAAGGTGGTAAACGATCCAAATCCTACAAAACAACAATTTGACGTTCCGGTAATACCCAAAGTTGATTCTCCGCACAATTACAGCGGAACGAAACAACTTCTTGATGATAAAGGACCTGAAGAGTTAGTTAAATGGATCAAAAGACAAAAAAAGCTGCTCTTGACAGACAATACGCTTCGGGATGCTCACCAATCCTTAATGGCCGGCCGGCTTCGTACCAGAGATATGCTCCAAATTGCCGAAGCTACAGCTGTTTTAGCCAAGGATCTGTTTTCCCTTGAAATGTGGGGAGGGGCAACTTACTACAATGCTTATAAACACCTAAAAGAATCCCCATGGGAAAGATTGGAGGAATTGAGAAACAGAATTCCTAATATCCTGTTCCAAATGGTTCTCAGAGGGTCTAATATTGTCGCGTACAAATATTATCCTGACAACGTTGTCCGAGAATTTATTAAGGAAGCAGCGGAAAAAGGTATTGATGTATTCCGTATCTTTGATTCCCTAAATTGGTTAAAAGGTATGGAGGTAGCTATTGACCAAGTTCTGAAAGAAGGAAAAATCGCCGAAGCATGTATTTGCTATACTGGAGATATTCTAGATTCCAAGAGAGATAAGTATTCCTTAAAGTATTATATTGAAAAAGCAAAGGAAATTGAAAAAATGGGCGTGCACATCCTTTGTATTAAGGATATGTCTGCCTTATTAAAACCTTATGCAGCAGTGAAATTAATTAAAGCACTAAAGGAAGAAATCTCTCTACCCATTCATTTACACACTCATGATACCGGTGGCAACGGGGTAGCAACGGTATTAATGGCCGCAGAAGCAGGAGTGGATATTGTTGACACTGCTTTCAACAGTATGTCCGGTTTAACAAGCCAACCGGCACTCAACTCCATCGTTGCAGCTATGACCAATACCTGTCGTGATACCGGAATTGATCTCCATGATATCCAGCAAATATCAGATTATTGGAGTGCTGTGAGACCGATTTACGCTAAATTTGAAACTCCGTCCAAAACCGGAAATGCTGAAATATATAGTTTTGAAATGCCTGGGGCTCAATATGCTAATGTGAAGTTTTACCTTGATCGTCTGAATATGAGACACCTTTTCAGGGAAGCAAAGCAAATGTATAAAACTGTTAATGATATGTTAGGTGATATTGTTAAAGCAGCCCCTTCTTCCAATATGGTAGCCGAGCTTGCTGTATTTATGGTAAGACATAATTTAACACCGGAAAATATATATGAAAAAGGAAAAGATCTAGTCTTTCCTCAAATTGTAGTAGATTATTTTAAAGGAATGATGGGCCAGCCTGATGGTGGATTTCCTGAAAAATTGCAGCAGTTAATCCTGAAAGATGAAAAACCTATTAATTGCAGACCCGGTGAGGTGCTTCAACCGGTAGATTTTGATAAAATTAAGAAGTATCTGGAGGAAAATTACACAATTGAACCTAATAAAAAGGCTATCCTCAGTTATGCCCTATTTCCCGATGAATTTGAAAAATACCTCCAATATCTTGAAGAAAACGGTGACTTTAAGTATATGAACAGTGATGTATTCTTCTACGGTATGGATATAGGCCAAACCTGTGATGTGGATATTACCGAGGGTAAAACTCTTGTGATCAAACTACTGGAAATAAATGATACAGATGAGGAAAATAAAAAGGCGGTAGTATTTGAAGTCAACAGTCACCGGAGAGAAATCAAGGTACCGGTAACAAATCCAATTAATATAGGTCAAAAAAGGTGCTCGGAAAGTGAAAAATAAAAACAGGTTAATTAGCCTGTTTTTATTTTTTTTATATTCGGTACTTGATTTGGGGATTATTTTAATAAATCATAAGTTTTTACTCGTTCGCCTGCGCAAGTGTTGCTACCATGATATGTAAAATATATCCTGCATATTTATGCATCTAAACAAGTTATGTTGGGATTTTCGCAGGAAAATCATATCTACCTATCTTACTACTCCCGCTAGCAATTATTATTTATTCTTTCACACTGGTATCTTTTGTTGATATAGTTTATAATAGAGATAATATAACAAAACTATTAGTAATTATAAATTTTTAAGCTAAAATTCGACATATCTCGCACCAAATAATAAGAATTATTTGCTAGAATAAATATAGTACAATACTGAAAAACATCATTTCCGTTTATTAACCATCTCCATTTAAAAAATATAGTTTTTTAAAATATTTTTATTAAAGTATTTTATTAAACAGGAGGGACAAAAAATGAAATTCCAAAACCTGAGGATTGGTATCCCCAAAGAAATCATGCAAGGTGAAAAACGGGTGGCCGCCATCCCGGACAGTGTCAAAAAAATGTTGGCGGAAGGGGCGGAAGTATTCATCGAAAAAGGAGCAGGAGCAGAGTCTTATTTTTCAGATGAACAGTATCAATCAGTCGGAGCCAAAACAGTTGAAGATGCAGAAGAACTGTTTGCGGTCTCCGACATTATTTTAAAGGTCAAAGAACCACAATTCAATCATGACAAAAACAAGCATGAAGTTGATATGATGAAAAACGGACAATACCTAATTACTTTTTTACACCCTGCTTCACCTTCTAACCATGAAATGGTGAAAAACCTGGCAAAGAAAGGAGTAATCGGTTTAACCTTAGACGGTATCCCTCGGATCTCCCGAGCACAATCCATGGATGCCCTTACCTCAATGAGTACTGTTGCCGGTTATAAAGGTGTTTTAATGGCAGCAAACAAGCTGCCTAAGTTTATGCCTATGGTTGGTACAGCCGTGGGTATGATTAAACCTGCCAATGTTTTAGTTATTGGTACAGGGGTTGCCGGACTACAAGCTGTGGCAACTGCTAAACGTTTGGGTGCGGTAGTAAACGCCACGGATATTCGTCCCGATGCCCTGGAGCAGGCTAAAAGCTTAGGAGCAAAAATTATTGAACTTGGTATTCCTGTTGAACTGGCCGTAGGTGAAGGCGGTTACGCTAAACGGCTACCCCAAGAATGGTTGGTAAAAGAGCGTGAAGCATTAAAGCCTTTTGTAGCCCAGGCAGATATTATCATCCTTACAGCTTTAATTCCGGGAAAACTTGCTCCTATACTAATTACCGAGGAAATGGTAAAAACAATGCTACCTGGAGCAACTATTGTAGACATTGCAATTGACCAAGGAGGTAACTGTGAAATAACTGAACCTGGAGAAATTACAGAGAGATTCAATATCAGTATTTACGGGACAAAAAATATTCCTGGTATGGTTCCTACCAGTGCTACATGGATGTTTGCCCATAATATTTATAATTATCTTGCTTACCTAGCCAAAGATGGAAAAATAAATTTAAATATGTCCGATGAAATCATCGCATCATCTCTGGTCACAAAAGATGGCAAAATTGTACACAGCGGAGCCTTGGAAGCCATGAACACAGAAAGGAGTTAATTGATAATGAATGCTTTACTTCTGGTACTATTGTTTATAATAGCCACACTTGTAGGATATAAGATAATCAAAAATGTACCAAGCTTGCTCCACACCCCTTTAATGTCGGGTATGAATGCTTTATCGGGAATTACTATTTTGGGGGCTTTAGTATCTACTGCCGCCGCCATTTCCACAGGTAGCAAGTTACTTGGTATGGCTGCCATCATATTAGCAACAGTTAACGTTGTTGGGGGCTTTGTGGTTACTCACCGTATGCTAAAAATGTTTAAAACAAGGGGTTGAAAATCATGAGTCCTACTATATATAGCATAATTTCACTTATTTTAACCTGTGGAATTCTCTGGGGTATCAGTCTAATGAGTTCTCCTAAAACCGCTGTTAAAGGAAACAGCCTAGGTGCTCTTTGTATGTTGGCTGCCATAATAATAACTCTAATAAATAATGGTATCCTTGGATACCAGACATTATGGATTTGTATGGCTATCGGTGCAATAATTGGTTGTATTCTAGCTGCTATAGTAAAAATGATTCAAATGCCCCAAATGGTAGCTTTTTTAAATGGCACTGGGGGAGGCGCTTCTGCTCTAGTAGCCCTAATTGTGTTAGGGAATGCAGCAAGTATTGACGGATTTAGTAAGGCCACTGCTGCTCTTGCATTGATAATTGGTGGTATTACTTTTAGTGGGAGTTTAATTGCTGCAGCTAAACTAGATCAAAAAATTACTCAGCGCCCTATTGTCCTGAAAGGACATACTACGTGGAGCTACCTTATCCTGATATTAATGCTCATTATCACTGTCCTTATCACATTTTCACCTGGAACAGTAAGTGTGGGTTACTTAATATTTGCATTAATAATTGCTCTATTTTTCGGAGTACTATTTACAATACGGGTAGGGGGAGCAGATATGCCCATTACCATTTCGCTCCTGAATTCCCTGTCTGGTGTAGCAGGATCTATTGCAGGACTAGCTATTTACGATCCCTTGTTAGTAGCAGTTGGAGCTATTGTCGGAGCATCCGGCTTACTGCTTACACAAATTATGTGCCGTGCAATGAACCGTAGCCTTGGGGATATCCTTATGGGAAAAACATCTGTGAGCCAAAATGGAATTAACCATGAATCAGAAATAAGTGAAACTAAGTCCGAGAGTCAAAGTTGCGATGCCAAAGAAAAAGAGGAAGTTCTCCCCGAGCAGATTATTAAAGATGCCCAGAAAATTATCATTGTTCCCGGTTACGGAATGGCATTGGCTCAAGCCCAATTTCAAGTAAAGCAACTAGTTGATCTACTAGAAAAATCGGGCAAGGAAGTAAAATTTGCCATTCACCCAGTAGCCGGACGGATGCCGGGACACATGAATGTACTGCTTGCCGAGGTAGATATTCCCTACGATAAACTATTCGAAATGGATGATATCAATCCGGAGTTTAAAGAAACTGATGCGGTTATAATTGTAGGTGCAAACGATGTTGTTAATCCTGCTGCCAATACAGCTGAAGGGACTCCTATATACGGAATGCCTGTTTTAGCAGTTGATCAGGCAAAATATGTGATTATCTGTAACTTCGACACAAAACCGGGCTATTCCGGAGTGGACAATCCTCTTTACGAAAGCGATAACGCATTATTATTAGTTGGAGATGCCAAAGATACTCTGTCTCAATTAATATCAAAGCTGTAATAAACATTAAACGGTACTTTTTGATCACATAAAAACCAACCGGGCGTTGCCCGGTTGGTTTTACTCATATCTAAGATCAAAAACCCTTTTGCTTTTCTTTTCAGTTCTGCCCAATGAACCCAGGGGAACCATTTCAACATCTACGATAACTCCAATTTTAGCTTTTATCGTCTTTATTAACCGCTCACTCACTTCTTCTGACCTGCACCCTTTTTCCATTTCTACCTTGACAAGTGCTTTATCTTTACCATGCTCCCTGGTTACATGAATTTGATACTCACTGGAACAGCCTTCCGTTATGTGAAGAGTATGGTCAATTTGCCCCGGATATATATTAACACCCTTTATTTTGACCATATCGTCTGTGCGCCCCAGAACCTGGTCAATCATGGGAAATTCACTGCCGCAGGTACAATAATGAGGAATTATCCTGGTAATATCGTGAGTACGGTAACGAAGCAAAGGCATCCCCTCTTTAGTCAAGGTGGTAATCACCAATTCCCCCTGTTCCCCGGGAGGTAACTGTTTACCTGTAACCGGATCAATAATCTCAAATAGCAAATGATCTGACCAAAAATGCATTCCTTCATGCTGAGAGCATTCTATGGCAATGCCTGGTCCATATATTTCAGTTAATCCATAAATATCAAAGCTTTCCAATCCAAGATAATCTTCGATTTTGGATCTCATCTTATCTCCCCACCGTTCTGATCCAAAAACACCGATTTTTAATTTTATTTGATCTTTTAGTCCCCTTCGGTTAATCTCTTCCGCCAATAATAGAGCATAAGAAGAAGTGGCGCAAAGAACCGTTGTTTTTAAGTCTATCATCATTTCAAGCTGTTTCTCCGTATTACCAGGACCGGTGGGAATAGCCATAGCACCTAAACGCTCTACTCCTGCTTGAAAACCAATTCCTGCTGTCCACAAACCATATCCGGGCGTAACTTGGACCCTGTCTTTTTTGTTTATCCCCACTAAATGATAACATCTAGAAAACATTTCCGCCCAGGTTTCCACATCCTTCCTGGTATAAGGAACAATCACCGGTTTGCCTGTGGTTCCTGATGAAGAATGGATGCGCACCACATCCTCTTCATTAACTGCCATTAAACCAAGAGGATACAACTCCCTTAATTTCTCTTTTTCCGTAAAAGGAACATGGCTTAAGTCTTTAATACTCTTAATATCTCCAGGATCTATACCTGCATCTCGCAGCAAATTCCGGTAATAAGAAGAATGGGTAAACAACCTGTCCATTAATTTCCTTAACATATATTCTTGTTTAGCAAAAACAACCTCTAAACTACTGGTTTCTAACCGAACAGCCACTAATAAACCCTCCTTGGTAAACCTCATAAAAACAAACAAAAACCAGGCCACAACCTGGTGAATGAAAACTAATCTACTCACCTAACCTGACTCAACTAACTTTGCTCTCCTCAACTCTACTCTATTTAATTGCAACTTAACGGTAAAAACCCTTTTTCCTAAATAAGCGTTGCGTAAATATGCAAAACAAGCATGGATGCAACACCCAGTGAACTAATAGTATTCTTCCTTAGAAATTATATCACAAGTAAGTGGGTTTAGGCACATAATTTTTAGTACCTGCACATTATTACCTGTCTAACGTCTTTTCATAGAAGTACTAACACCAACTTAATTAAATTATGCATATATATTATAGGAAAATATAATTCAAGGAGGAAATCTAAATGCCTATCTATCCCCGCTTTGCATCTGCCTATATCCAGGGAGGGCCGTTAGCACCACAAATTACAGGAATAGTAATGTTTCAAGCTATTCCCAAGGGAACTATAGTTTATGTAAATATTTTAGGACTTCCCCCCTACAAACCGGCCCAAAACGGAAACGCCCCCGTTGGTCCTCATGGATTTCATATTCATGAATTAGGCAACTGCACTGTAGGTGATCCAAACAATCCCTTTCAAAGTGCCGGCGGTCACTGGAACCCAAACAATCAACCTCATGGAAACCACGCCGGAGACTTTCCGGTGCTTTTCTCAAACAACGGTATTTCCCAAATGTCTTTTTTTACGGATAAATTTCATGTTTCTGAAGTCATTGGCAGATCTGTCATTATTCACGAAAACCCTGACGACTACAGATCCCAGCCCGCAGGGAATTCAGGTAAACGTCTCGCCTGCGGGATAATTCGAGAGATGTAAAATAAATGTTTCTCCTAATCTACCTTTTTGACATCTTATAACGGATTAAGGAAACCAACCAAAGGAAAATAGGTAATCCTGACCAAAAAATAATATAATAGATATGTGCCTGACTCCAAATATTAGCTATTTCAACAAAACTATCATACTGAAACAATGAATAAGCAATTGCAAATATCGTTTCAGGAATAACAAGAAAACGATAATCAGATAGTTTAAAAAGCTGAGCAAGACCCACTACAGTACCATAAGAGAAAAGAGCTATCCGAACAAAGAGCGCTGCTGTCCAAACCGGTATGACAAGAGCTTCTATTCTTTCAAATAATCCCGGAATACCGCTATATCTCGCTAAACCTAAAACAGGAAAATTCGATATAGTTGTCATTTTAGAACCTAATACAGAAATTACGATTACTGAAAAAAAAGTAAGGAGAATACCGCCTAATCCAATTCCAATTATACAAACACGTGTAATACTTGCAGGGCGGTTAATATAAGCTAAAAAGACTGTGGTAATAAAACCAACACCCATCCAATCAAAAGGAGACAAGGTAGCTAGTATAAGAGGACCCATTTTCGTTTCCATTATAGGTAGTAAATTAGAAATTTCTACCCGATCAAGAACAAAAACCACAATCATAATCAGTAAAAAAAGTCCTACGGGAAAGATAATTTCCGCACACCTAATAATTACCTCGACACCATATTTAACAACCAATACTGTGATCAATGATAGAGAAATCAAAAATGCTAAAATAGGGGTTCCTGTCATAAAAATAGTTGCTATTTCACCATAAGTCCTTAATGCCCAACAGTGGTTTTGAAAAAAGAAATATATAAACAATAACCCTACAAATTTGCCCAATACCTTACCTAAAATATCGTTACTATATTCTATTACTGTTTGATAAGGATATTTTTTGGCTAAACTGGCTATAGGCAAATAAATCAATGGAATAGAGATTACCGTTGCGAGCAATACTGCTATCCAAGCATCTTGATTAACAAAAGAAGCAGCTTCAGAAGGAACCCAAAACACCGCTGTAGAAAATGTAGAAAATAGTATTACTAAAATAATTTGGTATCCGGAAACTCGATATTTATCCAAGAATCCTTACTCCCTTTAATTTGTCTGCTATATTATCCCTCCCTTTCCAATAATAATACATAAAGCGGCTATCTTTTTATATTTTAGGAGAAAAATCTATTTACCCAACTTGGTAAGATTAAAGAAAAAGGCACCACTTTTTTGAGTAGGTGCCGGTATATCTTTTTTTATATCTTTAAGAAACGTTCATATTAATCGAAACTATTTGGTAATTATAAATTCCGCCAGGTGCTTTTACCGTTACTTTATCGCCTGGTTTTTTCAATAACAAAGCCTTCCCTACCGGGGACCAAAAAGATATATTGAATACTCCTTCAAATGCATTAGATTGCTCAGAGGGCATCATCACCCGAAATATATATTTTTTTTCACTATCTAAGTCCTGAACTTCCACTTCACTCCCAATAGTAACCAATGGAAGTCTTCCGCTATTCTTTTCGGCCTTTTTTGCCTCACGCAAAAAACAGCTGAGCTGTAAAATATATTGGTTAATTAGATTTTCAACTTCATCCTGTTCTTTTAGCTGTTGGGGAAAATATTCCTCAATCAATTTTTTTTTCTTATCCTCAAAGCTTACTATTTGCTTTGTTAGATTTTCAAAAATGGCTTTTGATAATGTAACCACCACAATTCTTACCTCCTATTAATAATAACCATTAAATGGCATGTCCTATATAAAACGGAATGGGCGCTCGTTTTGCAACGAAACACCCATTGGTTTTACCATACCATTTAATACAGTGATTGTCAATAGTGTATTATATTTCCATTTTATTCATATGGTTACAGTTAATGTATTTCTACATTCTTTCTTTTATTACCTTAATTCCCTTTTTCAAACCTTTTAATTGGGGGTTTAAAATTACCAAGTCACCTTCCTTGAGGCCATTTTCGATAACTACTTCCCTACCATTTTCAAATCCTTTTTTGACAGTTTGAATCTGAGCTTTTCCCTCCCGGACAACCCACAGCCCGTCACTACTTTCATATTTAAAAAGAGCAGTTTTAGGAACGACAAGTTTATTCTCCTGTTTTGCCACTGTAAACTTTACATCTAATGAATAGCCGGGACGCAAATCTACTCCGCCGGATATTATTGGTTTTAAAATTATTTTAATACGTTTTTCCTCCAACCCAAGGGCAGATGTTTTTTCTATTGCAAACGGGGCAATCCATTTTACTCTACCTTCAAAAAATATATCTTTATCCTTTGTTTCCTGAATCAAATCTACTTTCATCCCTAGTTTGATATAACGTATATCTTCCGTAAGCACAAATACTTCTATTTCATAGTCATCTTTTTGAAACACTGTCATAACAGGAATTCCGGGACTAATTACCTCCCCTTTTTTCACAGACAAATTGGAAACAATACCGTCTATTGGTGATTTGATCTTACAGTTACCAATTTGATAATTCACTAGCCTTATTTGAGCCTCGAGAGCCTCTTTCCTCCCCGTGTAATAACTTTTTGTACCACTATCCGGATTATGAGATTCATATATCAAAGATAATGCCTCTTTTTGCTGCTGAAGATAGTTTTTTGCCTTCTGAACTAAATTTTCCGCCTCTTTATATTCGCTATTATTAAGGGCACCGGCTTGATACAATTCACTTGCACGGTTATAGTTTAAGACTGCCGTTTGCAGATCACGTTCTGCCTGTTCCACCTGAAGCTGTTGGCTTTTAACCGTTGAACTCAATGGTTTTTGATAAACTTTTGCTTCTTCTCCTTCTAAACTTTTTAAATTTCCTTTTAATTGTGCTAACTGAAACTCAAGTTCTTTAGAATCCATAATTACTAGAATTTCACCCTTTTTGACCTGTTGCCCTTCAGACACAGGCAAGTCAATAATTCTGCCCCCGGAAACCGAGGATATGGGACACTGAACCTGCGAAATAACCTCACCTTCTTCATTAAAGGTTTGGGAAATAGTCCGGGGCTTAACTTCTAATACATTTACCTTGATCCCTTTATTTTTTTCTATCAAAAAAACACCTAAAATAATAAATACCATTACTATTCCAAGTATTATTTTCCCCTTTTTTTTCACCATCTCACCACCTACATATTATTCTTTTATTTTCAATGATCCTACCAGGCTAAGCTTATCAATCTTTCTGCCTGCCGCCTTTTGCCCCACCCAAATTGAAGCCGAAGTAATTATTAACGCCATCATGTAGGATGAACAAGTCACATTTGAAGGCATAGTGTATACATCATTGCTTAATGAGTTAGACATCCCTATTAGTAACAACTTTGCAGCAGGAAACCCACAAATCATAGCAAAAAATCCAATAAACCACTGTTCAAAGGTTATTACGGAAAGTACTTCTGACGAAGTCATGCCCAATACACGCATAGAAGCCAGTTCATGATTTCTCTCCGACAAAGAAATTACAGAAGAATTATATATTATTGTAAAACCAATAATAATACCAATTAAAACATAAAGATAAATCATGCTGCTATAAGAAGCCATTAATTCCCGGGATTGTTTCAGCATTTGTCCTTGATCCTCAATACTACTGATTACAGGGCTTTGCCGATATACTTCTTCCAGGTTTCTAATACTGGCTTCATCACTATTAAGTATTACAGACGTCGCCAGTTCTTTTTGGCCCAAAAATTTCCGGAGAGCGTTTATTTCCATATAAGCATTGACTCCCAGGTACTGCGGAACCACTCCTACAACTTCCAGTTCTTTCCCTTGTTTAAAACCTTTTAACAAAGCACTTTCTATATTGAGTATTGTTCCCACATCTGCATCTAAAAGCTCCGCCAATCGTTCCGAAAGTAACAGTCCGTCTTGAGGAGGAGTAATTTGATAATCATTTTTATCCAAAATATGATACAAATCCCCCCCTTCTTGAAGTCCCACCAAAACCACTTCTTTTTTATGCCATTTGTTATGCAAGGAAACAGGTACTTCTGCTATAGCCTCAATTTTATTAACTCCGGGAAAACCAGACAATTCCCTTAATACTTTTTTCTCACTCTGAGGAGCAGAAAAAGACACTTTCAGATCATAGGTTTCAATTTTTTCATAACGCTCAAAAAGCATTTTTTGGATAAGGTCATTCATGGACCAGGTTAAACTAATAATAGCAAAGGTAATCATAATTCCCAAAAAAACAAAAATACTCCGACTTTTATCCCGGGAAATGTTACGAACAGCCATCTTCCCTTGGACTGTAAGAGCACCCCATAAAAATGTAATTTCCTCTAACCATACTCTTTTACCTATCGGAGGTGCAGGAGGCCTCACTGCTTCTGCAGGAGATAAATTTAAAATTCTTTTACAACCCAGATAACCGGCACACAAGGAAAAGCTAACCGCCAAAATAATACCTAATACAAGAAAATAGAGAGAAAACCGGCCCTGTAAACCAGGCATGTTAAAAAAAATTTGATACATAGAAGTTAATGGGTAAGACAATGCCATACCAAAAAGCGCTCCGGCGATTCCCCCAACGAAGCCCACAATTACCGCATAAGATAAATAATGTAGTATAATCTCCCAAAAGGTATAACCAAAGGACATTAAAACCCCAATTTGTCCCCTTTGCTGCTCTATCATTCTTTTCAACATAATATACAGAATCACACCGGCAATAGATAAAAACAAAACCGGCACCCCTTTGGCCGCCGCCTCCAAGCCATTTAATTCCTCTGATAATAACAAATGACTAATTTGATCTTTACGGGGAAAAATGCTTTCTAATCCATAGGGATCAAGTTCAGTTTTTAGCCGGTCTTCTACAGACTGATAATCCGTTTCTGGTTCCAGCGTAAAAATAAGATCATTTACAGTATTATCATGGGAGGTAAACAGGGTTTTCATTATTTCATAAGGAACATAAGCAATACCAAAACTTTTTGAATCAGGAAATAAATCTGCCGAGGTCCGAAGTGCATAAATAAATTCCGGGCTTTTACCTAGTCCTACTACCATTAATGCTCTTTTTTTTCCTTCAACAACTATCTCAATTTTTTCATTGAGTTGGAGATTATTTGCCTCAAAGAATTTATTGTCCAGCCAAATATTCATTTCTTTGTTATTAAGAGAAATACCTTGGCTTAGTTCAACCCCATTCAGAGAATGATCGTCTTCTGGATTAACCGATACAAGGCGTAAATAAACATTTTCTTTCTTATCCGAGAATAACACCCGCACATCCTTTACTAAACGTCCTTGAATTTTCTCAATACCTTCCAAGTCTTTTAGCTTAGCTACTTGTGCAAGAGGCATAGCTGTTACTTTTGCAAAACCTTCTGCAAAATTGTGTTGTTGATAAAATGTTTCTTGGGATAACTTTAAATTCTGGATTACCAAAGAAAACGAGGTAAAGGTCATTAAACCAATAACAATAATAACCAGACAAGATAGATATGCTCCCTTGTTATTTTTTAGATCTCTGAATACCTTTTTCCATAACATTACCACATCACCTTTTCTGGGGAAACAGGATTCTCGTTTACTTCAATATTTACGAGTTTTCCATCTCTGAGGTAAAATACCCGATCAGCTATCTGAGCAATTGCCGTATTATGAGTAATAATAATTACCATCTTCCCATAGTCCTTGCAAAAATCCCTAAGTAGCTTTAAGACATGAATGCTAGTTTGAAAGTCCAAAGCTCCAGTAGGTTCATCACACAAAAGCATTTTGGGATTTTTAACCAGGGCTCGTGCTAATGCTATCCGTTGCTGTTCACCACCTGATAATTGGGAGGGAAAATGAGCTGCCCTGTCTGCCAATCCAACTTTTTGCAGCATTTCTTTTACGGAAAAGGGTCTTTTAGAAATCTGAGCCGAAAGGCTGATATTTTCATAAGCTGTTAGGTTTGGTATCAAATTATAAAATTGAAAAACAAAACCTACATCATTTCTCCGGTATAAAGTAAGCTGTTTTGCATTAGCTTTGTGCAAAGGTATACCCTGGTAATAAAGTTCACCACCGCTAGGCTGGTCCATTCCGCCAATAATATTTAAGAGGGTACTTTTTCCAGAACCACTAGGCCCTAAAATTACCACTACCTCACCTTCATATAATTCAAAACTAGCTTCAGCCAATGCTGTAACCTCTACCTCTCCCATTTGATACAGCTTAGATAATTTTTGTGCTTTCATTACTGGTTTCATCATTTCCCCCTCCATATGCCACATATCTTTTCTTAATTTTATATATGATTCTCCTGCAAAAACCCCCACATAACTCATTTGGCTGCATAAATATACAGGAACCGTTTTGCTTATCATGTTAGCAACACCCTGCAAAGGCGAAGGACGAAAGGAAGCTTAGGACAAGCAAATGGTGTTGCCCATGCAAAGTCTGGTGATGAACATTTATGCAGACAAACTCGAAAAATATTACTTTTCGTAGGGGAATTATATAAAAAAACCGGAATTTTCTTCCCGGTTTTCTTATAGGGGAAAAAGGACAACCCAAAATTTTTTGAAATTCCTTCTCTTCCCATTCATTATTAATTATTTTCTTATGGTTTTACTACAATTAGCAGCATTTTAAACTTTTCTACAGCTTCTAAAGCATGAGGTATATTAGCAGGCATTACGATAATTTGTCCCTCTTGTACAATTTTATTTTCATCTTCCCCAATTTTTATAGCAGCTTTTCCTTCATAAACATAAACAAGAGCATCACCTGGCGCGGAATGAGTACTAATTCCTTCCCCCTGATCAAAAGAAAATAAAGTCATTCCTAATTCAGGCCTTTGTACTAAAGTTCTGCTTTGTACTGTTCCCTCACTGTATTGAACAAGGTCTTTTAAATTTAAAACTTCTCGGAGAGAAATGTTTTTAATTAATTTCTCCATTCAAATCCTCCTTTAAACATTACTATTTTTTTTATTATTTTTTAGAAACTAACTGACCTGTCTTTTAAAACCCTTGCCTACTAGATATAATTCTGCAATAATTATAGTAAATATATTATAAAATTACAAACACCTCTTCGTCTTTTCTCCTTATATAAAATAATGGAGGTATCTAAAATGACAGAAAAACTTTATCGTTCTCGCAAGGAAAAAATGATTGCCGGCGTCTGTGGCGGTATCGGAGTTAAAACAAATATTGATCCCACTATTATGAGATTAATCTGGGTTGTTGCTTCCCTATTGTTAGCTGCCGGTATTGGGGGATTATTTATTTACATTCTATTTGCCATAATTATTCCTTTGGAGCCTGAAGATATAGATGTTTAAAAACATAATTTGTAGTTTGTGTTTTGTTGCTTGAACATTTCTATAGGGTCTCGAATTCAGACCCGGTTTTTGTTTTCTCATAAAGGAATAGAGTGATTTTTAGAGAAGAACCAATAGTATTTATTGTATTCTGGAGGTTAATTTATCTGCAAAATATATAAGGAGGAATACAAGTGGATAACAATCTTGCTTTAGAAGCTCGAAATATGGCCGGTCAATATTTTCGAGAAGGATATAACTGCGCTGAATCAATTATTCTCACTTATAGTCATTATTTTGCACCTCAAATAGTCCCAGATACTGTAAAGATGGTTACTGGCTTTGGTTGCGGCTTAGGACATGCCGGATGCATGTGTGGGGCTTTGCTTAGTTCGGTTATGGTATTAAATTCAATCAAAGGTAGAAATTCCATTAAAGAAGACCGTAATGCAGCTTATGAAACTGCTCATGAATTTCATGACCTATTTAGAGATAAATTTGGCAGTACCTGCTGCCGGTCTTTAAAATAAAAACCCTTTTGATTCCCCGGAACATTTGAAAACTTGTTTGAAAATTACCGGCAATACCTCTAAACTATTAATTGAATATCTGTTAGCAAAAAAACTAATCTCATAAAACCCCTGGGCTTTTGCTAATTCTTTAAAATAAGTCACCTCATTATTTGAGATGGCTTCTGCCTTCCTTTTTCTTCTATAATATTTTATCCCTTTCGTTTTAAACATTACTTTGATTTCCTTTTTTATTAAAGTATTCAACAATATATTTATCAATTTTTTGACTTATTTTTAAGATAATTTCTTTACGCATATTGATATTTATTGCATTATAAAGTATTGTTCTTGCAATCTCTATTTGATCCTTATTCCCCACCTCATACGCCTCCTAAAAGAACTATCAATGATAATAATACATAAAACATGGGCAAATTGCAAACATTAAATATAGTCTTGGTGCAAATTCAAGTTTGCCCTAAATTTAGATAAAGTACTTAGATATAGGGGTGAGGAAATTGGAACAAACTAAGAAGCTTAATAACAAAGCAATTGGACAAAAAATACGAAGGGAACGAGAAAAGCTTGACCTTTCTCGTGAAAAATTTGCAGAAATCATTGGTCTTTCCGACTATTATGTAGGACAATTAGAACGTGGAGAAAGACAAATGAGTCTCCCTGTTTTAGTAAAAATTGCGAACTGTTTGCATATATCTTTAGATTTCCTAATATTTGATGTAACTAATCATCATGCTTATTATGCTCATGATGCTCAAAATAGTTATCATACCTCTGATACTATTAAAGACCCGGAGATAAATGCTCTACTTAATAAATGTTCATTACAAGAGCTGGAATTAATTAAAAAAATCATTAAAACTATCCTTCCTTATCTTAATAACAAATAAAATATTGTTTTACAGATTCAGCAGTCGTTGAGCATTTTTTCCTAATATTTTTTGAATATCCTCTTCACTTAACTCTAATGACCTTATATCTGAAACCTCCACTACTGAGTCTGTCCATGGAGAATCCGTAGCAAAAAGTATTCTGTCTACCCCATGCTGCTTTATCATTCTCATTAATCTTTTTTCTTCCAAAAAGATATCTCCCACTTTTCTGAATGCATAGGCCGTATCCAAATACACATTTTTCATACCCACCAAGTGCTCTTCAACATCATCCCAATAGGCATACCCCCCCATATGGGCCGCAATAACAGTTCCCCCTGGAACCGCTTTTAGGACATTTTTTAATCGTAAAGGTGTAGATTTTTCCCCATCAGCAGTCCAAAGGTCTATTCCTAAATGAAAAAGTATTACTAATCCTGATTTAAATATTTCTTCGTAAATAGGAAAATTTTTAGGATCATCCAAAAAATAGTTCTGATGATTAGGATGGAATTTTATTCCTTTTATCCCTGCATCAGCTAAAAACTTAATCTCCTTTTTCCAATCTGGAAAATCCGGATGAATTGTTCCAAAGCTTAGTATTCCTGTATCCTGCTGCATACTAATAGCCCACCGATTAATACTGATAGTTTGATTAGGTTTAGTTGCAACCGGCTGAATAACACTGATATCTATTCCAGCATCTGACATAGTACGTTTCAAGTCCTTTATGGATCCATCCGTATAAGCCGTAAAACCCGACTCCTGCTCCAGAACAGGTATTACTTTTGGTGCCAACCCATCGGGAAAACAATGTACATGTATATCAATAATCATAATATTTTATAAGCCTCCATTAAGATGTCTATTTGAATAATTTTTTCTTCTGTTTGTGCTTTGAAGTAATAAATATTCCTCATTTATCTCAAGTATTTATCCCATGTGCAAAAACACATCTAATAAACATTATACATAAATTCCCACAACAATGAAACAATTTTCTGCAAAACCTTTCGTTGTCAAGATAATTTTTTATTATTTGATTATATCATCTATTGCTAGTTTTTGTATAATTAATTCCTTATTTGCTTTTTCTTTCTTCCAGTGCCCAATATAAGCTCTCATCTATCTTTTTACCTGCAGTCTATTTTTTTCATTGACCATATATATTCCTTGACGTGTAAAAGAGTGGGGTTATTTGACATTAAACTCCTTTAATACAAACATAAAATAATTCCAAATGAGCAAAATAATAACCGGACAAAGATTACCAGATAAGATTTTTCCCAAGAATTTTACCGCTGTAAAGATAACAAAAGCATTTAGTTAGGTTAAAAATGCAGTTGCACCGAAGAAACATTAAAGTGAATATTAATAATGGAGGTAAATCTAGGTGAATATTGACGAACAGAAAAAATTTACAAAGCCACCCCAGTCCTATTGGATGGCTTCCACTCCCCAACCAGACTATCCCGTATTAAATGAGGATTTAAGAGTTGATGTTGCTATTATCGGAGGGGGCTTTAGCGGTATTGCATGCAGTTATACACTTATTAAAGAAGGGGTTAAAACATGTATTCTTGAGGCCGACCGTATTCTACAAGGTACAACAGGACATACTACAGCAAAAATTACATCTCAGCACGGTTTAATATACAGTAAAATAAAAAGTCAAATCAGTGAGGAATTTGCAAAACAATATGCTGAAGCAAATGAGTCAGCTATTAGCCTAATTGAAAATATCGCCCATGAACATAAAATCGACTGTGATTACATCCGCCAATCTGCCTATGTTTATACCTTACAAGACAAATATATAAAAAAAATAAGTGATGAGGCAAATGTTGCTTCTTCTCTGGGCATAAAAGCCAGTTATTTAGATGAAATACCATTGTCAATTCCTGTTAAGGCTGCGGTACGTTTTGATAACCAGGCCCAATTTCACCCCAGAAAATTTTTGCTCGCTCTTGCTCAAGAAATTTCAAATAAAGGCAGTAATATCTTTGAACAAACCAGGGTCGTTGACATTGAAGAGAATAACCAACATTATATTTTGACAACTAATCAAGGAAAAAGAGTTTCTGCAGATAAGGTGATTATTGCCTCTCATTATCCCTGTTACAACAAAAACGGCTTATATTTTGCCAGAATATATTCTGAAAGATCCTACGCTATTGCCATCAAGGCCAAAGAAAAGTATCCGGGTGGTATGTATATAAACGCTGAGGAACCGGGACGCTCACTGCGAAACCAGCCTTATAACGAGGGAGAATTAATTATTATAGGGGGAGATCACCACAAAACCGGGCAAGGCAAGGATACAGTTAAACATTATGAGGCACTAATAGATTTTGCTCATGAAATCTACACCGTTTTGAACATTCCTTACCGTTGGTCTACTCAGGATTGTATGACTTTAGATGACTTGCCCTATGTAGGGCATTATACTTCAAAGACACCTAACCTGTATATTGCTACCGGATATGGAAAATGGGGTATGACCAACAGTATCATATCAGCTGTTATATTAAAAGACTTAATTGTTCATGGAAATAGTCCGTGGCAGGATGTGTATAATCCATCACGTAACACCATATCTGCATCCGCCAAGAATTTTATTGTTGAAAATCTTAATGTAGCCGAACAGCTAATTGACGGGAAAATCTCTTCATTGCCAAGGGATGTAAATCTCAATCCGAGTGATGGGCAAATAATTGAAGCTAACGGTCAGAGGGCTGGGGCATATAGGGATGAAAAAGGCACACTGCACGTTGTTGATACAACCTGCACACATATGGGATGCGAACTAAATTGGAATTCCGCCGAAAAATCCTGGGATTGTCCCTGTCATGGTTCAAGGTTTTCTTATGAAGGAGAAATAATTGAAGGCCCGGCTATAAGGCCTTTAGATATACACAATGATGTCAACACAATAGAAAAATTGATCAAGGACAATTTTTAAGGAGAGGACTTCCTCTCCTTAAGTATTCCTTAAGAATACCTTATTGAAATTCTAGGATATTTTTAGTATTAGATTATATTCTTTGATTCTTAAACATCTTTAATAGCCGCAAGTAGTGATTGGCTTCCGTAAAGTATGATCTCCAAGCAACGGCAATATTATCGATTTAATCTTGCATGCCAATAATCCTTGAGTACTTATGCTAAAAAGTCCCTTATCTCCTTTGTTGCCTATAAACTTTCTTGATTTACTGCCGGAACCATGGCTGCATTATGTTGTGCTGCTATCGCCTCGGTTGTTAGTTTATCAAATTCGTGTCCAAATGTATCAGCTGTTTTAAATAACGCCTCTTCTGTAGGATCTAACAAACCTCTAATAAACTTAGCATGTTCACCCATAATACGGTTCCAGAAAGACTCCTGCTCAATTGCGTTCCTAACCAAATCTATTTCAGTTCTATTTTGCAGTCTCATTAGCAATTCTAAGAAAAATAGTGCTTCTCTTCTAATATGGTCAATTAATAAAGGATAATTGGTTGTAAAAATCCTACACGCCAACATATTCTGAAGTATATTTTCTTTAAAATTTGCTAATTACTGTACCGCATACATAATCCTGGAGTTGAGTTCAGCTACTCTATTTACCATCTTTTCAAATTTCATAGATTGTTGGACATTTTTATGATTGTTGACTCTAACTAAAAAAGCAGCGGGCAATCTATTGTAAGCGCCAAACTAAAAAGCCCGGTAATGATAACAAGACTTTTCTTCTAATCACACACTGGGCTTTTTGTAAATAATATTGTGGGGTTCTCGTCCCCATCTTTATTATATTAAGATATCAACAACATTCCAGCCCCATCACCTACTCCACTGTAACGCTTTTCGCCAAGTTTCTGGGCTGGTCAACGTCACATTGCCGGTGTACTGCTGCATAGTAGGCCAGCATCTGCAGGGGGATTGCCATCAGTATCGGTGCCAGTAAAGGCAAGGTTTTGGGCAGATAAATAACTTCATCTACCGTCTTTTTGAGGCCGGCTTTTCCTTTAAAGGCTACGCCGATAACATGAGCTCCCCGGGCTTTGATTTCTTTAATATTGCTTACTGTTTTTTCCAGAACATCTTCCTGAGTACACAGTGCCAGTACCGGTATATCCTCTACTACCAGTGCCAAAGTCCCATGTTTTAATTCCCCGGCAGCATATGCTTCAGCATGAACGTAGGAAATTTCTTTCATTTTTAGAGAGCCTTCCAAGGCTACCGCATAATCAAGTCCCCGGCCAACAAAGAAGGTGTTTTCCCATTTTTTGAAAATAGTTGCTATTTCTTTAATAGTTTCGTCTAAGTTATCAAGTACTTCTTGTGCCTTTTTAGGCAAATCAGATAAATGATGTAGTAATTCAGATATCCTTGCCGGCTCCATCTTCCCTAAGTGCTTACCTAAATAAAAAGTAAGCATGTACATGCCCAATAACTGGGTAAGGTAAGCCTTTGTAGAGGCAACGGCAATTTCCGGTCCGGCCCAAGTGTAAATTACGTTATCAGCTTCCCGGGCAATTGAACTGCCTACTACGTTGGTAATGGCTACTACCCGAGCTCCTTTGGCTTTTGCCTCCCGCAGTCCGGCAAGAGTATCTGCGGTTTCCCCTGATTGGGAGATGATTACTGCCAAAGTATGGGAATCAACAAGGGGGTTCCGGTAGCGAAATTCTGAGGCAATGTCCACCTCCACAGGAATGCGTAGTATTCTCTCCATTACATATTTACCGACCATACCGGCATGGTAAGCAGTACCGCACGCTACAATAGCAATTTTTTGAATGTCTTTAATTTCCTCAGGAGTTAAATTTAATTCCTTCAGCTCGATCCCACTATAATCAAGAGCAATACGTCCCATTAAAGTCTCCCTTAAAGCCCGGGGCTGTTCATGGATTTCTTTCAGCATAAAATGAGTGTAACCGTCTTTTTCCGCTGCCTTTATGTCCCAGGTAATAAACTGTACTTCTTTCTCTACAAGGGTATTGTTTTTATAAACCTTTACCCCATCGAGAGTTAAAACTGCTATTTCCCCATCCTCAAGAACCACGATCTTTCTGGTGTGGTTAATGATCGCCGGAATGTCCGAAGCAAAGAAAAATTCGTCTTCTCCCAAACCAACAACAAGAGGATTGTCTTTTCGGGCCGCCACTAAAATATCGGGAGCGTCCTGGGATATCACCACCATAGCGTAGGATCCTGTAACTTTACCCAGAGCGTTTTTAACTGCCTCATGCAGATCCCCTTTATAGAAATGCTCTATAAGATGGGGCAGAACTTCGGTATCTGTTTCCGACTTAAAAACATGTCCCTCTTCTTCCAGCCACTCTCTTAATTTCAGATAATTTTCAATAATACCGTTATGCACAACAGCAATTCTTCTGGTACAATCGGTATGAGGATGGGAGTTGCTGTCTGACGGACACCCATGGGTTGCCCATCTTGTATGACCGATTCCAATTGTTCCGTTAATTAAGCTGCTATCTATCTTCTCTTCCAGCATGTGCAGCTTTCCTGCACTCCGATTTATTTTAAGTTTTTCATTTTCAATTATTGCGATACCAGCAGAATCATATCCCCGATATTCCAGTTTTCTTAATCCTTCCAGTAATACCGAAGCTGCCGGTCTTTGACCGATATATCCCACTATACCACACATGACACTCACTCCTCTTTCTCGGTTCTAAACTAGATCAATTCATGAAACATAGTCAAAAACAAATAAAAAATAAAGAACCATGCCATTATTTGCACGGTTCTTTTTCAAACAAACAGATCAACCTAAAAAGGGTACAATTCACCCTTGGACACTACCGAACCCTCTGTCTCCGGAATTACTCCCGGCCTTTAAAGTACGGCTTACGATGGTGTATCACCGAGGGGCACCCGCCGAATATTTCGATAAACCCCTTCCTCGTCAACCAAAACAGGTAACCGGCTAATTATTAGACAGTCCACTACATTGGTCCAGGCGCTAAACTTAAAGAACCGTTTATTTTCTCCTTCTAACATTTAAAATTCAGCCAGCTTGACCCTCCTCCTTTTCTTTAATTTGGTTAAATTAACTTATATATAATACTCTCTTTTAAGGAATAAGGTCAATAGTTTTTTCATTATATTAAAATTGGAGATTAGTACCATGTTCTTTAAGCCAAGCAAGATACTTCTTATAGTCAGGACAATGATGCTCTACCAACTGCCAAAAGCTTTTTGAATGGTTCATTTCAACCAGATGTGCCAGTTCGTGAATAATAATATAATCTACTATCTCCGGAGGGGCCATAACCAAACGCATGTTGAAATTCAGATTTCCCTTGCTGGAGCAGCTTCCCCAACGGGTTTTTTGATTTTTAATAAAAATTTTTTGATATTTTACACCCATTTGTTCGGCTAATATCTGTACTCTTTCTGTAAAAAGCTCTTTAGCAGCCCACCGGTACCAGGATTCCGAGACCTGACGGAGTAGTATTTCATTGTTTTCCGGCATGGTAATATAAGCTTTTTCTCCTTGCAATACCACTCTAATAGGTGATCTGGCATCTAATATAGTAACTATATGATATTTTTTTCCCAGGTAACGGAGAACAGGTATACCCTTCTGCTGTAAGGGCTTTGGGGTATTTTCTCTTTTGCCGATCTCCTGAAGTTTATCAAGAATCCATTCTTTATTTTCCTCCAGCAAATCCTCTATTCTGCCAATATTATGCCCTTCAGGTATAATAATCTGTAACTCCTTCTGTAAAGAAACAGAAAGTCTGACCCGCTTTGCCCTGCTGCTGCGCTTTACTGTGTATGACACAAGGCAATCGTCCAACTGAGTTTCTCCCTGGAAAATAACCATATTTTGCTGCTTTTTCACTTTCCTTTACTCTCCTATACCAAAAATACCCGGCGAAAAAAATAGAGCGGAACAATTCCGTCACTTAAGAACTTTTCTCCTAAACTCTTTGTCTGTTTTTGCTACATAAACCAAAACCTGGGCTACCATTATATATAATTCTTCCGGCACCTCTACCCCGATACTAAGATCTGTCAGCGCCTGGGCCAATTTTTCATCCTTGTAAACAGGAACATGATGATCCCGGGCGGTTTTTTCAATGTTTTTTGCTATTTGCCCTACTCCGGCGGCAACTACCACAGGAGCCTGATCCTTGTCCCTATCATAACACAGGGCTGCAGCCTTTGGTGTCTTTTCCATCTAATCACTCCTAAATCCTGACATCTAACGCCTGGTAAGCAGTTTCTCGTCCCAGGTCATCCACTAGTTCCAAAACAGAAGTAACACTTCTTTCTTGGCAGGAAAAGGAATTGATTCGAAACCCGCAAGAAAGCACCGCATTCCGTAATTCTTCCCAGGTGTTCTTGATATGGCCGGTTACAGCCGGGCTTTCTGTATAAACCCGGAAATCCAATTCCTTATTATTTGCTTTAATGTGAAACCAAAGCTTCCCCATATGCTCCGTATTTAGAGATATCACTAATGATAGGGGTTGTTCAAAAGCCTCCCGGTTTTTTCCCTTCAAAACAAGATAAAACTCCCCGGAGATAACATCCTTCCCCGCTTGCATCGGTAATGGAAGATAATAGATTTCCGGCATCCGAGGATTATCTATTTTACTCTCATTAACAGTCCTTTGAGACGTTAGTAATTCTCTGAATTGATTTAAAATTTTTTCTTCGCCTCTAAGATTTTCCTCCTTAAGATTTTCCAACAATAAAGGCAATAAAAGAATATCGTTCCCTGTTGTTTCCCTAGAAGCAGCTTGATAGGACCGAACAAAAAGCTGTAGCAGGTTAAGTGCATTCTCATTATTAAAAAGGAGGGAGAATACCCCTTTTTGCAGGTTTGGAGAAGTAATTCCCGCCGCATATAGCCAAGTCTGAACTTTGAGATAGGTTTCCGCCTGTTGATCAGGAAGAGATCGCATAAATCCAACCATTTCCCGTACCAAGCTCTTTTCCAGCGGTAAACCTTTGGATATTAGATGGGAAAGGATTTTTTCCCCCCAGGGAGAATCCGGTATTCCCCATTCTTGTAAAACAAAAGATAAATCCCTATTAAAGGTTTGGGGATTTTCTCCCCCTACTTTTTGTAAAATTAAAAGATTGTTTTCATTATCTTTTACCTGAAAAAGAACAGTATCATTTAATTGAAAAGAAGACAATGAGGTAGCTGTGATCCTTTCCCCACCTACAGCTAATGTTATTTGATTTCCTTTAATATCTACCACTTTTCCATAAAAAAGGTCTCCCTTATGAAAACTGCCCCTGTCGGGATGATTAAATATGCCCTTAACCTCTCCCACACCCGGCACCCGGAGTATAGTCAAAGTCATCACCATCACATCAAAAATTTACAGATGGTTAAATTATTCTCGAACAAAATAATATTTCCTTTTCACCCGATAAAAAAGCCCGTTCCAGGTATCACGGAACAGGCCTTGTTTTTAAGCTAATTCTTTTTCGACAACCTTAGTAATGCTTTGTACCAATTCTTTTAATTCTTCTTCATTCGGTCCTTCTGCCATAACTCGAACTAACGGTTCTGTCCCGGAAGTTCGGACAAATACCCGGCCCCTCCCTGATAATTCCTTTTCTACTTTGGAAATTGCTTCTTTTATGGAAACACTGGTTTCTAAACCAGCTTTATCCTTTACCCTGACATTTACTAAAACTTGAGGAAGGCGGTTCATTTGGGCCGCCAGCTCTGACAAAGGTTTTTGGGTTTCCACCAAAACCTTCAGCAATTGAAGAGCCGTTGCTATGCCGTCTCCGGTAGTATTATATTCACTGAATATAATATGGCCGGACTGCTCTCCCCCAATTACAGCACCGGTTTCCTGCATTTTTTCCAGTACATAACGATCTCCTACCTTAGTTTCCAGAACTTCAATACCTGACTTTTGTAAAGCAAGACGTAGCCCCAGGTTACTCATAACCGTAACCACTATTTTCTTGTCTTTGAGCATGTCTTTTTTTAACATATGTAAAGCACAAATAACCATAATTTGGTCACCGTCAACCAGATTGCCTTTTTCATCAACAGCCAGCATCCGGTCCGCATCTCCATCATGGGCAATACCTACGTGGGCTCCGGACTTCGCTACTATGTCCATTAGTTGTTCCGGATGGGTACTGCCACAGTTAACATTAATATTTACCCCGTTTGGTTCATGAAAAATAGGGATAACCTCGGCTCCCAAGGATTTTAAAACATCCGGAGCAATTTGAAATGCCGCCCCATGGGCACAATCGACTACAATTTTATATCCTGTCAAATCAGAACCAAGCTTTTCCTTTAAATATGAGGCATAGCGTTTATGAGCCTCCGGGATATCTTCCACCCTTCCTACATCTATTCCGATTGGTTTAGGTAATGCACTGCCATTAATTATTAGAGATTCAATTTCCTCTTCCAAAGCATCGGGAAGTTTAAACCCGTTACTGCCAAAGAATTTGATTCCATTATCCTCCATAGGGTTATGAGAAGCAGAAATAACAATTCCCGCATGTGCCCCCAAGGTTCTTGTCAGATAAGCTACCCCCGGAGTAGGTATTACACCCACACGCCACACGTCGGCCCCAACGGAGCAAATCCCAGCGGCTAAAGCATTTTCCAACATATCTCCGGATAACCTGGTGTCTTTACCGATAATTACTTTGGGCCTTTTGTGATTCTGGGCTAACACATAAGCCCCAGCCTGTCCTAGCTTAAAAGCTAAGTCCGGGCTCAACTCCCGGTTAGCTACTCCCCTAACTCCATCTGTACCAAAATAAATTCCCATAACTCATCTCTCCCTAAATTCGATTTATTAACTCACGGCAAGGTAATACTAATTTCAGCAGGTTCAACCTGGACAAGAGATACTGTTTCAGGATGATCAACACGTACCGGAACCATCTGTTCTCCGGAACCAAATCCTGCTAAATCTACATAAGGTTGAATGGCATTGTCCTCCAATTTTTCCATAATGGAGCCCGGACCTTCAACAATGACTTGGATAGTATTATTATTACTATAATCTTTCATCTTTTGGGGCAAATTCTTTATTTTTAAGGGCAAATTTGAATAGGTTTTGCGTACCGTCCTTTCTATTTTTATTATTACGGCAATAGATTTTTCCCCATGTATACTAATTCCTTCCGGAGCTACAATATTAACATGTTTTGTGACATCATGGGTAATATTGCTAATATCAACCGGAGTTGTTAACAAATTGTTTATTTTTTTCAGCTTACTAAATTCACCATAAATAGTGATCACATCCGGTTCAGTTACTAGACGTTCTATTTTGTAACCTAATGCCGGTGTCCCTTTCAAAGATATTTTTACCGGAACAGTCTTTGAGGGCATTTCCTCTACAATAGGAACAATAACATCTATTTCCGAAGGACTTACATTTAGCCAATCATGTACTAAGTTTCCACCTTTATCTTCAATTTTAACAGGCAATTTTTGCCGGAAATTAAGCTTATTATCTCCTAAATTAACATCTACATAAACTTGTTTAATATTTTTCAGCTTATCCTCCGGACCGGTTACCGTTACATGTGTGGGGGTAAGCACCGGTTCTAAAGCTAAAAATCCTTTGGACGGAGTACTGTCTGAATAGGATACCTCAACAGGAAGTTGAATCGTTGTCATCAGCTCTATTCTTAGATTTACATTGGGGGGAATTATTGACACCAATTGGGTTTTCCCTGGAAGTGTTACATGAACTTCAACAATATGGTTTCCCACATCCAGGCCACTTAATTCTACAAAAGCTTGAATACCCCTGGGAGTAATGCTTTCCAGTGATTTTCTTTGTCCCTGGATCCTAACTTTGACAAAAGAAGGCTGGTTGGATACCACCAGGTCTTCGGCTAAACCCCGAACCTCTAAGGGCACAGTAAAAATTTGCTCCGTAACCGGGTTTTCCTGGTGGCTTACATATAGCCAAAGAAGGATGGCCAGTAATACGGAAATAATTTTGTAAGCTAAATTATTAATGTTTGGTTTCTTCATTAGATGCCCTCCGCTGCCAAAAGTAAGAACTGGGGTAAGGCTTTTGAATCAACAATTCCTGCAGCTTATCCCTGAGATCATTCTCGTCCAAATAGCGAAGGAGTTTCCCCTCAAATGCCACGGAAATAGTGCCTGTTTCTTCTGAAACTATCACTGCCACGGCATCAGAAATTTCTGTAATTCCCAGGGCAGCCCGGTGTCTTGTTCCCAAACTGCTGTCTAAATACGGATTATCGCTTAGAGGCAAAAAACAACCAGCGGCTACAACCCGATTACCTCGAATAATAGTTGCCCCATCATGCAAAGGAGTCTGGGGTACAAAAATATTAGTGAGAAATTCTGCCGTTACAACCCCGTCAATTTTAATACCTGTTTCAATATAGTCATTAATGCCCGTTTCTCGCTCCAAAATAATTAAGGTACCAATTCTGTTTTTTGCCGACTGTAACACACACCGGGTTATTTCATCAACTAAACGAAGCACATCCCCGGCACCCATATCATGAGAAGTCCTAGTAAAGAATTGTCCCCTACCTAACTGTTCTAAAGCTCGGCGTAATTCCGGCTGAAAAATAACAGCCAGTGCCACAAAAATAGTATTCCATGTTTTATCTAAGATCCATTTGATGGTAAAAAGGTTGAGCCAATCACTGATGTTTGATGCTATCAGTAATACGAAAATACCTTTAATTAATTGGACAGCCCTCGTACCTTTAATAAGCATCAGGAGCTTGTATAAAACAAAAGCCATTATGACAATATCTATTACCTGAGTCGTAATTTTTAAATAGTTCCAATCAGGAAGCACCCATTTTCACCATCCCCTTAATGCTTATTATATGTAATCTTGTTTCTTGCTATCTAGAAATTCTTTAGCAGTAAATCTTCGACAGTCTCCAAAAAAATTCCTTTCGTAATTTGATGAATTTATACCTGTTTTTCTATTATCGTATACACATTATTTACCTGCCGAAGCATCTAGAAACCGGATATTTTTTATAGTACAATGACATTATTAATGACTTTAATCTCATATAACATACCTTTACTTAAAACCGAAAGGAGGGTGAAATATTTGCAATGGAAAAAATATCTAACTCTAACCATTGCCTGTGTGATTACAGGGCTACTGCTAACAGTAACATTTAGAACCCAAATGGCCATTATGGATGAAAAAGAGGCTGACAAAAATAAAACAATAATTGAAATCATTAATAACCTTGAATCGGAAACTGAAATACTGGAGAATAATATTGATTCTATGCGTAAAGAAATCGAAAAAATTCAAAAACAACAATCTCCTGAAGGTTTTTTAGTTAGTCTGCAAAACCAGGTGGATCAGCTAAAACTACTGGCCAATCAAACGGATGTCTCTGGCCCGGGTATTATTGTTGTTTTGGAAGATAATGTTTCCGGTGCCGATGCTGCTAAAACAAATAGTCCGGAACTCTTTAATCCAGAAGATTATATTGTCCACGATAAAAACCTACTTTACCTTATCAGTGAAGTACGCGGCCAAACCGAAGCTATTGCCATTAATAATCAGAGAATTGTTCCTTCATCGGATATTAGATGTGTGGGAACAGTAATTATGGTAAACTCTTCCCGTTTGGCACCACCTTATGTAATAAAATTAATAGGTAACCCTGCATTGTTGGAAACGGCTGTACTGAACAGTGATGAATATGCTTTCCTGAAAAGCAAGAATATGCCGGTATCCATAACCCGTGTGGATAATATTAATCTGCCCGGGTATAAAGGGAGTAACACTGCAAATCTTACTCTACCGTTAGATGAAGGGGAAGGAGAATAAATAAATGTGGTTTCCATTCTTGGGACTAATTGTAGGAGTTCTAATCGGTTCAATAATGACTATCACCGTACCGATAATATATGCAAAATATTTGTCTGTAGCTGTACTAGCGGCTCTTGATTCATTACTTGGAGGATTTAGAGCCATTTTAGAAGATTCCTTTGACGGAACTATTCTGCTCAGCGGATTTTTTATCAATGCTTTGCTGGCTGCCCTTCTTGCCTACCTGGGAGATCACCTTGGTGTTGATCTGTATCTGGCTGCCGTAATTGCATTTGGTATCAGACTTTTTAGTAATCTAGGGTTTATTCGCCGTGATCTAATTAACAGGTATAGACAAAAAAAATTAAAACAATTACCTTGATAAATCTATTATTTGCTCGAAGAAAGGGCAGGAAAGGCATATGATCAAAAAACAATGGCATATACCCTTATTTATTGCACTTTTAATCTTTGGAATGCTGGTATCAATCCAGTATAAAACTCAGCTTGCGGTTATTCATTCTTTATCCAACCAAAAAACCGAGGATTTGGTAGCACTAGTTAAAAATCTTAATGAAAAACGAAACATGTTAGAATCCGAGGTGGAAGAATTAAATAGGACAAAACGTTCCTTAGAAGAAAAAAGTACCGCTGGCCAAAGCCTGGTAACCAACCTGGAAAAAGAGAT
Source organism: Bacillota bacterium (assembly GCA_050952445.1). Taxonomy (GTDB): domain Bacteria; phylum Bacillota; class Dehalobacteriia; order Dehalobacteriales; family Dehalobacteriaceae; genus JBMNKX01. The sequence goes on along the minus strand of JBMNKX010000004.1, from coordinate 602,854 downwards.
GGAACATTTAAAAACTATTACCGGAACCATTCCTGTACAAGGACCAGGAATAAGTATTACCATTACGGGAGATTCTTTTTTGATGTATCAGGACTTAATTGACCTGGTTAATGAACTCTGGGTTAGTGGTGCGGAGGCAGTAGCAATCAATGAATTTCGCATCACCAATAATACTGTTATCTCCCATGGAGAAGATGCAAACCACCAGCCGGTTATTACAATAAATAATCAACAGCTTTTGTATCCTATCGTTATCAGAGCTATCGGCAAAGCAGATACCCTGGAAAAAGGTCTAACCTTTACGGGAGGAATTATCGATAACTTTAATACTATATATCAGGTATATCCCGTAATTAAGAAAGAGAAAAACCTGAAAATTCCGGCAATTATCTCTCCGGCATCATTTAAGTACTTAAAATGGTAAAATCTTTTTGCTAAACACAAACCCCAAAACAAATGAGAGCGCATAGGCGCTCTCATTATTGTGGTACCACATCTATTTTCCGTTCTCGATCTTTTCTTTTCATCAGTACATAGTTAATACTGTCAACCAAAGCCTGCCAGCTTGCTTCAATAATATTTTCAGATACTCCAACGGTACTCCAAGTACCTTCTTCATCCATAGTTTCAATTAAAACTCTAACTTTTGCTGCAGTAGCATCTTTCTCATCAAGAACACGAACCTTATAGTCGGTAAGATGGATATCACTTATTACCGGATAGAAATGCTCTAATGCTTTTCTTAAAGCATTATCCAAAGCATTTACCGGACCATTCCCTTCAGCTGCAGTATGAACTATTTCTTCACCTACTTTTAATTTAATCATAGCCTCAGAAATAATTCCGTCGTTCTCTCTTTTTTCCATCAAAATTTTAAATGATTCTAACATAAAATTATCTTGACACTGGCCAAAAGCCCGCCTCAAAAGTAATTCCAGTGAAGCTTCTGCCCCTTCATATTGGTAGCCCATGTGTTCCAGTTCTTTAATATGATTAATAATCGTTCGGCTTTCAGGACCTTCTAATTCCACATCAATATTTAATTCTTGAGCCTTATATTTTAGGTTGCTTAAACCGGACAGTTCGGAAACAAGAACTCTCCTTTTATTACCTACTAAACCCGGATCAATATGTTCATAAGTTAAAGGGTTTTTGGACACAGCACTAACATGGATTCCGGCTTTATGGGCAAAAGCACTTTGCCCAATAAAAGGTTGGTGAGACAAATGTGCTACGTTAGCAATTTCACTAATATAATAAGATACTTCTGTGAGTAGTTTCAGGCATCCCTCCGGCAAGCAGGAACAACCCATCTTTAGTTCCAAGTTAGGAATCACAGAGCATAGGTTAGCATTTCCACACCTTTCCCCGAACCCGTTAATGGTACCCTGTACCATAGTAACACCGGCTTTCACTGCCGCTAGAGTATTTGCCACAGCCAGATCCCCATCGTTGTGCACATGTATACCTAAAGGGACATTAATATTTTTCTTTACTAATGATACTACATTTTCGATATTTTCAGGCAGCATTCCCCCATTTGTATCACATAAAGTAATCCAGTCCGCCCCAGCTTCTGCTGCGGCCTGAATTGTTTCCAGAGCATATTTAGGGTTTCTCCGGTAACCGTCAAAGAAATGTTCGGCATCATAGATTACTTCCAACCCCTGATCTTTGAGATACTTTACAGTATCAAAAATCATGGCCAAATTCTCTTCCAAGCTGGTCTCCAGTGCCTGGATAACATGGAGGTCCCATGATTTGCCTACTATTACTGCAGTCTTAATTCCACATTCTAAAACTGCCCTTACATTAGAATCATTCCGGACATCTATGTCCGGACGGCGCGTACTGCTAAAAGCAGTGGCCTTGGAATTCTTTAAAGACAATTTTTTGACCCGCTGAAAATACTCCATATCCTTGGGGTTAGAACCAGGCCATCCGCCTTCAATATATGTGACTCCCAAAGCATCAAGTTTTGCTGTTATTTTTAATTTATCTTCCACAGATAAGCTGATACCTTCTCCCTGGGTGCCATCTCTTAAGGTAGTCTCCAAAACCACCACTTTTTTCAAGGAAATCACTCCTTACTTAATCTCATCAGCTACTAAATTACCCATCTCTTCAGTTCCGACCATGATTTTTCCGGCTTCAGCCAAGTCTGCCGTCCGGTATCCTTTTTTTAGCACAACAGCAGTTGCTTGCCTAATATCCTCTGCCGCCCGGAACTGTTGAAAACTATACTGGAGCATCATAGCTGCCGATAAAATTGTAGCTAGGGGATTAGCTTTATTTTGACCGGCAATGTCTGGAGCAGATCCGTGAGAAGGTTCATATAGCCCTATTTTTCCCCCAATACTGGCCGAAGGAAGCATTCCGATAGAACCGGAAAGCATAGATGCCTGGTCTGTCAAAATATCGCCAAAGGTATTTTCTGTGACAATCACATCAAACTGCTTTGGATCCCGGACCAGTTGCATAGCACAATTATCTATATACATATGCTCCAGAGTAACCTCCGGATATTCTTGAGCCAATCTCGTCACTGTCTCTCTCCAGAGCCTGCTGCTTTCCAAAACATTTGCCTTGTCAACTGAGGTCAATTTTCTCCGGCGGACTTTTGCCGCTTCAAAGGCTAAGCGGGCAATTCGCTCTATCTCTTCTGTTGTATAGACCAATGTATCAATAGCCCGCTCACCTTGAGCAGTTTTTTCCCGGCGTTTTTCGCCAAAATATAGTCCTCCTGTTAGTTCCCGAATCACTACCAGGTCGGTGCCTAAAATCACTTCTTCTTTTAAAGTGGATGCAGACACCAGTTCCGGATATAAAGTAACAGGCCGGATGTTGGCATACAAACCAAATATTTTTCTCAAGGGTAGCAATGCTGCTGCCTCAGGTCTAAGATGAGTGGGAAGATTATCCCATTTAGGACCGCCGATAGCCCCTAAAAGAACGGCATCACTTTGCCGACAGACATTAAGTGTTTCTTCAGGAAGGGGTACTCCGACCGCATCTATGGCCGCACCACCTACCAGTGCTTCTGTAAAACTAAATGAAAGATCATATTTCATCCCTATTTTCTTTAATATCTTGATAGCCTGGGGAACAATCTCTGTCCCTATTCCGTCCCCAGGAAGCACTGCTACCGAATAATTATTCACTTGTTCTCCATCCTTTCCTTTACATAAGCCATAAGTCCGCCGGTATCCATAATTTTCTGCATAAATTCAGGAAAAGGAGCGGCTTGAAAAGAGGTGCCAGTAGTCAAGTTAGTAATCACACCGGTTTCTGTATTAACCTCTACTTCATCTCCTTCACTAATAGCCTTCACAGCCTCTGGGCATTCTAAAATAGGTAAACCAATATTAATAGCATTTCGATAGAAAATTCGCGCAAAAGTTTCAGCTATAACACATGATACCCCTACCGCCTTAATTGCAATCGGAGCATGTTCCCGAGAACTACCACATCCAAAGTTAGTCTCCGCGATAATGATATCTCCTTGTGACACCTTTTCCGAAAAAGACGGATCTGCATCTTCCATACAATGCTGAGCCAATTCTTCAGGTAGGGATGTGTTTAAGTAACGAGCAGGAATAATGGCATCTGTATCTATATTACTTCCAAACCTCCATGTTTTTCCTCTTAAAATCATGATTTCACCTCCGCTGGATGCGCAATACGACCCAATACCGCAGATGCTGCCGCTACCGCAGGATTGGATAAATATACTTCGCTCTCTGGGTGTCCCATTCGGCCGATAAAATTGCGGTTAGTAGTTGCCAACGATTTTTCCCCTTTAGCTAAAATTCCCATGTGTCCTCCTAAGCACGGACCACAAGTTGGAGTACTTACAACTACATTGGCATTAATAAAGATCTCCATTAGTCCCTCTTTTACAGCTTGCAAATAAATTTGTTGTGTTCCGGGAAAAATAATACAACGTAAATCCGGATGAACTTTTTTGCCTTCAAAAATGGCAGCCGCAATCCTTAAATCCTCAATTCTTCCGTTTGTGCAGGAACCAATTACTACTTGATCAAGCTTTATCTCGCCAGCATCCGTAACATTTCGGGTATTTTCAGGAAGATGGGGAAAAGCTACCTGAGGTTCAATATCAGCAACATCATATTCAATTACCCGAGCATATTCCGCATCAGCATCACTAAAATAGACTTTGAATTCTCTTTTTGCTCTTTGTTTTATATAAGATAATGTTTTTTCGTCGGGAGCAATAATACCATTTTTCCCTCCGGCTTCAATAGCCATATTACACATGGTGAATCTACTATCCATGGAAAGAGCTTCTATACCCTCTCCGGTAAATTCCATAGCATGATATAAGGCTCCGTCTACCCCGATATCACCAATAGCATAAAGGATTAGATCTTTACCACTTACCCAAGGTTTAAAATCCGTGCCATTAAAAATGAATTTGATGGAAGGGGGTACCTTAAACCAAGCTTCACCGGTAGCCATACCTGCAGCCATATCCGTACTTCCTACTCCGGTAGCAAAAGCGCCCACCGCTCCGTAGGTGCAGGTATGAGAGTCCGCCCCAATAATAACATCACCGGGTACTACCAAGCCTTGTTCAGGTAACAAGCAGTGTTCAATACCCATTTTCCCGATTTCAAAATAATTGACAATTCCATACTCACGAGCAAATTCTTTCATTATTTTAACTTGCTCTGCAGACTTTATATCTTTATTTGGAGTAAAATGATCCGGAACCAGCATAATCCTTTCCTGGTCAAACACTTTGTCTACCCCTAAAGATTTGAATTCTTTCACAGCAACAGGGGTAGTTACATCATTACCAAGAACTACATCCAACCGGGCATTGATTAACTGCCCCGGACTAACCCTTGTTTCTCCGGCGTGAGCCGCCAGGATTTTTTCCGTAATGGTCATCCCCATAATTAATTAAATACACCTCCGTATTTCTTGGTTTATGGGTTTTACTTATTTATATTTTCAAAAATCACTTTATTTATAGCATTTAAATAACCTAAAGAAGATGCTTCTAAAACGTCCGTACTAATAACTTTTCCTATAAAAACCTTTCCATTTGTTCAATTTGTACGGTTACTTCACTAATAGCATCGTTACAGCATATAAGGAGTAACGCAAAGCACTGCCTGTATTCCGGTAACTCTTTCCAACGCCTAAAAGCAACATTAATAGGGCCATCTCCGCATGATGCCTCTTCAAAACCCAGTCTTCACTGATAAACCAAACAGTAGTAGTTGGTGTTACCCCTGTACCGCTGCAAATATTAAGATATTCCAAATGCCAATTTGGGGGAACATTTTAATCTGGTTTTTTTACCAGAGCTTCTAAATAAGCATCTGTAATTTGCTTCTTTTTGTCCGCCAATTCCTTAAAGCGGCCATTTTCATTAATAACCTCCCCTCGCAGTAATCATTTCATTTAAACCCTTACCGGTTAAAACCGTAGGATAAACAAACTCTTCACAGTCAATAACACACTCTACAACACTTAATTTATCATTATTTAATACATCTGTTAATACCGGGTCAATTTCCGTTGTCTGAGAAATTCTATATCCGGAAATACCATAAGCTTCAGCTAACTTTACAAAATCAGGATTTCCTGTAAATTTCACTGCTGTTTGACGTCCATCATAGTAAAAGTGCTGTAGCTGGCGTACTAATCCCAAACAACAATTATTAAATACCAGTACCTTGACAGGCAGATTTTGTTCCTGTGCTGAAGCTAATTCTGCCATACTCATTTGAAAACTGCCGTCTCCCGTAATACAGATTACCTTTGCCTTAGAGTTTGCCAACTGGGCCCCGATGGCGGCAGGAAATCCATACCCCATAGTTCCTAGCCCACCGGAACTAAGAAAACTGTTCGGATATTTTATCCGGGAAAATTGAGCCGCAAACATCTGGTGCTGTCCTACATCTGTTGTGATAACCGCCTCACCATTGGTAAGAATACTAAGCCGTTCAATTACCTTACGAGTGGTAAGGATATCTCCTTTTTCCGGAGAACAATGGTCATCCTTTTTTCTCCAAATACCAAGACGTTCTATCCATTCAGGCCGTTCCACCGGCTCTGTTTGTTTATTAATTGCTTCTAAAACTAGTTTAACATCCCCCACAATAGGAACGTTGACACGGACATTTTTACCAATCTCTGCAGGATCAATATCAATATGAATTACTTTAGCTTCAGGAGCAAATTTGTTAACCGCCCCGGTAACACGATCATCAAAGCGAACACCGATACTTATTAGCAAGTCACATTCTGTTACGGCATAATTCGCCGACGATGTTCCGTGAATTCCCAGCATCCCCAGACATAAAGCATGGTCTGAAGGAATTGAACCTATGCCCATTAATGTTGTTGTTACCGGTGCTTGCAGGGACTCCGCCAACTGCACCAGCTCTTGAGACGCACCTGCACTGATCACTCCTCCGCCAGCATGAATAACCGGCCGTTTCGTATCTTTCATAAGATGGCAAGCCGTCTTAATTTGTGTATAATGGCCGTGTACAGTAGGTTTATATCCAGGCAAAGAGACTTTTTCGGGAATATTTTCCTGGCAGATACTATCCGCAACATTTTTGGGTAAGTCGATTAAAACCGGACCGGGACGCCCAGTTCGGGCAATATAAAAAGCTTCTTTAAATATTCTGGGAATATCATTGGCATCCTGCACCAGATAACTGTGTTTCGTAATCGGGTGGGTAATCCCGGTAATATCTACTTCCTGAAATGCGTCAGTCCCCACCATTTGGGTAGACACTTGACCGGTAATTATAACAATGGGAATAGAATCCATATAAGCGGTAGCAATTCCGGTAACAAGATTAGTAGCACCAGGACCGGAGGTTGCCATACACACACCGGTTGTTCCCTTTACCCTGCCATAACCGCTGGCAGCATGAACAGCAGCCTGCTCATGGCGCACCAGTATATGTTTAATACTAGATTCAATTAAGGCATCATAAACAGGCAAGATAGCACCACCAGGGTATCCAAAAATAAATTCTACACCTTCAGCTTCCAAACTCTTTACAACTGCTTGTGCCCCTGTAATTTTCACCATGGGGTCCTCCCTTAACCCATTTTTGCTTTTGGTCCCCGGACCATGGCAATTTTACCGCAACGCACTAACTCACGAATACCAAAAGGTTTTAATGCTGCTTCAATGGCTGCTATTTTACCCTGGTCTCCGGTAACCTCAATAATCAATGTTTTATACCCGATATCAACAATCCGAGCCCGAAAAATATCAACAATTTGCATGATTTCACTACGCTGAACCGGGTCAGCATTAACCTTAATTAACATTAGTTCTCTTTCAACATATTCCTCATTAGTTATATCACTGACTTTTAGTACTTCTATTAATTTATGGAGCTGTTTTGTTACTTGTTCAATAACATGATTATCACCCTCAACAACTATGGTCATACGGGATATTTTAGGATTTTCCGTCGTACCTACAGCCAAACTTTCAATATTATAACCCCTGCGACCAAACATTCCTGCCACTCGGGCGAGAACTCCAGCACGATTTTCTACCAATACCGACAAAGTATGCCGCATAATAGACCTCCATGTTATAAACATACCGGGACTCGAGCCCCGGCATCCATTAATTAATTAGTTCAGCTAAGTTTTTCCATTCAACCTGAACTACCTGATAATAATGGCTCCTTTAGCTGCTGAGGTTACTCTTTGAGCATATTTTACTAAATATCCTTTAGTAATCTTTGGTTCCGGCTTTATCCAATTGTTTCTCCGCCGTTCGATTTCCTCCTCGTTTAGGGCTAAATCCAGTTTTCCGGCGTTAATATCAATGTTAATAATATCACCCTCTTCAACCAGACCGATTAAACCGCCTTCAGCTGCTTCCGGTGATACATGACCAATAGAAGCACCCCTAGTTGCACCGGAAAAACGGCCATCGGTAATTAAAGCCACTGAAGAACCTAATCCCATTCCTTGAACAGCAGAGGTAGGAGTTAACATCTCGCGCATTCCCGGACCGCCGATAGGGCCTTCATACCTAATTACGATAACATCCCCGGAGAGGATTTTTCCTCCCAGTATCGCCTCTGACGCTTCTTCTTCGCTATTAAATACTCTGGCAGGACCACTATGCCGCATCATTTCTGGTGCTACTGCCGCTTTTTTTACCACGGCACCCTCCGGAGCCAGGTTGCCCCTGAGGACAGCTAAGCCTCCTTTAGAACTATAAGGATCTTTAATGCTTTTAATTACCTCGAAATTTAACACCTTTCGGCCGGCAATATTTTCCCCTACGGTTTTGCCCGTTACCGTGATAATATCGGTATTTATTAATCCGGCAGAATTCAATTCCGCCATTACTGCCGGAATCCCTCCGGCTTCATCAAGATCTTGCAAATGGTGATGGCCTGCGGGAGCCAATTTGCATATATGCGGTGTTTTTTCACTGATTTCATTTACAATATCTAAATTCAATTCCACTCCTGCTTCATAAGCAATGGCAGGAAGATGAAGTATGGTATTTGTCGAGCAACCCAAAGCCATATCAACCGTCAAAGCATTGTAAAAAGCTTGTTTGGTCATTATTTGGGACGGAACAATGTTGTTTCTCAGCATATCCATAACCTGCATCCCCGCTTGCTTAGCCAAGCGGATCCGCCCTGAGTATACGGCAGGAATTGTCCCATTCCCAGGCAGACCCATCCCCAATACCTCGGTAAGGCAATTCATGGAATTTGCCGTAAACATTCCTGAGCAAGAACCACACCCGGGACAAGCATTCTTTTCAATTTCCTCAAGTTCTTCCAGAGACATTTTCCCAACACTATACGTTCCGACAGCTTCAAAGACAGAATTTAAATCAAGTTCCTTTCCGCGATAGCGACCGGTAATCATTGGGCCTCCGCTGACAAAAACACTGGGAAGATCCAAACGGGCAGCTGCCATCAACATCCCCGGTACTATCTTGTCACAGTTAGGTATAAAAACAAGGGCATCAAAAGCATGAGCCATAGCCATAACTTCGATGGAGTCGGCAATCAGTTCCCTGCTGGCCAGGGAATACTTCATTCCTTGGTGGCCCATAGCAATACCATCACAAACACCTATAGCGGGAAATTCTAAAGGAGTACCTCCTGCCATGCGTACCCCGGCTTTTACAGCCTCTGCAACAGACCTTAAATGAATATGTCCGGGAACCACCTCATTAAATGAATTTACTACTCCGACAATAGGACGGTTAATTTCTTCATTAGTTAATCCCAAAGACCTCAGTAAGGATCTATGAGGAGCTTTATCTAATCCTTCCTTCATCTGTACACTTTTCATAATAATCATCCCCTCGTTTTGCGTAAGCTGTGTAATTGGAAAAATGTTCAAAACAATTATTCAAAAATTTTTGTACTATCAGGAGCATTCTTTACATAATTTCGAAAATCCTGGATGAGCATTTGGGTAATTTCACCTGGTTTCCCGTCTCCTATAACACGTCCGTCATATAAAACTGCAGGAATAACTTCTGCAGCTGTCCCTGTAAGGAAACACTCGTGAGCTGTATATAAATCCATCCGAGTAAAAAGAACTTCTCTAACTTCAATTCCTCGCTTTTTTGCCAAGCTAATAACACATTTCCTAGTGATACCATCAAGAAGTCCAGCAGAAATAGGCGGTGTATACAGGATCCCACCCCGGACAAAAAAGATATTATCCCCGGTAGCCTCAGCTACATACCCCTCATTATTCAGCATTACCCCTTCACCGACACCGGCTAAATTAGCCTCAATTTTTGCATAAATATTATTTAAATAATTCAAAGACTTAACCCGGGGATTACATGCCTCGGCAATGTTGCGACGGGTAGCTACCGTTGCCAGGTGCAGGCCTGATTGATATAACTCCTCGGGATATAAACTGATTGTAGCTGCAATACAGAAAGTAGTACTCCTGGGGCATTTTTGGGGATCTAAACCAAGGTCCCCTTTACCCCTGGTTACCACTAAACGAATATACCCGTCTGAAATGTTATTCCGCTTACATGTTTCCGCAACAACACGTTCCATTTCCTCCGGTGTTTCATTTATTTTTAATCCAATGGTCCGAGCTCCGTCATACAAGCGAACCAAGTGTTCTTTTAATTTAAAAACTTGGCCATAATATGCTCTTATCCCTTCAAAAATTCCATCGCCATAGAGCAATCCATGATCAAATACGGAAACCTTTGCGTCTTCCTCTTTCACATATTTTCCGTCCAAATAAATCGTAAGTCCCATTTTATCAATCCCTCCCGGTAATTCTATTATATATAATCAATGTAAAAGATAAAATAACCCCTTCTCCCAGACAATCTAAAATAAAACAATTGTCAGGGACGAAAGGGTTATTTCCGCGGTACCACCCTGCTTGTCGTTAATTAACGACCACTTGATGTGCTCCATTTTCGGCACAAAGATAACGGGTATCCCCGGCATCCGTTTACTAAGGCCCATACCTTTTCAACAGAGCAACTCGTCAGTGAGGATGCTGGTGTGGAGCGAAACCGGTTTTCAGCTTGCCCCGGCTCTCTGAATCCGCCCATAATCCAACAACATGTCTGTCTCATCGTTTTTTACTTATTATTCTAAAGCATATTTATAGCTTAGTATACAAAAGGGTTACACCGGTGTCAAGATTATTTTAGGGATTTTCGGGGAAGAATAATCTATGAAAAAAATTAAAGGAGGTAATACTTTGATCAGGAAAGACATGGAGTTAGCTGAATTGACCCCAGAAGAACTGGCAAAAATCCAGGAAACAGAAGACTTTTTAAATAATAAACCCCAAACCCAAGAGAAAATTATTTTACTGGCGTGCAAAGAAACAAATAAGCAAAATTTAGTGGATGTTACCTAAAAAACCCTTCGCACTATTGAAGTATTCAGTTAAGAAAAACCGGGCTGAGGTTCGGTTTTTCTTAACTGCCCTTTGGAAACCCACCATAGAATATTTTTCCAATGCTGCCTGGGAAGAGAAACCGTACCGGATTACTATGGCAAAAATCATGCTTTTCTTGAGAACAAAATTGGGGAGTCCCGGCAAAAACACTCAAGTAACGGTAATATGAATCAATCCATAATAAATTAATCATAAAATCTGAACCAAATAATATACGTTGTTTTAATTTTTCTTGATATTCGGTATCAAAACTATGAACAAACTTGCTTAAAGACTTATAATAATTATTATGAAAAGCACGGCATGAAAAATCTGTATAAACATGCTCGTAGTCCACTACTAGATTCACAATTGCTCTTGCCCATTCATCCCAAACTCCTTGGTTTCCAAAATGGCCAAAATTAAGTCTTAGATGGGGAAACTTAGATAGGACCTTTTGCCATCGGAAAGGCGAAGTAAATTCTTCGGCACTTTTCAGATTAACAGTGCGAAACCCTCCTAAACTACAATGGGTAGTAATAGGAATAGATTTATTACTGCAATAGTCGTATAAATATTCTACTTTTTTTCTTTCCCACCTGTTTTCCGGCCAAGGATCGAAGCCTAGAGGAGGATAAACTTTAATCCCCGAAAAATAATTTGCCGTCAAACTCTCAATATCCCCGTTAAATTTCCCCATATTACCAAAAAGATCAACCCGCGAACCAGTGTAGCCACTAAAATATTTATCTAAAAGATCAATTACCTGGTTTAAGCTGTAATTTGCAGTATTAATACCTAAAAATGGATATATTTCAAAAATCCTTCCGTTACCGTCATCATGATTTAGATATTCCTTGATCCCATAAAATAGATCTATTACTTGAGAAACCACCGGCTTTTTTACAGGCTTGACATGATAATAAACGCGAGGATCGGTCATGTTTTTGTACCCAAAATCCATCATTAAAGGAGTAAGCACTATTTTTTGAAAAATAATATCACCGATAACCAGTTTCCCTTCCATGCAAAAATGCTTTTGAACATCTTGCTCTAACAAACTGAAAACTGTTCCGGCATCATTTTCCATGATTACCAGCAAATTTTTTACCCGGTTGATAATATCCTGAATACCGGTTTTGTCCAAAACAAAATAAAGGAATCTGTTATTTAATGAATTAAGTATAAAGTAAGCTAGCATAACAAGATTTACGGTGATAAAGACTCGAAAAGGTTTTTGTTTTGCGGGTAATTCAAACTGGCGCAAAAAGGCGAGAAAGTTTGGATGGCTTAAATTCATTACGTGGCAATGAATATCATAAAAAAATTCTGTTTTCCCCTCCATACAATCCCTCCCTTCCTGATAAGCATTTATCATAATTATTATGCTCAGCCCGTCAGGTATATGCTGCAAGGGATTGTAAAATGTTCATATTTTATTTTGTCTAAGAATTATACCTAAACCAATCGTAAAAACCACTGAAGGAAAAATATAACCAATAAAGCTTTCTATCGATACCAGCAGCTTCATGAAGCTGTTTAAAGGGATTATATCTCCGAATCCTACCGTAGTTAGAGTAATTGCACTGAAATAAAACCATTCAAAATAAGAGACCTCGGGCCTAAAAAAAAGGGCAATAAAAAAATATAGGGTTCCAAAAAAGGTAACTATCAAGATATATAATAAAAATACAATTATAATAAATTCTGTAAAAAATTTAATTGAGGCAGCCTTTTTTAATATTCTTTTAACCAGATAAATTTGACGACGAAAACAAAATGCAGTAACTATCATTATTAAAACAGCTATTATAAGAGACATTAATCCGGATACATTAAACCACCTAAACAACACACTTATTATCGGAACAACCAGGATAAAAAGCACCGTGGAAATTATCCATTCACTCCAGCGGAAAATCATTATCCGGCATCTCTCCCTTATTTTGGAGATACACATATCTTAACAATTTGGACAATCCAAAAAAAACAAAAATCATTGATGTAATAAGCAATCCTTTTTGCCAGAACTTAACCAGTTCCGGGTGAAAAGCTCCATAATACCAGATACCGGCACCAAATAAAAATAATATTCCTCCTGCTACCTTACTTTTATCTGAATCAAAACCTTGATATGGGCGATGAGAGGCTACACTAATTTTTTCCACAAAACCATTCAATAAATAGCCCGATGTAAACCAAATAAAACCGGCAAAAACGGTGGGAACAGCCGCCCACAAGCGCAGGTGCCCGTTTTCAATTTGGTAAACAATATTTAAAACAACAGGATAACTAGTAATAAATATTACATATCCTATCAATAAATTCCATTTTTTTAGTTTTATTAAAACTTTAATCCCTTTTACAGCATACCATATACTTCCTCCAAATAAAGCCAACAACCCCCAAAAGATAGCACGATTCAACTTTACAACACCCCATTATCATCTCACTTAGAATACTATTTTTGATTATTGAAAAAATAATAAAGTAAAATAACTGGTAGTTTTTATTTTTTTATTTTTAAAGATATCACCAGAATTGATATGCTCCAAAACACTAAAATCCTGTATTCCAACATATTTCATGGCACTAAACAATGCCCCGATGGCAGCTGGAGAATCCAAGTATTCATTTCCCATATTAAACAGACGGCCCATATTTCCATTCCGTAACACAGCCAATGTTTCCTGGTCTTTTATTTTGGCTTCTCCGGCCTTTAAACCATGGGAAAAATCAACGGAAGCTATCATAACTGTGTCCTTTCCTGTTTGTTTGGCTAACTGTGTGCCAAGCATATTAGCCTCTGTCAACGAGATATCACTGTGCAAAATAATCGGTACCACCTTAGTTTGTGGAAGGTAATATTTGATAAAGGGCATAATATTACCTACAGCATGTTCCTGTCCGCAAATCTGGTCATCCTGATTCAATAAATGTTTATCCTGCAACCTAGAAATGAGCTTATCATCTGCTTCGACTACACCAAAAGGTGTTTGCCACCCCAGGGAACTGGTTATTGCCTGTTCCCCATTATTATGATGGTTTGGCGCAATTAAGATAATTGTGGATGGATTCTGTCTTTTTAAATAAGCAAATACTTGGGCAATAGACTTATGGGCCAATAGATGATGTGGTATTACTGCACCACGGATGTCGCCGCTAAAAACAATTTCTGAAAACTTACCAGTATAAAAATAAGCAGGATCAAAAAAATTATTTGTATGCACTGGGGGGTACGTACCAGGTTTCACACCGGTTCCCGTTTTTCCACTGGTAATAGCGGCAAATGATACGACAATCCAGATAACCAGAGCAATAATTAATATTTTTCTCATTTTATAATCACCGTCTTCCGGTTAGATATTCCATAAATCTCGTCTGTTTTGTTATTCTGAACAAAAGCACTTTCCGCCAAGAATTTACCTGAATTTACTACCCGTGCATAATAATAAAAGGAACCCTTTTCAGGCACTAGAAACACTGCTCTCGACCCATTAATTTCCATCGGATACCCCACATCTTGGTCCATCAGCCCCTTATTATAGGGTCTTTGAACAATCTTTAATCCCGCTGGTAAATAATCAGTAATTTTATACGTTCCTGCTGTTACTTTTTCTTTAAAACTGCAGGAAACATAAACTACAATCAAATCACCGTTCTTAAGTTCTTCCTTATTTTTACCGTAAGACTTATAACTTCTGGTTATTGTTACCGGAATACCGGAAGAGTCAGATATTTGGGATGCAGTAAGCTTCTCCGAATAAAGCACAGTAACCCCAACCCGGCCCTGGATTTGAGCAAATTTTAATTGAGCCAAATCTTCCGGTGTTAGTAAAAGGGTGAAATCCTTACCGGCCTTTAAATTAACCTTCTTTTCTTCTCCCTTCAGAGAGTAAGAAAATCCTGTGTCCCCTAAGGGCATTTTAGGCAGACTTTCCTGAAGAAACATTAATTTTTCCAAACATAATACTATTCCTTGTTCTTGATTATCCATTACATATTGCTGAAGCTGATACTGCTCATCAAGGTTTACTTTTGCTGCCGCAAGAGCAGCCAGAGCAGTGGCTTCCATCATATCATCCTGTTTACTCAGGGCATTGATTTGTAAATACGGTCCGTTTTCTTCACCATATTTTTTTAATAATGTCTTCAGCAATTGTTTTGCCTGCTGATTATCACCTAACTCAGCTAAGGCAAGAGTAAGGTATAAATGTTCTTTTAATGTTAACTCTTTTTCTTTCTTTATCAGGTTTACTTCCCGCCATACCGGTTCCTCTAATGCCGCTAATCCATATAATGATATGATAACTCGTTCCCTGCTTTCTCGGGAATTTTTTACTATCTGGTAAAAATAGTCTTTCAAAGCCGCCTGATCAAACTCATCTTTGGCTACAGCAGCTATTTTTGCTGTTACTTCCAAATCTGCTCCTTTATAAGGTAAAAGTGCCACTCCTCCATTTTTCGTTTGGTACAAACCAAGATCTTGTTCGGGTAATGCTCCCTGAAAAGATTCATAAGGATAGTATTTATTTATCAACCTTCGTGCCATTTCCGATGCAACCTTTTGATCTACCCTTTGCAGCCCTTCACTTGTTGTCAAGGACCGCAATAGGTTATAAACTTGACTGCGCTGGTAATCTGAGAATATTAATTTAACAGGCTGCTCACCCCAACTTTTAATTTTTGTCTTGGGATCCAGCAAGTAAAAGCTATTTTTCTCATAAGACATCATGGTATCCGTCACGTCAAAGGAGCGGTAGAGGATATCCGACACACCATCTTCTGTTTCAGCTTTTACAATAAGTTCATATGACCCTTTATTTAATGGAGGTAAAGCTACGGGTACAGCTTCAAATGCCTTCCCTTTCATAATTGTCTGAAATGGGCTATTTCCCTTTAGATTAACACAATAATTAATCTTTTTTTCTTCATTTAAACCACTGCCCAAAGACTTAAGAGTAACAATTGGCTGATCACCTGTTAAATAGGTTTGATTTAGTACGGCATTTACAGTAAAGGGGGCTTTAACCTTTATATTAGCAGTACCGCTTGCTCCTTCCAACTTTTCAGTCACTGCCTGACATATAAGCCTCCAAGAAGTCAGGTTATCAGGTATCCGGAAGGAAGCTTGCCCTTTACCGGATTCATCCGTAGTTAAAGTGTGGAAAAATACAGCATCTTTATAATCCCGCTGTTTTGAGCCATCCTCTCCTCCCTTTTCCGCACTCCCGTCACGCATATTTGGTTCTTTATGGGTAAGAGTAGTTCCCATAATACCTGTCTCAAGATAATCCCCATACAAATCAGCCAAAAAATCAACTTTCTGCTCTTCCAAAGCATACAAAGCCTCATCAACCAAGTTTAAGTTTACAACAGCTACTACAGGACGCCCCTGTTTGTCCTTAACATTTACAGTAACATTTACCATCTCTTGAGGCTTATAAGACTTTTTATCTGTCTGGATACTTATATCTAATACCTTTTCTTTTTCATCGAAAGAAACAAAATAATCTGCCGTTTCATGATAGAATTTTCCGTCAAAATACACTCCTCGCACCCAATAGTTTGGTATATCTGCTTCCTTGAACTCAGTGCTAAAGATACTATTGCTTTGAATGTCACTTGAAATAATTCCATTCCCGCTAACCAAAAACATGAAACTGTTTTTTCGATCCGCTACGTCAGTTTCATTATCCTTGAAAGTTAACCTAACTATATCACCGGTCCGATATTTGCCCTGCTCATCCTGGCCGGTTAAATGATACCAATGATTATTATCTCCTTTATTATTTCCGGATCCGGACAAAAAAATCTCTGTGCTTGCCTCATTACCACGCAGATCAAATGTACTAATTTTCACCCAGTAAGATTGATGGGGCTCCGTATTAAAAATAAGTGCCGCTTTTCCGTCAGAACCAGTTCTTATGGTCTTTTTAGAAACAAACACTCTTTTTTCCTCATATCGGAATTTTTTTTCAACTTTTTTTTCAATATAATTATAGTATTCTCCCTCCGGTATCTTCTCCCATTCCTGACGGTATATCTCCACTGTTGAAGGGTGATAAGCAACTATCCCTGCTTCAAAAGCCTTCTCATCCCAGGGTTCTGCCTGTCCTTTGTTCACCCGATCAACTGTTAGTTTTCTAAGTTCTATATCTACCTGACCTTTATTACCGGTAACCCTACCGGAAGCCTCAATGTCAACATCGTTATTTAATACTATCACCTGAGCCCCCCCGGTAACTTCACCGCTTTCCGGAAGAGCAGCTGTCAAATAAAGATACTTATAACTAAAGGGTGTGTTTACATCCCTCTGGTATTGGGGACAGTATGACAAAACCACCTTTCCGGTATTATCTGTAGTAATCTGACCGGTTTCATCAATACAATAGTTTAATGTAACATTAGGTACAACCGTATCCTCAAAACAGGCCGCTTTTATACTAAAGTTCATCTCTTCTCCGGCAAATATTGCTTTTTTGCTTGGCTCTGCTTCCAGCTTAATGGATGATTTTTTGTATTGTTGAACCTCAAATCCTTGCCGGATAATTTCCTGTTCTCCTAACCTTACGATGAGACTATAGTTGCCGGGAACCAAATGAGGCAGCTTTGTACTTCCGGTAAAGGTTATTCCATTTAGAGTCACATTTCGACTAGTAAGAGAAACTTTTTCCTCTCCTTTATCCCACTTCGTTACGGATACGGAAATTCCGCCGGAAACAGAATTGTTTTTCTCTCTGGGCTTAATTATACCCCAAAAGTTAATTGTGTCATCGGGTTGATAAAGGTTTCTTTCAAGGTAAAGGTATTTCCAGTAATTTTGATCAACTTTTTCTAAACCTTCTTCTTCCGATCGATCATACTCAGGAATAACGATAGCAACAGTTTCCCTTTTGTTATCTGAAACTACTAAATAAATACCCTTGTCCCCTTCTTTTAAATCATCTGCATCTATTCGGGCAAAACCTTTAGCATCAGTCCAGACAGACTTTTCACTATCCCATAATGTCACCTTTGCATTGGAAATGGGATTACCTCCGGCTAAATCATTAACCCATACCACCGCTTGGTTATCAGCCAATGCACTATATACACCCATATCCGTTACTTGAAACATCAGTTGGTGCCGGATATTTTTAATGGAAATATCAGCTAAATAGTATCCTGCCGGGAGAGATCGGGGAAATTCTATAACTGCATCAGAATCAAAACGCTTTAACTTGGTTTTAAAATTTGCTACCTTAATGAGAGTACTTGGATCTACCAAATACTGTTGGCGACTATAATAGGCCCAATAGGGGATTTCCTCCCTTTGCCGGATTTTTTCAATATATTCTCTGGCATCTTTATATCTATATAGATCTACCGCTGCCTCAGGAGCGGTTTCCATATCTCCGTATATGCCTATGGATACTGCCGGCTTAGATTTTGTAGTAAACTCCATAGTATCATTGAACAGTTCCCAATTAATATCTACCTTATTATGCTTTGCCGGGTCCTGAGTCTCAAATTGAAAAACATAATCCCTATCAAGACGATCATTACTACCTGAAAGCTTCAATCCCTTTTTAATTTTAACCGTATAAACCTGAGCCGGCTCAAGATTTTCAGGAATAAACACCAACGTATTCCTACGTATTTCAAAACGCCCTTTAACTTTTGGGCTGATTTCGATATAACTTGATGGACTTTCAAAATTTGAATGACTAAAAGTTACCTCAATTCCGGTATTAGTGGGAACACCTGTAGATTTATCCCGGGGTACGGTAGAATCAACTTTAAAATCACCTTTTGTTTGGAAAGCCCATTTTAACGGATCACCTTCATTTAAATTTAAGACAAAACGATAGACACAGTTTAATTTTAGAGAATGTTCAGGCATAATTAATACATTTCCGCTTTGCTCTTTAACTGTAAAATTAATATTGGGTTTTATTGAAAGATTATCCTTAACAGCGTCACAATCAATTTTCGTGTTTGACAATAAAAGAAAATCAGAATTAATTTCCACCCCGGCACTGTCGGAGAGTGTTGGAACCATATTAATCTGTTCCGAAAATGCATTTGTTACATCTACTTGTTTACAACCTTGACTGAATAATACAAATAAACCAACTAAAAGAATGAACATTACCTTATAAGAAAAAAATAGATTACCCCTGTTCATTTTTTCTCCCCCATGCAAGATACAAGTTCACATATTATAGACGAAGCTTTATCAGTATTGTTCCAAATATTCTGATGTTATTATAAGAAAATTTATTCCACAGCACACTTTAATAATCCTTTTTGCAAACGCATAATGTTTTTTCCAAGACAATAAAGCTATTCTTTTCCTCTAATTACAAACCACAAATAACACTTTTTTCACAAAACAATTATTTCAATCTATAAGATATATTTAAAAAAGGCTCTTGCGAGCCTTGCTTGATTTTTGATTAAATATTAGTAATATTCTCTTTAGAGCAGCTTAATAAGAGCATGCTCATCACAATCAGGAAACTTTGGACAGTTGATACATTCCTTCCAAACTTTTTGAGGCAAGTCTTTATGTGAAATTTCTGAATAGCCGCATTTAACAAAAAAACCCGGTTGGTACGTCAAAGCAAATACCTTCGGCAAACCTAAATCTTTAGCCTCATCTTCTAAAACCTGTACTAATTTTTGTCCTATCCCAAACTTGATATATTCAGGCAAAATAGCCACGGAACGGACTTCCGCCAAATCACTCCATAAAATATGCAAGCCGCCCAGACCAATAACTTTTTTGTCTTTTTCTACAACAGTGTATTCCCGTAATCCTTCATATAAGCAACTGCGCGATCTGGCCAACATTAATCCCATTTCCGCATATTTATTTATGATGCTGTGAATTTGTTCTACATCTGTCATTTTCGCTTTTCTAAAAATCATCGTTTCAGCCTCTTATTATTTAGATTATTAACTTAATTCAATAGAATTTACTAATTATATCAGAAAGTATCCAAGTTTGGGCCATTATTCACATTTTTTATACATCTACATCAGTAACAATCCAGCCCAGGTCCCGAATAGCGAAACAAATTATATCATTTCGTCTCCATTATTTAGTTTACCCTACATTACCTTCAGATACTTCTTGTTCATTTCTTGGAATCAGCACCAAGTAGCGAGATAGAACTTTGATATTATTAATGGAGATATCTTCCGTTCCCTGTAGCTCTGCATGCTCTTGTTTCAGAATATGGACATAATCTACTATTTCCTGGCTAATACGCTCTCCGGGACAAATTAAAGGTATGCCAGGAGGATAAGCCATAATACTTTCCGCACTAATTTCACCAACCGAATCCTGGAGCGGTACCGACTTAGTTTGATTATAATAAAAAGCTTCCCGGGGAGGAACTGCTACCTCCGGAATTGCAGGCAAAGGAGGACAAAAACGCACTACTTTTTCCGGAGAACAACCTTGAGCAATATCTTTTAAAGCTTCAATAAGTCTTCTTACCGTATTCATATTATCACCCACCGTAATGATGAAAATAACATTATACAGGTCAGAAAGCTCTACTTGAATTTTATATTTACTCCTTAATAATTGTTCCATTTGATAGCCTGACATGCCAAGCCCCGTTACATTTACGGTTATTTTAGCCGGATCAAAACCAATACATCCATACTCACCTACTACATTTTCCCCCATTAACTTATAACCTTTTATAGCTGATATTTCCCTTCGAATTAAAAAGGATAATTCTAAAACTTTTTCCATTAACTCTCTTCCCTGTACAGCCATTTGTTTTCGGGCCAAATCCAATGAAGAAAGCAAAACATAGGATGGACTGGTTGATTGGGTGATATTCATTACAGCCTTTACAGACATAGGATTAACTAATCCTTCATTTACCAATAAAACAGAGCTTTGGGTCATTGATCCTACCAGTTTATGCGTGGAACTGGCAACTAAATCCGCCCCGGCTTCAATAGCCGATAATGGCAAGCAGTGGTGAAATTTAAGATGACCCCCATGAGCCTCATCTACGATTACAGGAACATTATAGCTGTGGGCAATTTTCACAATATTAATTAAATCAGCTATTGCCCCGTAATAAGTAGGATAAACAACAAAAACGGCCTTTGCGTCAGGGTGCTGGTTTAGAGATCTGGCTACATTTTCCGGAGTAATACACATGGCAATCCCAAACTCAGGATGAATCTCCGGTTCCATATAGACCGGAATAGCACCACTTAAAATCAAACCGCCAATAGCGGATTTATGAGCATTGCGGGGCATAATAATTTTCTCACCCGGGTTACATACCGACATTATCATAGACTGAATTCCGGAAGTAGTACCATTTACTAAAAAGAACGCCTTATCGGCGCCATAAGCTTCAGCAGCTAGTTGTTCAGCTTCTTTGATGGGGCCTATAGCATTACAAATATTGTCCGTATCCGGTAAACAGGTTAAATCCATTTTTAACACATTTTCTCCTACAAAATCAACAAATTCAGGCAAACCTCTTCCCTGCTTGTGTCCGGGAACGTGAAATGGGATAATTCCTTCATTTATATAATTCTTTAAAGCCTCAAAAATTGGAGCCTGCATTTGATTTATGGTCAACTCATCCACCCTCCTCATCACAACAATTAACAGGGCTTTCCCTGAAACACAATATTAATATTACACCATAAACTATGGCAAATTTCAATATTTGATTCCCTCATTTTATAAAAGATTTTTCATGGCTAAATGAAACAGCAATTCATGACTTAAATATTAATATTTGTTAATATATTATTATGATGGTTTGAAGGAGGTTAAATAATGATATATTTTGAAAAGAAAGGTAAGCATAATACAGATGATACTGTCCGGATTGCCATACAGCGGGCAAAAGAATTAAAAATCAATTTTATCGTGGTCGCATCCTGTTCAGGTGAAACTGCCCTCAAGTTTTCTGGATGTGGTATGGAAGTTGTATGCGTTACCCATCAAATAGGGTTTAATAAGCCCGGTGAGGATGAAATGGATCGGCTAATACGTAATAAGCTGCAACAGGAAGATATTAATGTGCTTACAACTACCCATTTATTTGCAGGTGTTGATCGGGCTCTTCGGTATAAGTTTCAAGGTATCTTTCCAGCGGAAATTATTTCCAATACATTGCGTATGTTCGGCCAGGGAATGAAAGTATGCATTGAAATTTCCAGCATGGCCTTAGATGCAGGACTCATCCCCTACGGGGAAGAAATTATTGCGGTTGGAGGAAGCGGAAAAGGTGCAGACACTGCTATGGTATTAACCCCGGCTCACTCATCATACATTTTTGATACCAACGTCAAAGAGATCCTCTGTATGCCCCGGGGACATTAATAATAAATGAATTAATCTAAGCTATTATCTTAAATTCAGAAGCACACCAAATGATGTGCTTCTGAAGCTTTACATTTAATCTAATCTAAGTTTAAAGCCCCGACAATTTGATTAATATCATCAATTCCTTTTTCAGTCAGGTATTTTTCTATTCCTTCAATGATATCCAGCATTACCCCGGGACGAACAAAATTTCCCAATCCCACTGCTACAGCACGGGCTCCAGCCAGGAAAAATTCAATAGCATCCTCAGCACGGAATATCCCACCTATCCCTATGACCGGAACTTTTACCACCCGGGCTACTCTCCAAACCATATAAACCGCAATTGGTTTTATGGCAGGCCCGGTTAATCCCCCGGTGATATTACCAAGTACAGGCCGCTGGGTATGAATATCTATCGCCATTCCGGTAAAAGCATTAACCAGTGAAATAGCATCGGCTCCTGCTTTTTCAATGGCCAGTGCTATCCGGGCAATATCAGTAACATTAGGTGATAATTTGACAATCAAAGGTAGGGATGTTTTTTCTTTTACTGCACTTGTCACCTTGGCAGCCAAGTCAGGATCTGTCCCAAAAGCTACTCCGCCCTCTTCCACATTGGGACAGGAAATATTCAATTCCAGACCGGCCAGTCCTTCAACCCCTTCTAAAGCAGCAGCTAATTCAGCATATTCATTTACCGTCCTTCCAGCCAAATTCACCAAAACAGGAGTCTTAAACTGACGCAAATAAGGCAGCTTTTCTTTTAAGAAAACATCTAAACCGGGGTTTTGCCAGCCGATGGCATTTAACATCCCTGCCGGAGTTTCGCATAACCGGGGAGGTTTGTTTCCTATCGTGGGTTTTAGAGTCACCGATTTTACAACTACAGCACCCAGCTTATTTATATCTATAAAGGGAGCATATTCCTCTCCGAACCCAAAACACCCGGAAGCAGGCATAACCGGATTTCTCATTTTAATACCGGCAATTTCCACCGATAGGTTTGGTTTAATCATGAAAAACCACCTCTCTTCCATTAAAGACAGGCCCTTCGCTGCAAACATTTTCCAAAGTTATTTCCCCTTCTCTCTGGATTGTGGTAACACATCCCCGGCAAGCCCCAACCCCGCAGGCCATCCTGGCCTCAAGGGAGACTTGGGTTTCTATCCCTGTATCAATACCTATTTTTGTTACCGATTTTAACATGGGCTCGGGCCCGCAGGCAAAAATAGCTTGAGGAATTATATTTTTTAATTGCTTATTTAGTACATCAGTTATCATGCCTTGATAACCTGCACTTCCGTCCTCCATAGCAATATGGAGACGGACACCTAAATTTTCCAGGCCGTCTGCTAAAATAAGACTATCCTGATTCTTAGCTCCAAAAAAAAATTCTACCGTCAATTGCTTTTTTATTGCTTCTTGAGTTAAGAAAAACAACGGTGCAATACCAATTCCTCCCGCGACTAGAACAATAGTACCATGAGAAGGAAGGGTAAAACCGCGTCCCAAAGGTCCAAGTAAACTTATTTTGTCCCCTGGCTGCCTGTCGGCAAGCCATTTGGTACCCTCTCCTTTTATTTGAAATAGTAAACCTAAATCATTCCCGATAACCCGGTAAATACTTAATGGACGACGCAATAAACTGTAAACGCCTTGACCACAGTCAACATGAACAAATTGCCCAGGTTCACTGATTTTTGTAATTTCCGGCACTTCTAACATCATTTTTGTATAATTTGTGTTTATTTTTTGAATTGAGACCACTTTCCCATTAACGTCTTGCATGCTAACAATCTCCTCTATTGAATAGTCTTACTAATGGAACTTCAAAACCACAACGGTAGGGGAATTTCGACAACGGATGTTGTTATCCTTCAAACTTTCTTGTTTTTATAATATTTTAGTATTTCCCTGGTCTTATTTAAGCTATTTACTCCTCTTATTTCCAATGAGTGACAATACCCAATACCCATCAAGACAACAATGCCCTTGCTAAATATAGTAAGGGCAATTCATAAATCATTTTGAATAATTAATAAAAATATCTCTGGTTAAGATAGGACAGTTGGTCACCTGTTTGACATCATTATCTTTCTAATAGAGCAGGGAACATTCATTCATACCTTTTTTATCCTAAATCACTTGTTACCAAATCCTTCTTTTCACTTATTACAGGACTGATACTCTTCTTCCCAAATACTACCTCTAAATGAGAATCCGGAAGCTTTTCAGTTACCGCACTTACTGCCGGAACTACCACAAGGGGTACTAACATCGACAAGGCACTAATCTCGGTAGTGTACTGAGGATATATTGAGGTAAAAACTACTGACACGGTAAAACCTGTGATTAAACCGGCCCATGCCCCAGCAGTAGTCACTTTACGGGAGAATAGTCCGTACAAGTAAGGTGCTAAAAATGACCCGGCCACTGTCCCCCAGGAAAGAGCCATTAGATTCAAAATAACATTGGGCTTCAATGCAAGATATAAGGAAAAACCAATAAAAACAACACAAAGAATTCTCATTAGAAACATCATTTTTTTTCTGTCCGCATTTGGTTTTATGGCTGTAACCATATCTACGGCAACGGCTGAACTGGAAACCAGCACTAAAGATGCGAGAGTAGACATTGATGCCGATAATACAAGTAATAAGATTATCAAAGCAAGTGATGGTGGTACACTCTGGCTGATAATGGCGGGCATCAACTTATCAATATTACCCCCCACTTGGTCCAAGCTGTCGTAGAAAAGGTGGCTTAAACTACCGGTGAAATAAGCACCAAAAGCAATTAGAAGGGCAAAGAAAAAAGTAACATATGATGCTGTACTAATCACTTTTTCGTTTTTTACAGCATAAAATTTCTGTGTCATTTGAGGCAAGCCCCAGGGACCTAAAGATGTAAGTATTACTAATGAAGCTAAAGGAATCAGTCCCGCAGGCCCCACGGGTGCAACAAGTTTAGGATCAATAGCCGAAAGTGCAGGAATAATGTTGGACAATCCCCCTACCTGAGGGCTTCCCACAATAAAAACCAGCATGACTATCACACCAACTATCATTACCAATCCCTGGATAAAATCTGTTAGGGTTACGGCAAAGTATCCTCCCATTGTCAGATATACTGCCGTAATCACAGCCATAAAAAATAAGGCATATACATATGGAATTCCAAAAATCGACTCAAAAAAGTAGCTAAGTCCCATATATACTGAACTGGAATAAGGAACTAGGAACACAAATATAATTAATGCAGAAACTATTTTTAAAGCATTACTTTGATAACGTCTTCCTAAAAACTCCGGCATTGTTATAGCATTGAGTCTTTCAGTCATCTTCCTGGTTCGTCCGGCCAATATTTTCCAGGCCAAAAAACTTCCAAAAAAAGCATTTCCAATAACTATCCATAAATCAGAAAGACCAAAACCCCAACCCACTTTTCCTGCATATCCAATAAAAATCACAGCAGAAAAATAGGTAGTACCATATGCAAAGGCAGATATCCATGGTCCCACTGTACGATCTCCCAGGAAAAAATCATTTAAAGTTTTGGTTTTTTTCATAGAAAAATAACCAACTGCAAATAGCAAAAATACATAGGCAAAAACAATAAATATTTTCACTTAATTCTACCATCCTTCCATCCTTAGACTAAAACACTTATCGTTATAATACACATATCTATTAAAGCGCTCTACCTTCCTACCCCTCCTAACCTCCTAATAATATATTTCCCTGCATTTATACCTTCGATATGAATGGAACAATTCCTTCTAAATTGAATAATTATTTTACCTTATTCGCCTTAGAATAACAATAATTACACCTCTATCCTAATGAACGTTAATCCAAGATACTGTTTCCTCAATTTGTTTTCTTCCCCAAACCAATGACTCTTTCACCGCTTCCGGGGCTGGTCCTCCCAGCACTTTTCTCGCTTCGACACATTTATCTAACGAAATATAAAGAAAAATGTCTTCCTCAAATACCGGTGAAAACTTTTTTAACTCCGAAAGATCCAAATCCTCTAGTGATTTACCAGTTTCCTCACAATATAGTACAAGCCTTCCTACGATAGCATGAGCTTCCCTGAATGGAACATTACGAGATGCCAAATAATCGGCAGCATCCGTAGCATTGATAAAACCACCTTTTGCTCCCTTTCGCATTATCTCTTCATTAACTTTCATCGTCGCAATCATAGGTGAAAATACTAATAAGCATTTTTTCACCGTATCTACAGCATCAAAGATCGCTTCTTTATCTTCCTGCATATCTTTGTTATATGCTAAAGGAAGGCCTTTTAGCATTGTCAGAAGAGCTAGTAAATCTCCGTAAACCCTTCCGGTCTTGCCCCGAACCAATTCTGCTACATCAGGGTTTTTTTTCTGGGGCATAATGGAAGAGCCTGTACTAAAGCCGTCATCCAATGTGATAAACTTAAATTCATGGCTTGACCAGATAATAATCTCTTCTGAAATACGAGACAAGTGCATCATGATTAGGGATGCCGCGGCACAAAACTCAACACTAAAATCTCTATCCGAAACGCCGTCTAAACTATTAGCCGTTATCGCAGAAAACCCAAGCCGGTCTCTGGTCATTTCCCGATTCAGATTAAAGGTGGTACCTGCTAATGCCCCGGATCCCAAGGGCATGACATCAGTCCTTTTGTAGCAATCTTTTAAACGATCAATATCCCGCATAAACATTTGAAAATAGGCCATTAAATAGTGCGCAAATGTTACAGGCTGAGCTTTCTGTAAATGAGTATAACCCGGCATCACAGTACCTAAGTGGCGGCCGGCCAATTCTAGTATTGTTTCTTGTAATTTTATCAATAAGGTGAGTATTTCTTTAATTTCTTCCTTTAGGTACATACGGATATCTAAAGCTACTTGGTCATTTCTGCTACGGGCTGTATGTAGTTTTTTTCCTACTTCCCCGATTCTTTCTGTAAGTATTTTTTCAATATTCATATGAATATCTTCGGCATCAATTTCAAACTGTATATCGCCCGCTTCTATATCCCTCAGTATTTGTTTTAGACCATTCACCAGGCTATCAGATTCCTTCAGGGTAATAATACCCTGCTTTCCTAGCATCTCGGCATGTGCTATGGACCCAAGAATGTCCTGCTTGTATAATCTTTGATCAAAGGATATTGATGAATGAAAATCCTCTACCAACCGGTCCGTCTTTTTGGCAAACCTGCCGCCCCATAGTTTCATATTCTTGCCCTCCAAAATTCCCTATACTTCTTGATTTAGTATATCAAATTAAATCGAAGTTGAAAATAATTGAAATTTGTATTAATACCCTAAGGCTTTAGAATTTTCTTTCTGATTCAGCAAAAAACTTCTGCTAAAGGAAATGAGTGACAGATGCAGAAAAAGATATAATAATAACAGTCCAAATAAATAAGGAGTGTGTACATCAGATGAAAATTGTCTTAGGCCAAATGGAGGTAATTCCGGGAAGGCCTGATTTAAACACCCAAACAATGCTTAACATGATTGCGGAAGCAAAAAAACAAAATGCTAAAATAATCATTTTTCCTGAATTAGCACTTCCCGGATATTTCCTAGGTGATACTTGGGAACAACGGTCTTTTCTGAGAGATTGTGAGGAATACGGGCATCAAGTAATAAAAGCCTCTGATGGTATTTGCACAGTGTTTGGCAATGTAGGCATTGACTGGAGTAAGACCGGTAACGACGGCCGGGTACGTAAATACAACGCCTGTTTTATTGCCTCTAACGGGCACCTGCTTGGACAGGACAACTTTCCTTACCCATTCCGCATTAAAACCCTTCACCCTAGTTACAAGAGTTTTGATGAAAGCAGGTATTTTTTTAGTTTATTGCAGCTTGCCGGGGAACTAAATTTTAACCCACAACAGTTGTTTCAGCCGGTTAATGTGAATATTAACGGGGAACTGCTTAAGCTTGGCTGTATATTATGTGAAGACGGCTGGTATGATGATTATTATTATCAGCCTATGAAATTTTTATCTGCTCACCAGGTAGACCTATTTATTAACATATCCTGTTCTCCTTTTACCCTGGGCAAAAATGAGAAGCGCTTTCGGTTTTTTTCCCGCCAAGCAAAAGAAATGAGTACACCCTTCGTATATTTAAACAATGTTGGTATCCAGAATAACGGTAAAACTATTTATACCTTTGATGGTTGTAGTACTGTATATAACAGTAAAGGTCAGCCAATAAGTATTTCACCGTCCTTCTTAGCGGATTTAAGATGTGTGGAACTGGACCTCTCAACCAAAGGTAATAATCTACCCCTTGTTGATATTCCTGCCGATGATGATACGGCAAGTATTTTAAAAGCCCTAAATTACGGTACCGAGAAGTTTATGAATTCTATTGATATGAAAAAAGTAGTTATTGGTCTTTCCGGAGGTATTGACTCTGCGGTAGCCGCTTGCCTTTATACTCATGTTTTAGGTCCGGAAAATGTACTTCTTGTTAATATGCCCAGCATTTATAATTCTGACACAACCAAAAAACTGGCGGAAAAATTAGCCCATAATCTTGGGTGCCTCTACACTGT
Organism: Bacillota bacterium; assembly: GCA_050952445.1. GTDB lineage: Bacteria > Bacillota > Dehalobacteriia > Dehalobacteriales > Dehalobacteriaceae > JBMNKX01. The sequence goes on along the minus strand of JBMNKX010000004.1, from coordinate 574,015 downwards.
AATACCTATTCAAGAGGCTGTGGATTTTACAGTAAATCAACTTAGCCAAGCACCTATTACTAATCTAAAAACCGGAAATAATTTATACCTCTCCATTAGTTCTTTTACAAAGGAAAATATTCAGGCTCGGGACCGTTCCGCCCGAATACTGGCAGGTTTAGCCGCTTCTTTCGGCGGGGGATTCAGCTGCAATGCAAATAAAAGTGAAATAACCATCGGTTATTCAACCCTTTATGGAGACCAGGCTGGTTTTCTAGCTGCACTTGGGGATCTCTGGAAACATCAAGTTTATAATTTAGCCGCATATTTTAATAAAAATGTTTTTCAAACAGAAGTAATTCCCCAGGAAATCATTAGCCTTGTCCCCAGTGCCGAACTATCATTTGAGCAAGCTGTGGACCAGGGAAAAGGTGACCCACTTTTTTATCCTTACCACGATTATCTTTTCCGGGCCTTTACGGAATCTTGGAATAGAGCTGTTCCGGAAGATATTCTTTTATGGTATATGGAAAATAACTTAGAAGAAAAAATCGGTTGTACACCGGGGCTGGTTAAACATTATTTTTCCAATACTCAACATTTCATTGAAGACTTGGAACGTTGGTGGAAACTATATACCGGGATTGCAATAGCCAAAAGAATTCAAGCACCCCCTGTTTTAGCCGTCAGCAAAAGAGCATACGGTTATGACCTTAGAGAGTCTCAAAACAAACCATATTTTACAGCAAAATACTATATATTAAAAAAAATGTTGCTCGAGAATAAGAAAAGCAATGATTTGTAATATGTGTATAGATTTTTTGAGCATATCTTTAATGTATCAGAATAAAGTTTTCACTAATGCTTTTTTACAATGAAATAAAAAATCAGAGGGTTAATTCCCCTCTGATTTCTACTGGTTCGTATTAATTATTTATCTTATACAACACCTTGGTCGATCATGGCATCAGCTACTTTTACGAAGCCTGCCAGGTTAGCACCCTTGAAGTAGTCAATATAACCGTTTTCTTTACCATACCGTACACACTGTTCGTGAATATCTAGCATGATACTCTTAAGTTTCGCATCTACTTCTTCACTGCTCCAGTTGTAGCGCATGCTGTTCTGGGACATTTCTAATCCGGATACAGCAACCCCACCGGCGTTTACAGCTTTACTCGGACCATAAAGAATCTTGCTCTCTAATAATATTTCCATTGCTTCAGCAGTACACGGCATATTAGCACTTTCTGCTACACACCAGCAGCCATTCTTAAGCAATGTCTTGGCATCTTCCGCACCAATTTCGTTTTGAGTAGCAGTAGGTACTGCAATATCACAGGGAACTTCCCACGGACGACGTCCTTCTACCCACTTCAAGCCGAATTGATCAGCATAATCTTTTGCAGGCTTTCTGTACTTAACCCATAGATCTTTTAAGAATTCAAGTTTTTCTCCCTTAATTCCTTCAGGATCATAAACATAACCATTTTCGTCTCCAATAGTAACTACTTTGCCGCCCCGCTCATTAACCTTTTCAATGAAGTAGGTTCCCACATTACCATATCCTGAAGCTAGAACGGTTTTACCTTCTAATGTTTCACCTTTTGTCTTAAGCATTTCTTCTAAGAAATATTCAGTACCATAACCGGTAGCTTGCGGACGAATTAAGCTGCCGCCCCAGTTACGTCCTTTTCCTGTTAATACTCCGGTAAATTCATTGGTAAGTCTCTTATACTGGCCGAACATATAACCGATTTCACGAGCACCTACTCCGATATCACCAGCGGGGATGTCGGTATTCGGTCCGATATGTCTATATAACTCAGTCATTAATGACTGGCAGAAACGCATTACTTCGTTATCCGATTTGCCTTTAGGATCAAAGTCGGAACCACCTTTACCGCCGCCCATAGGGAGAGTGGTTAAACTGTTTTTAAATACCTGTTCAAATGCCAAGAATTTCATAACACTCAGGTTTACAGAAGGATGGAAGCGTAATCCACCTTTATAAGGTCCGATAGCCATGTTCATATCAACCCTGTAACCGCGGTTTACTTGAACTACACCATTGTCATCAACCCAAGGAACACGGAATATAATAATCCGCTCCGGTTCTACCATCCGCTCAAGAATTCTAGCCTCTTGGTATTTAGGGTTTTTTTCAATATATGGTGCTACGCAGTTAACAACTTCTTTCACAGCCTGTAGAAATTCAGGTTCTCCAGGATTTTTGGCTGTAACTTGTTTCATAAAAGCATCAACATTTAATACCGACATCTTTTTAGCCTCCTAATTGTTTTACTTAATATTGCAATATAACACAAAATTATTAATAACAAAAATCTTGCCAATCATTTTCAAGTAATAGTATTTATCTACCGATTAACTATTATACATGAAGTGACGCATTAATTATAAGCCCTGTATTATCTAATTTAGTACATATCATTTAACACATTTGTGCAAAATTACACTTATTTATTCAAGCTCTTATAAACATATTATAAATGCTTATTTCCAAAAAAAGAATAAGGTCTGCAATGTATAGCAATTAAATTAATGCATATTTGCATGCAATTGATAATCGTAAGTTAGCCCTGTTTTTCACAAGCCTACTTCCCCTATGTGAACTAACTATTCTTGATTATCCCTGCCATGGAAGCGTAATTAATCATTTATGTACAATAGTTCTTTCAATGTTATCTGATCTACCTTTTTAATAGATCCAAAAAGAAACGGGGGAGGACAGTTTGTACAATTGATTTGCCAACAATAGCTTTAACACTTTAAAGATTATTGCAACTCCCGCTTTTGTGCTCCGGATCACTAACTCTGCTTAGGCAAAAGAACATATCTATCCCCTTCTTATCTATTGCACCAGTCCTGGGGAGATGAAATACTAACTTCCTCCTATACCGCATATTTATTTGTTATGTGTTTTTATAATTAACCTTTTTGAGCCAATCCTTTTATGTCCCTCGGTACATCTTAAAAATAATATATTATTGTCCGGGGATAGATCCTCTATCCCCGGAGCAACATTTTTAATCAGAAACGTACCTAACCCTTGAATTTCAACTTAAATTAATTTTGCTGACTACTTTCCAAGTACTGTGTTGATAGATGCTTCATAAATGTCAAGACCTGCATCTAACTGCTCATCAGTAATAACGAGCGGAATTAGCATCCGGTTAATGTTTCCATAAATACCAGCACCAATGGTCATTAAGCCGTTCTTGAAGTTTTCTTTATTGATAGCTGCACAAATTTCAGGAGCATATTCTTTAGTTTTTGCATCTTTAACAAATTCTACACCGATCATAGCTCCCAGTCTTCTGATATCGCCAATTTGCTCATATTTTTCCTGCAGTTTTTTCATTCTGGCTTCAACTTTTTTACCAATAGCTTCAGCTTTATCAGCTAGGTTGTCTTCTTGGAGAATCTTCAAAGTTGCTACCCCTGCTGCACAAGCAGTTGGGCTACCAGCATAGGTTCCTCCAACTTGGCCAGGATCTACGGAATCCATTATTGCAGTTTTACCTACAACAGCACTTAACGGCATTCCGGAAGCAATTGATTTAGCCATGGAAATAAGATCCGGCTCTACTCCAAAGTTTTCTACTGCAAACATTTTTCCGGTCCGTCCAAATCCGGTTTGAATCTCATCGGCAATAAATACAATGCCCTTGTCTTCACAAATTTTCTTTAATCCAGGTAAGAATTCCTTCGGAGGCACCACAAAACCGCCCTCACCCTGAACCGGCTCAACAATCATAGCTGCAACATTTTCGGAGTCAACTTCAGCCTTAAAGAACTTGTCAAAATATTCAAGACATGCCATGCCGCAACCCGGATAGGTGGTGCCATATGGGCAGCGATAGCAGTATGCATAAGGTGCTTTGTAAATTTCAGGAGCAAATGGACCAAATCCATATTTATAAGGCTTAACTTTACTTGTTAGTGACATGGTCAACAGTGTACGGCCATGGAAAGCGGAATCAAATGCAACAATCGCAGGTCTCTTTGTGTATGCACGAGAAAGTTTAATAGCATTTTCGTCTGCTTCAGCACCTGAGTTAACAAAAAGGGCTTTCTTTTCAAAGCTACCAGGTGTAATTGCACATAGTTTTTCTGCTAATTCTACATAAGAATCATACATAATAGTCATAAAGCAAGTGTGGAGCAGCTTGTCTGCTTGATCTTTAATAGCTTTTACAACCGGTTCCGGACAGTGACCAGCGTTTAACACACCAATACCAGCGAAAAAGTCAATATAAGTATTCCCGTCTAAATCTTTGATTACAGCACCCTTAGCTTCATCAACAAAAGCAAAAAAACCGGTAGATATCCCTTTGGATACAAATTTTTCTTTTTTTTCAATTAATTCCTTTGTCCTCGCACCTGCCGGTTTTCCTACTGTAGCTAGTTCTTTTCCTGTTAACATTTTGAAACCCCCTTGATTTTATTAATATTTGACGTTTGAATAATGTGTATAAAAAATACACAGTCAAACTGTAAAACCAACTCTAATCAAAGATATGTTATTAAATTTTTATAGCATAACACTTACGGCATTACATTTAGGTGCCTTATTTCCTTATTTGAAAAAACTCTCAAATCCCCCCTTAATCTTAATGCAATTCACCTAACTATGTATGCCAAATATGCCCTGTTAATATAAAATTAATATAATCATAATCAATAATCCATCTTTTCTTTTTTTACATATTCTTGTGTAAACAGACAAACTCCTGCTAATAATATAGCAAGAAACTTTCCAAATAATTAACGCATTATATAAACCTCTTATATCTGCTTTTTTCTTTTTTATAACTGATATCCATAATGGAAGCGTGCATCGATTTTAGTGATATTATTATTATTTAAATACCATAATCCTTCTTAACTTGGCTTTTTGTCTAAAAAGTATCTAATGATAAATGCCATTAATTAATGTGTACGTGCATTAAAATAAACCGGTAGAATGTTTGTCCCATTAAGCCGGCTATTAAAGTAATGTTTTTAGCAAAACTAAATTTAATTGATAAATAAAAACTCTATATTTGTCTTAAATTAATTAGCTCTTGAGTAAGCTATTCAACATCCTTTGCTAAAATCCTCTATTTTTTAAATATAAATTTTCGACAAACTTTCCTTGTAAATCCTGATGAAATGAACACTCTAAATGTTAATGTTTTACCAACCGTGCAACTTTTTCTGCTTACTGATGTTTTTTAAAAAACTGACCCCATTTATGCCCTGACACCGGCAACATTATCCCAATAGTATTACCTTTTGATTAATCTGCCTAACCCTTTATCTCTTTATATCCAAAATAATCAAAATAATGCTTTTCTATAAGGTATTTTCTTTATTGCATATCTCTTTTTCCAATTCTTCTAGTCTTTTGATAACATTTTTAATTTTCCTGTGATAATTCTTGGGTAATACAAAAAAGCCCTGTTGATCACTTTCTTCTGCTACCCCGGTAATTGCATGAAGTTTGCGAATCATATCATCATGAGTTTTACACGCTTGATAAGCATCGTTAATGTAATAAGTTATAATGTCAGGTTTCGATTCTTCTTTCTTAATAGTCTTAATTACACCTTTCTTGATCTTCAAAACATCTCCTGTACGACAAATAAAAATAGGTTTATCATGAACTACATCATCCCGGTAAGAATATAAATTGCAAAACTTTTTCCAGAGAAGAGTGTATTTATTTATTTTAGACCGTCCAAATTGGTTTGCTACTTCATCCCATTTATCCAAAGTACTCATTTTATCATACAGCCTGCTGACATAATGAAGAATCACTTCCTTAGCTTCACCAGGGACATTGACAAGAATATTTTTGTTTGTCATAAAAACCGCAAAAGAATTAATAAATGATTCTAAAGAAAATGAAGCATATAATTTCGTGGTCATCGAGTGAACTATAAGCTCTTCACATAACACCTGAATTCTAGCCTCAGGTTTTTCGGTATTTTTTCGTTTATCTAAATTATTAAGAAGTGAATTTCCCCTATTCCGGTTGATAATCCAAAAAGCAAGCAAATCTTTCTTCTGCCCGACCAGATCATAGATATCGATTGCATTTCGATAGCACAACTTTAAATAAGTCCGGGTACATAAAACGAGACTTTCTGTTTGTGATTTATACGAGTCGCCGGTGTATAATAAACCAAACATACCATACCTCCGAGAAAGTATGGTTTTATTTTGTCTAAATCAGTCCAATTAAATACAGGGACAGGGCAACCGTTCTTTGTTTCTTAATTATAATAAACAGGGTAAGGTAGTTCCCCCTGTAGGCATAACCCATATTTTAGCAGAATCACCTTTTTCCCGAAGAGCAGTCTCCAAAGCCTCATTAACATTGGAAAAAGGACGCATGAATATTTTGCGTGCCGTCGATTCTGGTAAATCAGAAACTATAAATACCTGAAACTTAGTAATCATAGCGGCAATTGCGGCCGCTTTATGACCTCCCAGTTGAAAATCCTGCACAATGCGCTGTAAAATATCCTCAGGTTTTTCCGCTTCTTCAATCCATCGCTTAAATGTCGTTTCCCCTAACCCCTCGCTGCATTCCGCCACTAAAATGATTATTCCTCCCTGTTTTACAGCCCACTGGGCATTATCTAAAGCCTTTTGAGCCTGATACAGGTTAATGTCTTTAGGAAAACCGTGAGGTGTTGTAATCACAATATCAGCCAACTCATTGATAGGAGTCCTATAAGCTTGATCAAGAATGTTACATCCTTCCTTGTGGGCCTTTTGAAAATGTCCTGCAACTGCGGACATAATGTTTTTATTCTCATCTAATACCACATTTAAGATGAAATCGATAGATAAGAAACGGGATATTTCTTCTATATCCTCTCTTACCGGGTTGTTTTCGGTCACACCAACTTTCGCTCCCGGATCCAGCATCATTTGGTGGTTAGACTGAATTGTTTTCCGAGTACATACTCCGGGAACAATAGCTTTGGCCCCACCACTATACCCGACAAAATAATGATAATCAATATTTCCCAAACAAACCCTCTTTGTTGCTTCCACAACCGGTCGAAATACTTGATAAGGAGTGCCTCTGGAACTAACCCCTACTTCAACATAGTCATCTCCAAAGGAATCAAAACATTTTACCCGGCCGTAAATCGGGCCGACCAATTGCTTCAGTTCCTCTTTGGTATGGGGCCGGTGGGATCCCAAAGCGGAAACAATAATAATATGCTCATCAGGCACTCCGCCTTGATTAAGTTCATCCAATACATAGGGAAGAAGTAATGCACTGGGACACGGGCGGGTAATATCACTAATAACAACAGCAACCTTATCCTCTATTGTTACTAAATCTTTTAACCTTGGCGAATCAATAGGATGATTTAATGCTCTGATAACCTCCTGGCGGGGATCCTTAATTGCAGTCGTTTTTTTCGGGCGTAAACACCCCAAAAAATTTTTACGGGGAATATCCACCGATAGTTCTTGACGTCCATAGCAAAGTTGAATATGTTCCATATTGATATCCTCCATTTATTTAAGATAATGCCCGTCTGTTGAATTGTTATGTTTAGTTTCTAATTATATCTTAGTTCTGGAAATCATGCAATTTCCCCTTTAATATAACGCTAGGTTTAATTAAGAAAAAGGCTTTAAAAGCCTTCTTTCTTATTGTTTTATTATGCAAATTTACCTTGAAATCCTTTACTATGTCCCGTGGATATGTGTTTAAAAAAGCCCCTTTACTTTTCCGGATTCAACATCAACATCTATTCTTCTATAAGCCGGGTCGGAGCCGGTTCCAGGCATTAAACTAATAGAACCTGCCATCGGGCATAAAAACTTAGCTCCAGCATAAACCAAAATATCCCGAATGGGCAACGTCCAATTTTTCGGTACACCCTTTAGTGTAGGATCATGACTCAGGCTAAGATGAGTTTTCACCATCATGGTAGCAAAATCCCGGTACCGGGGATCAGCCTCAAATTTTTCAGCCTTAGTGTACGCGGCAGGAGCCCAGTCAACACCGTCGGCCCCATAGACTTCCTTTGCAATAATTTCTACACGTTGTCTCAGAGGCATTTCCAACTGGTATAAATACTGAAAATCAACGGGCTCACGACAGGCATCAATCACTGCGTCGGCTAGTTCAAGAGCCCCTTCCCCTCCATATTTCCAGTGATGAGACAAAGCACACCTTGCACCGGCCTGTTCTACCGTCATCCGGACTAAATCAATCTCTTCCTTGGTATCGGTGGTAAAGTGATTTATACATACAACGGGTATAATACCGGATTTCTTCACTGTCTTTATATGATGTAACAGGTTTTCTAAGCCTTTTTCCACAAGTTTAAGATTCTGTCTGGTGTATTCTTCAGGCAACGGACGGCCTGGCACCACAGTTGGTCCGCCCCCATGCATTTTTAATGCTCTAATGGTAGCAACTACAACAGAAACATTAGGCTTTAAGCCGCTTAAACGGCACTTTACATTCCAAAATTTCTCAAACCCAATATCAGCTGCAAAACCGCTTTCTGTTACATGATAGTCAAACATCTTCAAGCCCAGCCGGTCCCCAATAATAGACGACTGCCCGATGGCAATATTAGCAAAGGGACCTGCATGCACAAATACAGGCTGGTATTCCACAGTATAACACAAAGTGGGATTTATGGTGTTGCGCATCCAGGCCGTCATAGCGCCATCCACTTCTAAATCAGCAGTGGTAACAGGGTTGCCTTTCTTGTCATAAGCTACAATAATGTTAGCTATGCGTTCCCTAAGGTCTTTTAAATCCCGCGCTACGGCAAGAATTGCCATGAGCTCAGAACTGACGGAAATACCAAACCTGGACTGCATCATAAAGCCATCATTTTTCCCGCCAATACCAATGATAATATTACGCAGGCACTGAGCGGAAAAGTCAAGTACCCACCCCATTTCAACATTTTTTGGGTCTATATCTAATCTCTTCAAATTCCGTTTGGCCAGTATCTCGTCATCATAATTTGCTTCATGCTGCATTCTGGCATTTAACGCCACCATCGCAAGATTATGGGCATTGCTGATATCATTTATGTCCCCCGTAAGGCCCAGAGAAAATTCCGTCATGGGAATAAGTAAAGCATTTCCGCCGCCTGCCGCCGTTCCTTTTATATTAAAGGTAGGCCCCCCTGAAGGCTGGCGCAAACACCCGCCTACATTTTTACCCCTTTTCCCTAAGCCTTCAATGAGACCAAGGGAAGTAGTGGATTTCCCTTCACCTAAAGGAGTAGGGGTAATAGCTGTTACCTCAATATAATTGCCATCGGGTCGATCATTTAACCTGTTCATAATCTTAATAAAATCCAGCTTTGGTGTTTTCCCAAAAGGGATCATTTCATCTTTTTCCAGGCCTAGTTTTTCCCGCCATTCTTCCGGTGAAGGCATGTTTTTCTCAGCTTCTTCGGCAATTTGCCAGTCCTTATATTGAGTAGGATCCAACATGTCCTATTTCTCCCTTCATACTTTTTTCCAGGATACTCTCATTATAAACATTCCCCAGTCTACAGTGTTAATTAAATAAGTCTGTCCGGATTTATCACTTTTTTATACAGAACAAGAAATTTTCAAACAGGTTATTTTGAAAAGAAAAGCAGCGTGTTCAGGCAACATACTGCTCTTCGACATCGCTGTTATTTTTTCTCTTGCATCATTAAGGCTCTCACTTTTAAGGGTAGTCCAAAAAGATTAATAAATCCTTCCGCATCTTTTTGATTATACACTTCATCTACGCTAAATGTGGCAAAATCTTCATTATAAAGGGAATAGAGGCTTTTCGCTCCTGCAGGAGTACAGTTTCCTTTATAAAGCTTCATGCGCACAGTACCGGTAACATATTCCTGAGTTTTATCAACAAAAGCATCCAGTGCTTCTCTTAACGGGGAATACCAGACACCGTCATATACTAATTCTGCGTATTTAGCACTTATCATTTCTTTAAAGTGCATTGTTTGCCGATCTAAGCAAAGATACTCAAGTTCACGATGGGCGGCATATAATACCGTACCTCCCGGAGTCTCGTACACACCACGGGATTTCATCCCTACTAAACGATTTTCTACCATATCTGCAATACCTACTCCATTAGCAGCAGCCATTTCATTCAGGCAAGTAACAAGCTCCACCGGCTTTTTTACCTTGCCGTTAACAGCTACGGGAATACCTTTCTGGAAATCAATCTCTACATATGTAGGCTGATCAGGCGCCTTTTCCGGAGGTGTAATTATCAAAAACAGATCTTCTTTGGGCTCATTCCAGGGAAGCTCCAAATCTCCTCCTTCGTGACTTAAATGCCAAAGATTTCGGTCCATGCTATAGGGCCTTTTTTTAGTAACAGGAATGGGGATTCCTCGAGCCGCCGCATAATCTATTGCATCTTCCCGAGAACGAATAGTCCATTCTCTCCAGGGGGCAATTATTTTCAAATCAGGGGCCAGCGCTTTAACCGTCAATTCAAAACGCACCTGGTCATTTCCTTTGCCCGTCGCTCCGTGAGCAATGGCCTCTGCTCCTTCTTTTCGGGCTATTTCTACCAATCTTTTGGCAATAAGCGGCCTGGCAAAAGAAGTTCCTAATAAATACTTCCCTTCATAGACAGCTCCTGCTTTCAAAGTAGGGTAAACAAAATCAGTTATAAATTCTTCTTTGACATCCTCAATATAAATTTTGCTTGCCCCTGTTTTAATTGCCTTTTCATTTAAGGGTTCCAACTCCTCACCTTGCCCCACATCAGCCGCCATCGCAATAACATCATAGCCGTAATTCTCTTTTAACCAGGGAATAATTATGGAGGTATCTAGACCACCGGAATAAGCAAGAACAACTTTTTTAGTCATGTTACATCCTCCTTACTAATTTGTGCAAACTTTATAAATAAGTTTTTTATCACATAAAAAAGACAACGACTTGTGATTTGTGTAAAAATTTTTTTGAAGTATTTCTTTGGGGTCCCCGAAATTCGGTTTTCAATTTTACACTAGGAACAATTTGTCTATTGTCAACTGCCAACATATTATTATCCAATAATCAGGGCCATGATTGCTTTTTGAGCATGAAGCCGGTTTTCCGCTTCATCGAAAATTACGGATTGAGGCCCTTCAAAAACATCTTCGGTTATTTCTTCTCCCCGGTGGGCAGGGAGGCAGTGCATTACTATTGCCTCTTTGTTTGCCAACCTCAGGATTTCATCATTTACTTGATAACCCGCAAAAGCCTCTGCCCTTTTCAGTGCATCTTTCTCTTGGCCCATACTGGCCCATACGTCAGTATACAGAACATCAGCATCTTTTGCCGCTTCAGAGGGGTCGGTTACGATTTCAATTCTCCCCCCGTTTTCCCGGGCATCGGCTTCGGCCAAACCGGTTATATTTTTGTCCGGTTTATAACCATGGGGAGAAGCAATAGCTACATGCATTCCCATTTTAGCTCCGCCAAACATCAAAGAATGAGCCATATTATTTCCATCCCCGATAAAAGCTATTTTTAATCCTTCCAAATTTCCTTTGTGCTCTCGAATAGTTTGTAAGTCAGCTAATACCTGACAAGGATGAAGCAAATCAGTCAAACCGTTTATTACAGGAATTGAAGCATAATCGGCTAATTTCAGCACCTCATCATGGCTGAAGGTACGAATCATGATACCGTCCAGAAAACGAGAAAGAGTACGTGCCGTATCCTGCACAGGTTCCCCCCGGCCAATTTGCAGGTCATTACTGGAAAGGAACAGGGCATATCCCCCTAATTGGTACATACCGGCTTCAAAAGAGACACGGGTTCTGGTAGAGCTTTTCTGAAAAATCATTCCAAGCGTTTTACCCTTAAGTAAAGGCTTAGACTGTCCGGACTTATGCTCTTTTTTTAAGTAATCAGCCACATCAAGAAAATAGGTGATTTCTTCTTGAGAAAAATCATGCAGGGAAATAAAATCCCTACCTTTAAACTCTGTACTAATATTCATCCCTTTACTCTCCTTTCCAAAATAAACTATCCACATCTCTCTACCATTGTCCCAATTCCCTCATTAGTAAAAATCTCCAGCAAAATGCTATGGGGTATTCTTCCGTCAATAATATGAGTGCGCCTGACTCCTCCCATCAATGCTTTGACACAGCACTGGACTTTGGGAATCATACCTCCGGAAATTACTCCTTGGTTAATTAAAGGATCAACTTCATCAACCTTGAGGGAACGAATAATAGATGATTTATCGCTATAGTCAGTAAAAATTCCTTCCACATCAGTCAATAAAACCAGTTTTTCGGCCTGTAAAGCCGCAGCTAGTTCCCCCGCCACATAATCAGCGTTAATATTATAACTTTCCCCCTGGTCTCCAACTCCTATCGGTGCCACCACCGGAATATATCCTTTTTCGATAATAGTGTGTAGAATATCCGAATTTATTTCTTCCACTTCTCCTACTAGTCCCAAATCTTGCCTTTCCTCGTGTCCATGCTCACCAGTAGTCGTTGTAAACTTTTTTTTGGCCCGAATCATTAGTCCATCCTTACCTGATAAACCTACGGCCTTACCTCCATACCAATTAATTTGTGCTACAATCTCTTTATTCACTTTGCCTACCAAAACCATTTCCACCACTTCCATGGTGGCCTTATCAGTAATACGTAATCCGTTTACAAAACGGGATTTAATATTTAATCTATCTAAAAATTGGTTGATTTCAGGCCCCCCTCCATGTACAAGAACAGGGTTCATACCAACTAATTTCATGAGGATGACGTCATTCATAACCGCATTTTTTAAATCATCATTAATCATGGCATTACCACCATATTTAATCACTACTGTCTTTCCATGAAACTTTTGAATATAAGGCAGAGCCTCAATTAATATATTTGCCTTTTCCAAAGGGGTATAGATCATGTGCCAACCTCCACTTGATAAAATCACATTTTGATTTTTTACATCGACTTATTGTTTTTATTCATCCCGATAACTGGCACTAAAAACCGATTCCCGATTAATCACGTCCGGTAATCAGCATTTATTTTTATATAATCATATGTGAGATCACAACCCCAGGCCTTGGCTCCGGCAGTACCTTCATTTAAATCAATAATAATGCGGATTTCCTTTTCCTTTAAAATCTCCTTTGACCTATTTTCATCAAAGTCTAAACCCATTCCCTGCACCGCCATTTTTTCCGCACCATTGGCACTGGCAATCCAAATATCTACTTTATCAGGGTTAATCCTTGCTCCGGAATAACCAACGGAGCATAATATCCGTCCCCAGTTGGCATCCTCACCAAACATGGCTGACTTAACAAGGTTGGAAGAAACAACTGCCTTGGCAACAGTTCGGGCGTCCTCTTCCGTAGCGGCATGCATTACCTCTGCCTCAATCAGTTTTGAAGCACCCTCCCCATCCTTGGCGATCATTTTTGCCAGTTCAATACAAACATAATCAAGAGCTTCCTGAAAAGCGTCTAAATCAGCACCTGCCTCTTTGATTATCTTATTTTGGGCTTTCCCGTTAGCCAAAACAACAAACATATCATTAGTACTTGTATCTCCATCAACGGTAATCATATTAAAAGACTTATCCGCTGCCTTTTTGACGGCGTTCTTTAGAGTTGCCTGTTCAATACTTGCATCAGTGGTAATAAAAGCGAGCATGGTAGCCATATTAGGATGAATCATACCGGAACCTTTAGCCATACCTCCTATGGTAACGACAGTACCTCCTAAATTAAGCTGAACTGCAACTTCTTTGGTTGCCAAATCTGTTGTCAAAATAGCAATAGCCGCCTGGTGACCTCCATCAACCGAAAGAGCGGGAACAGCCTTTTTAATACCAATTTTCACCCGATCCATGGGCAGTTGATGTCCAATAACTCCGGTGGAACCAACTAATACCTGTTTAGAATCAATTCCTAAACCTTCAGCCGTCCAACAGGCCATTAAATGAGCATCTTCAACCCCTTTGTCCCCTGTACAGGCATTAGCATTACCACTGTTAATTACTACCGCCCTGGCGATACCCTGGGAAACAACTTGCTGTGATACCAGTACAGGAGCTGCTTTGACATAATTTTGAGTAAAAACACCTGCTGTCACAGCCGGTGTTTCCGAAAATATAATTGCTATGTCAGGTTTTGTTTTATTGCTTTTTTTAATACCGGCATGTACGCCTGCAGCTTGAAACCCAGGAGCAGCAGTAATACCGCCGGGAATTGTATTAAAAACCATATTAATCCTCCTCTAATCAATAAAATATTCAAGCGATTATCTTTAGGGATAAATAGGGATAATTTCCAACCCTGTTCTTTCCAGAAGGCCAAAAGCAACATTCATATTCTGTACTGCCTGACCTGCTGCTCCTTTTACCAGGTTATCGATAGCCGAAGAAATTATGACCCGGTTTGTCCTTGGATCATAGGCAACTCCGATATCACAGAAATTCGTTCCCGCAACCCATTTTGTTTGCGGCCATACTCCTTCTGACTGCACCCGAATAAAAAATTCGTTCTGATAACTGGTTCGGTAAAGCTCATTTATCTTGAGGCCATCTTCAGATTTATTTAAATTAGCATAAACAGTTGTCAATATCCCTCGGGTCATAGGAACCAAATGAGGGGTAAAGGAAACAAACACCTCTCTCCCCGCCGCTTCACTCAATGCCTGTTCAATTTCCGGTGTATGGCGATGCCGGGCCACACTATATGCTTTAAAACTTCCCGCCGCTTCAGCAAAAAGACTTCCCACAGCCAGTTTCCTGCCGGCTCCGGAAATTCCTGATTTGGAATCAATAATAATAGTATCTAAATCAATAAGCTTGTTTTTAACCAAAGGGTATAATGCCAGGATCGCACTGGTAGGATAACAGCCAGGATTTCCAATGATAGTAGAATTTTTCACTTTTTCCCGATTTATTTCCGGCAAACCATAAACAGCTTCTTGAGCAAGCCCCGGCTCCTCATGCCTTACCTGATACCATTCATTATAAACAGCGGTATTACGGAAACGAAAATCAGCGCCGAAATCAATTACCTTTTTGCCAAAACCCGCTACAGCTTTGACTAACGGGACAGATTGCCCATGGGGTACAGCAATAAAAACTACATCTGATGCTTGGGCAATTTGTTCAATATCCGGTTCTACCACTACATTATCCACAAATCGTCTTAAATGAGGATAAACTTCCTCTATTTTTTTTCCTATATTGTCTTTAGCAGCAAGATATAAAAGTTCTACTTCTTGATGAAGTGCCAGTAAACGTACCAATTCCCCTCCGGCATACCCGGTGGCTCCAATAACACTTGCCTTAATCATGAATGTCCTCCTTACCAGCCTTTCTATCTTAAAAATAATCGAATAATGCTAATAATTATACATTTATTTGAATAAAGTTTCAATGTTTTCTCCTAACTTAAGCAAAATATGATTAAAAAAACACAAAAGTGTTAAACTAAAACTGTTGTTAAATCGCAACAAACCTTTTTTTATATTACAAAGCTACCAAGGAGGCCGATTTTATCTTGAGTAAATGGTTTGTTTTGGTATTCGTAGTGTTATTTCTCATTAGCACAACCTTCTTTCTCTTTTTTAACCCCGTTACCCTCCGAAAACCATTTTTAAAGATCGCAAATAGCGATAAGAAAAAAAAGAAAGACCCCGATAGGATTAATAATGAATAACAAAATATACATAGGATTATTTAAATGACACAAACACCATCCAACCAAACCTTTTGCATATTAAGCTGCCGGTCCGTTAGAATTAAATTTGCCTGCTTTCCATTTTCAATAGAGCCGACCAGATGCTGAATCCCTAAAGTCCGGGCCGGAAGAGTACTGGCCATAAAAACGGCCTGCCAAAGAGGGCAATTGGTAAAAGACACCATATTTCTTACGGCTTCAATCATTGTTAAGGAACTTCCCGCCAGAATGCCCTCTTGGTTATATACTCCTTTTTCCCGCACTGTAACAATTTGCCCTGCTATTGTGCCCCTACTTCCATCCGGCAACCCTGCCATGGCCACGGCATCGGTTACCAGGCTCACTTTCTCATAAGTTTTTAATAACAAAACTATTTCTACTACACTGGGGTGAAGATGTATTCCATCGGCAATTAGCTCAACAGTTATATTATTATTCAACAAACTCTCTCCTGCAATACCCGGTTTGCGATGATGAAATAAGGGCATGGCATTAAAAAGATGGGTTACCCTGCTTAACCCTAAACCCTCAGACCAAGCCAATTTTTTTTGAGATGCTTCAGAATGCCCGGCTGCTACCACTATATTATGGGAGCATAACCATGGAATAAATTTCTCCATTCCGGGAAGTTCCGGGGCTAATGTCACCAAACGTACTACCTCTTTATAATCTGCAATGAATTGCTTCATTGAATCCAATTGGGAAATACCGAGTTCCCTTACTTGATGGATTCCCGCTTTTTGAGGGTTAACCACCGGACCCTCTATATGTATCCCGAAAATTCGGGGTAAAAAAGGATAAGACCGGAGGCAAGCATTCCGGGCCTTTTCCCACTGTTCCCGGTTTCCGGATAAAGTGGTCACCAACAGACCGGTTGTCCCGCCGGTCAGATGATAATTTAAAATCTGTTCAATGTTTTCCCCATCAATAAAATGATATCCCGCCCCACCATGAACGTGAAGATCAATAAAACCGGGCATTAGATATCCACCTTTGCCGTCCACCCTCTGACCTTTAAAGCTGCCCTGAGCAATGACATTTTTTATTAACCCTTTTTCAATAAGTAATTCCTTGCCGGAAACTACACGGTCAGGAAGAACTATATGAACATTGGTAATTACAAAAGCCATTAATCTACCAGCATCTTCCCATCTTTTAATAATACATGTCCATCAATTTCCAGTGTGGGGTACAAAATAATACCATCCAGGTGGCTGGCCGCTTCTACGGTCCCCCCGAAAGTAGAATTGTCCCCTAAAGCCACATGTACTGTACCCAATACTTTTTCATCCTCCAAAACCAGACCGGTAAGTCGAGCTTCATGATTGGTTCCTATTCCCAATTCAGCAATATTCCGGCCGTTTTTACCGTGTATACTCAAAAGCTCAATTAATTCCCGGGCACTATTTCCGCCGGAAATATCAACAACATAGCCTTTTTCCACCTGGAGCGTAATTGGTTCCTCAAGTTTTCCTACTCCAGCTAAAGACCCGTCAAATACAATAATCCCGCTGGCCGTTTCCTCCACAGGAGCAATAAAACTTTCTCCTGCAGGCAGGTTTCCAAAGGCTCCCTTTTGATGATAAATACCTGTATCCGGATGTCCTTTTCTGCCTTCTATGGATAAAACCAAATTAGTCCCGGCATGGGAGGTTAATCTTGCTCTATGGCCTTCGGTAAGAATATCTCCGATCTGTTTGCTGAGCCGGCTGATAGCAGAATAGTCGGCGCTTAATGTCCTTGCCATCATATCTGCATTTAAACCGGGAAGGGAAGCCACCCGAGCACCGGCCTCATTAGATTTTTTCCTCGCCCTCGTATGAGATAGTGATTTTTCCGTAACCAGTAAAACAACATCTGCTTCTTTCATAGCTGCCGCTATCACTCCGGGGGGTTCTTCCCCATTGGAAGTGCGGGGAATCATTTGGATCAGCATTGCCTCAGCTTCTAATTTTACCGCTGCTTGATAAAAAATCAGTCCTAATTCACAGAGAGTGTTGTCCGTTACAACTAACACTTTCTCTCCCTTCTTTGTACCCATGCAGTTTATTAAGGCTGTTTTTGCCGCGGATTCCAATCTGTTCATTTTTTCAATCCTCCAAATTTCAAACATTAAATTTACACATTACCCAGATAAACATATTTCAATTTTTCCAGGGCTACATTCCGGGCCATTTGTAAAGTCTTTAATGGAGTAGGCTCTATATTCATCCGGTAATTGGGAAAGTAGCGGGTAAAATGCAAAGGAACTTCCGGGCTAAGATGTGCGACAATCCAGTCCCTCAGCTGAACTATTTCTTCTTCCGAATCATTAAGCCCGGGTATTAACAAAGTAGTAATTTCCACATGTTTTCCGGCCTGATAGGCTTTCTTCAAAGCAGCCAGAACAGGAGCAAATTCCCCTTTAAGTATCTTTTGATAAAATTCGGATGTAAAACCCTTGACATCAATATTTAAGGCATCAATATAGGGAAGTAACCTAGATAATGGTTTCGGCCGAATAAACCCATTAGTAACCAAAATATTTTTTAACCCCGCCTTTTTTACTTCCCGAGCAGCGTCAAATACAAACTCAAACCACATCAAAGGCTCGGAATAAGTATAGGCCACCCCGACAGAACCACGGTCAGCCAGTTCTATCGCTAGACGGGCCAATGAATCCGGGGTAATATCTTTTCCCTCGGAGAGGTTGTGCGCAATCTCCCAATTTTGGCAAAATGCACAGTGAAAGCTGCAACCAAAGGTTCCTATGGATAAAACATTGCTTCCCGGGTAAAAATGATATAATGGTTTCTTTTCAATAGGATCAAGAGCTAGAGCAGTATATTTGCCATAATTCAATGTATATAAAACTCCGTTAATATTTTTTCGTACTCGGCAGAAACCAACCCCCTCATGTTTAATAATACAGCCGCGAGGGCATAGCTCACAAGCTAAAAAACCATTTTCTCGGACAGAATAAAACTGTGCTTCATACATCTCTTTCGGGTCTCCTTTAACACCATGAAGAATTCCTTTCAAATTAGTAGTAACGTACTACTTCAAACCTCTCCATTTCTACCGGTTCCCCCTGCCTTATTCCCGCTTTTCTCATGGCTATATCTACTTGTTCCTGAGGACTGTCGATACCTTCAAGATTAGGTAAAAGCAACCCGGATTTGTTGCCATGTTTCACAATAACCCCATACTTGTGAGGGTCAAGCTGTTTAATTCCGGAAATGGGTTCGGGAGGCGAAAGAATATCTACAGAATAAATCAAATCGTCTAATTCTTCCGGTCCCACAGGTTCAAACCTTGGGTCCCTGGTTCCTGCACTAATGGCATTTTCCATAATTTCTTTTGCTACATTAGATTGAACAGGCAGAATAGTTCCAATGCAACCCCTCAATTGACCGTGTTTCTTAATTGATACAAATACCCCGGCTTGTTTACTAAACAATTCACTTAAATCAGAAGGAGGGTCCCCAATCTCACCCTTTTGAACATACGTTTCCAGAGTACGCCTCGCCAAGGCAACAGGTTCCGATTCTTGACTCCGAATTTTTTGAACGGCTTCTCTTCTTATTCGATATAATTCTTCAACCAAAGTTTTTTCCGGGGAAAATTCCCCCGGAGAAACATCCGCTACCAAATAGCCTACACCAAAAGGCCCTTCATAAGACAATATATCAGTTTTCTTTTCATACCCGTCAAATGCACCAAGCATCATAATAATGGACCGGAGACCACATTCCCCTGCATTTTCAATTAAATTTTTATCCAGTTGGAAAATTCCTTTAATATCTCCCTTTTTAAGCAAATTAACAAGTGTTAAATCAAATTCCTTTCCTTCAGGGTGGAAGCCTGCCGGAGCATTGAGGGTAAGACAATGTGAAAGATCACCGCTGGCTACAATAACAGCCCGGCGTCCAAGATTCCCTACTGCTTTTTGGATCAATGTTCCAAACCGGAATAAATCCTCGTAAGAGAAAAAACTAATAGATATAGGTACTATGGGACAAGAAAGCCCCTGTTTTTTTAGATAATAAAGGGGCACGGTAATACCATGATCTAAGTCTACCTTAACCCCATATTTCCCGGCTAAATGCCGATCTAGTGGGACAACAGTAATATTATGAAGAGAT
Source organism: Bacillota bacterium (assembly GCA_050952445.1). Classification (GTDB taxonomy): domain Bacteria; phylum Bacillota; class Dehalobacteriia; order Dehalobacteriales; family Dehalobacteriaceae; genus JBMNKX01. The sequence goes on along the minus strand of JBMNKX010000004.1, from coordinate 554,179 downwards.
GCTGTAGAAATTATTTCTTCTGCCAGCCTCAGGTCATTATTACAGCTCAAATTAACTTGGCCCGCACCAAATTGGGTAAAATCGCCATGCAAATTAGGCTCTACCGTTATGGCTATCGCATCTTGAAATACAATGCCATGGGGAGTAATAAAAATTACCACTTCCGGATCAAAATCACAAATCATTTCCGCCGCCTTAGCTAATGCATTAATTGTCTCAGATACTTTTTTTACTTCTTCTTTCCCCACCTCAGGAATTATAATAGGCGGATGAGGTGAAATAATCCCAAGAACAATACTCATTTATACAACCTCCTTTGAAGTCGGGGGTAATAGACAAGCACAGTTAATCTTGCCTCCTGAAACCTTCTTCCAATTGTATTTTCCCCTGTCCATCGACCTTCATGCCTTCCAAGGCCAACAAACTCCTTTTCATTTCTAATCCTCCCGTAAATCCTCCTAACGTCCCGTTAGCGGCAATTACCCGGTGTCAGGGAATAATGATGGGAACAGGATTAGAGCCTATTGCCCTTCCTACAGCACGATAACCGGAACAACATATTTGCCCTGCCACCCATTTATATGAACGTGTTTCCCCGTAGGGAATTGTTTCTACCATCCTCAAGACTTTTTGCTGAAAAGGAGTAAGCCCCGATAGATTTACCTCAAAAGGAAATACCTTTAAATTGCCTTTAAAATATTCTTCAAGAGCATTTTTTACTTCTTTAATCAGGCCCAATGGTTCTGTAAAAGAATATAAACTTTGGTTATTTGGAAAAGAAAGATAACTAATCCCTTTTTCACTCCAAATCATTTCTATATTACCCCAACTAGTTGAAAATACCCCTCTTTGCTGCAAATTAATTCCCCCTTAGAAAGGGGACACTTCTATATTTAAAATCAAAATCCTTCCTTATGAGACATCTTTTGTTTTAATTAGGGACAACCTATTATTAGGAGGTGAAAAACATGACCAAAACTAAACAAGAGCATCCTAAAATTGTCGTTGGTATGGAAAATATAATAGAAAAAGAGGCAATAAAAAAAGAAAAAGAACAAGATAAAACAACATACGTTACCACCATGTCTTGGAACGAAGTAGAAGATTAAACTATTATTTAAAAATTAATAAAGTCTTTAAATTTAATACCATTTTTATGTAAATATAGAAAATTTTATATTTAGTATATACTGTTTGTACACCTTTTTCTATATTTTATGTTACATAGATAAGACATGTTTTGACGAAAATAGAAATGGTATCGATTAAAAAATTACTCATAATGGAGGTGTAGAAAATGGCAAAATTAAACGAGAGACAGAACAAAGAAATTGAAGAAAAAGAGCCACTTAATGAAATAATCCTTGATCGAGACCTTCTTGATAACGTCACAATTCAAAATCAAAAATCAAATTATGTTTCTCCAAAAACAAGAGAATAAAAAACTCAAGAATAGCCGTTTTCAAAACGGCTATTCTTATTTCTAACTTGACAATATATTACCAGCTATCCTTTTTACATCACTTGTATAAATTGTACAACCTATATATAGCATATTGGTATTATTTATTCCATTTACTTGAATGTTCAGATACTCTGAACTTAGACCTAGCTTTTTTGTTAGTCAATAATGTTAGTATACCCAAGAAAAAGATTGGCATAATAAATTATAACTTTTCTTCTAATCTTAAAAACGGAGGGAGCAAAATGGAACAAAAAACTATGAAGGCGTGTGTTTACCATGGCCCGAATGATATACGGCTTGATGATGTACCGGTCCCACAAATTAGAGAAAACGATGATGCTATTGTCCGGGTAACTACCTCTACAATTTGTGGCACTGACATCCATATCCAGGCCGGTGGTTTACCTGCTGTTAAGCCAGGTACTATCATCGGACATGAATTTTGCGGTGAGATTGTTGAAATTGGTTCAGCAGTACACAAATTTAAAGTTGGTGACCGTGTAGCGGTTTCTTGTGTTACTCAATGCGGTGAATGCTTCCATTGTTCACGCGGTGTATATTCTCAATGTGAATCCGGCAGTTGGATTTTTGGGTACTTGATCGACGGGTGCCAGGCAGAATATGTCCGTGTTCCCCATGCAAATATGGGTCTCCACCTAATTCCAGAAGGTTTAACTGATGAAGATGTATTATTTGTTGGCGACATTCTTTCCACCGGTTATTTTGGTGCCCAGAATGCAGAAATCGAACCTGGTGATATTGTAGCAGTCATTGGTTCCGGTCCAGTTGGTATGTGCGCGATGGCAGCTGCCAGGCTCTGGGGCCCGGCAACAATTATTGCGGTTGACACAAATGAATTCCGTTTGGAAACTGCCGTAAAACAAGGGATTGCTGATGTTGCTCTAAACCCGAGGAAAGTTGATGCCATACAAGAAATCAAAAAAATAACTCCAAGAGGCCGCGGAGCAGACAGAACAATTGAAGCAGTTGGTGTTAAAGATACTTTTGAATTAGCAATAAACGCCGTGCGTTCCGGGGGTAATATTTCCATTATTGGTGTGTTCGAGGATCCGCAAACTTTAGCCATGAATGAACTATGGATTAAAAACCTTACAATTAAAATGGGGCTTGTAAATGCAGATAGGATCCCAGAACTTATCCGTCTAATTAAAGCTGGTAAAATTGATATGCGTTTCCTACAGACCCACCGTGCACCTCTTAATGATATCCTTAATGGTTATGATGTTTTTGGTAATAAAAAAGATAATGTACTAAAATGGGTTGTTACCCCATATAAACGATAAAAGAATAAGTATCGAAACCGAAAAGGAGTTTATATCTTATCAACCAACCCCAGAAATGATTTTACTTTTACTCTGTCTAAATAAAAGTACAACCTTTAAGATATGGTTCAGACTTTAAGATATGGTTCAGATTGAGAGAATTTTTTTAAAGGAGAATTTAAGATGAATGAAATAAAAAGCCAGGATAGATACACGGATGCATTATTAATTTGGCGTGAAGAATTAAAGGAATATCTAAAAAAAGAAGAGAATATGCCCCATGCTGTAAGGTTTGCAATTGAAAAGAGATTGACAGAATTAAATACTACGATTGAAAACTTATAATAGAATAACTTCATCTAAATTTTCTATATTTTATGTTACATAGATAAGATGTGTTTTGACGAAAATAAAATTAATGTCCATTACAAAATTACAAATATGGAGGTGTTAATAATGCCAAAATATGTGAGAAAAAGTAAAGAGCAAAGCAGAGAAATCACCAATGTGCCCCTTGATGAATCATTTGTGGATCAAGCTCTTCTGGATAATATTGCAACTAAAGAAATTGAAAAACCTCAAAGATCTAACCCGAATAAAAATAAATAGGTTAAATAATCTAAAGACAGCCGTTTTTTTACGGCTGTCTTTTACCAAGTTCTTATTCTATTTTTTATTATCAGAAATATCACCGGCCAGGTATTTAACAACACCGGCATAAATTGCCCAAGCGGCTTTCCCTTGGTAATATGTATCATTTAATAGTCGCTCTTCTTGAGGATTTGACATAAATCCCACTTCAATTACCACAGCAGGCATCTGGAGGTGTCTGAGAATATATGCTTCTGTATGAGGACGGGCCAAACGCTTTGTGTTTTTTAAAATCCGCCCTAATTCATCCTGGATAGAGACAGCTAATTTTTTGCTTTCCTCCCATCGAGGATAATAAAATGTTTGTGCCCCGCTCCATTTTGTTGATTTTAAGGCATTCCCCTGGATACTAAGAAAAATATCGGCTTTGTTTTTTTTCGCTAATGCAATCCGGGCATCCAGATCCTCTTTTTTCCTGCTGCTATAACAGCTATCGTCTTCTCGTGTCATAACTACTACCGCACCAGCCTGGCTTAAGATTAAAGAGAGTCTTTTGGCAATTGCTAAGTTAATATCCTTTTCTAAGGTACCTAAAGCTCCTACCGCACCAGGATCAATACCTCCATGTCCCGGATCAACAACAATTACTTTATTAGCAACTGACCATGAAATAACATTTATATCTTTATAATATAAACAGGCCGCAATATGGTGAAATACAATAAAAGCTACTCCTGCCAAAACAATTAAACCTGAAATAAAAAACTTAGGTGCTTTTATTACCTTAAAATAGGTAAATGACACACTCCATCCCCCTTTTGAATCCAATTCAATTTCATTTTATGCTTATGAAATGCAAATAGAATTCATTCTTTTACTTGGAGTGTTAAGGGGAGATGGTTCTTAATTCTGTATTTGTTTAGCCACCAAGCTTCCTCCGCAATATTTCTCACGCAATTTCGGTTTTTCTATTTTACCGGTAGGGTTGCGCGGAACTACATCAAATATAATCTTACGCGGTCTTTTATATCGCGGTAAGGAAGAACAAAATTCCGTTATTTCCTTTTCGGTACAGGTACAATCCGGCTTTAGTTCAATAATAGCCGCCGCAATTTCGCCAATACGCTGATCCGGCAGGCCAATTACAGCCACATCTTTAATATCATCATGCCTATGAAGAAAATCTTCGATCTGTACCGGATATATGTTTTCGCCGCCGCTGATAATTACATCTTTTTTACGGTCAACTAAGTAAATAAAACCTTCTTCATCCATACGTGCCATATCACCGGTAAAAAGCCAGCCGTTTCTCAATACAGCCGCAGTTGCCTTCGGGTCATTATAGTAGCATTTCATCACACCAGGTCCCTTTACAGCCAGTTCTCCTACCTCTCCCTGGGGTACAGGACGGCCTGATTCATCGGCAATCATTGCTTCCCAATTGAAACCAGGTTTCCCAATAGCCCCAACCTTGTGAATGTTTTCTGTGCCAAGATGGACACAGCCCGGGCCAGTGGATTCACTGAGGCCGTAATTAGTATCATAAAGATGATTAGGAAAATACTGTTTCCAGCGATTAATTAAGCTGGGCGGGACTGGTTGAGCTCCGATATGCATCAGCCTCCACTGATCAAGCTCATAATCCTCCAGTTTCACTTCTCCTCTTTCGATTGCATCCAGAATGTCCTGGGCCCAAGGGACAAGAAGCCAAACTATGGTAACCTTTTCTTCAGAAACCGTCTTCAATATCCATTCGGGTTTAACTCCCCGGAGCAAAACAGCTTTGCTTCCCGCCAACAAACTGCCGAACCAATGCATCTTGGCACCAGTATGATACAACGGTGGGATACAGAGAAAATTATCCTCCCGCGTCTGTCCATGATGATTTTTTTCCGTTTCGCACGATGAAACTAAGCTACGGTGGCTATGAAGAATCGCTTTCGGAAAACCTGTAGTCCCGGAGGAAAAATACAATGCCGCATCATCTTCATCAGTAAGCTTGATTTGAGGGGCTTCCGAAGAACAAGCTGATACGAGATGGTCATAGCTTTCCGCAAAGGTCGGGCAATTGTTTCCTACATAAAAGCGCAGTTTCACATTAGGGATTTGATCGTTAATTGTTTCCATACGATCAATGAATTCCTGCCCAAAAACTAGAGCGTTGGCTTCAGATAGCTTCAGGCAGTATTTTATTTCCTCTGCAGTATAACGATAGTTCAGAGGTACTACCAGAGCACCGGTTTTCAGAATACCAAAATAAATCGGCAGCCATTCCAAGCAATTCATAAGCAGGATCGCTACTTTATCCCCTTTTTTGATCCCTCTGGTCAGCAACAAATTGGCAAATTGATTTGCTTTGTCGTCAAACTCACACCAAGTAATTTCCCGCCGGATTTGTGCTGCCGGATTTGGTTCAATCAGCTCATATTCACGCCATGAAATTTCACGCTTTTCTCTGAGCTCTGGATTAATTTCAATTAAACTAATCTCATCACCATACAAACTGGCATTACGGGATAGTATTTCTGTTATGGGCATTATTGCAATTCCTCCCTAATATGCGCTTAAATAATAAATTATATCATTAAGATTTAATGTCATTATTATAGGCATTTTGTAATCTACGCAGCATTTCCCCGGTATTTATGAAAATACAGTCGAATATCAAGCAAATACAATTTAATTCTTATATCAGGGATGTACTGAAATATCTTTCAACTCTGTCAGGTAAAACAGTAACAATGTTCTTATCCGCACCATATTTTTCCGCCATTTTGATAGAAGCCCAAACATTTGCACCTGAAGAAGTCCCCACGAGAATGCCTTGAACTTTAGCCAAATCCCTTGCCGTATCAATTGCATCATCATCTGTTACTTCAACAACCTCATCAATAAGACTTACATCAAGAACACTGGGAATAAACCCATCACCAATTCCTTGAATTTTGTGTAATCCCGGCTCGTGCCCTAAAAGTGCTGATACATTTTTAGGTTCTACAGCAATTATTTTCGCCTTTGGATTTCTTTCCTTAATTAATCTGCCAACTCCCCCCAGTGTTCCCCCACTGCCTAAACCGGAAACAAATACATCCACCTTTCCCTTCATTTGTTCCCAGATTTCTGAAGCTGTAGTAAGATAATGAATTTGGGGATTATCAGGATTTTCAAATTGCTGGGGAATAAAAATATTAGCATCTTGTGCTTTTTGCCTCTCAACCTCTAATACTGATCCACCAATGCTTTCCTCAGCGTCAGTTAAAATAAGCTCCGCACCTAATGCCAATATAATCTTCTTTCTTTCCTCGCTCATATTTTCAGGCATAACAATAACTACCCGATATCCTTTTTGGACACCAACTAAAGCAATACCTATCCCCGTATTCCCAGAAGTAGGTTCCATGATTGTCATACCAGGTTTCAATAATCCTCTTGCTTCCGCCTGTTCAATCATATATTTGGCAACTCTATCTTTGATACTTCCGCCGGGATTCAGATATTCTGCTTTCGCATAAATATTTAGTCCGGAAAGTTTTTTCAGGCTTATCATAGGCGTATTCCCAATAATGTCCAGAACACTTTCAGTTATCATCATATCTACTCCCTTCATCCGATTATTTATCATACCTTGCAACTCTCTTGGCACCCTATTATTATAATAATATTACATATTACTGCTGCTTTTTTCTCTATTTCAATTATGTTTATTATTTCTATTAAAAACTCCATAAACAGGGCAAAGCAAAAGCGTCTCCTGCAGTGAAAAGCACTGGTAAAACGCTTCAAGTGATAATCCGACCTAAATGAACCGGCCATTTCCTTCTTTATGGAAAATCCTGAAACAATTTACAGTCAACTTGTAGATAACCAGTTCATCTTGGTAAATATCTCTATTTCCCAGTATTAAACTATACTTCTAAGATTATCTTAAATCTGATAGCAAAACCTGCCTAAAACATCATGGGTTCATTATTGATCCAATATCAATAATTTTTGTCCCCGCCGGAAGCTTAAACATAGCATCATCGATATCACCAATTTTATAGTTCAGAAATTCTACAACAACCTGCCCATTTCCGGTTTGTGACTCGACACGCAAAGGCATCCCATACTCTTCCCATATCCATATTTTCCCGTCTATTTCACTGTCTTTGGTCTCATATACCAGGCATTCCTTACCATCAAAAACATCACGTTTCACATACTTCATTTCGCCCGGATCAGCTTTTCCCAAATAATCGCCTGGCGATGTGGTATCAATCTCAGATTGATCAATTGGCATTTTTGTAGCTTGTTTCAGTTCCGGCTGATATAAAAACGCCGCCTTATCAGTAAGGTTGATAATGAAAAGCATAGATTCCCCAGTAGTCGGATTACTCATCTCACTTCGCATATTGCCGCCTTCAAGCCATATTTTATGAGTTGTTTTTTTATTGTCCGGCATTGTCAAAACATACTCGCAAGAATATCCATCTACCGCTTTCCCTTTTTCTACTAATTGATCTGCTGTTACTGCTTCATTTTTAGGAGCTTCAGGCTGTCCCTTATCCTTTGCCTTTCCCTCCTCAGTCTTACCTCCACACCCAGCAACTGATACCACAAAAATGGTTAATAATAATAAAATTAATGTATAAGCTATTCTCGGTTTCTTAAACATATGATTCTAAACTCCTTTAAATTTTTACATAAATAAGCAATATCCGCCTACTAACTACCATCTACTAACTACCATTTTTTCAAGCACCCATAATCTTCAACCCCAAAATAGCGATATTTTTTCAAGATATTTTATATATTAACACGAAGGTAATTGAGTTATCAAGCATTAATAAGGAATTTTAGGTAGACCTATTAAATTGAGGGCACGTTTTATTTTCAATCCCTTTACCGGACAAGTCCCTGTCCCTAAACTCCCCTGAGATTTTCTCCTATTTATTTTGAATCGAAAGTTGTTTATTTTGTCAAATTATTTTATATAACCTGATCATTAACGCCAATTTAAAATAAATACAAGTAAGTGAGGGAAAAAATGAATCAAGGAAATCAAATTAAGAATGGGCTAATCCCACTCCAGCAGTAATTAGTTGCTTTGACGGCAGGGTGTTTCTGTTTTCTGCGTTATTGTTAGGCAGGGTTATGCATGATTCACTACCACTAATTCCATTAACATCAATTGTGGGTGGGCCGGATTTAGAAACCTTGCGATAGTTAAATATTAAGCTGTTTCAATTTGCCGACTCCAAGCGTTTGTGTTGCTTGGCGGGATTAACTGTAACTGATAAAATAAAGTCAACAGATTCTGCTAAATAATAATGAACAGTATTTACCACGAACTTCCACTCCTGTATGATTGAACTGGAAAAAACCAAATCAGCAGGGAGAGGATCAAATGAAACTTACGGAAAGGTGGAATATGTATTCAGAAATAAAGCGATTAAAGGAATTGGGTTTAAAGGTATCCCAAATTGCGCGACATCTGGATATATCTCGAAACACAGTGTATCAGTACAAGGATCTTGAGCCGGATGAGTACGATCAAATACTGGAAGATATGCAAACACGACGAAAGAAACTAGACCATAAAAAAGATGAAATCATATCATGGCTCAAGGAGTTTCCTGATATGTCAGGAACCCAGGTACTTGACTGGTTGATGGAGCGATATCCTGAAATAGATGTTTGCGAAAGTACTGTTAGAAATTACGTATCTAACTTAAGAAAGGAGCATGATATTCCAAAAATTATCTTTAAAAGAGACCATGAAGCTATTGAGGATCCACCCCCGGGACATCAGATGCAAGTTGATTTCGGTGAAAAGAAGCTTAAAAATGCTCAGGGGAATTTGGTTAAACTTTGGTTTATTGCTTTTGTACTATCTAATTCCCGACAAAAATATGTGGAATGGTTAGACAGGCCCTTTACCACCGTTGATGTCATTAAGATGCATGAAAATGCTTTTGCATTCTATGGTGGCAGAACAAAAGAAATTGTCTATGACCAAGACCACCTCATTTTAACTAGCGAAAATAGTGGCGATTTAATTCTAACCCATGAATTTACTAATTACGTTAACAAAAGGGATTTTGAAATTTACATGTGTCGAAAACAGGACCCTCAAAGTAAAGGGCGCATCGAAAATGTTGTAGGCTTTGTAAAAAAGAACTTTGCCAAGCACCGCACCTTCTTTAACTTAGGGAAACTTAATGAGGATTGTTTCGCTTGGTTGGAGCGCACAGGTAACGGCAAAATACATAACACGACGAAAAAAATACCGGTTGAAATGTTCGCCCTAGAAAAGCCACATCTCCTACCGGTCTTTGAAAAATTAAATATCACTTGTACAAATAGTATAACAAGGATGGTAAGAAAAGACAATACCGTGTGGTTTAAAGGCAATCGATATTCTGTTCCGCTTGGAACCTATGATAGTACAGAAAAAGAGGTTGAGGTCCAAGTAGTTGAGGACAATATTCTTGTGATTCGTGATTTAGAAACTAAACAAGAATTAGCTAGGCACACTTTAAGCCATGAAAAAGGCAAACTAATTAAGAATAATAATCATAGTCGGGATCATTCCAAAGGTATTGACAAATACATTGAAACTGTGTCAGCACTTTTTACCCACCCTTTACAGGCTAGAGAATTACTCGAAATAATCAGGATAAAAAAGCCAAGATACATCCGTGACCAATTGCAAGCAATTCAAAAACACATGGCAAATACTGATGCGTCGATAACTGAAAAGGCCCTAAATTATTGTTTGGAATATAAGTTATTTAGTGCTTCAGACTTTAGTGATGCAGTGGAACATTTCACTACACTACAGGCAAAAGAAATGCCTCTCGAGGCCAATTCTACGGAAATTAAGCCTTTAAATGAAGTAGACCGTAGTAAACTTAAAACTAAACCGGAAGTTAGAGATTTTAAGCTCTATCAAGAACTTCTGGAAAGGGGTAATGTATGCTAGGAGCCACTGCCGAATTAAAAGAGCAAATGAAAACACTAAAGATATCTGAAATGGCAAAGGTTCTCGACGATTTTTTGTTAGAGGCGGAAACCAAAGAACTTAGTTATCAGGAATTTTTATATAAACTAGTTAATTATGAACTGTCAAAACGAGAAGAAAAACAAAGGGATAAGTGGCTCAAATGGGCTGCTTTCCCGGAATATAAGACCTTAGATGAGTTTAACCTAGCCGAGCAACAATCCCTTAGTAAAAAACAATTACAGCAGCTGCGGGAGCTTTTATGGGTTGAACAGTTTACAATCTATTACTTTTAGGGCCTCCCGGCGTTGGCAAAACATTTCTAGCTATAGGTTTAGGCATTGAGGCAATAGGTGTGGTTATAAAGTTAGCTTCATTCAGATGGATACTTTGATTAACCTGTTTAAGACCCAGGAAATAAGCCGTAGCAGCAAGGCACAGATGAAACGGATAATTTCCTCAGATCTAGTCATAATTGATGACCTGATGTTCATGGCAATGGATAGAAATGAGGCTAATATGTTCTTTCAGCTGATTAATAAGCTCTATGGACAAACTTCAATAATAATAACATCCAACAAAGGACCAGAAGATTGGGGTGAATTGCTAGGCGATCCTGCAATCACTACAGCCATTTTAGACAGAATAATTCATAAAAGTGAGGTAATTCATTTAAGTGGTGATAGCTATATAATCAAACATCGAGAAACCATCTTTGGTAATATCTAGATGTTAAAAGTTATTTAGCATTATTTGTTCAAATGTACTTGACAGTCACAATTAACGTCCGGCAACAATGAATCTGCCGGTAAAAAGAAATCTGTCCGTATTAAATGTGCCGTTATCTATCTACCTCAAACCTACTTTGGTACAAGTTACCCATGCAGCCGTAAAATTGGATTTATCTCCTTACTACAAAATCAAGTACGAACGCATTTCTTAAAGAAGAGGCTTGTGTCTTATATTCCCTTTCTCATCTGTTCTCTAAACGTTGAATATCCTAATTTGCTCCAAATTTTTTTCCCCAATATATTTTTTGTCATTACATTTAACTCAATATAATTTAGATTTCTACTTTTAAAAAATTCAATCAACATTCGTTCGAGTTTATTCATTATATGATTTCCTCTATATTCAGGTAAGACAAAAGCAGCTGAGTAAGCGTCAAATAAATCGTGACGTGGCTTTAGCAGTACAAAAAGTTGTACAATCACGATGACAAGGTTGAAAAAGTTGAAAAAGTTTAAAAAGTAGGCCAACTAATTCAACACGAAAACGGAGTGATTGTATGGACACACAAAAGGTTACTGCGGAATACCGATTATTACACTGGATGAAAGTGATACAAGAACAGCAGAATAGCGGGCAAAGCATTAAGGAATTCTGTGAGTCAACAGGGATAAGCAGAAACGCCTTCTTTTACTGGCAAAGGAAGCTGCGTAAGGCAGCATGTGCAGAGCTCGCAAAGCTAGAAAAGCCTGTTAACTATATTCCAGAAGGATGGATACAACTTGGCCAAGACCAAAAAGTAAAATCCACGCTGGATATTGAAGTGGGCGGATGTCGTATTACCGTGGATGAAAGTACTGATCCAGAACTATTAAAAAAAGTCTGCCGCGTATTGAGGGTGCTGTAATGAGATGGGGCCAAAAACCTGTATACCTATGCTGTGGATATACAGATATGAGGAAATCGATTAACGGCCTAATGACCCTGGTTAAAGAAAGCTTTTCCCTTGATCCGTTTTCGGAGGCGCTGTTTGTCTTTTGCAACCGGAATCGGGATAGGATAAAAATCCTGGAATGGGACGGCGATGGATTCTGGCTGTATTTCAAGCGCCTGGAACGTGGGCATTTTCGCTGGCCAGCAAAAGGAGATGCCGCTACTATGGTGCTTGATGCCAAAGAACTATCATACCTAATAGAAGGTGCGAAACTAGAGAAAAAGCTTAAGAGGAACGAAGTATTAGAGCGGCAATTTTCTTAAAATAGATATCATAAAAAGGGCTTAAAAGCCCATAAGATCTAGCTTTTTAGCAGTTTTTCTGGTATAATTTTCTTATGGAAACACAGGAAATTTCAGCAGAAAAACTGCTTGGTATAATTGAAGAAAAGGATCGTAAGATCGCTGAATTAGAGAAACAGTTAGAGTGGTTAATGTCACAAATTCGTCTAGCAAAGCATAAGCAATTTGGGACATCAAGCGAAAAAACTGATAGCTTGCAATTGTCTTTATTCAACGAAGCCGAATCACATGCGGATATGACCATACCGGAACCCAAAATTGCCGAAGTAAAAGCCCATTACCGCAAACGGACACGTCTAACAACTGACAAATTGCCCAAGGAATTACCTATTGAGATAATTGAACACCAGTTGTCGGCTGAAGAGTGTATATGCCCGGAATGCGGCAGCGATATGCATACAATGGGAAAAGAAATCCGCGAAGAACTAAAGATAATACCTGCCAAAGCCATAATTACTCGTCATGTGCAACATATTTATGCCTGCCGGAACTGTGAAGAGACTTCCGATCATGTTCCTATCGTTAAGGCAGATATGCCAGAACCCGTCATAAAAGGTGGATTCGCCGCACCTGAAACAATTGCCCATATAGCAGTGCAGAAATTTATGATGGCATCGCCACTGTACCGACAGGAGCAGGAGTGGAAACAAAATGGCATTCTGCTTTCCCGGCAGACTATGTCAAATTGGCTGATCAAAGCCAGTGAGGCCTGGCTAGAACCGATATATGAAGAGCTGAAGCGTAGATTATGTAAGCACGAAGTACTTCATGCAGATGAGACGACTATTCAGGTATTGAAAGAACCTGGGAAAGCGGCACAGTCAAAGAGTTACATGTGGTTGTACCGCACCAGCGGAGAGGCCAAACAGCAGATCGTACTTTATGACTATCAACCCGATAGAAAGCCTATACATCCGCAAACGTTTTTAAAAGATTTCAAAGGATATCTTCACGCGGACGGATATAGCGGGTATCACAAACTGCCCGAAAAAATTATAGTTGTTGGTTGCTGGAGCCACCTGCGACGAAAATTTTTTGATGCGCTGAAAACCCTGCCAAAGGACAAGCAAGCGGATTCCAATGCAGCAAGAGGAGTCAGCTATTGCGACAGACTGTTCTATTTCGAGAAACAGTTCGCTTTGTTGACCCCTGAAAATCGGCTTAAAGAGCGTGAAAGGCTGTCTAGGCCGCTGATAGATGAATTTTACAACTGGATTGAACACTTGAATGCCCTGCCCAATACCCTTCTTGGCAAAGCAGCGTATTATGCGCAATCCCAGCGCAAATATCTTGAACGATATTTACTGGATGGGCGTCTGGAAATATCGAATAACCGGGCGGAGCGTAGCATTAAGCCTTTTGTTATCGGGCGTAAGAACTGGCTTTTCAACAACACGCCAAACGGTGCGAGAGCCAGCGCAGTATATTATAGTCTTGTTGTGACCGCCAGGGAAAACGGCCTGAATCCATTTGAATATTTGGCGTGGATTTTCACTAATGCCCCTAACCTTGGTAAACCTGGCTATGCCTCCACAATTGATGATTTGCTTCCCGGTAGTGCAGCATTACCCCAGAAGGTAATTATACCGGAGCCCAAGGAAACAAAACCTGAAAAATATGCCTGGGAGGAAGATTAATGAAGGTTGGGAAACATACAGCGTTTATGATAGACTTTGTCTCTGATTTCGCTGACGGAAAGATATCGAGGGATCATTTTGAACTAGATTATTCAGGTTATGTTATTGAGCATTTTCCAATGATGGAAAGGGAGAATGTACTTTTAGCGCGGAAATTCGCCAGCACTATTGATGATACCGTCGAATATGCTCAAGCCAACGACATATCGGATGATGATTTCAGGATAGCAGTTAATAATGCTCTTTGTGATATACTTGGCGTGGATGAGCCCGACTTATTGTAATTCACGTCAGAATGTATTTGACGCTTACGCAGCTGATACATAACCCACTTCTTTTATTTTTGATATTGGCAAAAAACAATTTACTATTTCTCCGGAAATGAACCCCACGGTTTTTTTGTTTTTAGCAATATAAATTTTTTTTGAATTATCATCAATGATAGATTCTAATTGTCGGCTTAAATCTTCATTAGAAATGCTGTCGAACACAAAGTATTCATCTTGCGTTTTAGCCTTGATATATGTTGCCAACTTGTTATATAGTTCTGCAACCTCAAAAACTTCACAAATTTCCATTTCTTTAAATTCTATATGCATACTCATATGAAAACCTTTCATATATTTCAAATGAATCATTCATATTCTAATACTTATATTGGCAATAAAATTTGATAACCCTTTTTTTGAATTATATGATTAACTTTCATGAACCGTACACCAGTTATATTTTCTGCTTGTAATGATTTCATGACTTCAGATGTAACCCATATTAGCCACGGAAAGTGATGAATAAAGTTCAGATCTCATTTTTCTTTATGGTTCCTTTAGGAACACCAAATGGTATTCCTGGATAAAAGTCTTCCTTCGGTAAGCCTGTTATAATGGAAAGTTCTGATGTTATGTTATTCCACTGCTTTACTGATAATATCTCAGGTATAGAATTTGTTTGTAAATAACCCAAAATTATTTTTTCTACTTGCTTTTCTACACGAAGCTTGTTACTTGAAGCCCATTGGTTACCGCACTTTTCACAATATATCCCAGTTAGAAGGAGAAAACATAGCCATTATCAATAATCCTGGTAAGCTTAACACAAAGAATAGTATTAATATCAAGATTTCGTCAAAGAATCAATGTGAAATATCACTTTGCAGGGGCTGAAAAAGATGAGCTAAAGGATAACATTTACACCCGACTAAAATACGCCGGTAATATGGGAACTAATTTATTCTCAGACAATGCTCTTGTTTCTATTTTTACCATTACCAAAAGAGCCCCCCAACAGGTTAACAATCTTGTGACCAGCGGCCTGATATTTGCTTGTGCTAACCAGATGCGTTCATTGGACGAAGAAGTTGTTTACCAGGCTAACCGAGATATTGAATTATAAAGTCTAGTAGACTAAGCGGTTCGGAAACGACCGTTTCTTTTCTGATCTAGAGTAACTGTATAGTCTAATTCTTATATATCAAGCTGTTCTAATTTGATTGAAAAGGTATGATTTAATAGGAAATAAAGTCTTACGATGACGGTTTGATGGGTGTGAATATTCTTTAGTGTAAATGGAATAATCATCCTAAAATTTGACAATAATAATATTACAGCATAAATCCCTTGATGGCTGCGTCCACTTCTTCGTGATTTCTTTAGCTGAAAGGATATGTTCTTTTTGATGAAGAGGTAGTCAGGCTGGCAGCAGCTGAATCAGGAATTTATGAAACAACCGGTTGGGGGAAATCCCGTCGGTTCTCTATTTATCTCGGATACCAAAATAGCGTGCAAGTATGAAAATCCTTGTAACACTATCCAAAACAATTTGAAATTTTTTCACATTGAACCGGAAAGTATGCTGGTTTAATTTGCAAGATCACAGCCAATTTATGCGGTCGACAACTGCATAGCTTCCCGAAAAGCTCTGGCTAATTCTCCACTTTTAAACACTTTACCTAACTTAATTGCCTTATCTTCTTGTAGAACAAATACATGCTTTGGTACTTTATTTGTTGGAATAACAACGTAACCAGAAGCTAAAAACCACTCAAAGCTAACAAACCTTCTATTCTTTACCGCCTTTGCATAGCCTTTTACTCCTAGATATTTTTCCAAAACGGTTGGTCCTGGGGTATCATCTGCTTTTTGGGAATAGCATTTATCCATTACATCAATTAGTAATTGCTCTAATTGGTTGTCACTATACGGTGAGTCAAGTTGGAATACTATGTCCAAATCCATTAATCCATATTTATCCGACTCACCAGAAGGTAATACTATTAAGTTATCCTTCTCATCAACATAAACACTTACAGCTTTATAAGTAATTTTCATAGGATCATCCCCTTACTTAATGTACTAAATTTCAATCTCTATTTCCATCTTCGCAACATCTTTAATAGCTTGGTATATCTGATTCATCTGAGTACTTGATGCATTTTGGGGAATAGCTATTTCAAGTATACGCTATATCATAAACCTTATTTTGTGCATAATTATATGCCATTACAGAACCTACATAAACATACATACCAGCTTTATACAGTAATTCATTCGGCAGTCTTGTATTCCCATCGGGATCTATACAATTAACCGGATCATTCTCACAATAGGTATACAGATTCAAACTTAACGGATATCATTAATCTCCCCTTCGTTACTGTCCTCGGAGATAAACCTGCCTATTGCCGGATCGTAATACCTTGCCCTGAGATAATACAGTCCGCTTTCCTCATCATAGTATTCCCCGGCATACCTGATGGGGTTGGATATCTGCTCTGTCTTTGAGAGGATATTCCCCCATTCATCGTAGGTATAGCTGTTGACGATGTTTCCGTTTGCATTTAGTACTTGGACTACATCTCCGTGTCCGTTGTAGATATAGTAGTAATAGGCTCCATTTACTTTTCGGGCTAGGGCTTTGTGTCCCCAGATGTTTTGGGCTGTAACTTGTCCATTGGCATTTGATTCGGCTATTACCTGCCCGTTGTTGTCTAGATGGTACCTGATTGTATCGGTGATGCTTTCTTTTTTGGTTCTTAGGCCTTCCGGGTCGTATTTATATTGGTATGTTCTTTCCCCGGTTGTGAATTGGGCTAGTTCGTCCCAGTTGTTGTATCTGAAGGTGCCGTGTATAGTATTATATGAACCACCATTGTTTACCTGCAGTTTGGTGCGGTTGCCCCGGGTGTCGTAATTGTATGTGATTTGTTCTCCGCTTGGCCTTGTTATTCCTGTTAATCTGTTAAGATCGTCATATTGATACCAGGTGATGCTGCCGTTTGTGTTGACGGAGATTATGTTTCCGTTGTTGTCGTATATGTAGCTGTATTGGGAGATGTTTCCGTTTCCTACTTTGTTGATTACTGTTTTTAACCGGTTGAGATTGTCGTAAGTGTATTCGCTCCGGATGGCTAATCCCCCTGGTGTTGGTGGGTAATTAACTGCTTTGAGCATGCCGTCGGGATAGTATTCGTAGTGGAATGTCTTCCCTTCTACCGTCACGTTATTTAACCGGTTGAGATTGTCGTAGGTGTAATTTATTGCTAAGTTAAAGGGGTCGGTGATTTTTGTTGTATTGCCGAATATGTCATTTTGGAAGCTGACGCTGTAGTTTCCGCTTTTTCTTTCTTTGATTTTTCCGGTGTTGGATAGGTTGTATTCTAATCCTTCTCCGTATATTCTGGTGCCGCTTATATCGTTCCATACGGTGTATTTTTCTATTTCACCTATGGGGTGGTAGTATCGGCTGATTCCGTCATTGTTGGCTACTGTTTCAAAGAGTCGGTTGTGTCCGTCGTAGCTCATATTGGTCGTTTTATTGGAAGCATCGGTCACTTGGACCGGTAATCCCAGGGCGTTGTTTTTGTATGTTACCGGCGAACCTGAGGGGCGCTGGGTAGAGATTAGTGCTCCTCTTTCGTCGTATATTTTTTGGGTTTGGAAGATCTGGGTACCTTGATACTGTTTTATTTTGCTGAGCTTGCTTTGTTTGTTGTATTCGTAATCTACTTGTTCATTTAGGGCGTTGATAACTTTGGTCAGATTCCCTAGGGCGTCGTATTGGTACCGGGTGTTTTTGTTTCTGGCATCGGTTATTTTTGTTATGTTGTCTAGTTGGTCGTATTCGTATTTTTCTTCTATTACTGTTCCGCCGCTACCGTTGGGATACCCTTTTCGGGAGATTATTCTGCCCCTTTGGTCGTAGGTTTCGGTAAAGTGGTTTTCTGCTGCTCCCATATAAGGAAGGAAGAATGTGTTTTTTGTGTTTCTATAGATGTTGTAGGTATATTGGTATTTGTTTCCCTGGGGATCGGTGATGGTTTTTACCCGGCCCCATTCGTCTATAAGGTAGCTAGTCTGGCGGTTTTGGGCGTCTTTGCTCCAGAGTAGCTGTCCATAGTTATCGTATTTGTATTTGGTTCTGACCCAAATACTAATGTTGTTGTCCCAATATTCGCTTATTAGGAGATTGCTATAGTCGTCATAATAATTGTAGGACTTGGCAATAATCTCAGGGCCCTGGCCGCTTAATGTTTTGGTTGTGGATTTGTATACTCCAAAGACCTGACGTCCTTGGTATTCAGGCAGTACTAAGGTGTAATTGGCATATTGGTAATCGTCTATGATGGTGTATTGCCCGTCTTTACCTGTCGCAATGGGATATGTTGTTTTTTTGATTCGTCCCTGGGAGTTATATTCATATTGGGTTGTATTGCCTGTTGCATCTGTTTCACTGATCACATTTCCCCGGATGTATTCATATCCTTGGGTGGTGGTGCTGTTTTTGTTTATCCCGTTTTCTGTATATTTTTTTGCGATGGTGGTAGGGAAGGCATAGTAGGCACCGGAATAGCTAATTTCTGTAATTTCCTGTTTTCCGCTTTCTAGATTGGCTGTGATTTCGGTGCAGTTTCCGGGATATGACGAATCCCCATAGGTGTAATTGGTTGTCTCGCCTTTAGCATTGGTGGTAGTGAGTACCGCACCATTATTGTTATAGGTGGTACTTTCTGTTAATTGGGTAGTTGGGTTTTGATAATATGTTTTACCGGCCGGCAGCTTATAGACCGGGTCATAGGTATAGCTAATGGTGTTTTGGCTCTTGATGGTTGCATTATTCCACTGGTCCGGTGTTAGTGGTTGAATCTCGGATGCCATTCCGCCCCAGTCGTTATATGAGTAGCCTGTATAATAAGTGTTGATGCCTTCGGTATTTTGCCGGGCAGTTTTTATTTTGGTTACTTGGTTGGGAAAGGTGGTATCGTATTCTTCAAAGTATCTGGTTTCTTTTTCTCCTTCGGAGTTATATGTTATTTCTTTTTCTTCTCTTAATCCAATGGGACTCCCTTTGAAATAGGTTTCGGTTTTTAAACCGTTGTTTTTCTGGATAGTGCAGATCCATTGGAAATCTGGATTTTCCGGCAGGGTATGGCTGCTGTAGTATTCATTGGAGTACCCGGTTTCGTTAGTGTAATGGTTTCCATTATAGTATCCGTTATAGCTGTAATTTCTGCTGTAATGCCCTCCCTCGTCTTCTGTCTCGTTGACATAGTATTTTTCATCACGGGATGTTACCCTGCTATTAGTATAAAAACCTTCTTCTCCCATATGTTTATTATTCTTTTCATAAAATAAATAATCTACCTTACTATTTCTTAGATATAGGCTTTTTAATAAATGTTGATGCGTAATCCCATAGTTGCCGCTTGTATTTTTGTGCGTATAGGAAAATTCACATGCCCTATTATTATATGAGTATTTATAGTATGTTTCTCCGTCATCGAAGCCATTATGACTAGGGTATCTTCTGTTTCCGATATAGTTTTGGTTATTGTACTTATATGTCATAGAGGTTTTTAAGACCTCTCGATCATATGTAAAATCTACATTGTTTTGTAATGCGGGGTCTTGTATGGTTACGGTAATAGGATTATGATTATATGTATCTTCATCTTCCTCATAAAAATTATCAACATAATTAAATGTGATCTTTCGCCCAATGCTATCAGTTATTTCGGTAATTATAGGCCAAGCCCGGTCAAGTCTTACTTTGTCCAAAAAGGACATGCCTTTGGCATTTTCATTGTAAAACTCAATTTCAATATAGTTGGCATCAGTATGTGTGGTGAAAATTGTTTCGAATTTTTCCCAAGGATGATAGCCATTTAATAAAGCAATCTCGATTTCACTGTTTGGAATCTCTTCCATGAAATAGCCACACTGATCTAAACCTACTTCGTATTGGTTAATTTTTGCAATTGCTGTTCCTGTGTTTAAACTGCTTGCTAAGTATCCGCTGATATAGTATTTGGTATCAGGCAATACTTTTATCTGTTTCGAAAAAGCTGAAGCATCTACTGCTGAGAGGTTGGGATTACGGCAAAACGCCAGCGAAGTGTTGTCATCCTTACCATAATTTGCATTTTCCAAAAAATAGTCGGTGTCAAAATACCAAGCTACGCCGGGTGTTAGTTCTATTGTATCATCGAAATCGTAATTGACAATCCGGTTTGTTACCGGAAACAAGTTGTGTTTAAAGATAATTTGATTGTTAAAACGATCCACAATGGCCATAAGCCGTCCGTCTTTTGCAAAGTATTGTTTTGTTTTGTCCGCTGTTTCAAAGACGTATTGGGATACAATAGATTCCTGCTGACTGCCTCCTGCCCCATCCTGGTAGGAAAAACTAGTATCTTCTTTAAATACGCCATAAATACGCCATCTTTTTTGTAATAATCCTCTAGGTTACTGTCATTGGGGTCAGGGGTAAAGTTTACATGGTAGATATCCCCGTTACCGGTATGGTAATATAATTCTGTTTGGTCGCTGCCCATGTATATTACATCTTGTTCTACCTGAACGGAAGGAAATGTAAATGCCCATCCGGCTCCTAAGTTATATCTATTTTGATAGTAAGTTGAAAAGTCATTATGGTAATTATCAAAAACGGATAGCCGGTAGTCTCCTAACAACGCCTGGTTACTTTGGTATATTCTACCCAGGTTTATGTCTAAACCATTTCTCCCGGGCAATGTAATATCATTAATTTTAAGGGTAAGATCTCCGGTTTGGGGAGATACTATTTCGCCTGTGCCTTCCCAGGCTGAGTATTTGTTTTCTTTGATTCCGTTTATGGTTGACGGTCCAATTAATGTATTGTACCAGGCTTCATCCTGACTAGCCTGAGCTATAATATTCATTAGTTCTTGTTCAAGTTCTGTTTCTGTTTCAACTTTTGTATCTACTTGATCAGATTTATCTAGCTCATTATTTTGCTCGGGAGTGTCTTTGTTTATGTTATCCTGAACGGGTTTTTCTTTATCTTCTGCTGTTTCTTCTTTTATTTGCTCATTAGCAGTTTTTTCTTGCTGTAATTTATTGTTCTTTCCTAATAATTTGAATTTGTCTAACAGGTATAGCTTTCCTTTTTTCTTTAATAAATTATAGATAAGGGGATTATCATTATTTGACTCCATTATTTTTTGGGTAAGTAATATTAGGTCTATTGTAAGCGATTAAAAATAAGGTGCTTTTAAACACGAATTAACATCTGTTTAATGGCACCTTATCCGCAGTCTTATCAAATTTTACATTCGGCTTGTACCTGTTTTGACCAGGGCATTAAATCTTCTAATATATCCGGATCATTCCGATAATCCATATCCGGCATATATAGAAGCAGATAGTTCAAATAGGTAAATACATTAAGTTCATTAGCTTTAGCAGTCTCAACAATGCTGTATACCGCAGCACTTGCAGAGGCACCTTTTGGTGTGTCGGCGAACAACCAGTTTTTTCTCCCCTGAACAAAGGGGCGAATGCTGTTCTCTGCCGCATTATTGGAAAGGGAGCATCTTCCGTCAAGCAGATAATTCCCCATAAACTGTTTTTGGTTCTTTGCATAGGTGACTGCCTTACCAAGGGCAGAGCCCTGTAGCACATGGAGGGAATCAAGCCAACACCAAAAAGCATCCAGAATGGGTTTTTCCAGTTCCAGACGCTTGTTAAATTTTTCTTCGGGGCTAAGCCCGGACAGTATTTCCTCGATTGTGAAAAGCTGATTACAGTAATCCCGGCCGATTTCTGCATCAGTGGGTGGAGCACCCTTAGCCTTATTCTCTGGAATTGCCTCCACAAATTTTCGTCGTAGGTGAGCCCAGCACCCACAGCGGACAATATCCTTCAGCTTGTTATACCCAGAGTATCCATCGCTATGTAGAAATCCTTTGAATGCTTTCAGGTATGCGGCTGCATTTTCACCACTCCTGGAGGTCTTGTAGTCATACAAGATAATGGGAGCTTTTCCATCATTCCCAGAGCGATATAACCACATATAGGATTTGGATTGTGGCTTTCTGCCTTCCTCCTTTAGTACCTGGACCGGTGTCTCATCACAATGAAGGACATCCCTCTCCAGGAGCTTTTCCCGGAGGTATTCAGTGACCGGATACAGGTAATCCTGGGCACACCGGATAATCCAGTTGGCCATAGTTGCCCTCGAAAGAGCAAAGCCAAGCCGTTCCCAGTCTTTTTCCTGTCGGTAGAGTGGTACAGCATTTACATACTTTTGGTACATGACATTGGCCACTGTGCTGGGTGAGGCCAGGGAATGATGCATCAACGAAGAGGGTGTTAAAGCCTTTTCGATATAAGGAGTGTCCGTATGCTTGCACTCTGAGCATTCATAGGACATCCTGACATAACGGACAATATGTAGTTTAGCAGGAATATATTCCAGTTCTTCACGGACGGTTTCTTTACCTATGGGCTTAAGCGTGGTCCCGCATCTTTTGCAATACTGATCTTCTTCCGGAATCTCACATAAGACTTCTTTGACGGGTAGATCTTTAATGAGTTCCTCCCGTTTTGTCCTTGGATCCCTACGCTTATAACCGTTTACATCCTTTACGATGGGCTCCAGAACCTTAGTATCTGATTCTAATTCAGCCTCATTGAACAGACTAAGCTGGCTGGTTATTTCCCCGCGCGGCGTTTTTTCACTGGAACTGGCGAACTTCTTTTTACGAAGAAGGAGTACCATCTCGGTAAGGTTGTTCACTTGTTGTTCCAGGCTTTTTATGGTATTTTCAAGTTGCTTTATATAGGTATCCCTGTCATCCATAAAAGTCTGTTCCCCCATTTATTTAATGGGTTTATTATACCACAAAAAGGGACAGAATTCGAGTAGTTGCAACACTTTCAGCCATTTTTACGTCAGCAGAAAGATCCCGGTTTTACCGGTTTTATGGCTTTTGGTTGGTCAATTTTCAAGCCTTCCATCAGCCATCTGAATTCCTGCCATGTAAGGGACCTTACCTGTTCAGAAGAACTCGGCCATTTGAAATTCCCGTTTTCGAGACGCTTATATAGAAGAACAAATCCGTCTCCTTCCCAAAGCAGTGCCTTGATACGGTCCCGGCGTTTGCCACAGAAGAGGTATAGACTGGGGGCAAAAGGATCCATGCCAAAGGTTTCCCGGACAAGAGCAGCCAATCCATCAATAGATTTGCGCATATCCGTATAGCCACAGGCAATATAGATTTCTTTTGCAACAGTGATGTCTCCTAACATAGGGTTCTTAATGCCAAGAGAACTGCTTCTATAGTTTTTTGGGAAATACCTTCTTTAACCTCGACGATTGCGGTAGGAAGATGAATGATGACGGCAGCATCAACACCTGGTGTCCCTGCATCCATCCGGAGCTTTGCAAACTCTACCGGTTTCCGGTTTTCTGGTTGGATGGCTGGCACCTGCTGGTTAAAAACTTTCTTGCGGATTTGTTTCAGCCAATAATAGTAGGATGATTCCTTTAAGTTATTCTGCCGGCACCAGGATCTTATCGACATCCCGCTGGCCTGGTGTTCTTTTATTAGTTGCATCCACTGTTCCATACGGTACTGAGTTTTTACTTGAGTGATTTCATCCATTGCGATACCTCCACTATAGTATTTCACAGTACTTGAAAAACTCGAAAAACTATAACTTGAAAAACTTTAAAATTTGTTTGGAGTCTATTATCGCATGGATTTAGTCATGATATAAGGCACTCTGTTTTTAAGCGCTTACGGTCTATTTCATCTTCCTTATCCTCTTCTAGAAAATAATTAGTCCTATTACTTTTTATGCCTGCCGGGTTTTTTATGTCTTCTGTAGGCGTTTCTTGATAATTATCTGTTTGGTGAAGGTTTTTTTCTTTTTCTTCGGAATTTTGAGCTTCAGCAAAAGCTGGGATAGATACACAACTAATCAAAAATACGAATAATAATATCCAGAATATTATTCTTTTTTTCAAACCAAACCCTCCCTGTTAGCTTTATTTTACTTATTGTTGTTTACCGCCCGATTAAATTACCATTGGCATCGTATTGATAATTGATTATAGTACCTGAAGGTAATTGTATATAAATAAGTCTATTGTTTGCATCATAATTATACTCTGTGGTCATTATGCTGGAATTCACTCTCAAAATATATGATGAACCTATTTCTCTGGTATGATGATGGCTTACTTTTATATAGTATAATTGCCCTGCCGTTAAATTTGGGGTAATGCAGAAGTTCTCCCCTTCTCTATTGTCATTTTCACAACTCAACAGGCTTTGGCTGCTATTATAAAGGGTTCCATAAGTATCGTTTTTTCCTGTAATATAAATTTGATATGTTCCGTCGGTTGGTGCGGTAAATTTATAATATTCTGCATCACCGGCTTGATTTATTTTTACCGGTATATTTGTGTTCACTGCTATTGTTGCAGCGGAATTAAAATCATCTCCGTATAGTATTTCTATAATTCCTTCTGTATCTTTACCGTCAATTTTATTATTTATTTCCTTTTCCTGTTCTTCAGGATTAATATTGTCTTCCCATTTTTCTTTTTGCTTATTTATATAATCATCGTATATTTCAAGAGCATAACTTACATCTACCAGACCGCTCCCATACAGTCCTCTGTCATTTTCCAATCCATAAGCAGAATAACTCAATAAACCCGGATAGTAGTATTGGAAATTGTTTTGTCCTTACTCCATAATAACCCGGCTGCACCTGTAACATAGGATGCTGCGAAGGAAGTTCCCTCTACTTTTCCTTGTTTTCCATCTAATGTAGTAGTCAAAATATCTGTGCCAGGTGCGACAAGTTCCATTTCTGTTCCGGTGCTCGTAAAGCTTGTTAAATTATTTTCTTTATCAACTGCACCTACTGCTATGACATTTTGGTATTTTGCCGGGTATGTGATTGTGTTTTCTCCGCCGTTGTTACCTGATGCAGCAATAATTAAAATGTTGTTTTCATATGCCATATTTATTGCTTCCTCGAGTATTTTGGAATACTGGTCTCCACCGAAGCTCATATTAATAATGTTTATATTATTGTCTATCGCCCATTCAATGCCTTCAATGATATCGCTATATCTCCCTATGCCCTGGGAATTGATTACTTTTATTGCATACAGGTTAACTTCCGGTGCGGTACCTATTATACCTTCGTTATTTATTTGTGAACTGATTACACCTGCTACATTTGTTCCATGACCGTTCTCATCGTTGTATGTCTTTTCACCATCAATTATTGATACCCCTCCACTGATTTTTATGTCCGGATGCTCACTTATCCCGGTATCAAATATGGCGATATTTATCCCTTTCCCAAAGATCCCCTGGCGGTGTGCATCTATTGCTTTTATTTTTTCCACGCCCCAAGGTATTCCTTCACCTAAAGTTTGTACAACATAGTCTTGCTCAATTACCGCTATGTTATGGTCATCCTTGATGTTACTAATCTCTTCAGGGGTAAGTTCAGCTATAATCGTATTAAACTTTTCAATAATTTTTTTGACCTTACCGTTTTTCTGTATGATTGTATCTTGAAGTTCACTTTTTTTACTGGAGTCTTTGTACTTGATCATGTAAGTCTGTTTTTCTGTTGAATTATTTGAGCTTTCTTCCACATTTTTTGCATATGCGAAGTTTTGGATGTTTAAAACCAGGTTAATCATAAATAGTATGAGAATAATTTTAGCAATTCTTTTTTTTAACCTCTTCACTTAATATTCTCCTCCCTCAATATTTTTTATTAGTATTGCATTCTTCTCAAATGCCAATTTCCCTCCTTGTTTTCCCATTTTTTTATTATTTTTCTTTTTATGTTTTTATTTTATTTTTTTGTCGTATTTTGTTATTATTGTTGTTGTTATCTCTACCTATTTTTAGCATAAATCCCCAAGAAATCTGTTATCCTTGGGGATTTATGCTTATTTATATTTTCTTGTTATTTGACTTGCGAATTTACAATTGTTAAATTGCCGGGCTATTACACTATTGTAAATTCAATTAAAATATATATAATTAAGGTAAGTAATCACTCACTTTAGGAGGTGCGGCTATTATGGGTGACAGTAATGAAACAAAAGAAAAAATCATTACTTCCGCCTTAAAATTATTTGCTAAGAAAGGCTACAATGGAACAACAACCAGCGAAATTGCAAAGGATTCTGGTGTTTCAGAGGGGACTATTTTTAAATATTATCAAACAAAAAAGAATTTGCTAGACTGTGTCTTGCAAAAAATTATTAATACTATTCTGCCGGGGATCATTTTTTCAAATAATTTAGATTTTTCCCAGTTTAACAATCCGCAAAGAACACAGCAATATCTGAAGGAAGTATTGATTCATAAGATTTCTCAGATTAAAGAAAACTTTTCCGCTGTTAGAGTATTGGTTTCTGAACTTCAATACCACGAAGACTTAAAGAAAAACTATGTAAATCAACTGATTTCCGGTGTTTTTAACATGATTGAAAGTTATTATGAACAGGGGGTTCAAGAGGGAGCCTTCAGAAAAATTGATTCTCACATTGCCGCAAGAAGTTGTTGGGGAGCAATAGCAGCCATGGTATTGGAAAATGTAGTTATGAAAAAAAATATTGATTTTGATAAAGAGTTAAATGTCATTTTTGATTTGTTTTATTATGGTTTCGGAACAAGAAAAGAGGGGTAAATAATGAAAAAGAAATCAGCTATCTTTTCTTTAGGGGCACTATTTTTGATATCAATTGTCCTCACTTCCTGCACAGCTTTAAATCCATTCAGCAATAAAGACCAAGACCAAACTATTTATTATGGGACAGCAGAGGCAGAAAAGATAGATATCAGTGCTGAAGTAGCAGGACGGATCAAGGAAATAAAGGTTCAAGAAGGTGAGATTATCAAATCCGGCTCGCTCATTGCCATATTAAATACCCCTGAAAATACTATTAAAGCCCAGCAAGCAGAAACTTCCGTAAAGAATGCAGAAAATGAACTGGCAAAGTTAAATGAAGGCAACAGACAGGAAGAAATCAAAGCCCAGGAAGCAGTAACTCAGCAAGCGGTTCATGGAGTGAAGAAAGCAGAAAATGCCTTAAAACAAGCGGATGCAAATCTAGCAGCAGCCCAAGCAACATATAATTTTAAAGAGAAAATATTTAATAATACAAAAATATTATATGAAAGCAACGCGGTATCCAAGCAAGAATTGGATAATGCCGCCTATGTGCTGGATACTGCAAAAAATGCTCTCACCAATGCCCAATATGAGCAAGATACTGCCAAGCAGCAAATTGAAAGCGCTAAATCACAATTAACAGCAGCACGGGAAAAATTAAATCTATTAAAAAATGGCGCAACGGAAAAAACAAAAAATACGGCTAAATATGGTATTGCCCAGGCAAAACAAGAATATTCTTTATCTAAATTACTACTGGATAAAGCAAATATTGTTGCTCTATCCGAGGGAGTCATCGAATCTGTAAATTATAGTGTCGGAGAATATGTAACACCGGGAAACCCGATAGTAACTATGGTTAATCCCCAAAATATGTGGGTTAAGATTTTTGTCCCGGAAAAAGTATTACCATTAATTAAGATTAATAAAACTGTAAAAGTTAAAAGCGATTTCTTAAAAGATAAAATAATTAAAGGAAGAATCAGTTATATTGCAACTGAAGCCGAGTTTACACCGTTAAATATTGTCACCAAAAACGACCGGATGAAGCTGGTTTACGCCGTTAAAATTCAATTGTTGGATCATTTGCAGGAAATAAAACCGGGAATGCTTTTAGATATTGATCTGGATGATCAAAATCATTAAATTTGGGGTGAAACAATGGAATATGCCATTAGTATCAAAAACTTGACAAAAAGGTTTGGTCATTTTACGTCGGTGGATAATTTATCCTTCAATATCCCTAAAGGTAAAATATTTGGTTTTTTAGGTCCAAATGGCTCCGGCAAATCCACAACAATTAGAATGATTTGCGGCGTCCTGCGTCCTACCTCTGGAGAAGGCACCGTGTTAGGCTATAATCTGTCTCGGGATACGGAAAAAATTAAACAAAATACCGGTTACATGTCGCAAAAGTTTAGTCTGTATGAAGATTTAACCGTAGAAGAGAATCTGGACTTTTACGGAAACATCTACATGATGCCACGAGATCAATTAGCATCAAGAAAAGCAGAACTGATTGAAATGGCTAATCTGAAGGGAAAAGAAAAAAGCTTGGCCAGAACCCTGTCCGGAGGATGGAAACAGAGACTGGCATTGAGTTGTTCTTTGATCCATAATCCAAGCTTGCTCATCCTGGATGAACCAACAGCAGGGGTTGATCCCGTATCTCGGCGGGAATTTTGGAAATCCATTACCAGTCTGGTAAAAGAAGGGATCACTGTTTTAGTGACCACCCACTATATGGATGAGGCATCTGTTTGTGATATAATTGGATTTATTTATGAGGGCAGACTGATTACCATTGATACTCCGCAAGAAATGTACAAAAAACATCACATGGACAACCTGGAAGATATTTTTATCCATTATGTAAAACAGTTATCCAAACGGGATGTGGTATCCTCATTTAAGGATATTGCATCTAAGCTGGGGCAGGAGGCAAAATAATATGAAGATGAAACGCCTCTTGACCATTACAAAAAAAGAATTCATTCATATCAAGAGAGATCGGGCCAGTGTCATTATGGCACTGGTGGCACCTATTATGATGCTGTTAATTTTCGGTTTTGCTGTTAATACAGATATTAATAATGTTAACTTAGTCATAAATGATGGCAGCAAAACCTTTGAAAGCAGGGAGCTGATTGAGAAATTTGCCAACTCCGGCTATTTTAAAATTTACAGTATGGTGGAATCCCCTGCAGAAGTAGAAAAATATATCGACATGGGAAAGGTAAAAGTTGGATTGGTGATTCCATCTGACTATACTAAAAATATAAAAAGAGGAAAACCAGCAGAAATCCAGGTTTTAGTAGACGGTTCCGATCCGACTATTGCCAGAACGGCTATGTCTTATTCGCTTATCCTGACAAATAAATATTCCTTAAAATTAAAAGAAATACAGCTTCACAAGGCGGGCAGCTTGCCCAGGGCTGTTTCCACAGCTGTAGACACAAGGCCATTGGTCCTTTATAACCCGACACTTGAAAGCAGCAAATTTAATGTCCCGGGAGTCGTCGGACTAATACTGCAGAATATTACCATTATACTAACTGCCTTTGCCATGGTCCGCGAGCGGGAAAAAGGGACGATTGAACAATTAATTATGACACCGGTAACCTCATTTGAACTGATTATCGGTAAACTGATACCATATATCATCATTGGTTTCTACGATTACGTTATTATTTTACTATTAAGTTATATTTTATTTGGCATTACAGTAAAAGGCAGCTTGCTTCTCTTGATTGTTATGGGTATTATTTTTCTTATCGGAGCTTTAGCAATGGGAATGCTTATTTCCACATTTGCCAAAACACAGCTTCAAGCCATGTTTGCTGCTATGATCTTTTTATTACCTAGCGTGCTCCTTTCCGGCTTTATGTTTCCCAGAGAAGCGATACCAAAGGTAATCTATTTAATCAGTGACCTTTTTCCTATTACTTACTTTTTAGTTATATTAAGAGGAATTATTGTTAAAGGCGTGGGCTTAAATTATTTGCTTGAAACAACAGGCGCTTTACTGATATTAATCACCGGCATAATTTTAATTACCATGAAAAAATTCACCAAAACATTAGACTGATCTAACCCTTTCCGATTTTCAAGTTAGGAGACAATACGTATCTATAAAGCAGGAAATAAAACAATAAAAAGAAGATTTTAAAAGACATTAGTTTGCAAATAACTTTTGTCGGTACGGTTTTATGATCTTAGCTATTTTCTTTATGATCTTAGCTATTTTCTTAAGGGAATTATTGTTGGACTAATCATAGCCGCCCCCGTAGGACCTATTGAAGTAATGTGCCTCTATCGTACTTTAACGGTGGGACACCGTTACGGAGTAATTTCGGTTTAGGAGCAGCAACAGCGGATGCTGTAGGAAGCGGTATTCATTTATTTCAGGTACAGCTTAACCCTGTTTGTTTTAATAGAACAAAAAAATATTTGGGGCAATCCTTATGGGCCTGGGTATTCTTATGTTTTAAGTCTGGGATAGTGAAAAATAATAAGACATCTTATTTTCTAACATTACTGCTTATCTATAAATTTTATTAATTTATCCGGCAGATTTACTGTTTCCGAATCCTTGTCTATGGTAATAACCTCATTCAATTTAATGTTTTTTATTAGTCGCCCTTCTTTGTAGAGCTTATATTCTTTAGTGCCAATAACATTTATTATTGTATAATCCAAATATTCTATTTTGGCTACTCCTCTGTTATTGTTGCTTTCAATGGTAGCCTTAACATTTTCCTTAATATAATTACTGGCTGTGTTAACCACATAATGCCCACCGCGCTTATCAAATTGCAGTGTTTGATTTATAGCTTTATTAAGGTCTCCTCCGGTTGAAAAATAGAAAATTGCAAAAGCAGCAAGAGAAATATAAATTACCCATTTTAAAGTCTTTCTAACAACAAAACTTAAAATACCCAAAACAATAAAAACTCCAATGATTATGATTAAACTATTATCTAACAATAATATCACCTTCCCTTTCTTATCCAGTATAAGTATATTATTCATTTGTATTTCTTAAACAATTTATTAACAATTTATTGCATAAATAAAAGGGCTTTTTTTGAACCATGGTTCAGGATTCGGGTTCCAGGAAGGGAAAGAAAAAGGCCTTTCTTTGGAAGGTGGTTTTTTTATTCACTACTCGGTTTAATACAATCACTATTATCATTTCTAGGGGAATTTACCAGCGGGGAAACTTTATAAATAGTCATTTTTTCAGCGGGATAAGGTCTAAGTAATCTAATTAACGATAATTCCCCAGTTACAGAAGGATCTAACCAAATATGTTCAGCTTCTTTTGTCAAAATTACAGGCATCCTATGATGAACTTCAGATATCAATTTGTTTGATGTCGTAGTAATAATAGTAAAAGTATTTAGTTCCGTACCTTCGGAAGATTTCCAGGTATCGTAAAGACCAGCAAAACCGAACAATGATCGGTCAGTTAAAGTTATTCGGTACGGTTTTTTCTTCCCATTAACCTTTTTCCATTCATAAAATCCATCTGCCGGTACCAAGCATCGTTTTCTTTGAAGAATGCGCCTAAAACTTGTTTTTTCTCCTATTGTGTCGGCCCGGGCATTAATCATTTTGCTCCCTACGGACGGATCTTTAGCCCAAAACGGTATTAAACCCCAACGCATTTTAACCAACCGGTTACCATCATTGTTTACTACTACCGGTATTACTTGTGTTGGGGCAATATTATACCTGGGACTACAATCAAAGTCAGGTTGCTTTGTATGAAATCGCACACAGACATCGGTTAAAAAAAATGTTAACGTAAAACGGCCGCACATAAAATATCACCCATACACCTATTCTTATCATTAGCGTAAGGGAGTTAAGCCAGAGTGTCAAGTTGTAAATTACTTGGATAAAAATCTTAATAAGCAACAAGACCTTCCCCCGGCATGGGAAGGCCTTGCTACGAGCGTGCGGGTAACTTATCTAGTTGCCCATTTCTTTGAACATGAATCCTGTGGTAAATTATAATTGTCCACAAGCTTTTTGACATTTATAACTACTTGATTAGTCTGCTAATAATATTTAACAGAATTCTTTACAAGCTTCACAATAGCGAAACTAATTTATCTTTGATAAGGTGTAACAATCCACTTGAGACATTTATCCTTCTTATTTCCAAAAACATCATAACCTGTAAGAATATCATTTAACGGCGCACGATGAGTAATTAAGAAATTAGTGTTTATTTTCCCGGCTTGAATAAGCTTTATCAACTCTGGTATCCGATTAGCGTTAACCAGTCCCATGCTGATATTGATATTCTTAATCCATAATTTGTTCATGGCAAGTTCCTGTGGCTTTTCAAATACGCCAATGAGAGAAACTCTACCACCTGCTCTGACCGCGTCTATTGCCATATCAAAGGTTGGTTTAAAACCGTTGGCTTCGATGGTAACATCGGCACCACGACCCTCGGTCATTTCTCTAATTGCATCGCCAGCATTTACGTTTAGAGGATTAACTCCAACATCTGCAATACCATTCTTTACAGCAAAATCCAAACGCTCCTGATTAATATCAACTGCGACAATTTTTGAAGGTCCCCATAATCTTGCTGTTGTCATAGCGCACATTCCAACAGGGCCACAACCCATTACTGCAACTGTATCGCCCGGTTCAATTTTACCATTTTCAGATCCCAAATAACCTGTTGATAGAATATCACCAACAAACAAGACATCTTCTTCCGTTAATCCTTCAGGTATCTTATGCATTCCCATATTAGCATGTGGAACGCGAACATATTCAGCTTGGCAACCATCAATCATGTAACCAAAAATCCAGCTACCGGTTGTACAATGGGAATACATACCCCGAACACAATAGAAGCATTCACCACACTGGGTAACACAGGAAACAGCAACTTTATCTCCTACTTTTGTAGTTCTAACACTTGGTCCCACTTCAACAACTTCACCACAAAATTCATGACCAATGATTCTCCCGGGTTCAACTTCCGGCATTCCACCTTGTTGAATATGAATATCCGTGCCGCAAATAGTTGATGTTGTTACTCTTACAATTGCATCATCCGGCTCAATAATTTGAGGTACGGGCACATCATCCAGTCTCATATCCCCAGGTCCATGATACACAACTGCTTTCATTGTTTTTTGATCCATTTTCTTGTTCCTCCTGTTTTTGTTGATTTACTTAGCTAAAATTTTGCTATTTACAAAAAAAACCAATTCCTGCATGTGCAAACTCAATAGAATGCACCACGCAAAAATTGGTTTCTTTAGAGCCACCTTTCAGTTTCTCTTCAAGCCTCCTAAATATTATTTTGTACGTTAATCTTCTGTAAAAACCTGATCAAATACCATTACATGAATCCAATAATCATTTTCTGATTCTACATCATAAGTTTGATGAATGCATTTTGCACCTAACTTTTCTTCAAAATATGACATATTGTCGATGGAATGTTGTTTAGCCACATGCATTCGAGCTGCCTTTACCACATCACGTCCTGCCGGTGTTTTTACAATAAATTTTTCTGGTTCTGTTAAAAATTTTTCACCCCGGATAATGAGCATATCATGCCAAATAATAATTTTGGTCTGGTCAACCCCTTTACCTAAACTTTTCTTAAAATATTTCTCCATATATACCTTTATTTCATGCTGCAATTGCCTTCTCTGCTGGGTACTCATTTTTTTGCTGTCCGGTTTGCATCCGTCCAATTTTAATTGATCATTTTTCATTGCTTGGTCTATTTTATTTTGGTTTTTTACGTTATTCAAGTATAACCCCCCTGACATTGCATTACTTCCTAAATGTATAAGCAATATACTAAATTAAAAAAATATCGTAAAAAACCATAAAAACAAAAATGACCAATACCTTTATATACTTAAATAATTATATATAAAAATATTAGTCTTCCCTCAAGCCACCAATAGGTTTCTCTTGGAACCACTCTTATATCTTATATAACATAACTCAACATAACTAAATCATACAAAAATGTAAGTTATGTTAACTTTCTCCCTTAATTAGGATATCAACATCATATATAATTGTCAACCGTTTTAGATAAATAATTTCAATATGAGAAATTATTACTCTACTACCGAAATACCAAGCACAAACTACGGTAGTAAATTATCATGAATTATGATCATATTCAAGAGGAGTAACATTTTTAGCCAATAAAATGATCCTTGGAGTTCATTAACGTAGTCTGTTCATCCTTTCTAGTATAATATTCGGGATTAAAACATATTTTTTGAACCGAACATCCCCCTTTTTCATATATTATTTTTGAAAATTAATATAAAGGGGAGCAGTACATGAATCTGATAAAATTACCCGTAAACATAGGAACCTTTCATATTGTGACCCCTACTGTAAACTTCTACTACCCGGTAGTCCAAGGACTTATAAACTATTCCGTGCAGCAAAAAATGAACCAGACAATTTATAATCTGATGCTAACAATAATTAGAGACTTAAAACAGCCTGATCTCATCACATACATATCCGGCTCATATGAAGTCAAAACAAACCAGAGAAATGTATTAAGCCTGTCCCTAGGCGGTTTGGGAGACTTTCACGGAGCCCATCCAATTACAATTGTCAAATCACTAAATTTTGATGTTTTAACAGGAAAAAACTATGTGCTAAAAGAGCTTTTCAAGCCGGGAAGCGATTATCAGAAAATACTATCCGATATTATTTCTCAACAAATTCAAGAAAGAGATATTCCTCTTTTGGGTGAGTTTAAGGGAATCCGGCCGGACCAGGATTATTACATTGCAGATAAAACAATAATTATCTACTTCCAGCAATATGAGATTTCCCCTTATTACGCAGGTTTCCCCTATTTTCCTATTCCAATTTACCAAATAGAAAACATTATTAATGAAGATGGACTGCTGGCAAAAATGACAGCATTCTTCTAGAAACATTAATTCACAATAGTAGGATTTACCTTCAATTCAATATTTCTAGGCTGTAGGAAGGAGATGGATTTGTTCTTCTTTATAAGCGTATCGAAATAAGCGTATCGAAAACGGTAATTTCTAATGGTCCAGTTCTCTCAAACAAGTAAGACTCCTTACATGGCAGGAATTCAGATGGCTAATGGAAGGATTGAAAATAGACCAACCAAAAGCTATAAAACCAGTGAAACCGGGATCTTTCTATTGATGAAAAATGGCTGAAAATGTTGTAATTACTCGAATTTTGCTACTTTTTGTAGTATAATAAACTCATCAAACCGATGGGAGAACAACCTTTATGGACTGCTTAACGGAAGATGCGCCCTTTCTAATAATGTGACAGAGAATAGTATCCTTCCCGTATTATGGGGAAGAAAAACTGGCTGTTCGCCGATACCCCAAAAGATACCTCAGCGAGTGCAGCGGTAAATAGCATTATTGAGACAGCTAAGAATAATGGACTTAATGCATATACATACTGAACTATCTGCTTTTGTACATGCCAGACATGTATGCGGAATGATCTGGAAATGGCTTGAGCTAATTGTGCAAGTCCATCAGGCACAACATTCCAAAATTATACATATACAGATACGTAATATATTATTAGATTCTCTTTGAATAGTAAGTAAATTCAATATATAATGACATTAAATATTATTGTTCATTAAATTAGGGGGAGAGATTATAAATTGGATATAACAATCTGTTCGTCCGTAAGTTTAGAAATTCATTCATTCCTAAGTGCTGCCATCAAAGCTCCGGCAGCTATCCAAGCATTTTTCCTAAGAGTACAATTAAAAGATAATGGGTAAAAAGAAATCCCGAAATCATTATAAACAAGTATGGTCAGCTTACCCTTACCTAATTATATTAAGTTACTAATTAGTTTTCGGTTTCAATGATCTTTTTATTGTTAATATAAAAATAAAGATATATAACAACTATAAAGAATATAAGCATCGCAATCCATGAAATAATCATGTTTTTTGTAATCGGCTAGGGCTTTAATCGTTTTTGACATGGCGTAACTAAGTATAACGGCATTCTTACGAAATTCATCATCATATTGCTGTCTAATAGTGGACATGATTTATCTCCTTTTCTTTATAATTCTATCTTATCATCATGTCCGAAATTGTAACATAGACCCCGCCCTTTATACTAAGTAATCAGACAGTCTCTCCGCCAACCGGGTATTCCGCTTTGTTGTCTTATTATTACTGACCGCTATTCCCACAGCTTTTTTTGTACCTATCAAAACAAATACTTTTTTTGCCCTGGTGACACAGGTATACAGCAGGTTGCGCTGTAGCATTATGTAATGCTGCATATTTAAGGGAGCAACCACGATTTTATACTCGCTTCCCTGACTCTTATGAACAGTTGTAGCATAGGCCAATATAACTTCATCAAGCTCAGTAGCATCGTAACTAACCAAATTTCCGTCGAAGCTGAGAACCAGCGTTCGCTCCTCCATATCAATTTGGGCAATACTTCCGATATCGCCGTTAAAAACATTCTTGTCATAATTATTTTTAATCTGCATTACTTTATCACCAAGCCGGAAAACAGTCCCACCATATTTAATAGAGATATCAGAATGATTTAAAGCATCCTGTAAAACGGCATTCAAATTAGCCGCACCGGTTTCACCCCTTTGCATGGGGCAAAGCACTTGAATATCACTAATTGGATCAACCTGATAGTAGACGGGAAGCCTTTTGGTACACAAATCTCTGATAACTTGTACCGCTTTAGACGGCTCCTCCTCTTCTATAAAGAAAAAATCACTGTTCCGGCCTCCCTTAAGTTCCGGAAAAATTCCTTTATTTATTTTATGAGCATTAGTAATGATAGCACTGCCTAAAGCCTGCCGGAATATTTTTGTAAGCCTGACGACATTAACAATACCGGAATTAATAATATCCTTAAGCACATTACCTGCTCCTACCGACGGCAGTTGGTCAATATCTCCTACAAGAATAACAATAGTTTCATTGGACACCGCTTTCAGAAGGTTATACATCAAAATAATGTCTACCATGGAAGTTTCGTCAATAATGAGAACATCACATTCCAAGGGATTTTCTTCATTTCTCTGGTAGCCCCCAGAGGGCTTGTATTCCAGCAGGCGGTGGATAGTTTTTGCCTCCATGCCTGTTGCTTCCGACATTCTTTTTGCCGCCCTACCTGTAGGAGCGGCAAGTAATATATTAGCTCCGGCAAGTTGAAATACATGAATAATACCTAATGTGGTGGTAGTTTTACCGGTACCGGGACCGCCTGTTAATATCATGAACTTTGAGGATACCGCTTTTTTTATCGCATCCTTTTGCATTTCATCATAAGTGATCTTTTGCTGTTGTTTAATGTTTTCAATAGTACGTTCCACATCTTGTATCTCTAAAATGCTTTTCTCTGAAATGATTTCCTTGATCCTTTTTGCCACACCTAGCTCGCTGTGGTAAAAAGGCGGCAGGAAAACAGTATCTCCTTCATCGTGAATTACGGTTTTATCCTCCACCATCCGGTTAAGAGTAGCATTAATCAAGGATTTTTCAATTTCCAGCATCTTCTCTGCCTCTTCAATCAACTGCTCCCTGCCCGCATAACAATGTCCCTCATTTGAAAGCTCGTTCAAAACATAAACAATCCCAGAGCGGCAGCGCTCAAAGGAGTTTCTATCAAAACCCATTTTTTGGGCGATTTTATCCGCCGTTTTAAAGCCAATGCCCCAAATATCATCCGCCAGCCGGTATGGATTAGCCTTCACGATTTCTACGCTTTCATTTCCATATGTCTTGAAAATTTTGACCGCATAACCAGTAGATACCCCGTTGCTCTGTAAAAACAGCATCACATTCTTGATTTCCTTCTGCTCCTGCCACGCTTTTTTAATCATCTCCACCCGCTTTTGCCCGATTCCTTCCACCTCGGTCAAATAGTCGGCTTCTTCTTCCAAAACCCTCAATGTATCCTCTTTAAAATGGTGGACGATTCTTTTTGCAAATACCGGCCCAATACCCTTGATAAGACCGCTTCCCAGATACTTTTCAATACCTGCCGCTGTTGCTGGAATTGTTTCTCTATAATCTTGCACTACAAATTGTTTACCGTATTTGCTGTCCATTTTCCATTCACCCTTAAGACGGATAATGGCTCCCACATTCACTGCAGCAAGGTTCCCCACAGCTGTAACCAGGTCGGAATAACCCTTGGATTTTATTTTAATTACACAAAAACCATTTTCTTCGTTTTGGAATGTGATGCGTTCCACAACACCGCTTAAGTACTCCATCATAAATCCTTTCCATCCCGAATCTAAAGTGAAAAGCTATTCTAAAATTTTCTTCCGTAAAAAACACGGGATCGTATTTTTTCTATCTACCTTATTAAGATTACTAATTCTGTTCTTCTGATTAAAACCCTGCAAAAAACGGTGTCCCAATAAGGATACACCGTTTCTTAATCAAAGCTGTATTGTATTATCAACTAATAACTTTAATACCATATTACTTAAGCATATTTTCCATGGAATTAAATGAATCTGCCGGAGGATCATTTTATTAGCTTTGACAGCTCCTTAAATAGGGGGGTCCCTGCCTTCTTCATTAAATCGAAAAATACAGTTTCAGTATTAGTAATCACCGCTCCCATCGTGGACATTAATGATAAACCATTTAGATAATTTCCTGTGGTTCGGGAGCAGACTGCATCTCTGACCACAAACACATGGTAATCATGGGCTAATAAGTCCCTCACAGTTTGAAAAACACAAACGTGGGTTTCCATTCCCGCAACAATAATCTTCTTCTTTCCTAATCGTTTTAATGCAACAAATACTTCGTCAGTGCACCCAGAGAAAGTAATTTTTTCGTAAACCTCAGCTTCTTTAAAATAGCTGCTTACTTCCGAAGCCGTCCTCCCAAGACCCTTGGGATACTGTTCGGTGATAATTATTGGTATATTTAATTTGTTGGAAACAGATATCAGTATATTAGTGTTTTGAATAGCTTCTTGTCCATAAGGCATTGCCGGTACTAACCGCTCCTGAATATCAATCACCATTAAAACAGTTTCTTCTTTTGTTAAAGTAAATTTGTTCAAAATTGCCTCGCCTCTGCAAAGAAATCAATTTTTTATTCAACTCTAACGGCTGTACCTGACGCCGTTACCATGAGCATATTACCTTGTCCTAACACTTCATAGTCAATATCCACTCCAATAACCGCATTTGCTCCGATGTTTTCCGCTCTTTTCTCTAATTCTTTTAAAGCATTCTCACGAGCTTCAATAAGTTCTCCCTCGTAAGAGCCTGACCTGCCGCCAAAAAAATTAGTTAATCCGGCAGCAAAATCCTTTACAAAATTTACACCGGAAACAACTTCTCCAAAAACAATGCCTTTGTATTCAACAATACTTTTCCCTTCAATGTTAGGTGTTGTTGTAATAATCATAGCTTACCCCCTCAATTCATTAAATAATTCGAACACTACGTTATCATACCTTTTTCTTAATATGAATTTTGTCAAATTTTGCCCTTTTATTAATAAATTTTCTCCCTTCTTCAAAGAAATCCGAGAAACAACAGGTATCTGTCTCCCGGATAACTTTGATCTTTAGTCTATCTTTTTAAGGCTTTTAACCAATAATCAATAATGATACTCTGCCCATAAGTAACCCCCGGAACAGCCCAACGGGCATTTAATTCCTGCCAAGTGGGAGCAGAACCACGGGCCACTAGGTTAAACCGGGGATCATATAAGATCGTCCCTGCAGGCAAAGCTTCCCGACAAGCATAAGCATATAAATGCTGAATATGGGCTTCTACCCCTATTTCCGGGGTGAGAAAAATCGTTCCATGTACCCCTGGCTCAAACCGTACGGCAGCCGAATCAGCACCATTTAACGATTCTTTCCCAGTACATGGTGTGCCCGTGGCCCATAAACCGCAATAATTGTTTTGGAATGGTTGCACTTGCCCGGTAAATTGCCAAAAACATGTCTCTTTGGCTGCCTGACAGAAAGCCAAATCTCCCCGAATGCCATATTTAGCCCCTATATTTAAATACAATGCCGGTAAATAAGTAAATTGCTCTATTGATGAAGAGGGCAAACCAAATTGATCCTTAACTCGGGCTCTCTCTGACGCCAACCATTCCAGAAGCTGGTTAGCATTAGCCACTGCTTCCCCCATAATAGAGAGCTCGGCGGTTTGACCCACGGTACCATCAGGAAGCTTGTATTCCAAGTCATACTTTTGCAGTTGCTTTAAACTGTTTTTTAACTGTTCCACTTGTGCCGAAGTAAAGCTAGTCAAATCACGCTGTACTAAATCAACCGAATTTATTACCGCTCCATCAATCTTTAAATTCGCCTTATAAACAGCTAACTCCAGAAGCAATTCTTGCACTTCGGTTAGTGAAGCATCAGTTTCCGGTTTTTCAGTTTCAATGTTTTGCGACTGAGATTTAATGTCCACTATTCTGGTTTCTTTCTCCCAGTTCACAATACACCCTAAAGCCCTGCCCACTACCGCCAAGGGAATGACCGTGCGTGATTTTTCGGTAATAAATGCTTGTCCATCTTTTTCAGAAATTTCGAGAACCTTCCCATCAATAATAATCTGAACTTTTTTGTCATCTACAGCAGGACAGGTAGGAACTGATAATGGTTCGCGATCTGCCGTCGTCATAATAACCACCTGTTTAGTTGAATTCCACCAATTCACTTTGGCTCCCAGGCTTTCACTTACTACCCTTAAAGATACATAAGTCCGGCCATTTAAAATAAAAGGTTGTTGATCATCAGGGGCAATGACAACTGCTTTATCATCAACATTAATTCGGATATCATTAGAGAAATCTGCTTGAGTAATTAACGGATTAAAAATCAATAAGGAACATACAACAAGAACAATGCCGATTTGTTTCTTCATTAAGGAAATAATTGCAAATCACCCTTTCTTTTTTAATCATATGTGGAAACGTAGATCTTGGGCATAAATAATATTAAAATCCACGTAAGCACAAAAAGAACATGAACAAAATTAGCAGGTATCTTCATGTTTTCAGGGATTGTTCCCTTTCACACTCCCGAAAAACAAATAATTCCCATCAGATAAATTCTTTCTAAAGTTAATTCTACATATTAACAAAAAAAGCCTGCAAGTAATGTTTTTAGATTAGAAGATTTTTGTTTTATAGACGATTAACAATAAAAAAAGTTCCAGTAAAAGGTAGGGTAACTAAATAAAAAAGCAGAAAACCACACATTCTTGCAGAAAAATATAAGAACGACCTTGATGCAAGGTCGTATCGGGCCCGCCCTGAAAGAGCCTTGATGGGATTAATATTTTCATGGTCATTCCTCCTAAAAATGGGTATAAAAAAGCATCTGCATTAGTTTAGCAGATGCTTTCTACGTTTGGTTATTTATAAAATGGTTTGATAATCACCTGCACCATAAAGAATACGCGTAATAATTACCTGACGTTCCTGCTCGTTAACCAGATAGAAAACCATATAATTACCGACAATCAATTTTCGGTAACCACGTTTCTTTAATGGTTCATCCAGCACAAAACTACATGAATACGGAAAAGCTTTACCTCTACAAGGGCCATCTGACGTTCGTAGGTTTCCATGCTCATTACCACAAGATCGCCGTAACCATTTTTCGTAATGAAAACTGGTTCTTTACTTTTATGGCATTGTTCAGAAATCTCATTGGTGTTTCGCAAATCAGTTATTGGTCTTATTTGGGGCACAGCTTCCATTCCCCATACCTCTACCCATTCCTTTACCGGTACCCTTTGCTCTGCCTTGACCAAAACCGGCTTCATCCTTACCAAATCCGGCTCCGTACTTTTTTCCCATCCGAGCATTTCCAGTACCATCGCAGGATGTCTGTTTGTCTTTAATTGCATTGTATATTTCATCTGCTTTCTCTTGGGTAATACTCCCATCCCTTGCCCGTTGGTCCAGAATAGCCTTTTTCTGTTCCAGTATTTGATTTTTGAATTCATCCAGTTTGCCCGCTTCCTTTGCTATAGCTCCATAAGTCTTGCCTTCTCCTCTTTCATTGTTGACATCGGTAATACTCTTACCGGTCAATGATGCGGCAATTTCCGCCGGTGACCTGGTCTCCGCCGCATAAATGGCTCCTGCCGTCCCCAGCACCCCGATAATTGCAGCTACAGCAATAAATTTCCTCATGTTCTTCATAAATGTCACACTCCTTTTTATTTTGGTTTGTTAACCTTATGGTTAGATCATAGCAGGTAATTGTGACAAAAGTTTGACAAGAATTTGATAAAATGGATTTTTATTAACATGTCATAAATTTGACACAAAATTTTATTCTTCTTGATGATATAATTTAAAGAGAAAAAGGAAGAAGGAAGGGAGGCTTTTCATGAATAATTATATTCTTATT
Organism: Bacillota bacterium; assembly: GCA_050952445.1. Lineage (GTDB taxonomy): Bacteria > Bacillota > Dehalobacteriia > Dehalobacteriales > Dehalobacteriaceae > JBMNKX01. Next base: position 511,782 of record JBMNKX010000004.1, on the reverse strand, counting down.
GCTGATGATAATGAGGAGATTCTTGATATATTGAAGACATACGTGACTAAAGAAGGTTTTTCTCCCATTGCGGCCCATGATGGGGAAGAGGTCCTAAATATGTTTCACAAGTACTCACCTCTATTAATACTGCTGGACGTAATGATGCCTAAAAAGGATGGCTTTCAAGTTTGCCGGGAAATTCGCCAAAGCTCAAATATACCCATTATTATGGTAACAGCTAAAGGAGAAGATGCCGACCGCATTATGGGCCTGGATATTGGAGCAGATGACTATATCGTAAAGCCTTTCAGTCCCAGGGAAGTTATGGCTCGTATCCGTGCGGTTCTGAGACGTCTGGAACTGTCAGATGGTGATAAAAAGGACCTTATTCGCCATCCCGGCCTGGAAATTAACATCTCTGCCTATGAAGTTATGGTTGATGGCCAGCTTGTGAACCTGACAAGGAAGGAAATCGAAATTCTTTGGCTTTTGGCATCCAACCCGGGAAAAGTTTTCTCTAGAGATAATCTTTTAAACAGCGTGTGGGGCTATGATTATTTTGGCGATGCACGCACCGTGGATACCCATATCAAAAGGCTCCGGGCAAAAATAAACACCTCAGAAGCCATGGGCTGGGATATAAAAACCGTCTGGGGAGTAGGATATAAATTTGAGGTGAAGTATGTTTAAAAAAAGGATTGCCTTTGAATTAACGGCAGGTTTCGTAGTAATTGTCCTCCTCTCAATGCTTACTATAGGAATTTTTTTTATCCACATGTTTAGGCAATATGCCTATGAGAGCAGCAAAAAAACTATGCTGGTTAGGGGACACAGTATATCGGAGGTTATCAGTGAATATTCACAAGGTAATGGACCGATACGCGGTTTTGGAGGATTTATGCGTTCTCTTGATACACTGGCTGAGGCGAAAATATGGATTACAGACAGCAAGGGAAACCTCTCTTTAATGTCCGGAATGGGTATGGGACAAGGCCACCTGAAAAACTCCGAGGCCCTGCCTCAGGAAGCTATAAAAGTTATTAAAGAGGTACTTTCCGGTAAAGAATCGGTGAGTGAAAGTTTTAGCAGTGTCTATAATGAAACCACTTTAACAGTGGGCGTCCCCATTTTTGATTCAGGTAATAAAATTATTGGTTCGGTGCTTCTCCATGCTCCTATAACCGGAGTTACAAAAACACTGGACAAAGCCGTAAAAATATTAGCTATTAGTCTTCTGGCCGCACTGATACTTGCAATATGCTTAGGAATATTTTACTCCCTGCTCTTTACCCATCCTTTAAAAGCAATGAACCGGACGGCACTTGAAATGGCCCGGGGAAATTATGCCGCCAGAACAGGGGTTAACCGTCAGGATGAATTGGGACAATTGGGAAGCTCTCTTGATCTGCTTGCTTCCCGGTTAGGCTGCACAATGGACCAGCTTTTTCAAGAAAAAGGAAAGCTGAAGGACATTATTTCCAGTATTTCAGAAGGACTTATCGCTTTTGATACAAATTTAAAGCCCATAAATACGAACCAGGCCCTTTTACAAATTATGCACAGAACGGCACCATATTTAGATGAATACATCGAAAATGATCTCACTGCTTTAGATATGTATACCCATTTAAAAATAGTTATGAAAGAAAAAAAAACATTAAGCGTCCTCAAGGAATGGATGGGGAAAACCCTTAAATTTACCATTTCCCCCATTATAAACAATATAGGGGGAATAACCGGATGTGTGGCGCTTGTTCAGGATATCAGTGAAAGTGAACGTTTGGAACAATTACGCCGGGACTTTGTGGCCAATGTATCCCATGAGTTCCGTACTCCGCTGACCATAATCCGTGCTTCCCTTGAAGCATTAATAGATGGTACTGTTAAACAATATGAGGATATTAAGCGTTACCATCATAGAATGCTCTCAGAAACACGGGGACTGGAACGGCTGGTAAGGGACCTTTTGGAGCTTTCCCGCCTTCAATCCGGCAAAATCACTGTTAATAAGGAAAACATCCATATCCCCAGCCTTCTTGCAGACACGATAAAAAGTCTCCAGACCGTTGCAGATGAAAAAGGAATTTCCATTGAACTTCGTTCGGAACAAAATATTCCTCCCCTTCCAGGTGATTATGACCGTCTGCGCCAACTGTTTGTAATCTTTTTGGACAACGCCATAAAATATTCACCGGAAAACACCTTGGTGTCTGTTGAGGTGAAAGTACATAAGTCTCATTACCTTTCCGTTATTATACGTGATCAAGGTTATGGCATTGACGCAGAAAAACTGCCCCATATCTGGGATCGATTTTATAAAGCTGATAAATCCCGAAAAAGTAACGGCACAGGGCTTGGCCTTGCCATTGCAAAGCACTTGATAGAGCTTCACCATGGCAAGGTTTCTGTTCAGAGCGAAATTAATAAGGGAACTGTAATTGAGTTACTACTGCCCCTGGCTTAAGTCCTAAAACTCCAGCACCTGCCCATTCCGGAAAAGATAAATATACTTTTCCTTAACCTGCTTCCCTGTTAGCAATTCCAAGGCCCGGGCATAGTAAAGTATCTGAAGCCGGTACCTTTCCTTTATTATTTCCGCGCCATCTTGGGGTACATAATCTGTTTTATAATCCACCAACACAATTCCGTCCGGCTCCTCAAAGTAGCAGTCAATTACTCCCTGGAGGAGCAGCGTCTCCCCCCGGCAGGCTTCTTCGTCCATATCCCGATACAATTCATGACAGGGTATTTCGATAAAGAAAGGCTCTTCCCGGTGAACACTTTCCGCAGCTAGCATCCTTCTCCCTAAGGGGGATGCCAGAAAATGCCGGATTTTTTCTGTACTAACGCTCGCCGCCTGCCGGTCTGTCAGCAGATCCTGAGAAACCATCTCATTAATCTGCGCCTCGATATTATCCTGCCCAAAATCCAGGTGCTGCATGACAAAGTGCAGCACAGTGCCGGCTTCCGCCGTACTTAAGCCCTTCTTTTCCTCCAGGAACAAAGGTTTCTTTACTAAAACCGGCCGATATTCCGGAAAAGCGCGGGTTTCTTCCGAAAGACTGCTATCAAACCACCTTTTTAATTCGGTTACCGATACCTTAGCCGGAATCTGGGTAGCCTTTTCGTACCGGTATTCCCAACTTAACCTCCGGGCAATCTCTTCTGAGAACTCCTTTTCTTCTTCCTCCATAGTATCCAACCCATCCAGCCATTGGATAAATGCATTCTCATCATCTTCTTCATGGGATATACTGCTTAATACATCCTTTTTGCTCCAAATATTTATATTCCAAACCGACGGGTCATCTACTAAGAGTCCCTGGAATTCACTTCCGATTCCGACACTGTCTCTTAACCCGCTGCAGTTTTTATGTCTCATCAGAGCAGGGCAAATCCAATCAAGATATCTTCCCGCATTAAGCATTTCATAAGGGGAAAGCTTATCACTGTCCACACTGGAGGATTTCATCCATTTTGCTCCTGCTTTTGAAATACTGCTCACCGCCCCAGTAATAATCAATTTTTCCCGGGATCTGGTTAAAGCTACATACAAAATCCTCATTTCCTCTGAGAGAGTCTCTACCTTGATTTTTTCCCGAATAGCCTGCTTGGGCATTGATGGGTAATAAAGTCTTTTCCTATGATCCACCACATCAGGACCCAAACCCAGCTCCTGGTGAAACAGAATTCTTTTATTCATGTCCCGCAAATTGAACTTGTTACCGCAGCCTGAAAGAATTACCACCGGAAATTCCAAACCTTTGCTCTTGTGGATACTCATGATACGTACCACATTATCATTCTCACTAAGGATTTTTGCACTTCCCATGTCACCCTGGTTGCTTTTCAACTTATCAATAAAGTTAATAAAATTAAACAAACCTTTATAGCTTGTTTCCTCAAATTGTCTTGCCCGCTCAAACAAAATACGCAAATTGGCCTGGCGCTGCTCCCCGGCCGGCATAGCCCCTAAAATTCCGTAGTAGCCTGTTTCATGATAGAGCCGCCACAACAGCTGATCGGTTGACATGTATTGTGACATGTCCCGCCACCTCTGTAAATTATCCAAAAATGAAGCTGCCTTTTGTGCAACCGGGCTTTGACTATCATTAGCCAATAAGTGCAGGGCCTCATATAGCGACCCTTTGCGGTTGCACAAGCGTAGCTCTGCCAGTTCATCGGTGTCAAATGATACTATAGGAGAGCGGAGCACTCCCAGAAGTGGAATATCCTGCTCCGGATTATCAATTATTTGCAGCAGCGACAAAATAACCTGTATTTCCGTAGTTTTAAAAAAGCCGGTGCCTGTATCAGCAAAAGCAGGTATCCCCCCGTTCATCAATTCTTCCATATATATCTCGGACCAATTCCTTGTAGTGCGCAAAAGGATCACAATATCCCGGTATTCTATATTGCGGTATTCCTTTTTCACCTGATCAAAAACACTGAATATCCTCCCTTGATTATCAGGCTGCATCAGTTTCCTGATTCTTTTTGCCACAAGCCGGGCTTCACATTGAATTCTGTCCAGCATCTCTTCATCGTGAGCTTCTTCCTCTATGCTTTGCTGTTCCTCATCCCCGGACTCTTCCGGTTCCACAGGGTCATCCCCGTCACCGGTTTGTATTAAATGTAGCTCTGTTTCTCCTCCCACCAGAAAATCATGCCGTGTATTCTCCGGAAAAACCGCTCCCGGATTCAGGGACTCCGCATTAGTATAATCTAATTCTCCGACACTTATCGTCATGATCTGCTTGAAAAAGAAATTTACCGCATCCACTACTTCTTTACGGCTTCTGAAATTCTTGAATAACAGTATTTTTCTCAAAGGATTTTCCTTTTCTATGGAATAAGTATGGTACTTTTCCAGAAATAGCTCCGGTTTAGCCTGCCGGAAGCGGTATATGCTTTGTTTTACGTCTCCGACCATAAAAACATTAGGCTTGCCGGTATCGGCCCGTGAAATCATGTTAATGATGATTTCTTGAACTAAGTTGCTGTCCTGATACTCATCTACGAGAATCTCGGCAAAGCGTTCCCGGTAGCCTAAAGCTACCTTTGACGGTTTAATTTCTCCATTCTCATCTTTTTGGGATAATATTTCCAAACAAAAGTGTTCCAGGTCATTAAAATCAACTACAGATTTCCGGCTTTTCTTTGCCCCATATCTTAAACCAAACTCCGATACCAGCCCCGTGAGGGATTTCATCAGGGGATAAAGAGTTTTTAAATCCCTAAATGCTTCAGCGGAATCAACAAAAAAGATATCCTCCCTTAATTTCTTGATATATTTCTTGACATGATCCCTAGTTTTTTTGACAGCATCCTGTTTTTTCTGATCAGCATCCTTTCCCGCTGAGGGCAGACGGTTAAATTTCATATTATGCAGGGCTTGAAAAAGGTGATCCCATCTAGAACCGGTTTCAGATGTACAAATTTTTTCTAATTCTTCAATACCGGATATATCCTCATGAAAAACAGGGACATATTTTTCAAGGCCTGCCGCACCTTTCATCATCCTTAATGCCCGAGTCATCATTTCCCGCAGGCCACTAAGCTCAAGCACCACCCTACGGAGCAGTACCTTCCCCCAGGGAGTTTCCCCAAAATCCCAGCCCGGGGAAACATGAAAGCTTTCTGTCATCTCATGAAGCCATTTTTCCGGCCAGGGACTGCTTTGGATAAAATCGTACAAATTTAACACCATATCCTGCAGTGCCTGGTCATCCCAGTTTCCCCCATAGCATTCCAAAAGCTCTAAGAAATCCTGATCTGTATTTTCTGCTTCATAAAGATCCTCAAAAAGCTCATTCAAAGCTTCCAGTTTCATCAAAGATGCTTCTGTTTCATCGGCAATCCGAAAATTAGGGTCAATATCAATACTCTGAAAATTACTCCGGATCACTTCCAGACAGAAGGAATGAATGGTGCTGATACTTGCTTTATTTAATAGAGTTAACTGCCTGAGCATATTTCGAGATTCAGGGCTCTTTTCCAGTATTTTCGAAATAGCCTCTCCTATTCTTTCCCGCATTTCAGTAGCGGCCACATTGGTAAAGGTCACAACAAGCAACCGGTCGATGTCAAGAGGCTGCCGGGCATCTGTAATTTTCCGGATAATTCTTTCTACCAACACGGCGGTTTTACCAGCTCCTGCCGCTGCGGCTACCAAAAGGTTGCACCCTTTATCCGTTATAGCCTCCCATTGTTCCTTAGTCCACATGGTTTCCCCCATTAATCCTCAACCCCCTTTTCTTTCATCAAGCTCCATACATCCTCATCCTTTTTATCATGGAGCAGTTTGAAGGTATTTTCCTTTCTGGCAGGGTCAAACTGGCATATAGGGGAAAATCCACAGTATTTACAAGAAGTGCTCCCTTTTTTCTTAAAAGGCTGAATGGCCACATTTCCTTTCATCATCTCTTGACACAAGCCCCTAATGAGCTTTCTCACATATTTTCTTAATAATTTGAACTGGTCCAAAGTAGCTGCCGAGGATTTACCCAGTACATCCCCTTTGTTGATTCTTGCCGGTATAATCAGGGAGTTGCTTTCAATAGAGTGGTCCATTTCCTTGATCAATTTCACATCGGCCAGCACCAGTCCCCTCATTTTAAGCTGTTTCATAATGGCCTTTTCGATTTCTTCCTCAGTAATTTGACCATTTCCCCTGATAAGAGGGTCGTCAATGCGGAAATAGAGCATACCTCCGGGAAGAACCGGCGGTGTAATGCCCATCCCGCTGCTTTCCCAAATAGCATCCAGATAGGTAATTAATTGAATTTGCAGGCCGTAATAAACATTCGAGAGCCTAAAATCCTTGTTTCCTGATTTATAATCTACAATCCGGAGATAAGTACCTTCTGCTGTTTTCAAAGCATCTACCCGGTCAATCCTTCCCGTAAGGCAAATCCTTTCCCCTGATTCCAATTCGATGGTAATAGGCGGAAAATTCCCCCTCTCTCCAAAATCCATTTCATAACCGATTGGATTGAAACTGCTGCGCCGGATGTGCTCGGCGATGAGCCATACAGCTCTGGAAACAATGCGTTTTAACCTTTTGGTAAGAGCAGTATACCTTTTTGATCCGGCAATCCCTGAACCATGCATTCTTTCCAGCATTTCATCAACAATTTCGGAAACCTTGTTGCCGCACCATTCCCTGTCAAATTCCCGCCAGGAATTGTTCCCTTCAGCAACCTGACGGGAAAAGCATTCAATCACCACATGCATAAAGGTACCTACATCCGGCGGGCTTAGCCGGTATATTTTTCTTTCCCTTGCCCCCAAACCATATTGGATGTAATAGGCAAAGGGACAGGCGGTAAATTTCTCCAGACGGGAAACACTGGAATAAGCAGGCTCACCGTAAAGAGCAGCAATTTTATCCTTGCTTACCGGCGAAGCTATGTTTTTATAGAGGAAAGCAGAGCGAACCGACCGGCATTTGGCCTGCCAATCCTCCCGGTCAGTAAACCACCGGTACACCACCGGCCATAAAGGGCTGATCTCTTTTCCGTCGGATTTTTGCCGAAGGGCGGAAACCATTTTATTAAAGGCAGCCGTTTTTGCCGACACCAATTCTAACACTTCTCTGTCAGAATCAGTTTTTGAAATATTGCTGGTTTCCCTAATGGCAGGAAAAAGCTTCCGCAACCGGGAGATGATAATAGAGGGCCGCATCGTCCTTCCTTCATGGTCTGCAATAGGCCAGCTTATCCTTAAATAGCCACTTGGTGTAGTCAGAGCCCGATAAATAAGATAAAGTTCGTCAAAAGCCTTTGTGCGCGTATCAGCAGCCAATTCAATCCCGGCACCCTTCAAAGCAATCCGATCCAGATCTGATAGAATTCCTTCTTCTTCTGCTGAAGAAGGAAAAACGCCATCATTAACACCAAGTATGTATAATGCTTTAACTTCATGGCTTTTGGAACGCTCCACATTGCCTACCAACACCTGATCCAATGAAGCCGGAATCAATCCTACCTGATACTCCCCAAACCCAATTTTGAGGATATGGGAAAACCTCTCCAAGCTAATAGTTTCATCCCCCATGACCTCTACTGTCTGGTCAAAAACCTCCATCAGAATATTCCACACCTGCCCATATTCATTAGCCAGGTTCAATTGTCCCCTTTTTCTGAATTGGTCGATACACCCTTCTATTCTTTCCGGTACTCCGATAGTACAAAGAAAATCATATAAGGCAGCGCATATTTCAGAAGCTTTTTTTCTTCCCCTGATTTTCTTGCGGAATTTTACCAGTGGTCCGGTTATTTCAAACCTGGTTTTGTTAATTTCTTTTAATTTTTGATTCTGATTACCAGAGTTACTTTTATCAACAATAAGATCAGGGCTCATGTTCCATTCCTCATCATTGGTCCACCAACCGCCCCGGATGCCGCAAGCAAGAACATAATTTTCCAACCGGTCAATAGAGCTTCTGTCAATGCCTGTGAGACCTGATTTCAGGTAACGAAATACCGTTTGGTACGACCAATTCTCATTAAAAATATCCAACATAGACAAAATCATCCGCACCAGCGGATGGTTTGTAATCTCAATTTTTCGATCAATAAAGTAGGGAATCCTGTATTCAGCAAAGATAGTTTCTATCAGCCTCCCATAACTCGGCAGATTTCTCGTCATCACGGCAATATCCCGGTAACGCAAGCCCCTATCCCGGCATAGACGGATAATATCTCTTGCTGCGGCTTCAATTTCCGAAAAAATATTAACTGCGGAAAACAAAGAAATATCCCTGGTTTCTTCTCGATAAATTCGGCAGGGATAAGAAAAAATATTCTTTTCGAGATGAGAAAGCTCCTGACTATTATGAAACCTCAATATAGGCTCCTCCCCTAAAGCAATTGGAGTTTCTATCGTAATGCCTGCTTCTCGGGCTATTTTTGAAATTTTCCTGTAGCTTCTTTTAACCGTGGAAAATACATCTGTTTCTTCAAAGCTGCCCTCCCCCTCCAAATTGTCGGTACACAAGCTGATATTCACTCTTTGAGCCTTTTGCAGCAGCTTCTCTATCACTTTATATTCCTGGGGTGTAAAGCCGGAAAACCCGTCAATCCATATTTCACCACCGTCATATAGTGCGGTGGATTGAAGCTTTTCTGCGGCTAGAGTGAGGTCGTCATCCGCATCTCTGTATCTTTTAGTGATGGTCTGTTCAAAGGCTTCATAGATAGAATTCAACTCCGCCAGCTTGTCCTTTAATGCATTTTCCTCATCAAGGCTTTCACTTGCAGCCATAAGCAGCTCCGGGGTAATATTATATCTTTTAAATTCAGTAATTAGTGTAGACAAGGTATTAACAAAGCCCTGCCGGCCGGCGGATTTGGAAAACACCTTGAAGCTGTCCTTCATTTTATCCAAGATTCTGTAAATAATCATGCATTTTCCTGCTGAATGAATATGGGGGTAGGTAATACCGCCAACCTCATTAAAAACTCGATAAGCCATGCGCCGAAAGTTTAAAACATCAATTTTCAGAATGCCACCCTTCCCCAGTATGGTAATCAAATCTCTTTCCGCTTGAAAGCTAAATTGCTCCGGGACAAGCAGAACCAAGGGGTGGGCAGCACCGTTTTCTATACCGGCTTTTATTTCATTTAAGCAAAAACGGGTTTTCCCGCTACCCGCTCTGCCGTAAATAATTCTTAAACTCATACGTAATACCTCAATCCGGACTTTTTTATCCTATTTTATATTCTATTGGAAATATTAGTATTGTTCAATAAAAACTGTTGCTTGGGACTTGGGTTGGTGTTTAGGAAGATGAGCTTGATTTCTGGATTGTAGTTTACCCTCACTCATAGCTACTTTTCCTCTTAAAACCTTTTTCACCGGTTAAAACCTTTTTAACCAGCTCTGGCACATCAAAGGAGAGAGATGCCACTATTACTCCGGCATCTTCCAATGCCTGCACCTTGCCTGCAAAAGTGCCCATACCCCGTTCAATGATTGCCCCTGCATGACCCATCCTCTTTCCGGGAGGCGCACTCTTTCCGGCTAGGTATGCTACCACCGGCTTGGTAATATGTTCTTTTATGTAAGCCGCAGCTTCTTCTTCCGCAGTCCCGCCGATTTCTCCCACCAATACAATGACTTTTGTTTCCGGGTCATTTTCAAATTCCGGTAGTACATCAATAAAGTTTATACCTACAACCCGGTCCCCTCCCAAGCCAACAACAGTCGTTGTCCCAATCCCAGCGGCCAGCATTGCTCCTACAATTTCATAACTCAAGGTTCCTGAACGCGCTACCACCCCTACGGGTCCTGGTACAAAATATTGATTAGGCGGGATTCCCAGCTTGCATTTCCCGGAGGAAACCACGCCAAATGTGTTGGGTCCGATGACGGTCGTCCCTTTTGACCTAGCATAGCTGAGTATCGCCATGGTATCGTGTACTGGAATATGCTCGGTCAGCATAACCAGAACTTTTACACCGGCGCTAATCGCTTCAAAGGCTCCGTCCTTGGCAAAAGCTGCCGGCACAAAGAGAATTGAGGCATTTATAGGATGGTATTTTATCGCTTCCATCACCGTGTTGTATACGGGAATATCGTCCACCTTCTGTCCGCCTTTCCCCGGTGATACCCCGGCTAATACCTTTGTTCCATACTTCACCATCTGCCGGGTATGGAACATCCCCTGATTGCCGGTTATTCCCTGAATCAGAACATGGGTATTTTCATTAATATAGATCGCCATCGATTGTCCCCCCTCCTTAGTTATTGGCTAGTTCGACAGCTTTTTGTGCTGCTTCGTGCATGGTGTCAAATGTGTCAATCCCAATTTCCTGTAAAATTTCCCGGCCTTTCTCCTGGTTCGTCCCCACCAGCCGGATCACTAGCGGTACGGTAATATCCATCTTTTTCTTTATCGAAGCTAAGGCATTGGCCACATCATCACACCTTGTGATACCGCCAAAGATGTTAATCAGAATAGCTTTGGGATGCTTCTCCATGATTAGTTCCAGTGCCTTTGCAGTGGCTTCCTCTCCTGCGCCACCCCCTGCATCAAGAAAGTTGGCAGCCGTCCCCCCATAGTACTGAATGGTGTCCAGTGTAGCCATGGTAATGCCGGCACCGTTCGCCAACACACCAATGTTCCCGTCCAATTCAACATAAGCAAGCCCTAGCTCATAGGCCTTCTTTTCCGACTCGGAACGCTCGTCCACATAGGGCAGATCTTGATGCCGGAATAATGCATCGTCATCAATGGTCACCTTGGCATCGGCGGCTATCACCCTATCTCCGCATACCACCAGCGGGTTGATCTCCACCAGTTCCGCGTCCAGCGTCACAAACATCTTATAAAGCTTCTGCAGAATATCCTGTACCTGTTTTGCCTCGGTTGGGGGAATGTCAAGACGGCGGGTAATTTCCCGGGCACAAAAAGGCATCATACCAACTGCATATTCAATATAGTACTTCACCATGTATTCTTCCGGCACTTCTTCTATGTCCATCCCGCCGTAGGTGGAAGCAAGCACTACAGGGCACTTCATAGCCCGGTCCACAGTGATGGCCAGATAGTATTCCTTGTCGATTTTCAGCTTTTCTTCTACCAGGATGGCTTCAATGGTATACCCGCTGAGTTCCTTTCCCAAAAGACCGGCGGAAAATTCTATTGCTTCATTAGGATCAGCGGTAAACTTGATGCCACCTGCTTTTCCTCTTTTTCCGGAAAGGATTTGTGATTTAATTACGGAGTCCCCAATCTCAGCTGTAATTTTCCCGGCGTCTTCAGGAGTCATGGCTATTTTCCCCTTAGGCACCGGAATGCCAAACTTCATAAAAAGTTCTTTCCCCATGTACTCAAACATTTTCATGGCTCCATCTCCCCGTATTTATTATCTCACATACACCTTAAGCAAGCACATAACTTATTGAATATTCTTATTTCCAAAACCGGAATTATTCCTCAATTATTGTTACCTAAAAACAAATAACCACTTTCGTCTTTATAATTAAAAATTATTGCAAATTATGTTATTGAATAATAAATAGAATAGATCTATTTTATTTTAACCTAACATATTATTCTAGACTTTCCAGCACTTTCTTTAATGCTTGCAGTTCATCCTTCGTCATGGTTACCCCTTTGCCCATTTTCTTATGATCCGGTGACCATTCCCTAATATCATATTTGGGATTCTTATCGTTCCAACTGATCAAATTTAATTCCTTCCGCCAACCCTTGGGGCTTTCGGAAAGTACCCCCATTGTTTTGATGATTTCAAATTTGATTTCCGGCATAAAATTTCCTCCCATACTAATTGTATTATCTCCTAATTTGACAAATAACAAAATATTCCTTCTCAAATTTTCAGATATCCTTCTTCCTAGTTTTGAGTTAAGTGCCTGGTACCAGATACCTCCTAATAAAAAATTGGAGTGTGCCATAGCAGTACATTCTTAGCACACTCCAATTATACCAGACAGTATGACTGTAAAATTTTAAAACACATGCGCCGGAGGAGAACCATCCCCTGGCGCAATAATAGCATTAGTTACAATAACAGAGGAAATGAGCAATAAATTCTCATCGTGCATTTCAATCCGCCACACATGGGATGTCCTGCCCTTATGCATAAGTACTCCATGGGCCCTGAGATGGCCTTCAATCCTCTTAGGTTTAAAATGATGCGTAACAATGTTCTGCCCGACTGCCACCTTATCCCCGCCAATTAATTCATTTGAGGCCCGGCCTGCCACAGTTTCCGCAAAGGCCGCAGTGGCCCCGCCATGCAGCAAACCAAAGGGCTGGCTGTGAAACGGGGTTAGGTTCATTTGGGCTTCAAACCGGTCTCCCTCAAGGCGGAAATATTCAATATTCAGGCTCTCTACTAAATTCATGCTTAATTCCAAACTGAGCACCTCACCTAAATACAGTATAATTAACAGTATAATATTTTAAGGCCTCTTCATCAATTTCCACCCCTAAGCCAGGACCTTGGGGCACTTGAATAAGCCCATTATAGGCCGTAATTTCGGGCCGGATCACATCTTGGTCAAAATAGCGCCCAGAGGGGGATAGGTCCCCTGGAATATAGTTGTCTTTTAAACCGGCCAAATGAACATGAAGTGTTTTGGAAATACCGCTTTCCATCATGCTGCCTATCCAAAAAAGGATTCCCTGCCTGCGGCATAGTTCAATCATTTGTTTTACATAATACATACCACCCAAGCGGCCAACCTTAATATTAACAACCCGGCAGGCATTTAGCTTAATAGCGTACCTAAAATCTTCCATGGTTTGAATGCTTTCATCCAAACAAATGGGAGTGGTCATCTTCTCTTGAATATTTTGATAGTCTGACATTGCACCGGAAGCTAAGGGTTCTTCCAGACAGAGCAGACCCAGCTCATCGATTTTTTTCAGTTCTGAAATATGTTCCTTTTTGAAGCTTTTATTGGCGTCCGCTAATAACCTTAAATGGGGATACTTTTCCCGGATACGCTTCAGTTTGACAAAACCGTCTTCCGGTTTAATTTTGATTTTAAAACGAGTGTACCCTTCCTGACTATATTCGGCAATTTGATTTATCAAGCTTGTGACTTCCAAATCCCCGAGGACAATACCGGCACAAATCTCCTCGTTGGTCTTTTCCGAAAATACCGTATCAATAATGGGCTGCTGCTGCCGCCTGGCAAACAAATCCAGAAGGGCATTTTCCAAACCCGCTACTGCCATAGGATAAGCTGAATCCAGCCAGCGATGTACCTCAAAAGGATGTTTAATCTCTTGCTCCATAAGTAAAGGGATAAAATGGTTTACCAGGACACTCCCGGCATCAGCAAGAGTTTCCTTTGTGTAAAACGGTTCATTAAATGCAACAACTTCTCCAAAACCTGCATTTCCCAATTCATCCGTTGACTTAATTACTATAGTTTCCCGGTGATTCAGAATAGTTTGCGCTGTTTTAAAAATAAATTTCAAGGGCATCCGTAAATGAAATAGTTCAATTTTGCTAATTAACATCGTATTTCTCAACCAAACTCTTTTTTAAAATTTTGCCTAAGGCATTTTTAGGCAGCTCATCCACATTAAATATTTTTTTAGGAAGCTTATATTTAGCAATTTTGGGAGCCAAATAGTTTAGAATATCCTCATTTTGCAAAGAAGAAACAACAAAAAGAGCCGGGACCTGACCCCATTTTGGATCTCTCATCCCCACTACGGCACACTCCTTGACATCCGGATGGGTATAGAGAGCATTCTCAATTTCTCGGGGATAAATATTTTCCCCACCAGAGATAATGATATTTGTACGGCGATCAATGATATATAAATAACCATCCTCATCCACATAGCCAATATCCTGGGTATGGAAAAAACCGGATACCGGTTCTTGGCCCAAATATCCATCCATTACCATAGGACTTTTGATGCAGATTTCACCGATTCCCTCTACATCCGGATTGTTAATTCGAATCGTTACTTCCGGTAAAGGCAATCCCACGGAATCAATTTTATGCGGTACATCCAAAACAGAGAAAGTTGTCGATTGGCTGGTGGTCTCAGTCATCCCATAGGTTTTGTAAACCGGAATCTTTTTCAGCAGACAGGTTTCCACCAAAGGTTTAGGAATAAACTCGCCCCCTACCAGTACGACCCTCAACCGATGCTTATAGATCCGATCTACAATCCTGTTAAACATCGTCGGCACTACCGATAACATATTGACTGAGGCATCTTCAATCAATTTCAGAACTTTTTCTTCAGCGAACTTTTCCAATATAGTAATACTGGTGCCATTGTATAAACTGCGCATCAGGATCATTAAGCCGCTGATATGATACATGGGAAGTACCATTAACCAATTATCCTCTTCCCTTACCCCCAGGATTTGCCGAGATGCTTTCACATGGGCATATAACTGTTTCCAGCGAAGAGGCACAGACTTAAATTCACCGCTGGTTGCGCTTGTATCCATAATCACAGCAATTTGTTCCGGAGCAAATTCCTCTGCCAACTTAATATCTTCCCGGATGTCACTGTTACTCTGGAATACTTCACTAAAGGAAATAAATGAGTCATCATGAGAAAAAACAACCTGAATACTTAACGCGTGCAGTTTTTTATTTATTTCCTCACTTGTTAAGCGGGTATTCAGCATCAATACTTCTATGTGCAAAAATTGCAAGGCCAAAAAAAACAAAACCATTTCTTCAGAATTATTAGCATAAAGGGCTACCCGATGTTGGTTTTTCACAAAGGGAAATAACCGGACTGCTAGATCAGTAACTTTTTTATCTACCTGTGCAAAAGTCAACTCATTGAGGAACTTTTTATGAGGTTTTTGCAGAGCATGCTTTTTAAGCCAGTTCACAGGGAATTCACCTACTTTTTTTATCTGCCCGCGCCATGGAAAAAAATCCTGAAAAAGATTAAGGAAACTTTGGAAACTTTTGAAAATCAGGCTTTCGTTTCTCTTTAAAAGCATCCCGTCCCTCTTTAGCTTCATCGGTTGTATAAAATAAGAGAGTGGCATCTCCGGCTAATTGCTGTATTCCGGCTAAACCATCGGTATCCGCATTAAAAGCCGCTTTAAGGAAACGCAGGGCCGTCGGGGAATGTTGCAGAATTTCTTGAGCCCATTTTACCGTTTCTTCTTCCAGTCGTTCAAAGGGAACTACCGTATTAACCAAGCCCATATCCAAAGCCTCCTGCGCCGTATATTGACGACATAAATACCAGATCTCCCGGGCCTTTTTGTGTCCGATAAGGCGCGCCAAATAACCTGCCCCATACCCGCCATCAAATGAACCAACCTTGGGTCCCGTCTGTCCGAATTTCGCATTTTCCGAGGCAATGCTTAAATCACAGACTATATGTAAAACATGTCCTCCGCCGATGGCATAACCGTTTACCATTGCAATAACGGGTTTAGGTGTAATCCGGATTAAATGCTGCAGATCCAAAACATTAAGCCGGGGGATCTGATCATCTCCAACATATCCCCCATGGCCTCGTACACTTTGATCTCCTCCGGAACAAAATGCTTCCTTATCCTGGCCTTGTCCATGATTAGCTCCCGTAAGTATAATGACGCCTATCCGGCTGTCATCACGGGCTACTGTAAATGCATCAATCATTTCCATAATGGTTTTGGGCCGAAACGCATTACGAACTTCCGGCCGGTTGATGGTGATTTTGGCAATTCCCTCATACATTTCATAAATAATGTCTTCATAATTACGATTTAATCTTTCCCATTGAAAATTCATCGGTATACACCTCTACATAAAAAATTTATTAACAGTCATTGATAAATTGATTGACAATATCGGTAAATACCTTGGGGTTTTCCAAATGAGTATTATGCCCCACCCCGGCAATAATTTCCCTTTTTAGCCTCGAGTTTAATTTCTCAAATTCCTGACCTATTTTTTGGTATTTGCTGTCATATTCTCCATTAATATAAAGCACAGGTATGGATAAATGCGCAATTTCGCTTTTTAAACAAGGGAACACCCCTTGACCGCTGCCCATCAAGGTATTTGCCAAAGCATGGGGCGCATTCATTAAACGTCTGGTGCTTATTCTCTCACGAATGTCCTGAGATAATTGGCTTTGTGAAGCAAAGATATCCAAACCGGACCAATAGCGGTTAAACCATAGGATCCCATTTTTGCGGATAGCATTAGCCAGCCAAATATCATTTTTGAGCCTCTTGGCTCTTTGCACTTTATCACACTCCCCATAAGAAGAACTCTCCAGGATCAGCCGGCGGACTTCCTCAGGATAAGCCAAGGCATAAGCTAAAGCCAATCTTCCACCCATTGAGTAACCCATTAAGGAATATTTGTTGAGACCTAAGTACTGAACAAGCTCATGGATATGCTGAATCATCACCGGCAGACAATAAGGCTGAAGGAATTGGGGTTTTGAGCTGGAACCATGGCCAATCAAATCCACCAGTACCATTTGGCAGTTATTTAAGCAGATGAATTCCCAAGTACTGAGATTTTCGGCAAAACCATGGAATCCGATAACCGGATGCCCGGTGCCCTTCACAAGCACATGATAGCTAACGTTCTCTAGAGTGATAAACATGTTATTTTTTCTCCCAGGCTGTTTTATCCGGCATTAAAGCCGGGGGTAGTATACTGATCATGCATAGCTTTGCTCAATTCCGCATCAATCCTGATATTCAACAACCTAATTCCTTTTATGGTCAATGCTTCCTGAAAATCATGGGTAAAGGCATCATAACTCTCAGGTTCAAAATAGGTTAGCCCGTATAAGGTTTTTAGTCCCGCAAAATTCATACCGTGTGGAGTCATGAATAAATAATTGAAGTACTTGTCCCCACTTTGGGGTAAATACTTAAATATTCCTCCCCCATCATTATTGAGCAGAATAATAAGCAAATTCAAATTGTGCGTTTTACCCATGAGTAATCCATTTAGATCATGGTAAAAAGCTAAATCACCGGTTAACAGGACCGTCAGCCCTTTACAGGTGGAAATACCTAAAGCTGTTGAGACAACACCGTCAATTCCATTGGCGCCACGGTTGCATAAGATCTTTATTTTTTGCTGGCGTGCTTCCAGAAAGTAATCCACATCCCGAATAGCCATACTATTAGCTATCATTAAACGACTTCCTTCCGGCAGCATATCCTGTATGATTTGAATAAGCTTCCCTTCAAATAAAACCCTTTCATTTCTAACCTGATTTAAGCGTTGACGCATCTTTTTTTGGTAATATTGCCACCTGGATAAATAGCTACAGTCACTATTTTGAACGCGAATAGCTTGGGCAAAAGCATTAACTTTTGAAAGAATAAATCTATTAATAGTTAAACTTGGATTGCGGTACTGAAAAATCTCATCCACTTGGAAATACAAAACATCTTGATGAAACGATAAAAACTGCTGTAAACGTTTTGACACAGGAATTTGGCCAAAGTGAATCACGAATTCCGGTTTCAGCTCATTTTTTAGGTGATCATCTTTCAAAAATGCATCATAGCTGTCGATAATCTTAGGATCTGCATAATTCCGAAAATTAGAAATGGGATCTGCTAAAACAGGGGCCTTTAAGCGTTCAGCCAATTCCAGTACTTCCTGGTGGTAATTCGCGTAAGCATCCCCGCCGCAGATAATGATTCCCTTTTTATCTTGAAAAACCGAATCATCCATGGTAAACAGGCTTTCTTCCCTTGTCCACTGAAAGGGGTGCTTAAGACGGCCCAGATGAAAATTCACTTTGCTTAAATCAGGCATCAAGGGCTCCCTCAGCGGTACATTAATATGGGCTGGGCCATATTCCCCGGACATCGAACTTAGATAAGCCTTTTGCATCACCGTGCGTACATAATAATACATACCTTCTGTTTCTTCAGGCAAGGCTAATTCCTCATAATACTTGGCATAGCCGTGATAAATCTTATTCTGATCAATAGTTTGAGGAGCACCGACTTGACGCAATTCATGAGGACGATCAGCCGTCAGTATAATCAAGGGCACTCTTGAATATTTTGCTTCAACTACTGCCGGAAAATAATGCACAACTGCCGAACCGGAAGTGCATACTAAAACCACAGGCCTCTCGTTTTCTTTCGCTATTCCCAAAGCAAAAAAACCAGCTGAACGCTCATCGATATTGACAAAAACCTTAAATTCATGTTCGCAAAATAATACAGCCAGCGGGGTTGAGCGGGAACCCGGACTAATGACCACTTCACGCACACCCAACTGATATAATTCATCAACTAACACCGCAATATAATTAGTCATTTATTTCACCATCAATTTTATAAACTCTCCAGGATAGTTTTCAGTTTATTGCTGGTTTCTGCATATTCCTCCGTACACTCTGAATTATTTACGATACCACTCCCGGCATAGGCATAAACCCTATTTTCCTCAATAAGCGCGGAGCGAATTCCAACTATAAAAACCCCATCCCCATGCTCATTCAGCATCCCAATAGGTGCAGCATACAATCCCCGCTCATGCTTTTCGCATCTGGAAATGATGTCCAATGATTTCTGTACCGGAAAACCTCCCATGGCAGGTGTCGGGTGCAGGCGCCATGCCCAATCTGTTAATGAACTGTTTTCATTATCCGTTGCCTTAATACGAGACTGTAAATGGTACAAATTCTTAAGTTTCATAGTAGTTGTCTCGCCGATGATAACTTCATCACCATACTTTTTCATGATATGCGCGATACAATCTACTACGATCTGATGCTCATGCCGGTTTTTCGCATCATTTAACAACGCTGTTTTTTTCTTTTGATCGTCTTGTTCTTGTTCACTTCGCAGTATCGTTCCTGCCAAAGCATAGCTGATAATCTGTTTTCCTTCCTTTTGCACCAGCATTTCCGGAGAAGCACCAAGAAAGGTTTTACCGGCTTTACCATAAGCAAAAACAAAGCAGTTGGGATTTTTCTCAAAAAGATTCCTTAACACGCTGGGGATGTCAACTGCTGTTTCACATTTGATTTGAGCTTCTCGAGAAATTACCACCTTATTAACATTCTGCAATAAGATCTCTTGTTTTACATTAGAGAATACTTCTTGCCATTCTTGATAATCATCGGCAAGCAATTCATATACGTGCTTTTTAGTTACCGGTTTATGATCCTGAATATCAAACCACTTTTCGGCATGATAGAGAATTTGTTTTCCGTTTTTCTCTACCAAATAGTAAGCAAAGGCTAATGTTTCATTACCCAGCCCGTTCCATTTCTCATCCTTTACCTCCGAAAAGAAAGTCCTTGACGAAAACACATAAGGGTATTGATGAAAGCTTTCACCAGAGGCAAAGGTTTTTATCCTTTTAGCTCCCATAATAAGCTTTTGCTCTATTGGGTTATAAAATAAAATACGTTCTTCGTTTTTGAAATTTTCCCAAAATGAAAGGGTATTTTTTAAATGGATTTCTTTCTGTTGGTATCGCAAAATTATTATCTCCCGTCTCCTAAAATCAATCCCATTATACCCAATTATCCTGAGCTATGCTACAATTTTTAGTTGAATTCTATCATCATACCCGCACCGAAGAATCTATAAAGCGTAAGGAAGACGTCTTCCCACCAAATCGCTGTCCCTAATGCTTTTTTTAATAATCTGCACAACATCAATAAGCACTTGTTGTGATTACGTATTGCGTCTATGGTTGCCTTATTATATTTTTAAATATAACTAATAACAACCTTATTCTTTCCACTACTTTTAGCTAAATAGAGGTTATTATCCGCTTTCTTTATTAAATCATCTTTTTTCAAGTTACCTGTTGAACAATATACTGCTCCGACACTAACTGTCAAATTGCCATTTGGCTGTTTATCTTGAAATTTAAATTCATGATGTTCCACAGTTTTTCTTATTTTTTCTGCAACAGTATTAATACCTGCGGCTGAAGTTTGGCAACAAATAACAGCAAATTCTTCCCCCCCATACCTACACAAGATATCCGTTGGGTATAACACTTCTTTAACAACCATAGCAATTTTTTGTAATAATTCATCCCCTGCAAGATGTCCATTATTATCGTTATATATTTTAAAGAAATCTATGTCAAACATAATTAACCCAAAATTATAAATTGTTTTGTAAGCACCCTGTCTATAGGCCTGTAGTTTATTTAATCGATCAATTTCTTGTTGCAACCTTTCATCAAAGAAATACCTATTATAAACTTGCGTTAACCAATCTTGAGTTGCTAAACTCTGCAGCCTCTCATTTAGCTGTCTCACTTGTGCTAAATCGTTTTTATGCTCTGTAATATCTTTTATAAGAATTATGGTGCCTGTATGATTACCCCCAATAAAAATAGGAGTGATTTCAGTCATATAATAGCGGCTAACTTCACCAACTAATCTTTGCATCTCAAAACTTACTTTTTTTTGTTCACTCACTGCCTCTTCCACAAAACCAATAAATGTCTTATCATCAATATCAAAATGATTTCTATTGATTAATTCCACAATGTTGTCTTTTCTGTTAACCTTAGCACAATTATCCACAAACGCTTTATTATAATCAATTATTTCATACTCTTCATTAATAACGATATAGCCGTCAGAAATTAAATCAACAACTGTTTGTAAGGCGATTGGTATTACATTAAGAAAATCAAACTTGATAATTGCCAATATAAAGCAAATGATGGAAACTGCAAAGACGATATTTTCTATCGTTGTTGGCCAATCAAATATACGAAATGTACTAAACGAATCAAAAATCAAAGAAATTAAAATACTAAAAAATATCAATAGTGACTGTTTGGAAAAAAATCCATAATTTTTTATTGAAAAATATCCCAGATAAGTTAAACCAATTCCAATACATAGATAGGAATAGATAGTATGTATCGTATAATAAATTCCATAAATTTGCTTAGAGGGTGTCAAACTAAATTTTGAATAAAACAGATGATGATAATGATTTGTAAAAAGCATCACCACAGAAATCATCGGAACAATAAACAGTAGTACATGCTTCCAAGTAAACTTTATTCGTGTTTGCGCAAATATCAAACCTGTAAATAATATTGCAACAGATACAAAAATAGCACCTAAAAAATACATCTTTTCACAAATAACTAATAGCCACTGAACTTCATTAAAAGTTAAATATAATAATACTGCAATATTCCATATAAGTATGCTTATCGCTATACCTAAAACAGCATAATGAATTTGCTTTTTTTTTCTTTTCTTAGCAATTAATAATACAAAATATAAAACTACCAAGATAGAAATTACTAAGATTATATATAAAATATCGAATCTTTCCATTTACATCCTCTCCGGTGACATAACAATTAAAACAATTTAATTTTCCGGTTCCAACATTTTCAATAGATGTATAGGGATACCTTTGCAGGCAAAGAGCAAAGTCCGGCCTATAATTACCGGCTTTTTACTCCTTCCTATTTCTTCAAATTCCCCTAGTCTCCTGCTTCTTATTGGTACAGACAAAAATCACAACCATGCTCCGCTACTTCTTTCATAGACTCTAGGACGCTCAATACCGCTAATAAAGTCTTCCTGGCCGATGCCCTGCATGTGAAACATATCCTTTTGGACGGGGTATCAAGTAATACTACTGTTCCTCATGTTGTCAATCATAGAAAAACCGCTAATCAAGGGTAATCACTCCTCAACCAGCGGTTCTCAACCACAGTTGCTACCATACAAAAAGGCCAACCAACCTGGCTAATCCCCATCATATTGACGCAGGACAGAAACTAGTTATACCCGAAGCCATAACAGCATTGAACAGGCAAATCCCCAACGAGAGAAAATCATCCTCTCGTTTTTTTGTTTTAGTAGCATGAATCATTACACTAAATTCGTGGTTTCATACAAAATTGTTAAATCTGAGAAATCCGATTACTTTTTTACGTATTTTTTTAGACTGGATGTAACCACATTTTCTCCGTAAGCGTCAAATACATTCTGACGTGAATTACAATAAGTCGGGCTCATCCACGCCAAGTATATCACAAAGAGCATTATTAACTGCTATCCTGAAATCATCATCCGATATGTCGTTGGCTTGAGCATATTCGACGGTATCATCAATAGTGCTGGCGAATTTCCGCGCTAAAAGTACATTCTCCCTTTCCATCATTGGAAAATGCTCAATAACATAACCTGAATAATCTAGTTCAAAATGATCCCTCGATATCTTTCCGTCAGCGAAATCAGAGACAAAGTCTATCATAAACGCTGTATGTTTCCCAACCTTCATTAATCTTCCTCCCAGGCATATTTTTCAGGTTTTGTTTCCTTGGGCTCCGGTATAATTACCTTCTGGGGTAATGCTGCACTACCGGGAAGCAAATCATCAATTGTGGAGGCATAGCCAGGTTTACCAAGGTTAGGGGCATTAGTGAAAATCCACGCCAAATATTCAAATGGATTCAGGCCGTTTTCCCTGGCGGTCACAACAAGACTATAATATACTGCGCTGGCTCTCGCACCGTTTGGCGTGTTGTTGAAAAGCCAGTTCTTACGCCCGATAACAAAAGGCTTAATGCTACGCTCCGCCCGGTTATTCGATATTTCCAGACGCCCATCCAGTAAATATCGTTCAAGATATTTGCGCTGGGATTGCGCATAATACGCTGCTTTGCCAAGAAGGGTATTGGGCAGGGCATTCAAGTGTTCAATCCAGTTGTAAAATTCATCTATCAGCGGCCTAGACAGCCTTTCACGCTCTTTAAGCCGATTTTCAGGGGTCAACAAAGCGAACTGTTTCTCGAAATAGAACAGTCTGTCGCAATAGCTGACTCCTCTTGCTGCATTGGAATCCGCTTGCTTGTCCTTTGGCAGGGTTTTCAGCGCATCAAAAAATTTTCGTCGCAGGTGGCTCCAGCAACCAACAACTATAATTTTTTCGGGCAGTTTGTGATACCCGCTATATCCGTCCGCGTGAAGATATCCTTTGAAATCTTTTAAAAACGTTTGCGGATGTATAGGCTTTCTATCGGGTTGATAGTCATAAAGTACGATCTGCTGTTTGGCCTCTCCGCTGGTGCGGTACAACCACATGTAACTCTTTGACTGTGCCGCTTTCCCAGGTTCTTTCAATACCTGAATAGTCGTCTCATCTGCATGAAGTACTTCGTGCTTACATAATCTACGCTTCAGCTCTTCATATATCGGTTCTAGCCAGGCCTCACTGGCTTTGATCAGCCAATTTGACATAGTCTGCCGGGAAAGCAGAATGCCATTTTGTTTCCACTCCTGCTCCTGTCGGTACAGTGGCGATGCCATCATAAATTTCTGCACTGCTATATGGGCAATTGTTTCAGGTGCGGCGAATCCACCTTTTATGACGGGTTCTGGCATATCTGCCTTAACGATAGGAACATGATCGGAAGTCTCTTCACAGTTCCGGCAGGCATAAATATGTTGCACATGACGAGTAATTATGGCTTTGGCAGGTATTATCTTTAGTTCTTCGCGGATTTCTTTTCCCATTGTATGCATATCGCTGCCGCATTCCGGGCATATACACTCTTCAGCCGACAACTGGTGTTCAATTATCTCAATAGGTAATTCCTTGGGCAATTTGTCAGTTGTTAGACGTGTCCGTTTGCGGTAATGGGCTTTTACTTCGGCAATTTTGGGTTCCGGTATGGTCATATCCGCATGTGATTCGGCTTCGTTGAATAAAGACAATTGCAAGCTATCAGTTTTTTCGCTTGATGTCCCAAATTGCTTATGCTTTGCTAGACGAATTTGTGACATTAACCACTCTAACTGTTTCTCTAATTCAGCGATCTTACGATCCTTTTCTTCAATTATACCAAGCAGTTTTTCTGCTGAAATTTCCTGTGTTTCCATAAGAAAATTATACCAGAAAAACTGCTAAAAAGCTAGATCTTATGGGCTTTTAAGCCCTTTTTATGATATCTATTTTAAGAAATTTGCCGCTCTAATACTTCGTTCCTCTTAAGCTTTTTCTCTAGTTTCGCACCTTCTATTAGGTATGATAGTTCTTTGGCATCAAGCACCATAGTAGCGGCATCTCCTTTTGCTGGCCAGCGAAAATGCCCACGTTCCAGGCGCTTGAAATACAGCCAGAATCCATCGCCGTCCCATTCCAGGATTTTTATCCTATCCCGATTCCGGTTGCAAAAGACAAACAGCGCCTCCGAAAACGGATCAAGGGAAAAGCTTTCTTTAACCAGGGTCATTAGGCCGTTAATCGATTTCCTCATATCTGTATATCCACAGCATAGGTATACAGGTTTTTGGCCCCATCTCATTACAGCACCCTCAATACGCGGCAGACTTTTTTTAATAGTTCTGGATCAGTACTTTCATCCACGGTAATACGACATCCGCCCACTTCAATATCCAGCGTGGATTTTACTTTTTGGTCTTGGCCAAGTTGTATCCATCCTTCTGGAATATAGTTAACAGGCTTTTCTAGCTTTGCGAGCTCTGCACATGCTGCCTTACGCAGCTTCCTTTGCCAGTAAAAGAAGGCGTTTCTGCTTATCCCTGTTGACTCACAGAATTCCTTAATGCTTTGCCCGCTATTCTGCTGTTCTTGTATCACTTTCATCCAGTGTAATAATCGGTATTCCGCAGTAACCTTTTGTGTGTCCATACAATCACTCCGTTTTCGTGTTGAATTAGTTGGCCTACTTTTTAAACTTTTTCAACTTTTTCAACCTTGTCATCGTGATTGTACAACTTTTTGTACTGCTAAAGCCACGTCACGATTTATTTGACGCTTACTTTTCTCCAGATCTAAATTCCCGTTTGACCATACCAATATCCTTTTTATAAAACTCATATAAAGTTGAATCCTCGGATGTAATTTTTACTTTGATGCATTCTTCGAAAGTACCTGCCGGAGTATCAACCTTTGCGTTTATATCCACAATTTCCCTGGTCCCGTTTGGTTCTTCCCATTTAGTACCAACTTGAAGCGGAGCTTTGAGTATAATTATATTTTCTTTAGGCTCGGTATTTATAAAATTATCTTCACCATATGCTTCTCCCATAAAAAATATTCTGGTAACCGCGTCAGGTGATGTTTTAAAAACAGCTGCACTGGAAGTCCCACCGTTGTTTTCCCTGATCTGGGCTCGGTCACCGCTGGTAAAGAGAACTTCTCTCGTAAAAGAAGCATACTCGTTTCCCTCACCCTCGTAGTCCCATGTACTTCCGCTTATGAGAGGAAAAAAATCAACAGGATCCAACCTTTCTTTGGAAGGTTCCTCTGTTTTTGGCTTCTCCTTCTTATGCTCCTCCTTTTTTGGTTCCTCCTTCCTTAGCCCTTCAGTTTTTGGTTCCTGAGCAATAGGTTCTTTCGGTTTGGCGCAACCGGTTGGCAAAGTACTTATAAAAATAAAAAAAGCAAGTAACATTAAGCTGATAACCTTTTTCACGTAAAATTCCTCCTTATAGCCATCACTAAATATGGGGTCCTGTTTGAGTCTATATGTTTGACAATCTTTATACATTTATAATTTCCAGTTTTCAACTTTTTATTAATATTTCTATGATAAACAGTATTTCAGTAAACTCTAACTTGCACAAACTGCAAAAAAATTTTGGTTAGCTTGTAGTGAGTTTGCTGGACAACGCAGAAAGGTTCCCTAGTAAAGAATAAGAAAGGGCGTGTGACAAGCATGGGCAAACAAATTTTTTCAGATGACTACTTTACCACTTGACTTTAAACTTTTTGAGATAGGACGAGACGTATAAGAAACGTACTGTCAGCGAGGCACTTCAAATGAAATGCCTCGCTAAAGTCTTAAAATATTTTCTTAATTCTTAGCCCTATTTCCCCAGCAGATTATACAGCACCTGTGCCATCTCCGCGCGGGTTGTTGTACCTGTCGGATTGAGTTTGCCACCTGAGCCGCTGACTGTGCCAGTTCTGACAAAATTGGACATGGCTTCCTTCGCCCAAGAGGCAATCTTCGAAGCGTCGGAGAAGTCGGGCAGAGTCTTACCGGAATTGCCTTGCGGAAGTTGGCCGATAACCTTAAGCGCATTATACAGCAGGGTGAACATCTCCTGCCGAGTAATCTGATTACCCGGCGCGTACATATTATTGCCTACGCCAGCGGTGATACCGAGGCGTTTTGCCGCCGCAAGGTAGCCGGTGTAGTAGGTATTGCCGGCGTCTGTGAAGTTACCCTTCGGATTTAAGTCGGGGGCTATGCCGTATGCCTTCATCAGCATAACAATGAACTGCCCTCGGGTCAGCTTTGCTCCCGGGCTGAAATTACCGCCTCCTGTGCCTGTGGTAATCACCCTTGCGGCGATAAAGGAAACCGCTTTTGCATACCATGCATCATTAGCCACATCCTCGAAGCTCACTTGATTGTAGCTTACGGCGTAGTAGCTGAAATGGGTGGTAGTAAAGGTTACAGCGCCGGTTTCTGGGTCGTACCTCCCGTTGGGTACCGATACCGCATTTCCGGCTCCGTCGCTATACCATACGACGATATGCTCAGGGGCAGCTAGTTCGGCTGCCGTCGGAGTATAAGGGATAGATACAGTAACCGGAGCGTCAAGGTTGTTCCAATCCGTCTGTGTTCCGTCCAGCGTCAGGGTAAGCTGCACCACAGGCCGGTCGCCGACAGCGGCTTTTAACTCATTGGGAAGGTTAGAATTGTCCACCTGTCCGATGGTGATCCCGGCTTTTTTCCCTTCGGTTCCCGGAGTTTCTGAAAGTATGTTATCCGGTATGATAATGCTGCCCGCAGCCGTCGTATAGGTCAAGGAACATCCATGACAATGCTTGACACAGGAGAATGGATGAAAACTGGCCAAAGCAGATACAAAGGGCTTCCCGGGAAATAACGACATTATATAATGGTACTGCAGGGTAAGGTCGAGGGACGGTTTGGGGATACTTTATACCCCGGTTTTAGAACATGACTAAATTGTCTTTGAGTACAGAGAATTGTGGCACATTGACGGTGACCACGGACACTAAACTTCAATTTTTATCAGACAATTGTTCCCTGCATTATTATCTTCGGAGGTGTCGTTATGCTTGCTTTACTGGATTGTTGCTGTGGTTTGGACGTGCACAAGGATGTTATTCATGCCTGTATTTTAAAAGGTTCTCCTGATGAAGAGCCTATTTCTATTCACGCCGAATTTAAAGCTATTCAATCCGATTTGCAAGCGATGTGCTCTTGGCTTTTAGAAAATCAGTGTTTTAATGTTGCTATGGAGAGTACCGGTGTTTATTGGCGGCCTGTTTATGAAGCATGTGAAGAGTTCTTGGATGGTTATAAGTGTCTAATGGTTGTGAATGCTCATCATATGCGTAATTTGCCCGGTCGCAAAAGTGATGTCAAGGATGCCCAGTGGATTGCTACCTTGCTTCGCCATGGTCTTTTGGAGCCTAGTTTTGTTCCAGAAAGGCTTATTAGAAATTTACGAGAATATTCAAGGCTACGTCGTACTTTGGTAGCAGAGCGTACTCGTTATTCTAATAGGCTTGAGAAGTTTCTGCAGGCTCATGGGTTTAAGCTATCTTCTGTTCTAAGCAGTATTTTAGGGGTAAGTGGTAGACGGCTGCTTGCTACCTTGTCTCAAAAAGGTGTTTTATCGCCTATTGATGTGAGTGATGCTATGGACAGACGTGTTAAAAAGTCTATGGAAGAGATTCGGTCAACCGTTACTGGTAAACTTGACTATTCCGAACGTTCTTATCTCAAAATTTTACTTGATAAAATTGATACTCTTGATGGTGAGATTAATGATATTCTTCTGCTTATGCAACATTTAGCTGAACCCTATAAAATTCAGCTTGAGCAGCTTGATTCTATACCCGGCATTGACATAGCAGCGGCCCTTACAATTATAGCTGAAACCAGCGCAACTCCCCAGGATAGTTTTGATAGTGCTAAGAAGATCGTATCTTGGGCTGGATTATCACCTCGAAATGATGAATCAGCAGGCAATATAAAGTCTCGTAAAGTTACAAAAGGGAGTCCTTATATTAAAGCAATTTTATGTCAGGTTGCATGGGCAGCGGTGCGTACACGCAAATCAAGTTTTCATGACTGGTTTTGGACACATCAAGGTAAATTGGGTAGAAAAAAGGCTATTATTGCAGTGGCGAGAAAGATTCTAGTGCTAATTTACAAGCTACTAAAATCTGGAGAGTTCTATGACCCAATGGTGGCAAAAGTGCCAGTTCAATCGCCTCGTTAAAATAATAGCCCTTTGTTTATATGTTATCTATTACCTGTAAAAAAATCAATGTTTACGGGCTTATTTTGTGTTGCAATTTTTGAGTAGTAATTCGATCACTTGGGATGGTTGTTTTCACACTAACCTTCCCCTTGAGTGCCGGACAGGGAAGAGGCCGGTATTCCCAGGGTATATGAGCTCACGCCGGTAATGGAGGGTACTGTGAGGACCGCCGTCCCTGCACCAGCAAAAATGTCTTTCGCCAGGTTGCCTAGATCTGTCGTTGCGCTTTTATTAGACGTATCCACATTAACCGGCAGGGTGGTTGCCGGTATACCCGTTCCTGAAACAACTGCCTCATATGACAACGCTGGGCTAGGAGAGCTGCTGCCTCCGCTGTTGCCGCTTTCCCCACCATTGCTTCTGCTGGCTCTGGTTATGTTAAAAATATATGTTTTAGTGGTATTTCCGTCTGGTGCGGTAACCAGTACTTTGATGGTGTTGAGTCCGACATTAAGGTTTACGGTCAGACTTCCCCCGTTAAGGCTGCTTCCGTTCACTGTGATTACAGCTTTATCGCTGGCGGCAGTCGGGGTTACCGCAACCTGGCTGGTTTCATAACTGACGTTAGCTGTGTAGATTAAATTATCCGCATTGAAACCGGGTGCATACTGGACTCCGCCCAGGCTGACCGTAGACAGGTCGGCATTAGCGTCGGGTGGTGTGACTATTTCGGTTCCGGTTTTAAAAGTGTAATTTTTAATGGTTTCACGGTTACCAGAGTTGTCTATCGAAAAATAATACAGGGTATGGATTCCCTCTGGCGGGGTAAACTCTCCCAGGTAAATCCTCCAGCCCGGGGTAAGCTGATTACTTGAGGTTGCCCCACCCAGTAAATGCTCCGGGACTACGGGGGTCTTAAAATCCGCATTGTCCGCGGAATCCCACTGATAATATATAGTGGCATTGTCACCGGTGCCAAGGGAAATCTTCGGGGCATCAATGTACCAGCCGTTGGCGCTGGGCTGCTTCGGATCAACAACAATGTTAGTGGTCGAGGGTGTTGTATCGGCATCGTCCTGAACCCTCAGTACCCCGCTCTTAACCTCCTCCTGGTTCCCCTTTTGATCAACTGAGTAATAGTACAAAGTATGCTCCCCTTTAGGGCCGATTAGCGTATCGGTGTATTTGGTAAAGCACGCAGGGTCATCAGAATCCCACTGGTAGTAAACACTGGCAGGCTCGCTCGCTGTCAGGGTAACATCGGGCGGGGTAGTAAACCACCCGCAGCTGCCATCTGGCTCAGTCGGAGCGGTTGTTAAAACAGTTACCGGGGCAGTGGTGTCCACGGTGAAGCTGGTGCTCTGTACGGCTTCGCTATCCCCGGCCCGGTTTTGTGAGAAATAATAGAGTCGATGCTTTCCTTCAAGAGCATTAAAGGGACCTTTATACTGGGACCAACCACTGGAGGATTGGCTATCCCACTGGTAATAGGTTAACGAGTTAGGTACATCGGTTTCCAGGGTTATATCGTAATTTTTACCGTCTTCCGTAGGGACGGAGTTTAAGCTAGTCACCGGCGTTGTCACAGGTGGTAACAAGGTAAAAATATAGACCTCCCCGTTCTTACCGAAGACAATCTGGTTTTTATAGATTTTTGGGAAAAAATATTGGTTTTCAGATCCGTAGGCACCATCAGTGGTCACCTGGATAATGGTTTCCGATTCCAGATCGCAGAGCCATACATTATTGTCGCAGACAAATGTGGCCAGGTTATTGTCGACCATTACCGGACCCGATAAGTCATCAATCCGTATATCGTCAACGGAATAGTCTTTAAAAAAGATTTCTCTTTTTTTATTGCTGGTCACATCAAGAACGATCAGCCCGTAATTATCCAAGGTAGGACCATAGAGTGCGTCATAGACCAGTTTGTTGCCGCTGACATCAAACCTAGGTAATGTTCCCCCTGAACTGAGCAATTCGGTTTGGGTACCGCTGACCAAATCGTACATGTGATAGCTGCCTTCCCAATTGGGATCCGTATATCGAGTAAAAAGTCGATCAGCATCTATGATAAGTTCAGTTCCGGAACACTTTGTTACCGGGATTTCCACTAAGTCCTTGGTACTAAGATCATAGGTTTTAACCCCGTTTGTATCTTTATAGGCCAGTTTCGTGCCATACATATCAGCAGGATTTCCCGGCCCAATTGGAGTAACTATTACCGTATCCTGGGTCAAATCAGCAAAATACAGGTGATTATTGCCGCCTACACTGTAATCTTTTAAATGCCAGACTACATAATCACCATTGAAGTCAATGTCATCCACCCAAGGATTCTTGGAACGCAAAGATGGACTTAACGAATTCATGTAGTAAATTTGCTCAGTCACGGTTTGATCAGTCAAGTTGTATATCCCGATATACGGGTCGCCAGCAACGGGAACTGCTGCAAAAGCTATTTGGTCGCCGTAAATAACCGGCCTTGAAACCCGGGCGTTTAGGGCGGATAAATCGAGCTTTTCCAGCTCCCTGGTTAACCCAGCAGCTTTCTTTTTTACCACCAGTACGGCACTTTCCCGATCCAGCATCAGCGGGTTGTTAGTGCTGGTAACAGTTAGGGTTATGTATTCCTCCTGGCCGGTTTCCGCGCCTGCCGGAATCGTTACAGGGATTGTGATTTCCTGGCTATTCTTGCTATTGAGGTCCAAAGTAGCTGGTACGCCGCTCAGGTCAGCCCATCCCCGGGTTGACTCAGCTTTAACAGTATAGGAATCCGCTTGGTCACCGGCATTGGTAATAGTAAATTTGCAGGTTAAACCTTGACCCCGGTCCACGGCCATATTGTCTGGGGCCTTAACAGCTACCCGGTAGGGGTGCCCCAGTTTTTCATCCTCCTCTGAAGTCAGCTCGGGAGCCAGGTCGGTGGCTGATGGGAGAAGTGCATTGCTCACACCCATGCCTACATTCCCACCCTTATAGGACAGGTTTTCCCAGTCATTGAAGTTACCGGTGAGTATTTGTAACTTATTATCCTGATTTACATCAAAAGCGACATCCGGTTCCAGCCTGCTATCAGAATTCCAATCAATGTCATTCACCCTATGCTCAAAAAGGATTACATTCTCACTTTTGCTCCACTTCAATCCGTGTTTGGAGAGGTCTTCTCCAGTCGAGGAGGTTATTCCCCGCGGTTCATTCAAATGATTTTCATTGAGGTCATTAATATGTCCGAACCGGGAGTAATCAAAAAGACCTTCCCCACCGTTATAAATGAGGCCGGCGGTTTGATAATAATAATTCATAATACTGAGATAATTGGGTTTGCCGATGACATCATCTCCGCCGCCATGTTTTAGGCCCAAAGTGTGGCCCAGTTCATGCATAAATGTCCCGGCCTGCTCAAGCGGACCATTATTCTCCCAGAATCCAAGGGTAATTAAGAAATCGCTGGAGGAAATATCCCTGGCCACCCCGCTGTTGCTACCTATAATCTCGCCCTCGTCATTATAAATGCAGAACTCTTCGGCGGGTCCGTGGCCAAAGATACAGTAGCGGAAAATGGCACTCCGTTCATCACGAAAATTTGCCTTTTTCAAGCTATCAAATTCATCCCAGAGATACCTGCTGCCGAAGAAACTAGTGTCACCCAGAAGAGTCAGGTCGTCGCCGTCCGTGTGTGGGATTTCGTTAGCCCGAGAAAGTTTCCCCCAGGTGTCTTCCTTTTGAAAATCCATTATGGCGTCGCTACCGTGGTCAACGTGCAGGCTGATTCCGGTGCTTCCATCCACATTAGTTATCGGAGCCAGTGCGAACATCCTAACAACTTCGTCAATGGCCGCTGGGTCCGGCTTGTGGCCGGAGAGCCAGTCAATCTCCACAAAAATATCTTTTCTTTTGGGGTTGGCTCCCATGGACGGGAGGTCGACAAAACCGGTTGCTGTTCGATAACCGTTGATTTCCCAGCGATCCAGCAGTCCATCACCATCAGTGTCATAATCTCCCGCGAACTTAACCAAGAAGGCGTTACTTTGCATGAAGGGGGTGCCTGTATGAGGCTGTCCGTAAAAGGAAGCCGTCGTTGCCCCCGCCATGATAATGCTGCCGGCTTCCCCTATTGCTAGAGAATGAGGCACGACATACTCATTACCCGCCTTGGCACCGAGTTCCTTCACCAAAAGCTGGTTCCCCTCGGAGTCAAACTTATTTAAATAGCACTGGACTTCACTCTTACCTGTTGTCGGGTTAATCGTATAGTAGACGCCATAGGTAAATATGTTCCCCCAGGAATCAACGGCTATATCGGGAAGGTAGCCTCTCCTAACTGCAGTGTTAAGGGGAGTAGACCAGATATGATTGCCGTCGTTATCGTACTTGACCACTGACCACCGTTCATTGAGGGCCGGCATCCAATTTGTCCCTGCCTGGCCGTAGGTAAAGTAGATGTTACCGCCGTTATCTAAGGCAATGCCGCCGGTAATTGCCAGCCTATGGCCATATTTTCCATGACCGGTCTGTCTGATCCACTGCACGTCGCCATCTCCATTCAATTTGGCAACAAACAGGTCACACCAGCTGCCGCTGTAGCCCTCTTGGTCTAAACAACCATCCGTTGTACCGCATATATAAACCCTACCAATTTCATCAACTTCAATGTCTAACGGTCGTTCACTACCGGGTGAGCTGATAGTCTTCGTCCACTGCTGTAAGCCCATCTCATCGTATTGAGCTAGAAAAACATCCATGTAATTGTCGCGCTCATTACAGCCGGCCACGTATACGTCTCCCTTTATCCCGGCCGCCACAAACACCCGTTCGCCAAAAGCCGGGTCCAAATTCCGGGTCCATAAAACTGTGCCTGCAGCGTCTAATTTGCTTAATACCGCGTGTTGAATCTTACTGGTGCTGTAGCAAACAAATACCTCGCCATTGCGGTTGGTACTAACCGATCCATGTTTGTACAGAGGATTCCTATGATCCTGATAAAGTTTCCTAGACCATTTTTCTTGGCCGTTTTTATCATACTTGTTTAGTTGAATACCGAAGTCCTGAGTATGAATTAAATGGAGGATATCGCCACTGGGGTCGGTAGCCACACCGCCTGTCGCGGAAATGCCTAGCTGTTTGGCCCATTCAATAGGATTCTCTTCACTGCTTTCATCTGCCGCTAGTGCGGTACCTGTGTATATGCCGTTGAAGAATACAAACGTGAAGAAAAATATCGGTAAAAGCAATGTAAGATATTTCTTCTTTAAATTTGACGCTCCATTCATGAGATATGCACACCTTTCTTTGGGCTTGACGGTCTTCCATCTTTCCTTCCCTCGAGCTCCACCGTCAAATTTTGAGGGGTCTCAAACCTGTCGCCCGTCGGCAGATCGGCTGCGAATGCCGCATTACCTGCCATACTTCTCTTCTTCATTTTTTTCCCTCCTTAAATAAATCGTTTTTAATTTTACTTTGTTATACTTTCGCTCAAAATCCCTTTCCCCTACTCACGGCATAAACACAATCACGCCATGGGTGATTTTGGCATCATAGACGGGAACAGGAAAAATAACGGCCTTATTGAAACGGTCGAACCGGGTTGCATTTTGTCGTGTAATTCCTGAAAACATAGAAAACGGGTCCTTTAAATCCTCTAAAAAGAAGGTATCCCCGGCAAAGACCTCCCTGACGGCAGCAGCCAGTTGTATATCGTTGATCTTGTGTTGAAGAATGCGGACGTCTCCTTTCTCCAGGTTCTTAAACCATGTTTTTGTTTCCGCCCCAAAAGCCTTATTCACTATGGCCAGTGTATACTGCGGCGTAAATATAGCGACGGGATAAGGGAAAAAATCGATGATTTGAGAAAACAGCCCCTCATTAGCAATAAGCATCTGAAATTTTCTGATCATATGACCTTGAGTCTCTGTTCTTTCCACCAACATTTTCTGTACCTTTGCCAGTTCTTCAAGCAGCTGTTCTTTCGTTTTATCACCCATAAGAATGCTCCTTTCCATCCAAACTGCCAATATTTTCATTATGGCTACTAACATTTTACTAGCCGGCCGGCTGTGCATATATGTTAAATATGCTTATAATTAGTACGAAAAATCTTATCTTGAAAAAAAGAAGCCGGGCTTTCGTACTAAACCAAAGCCGGGCTTTCTCTTATTACTTATGATTGAACAATTTATTTTACTCTGACATTTTCCTATAAGCGGAAGGAGAAACACTGGTTTTATTCTTAAATACTCTGGCAGAATGACCGTTATAATCCATATTACAGGCGGCAAAAGCCTGCGCAACGGAAAGATTGGTATCCAGCAGCTTCTCCTTCAATCTGCTGATTTTATAATTGATATAATACTCATGGGGGGTTACACCGGTATGTTTTTTAAACAACTTTGTGAAATGGGCCTTGCTGAGGCAGGCCGCCTTGGCCGTTTCGCTTAAGTCAAACCTGTCCAGCCAGTGGTTTTCTATGTATTCCTTCGCCTTTTCAATTTCATCCTTACCCTTATAAACCCTTCTGTTGATCAATAGAGCCACGACGTATATCACCTGTTTCAGGTCATCGAGAATAGGGAAAACCGTAATGTCCTGGTATACGGCCTCCACATCAAAGTCTTGGATACCGTAGCGCTCCGCAATTTCTTCCAAAGGCACCCTGACATCCGGGAAAAAGACGGTTTCTCCCTGGAAAGCCCGTTTTAACACATCAAGTTTGCCGGTTGCCATAACAGAAGGATCTTTGAAGACATTGTATTTGCCGACAATCATGTCCGGGCTGGAAACATGGTATTCGTTCAGCATAGCCTTATTTACCAAAACCGAAGTTCCGTCCGGAGCGTAAACCTGGATCGGATATGGAAAGCACTCAATCACTTTGGCCAGCAGTTCTTCCTTGCCAAAGAGCGATTGAAAGGACTCTATCATGTCGTTTTGCCTGTCTTCTATATTATTTCCCATTATTCATCCCCCTTTTTACACCTGACATCTTCAGGCTTTTCTGGCATTCTTGGGGATCATCCACATATTGCCGATTTTCTCCGCCCCTTTAATTCGCCCATCTGCACAGTACAGTATTACCATCGGCTTCCAATGCTCTATTTTTCTCCCGCTTCCCTCTCGATCATATAATCAGCACACATCTCTCAAACAGTTTTCTTTTATTATGCCATAAAATTACAGAGAAAGCCTCTTTAACAGGCTTTCCTGAAGAAATATGTAATTTAGATTCTCTCTGCAATCTGCAGCCAGGTTTTTTTGGTCAAAAAGCTTTCTTCAGCTTGCTCTTCCAACTCTAAAAAGCGTTTAAACGGTATGCTGAAGGAAAGAATATCTTTGTCGATGAATTTACGTGCCGAAGGATCGGTTAGTCCTATAACGCACTTTGGATTCTCCGCGTTCACTTGTTCAAAAGCATAAAGTACAGACTGATGACAACCGGCACCAAAATCTACTTTAACATTGTCTTGGGTAGGTTTATCGTAATTGGCCAACAATGTCAGGGCGGATATTTGATCGGCATTGGCAAGGAAAATAATCACCTCGGGTGTTTCACCTTCAACCAAATCTTCCAAAGGTTTAAAGACAATATAAGCCTCCGGAGGCGCGACAACAGGCAATCCCATGGTAAACTTCGCAGCAATCTCCGGATTCTTCTTATAAAATTCACCTTCCATATTACCTACCCCACCGGTAGATATGAAATACTCGGTAAAACCTAGTTCCATCTGTTTAAAACCAAGACCCACTGCGCCACTCCTACATCCGGTGGTTTGAGCATCAAATATGACCCATTTACCCTGGGTTGCGGTGGCATTTAACATGGAGATTACGCAGCCCCACTTTTCCTCCTTAAATTGCAGAGCTCCCTCAGTTTTATGATCTGTGCGCAGCACAGCAACTGGATGGTTTCTAAGCTTAATAAGACGGGAAATTTTGCTTTTCATCAATCGACACTTCCTAACCTTTTATTTATCATTATATGTTCATACAAAACTAAGAGAGCGATACCTTAACGTGTCGCAGTTGAGTATTTATTGTTTTCTTGCTTCCCCCAGGGTTTAAATACGGAAATAAAAATAGTTATGACTTCAGCAATAATGCCTGAACCAGTAAAATAATTGAATATGTCTATGTAAGATAAATATGTTTGATTTTGCAGGGCAATACCTCGTTCCATATTTGTAATAATAAATACCTTATTAATCCATCTCCCAAAAAAAAGGTTCTGAAAATAATTTGAAAAATTATCAATCTTAATTTCACAATAATCCAATTAAACTTAAAAATCCCCAGTTAGTTAATCAGCATAATAAAGTCCTGTAATAAGACAACCATTAACCTCCTCATTTTTCCCGCAAACACCTTTAATGGTACAGCCTGTGTTTTATGCTGTTTCTTGATATCGAGAACAAAACATAATCATTTTTTTCCTGCTAAAATTTATTTTACAATTTAGCAATTGTTTTTCCGAAATCTACTGCTTCCTTTTGTGCATCAACATTAGGATTCCATTGGTTCCTATATCCTTCTGACGCAACTTCAAATCCTGCATTGGCCATTAATTCATTTATTATCTTTACAGATTCTCCGCTCCAACCATAACATCCGAATGCCACAGCTTTTTTACCTTTGAACTTAAGCTCTTTCATAAGATGAATAAAACCCGCTACCGAATGCAATATGCTATTTGCAATTGTCGGGGAACCGATAACGACGGTTTTAGATTTAAAAACCTCGGTAATTAGGTCATTCTCATCACTCTTGGCAAGATTATAGACTTTAACATTCACATCCTGGTCAGCCTGCCTGATTCCCTCTGCTATCTTCTCAGCGAGTAATTTCGTTCCATTCCACATTGTATCATAGATGATGGTAATCTGATTCTCCTGATAGTCATTTGCCCATTGCGCATATTTTTCAATAATCTGTATCGGGTTGTCCCGCCAAATGACTCCATGGCTTGTCGCGATCATCTCTATTGGGAGGTTTAGTGCTGTGACTTCACCCAACTTTTTTCTTAACATCGGGTTGAAAGGGGTCAATATGTTCGCAAAATACTTAATGGATTCATTGAACAGGTCGCATTGATCAACCTGATCGTTAAAGAGTTTTTCGGTTGCTAAATGCTGGCCGAAGGCATCGTTACTAAAAAGTA
Organism: Bacillota bacterium; assembly: GCA_050952445.1. Taxonomy (GTDB): domain Bacteria; phylum Bacillota; class Dehalobacteriia; order Dehalobacteriales; family Dehalobacteriaceae; genus JBMNKX01. The sequence goes on along the minus strand of JBMNKX010000004.1, from coordinate 473,971 downwards.
TATTATCTTGAGTCATATAGGTGGCCATGCTGTCCGGCCAGTGCAGCATAGTCATTTCAACAAATATAAGCTCTTTACCATTGCCAATATCAATTTTATCTCCGGTTTTAACAACTTGGAAATTCCAATCCTGATGGTACTGCCCTTTCAAAGATTTTACCGCATTTGCCGTACAATAAATCGGTTTGTCCGGAATTTTTTTCATTAGAGCAGGAAGAGCGCCGCTGTGGTCAACTTCTCCATGATTAGCAATGATAAAATCAATTTTATTTAAATCAATTTCCTTCATCAGATTATCAACGAATTCCTCTGCAAACGGAGCCCAAACCGTATCAATCAGGACCGTTTTATCTTCTTGAATCAGATAGGAATTATAAGTTGATCCTTTGTGTGTAGAGTATTCGTCGCCATGGAATTTTCGAAGCTCCCAATCAACCTTCCCTACCCAATATACATTATTTTTTACTTGCTTTTTCACTAATGATCACTCTCCTTAATTAGTTTTTGCTTCGCTCCTTCAAAGCTTTGGACAACGCAGATACCTTTGGAGTGTTTATTTCTTTTTTGTAGTCTTCTGTAAAATTTTGCTTACCCATGCCGTGACATGCCCTTTCTTGTTATTTATTATAGAACCTTCTGCATGTCCGGCAAACTCACTCTAGATTACACCTCCTCAGTGTAATCTATTTACTTAAATGGTTTTAATGTCTAATTATAACACATAATGTTTTATTCTGCATATTGCAGATCCAAGAGGTTTGTGTCAAGTAATCGTTATTAATTTTTCCTGTAATTCAAACATTAAAGCGGGACGTAGGGTGGTAGCTTTACGTTTAATTTATCCGGTGATATATTCCTTATCGCAAAAGAAATACCTTCCACAAGAAAATAGGCATAATTCATCCTGTCAACTTAACCTTATCAACTTTAGCGCAGTTATTACGTTAACCCAAACAATAAAATAAAAGGTTTCCTAACAATAGCACCTATAAATATGCAGCCACGAAAAAAATACCCGATCACCCATCAATATGCTAAATGCCTTCAAAAACCGCTGCTTAATTTCATTTTCTGTAAGATGAGGGTGGAACAAGGTTTATCGTTTTTGTACTTCTCATTGCACCGCTATACTGTGCGTCGGTACTTGGTGTTGGAACCCCAAACCTCGGAACCGTAAAACCCGCCGCACTTATCGCAAATTATTTTTGCTGAGAAAGGGCTGTGACAGTTGATTGGCCTACCAAGTTTGTTTTTAAACTACTTTAGTTCTATCAACATCAAATTCTGTGTAAGTGAGTATATTAAGCAATAATTCAAATTTTCAACGATTTCTCCTATTGTTAAACAATTGCCTAAAAAAATGCACACCCCTGCCTAATGTCAAACGATTACCATAAAGCCCCTATCCCTAAAACATATCCCGGCTACCATTTACCCGTAAAATTACCTATGATCCACATTATTAATTAAGAGAAAGCAAAACCCAAAACCGCTGAAATCCTTTTATTTCAAGATTTTCAAACAAAAAAAACCACCCACCGATAAAATTCATTTTATCAATAGATGGTAGATATTCTGGTGGAGATAAGGGGATTCGAACCCCTGACCTCTTGACTGCCAGTCAAGCGCTCTCCCAACTGAGCTATATCCCCACGTATTTATATAAGTGATTCGCTGAAAACCACAGTGAATATTATATTAAATTCATGAAATCTTGTCAACTGATTAATGAATTATTGAATATTGATTCAATTATTTTTCGTCGTAATGAAATACATTCTTTCATCAGTTAACGGCTTTAGAGGCGTCCCTTTTAAATCAGATGATATTTCCTTCAAAATAAATCCTGTTTCTTGAATCATATCCGTAACATTATTTATTTCATAGCATTTTTGCCGGTGTATTTCATTATATTTTCGAAATAGCTTGTTTTTCTGTTTCACAAAAAAAGTAAGATTTATATCTATTATTGGACTTAATGAAAAATCATTCTCCCAAATCAGAACAATATCTTTTTCTTGCTGCACCCACTGGTTATTAGCCAAAATATCCTTATAGTAATGGGGAGTACGCAGGTCAAAAATAAAACTTCCTCCGGGCTTTAAACAAGCATAAAAATTTTTTAGGCAACCCAGGAATTCTTCTTCAGATATAAAATAATTCAAGGTATCGCAAAGACATATCACTGCATCTACCTCTTCTCCCAGGACAAAATTCTGCATGTCCAGCTCAAATAAACTTGCGTTTATCCCAACCCCGGACATTTTATCAAAACAAAATGCCAGCATTTCCGGAGAATTATCTATCCCTATTACACGATATTGCCTCCGGGCTAAATGTATTAAAACACTTCCTGTTCCACACCCGGCATCTAACACTGTGCCGGGCATATTTCCTAATTTTCTCCATTGGTATTCCAATCCATTTACCCACCCGGCATAATCTACGTGACTCATTAAATAATCATATACCTGGGCGATACTAGTATAGGAATGCATATTCTACTTCTGCTCCTCGAATGATACTATTTTCGCATCTCCCCATAGTTTTTCCAGGTTATAATAATCTCTTTCTTCTTCCATGAAAATATGCACAATCACCGTCCCATAATCCATCAAAATCCACCTGGCATCATTAAATCCTTCAATACGCAGAGGAGAAACCCCCTCTTTTTTAAGCTTATCATTAATATTGTCACAAATTGCCTTAATTTGGATTGGATTTGCTCCGGTACAGATAACAAAATAATCGGCAATTAAAGTAATACCCTGAAGATCCATAATAATAATATCCTGAGCCTTTTTTTCTTGCGCAGCAGAGGAACAGGCTAATGCTAATTGATGTGAGGTCAATACTTTGCTCTCCTTTCTTTATTTTGAATCTAATACAACTTATATTAACATCTTATACTTTCCTATCCCATCTTCTTGTGCCAATATTTCCGCCCGTATCTTCTTTCGGGCCTTAATAGTATTGGGATGAATAACCTGGTGGGTTCTTCTCAGATATTCTATAGTACCGTCTAATGCCTCCAGCATTGCTTTGTTTATATCCTGGTAAGCCAATTTTCTCAACCGGTTAACCCCCAACCATTTTCTCCCCGGTTCTATTAAATCAGCCAAAAAAATAATTTTGTCCAAAAAGGACATCGAACAGCCCCCAACCGTATGATGGGAAATAGCTTTTAATATTTCCGGGTCTGTTATACTCAAATCCCGCTGCACTAAAAAGGCGCCAACCGGTGCGTGTAATACAACGGGGTTTTCCTTTTCCTCCGGCAATATCTGATGTCCGGCCTGAGCGGCAATATTAATTAACTCATATAGGGGAATTTCCCGGGCAAAATCATGAAGTATCCCCGCCAGCCAAAATTTTTCTGGATCAAAGCCCCAAAAAAGTGCTAATTTTTCGGCTGCCTCCGCAACCCTCAAAGAATGGGACCAGCGTTGAGGGGATATTCTCTTCTTGATTAATGTTTCCATATATTTACCCATATTTCCTCCTCAAAAACAATTAAACCTCCTTTTATTTTCAGGAGGTTTACCAGGTAAAGTCTAAGATTTTCGAGGTTTTGCCTCACTTACCATAAGAATTCGTCCCCCGAACTCCGCACCATGCATAGCTTCAATCACCTTTCCCGCATCATTGTCACTTACTTCTACGAATCCATAGCCGCGGCTTCTTCCTGTTTCCCGATCAGTAATAATACGGCCGCTGATAATTTCACCATACTGGGCAAAGGCAGCAGTTAATTCTTCTGAACTGGTAGACCAAGGAAGGTTACCTACATATAATGTCCGGACCAATAACTTTCACCTCACAAGTTGCATTTACTGATATTATGTGCCTAGATAAATCCAAGTATGCAGCGTAATTCTGTCATCAACATCCAACGGTAAAAGATGGTATGTGAAAATAGTGATAAGCTATTGTTATCAAGCATACAATTTATTTTGATAAATATATTCTTCGACTTTATCCGGCAGCAGGTATTTTATGGACCGACCGTGGGCAATTCTTTGCCGAATATCTGTAGAAGATATAGCGAGAGCAGGCACCTCCATAAAAATAATCTTCTGCAAAAATTCTTGAGGTAAACAATCAGTATCGGAAAGATTGAAACCCGGCCTGGTAGCAGCAATGAAACAGCATCTTTCCATTAAGTTTCGGACATCCTTCCAGGTAATGATCTCTAAAATTGCATCTGCACCTGTAATAAAGTAGAGTTCCATCTCGGGACCATAATATTCTAAAAAGGCAGATACTGTATCAATAGCATAGGAGTAACCACTACGGTTTAATTCCATCGGGGATACTTTAAAATAAGGATTGGATTCAATTGCCAAGAGAGTCATTTGATATCTGTGCTCACCGGGGGTAATCATCTTTCCCTTTTTATGGGGAGGTCTGCCCGAAGGAACAAAAATCACTTTGTCCAGATTAAAACTACACCGGGCAGCCTCTGCTGTTACCAGGTGACCGTAATGAATAGGGTCAAATGTTCCCCCCATAATAGCTATTTTTAGTTTTTTTTCCATAGGATTTTTTCCTTAAATTACCCTCTGATTTGGCCATTGCCGTAAATTATATACTTTGTGGTAGTAAGAGCCGTCAATCCCATCGGTCCCCGAGCATGAAGCTTTTGGGTACTTATACCCAGCTCTGCTCCATATCCAAATTGAAACCCGTCTGTAAATCTCGTAGAAGTATTAACATAAACCGCAGCCGCGTCTACCTCATTTAAAAACCTTTGAGCTCTTTCATAATTATTGGTTACAATTGCCTCCGAATGTTTTGTTCCGTACTTTGCAATATGATCCATAGCAGCATTCACATCATCGACAACTTTAACTGCCAATATCAAATCTAAATACTCGGTAGACCAGTCTTCTTCTCCGGCACGCACTGCAAAAGGAATAATACTGCAGGTTTCCGCACAGCCTCGGAGCTCAACCCCGTGAGCTTGCATTTTTTCCGCCAGCAAGGGGAGAATTTTCGGAGCAATTTCCCGGTGTACCAATAATGTTTCCATAGCATTACAAACGCCCGGCCGTTGGGTTTTGGCATTTATCGCAATGTTAAGAGCCATTTCCGGATTTGCTTCATTATCAATGTAGGTATGACAATTGCCCATTCCTGTTTCTATCACAGGTACTGTGGCATTATTAACAACCAACCGGATCAAACCTGCCCCGCCTCTGGGCACAAGCACATCTAAATATTGATTCATTTTTAACATAATGTTAACTGCTTCTCTGTCTGTTGAATTCACCAATTGGATACAACCTGAAGGTATTCCTGCCTTCTCCGCCGCTTCACTGATTATATCGGTAATGATTCTATTAGAATTAAACGCCTCCGATCCTCCCCGAAGAATAACCGCATTTCCTGTTTTCAGGCACAATCCTGCAGCATCAACTGTAACATTGGGACGCGCTTCATAGATCATGCCCACTACCCCCAGGGGAACCCTCTGTTGTCCGATAGATAACCCGTTAGGCCGCTTCCACATGGATATTACTTCTCCGATCGGGTCGGAGAGGGCTATTAATGTCCTTAACCCGTCAGCCATATCATTTATCCTGGCCGGATTTAATAATAACCTGTCCATAAGTGCTTTAGACAAACCTTTTTCCCGGCCTGCTTCCAAATCCTTGGCATTTTCAGATATGATACGTTCAGTGTTGCTTATCAAAGCATCTGCCATTGCCTGAAGAGCATTATTTTTTACAGCACTGGACATCACAGCCATCCGCCGGGCAGCTTCTTTTGCCCTTTGACCCATTTCCTGCATCTGAATTTCCAACATAATTATACCTCCTCAAACCCTTAATACCATATTATTCCGGTGAATTATTTCATCATAATCTTTAAAGCCTAATATTTCGGTAATCTCTCGGGAATTATACCCCATTATACGTTTAATGTCCCGAGCATTGTAATTTACAATTCCCCGGGCAATTTCCCGCTTTTCCAATGTTTTGATACTTACTACCGCACCGGCTTCAAAGTTTCCCTCAATTCCAACCACTCCAATGGGTAAAAGACTTTTGCCCATTGAAATAACTGCTTCCGCCGCTCCATTATCGACAACAACACTGCCCTGCATCTCAGAACCAAATGCAATCCAGCGTTTCCTTTGCTGAAGCTTATATTCTTTGGGAACAAATAAAGTCCCTACCTCTTTACCATCCATTATCTCCCGAATAACCAAAGGGTCACCGCCATAAGCAATTACCATGGGAATACCGGAATCACTGGCTATTTTGGCGGCTTGAATTTTAGTGACCATCCCCCCGCTTCCCACCTGGCTGACTGCCCCTCCCGCCAGGGCTTCAATTTCAGGTGTTATCTCTTCAATTATAGGAATTAATTTTACATTTTTATTTTTTTGAGGATTTCCAGTATAAACACCGTGAATATCGGACAGGACGATGAGTAAATCCGCATCAATCAATCCTGCCACCAGAGCAGCTAAAGTATCATTGTCGCCAAAACGAATTTCCTCCCAGGCGACGGTATCGTTTTCATTAACAATAGGAATAATATTCATTCCTAACAAGGTATAGAAAGTGTTGCGCGCATTTAAATAACGCTTTCGGTCCGTAATATCACCTTTCGTGAGTAATACTTGTGCTACGGTTTGACCATATTCTCCAAAAAGCTTTTCATACATATGCAGCAGAATCCCCTGACCGACAGCTGCCGCCGCTTGCTTTTCCGGAATAGTCTTTGGCTTGATACACATCGCAAGCTTGTTCATACCAACGCCTACCGCGCCGGAGGTTACTAAGATAAATTCTTTTCCCTGGTTAACGGCATCGGAAATTTCACGAACCAACTTATCAATTAATCCAAAATTTAGTTTCCCGGTTCTATGAGTAAGGGTACTTGTCCCTATTTTGATAACTATTCTTCGGGCTTTAATTATTTGCTTTCTTAAGGTTGTCGGAGTCATTGCTCATATCTCCTTAATAGTTCCTCTATTAATGTAACTATATGCAGTTAGTTTTGTCAACAAATGGTATAGATAAGCAAAGGGCCAACTGCCGATACAGCAAATTGGCCACGGTTTTCTTATGGAAGTTCCAACTTAGGTTTCTTTTTTGAATATCGATATAGTAATAACTTTTTTCCAATTACTTGAACCAGCTCCGCACCCGTTGCTTGAGAAATTGCATGGGCAATCTCTTTAGGTTCTTCAGCACTGTTAGCTAAAACACTGACTTTAATAAGCTCCCTTGCCTCCAACGCATCGTCAACCTGCTTTATCAAATTTTCATTTAAGCCGCCTTTCCCAACTTGAAGAATCGGATCAATCCCTGTTCCCATAGCCCGTAAGAATCTTCTTTGCTTGCCAGTCAGCATCAGTTACCGGCAAAACAGCCGGAACCACACCTCCCTTAAATTCTCTTATATAAAGCTATTATATCATAATATGACCTACTTACCACATCTCAAAAGAAAAAACCCTGCCAAACTATTACAAGCAGGTCATCAGACCTGCTTTGCCTTAACTGAAACTAATATTTTCGTCTCATTCCGACCGGATTTTACGCCGTCGTTCTTCATACTCAGGTGCCCCTTTTTTCCATCCCCGGTCAATTTTTTGCCGTTCAACAACCAATTCTTTATCTCTGATGACAAAATCATTTTTTGACAGACAGTAAAACATTGCTTCACCTTGTCTACAATTTCCACAATCGAAGCAATTCATCTCTAATTATGACCCCCGTTCAATTATCAATGTCAAAGTTTATATCTAGTTAATCTACAAATTCAAATTCTATTTCTTTTATTTTAATAATGTCACCAGCCTTTGCCCCTTGATCTCTCAGCGCCTGGTCTAAGCCCATTTTTTTGAAAATATTCTGTAATCGTTTGAGAGCAGCTTCATTATTAAAATCCGTCATAGCAATATGCCTTTCTATTTCTTCACCGGAAACAATAAAGATCCCTGCTTGCTGTCGAGAAATATCGAATCTTTTTCGTGGAATTATTTGTACATGACGAATATCCGATTCCTCCGGTTCCGGTTTCACAGACTCCAGTGCACAAACCAGCTGAAAAGCCTTTTGCATCAAAGGAGACAACCCTTTCCCAGAAATTGCACATACAGGAAATATCTCATATGCACCGTCTAAACGTTTTTTAAATTCTGCCAGCCGTTCTTCTGCACCTTGAACATCCATTTTATTAGCAGCAATAATTTGAGGACGCCGAGCCAAATTCTCACTATACTGCTTTAGTTCTTGATTAATAATTGCAAAATCATCCCATGGTGTTCTTTCCGGCTGTTCGGATAAATCTATCACATGGATTAAGACCTTTGTCCGTTCCAAATGACGCAAAAAATAATGTCCTAATCCCGCCCCCAAATGGGCGCCTTCAATCAAGCCCGGTATATCGGCCAAAACAAAACTATTCCCCTCACTTATACTAACGACACCTAAATTTGGAGTAATTGTCGTAAACGGGTAATCAGCTATTTTAGGTTTGGCAGCGGAAACTTGGGATATAATTGTTGATTTTCCTACATTGGGAAACCCTACCAGTCCCACATCAGCCAGCAGCTTTAACTCCAATAACAACTGTTTTTCTTCTCCCGGTTCACCTTTTTCCGCTAGAGTAGGAACTCTGTTCTTTGCTGATACAAAGCGAGCATTACCGCGACCGCCTCGCCCACCTTTTGCTATTATTGCTTTTTGTCCATGAAAGGTAAAGTCAGCGATTAAATCTTCATTTTCTGCGTTTTTAACTACTGTCCCTACCGGAACCCGAATTACAAGATCCTCCGCCCCTTTTCCATACATGTTTTTTCCTTGTCCATGCTGACCCCTGTCGGCTTTATAATGCTTATTATATTTAAAATCAACTAATGTCCTCAGTCCCTCGTCAGCAATAAAGATAACATTCCCGCCTCTTCCCCCGTCACCTCCGCTGGGTCCGCCTTCAGGCACATACTTCTCCCGCCGAAAAGCAACCACACCGTTTCCGCCGTCCCCGCCTTTAACATAAATTTTTGTACGGTCAAAAAACATAAATTACTCCTTCTATTGTTTTATTAACTATATTTTCAATCTTTAATGTTAATTATTCTTTAAATAGTAAAAATAATTAGTCTGTGCACTTCATCAATAGATAAATAACCAAATTTACTTGGTAATTGTGCCTCAATTTTTCTTAATTCCCGGAAAAGATCATTACAATTAACAGTTGGTGCCATTGCAAACTCCCAGACAGATCTCTCGTCTTTTTCTTTTAACGTTAATCTAATCCAGTTCTGTTCCCCTTCAATTATACTAATATAATCAATAGCTATCATCAGAATATTATATAAAAAATCGATCGTTTCTTTTTTATAATCCTTGCATTTTGCACTTCCCGATTCAATAATGATAGTGAGATCCATACCTGTATTTTTACTTTTTTGCACAGCAAAAAGTAAAAATAAAGTCAAATAAGAGTTTCCCAATTTTGTGATAATATTTGTCTCTAACATGTCAGAAGTTACTTTTCTCAAGTATTCTAACGCTTTATCAGGTTTACTTAACTGCAATTTACCCATAATTACTTGAAGACAATTTAGATAATCATGTCTTTGATCACAGATAAGGTTTACCACATTGTCAAAAATTGTCCGGTCCGTATCCTTCACCTCCATATTTATTCTGTGAAAAAAGAATATTAATTACTACCAAAGCCGGGGCAGCTGCCCCGGCTTATTTTTATACTGCTGCAATTTCTTTGTAAACGCTTACTTGTTTTTTCTTCTTGCTTTTACACTCAAATTTCACATACCCATCCGAAGTTGCAAACAAGGTATCATCTTTACCTAACCCTACATTTACTCCGGGATGAAACTTGGTACCTCTTTGCCGAACGATAATACTGCCTGAAGTAACATACTGACCGTCATGACGTTTTAAACCCAGCCGTTTTGACTCACTGTCCCGACCGTTTCTTGAACTACCACCGGCTTTTTTATGTGCCATTACATCCCCACCTCCTTAAAACTAAGCTTCGATTTTTGCTACCAGAACCTTTGTAAAAGGCTGTCGATGCCCTTGTTTTTTGCGAATGTTTTTCTTTGCTTTGTATTTAAATACAATAACTTTTTTCCCTTTTCCATGTTCCAGAACCTTTAACAAAACTTTTGCTTCCGGAACCACAGGGGTACCTACTGTTGTAACTCCATCCTTATTAAGGGCCAATACCTTTTCTGCTTCAACAGTTTGCTCAGGATCCGCCGGAAGTTTTTCCACACATATAATATCCCCTTCTGCTACTTTATACTGCTTACCTCCGGATTCTATTACAGCGTACATATTTTACCTCCTCACGTTAAATACTCGCTCTAATACCAGGTGGCATTTTTGCGCTTTCGACCTGGCAGATGCGGTTTTGAAACGTACCACGGTAATTTTAGCACAGGGGCCACATTTTTGTCAAACTAGAATAGCATTGCCGCGGTATATTTGCTTTTACCTTAATTCACTATTACTCACCAAGAACCTAATGAAAGCAGCTTATCTGTTTAACTGTAATCAGCTCTAATCAGTGTTTCCTCCATGCGCAAGCCAGGCACTTCTTTAACAATAATCTGTTTACCGATAACCTGCTCCAGCAATTTTAAATTACGCGCCATAACACATGTAAAATACTTTGCTACTTCAGGATGAGCCTCAATTAATATTTTAGAAGCCTCAGTATATTCACTTACTGTAAGAATTTCTTTTTTTGCTCTGAGATAAATACTTTCCTCCGAAAATACCTTCCCTTTACCTTCACATAAGGGACAGTCCTTTTGTAAAAGGCTCGATAAATCCTGACCAACTTTTTTCCGTGTCATCTCAAGTAATCCCAACTGCGTAAAACCTAAAATATTTGTTTTTATTTTATCCTTTTTCTGCTCTTTTTCCAGGGATTCTATCACTAATGCCCGGTGCTCCGGAACATCCATATCAATAAAATCGATAATAATTATTCCCCCAATATTTCTCAATCTGAGCTGCCTGGCTATTTCTACAGCCGCTTCCAGATTCGTTTTCAAAACCGTATCCTCAAGATTTGTGGTTCCTACGTATTTACCGGTATTAACATCAATCGCTGTTAGTGCCTCCATTTGATCAATAATCAGATATCCGCCGCTTTTTAACCAAACTTTTTGTTTTAGAGCTTTTTCTACTTGAGAAGCAATATCATATATGAAAAATATATCTTCAACAGTCTTAATCAAAACACGTTTTTTTAAACCGGGAGCGGTTACATCAAGAATATCCATAACCTTGTCATAATTCTCTTTGGAATCTACTAAAACGCGCTCTACATCATCGGTAAAAAGATCCCGCACTATTCTCTGTAATAAGGCTAAATCCTTATGAATTAAATTAGGAGCAGAAATAGAAGCTGCCTTTTTCTGAATTTTTTTCCATAGCTTTGTCATTACGTTAATATCCTGAACTAATTCGCTCTCTGTTAGCCCTTCTGCCACTGTCCGAATAATTAAACCCATGCCTTCAGGCTTTACCCGTTCTGCTAAGGCCTTTAACCTTTTTCTTTCTTCCTCATTTTCAATTCTTCGTGAAATTCCGATGTAGTCAACAGTAGGCATTAAAACTACGTAACGTCCCGGTAAAGTAAGATGGGTAGTTACCCTGGCCCCTTTACTACCAACAGGTTCTTTCACAATCTGCACCAGTATATCCTGTCCCTTTTTAAGCAACTCGCAAATCGAGTATTTATGGCCGCTGCTCTGATCTGCCTCTTCACCGGTCCGTTGAGAAACTATCTCTTCTACATAGAGAAAACTGTTTTTTTCTAATCCAATATCTACAAAAGCAGCCTGCATACCGGGTAAAATATTTTCTACAATCCCCCTGTATATATTGCCGGCAAGGCGGTGGCCTCCTTGCCTTTCAAAATAAATTTCAGCCAGCTGCTGATCCTCAACTACCGCTACCGCCGTCTCTTCCTGCTCTATCTTAATCAAGATCTCTTTATACACAAATATCCATCCCAAAATTATATTTATTTTCTCAAATATCCTAATCCCGTGCTTTTACCAAAACTATAATGGATTACTTTTTCTTCCATCAGCTTCCCTGATAAATAAACCGGTTCGGGTGATGCCGATAATATCCTTACTATTAAAACCCATTGATTGAATCACTTCTCCCGGTTTAGTATTTACACCCTCTCCGATCATAACCTCCATTTTCATTATAATAGAGTCAGGGTGAATACTCAGAAAAATACCCCAAATACCCGGCCTGATATCTACTTCTTTTTTTCCCTTAGGAGAATGCCGGCAAATAACAATTTCCTTCCGATCCAAAAGCTTTTCCACTCTACCCTGCAATTCTTCTTTGCTGCAAGCTAAAGAGTTTTCTAATTCTACTTCATAGATGGCACAGTTTAAAACTGCGGTTAATGCTTTTGCATGAAGAGGAACAACTACTGTCTCTCGAATTTTAATATCTGCCGGAAATTTTTCTTGTAAACGTATTCTGAAATCTTCCGGATCCAAAGGTTCTTTAAGCTCGACATCAAAATACTCGCAAAGGCTGGCCAAACCTACCGGCCGGGCAGGACCAAAAGCTATCTTAGGATGTGGATTAAAGCCCTGAGAGAACTCCACAGGAATAGCGGCCCGTCTTAATGACCTTTCAATTAATTTCAAAATATCAAGATGGGAAAGAAAACGGATTCCCCCCTGAATTTCAAAGCATGAACGTAAACGTATCATCACATTTTCTCCATAACTTCAGGTTTGACATCAAGCTGTGGACAAACACCACATCCGGAACAAGGAACAATCCGGCAGTCCTCTGTCCTTTTTTCATGGAAGGCTAGCAGGCACTCCTTTTTTAGCCATTCTTTTGAAACACCACTGGAGATATGATCCCAAGGCAAAATCTCTTCAAATTCAAATTTACGATTTGCAAAATAACTTGCCTCCAGTCCACAGTTCTCAAAAGCATTTAACCATTTTTCAAATTTAAAATGTTCCGTCCAACTATCAAATTTACACCCTAACTTCCATGCCTCTTCCAGCACTTTTCCCAACTTCCTGTTTCCCCGGGCAAAAGCCGCTTCCAAAAAGCTCACTTCCACTTCATGGAAACTAAATGTCACATTCCTCATTTTTTTAATCTTTTCTTTTAAATATATTTGTTTTTCCCACAATATTTCCCTTGGTTCCTGTCCCTCCCATTGGAAAGGTGTCTGCGCTTTGGGTACAAAAGAAGAAACACTAACATTGATTTTTATGGGCCTTTTTATCTCACGAGGCTTATTATTCTTTCCCACTCGAATTATTTTTTGAACTAATTCTAAGATACCATCTAAATCATGATAGGTTTCCGTGGGCAAACCAATCATAAAATAGAGCTTCAGCGATGTCCACCCCTGGGCAAAGGCAGCAGACATTGTATCTATAATATTTTCCTCGGTAACACCTTTGTTTATGACATCCCGGAGACGCTGGGTTCCTGCCTCCGGCGCAAAGGTTAAACCACTTTTTCTAACCTGCTGTACCTCTTGAGCCAAATTAAGACAAAAGGTGTCTACCCTGAGGGAAGGCAGGGAAACTCCCACTCTTTGATCCCCATGTCTTTTAATAAGCTCTTTAATCAATGACTCTACACAGGTATAATCCGCAGTACTTAGGGAAGTTAACGCTATTTCATCATATCCTGTAGCACCAACCAGCTTGTCTGCTTGTAACAGAAGCTTATCCATTTGTTTCTCGCGAACCGGCCTGTATATCATCCCCGCCTGGCAAAAACGGCAGCCCCGGGAACACCCTCTCAGCACCTCCAACATTACCCGGTCGTGTACTGTCTGGGTATGGGGAACTATTGTTTCTTCAGGAAATTCCACATCGGAAAAATTACGGACCACCCTTTTGAACACTACCGGCGGAACATCTTGCCCTACCGGTGCTATTTGGGAGATGATACCACTTGAATGGTAAGTAACATGATAAAACTCCGGAACATAAACCCCCTTTATTTGGGCCACATTTTTTAGAAACTGAGACTTATTAAAAGATGGCCCTTTGTTTTTGGATATCCTCACCAGTTCTAAAATTTCCAGTACTACTTCTTCACCTTCCCCTAAAACAAAAAAATCAATAAAATCAGCTAATGGTTCCGGGTTAAACGCACAGGGCCCTCCTGCCATAACCAGAGGGTAATCTCCCTTACGATCCTGGGATTTGATAGGAATGCCCGCTAAGTCCAGCATATTTATAATATTAGTATAACTCATTTCATACTGAAGTGTGAAACCTAAAATATCAAAGTCTTTAACAGGACGGTATGATTCTAAGCTAAAAAGCGGAATCTTATTTTTCCGCATTAACTCTTCCATATCCACCATCGGGGCAAAAGCTCTTTCCATCAAATATTCTTTTCTGTTATTTACTATATGGTACAAAATGCGCAATCCTAAATGGGACATGCCGATTTCGTAAACATCAGGGAACAAAAAAGCTAATTTAGCTGCGCATTCGGCCCAATCCTTTTTCACCGAATTCCATTCATCTCCAACATACTGGCTTGGTCTAGTAACATGAGGCAACAAATTTTGCTCAATATACGGTCGCATTTTTTCCTCCAATAATTCTGATTTCCCTTTGTTACAGAATCAAAAAGTATCAGCTTTGGTAACAGTTAGTCAGTTAATAATGAGTAGTTAACCAGATCCCAAGATCCCAAAGACACCCTAAAAACTCAATAGGATTTTTTTATCCCGAAAGCATTTCACATGTTTTCAACAATGTAATAAATAATTCCTTCTTTTAATCTTTCATCTGCATGTAGTTTAACACTTCTTTCAATGTCATATTTATGTTTCCTGAAAAAACAGCATCAATTATGGCCACTTCCGTCACGGAACCTAAATATTTTCCCTGCTCATCTATAACATAAACTATCAGGTATCTATCCGGAATCAATCTATGAATAACTTGAATTATGCTTAAATTCCTTTCTGCTGCTAATATCACAGCCGGTAAAATACAGGCTGTTCTTATTTCTTTCTTTTTGTAACTTAAATGGCAAATAAAATGCAAAAAAGCAAATTTCTTTTCTTTTCCGGCAATATAAAACAAATAGGCCGCTATCAAAAGCCAATGAAAATTAATCTGGTTAAACCACAATTCATGAATTCCCCAAATAAATAAGCCCACCGCTATCAATTGCCCTATTAGAGCTGTAACTCTGGTCGCAGAAAAATATCCTGTGTAACGGGCCAAAAAAGCGCGAAACATTCTACCTCCGTCCAGAGGTAATATGGGTAGAAGGTTAAAAAAACCCATTAACACTGTGGTCTTTAATATAAATGATAAATATTCTTTATTACCTATTCCCAAACCCTGGACTGCCCAAACCAGTACCGCTAAAATAAAATTTACCGCCGGTCCCGGCAAAGAAACCAAAATTTCTTTTTTTACACTATATGCCTCGTTACCCCGGATGCCGACTACTCCACCGAAAGGGAATAATTTGATTGTTTCCACTACCATACCCAAATAAAGTGCTGCAATAACATGACTGATTTCATGTACTAATACTACACCGAAAACAATAACTGCCAAATGATGGATATCCAAAAAAAAGTAGACAATAAATAAAACTATTAAGAATTTGGATAGAATTAAATCAATACCAAAAACCCGTCCTATTTTCATCACAGGTTCACACTCGGTTAAAGGTGTAATGCACCGTGATATCCACTAAATCTTATCCCTGTTGCTGCGTAAATAATTTAGGGGATCAACGGTAGCCCCCCTTACCCGTATTTCAAAATAAACCTGAGCAGAACCTACTTCCCCGATAGACTCTCCTTCTTTGACCTGCTGCCCGGGTTTGACATAGATTTTGCCAAGATCCCCATAAACAGTCATAATATTTTTGCCATGCCTTATGTATATATTATTTTTTCCTGCATAATCATGCACCCTTTCTACCACTCCGAAGGTAGCGGCTTTAACATATTCCCCTTTTTGAGCTTTAATACCAATACCTCCATGCCACTCAGGCTTTTTTTTCCCCAAATCCTGATTCCACCCATAATTTTTTTCAACTATCCCGGAAACAGGTAATACCATTTTATAGCCGTCACTCTCGGTAGAATTAGGGCTTATGGTTTCCTGAATAACCGGAGTCCAATCATTTTCTACAGACAAAGTAAAAGTAATCCCTTGCCTAATAATGCTCCCTATGGGGGCTTCAGTTTCCATTAAAACAACTAAGAATATCCCCATCAAAGCAGCTGCAAGAAACTGCCGAACTAATTTATTTTTCCATTTCCGTCCTGTAAAAGAACGACTTCTTTTTGGAAGAGATCTTGTCATTTACCTTCACCCCCGGACATGCAAATGGCGATACTTATATATACTATTAACCAGAGCAAATTATGAATTAACCGGTTTGAAAATAGTTTGATAATAAATTTTTCACGGTATGATTTTCTTTTTGGGGATTCTAATAGGCATTTGTTTAAATTAAAAAAAAAGTCAACAGACTATTTTTGTCCGTTGACCATATGCTTGAATGTGCATATAAGAATCTTCCCGCGTTTTTCTTCTAAAACATCAGTTTCTGTTTATGCAGGCTCACATTAAGAACTAAACCCATTGAAATCATATTAGTAAGCATTCCGCTTCCCCCATAGCTTAAAAAAGGCAGCGGTATCCCTGTCACAGGCATTATTCCCGTAGTCATCCCAATATTAATTAATATATGAAAGCTCAACATTGAGACAACACCTATTACTAATAATGTCCCGAACATATCTTTCGACTCACCAGCAATTTTAATAATCTTATTCAGAAGAAAAAAGAAAATTAATAAAACTATAGCACTTCCGATAAATCCTAATTCTTCCCCTACCACGGAAAAAACGAAATCCGTGTGATGCTCCGGAAGAAAATTACCCTGTACCTGAGAACCGTTACCAAGACCCTTACCCAAAATTCCTCCGGATCCAATAGCAACCTTGGATTGAATTACGTGATATCCAAAACCCAAGGGGTCCATATTAGGATTTATGAATATAATTAATCTCATTAACTGATATAATTTTAGCGGTAAAGGTATTGGAAGTTCCTCCGGAACCTTTTGAAAACCAGCGGTAGCAATAAAAAGAACGCTGAAGATAAATAAAGCCAAAACCGCGCCTACACCAATTATTGTCCATAGTATTTTGGGATTTGCTCCGGATACCCAAAGCATTCCCATCATTATTGCCATAAATACCAATGATGTACCCAAATCAGGTTGTTTGAGAATTAAGAGCATTGGTATTCCAATATGGGCAAAACAAGGGAGAAAATCCCGAAACTTATTTAAACCTCCTTGTCGTTTGGTCAATACATTTGCAAAGGTAATAATAATAGCAATTTTAGCAAATTCGGAAGGCTGAAAATCAAAACCTCCAATACTAATCCAGCGCTGTGCCCCTTTTGCGTCAGAACCTATAACTAAAACCAGTATAAGCAACACAATATTAACAGCGTAGATTAAATTACTTGCTTTTATTAAGAAAGAATAATTTAGTGATGCTATAACCACCATTGCAATAAAGCCAATAAAAATCCAAATTAGTTGTTTTTTTAAAAAATAATAGGGGTGTTTGGCATAAATATTGGCTGAGGCGCTTGATAAAATTATTAAGCTCGTCAGCATAATTAAAAGGATTAAACCTATAAAAGTCCAGTCCAAATTTTTGATAAAATTTCTTTGAAACATCGGTCTGCCTCCCCAAATCCAACTATGATTTCCCTGCGAAAACGAACGACGAACGGGGGCGAGTCCCATGGACGAGGTGAGAGGGCCACAATACATAGGTGTAATTGGCCGGTGTACCCCTTTCGTAGTGAGACAAGCAGATGGTATGGTATGGCATCATGCGAAGTCTGGCGACGAATATTTATGCACACGAATTATTGCAGCAGAATCAACTATATTTATTATAGTTCTGATCCTAAGTTGGAACAAGCAAAAAAGATTGCTAAATACTTTATGGTTTATAAAAAAGCTCTATTGGAGGTTTTTCTTTGGTATCTCGGGGTTTGACCACATTAAAAAAGCACCAGAGGTGCTTTTTTAGGTATTCCTTCTGATCCCGACAACAGGAATATTTGCCATTAGTGCCACAGAATTATCAGAGGAACTAAAAGATACTTCCAGTGCCTGTTGGTCAATTTCCATGTATTTATTGATTACAGCAATTAAATCTTCCTTTAGTGCCTCAAATACTTGAGGGGAAACATTAATCCGGTCATGTACTAAAACCAAGCGCAATCGCTCCTTGGCCACATTCTTACTACTGGTACTGTCTCGTCCAAAATAACGGTTTAAAATATCAGTAAAACCCACTTTTTAGTAACACCCCCTCTATGATCTAGTAACCAATCGTTTGATTTTTTCAAACCAACCGTAACTTGGTTCTAAATTCATCAACGGTACCGTTTCACCTAATATCCGCCTGGCAATGTTTTGAAAAGCCAAACCGGCCTGGGAATTTTTATCCATAACGGCCGGCTCCCCCCGGTTGGTAGAAACCACTATTGTTTCATCATCAGGAACTACCCCGAGAAGATCAACAGCCAAAATATCAATGATATCCTCCATACTCATCATGTCCCCTCTTTTAACCATCAGGGGCTTAATTCTGTTAATAATTAGTTTCGCATCCCTTATTTCTGATGCTTCCAACAAGCCGACAATCCGGTCGGCGTCACGTACTGCCGATACCTCCGGAGTAGTAACAACAATTGCCGACTCCGCACCGGAAATAGCATTTTTAAAGCCTTGTTCAATTCCCGCAGGACAATCAATAATAACAAAATCAAAATCTTCTTTTAAATCTTGACACAAATTATTCATTTGTTCCTCAGTAACAGCATTCTTGTCTTTCGTTTGAGCTGCCGGAAGAAGACATAAATTCTCAAATCTCTTATCTTTAATTAAAGCTTGCTTAAGACGGCAGTTTCCATTTACTACATCAACAATATCATAAACAATTCTATTTTCCAAACCCATTACCACGTCAAGGTTGCGTAATCCAATATCTGTATCAACTAATACAACATTTTTCCCCATCATAGCCAAACCGGTTCCAATATTTGCAGTAGTAGTGGTTTTACCTACTCCTCCTTTACCGGATGTAATTACCAAAGCCTGCCCCATTCAATCCACCTCTCTCTTTATTATACTGGAAATAGTATTATCTCAAAGTCTTGTATTTTTCAATAACAATAACTCCATCCTTAATCCTGGCCGTTTCAGGTTCATCGGTTTTTGAGTAATCCTCATCAGGCGGTCTGGTAATTTTACCACTTATTCGTATTTGAGTGGGATTAAGAGCAAAGGCTGTAACAGTGGCTTTTTCCTCACCGAAAGCTCCGGCGTGAACTATTCCTCTTACCACTCCCATCACAATAATATGACCACCTGCAATAATTTCGGCACCAGGGTTAACGTCTCCTAAAATTACCACATTTCCGGAATGCTTGATGCTTTGACCGGATCTAACAGTTTTCTGAATTAATAGTGTGTTTTCACCTACCAAAGATCCATCAAGCATTTCTTTTCCCATTAAATAACCTTCCTCCTTGCCAATATCCACCTTCAATGTTAGTAAAGACATATGTTTATTATCTTTCCCAAGTCGCAAACTACAGCTTTAAAATATGCATACCCTAGGGAATTCTACAGACAAAAACCATAATCCTCCCAAATTAAATAAAAAATTCCATCAAATATTGATAAATCACTCCTCCCCAATAGGTAACTCATCGGGAATCGCTTCCTTTTTTAACTTAAAATACTCCTCAAAAACAGCTTTAGCCACATAACCTGCAGAGGTACTCCCATGATAGCCGTATTCAATAAGCCCGGCAAAGGCTACCTGGGGATTTTCATACGGAGCAAAAGCAACAAAAAGACCGTGGTAGTCCCTGCTCTTATCGTCACCCGGAAGACCTGTTTGCGCAGTACCAGTCTTAGCTCCTACCTTTATATCAGAAGGAAAATCCTTAAACAAATTATAAGCTGTCCCCCCGGGTTCGGAAACACTTTTCATCGCCTTACGTACTTCGGTCAACACACTTGGTTTAACGTCTAACTTATTTAGTACCGTCGGATTAAACTTCATTAATTCCTTCCCGCTAGGTGAAAGAATTTTATCTACTAAATAAGGCTTCATGTGTTTCCCCCCATTAGCTATAGTCGCTACGTAATTAGCAATCTGAATGGGAGTATATAAATTATATCCTTGTCCCATAGACATGAAAAAAGTATCATAGGGCCGCCAGGTTGATTCCCACCCGGAAAAATTTTTTTCCTTCCATTCCTTATTTGGCAAAATTCCTTCGGCTTCAGCAGGAAGTTCGATACCAGTTAATTGTCCTAAGCCAAGATCTTTCGCAGTTTGATAAAGCATATCTATCCCGGTTCTGTACCCAACCTCCTGAAAATAGGTATTACAGGACCCCGCCATAGCAGTGTATAGATTTACACTACCATGTGTTTTAGTACATTTAGCCCTTGGTTTCACCCAAGCAGCCGGACCGCAGTATACTGTGTCTTTAGTATTAACCTTTCCTGCCGCTAAAGCGGCTACTGCTGTTACAGGTTTAAATGTTGATCCGGGAGGATAGGCGCCTGAAATAGCCCGGTTAAACGTAGGTTTCAGTTTTTCATCCCAATAATACTTCACTTTATCTTTAGATAAACCGTTGGAAAAATCATTAGGATTGATATATGGAGCGCTGGCCATGGCTAAAACAGCTCCAGTTTTCACATCAATTAACACTGCTGCACCGGCCTTAACCTTAGGATTAGACCTACGTAATTTTTCCATAGTATCACTCATGGAACTTTCCATAACCTTCTGCAAATCAGCATTAATTGTTAGTACTAAAGAATTTCCCGGTACAGGATCCTTATGAGACCAATTGCTTACCGGCCGGTGCTTAGCATTTACCTCAATTAAATCGGCTCCGGCCTCACCTCTTAATCCAATTTCTTTATCCCCGTCCTGATAACGCTCAAATACTTTTTCCAGTCCGGTTTTGCCAATCCAATCGTTCATCTGGTAATTGTATTTATCCAAAATATCTAATTCATCTTTATTTATTAATCCTACCGTACCTAAAATATGTCCTGCTAAAACGCCTCCGGGATAATATCTCATAGGCTCTTCACGGATTGTGACCCCCGGTAAATCTTCCTTCCGCTCCTCAATTTGGGTAACAGTCTGAATGCCTTCTTCATAAGGTAAACGTTTTATAACCACCGGTTCAAACCTACGGTACTGTTCTTTAATTGCTAATAGAATAGAATCCTTGGTGATTTCAGGATCATTTAATATTTCCGCCAGTCTTTCTGCTACTACTTCCTTTTCTTTTACTTCTGGATTAATAGATATCGTAAACACCGGTTTACTCATAGCCATTATTTTCATATTCCGGTCATAAATATTTCCCCGCCTGGCAGGAATAGAAACAATTCTAAACTTGTTTTTATTTGATAAGTTCTCATATGTATCTGCTTTAACAACTTGCAAATAAAATATTCTTAATCCTAATCCGACAAAAATCAGCGCGATTAATATTGTGAATAATTCTAATTTTCTTTTCATCTCTTTATCCAGCAATAAATACCCCTCCCTCCACGAAAAGACACATAAGGTGTCAAAGAAGAATCAATCTTCATTTTTAAGCCACTTCCGGGAATAGAGCTTGTAAAGTGGTACATACAAAAACGGGGCTGCCAGACAATTATAAAAGCTAAGCGGGAGGATTATATGTCTCAAACCGGTACTCCAAGGGAAATTAAAACCAATAATGTTTCCAAATAACAAATACAATAATTCATTTAATAACGTCCCTAAAAAAACCACCACAATGGGAACTAAATAGTTTTCTTTAAATATTTTAGGTTCCAAAGTACCGATTATAAAACCGGTTATCATTTTTGTTAATGCATGAAGGCCAAAAAATTTTCCTGTTACCAAATCTTCAACAAACCCAATTAAAAACCCATATTTAAATCCCCGGACAGGTCCCTCCAAAAAAGCAAATAATGATACCCAGATCAATAATAGATCCGGTTTAACTCCACCTATGGCAAAGCTATGAAGAACAGTTCCCTCCAGTATAACACTTACTAATACCAAAACCGCCAAAACAAGAACCCTCACGGCACCATTACCTCTTTTTTCATTTTTAACACTAATACTTCTTCAAGGCGGTCAAAATTAACAAAAGGTTTTATCAAAGCCTGTTTCATCAAACCATTAGGTTCTACCTTAACTTCTAATATATATCCTATCTTCAATCCATGGGGGTAGGTTCCTCCTAATCCGGAAGAGATCACAACCTGGTTTTCTTTAAGCACCGTATCATATGGGATATTAATCATCCGTAATAAGCCCCCCGCGCCAATTCCTTCAACTACCCCAGGTGTCCGTGATAATTGAACCAAGCATCCTACGGAGCTTTCTTTATCTGCGATAAGTAATACTTCAGATGAATTATGGCTCACAGATATAATACGGCCTACCAGTCCATCTTGATTAATTACAACCATATCTTTTTCAAAACCGTCATTAGAACCTTTATTAATTATAATAGAATGATGCCAATTGCCCCTGTCACGGCCAATGACCTTTGCCGAAACAGTTGTCCAATTATTTTTTATGGTTTCCTTCATTTCAAGAAGCTGATGCAGTCTTAAGTTTTCCAGTTTCGCTTCCGTCAACAAATTAATCTCTTTTTTTAATCTAGCAACCTCATCTTTTAATTTATCCCGTTCCCTAATTGTTGCCCGGTAATTTGTGAAAATATTACCTATACTGCCAACACTTCTTGTAACAACCGTAGCCCCGCTTTCCAGCGGGGCTAATATATCGCGCAACCAAACCTCTACCGTGGTAAGATTTGATCGTTCCATACCGGCATTTTTAGCAATGAGCAGTAGTATAATTGCTAGCATTATTGCCAATACCCATTTGCCTTTTTGCCAAAAACCGGGCAAAACAATCACATCCTTTTAATGCTTTTTCTTTGGGGAAACTAGAACCCGGCGCAATACATTAATATTTTCTAAAACCTTTCCTGTACCTAACGCTACTGCAGCCAAAGGCTCTTCCGCCATATGAACCGGCATTCCCGTTTCACGAGAAACCAAACGATCTAATCCATGTAATAACGAACCTCCACCAGCCATCATAATGCCCCGATCAATAATATCGGATGCTAACTCCGGAGGAACTTTTTCTAAACAAACTTTGATTGCATCAATAATGCTGGCTACAGGTTCTGCCAATGCATTGTTAATTTCACCTGCGGTAACTGTAATAGTTTTAGGAAGGCCTGTTACTAAATCTCTTCCTCGTACATCCATTATTTTACCACGTGCACTTTCATCTTCCAAGTAGGCAGATCCGATTTGATTTTTGATTTCTTCTGCTGTTCGTTCTCCAATTGCTAAATTATAAGCTCGCTTCACATAATTAATAATCGCATCATCTAATTCATCCCCGGCCACACGAATAGATTTAACAGCCACAATTCCCCCTAAGGAAATAATAGCTACCTCAGTGGTGCCACCGCCAATATCTACAATCATATTTCCCGTAGGCTCTGACACTGGTAAACCGGCACCAATAGCCGCCGCCATAGGTTCTTCAATTAAATAAGCTTCCTTCGCTCCTGCTTGAAGAGCTGCTTCCCTGACCGCACGTTCTTCCACCGCCGTTATTCCAGAAGGAATACAAACTATTACCCTAGGCCTTATTAAAGGGCTCTTGTTTTTTAATGCTTTTAAAATAAAATATCTTAACATGCTCAGGGTAACGTCATAATTTGCAATAACACCATCTTTCATTGGACGAATGGCAACAATATTACCCGGGGTCCTGCCAATCATCTGTTTAGCTTCATCTCCCACCGCTAAAACATGACCGCTATCTTTTTGAATAGCTACCACTGAGGGCTCTTCTAAAATAATTCCTTTTCCTTTTACATGAACCAAAGTATTAGCCGTACCCAAATCTATTCCTACATCTTGCGCAAAAAACATCAATTTCACATCCTTTATGCTTACTTTATATCTCTATAAAAAACTAGAATAATTTAAATAAAATTTTTTTCTTTTAAAGACATCCACTGTCCATTACCTATGATAATATGGTCAAGTACCTCAATGCCAACGATACCCCCTACTTCAATTAACCTCTTTGTCACCTCAATATCTTCTCTGCTGGGAGTGGGGTCCCCGCTGGGGTGGTTATGAATCAAAATCAGCGCCGCCGCACTGCTCTTAATTGCATCTTTAAACAGCTCACGAGGATGAACAATAGTAGAACTGAGACTTCCAATTGAAACAGTAATAACTTTAAACAATTGATTTTTCGTATTAAGAAGCAATGCTTTAAAATGTTCTCTGTCTAAAAACCTCATTTCTTCCATCATAATATGAGCAGCATCCTGCGGGCTTCGTACCGCCGGCATAATCTCATTGCCGGCAGAAACCATTCTTTTTCCCAGTTCAATCACAGCTTTAATTTCGGCAGCCTTAGCTTCACCCACACCGGAAAATTGTTTTAATTCTTCCAGGGACGCATCTGCCAAAAATTTTAAGCCTCCTTTAGAAAGTAACTGGTTTGCAAGCTCCAGTGCTGTATCCTTGGTGGTCCCGGTACGCATAATTATTGCCAATAACTCTCCGTTGGATAAGGCATCGGCTCCTTTTTGAAAGAGCCGTTCCCTCGGCCGGCATTCTGCCGGCATTTCTTTTATCGTACAACGGTATTCGACCACCTTTAATTTTTCCTTGGTAACCATATTCTACTCCTTAACTTTAAGCCTATTAGAATAATAATAAATTAATATTCCATGTTTTCATCATATAATTTAATCTTTGTAATGGTAAACCAACAACATTAAAATAATCTCCTACGATTCTATCTACCAATAGGGCTCCTTTTTCTTGGATCCCATATCCTCCCGCTTTATCAAAAGGTTCACCGGAACTAACATAAGCATTTATTTCTTCTTGTGACAATAATCTGAAAAATACTTTTGTTTTTTCGTAATCGGTAATAGTTTTCCCACTTGGTTGTTCAACTAAAGCTAATCCAGTAATAACACTATGTTCAGTACCATTTAATAATTGGAGCATTGCTACCGCATCATTGTAATCCCGTGGTTTTCCGAGAATTTTCTCCTCTTTAACTACTACTGTATCAGCACCAATAATTAACCCCCTAGAAACAACATTTCCCACCGCTTTTGCTTTTCCGAGAGCTAGTTTTTGAACTAATTCTTCTGCTTTGATGCCAGGATCTATCTGTTCTTTAATATCACTAACAATAACTTTTGCCTCAACACCTACCTGTTTTAATAGTTCCATCCTTCTGGGAGATGCAGAAGCTAAAATAATAGGTAATCCCATATATTTAACCCTCACTAGTGAACCTTTTTTCGCACTTATATTATTCGACAAAGATGATAATTATATGGAAAAACGTCTTTGTTAAACCAAAGACGCCGGCAAGTAGCTGCTTCCTTATATGCTCAGCTTAAAAGTCAAAACCTCTAGATTTACAGCCAAGTCAATATTTCTTAACTCCACACCATCAGGTATGTTAATCGCCTGTGGTGCAAAATTTAAAATCGCATCAATTCCATACTTAATTAATAAATTAGCTGTTTCCTGAGCATGATCGGCGGGAACTGCAATAATCCCAATTCTCGCTTTATTTTCACGAATCACAGCTTCTAACTTTTCCAGAGGCAGAATAATCTTATCTGATAAATAGCGTCCAATTTTTTTCGGGTCATTGTCGAAAACCCCAATAATCTTTAAACCCCGCTTAAAGAATCCTTTATATGAGCAAAGAGCAGTTCCCAGATGGCCTGCTCCAACTAATACTACCGGCCAATCATTGGTAAGTCCTAATATTTTTAAAATATGTCCGTGAAGGTCCTTCACATTATATCCCACGCCTCTGGTCCCAAACTCACCAAAATATGCCAGGTCCTTACGTACCTGGGCAGGACTTACTCCTACTCCGGCAGCAATTTCGCCTGATGACGTAGTGATATTCCCTTTTTGATTTAACTGGGCTAAATAACGAGAATAAACGGATAATCTCATAATCGAGGCTTCAGGTACTTTAACACCTTTCAACTTTTTCTCCCCCTGCTAAGAAGGTGATACTATTCATAATACAAAAGAATGAAATACCTGTTTTATTTCTACATACATCGCAAATTTCCTCTATTTCCGTTATCCCGTTTCTAAAATGCTTTTATCTTTTTTCCAATAAATAAGCCCTAGCTTCCGCTACCATATAAATAGAACCGGTAATCACGACCATTCGGTCATTTTGAGCAAGATCCAGTGCGATATCAACAGCTTTGCTAATATTCTCTTCTAAAATAACTTCTTTGTTCAGAACACTAATAAAGTCCGCTACCTGGTACCAGGCACCGGCCCTGGGACTGTTAGGTTTTGTTACTACCACTTTCTCCACAAGAGGAGCAATTTCAGCTACTGCTTTTTCTCTTTCTTTATCTGCCAGCATTCCTAATACCAATATTTTTTTTTCATAAGGCCAATACTGTTTTAGGGAATCTACCAAAACTTTAATCCCGTGATAGTTATGGGCGGCATCAATTACTACTAATGGTCTCTCATGAACAATATCTAAACGGCAAGGCCAACGGGCTTGATCAAGCCCCTTGCGAATAGCAAGGGAACTAACTCCCATTTTTACTGCAGCAGCCACTGCTAATACGGCATTCATCAATTGATACTTTCCCCGGAGCCTGATTCTAAGATTGTGGAAAACAGTTCCCTGGATATTACAATTAAAATACTGACTATCAATGGAATATTCCAAAGGCGTAACCCAAAAATCCTTCCCTTCTTCCCACAAAGAAGCCTTTTGCCTCAATGCGTAATCCCTAATCACCCTGAGCACATCAGGATTTTTTTCTGCCGTAATAACATCACATCCCGGTTTGATAATACCCGCTTTAACTTGCGCAATCTCCTCCAGTGTCGTCCCTAAATAATCCATATGGTCCATACCGACATTTGTAATAACAGCCAGCCGAGGAAAAATAACATTAGTGGAATCAATTTCGCCTCCCATGCCCACTTCAATAACTGCTAAATCCACTTTTTCCCTGGCAAAGTAGCATAAAGCAAGGGTGGTACTAACTTCAAATTCAGTTGGGTGTTCAAAACCGGAAGCAACCATCCCGTCTAGATGAAACCGCATATCCGTCAGCAGGCAGGCAATATCCTCTTCCGCAATTTTTTTCCCGTTAATTTGAATCCTTTCATTGTAGGAATAAAGGTGGGGTGAAGTAAATAAACCCACCTTCATTCCCGATTGCTTTAATATTTCTGCAATCATTACAGCAGTGGAACCTTTACCATTGGTGCCGCCAACATGAATAAATTCTGTTTCTTTCTCTGGATGACCCATTCTCCTTAGAAGCTCCTGAATACGTTCTAATCCTAAATTAATGCCAAACTTTGTCAAGCCTTTCAGGTAGTCCATTGATTCTGTGTAGTTCATATTTTTATCCTCGTAAAACAGTTAAACGTTCTAACAGCGCTTTTTTCTTCATTTCAAATTCCTTTGATTTTAATCTCTCTTTTTCTACAACATGAGCCGGAGCTTTTGCTAAAAAGTTATTATTACTTAATTTTCCCTTCAAGCGAGCCAGCTCATTCTCCATATTTTTATACTCTTTTTCCAAACGAGCAATTTCTTGGTCTAAATCAATAATACCCTTTAAAGGTACATAAATTTCAATACCTTTAACAACTCCGGCAGCAGCTTGTTCCGGCTTTTCCGTACCGGGCGGGTAAATTAAAACCTTGTCAGCCTGGCTTAGGCTCATAATATATTTTTCTCCCTCAGTTAAAACATGCTGAGCTTGCGAATCAGCCAGCATTATAATTTGCACTTTTTTGCCTAAGGGAACATGCATTTCTGCTCTAATATTACGTACCGTTCTAACAACTTCCATAATCAAATTCATTTTTTCCTCTTCCTGAGGAAAAGAGGGCATATCCACCACTTCCGGCCAGGAAGATAACATGATTGTTTCTCCCCGGTGGGGCAAGTGCTGCCAGATTTCCTCAGTAATAAAAGGCATAAATGGATGCAATAGCTGCATAATACCGCTTAACACATGAGATAACACATACTGGGCTGTATTTTTTTCCTTCCCGGATTCTTTATAAAGTCGGTTTTTAGCTAGTTCAATATACCAGTCACAAAAATGGTTCCAGGTAAAATCATATAAAGTTCGGGCCGCTTCTCCCAACTCGTATTTATCCAAGTAACGGGTCACATCAATTACCGTCTGGCGGTATCTTTCTAAAATCCATTTGTCCGCAGTTGTTAATATCGGCTCTTGGGTCCCAGGCTCATAATCAGTTAAATTCATCAAGACAAAACGGGAAGCATTCCAAATTTTATTGGCAAAATTTCTTGCTGCCTCCAACCGCTCTTCCTGAAACCGCAAGTCATTACCGGGCGTATTTCCCGTGACCAGCATAAATCTCAAGGTATCCGCACCATAACGATCTATGATTTCCAAAGGATCAATACCGTTTCCTAAAGATTTACTCATCTTCCGGCCCTCTGCATCTAGAACTAAACCATGAATAAATACTTCCTTAAAAGGTTCTTGTTCCATAAATTCCAATCCCATAAAAATCATTCTTGCTACCCAAAAGAAAATAATATCTCTTCCTGTTACTAAGACGTTGGTGGGATAAAAATAAGATAGAGTATCTGTGTTATTCGGCCAACCCATGGTGGAAAAAGGCCAGAGAGCCGAACTGAACCAAGTGTCCAATACATCCGGATCTTGCTCCAAATCTTTCCCATCACATTTAGGACAGGCGGAAGGAATCTCTTTAGTACATATCACCTCACCACATTCTCGGCAATACCAAACAGGAATCCGATGGCCCCACCACAGCTGACGAGAAATACACCAGTCTCTGATATTTTCCAACCATCCCAAGTATATTTTGGTAAACCTTTCAGGAACAAACCGTACTTTACCGTCAAGAGCAGCCCGGATAGCCGGTTCAGCCAGTGGCTTCATTTTAACAAACCACTGAGGAGAAACAAGAGGCTCAACAACTGTGCCGCACCGATAGCATTCCCCAACGGCATGGGAGTGCTCTTCCACCTTTTCAAAAAGCCCCAGTGATTCAAATTCCTTAATAAGTTCTTTTCGACACTCATACCGATCCCTTCCCTGATACTTTCCTGCTTCGGCAGTCATCCTTGCATCTTTGTCAATAACCGTTATCTGCGGTAAATTGTGCCTTTGTCCCACCTCGAAGTCATTGGGATCATGAGCAGGAGTAATTTTTACCGCTCCGGTTCCAAAAGACGGATCTACATACTCATCTGCAATAATAGGTATTTCTCTATGCACAATAGGTAAAATAACCGTTAAGCCTATCAAGTCCCGGTATCTTTCATCCTCCGGATTTACAGCAACAGCCGTATCACCCAATACTGTTTCCGGCCGAGTAGTAGCGATAGGAATAAATGCGTTGCTGTCTTTAATAGGGTATTTTAAATAATAAAGCTTTCCTTCCTTCTCTGCATGCTCTACTTCAATATCTGAAATAGTAGTATGGCATTTAGGGCACCAGTTAATAATATAACTGCCCCGGTAAATCAATCCTTTTTTATAAAGCTGCACAAATACTTCCTGAACCGCCTGAGAGCACCCTTCATCCATTGTGAAACGTTCTCTTTCCCAGTCACAGGACGAACCTAAAAGGCGTAACTGCTTGGTAATCCGGGCATGGTATATCTTTTTCCATTCCCATACTTTTTCTAAGAATTTTTCCCTTCCTAAATCGTATTTACTAATACCATCATGAGCCAGTTCTTCTTCAACTCTGGCCTGGGTAGCTATCCCGGCATGATCCGTTCCCGGAATCCATAAAGCATCATATCCCTGCATACGCCTCCACCGGGTCAAAATATCCTGGATAGTATTATCTAAAGCGTGCCCCATGTGTAATTGACCTGTTACATTAGGCGGGGGCATAACAATAGAAAAAGGCCTGTTATTATTTTTATTTTCCTCCGCATGAAAAAATTTTTTATCTTCCCACCATTGATACCATTTTTGCTCTACTTTTTTAGGGTCATAAGTGGTGGAAATAGATTTGCTTTGTTCAGTCAAATTTTTCTCCTCCTTTTTGTGCAATAAAAAACTATTGGTTTAATTAAACAAAAATCCCTTTCATCCCAAAGGACGAAAGGGTCTCTTCCGCGGTACCACCTTTATTTTGAAACCAAATTAAACACCGGTTCAACTCTTATCGCTATAACGGGCAACCCGGATAAGTCTACTTGAAACACAGTTCTTTCAACAAACCAGCTCTGGGACGACCTTCCCGGCACCTATTTGAAAAGTCTTTCAGCCACGGACCTCTCTCTCTGAAAAAACAAGCAAACCCGGTACTCCTTCCCTTCTTCACTATTATCAGTATAGACTTTAATGTATATACTACTCAAGTAGGAAGCCTCTGTCAACTTTTTCTTGTGTTTTTTTATAACCCGGCTATATTATTCGGATGTGAGTCTTAATAATCTGTTCAGCAACTGAATAGGGATCAATTTCCCGATTGATTAACTTGGTTAACAGCATCTTTACTTCTCCGGAATGCTCCAGAACTGTCCAAAGATTTTCTTTTATTTCTTGCCCTAATATTTCCTTTAATTCCTCCCCTATTTTTACTTTACGTATCTTTTCCAACTGCCCGGTTGTTTCAAGATACTTACGGTGTTCTAATATTTTTTCCCATGCCTGTTCAATCCCGGTGCCGTTAACAGCAGCAGTTAATACTACAGGAGGCCGCCAATTGCCGGACTTACGCATTTCCAGCATCGCCTCAGTTTCCGCCTTGACCCTGTCTGCCCCATCCATATCGGCTTTATTAACAATAAAAACATCGGCAATCTCCATTATTCCCGCCTTTATACTTTGAATTGCATCACCTGCACCCGGATTCAAAACTACCACAGTGGTATCGGCAATATACATAATATCAAATTCCGATTGTCCGACACCTACAGTTTCTATAATAATTACATCTTTTTTAAATGCATCCATAACTTTAACTGTTTCATTAGTGTGACGGGATAAACCGCCTAAACTACCCCGTGTACCCATACTTCTAATAAATACTTCGGGATCAAGGGTATGGCTCTGCATCCGAATCCTGTCACCCAGTATCGCGCCTCCCGTAAAGGGACTGGTAGGGTCAACAGCAATTACCGCTACTGTCAAACCATTACGGCGTATTTCTGCTACTATTCTATTGGTTAGTGTGCTTTTACCGGCTCCCGGAGCCCCTGTAATACCCAGAATATAAGCTTTGCCTGTGTGCGGATATATTTTACTCATCAGCTTGCTTTTAGGAACTTCATCATTCTCAATCAAGGATATGATCCGGGCAACAGCTCTCCGATCTCCCTCAAGCAATTGCTGTATTAAACTATCCAACACTATCCCCCCTGAAAAACAGTGGTTTGTGTAATGTTTTTTTTGGGGAACATTCCTTTTATATATCGGAATAAACAGTTTCACGCATTATTAACCACAAACCACTATCAATTGCTCTTTTCCATAATATTTGTTTATTCTGTTATCCCCATCAATCTCCTTCTATTTTAAGCTATCAAAACTATCTGATATATTTTCATATTTTCTTGCGTTAACAACGCTTTTGTTTTGGTTCATTAATACTGCCATGTTAACGCCGCACAAACCGCCAATAGCCCCCCAAAAGAGACTATAAAACATGATATCAACGATTAGCCGAGGGCAAAGTACTTCCGGAACTAACCACCATAATACTAAACACTGAGTAATTACCCAAAATACCCCTACAATAGCACCATGAATATAGCCCTGACCCTTAGCATTAACACCGGCAGCGAACCCTCCCACCACCAAACACAACCACCTGAGAATACTCACTATCCGTGCGATATCTATTTCAGGTTTTGGAAGCAATAAAACGCTGAAGCTCAAGACAAGTGCACCGGTAAAAAATAAAGCCAAGACACGATAATACCCTTTTAAAGCAGCTCGATAATTAATATTTATCTTCCCCCTTTCTGTATTAAGATACGCAATAAATGGTTATTATACTACTATTTCTGATTCTATAAAAAAACAAGCGTACCTATGAATCGGTACACCTGTTTTATGTAAAGCTTTTAATCCATTTCCCAGGAGGATTCGGAAAGATGATATTCCTGACCCAAATTATTCTCAATCCATTCAATTAATTCTCTCTTCCCTTCTCCGGTCTTGGTGGAAAAGGGTACGATTTTTTCCTGTTCTATATTAAGGCTTTTTCTGATTTCTATTATATGTTTTGTTCTTTGGCTTTTACTTATCTTATCCAATTTTGTAGCAATAACCAGTTTGAGTAAGGGTGAAGCGGAAATCCATTGCCACATTTGTCTATCTTGATCTGAAGGAGGGTGACGCACATCAACTAACTGCCAAATTGCCTTTAATGATACCCTGCGGGACAAGTATTTTTCAATAAATCTTTTCCAACTGTCCCGCGTTGTTTTGGAAACCTTTGCGTAACCATAGCCCGGTAGATCAACAAAATACCAATTATCATTTACCAGGTAAAAATTAATAGTTTGTGTTCTCCCTGGTTGATTGCTGGTACGAGCCAAGTTCCGCCTGTTTACCAGAGCATTGATTAAAGATGATTTACCTACATTAGAGCGTCCTACCAAGGCAATTTCCGGAAATACTTCATTAGGATACTGGTTTGGGGTCACCGCACTGGTGATAAATTTAGCTTTCTTAATATGAATCATTGTACCTGGCTCCCGGTAACTTCAACGGGTTCTTTATCTTCTTTTTTATTCTCTATTTGATCCCCTTCTTCTTGCTCCTGAGCCAATAAAACTACCGGTAATACCTCTGACATAGACTTCACAAGAATAAATTGCAGTTTCCGACTTACATTAGCAGGAATATCCTCTAAATCCTTTTTGTTATCGGCCGGTAAAATAACTACCTTACATCCTGCCCGATGAGCTGCAAGTACCTTTTCTTTAATACCGCCGACAGGAAGAACCCGACCCCTTAAAGTAATTTCCCCGGTCATGGCCACATCCTGGCGAACCTTTCTGCGGCTTAATTCAGAAGCCATAGCAGTAGCAATAGTAATACCTGCCGAAGGCCCGTCTTTGGGAATGGCTCCTTCTGGAACATGTATATGAATATCCGTACTTTCGTAAAATTCATCGGGAATCGCAAATTCTTTTGCAATAGACCGAATAAAAGTAAACCCGGCCTGAGCTGATTCCTTCATCACGTCGCCTAATTGTCCAGTTAACATTAGCCTGCCTTTTCCCTTAAGGGCCTGAACTTCAACTGTTAGTACTTCCCCACCTACTTCGGTCCATGCTAAGCCGGTGGCAACACCTATTTGGCTTTCCTTCTCAGCTAATCCAAAACGGTATTTAGAAACCCCTAAATACTGGTATATGGTTTGTGCTGTTACCTTTGCTGTTTTAGTTTCCCCGGCAACAATATCCCGGGCAATCTTGCGGCAAACAGTAGCAATATTTCTTTCTAGGTTACGCACTCCTGCCTCTCTCGTAAATTCCCTGATAATAATCCTCAGTGCATTCTCGGAAAAATTAATTTGATCCTCTTTCAACCCGTGTTCTTTTATTTGTTTTGGTAAAAGATATTTAAGGGCAATATTAAGTTTTTCCTCCTCAGTATACCCTGAAATGTTTATCACTTCCATCCGGTCAAGCAAAGGACGAGGAATATTAAACTCAACATTGGCTGTTGTAATGAACATTACTTTTGACAGGTCAAAAGGCGCTTCAATATAATGATCACTAAAAGTATTGTTCTGTTCCGGATCTAAAACTTCTAACAAAGCTGAGGCAGGATCACCCCTGAAATCGGAACTCATTTTATCAATCTCATCCAATAAAAATACCGGGTTTTTAGATTTAGCTAATTTCATATTTTGCAAAATTCTTCCCGGCATTGAACCTACATATGTTCTTCGATGCCCCCTGATTTCAGCTTCATCCCGAACTCCGCCTAAAGACATCCGAATAAACTTTCTTTCCAAAGCCCGGGCAACAGATTTTGCTAAGGAAGTCTTTCCAACCCCGGGAGGTCCAACAAAGCAAAGTATCGGTCCTTTTATTTTTTTTGCCAACTGACGGATAGCTAAATATTCTAAAATCCTTTCTTTTACTTTTTCTAACCCATAATGATCCTCATTTAAAATATCTTCCGCCAGTTTGATGTCCAAACGATCTTTTGTTTCTTTATTCCAGGGAAGATCTAAAATCCACTCCAGATAATTTCTCACAACCATGGCTTCTGCTACCATCGGGGGCATTTTTTCTAATCTTTCCAGCTCACGTATCGCCCTTTCATAAACCTCCTTGGGCAGTTTCGCTTTTTTTATTTTCTCCCTTAACTCATCAGCCTCAGCAGTTCTATCATCTTTTTCTCCTAGTTCTTTTTGAATAGCCTTTATTTGCTCTCTCAGGTAATATTCTTTTTGAGTCTTTTCCATTTGTTTTCTTACCCGAAGGTTAATCTTGCGTTCCAGTTCTAAAATTTCCATTTCTTTGGCAAGAATTTCGCATAATACTTCAAGTCTCACCTTTACTGATATCGCTTCTAAAACACTTTGACGATCAGATAGTTTTAGATTTAAATGAGATGCCACAACGTCGGCTAGGCGGCCTGGGTTTTCTAAAGTAATCACCGAAACCACCGTTTCCGGCGG
This sequence comes from Bacillota bacterium, assembly GCA_050952445.1. Taxonomy (GTDB): domain Bacteria; phylum Bacillota; class Dehalobacteriia; order Dehalobacteriales; family Dehalobacteriaceae; genus JBMNKX01. The sequence goes on along the minus strand of JBMNKX010000004.1, from coordinate 439,079 downwards.
AATTTTTTTGCTCATTTTAACGTATTGCTCAAATTGGCTAACTAAGTTTCTCATTAGCGCTTCTATTTCCGGATCATCTTTTACAGTTTCGTCTATCTCTCTAATTACCTGTACTTTAATAAATGGCTCATAAGAAATATAATTTACTACACGGGCACGGTGTAAACCCTCAACCAATACCCTAATAGTACCTCCCGGAAGCTTTAAAAGCTGCTTAATTTCTGCAATAGTACCTACCTGATAAATATCTTCAGCACCAGGCTCATCAATTTGAGCTTCTTTTTGCATCGCCAAAAATATTTCTTTTTTATTGAGCATCGCCTCGTCAATAGAATTAATTGATCTTTCCCGCCCAACATCTAAATGAATAATCATATATGGAAAAACTAACACCCCCCGAAGTGGGAGCATTGGTATCTCGCAATACTTTTGGTCTTGATCCATAGAAAATCACCCCCAGTTGTTAATGATAATAAAGTTATTACCATATTCTACTTTAAAAACTCATTTCCTGCAAACCAGGAGAATATTGCACTTGGTTCAAATTTTCCTTTAGTTTTCTGGTCATTGTTTTTTCTTGGGGCTTGGGATGTATTAATACCATATTTAAAATATCCTCCAATCTTTCTACCGGAACTACCTGGCAGTCGGGGTACTTTTTAAAGATCTCCTGCCAATTTTCTTGGGGAATTAAGACTTTCTCCGCCCCTGCCCGCCGGGCTGCTTCTACCTTAGAGGCTACTCCCCCCACTGGTTTTACATAACCACGAATCGAAACCTCACCTGTCATGGCAGTTTTATTGTCAACTGGAGATCCGGTAATTGCGGAGTAAATAGCCGTAGCTATTGTTACCCCTGCCGAAGGACCATCAATCGGAATACCCCCGGGGAAATTAACGTGAATATCATATTTTTTAGCCTCAATGCCCAGACAATACTTTAATGCTGTGATTACATTATCAACTGATCCTTTTACCATACTTTTTCTCCGCATTTTTTTGCCGGCGGTTCCGCCTATTTCCTCTTCGTCTACAACACCAGTAATTACTATTTTCCCATTTTCTTGACTTACAGGGATTACTGTCACCTCTAATTCCAATAATGTCCCCATATTGGGTCCGATTACGGCCAAACCATTAACTACACCGACCTGAGGTTTAGAGGGTATTTTCTTATCCGAGCGAAGCGAATACTGACCACTATTTATCACCCATTCAACATCATCTACTGTAATCATTTTGTTACCTTCGCTCATGACACTTCCTGCTGCAATCTGAATTAAATTTACAGCCTCCCGTCCGTTATGGGCATAAGATTCTACCACACCAACCGCTTTATCTTCAATTTTAAGGTTCATTTTATGTACCGCATTCCGAACAATAACAGCTATTTCTTTGGAAGTGAGGGGCCGGAAAAATACCTCTAAGCATCTGGACCGAATAGCAGGTGGTATTTCATCTGGCAAACGGGTTGTTGCCGCAACCAGTCTAAAATCCGCCGGCAGGCCGTTTTGAAAAATATCATGGATATGGCTGGGGATACTTGAATCCTCCGAACTGTAATAAGCACTTTCCAACATAACCTTACGGTCTTCCAGAACCTTTAATAGTTTATTAATTTGAATAGGATGAAGTTCTCCAATTTCATCAATAAACAATAATCCACCGTGAGCCTTTGTAACCGCACCTGGCTTTGGTTGAGGGATTCCTGCCATCCCCATTGCTCCTGCTCCCTGGTAGATAGGATCATGAACAGAACCAATAAGGGGATCGGCGATTCCTCTTTCATCAAATCTAGCTGTAGCTCCATCTATTTCCACAAATTTAGCATCTTGGGAAAAAGGCGATCCTTTACATTTTTTCGCTTCTTCTAAAACCAGCCTTGCTGCTGCTGTTTTACCTACTCCAGGGGGACCATAAATTATGATATGCTGAGGATTGGGCCCGCACAAACCAGCCCGTAATGTTCTTAACCCTTCCTCCTGACCAATTACTTCAGAAAATTTGGAAGGCCTGGTTTTCTCCGACAAAGGTTCAGTTAAGGACACTTTCCGCATTCTTTTTAATTTTTCTAGTTCCTTCCGTGATTCACGTTCCACAGTTACCCGATTCCCTTGTTGTCCTTTTAACAGATTAAAAAAGTACAAACCGATCACTACAATAAAAAATATTTGTAATAAACCAAGTATACTTCCAATCCCAGAAGATAGATTAAACATATTTGTAACCCCTTTCCTTGAATCTTTGTTTAGTATTTACATGGGAAAAGGGAATTATTTAGTTTTTCAAAAAAACCCTTTCTACTATTTTAACAAAGGGATTAACATAATTGCGAAATGAGTCTCTGGGATATTACCAGGATAGTGCAATTACTACGTAAACGTGGTAAACAAGTTCAACATCTGCCAATTTCTTTACTATCCACTAAATTTATATGTTTTGTTGCATAAAAATGGGACCCTTTTGGTCCCATAAATAAATTTCATAAATTTTTTCTCTGAACTTTTATGCAGATACTTCCTTCTTTTTAGCGCGGTCTTCTGTTATTAAAATCGGTTTTTCTTTCTTTCCTATTACTTCTTTTGTAATAATACACTTGGATACATCTTTTCTGGAAGGAATATCAAACATCACTTCCATCATTAAATCTTCCAGTATTGCACGCAAACCCCTGGCTCCCGTATTACGTTTAATTGCTTCCTGGGCAATAGTTTTCAGAGTTTCCTCCTGAAATTCCAATACTACTCCATCCATTTCAAAAAGCTTTTGATACTGTTTTACCAGTGCATTTCTTGGTTCAACCAAGATTTTTATCAATGCTTCTTCGTCAAGAGCATCTAAGGTTACAATTACAGGAAGCCGACCTACAAACTCAGGAATTAAACCATATTTCAAAAGGTCTTCAGGTAAAATCTGAGCTAAAGTATCCCCGATTTTTGTATCTTGCTTTCCTTTAATTTCCGCACCAAAACCAAGAGTTTTCGCACTAATTCTATTTTGAATTAATTTATCAATCCCGTCAAAAGCCCCTCCGCATATAAACAAAATATTAGTAGTATCCAACTGAATGAATTCTTGATGTGGGTGTTTCCGCCCCCCCTGAGGCGGTACGCTGGCAATGGTACCTTCAAGAATTTTTAATAAAGCCTGTTGAACACCCTCTCCGGATACATCCCGGGTAATGGAAGGATTCTCTGATTTCCGGGCAATCTTATCTATTTCGTCAATATAAACAATTCCTTTTTCCGCTTTTTCTACATCATAGTCGGCAGCCTGAATAAGCTTAAGCAAGATGTTTTCCACATCTTCACCCACATAACCTGCTTCAGTCAGGGAAGTAGCATCAGCAATAGCAAAAGGAACATTGAGAACACGTGCTAATGTCTGGGCTAAAAGTGTCTTTCCGCTACCTGTTGGTCCTAACATAACAATATTACTCTTTTGCAGCTCAACATCATCAATTTTGTTCCCAATATTAATCCTTTTATAATGATTATAAACCGCAACAGATAAAGCTTTCTTGGCTGAATCCTGACCAATGACATACTGATTCAAGATACCCATAATATCTTTAGGTTTAGGGATTTCGTCCATATCAAAACCTAAATCTTCATTTAGTTCCTCTTCTATAATCTCATTACAAAGCTCTATACATTCGTCACAGATATAAACACCCGGCCCAGCTACCAATTTTTTAACCTGATCCTGCAGTTTTCCGCAAAAGGAACACTTTAACTGGCCTTTATCATCCGTGTACTTATACATATCTTCACCTCTTAATGTTGTTAGCTCCAGATACTCTCTTCGATATCACCTCGTCAATAATCCCATATTCTTTTGCTTCTGCAGCCGACATGAAAAAATCGCGATCCGTATCTCTTTGAATCTTTTCCAGAGGCTGCCCTGTTCTTTCCGCTAGTATTTTATTCAATTCATCGCGAATCCGCAATATCCTTTTAGCATGAATTTCAATGTCCACAGCTTGACCCTGAGTCCCCCCCATGGGCTGGTGAATCATAATTTCACTGTTAGGAAGGGCAAAACGTTTTCCCGGTGCTCCCGCAGTTAACAGGAAAGCCCCCATGCTTGCTGCCAATCCAATACAGATGGTCGAGACATCCGGCTTAATATACTGCATAGTATCATATATTGCCATGCCGGCCGTAATAGACCCTCCGGGACTGTTAATATAAAGGTGAATATCCCTGTCCGGGTCTTCAGCTTCTAAAAAAAGCATTTGAGCGATAACTAAATTAGCCACATAGTCGTCTACCCCACTACCCAGAAAAATAATCCGGTCTTTTAATAGCCGGGAATAAATATCATATGCTCTTTCTCCACGGCTGGTCTGTTCAATTACCACTGGTACTAATGCACTCATTTCTTTATCACACCTTTCTTTGCAGTAAAGAATATGAATCTTATTCCCACAATAGAAGTAAATTATACAATGGTACTGTTATTTACTAAAAAATCAATAGTTTTATTATACAATAATCCCTCTTTTAATAAATCTAGACGCCCGGTAGATCCTAAAGAAGCTTTAACCAAATCGCTTTTTTGATTATACTGCTGGGCAATCTTATCAATTTCTTTATTTATTTCTTCATCTGTAACACTAATATTTTCGGTTTTTGCAATAGTAGCTAAAACCAACTCGGTTTTTACATTAATTTCTGCTTGAGGGCGATACTGTTCTCGCAAATTATCCAATTCTGCATCTTTAAAATTAAAATCAATCCCTTGCTGGCGCACATTTTGTTTGAAATCCTCAACCATGACGTCCACTTTTTCATTAATCATGACTTCCGGAATTTCCACAGAAGCTGCCTCTACTACTTTACTTATTACTTGGTTCTTAATATCTTCCTGGGACAACATATTATTTAGTTCTTCCAATTTTTTCCTGATATCGGCCTTTAGATCATCTAAAGTATCAAATTCACTGACATCCTTGGCAAACTCGTCATCAACAGCTGCAAGTTTCTTACGTTTAACTCCTTTGATCTCAACTTTAAATAGAGCCTCTTTTCCCGCTAATTCCTCTTTATAATAGTTTTCCGGATAAGTTACCTTTATATCCCTTTTTTCCTTGATTTTTGCCCCAATCAGCTGCTCCTCAAATCCGGGGATAAAGGAGCCTGAACCAATTCCCAAAGAATAGCCGTCCGATGTACCTCCTTCAAAAGGCTTATCATCAATAAAACCTTCAAAGGCAATTTCCACAATATCACCATCACTGATTTTTTCGTCTTCCCCTAATTCTATTATTTGGGCATATCTTTGCCGAAGTTTTTCAATTTCTTTATTGATATCTTCTTCACCTATAGTGTACTCTTTTTTCTCAATTTCAAAACCCTTATATTGTCCAAGGGTTACTTCAGGTTTTACTTCAACAGTAACCTTAAATGAAAAAGGCTTGGCATTGTCCAGTTGGATAATGTCCACCGTAGGTCTATCAATTGGTTCTATTCCCGTTTCTTTTATCGCAGCTATATAATTAGGCAAAATCATGATCTCGGCAGCCTCTTCCAATAATGCTTTTTTACCGATAAAACGTTCTAAAACAGGACGGGGGGCTTTTCCTTTTCTAAAACCCGGGATATTTACCTTCTTTGATAACTTATTATGTGCTTGATTAACAGCCTGCTCAACTTTTTCAGCCTCAACTTCAATTTCTAAAGCAACAATATTTTTTTCTATTTTTTCTAAATTCACTTTCATTGAATGTTCTTCCTCCTTTATTATGTACAGATCCAGCAATGTTATTAATTCCCATTATTTAGCCAATTTAAACATTTAATGGTAATCACTAGTTCTTGTACTTTAGTTCTACAATTTCACATGATTTTCCTTCCCAAGAGGGTAATATGTTTTTTAAAAGCAGTGATTTATGGCTTGTGGTTTATGATTTGTGTAATGATTTCTTTTTAGGATATTTCTTTAGATGATTCCCTTGCGGAAGGTAATATTTTGCGAGTTTGAATCCATAAATATTCGTCGCCAGACTTCGCATGATGCAACACCATCTGCTTGTCTCAAGACGAAAGGAGTACAGGGCCAATTCATGTCCATGTTCAGTGGCCCTCTCGCCCCGTCCATGGGGCTCGCCCCCTTCCGTCGTTCGCCTGCGCAGAGTGTTGCTACCATGCTACGTCAACCGGCTCCTACATATTTATGCATTCAAACAGCATAATTTAGGGTTTTCGCAGGAAAATCATAGATATATATAGCAAAAAACCCCCGTATTAGAGGATTTCAATAACAGCATGGAGCGGGCGAAGGGATTCGAACCCTCGACTTCAACCTTGGCAAGGTTGCACTCTACCACTGAGTTACGCCCGCCTACTAAATTGACAAATGTTTTTGGTGCGGGAGAAGGGACTTGAACCCCCACGGTTACCCGCCAGATCCTAAGTCTGGTGCGTCTGCCAATTCCGCCACTCCCGCTAAATAATAACTATTGCAAAAACATGTTAGCACATGTTTATAGTTTAGTCAAGAAATTTCCTATGAAAATAAAAAACCTTGAATAACAAGGTTTTTTTACTTGGTGGGCCATCAGGGACTCGAACCCGGGACACCCTGATTAAGAGTCAGGTGCTCTACCAGCTGAGCTAATGGCCCAAAAAAAATGGCTGGGGTGGCTGGATTCGAACCAACGAAATGGCGATTCCAAAGACCGCTGCCTTACCACTTGGCTACACCCCATCGATATTTATTTGGGGTGGATGAAGGGACTTGAACCCTCGAGTGCCGGAGCCACAATCCGGTGCGTTAACCACTTCGCCACATCCACCATATCATAATACTTGGCTTACTGCATAAACAATATTAGCAAACCCCTGTCGAAATGTCAAGCAAACAATTATATTAGGTGTAAAAAAAGCGCCTTCACGGCACTCTTTCTTTAGTGGCGCGCCTGAAGGGACTCGAACCCCTGGCACACGGATTAGAAGTCCGTTGCTCTATCCACCTGAGCTACAGGCGCATGTAAGCAAAATAAACCCCAAGAAAATTAGTGGAGCGGGTGATGGGAATCGAACCCACGTAGCCAGCTTGGAAGGCTGGAGCTCTACCATTGAGCTACACCCGCACAATGCTTTCTTTTACTCTGCCGAACTGACAAAGAACAGTATATATTAAAGATACGCTAAGGTCAAAAGCAATTAAAGGAACAATAGGAGCAAAATAAATGTAATACATCCCTATTACGTGATAATTTACTTAATTTCTCCTGTTTTCTTCTTTTTTTATCAAATATCAATCAAGCAAGCGAATCATTTTAATCATGGGCTCAAGCTAACCAGGAAATAGTAACAGAAGGACTTTGAATAAAGGGGTATGATAAAGTACAATAATCTAGGTTATTTAACCTTTTTGTCCCCTTAACATTAAAGGTAAATATGATATTTATTTTTTCCTGCTAGCACAAAATTATTCCTCTGCTTTGAACAATTTTTCTAAAATAACCAATGCTTTCTTAAAAGCCTGACTTCTGTGACTGATTAAGTTTTTTTCTTCCATGCTTAATTGAGCCATAGTCTTTTTGTATTGAGGCAACCAAAACAAAGGATCGTAGCCAAAACCATTATTACCGGCTGGTTCACTAGCAATAATGCCTTCGCAAACACCTTCACAAAAATGAGTTTCTCCCCAAGGATTAACAATGGCAATAACACAACGAAACCGGGCTCTTCTCATTGCTTCCGGAACTCCGGACATCAGTCCCAATAATTTTTCATTATTCTTCTGATCATTTGCCTCTTCACCGGAAAACCTGGCAGAATATACCCCGGGGGATCCATCCAGATAATCAACTTCCAAGCCGGAATCATCGCCAAGAGCAACCATTCCCGTTGAAGAAGCAACTGCTGCCGCTTTTATCAAAGCATTTTCGCGAAATGTCCGCCCGTTTTCTTCAGGCACTTCCACATGAGGAAAATCTTTTAATGAATATACTATCCAGTGCTTATTTTCCAGCAAACTCTTAAATTCTCTTATTTTACCCTCATTACGGGTAGCAACTATTATCTTCGTCATTTTTACCTCAATTCTATTTAAACCAAATCGATTAATTCTTTTTGCACATTTATTAAAGCACCAATACCCTGCTCCGCCAATTCTAACATTATTTCCATTTCTTTTTTCGAAAAGGGATCAGCCTCTGCGGTCCCTTGTATCTCTACAATCTTTCCGGACCCGGTCATAACCACATTCATATCAACTTCAGCTTGAGAATCCTCACTATAACATAAATCAAGCATTAACTGGCCATTAATTTTACCTACACTTACAGCAGCCAGCCAATCCAGCACCGGCAACCTTTCCCACCCGTTAGCATCTTTCAATTTTTTTAAGGCCTCTACCAAAGCAACAAAACTGCCTGTTATCGAAGCCGTCCTGGTACCGCCATCTGCCTGAATGACATCACAGTCAATATAAATTGTTCTTTCACCCAGTTGTTTTAGATCTACAACTGATCGTAAAGACCTTCCTATTAGCCGCTGGATTTCATGGGTCCGGCCGGAAATTTTTCCTTTCACCGACTCCCGAATCGTCCTGGTCTGGGTAGCTCTGGGCAACATTGCATATTCCGCGGTAATCCATCCTTGGGATGTTCCTTTTAAAAAAGGGGGAACTTTTTCCTCCACAGTTGCAGTACAAATAACTTTGGTATCTCCTACCGTAATAAGTACTGATCCTTCAGCACTTTTAATATAATTATTCAATATTTTTATCGACCTTAATTGGTCTAAATTTCTACCATCTTCACGCATATTGTTTACTCCTCTCAAAATAGCGCCAATAAAATTCCATCTTTTAGTATATCATTAAACTCTATTAGGGTAAAGTTGGAAATCACCTTAAAATTACAAGAACCTGCGGCCGGTTAACTATCGGTTGACTTTCATCATTGAAGAAAATCAACCTTGCTAACCTATAAAATACCGCAGGTTCAGAATTTAGTGTAACCTAAACAAAAATAAATATTAATAAATCCCGGCGATACAGCTATGTAATTTTTGCCTTAACCACCAATCCTTCCTTAGCTACCAAAACACCTGCGCCAAAGCCTTCTTCCGCCTCTCTCTCAGTAACTGACTCATTATATTCAGGAAATAAATGGGTAATTAATAAATTATGAACATTACCTTTGCGTGCCAAATCACCGGCCTGTTTTGCCGTCAGGTGTCCTACTTGATTATCCCGATCTTTTTCCTGAAGACTGGCTTCACAAATCAAAAGAGCAGCCTCTTTAACTATTTCAGGAAGCTTACTAAACCATGCGGTATCCGACGTATAAACAACTTTAGCACTACCCCCATACACTGATACTCCATAGGTAGGAAGAGCATGTTCCGTCCGAAAAGGATAAATATTTAGATTGCCCACTTTTATTTGAGACACCTGGCTTAAATCATGTAATTCAAAAGCATCAATACTTTTTTGCATTGTCGTAAATTCGGCCTGAGGAGAAAAAGGGAGAAATAGTTTTAGTTTATACGCCCTTTTACCCTGCCTGATGGCATGGGCTATAGCATGACGAAAGCAATGAATATCCGCATAATGGTCCGGATGCAGGTGAGAAATAATGAGGGCATTTAATTTTTGCAAGTCCCCAAATTTTTGAAATTTCGAAAACACACCATGGCCGCAATCCAAAAGCACGCTGGTCTCTCCCCATTCAACCAGGTAGCCGGAACAGGCTTCCAAAGCTCTGGGAAAGGGAGCCCAGCAGCCTAATATAGTTATTTTCATTTTTCCTCCCTACCAAAAATAGTGCATCCCATAGCTCCATTAAACTGAGGTTCCGGAGGCACAATTACTTTAACATTTAACTGCTTTTGCACCAATTCCTTTATTCCTTTATTATAAGCAACACCCCCGGTAAAAATCAGTACATCACTTAATAACCGGTGGAGCAAGGGTTTTACCCGGTCAACTATAGTTTGATTTACTCCTGCAGCCAGCTGCTTAACAGGTATACCTTCAATAATTCGCCCAATTAGTTCAGATTCTCCAAAAACAGCACATGTAGATGATAATGCAACCGGGTCATCATCATGTTTTCCTAATTCCTCTAAAGATATGCCCAAAACATTGGCCATATTTTCTAAATATCTTCCTGAGCTGGCCGCACACTTATCATTAGTTTCAAAGTCAACAATTTTCCCGTTGACAACCTTTACTACCTTGGTATCCTGTCCGCCCAGATCCATTAATGTGAAGTTTTTTAGTCCTGTTTGTGATATAGCCCCTAATACATGGGCTTTTATTTCCGGTATCACTGTTCCCTTTTCAACCTTTATGGTTAACCGTCCATAACCTGTAGATACAATTTTTTCCACCGGGGGTAAGCATAGCTTTTGATAATCGATTCTTAAACTTTCCTCTACCCGGCACCCGTATCTCCGATAAAATTCTATAGTTTCATACCTGGAAAAGGAGTACTCTGCACCGTCAAATAAGGCTATTTTAACATTTCTACTGCCTAAGTCAATTCCTAAAATCACCTGATCACCTCAACAATTCCAAAAATGCATCAATTCTTATTTTACTTCTTGCATCTAACAATCCGGGACGGTCGCCCTCTAAACTTAATATCGGAATATGAAGTTTAGAACGAAAGATAATATCTTCAATCTGCCTAAAACAAAAGCTTTGTGTGTAATGTATAATGCCGTCTAACTTTCTATCTCTTATTTCTCGCTTTATATCTTCTATTCTGTAGAATACATGATAAGGATATGTATACATACGATACTGTTCAACCAAATCAGCTGTTTTAAAGGGCATGGAAAACTGCCGCTGCACCTCATTATATACTACCCGACAGCCCCCAGACTCCAGATACTGATATATGTCGGTAATAATAGGCGGTACCCCAATAAAACCTAAGCGCAGTCCTTCTCTGACAGGCTCTCTCTGCCGTACCTGCCGGATAAACTCTTCCGCCTCAAGGGCAAACCGATCCGGATCGCTATTAAAATCACTGCAGCTTACCAGAAAATAATGATTTTCTTGTCCAGACACCACATTTTCCTGCCAGGTCAACCTATCAATTTCCCAAACTAAACTGCGTACTTCATCAAGATACTTTTTTTGCTTATTTACCTCTTCCCAGGAAGTTCCTAAACAGTCCATAATTTTTTCAATTTGAAGTTTTAATAAATCCCTATCTCGGTCAAATGGATAGGCAAAAGGAATTGTTTCAATGCCCTCCAACTCTAAAGTTTCCATGAGAGCATGGGTGTTAGAGCAATCTCCCTGAGTAACGGCAATTAATTTTTTAATATCTCCCGTGTTAATAACCGTCCCGTAAATACCCTTTATCCAGCCGCATAAATTACGGGGATATCCGGCTATTTCCGCTTTTTCTATAGCCCCCTGGGTTTCATGGCCTGTGATAAAAACATTATTTAAATCAACCGGAATCATTCCGGCCCCAAATATTACTTCAACAGGAACGGTAGTGGTTATCCCAATTTTTTTACCCAAAATTTCTCACCCCATGTTTAGTTTGCTGATAATTGATTTTACAGAAAAAAACTATTCATATGCATTATCTTATAAAATATACCACGCGCAGTCTATGATAGACAACACCGGCACTTTGTCTCGCAACTTAAGGAGTGCTTACTTCGTAGCTATCAAAAAACCGCACACTAAGTAAGTTTTCAATGAAAAAAGCAGTCATTTGTGGCCCTTTTCTAACTATCCGGCTAATCGCAAACTGATAATTTAAAAATAATAAAAAGGCTCGTGATGAGCCTTTTAGGGGATTTGGAGTTGTCTGACTTCTGAAGCAAGTCACTTCTTAATAACTTCATCGTTTCTAGCCATCGCAGCTGAAACATCCATGTGCCCGGCAATTGTCTCTACTTGTTTCCCGTTAATTAGAATCTGCACCTCTCTAATTGTGGGAAACTGGGTAAGACTGTTGACAATAGAATATACGGTAAGCTCCTCATTCTTAGATCCTCCCGGGTGATTATTGATTAGTTTTTCACTAAAATCCACAATACACAAACCATCCGGCCGAACATTAATATCCCTCAATTCAGTACCTGTAGGAATCGTAGGCAACAAACCGGATTGTGTACTGGGACCAGCAATCAACTCCTGCAAAACAGCCCGGCCGATACTTTCTACTTTTGGAATACTCCTGGTTTCATGAACCAAGTACTGGCCTGATTCATCACTAAAGTAAAGCAGAATTTCTTTTGTTTCATTCCCGGCAGTCTCTTGGGAAATTTGCAGTTCTTGGGGCTCCGCAGGATCCTCTACAGGTAGTTCTTCTTTTACCTGTTTCCAAGCCTGCAGCCTGTCTATTAAAGCACATCCTGTCAGAGAAAAAACTAATACTGCCAGCAATAAACCTAAAGCAATCTTAATTTCATTTTGCTTCTTCAAAACCATTTTGTTTTCTCCCCCTCCATTTTATTACTTGTCTTGTCTTATGAAATAATTAATAAATATCTATTAAGGGGAAGGGGTTTTTAGTACAAGTTTTTGAAAACTCCTAAACTATTTTAACCTAAAATCTCTTTCAGGCTTTGGATAAACCTTTTATTCTCTTCCGGTTTACCAATAGTAACTCGAATAAAAGTCGGTTTCCCAAAATTATCACCGGTACGCACAATAATACCCTTTTCAAGCAGTGCCTCGTAAACTCCCCGAGCATTTACGCCAATATCAACAAAAATAAAGTTGGCTTCCGTGGGAATATAAAACAATCCCATTTTATCAAACTCTTTGTACAAATACTCTTTTCCTTCTTTATTTACCCGAAAACTTTTCGGCACCTGTTCCGAATCCTGAATGCTGGCAATAGCCGCTACCTGTGCCATGGTATTTACGTTAAATGGCATCCTGGCCCTATTAATCAAAGAAATAATGTTTTCATTTGCAATCCCATAACCGATGCGTAATCCACCTAACCCATATATTTTAGAAAAGGTCCGGGTAACCATAACATTTTTTCCTTCTTTAATATATTCAATACTGTTCGGATATTCTTTGTTTTCCACATACTCATAGTAGGCTTCATCAATCACAACCAAAATATCTTCCGGCACCGCATCTAAAAACCGGTCCAACTGTCCTTTGACAATAATAGTTCCTGTGGGGTTATTAGGATTGCAGATAAAAATAATCTTTGTTCTTTCCGTAATTGCTTCTAACATAGCATCCAGATTATGAGTATAATTCTGATCAAGAGGAACCTTAACCACTTTACCACCCATCAATTGAGTACCTAGAAGATACCCTGAAAAAGAGGGATCGGCCATAATAATCTCATCGTCCGGATAAATATATGTTTCTTCAATTAGTTTCAGAATTTCATCGGTACCATTACCTATTATCAAATTGTTTTCACCAACCCCGAGATGCTTCGCCAAAACCTTTTTAAGGCAGTAATGGCTGCCGTCAGGATACATGCTGATACCGTCTGCCGCTACCCTTTGCATAACCTCTATAGCCTTTTTCGACGGTCCTAAAGGACTTTCATTAGACGCCAATTTTATCACATTTTGTAACCCCAGCTCTCTCTGAACTTCTTCCACAGGTTTGCCCGGTACATAAGGAGTAATATTTAAAATACACTCTCTGAACTTGACCATTAAAATTTTCTCTCCCTTTAATATTATTTTTCAATGGACAGGGTTAATTTATCCGGGAAACACCCTTATGAATTACAGTCAATAAGCTCTTTCAGAGTATGAATAAATATTTCATTTTCTGCAGGTTTTCCAACTGTTACTCTAATAAAAGTAGGATAACCATAAATATCACCTGTTCGGATAATTACACCCTTTTGAAGCATCTTTTGAAAAATTCCTCTGGAATCCTGGCCTATATCCACAAGAATAAAGTTAGCTTCTGAAGGTACATACTTCAAACCCATTTGTTTAAACTGCTGGTACAGGTATTCCTTTCCTATCCGGTTAACTTCCCGGCTTTTCCTAAGATGCTCTTTATCCTTTAAACTGGCCAAAGCCGCTGTTTGGGCTATGGTATTAACATTAAAAGCTTCAATAACCCGATGCACCAGACTGCATATTTCTTCTGTTGTAATACCATAACCAATTCTTAATCCCGCCAAACCATGTATTTTAGAAAAGGTTCTTAAAACAACTACATTTTTACCTTCCCGAACATACTTAATGCTATCCGGAAATTCTTTGTTATCTACATATTCATAATAAGCTTCATCTACCACAACCAGAACATCCCGGGGTATCTTGTTCATAAACCTGTCTAACTGCTCTCCGGTAATTATTGTTCCCGTAGGATTATTAGGATTGCAAATAAAAATAATTTTGGTCTTGTCTGTAACAGCCTCCAGCATCCCATCCAAATCATGTTGATAGTCACTATTTAGGGGTACCATTACCGGTTTCCCGCCCATAAGCTGAGTCACTATTAAATACTCAGAAAAAGACGGGTAAGGAATAATTACTTCATCCCCGGGATCAATATAGGTTTCCGCTATATTTTTGATAACGTCATTAGAACCATTCCCCATAATCACATTTTTTTCCGAAACAGTCAAATGACGGGCTACCGCCTCTTTGATATAATAGCAATTACCGTCCGGATAAATATGAACCTGGAAACCCTTTTGAATAATCGCATCAAGGGCAGCAGGGGATGGACCTAAAGGGTTTTCATTTGATGCGAGCTTGATCACATTTTTTAATCCAAGCTCTCGCTCTACCTCTTCACTAGGTTTTCCCGGAATATAGGGACTAATATTCCATACACATTTTCGGGTTTTTATCATCTCCGGCTCTCACTCCCTTGCCTGGCATAATTTATTGACTCTGCCATATTATTGTATCCCCTATTTTAATATAAACAAGGCAAATACCTGTATTGTTTATAAGGAATAGACCTCTTCACCGGATAACACTCTAATACCGTTCTTTTTTAGAACTTCCACAGCTAAATCAATCTTTTCAACTCTGAAAATGTTTAAAGCTTCTTTATCTGCTAAACCGATAAAAGCATAAAGATATTCTAAATTAATACCTTCTCTTTCCAGCACCTCCAATACTTCGGCTAATCCCCCCGGAACATCAGATATTTCTATGGCAATTACTTCTGTCATGCTCACCGTAAAGCTATTATTTTTTAATATTTGATAAGCCTTTTCCGGATTGTCTACAATAATCCGAAGAATCCCGAAGTCAGAAGTATCGGCAATGGAAAGAGCCCGAATATTTATCTTTTCTTCAGCCAGCTTCTTGGTTACGGCAGCTAAACGTCCCCGCTTGTTTTCTAAAAAAACAGAAATCTGTTTTACCTTCATTTAAATCCCTCCAAGATTTTTACTCAATTAATCTTATTCGTCCTTGGTAATTAATTTACAGTTTTCTTCTGTCTGTTACCCGTTTTGCTTTACCCTCACTTCTGGCCAAGGTTTTGGGCTCAACTAAAGTAACCTTGCATGATATTCCCAGTGTACTCTCAATCTCTGACCGGATTTTACCGCCTAATTGCTCCAGTCCTCTGATTTTGTCGGAAAACATCCCTTCAGACACTTCTACCTGTACTTCCAGTGTATCCAAATTTCCCAGGCGATCAACAATTAAATGATAGTGAGGAGTAGTTCCTCCAAACGTAGTAAGAACACTTTCAATCTGGGAGGGAAATACATTTACACCACGGATGATCAGCATATCATCACTCCGAGCGCTTACTCTTTCCATGCGAATATGAGTACGCCCACAGGCACATTGCTCAGCATGCAAGCAAGAAAGATCTCTTGTCCGATAACGAACCACCGGCAATCCCTCTTTAGTAATACTGGTGAACACCAGTTCTCCTTTCTGTCCGTAAGGCAAGGATTCACCGGTAACAGGGTTAATGATCTCGGCAATAAAATGGTCCTCAAAAATATGTAATCCATTTTTTTCCTTACATTCAATGCCTACCCCAGGACCCATGATTTCACTCAACCCATAAATATCATGAGCACTAATACCTAAGTTATTCTCAATTTTTTTCCGCATTCCTTCCGACCAGGGCTCCGCCCCGAAAATACCGATCCGTAATTTAAACTCTTCTATTGACATGCCAAGTTCTTCTATTACTTCCGCCATATATAGGGCGTAGGACGGAGTACAGGCAAGAACCGTACTTCCGTAATCTTTCATAATCATAACCTGTCTTTTAGTGTTTCCCCCGGAGCTTGGTATGACACAGGCCCCGGATTTTTCCGCCCCGTAATGAATTCCCAATCCCCCGGTAAACAAACCATAACCATAAGCAATTTGGACAATATCTTCTTTTGTAACACCGGCACAGTAAAAGCACCTGGCCATTATTTCCGCCCAATTATTAATATCCTGCCGTGTGTATCCAACTACGGTAGGTTTTCCGGTAGTACCGGATGATGAATGAATTCGGGCAATTTGGCTTAAAGGAACAGCAAACAACCCATAGGGGTAATTATCCCTTAAGTCTTGCTTTGTAGTAAAAGGCAGCCTGGTTAAATCCTCCAGGGATTTTATATCACCGGGTTCAACACCTGCTTCCTGCATAGCTTTACGATAATGATAAACATTATGATATACGCGGTCAATTGTTTGCTTTAAACGTTCCAATTGCAGTTCCTGTAATTCTTCTCTTTCCATACATTCATACTTTTCATTCCAATACATAATTTCTCCTCCAAATTTTAATAAATAAAAAAGCACTTTCTCCCTTTAGGGACGGAAAGTGCACCACGATACCACCCAAATTGGTAAAATAAATACCCCAAGGTACAAGACAACAGCCCTGTTATTAAAAAGGCTTTTCGTTTTTTAAGGACGAAAAGCCATCTACCACCTTATATTAAACACAAAAGGACAGTACCTGATACCAGTTTCCGATAACGGGAAATACCCGGCTCTGACTACAACCTACGCAATTTACTAGGGTTCACCATGCAGTTCGGGAGGGAATTTCAGCTAACTTATCTTTAAGATGCTTTCAGTCCCTGGCATCTCTTCCCTGGAAAAGAATCCATTAGCCTAGTTGTCTCCTTCATCACTTTTTATTTATGAAATTGAGATAATTTTAGCATGTATTGATTGAGTTGACAAGGTATGACAAAAAATAAAGCCCTTAGGCTTAAGCTCAAAGCTTGTTTTGAGGCTACAATAGAATACAAATATTCACACATTAGACAACATTTTTCCGACTATTCTTTGTGCCATCATAGGTGAAAACTACCGGTTTGTCTTCAAGTTTTGTTTCCAGGTGAACGGTTTTTCCCCATAAATTATAGACAAAAGGAAGTGTCTTTTCCAAATAATAGATATCTAAGTCTACTCCCTCGTGATAATGTTTTATATAAAGATGACCGTTGTTTTCGTAATTTCCGTCCTCTACTACCAAATAAGGATATCCGCCGTTGATTAAATTATTCACAATTCCATCTCGCACTGCGAATAAATCGGTATCAGTCGCCTTCCACTGCTGCCCCTGTTTTTGAAAGAGGTATAAATCAAGCTCCCGCACCAAATCACCTGTCAGATAATTTCTAATAAAAGAAATATCATTTTCCATTTCTCTGACTTCAAATATTTTAGCCCGTCCTTCACCCCCCTTTAGCCCGTATTTTTCTTTCTCCTCTCGGGAAGGATTGTTCCAGCGTTTTTCAATATCCTCAAATATCTTCATCCCTAAAAAATAGGGGTTTAATTGCATTGAGCTTCTTTGTAAAACCCCTGAGTGCAGGCGGGCAAATTCCAATGCTTCATCATCACTTAAGTCCATTTCCCGAAGTATACGCGCATGCCAAAATGATGCCCATCCTTCATTCATAATTTTCGTTTCTATCTGAGGCCAAAAATATCTCATTTCCTCCCTCATCATAGCCGTAATATCCCTTTGCCAATCTTTTAAAATATGACTGTGTTTCATAATAAAGCCTACTAAGTCCTTTTCTGGAGCAAGGGGAAATTTATCCGTTTCTTTCTTAGGTTCTTCTTTTTTCTCTGCTCCTATATTCCAAATATCATTATAAACACTTTCCGGTTGCGGGTTCTTTATATTTTTTTTACTGGAAATACGGGAGGAATCAATGTGTTCATGAATTGCCAAAACAGCATCCAACAGTTTCTCTACTTCAGAGTGTCCA
Organism: Bacillota bacterium; assembly: GCA_050952445.1. Lineage (GTDB taxonomy): Bacteria > Bacillota > Dehalobacteriia > Dehalobacteriales > Dehalobacteriaceae > JBMNKX01. The sequence continues at coordinate 420,941 of JBMNKX010000004.1, read as the reverse complement.
TACTGAAATTCATATTCCCTGATTCGCTGGGCGTTTACCGCCATTGTTTCAATCATATCTCTATTTGTATTTATAAAATAAGCATTGTTTTTAAAAAAGTCACAATGAGCCAAAACATGGGCTATGACAAGCTTGTTCTGAATGAGAGAATTCCTTTCCAAAAGAAAGGCATAACAAGGGTTGGAGTTGATTACCAATTCATAAATTCTGCTTAAGTTAAAATCATACATTGTTTTCATCCGGTAATATGCCTTGCCAAAGCTCCAGTGGGTAAACCGGGTAGGCATGCCATAAGCACCAAAGGTATATAACACTTCTGCCGGGCAAAGTTCAAAGTGTACCGGGAAAAAATCCAATCCAAATTTCACTGCTATTTGTGAGATTTGCTCAATGGCTTTTTCCAACTTCTTTAGCTCATTATTCAACGACATCCCCTTCTTCTGAAAAGAATTTTTTTAAGGCCAAATAAACCTCTCTTTTATTGCGAATAGTAACTGTAGTTAAATTATCAGCCTTTATTTGTTCATAAATAGACATCAAAGTATTACTCCGGTAATAAGGACTGACAATTTCACCGTAACCGAATAAACTGCACATAGGAACTAATTCTGTAATTAATTTGCGGCATAAAGCATTATCTGAAGGCAAATTATCCCCATCTGAAAAATGGAAGGGATATATATTATATCTATCTGGAGGAAATCTCTGATTAATAATCTCTAAAGCTAAACGATAAACAGATGAGCACTTTGTGCCTCCGCTTTCTCCTTTGGAGAAAAACTCTTCCTCGCTGACTTCTTTAGCCTGAGTATGATGGGCCAAAAATATAATTTCTACCTGGTGATATTTTGTTTTTAAAAAGCGGACCATCCAAAAGTAAAAACTCCGGGCAATATATTTTTCGAAAGCACCCATGGAACCGGAAGTATCCATCATTGCAAAAACTACTGCATTGGATTCATAATTTTGCACAACATCCCATGTCTTATAACGCAAATCATCCCTTTTAATTTGGAAACCCGGTTTTCCCTCCCGAGCATTACGTTTGATAGCTTCCATGATGGTCCGTTTCTTATCGACATTACTCATTATTCCCGCTTTTCTAATATCATTAAAATGAATCTTCGATGACTGGACCTGCTGCTTTTGCTTCTCCCGAAGATTGGGCAGAGAAAAATCTTCAAAAACCATTTCTTCAAGTTCTTCAAAGCTAATATCCGCTTCATAATAATCAACTCCCGGATCACTTCCCGCCCCCGGGCCCAAACCACTTTTGCTATCTCTGCCCACATCTAAAACATCACCGGGTTTTGTTCCTCCCTGTCCCTGACCGGCATGCTTTTGCTTATTATAATTAAATCGAAATCTATACTCATCTAAAGATCTGATGGGCAGCCGGATTATTTTTTTCCCGTTGGACATAATAATACTTTCTTCACTAATAACATCAGGTAAGTTATTTTTTATGGCTTCCTTCACTTTTTCATTATGCCGTTGTTGGTCCAGTTCTCCCTTCCTGTGTAAAGACCAATTTTCCCGAGAAATAATACAATTGTTTTCCATTCCGATCACCGCTAACGATTAAGCAAGCTGCCTATATATTTCAATGTCTCATTGGCACAGACAGGGCAGTAACCATGGTTACTTATTAACCGAGATACAACCTCATTTATTCTTTTTAGCTGCTCCGGATCCGGGTTCTTCGCCGATGTAGTAATTTTGACAATGTCCTTTAAATCGGCAAATAGTTTCTTCTCAATAGCCTCTTGTAAACGTTGATGAGAATTATAATCGAATTTCTTTTCTTTCCTGGCATAAGTAGAAATTCTAATAAGAATTTCTTCTCGAAAGGATTTTTTAGCATTTTCGGAAACCCCGATTTGTTCTTCGATAGATCTCATTAACTTTTCGTCCGGGTCTATTTCTTCATCCGTAATAGGGTCTTTCACTTTAACCCCATTACAATATGCCTCTACATTATCCAAATAATTATCAAAAAGCGCCCGAGCAGACTCCTCATATGAATATACAAAAGCCCTTTGAACTTCCTTTTTAACAAATTCATCAAATTCTTTGCGGGCAATGGCAATAAAATTAAATAATCTTTCCTTTTCCTCTTTTGTTATGGAGGGGTGCTGATCCATGCCGTCTTTTAAAGCGCGTAAAATATCTAAAGCATTAATGCATTTAGTATCGGTACTGATTAGTGCACTGGAAATCCGGTTAATTACATAGCGAGGGTCAATACCACTCATCCCTTCCCCTTCACCTTCTGCCTGGAGTTCCTTTACATCTTTCTGCTGAAACCCTTCTATATCCTCACCATCGTAGAGCTTCATTTTTTTCAATAAGTCCATACCTGTTTTTTTTGATTCCTTCAAACGGGACAGTATGGAAAAAATTGCCGCGGCCCGAAGAGCAAAAGGAGCAATGTGGATATCCCTAAGGTCACCTTGAGAAATTAACTTCTCGTAAATTTTAACCTCATCTGTTACCCTAAGATTATACGGAATAGGCATTACCAAAATCCGTGAGTGCAATGCTTCATTCTTTTTATTGCTGATAAAAGAACGATATTCTGTTTCATTGGAATGAGCAATAACCATCTCGTCCGCTGAAATCAGCGCAAACCTACCTGCCTTAAAATTACCTTCCTGGGACAGACTTAATAGATGATAAAGAAATTTTTCATCGCACTTTAACATTTCCTGAAACTCCATGATGCCTCGATTAGCCTTGTTTAACTCCCCGTCAAATCTATAAGCCCGGGGATCTGATTCCGAACCATATTCGGTAATGGTTGAAAAATCAATACTTCCGGTTAAATCGGCAATATCCTGAGACTTGGGATCGGAAGGACTGAAAGTCCCAATGCCCACCCGGTCTACTTCTGAAAAAACAATCCGTTCGACTTCCACATCTTCTAATCTACCGGAGTACTTTTCCTTCACCATGGTACGGCAAGAAGGACATAGGTTACCTTCAATATAAATACCAAGCTCGCTTTCAAACTGTTTTCTGATTGGTTCAGGTATTAAATGCAAGGGTTCTTCATGCATAGGGCAACCTTTTATGGCGTATACGGCACCTTCTTTAGTGCGGGTGTACTTTTCTAAGCCTCTTTTTAACATAGTTACAATAGTTGATTTTCCCCCGCTAACCGGACCCATTAACAGTAAAATCCGTTTCCTGACATCTAAACGGCGGGCGGCAGAATGAAAATATTCCTCTACTAATTTTTCCAAAACTTTATCCAAACCGAATATTTCTTCAGAAAAAAATTTGTATCTCTTTCCACTATTCGTCTCATCAACTCCGGCGGCAACAATCATATTATAAATTCTTGTGTGTGATGTTTTTACAATTTCGGGGTTTTCTTTCACCAGTTGAATATAGTCACGGAATTTTCCTTGCCAAATTAACTGTTCCTCTTCACACCGGTATTCTTCCAACCATTTAAGATAATCCAAGTTTTTTTCCCCCTTTTATCTATCGAATCTATGCTGCGCCACCTATAAAGTCAGCCCTATAATAAATTTATATGGCTGTACTTCTCTAAAAAGAAGCATTGTTATACAGTGAATTTTATTCTTTACTCCCGGATAAGTTTCCGGCAACTGGCGAAAGTTATGTTGTATACGGTATTCTTGCTTTAAATCAATTGAAACCTGTCAGAAAAGTTAGTATCATTAACGCTAATAAATTTTTTCATAATCTCAAAGGGGGATAAGTGTGATTTATAAATTTAAAAAGGTCATGGTCGCCAACCGAGGAGAAATTGCCATCAGAATCTTTAGAGCCTGTGCCGAACTTGGTATCAGAACAGTAGCTATCTATTCCAATGAGGATAAATGTTCCCTATTTCGCACCAAAGCAGATGAATCTTATTTAATCGGGAAAAATAAATCACCTGTAGAAGCTTATTTGAATATCGATGAAATTATTAATTTGGCTCTCAAAAAAGGAGTTAGTGCTATTCATCCCGGTTACGGTTTTCTTGCAGAGAATCCGGAATTTGCACAAAAATGTGAGGAAGCAGAGATTGTTTTTATTGGTCCCAACCATTCTATGTTGAGACAAGTGGGAGACAAAATCCAATCCAAACTACTCGCTAAACAATTAGATGTCCCAACTATCCCGGGTGTTGAAAAACCTATTGGTTCCGAAGAGGAAGCAATCCGGTTTGCCCAATACTGCGGCTATCCGGTCATGCTGAAAGCAGCTGCCGGCGGAGGCGGACGGGGTATGCGCATTGTAAAAAATGAGGAGGAATTAATACAAGCCTTTCACAGTGCCAAAAATGAGGCCAAAGGCGCTTTCAGTATCGATGATATCTTTATTGAAAAATATTTAAAAAATCCTAAGCATATAGAAGTACAGATTCTGGGGGATCGTCACGGAAACATTGTCCATTTGTATGATAGGGACTGCTCAATTCAAAGAAGACACCAAAAAGTAATTGAATTTGCCCCATCCCTCATTCTTACCAATGTTCAGCGGCAGAAAATATGTGAAGATGCATTGAAAATCGCCCGGGCTGTAAACTATATCAGTGCGGGAACCGTTGAATTTTTAGTAGATGCTGAAGGTAACCATTATTTTATCGAAATGAACCCCAGAATCCAGGTGGAGCACACCGTAACAGAAATGATTACGGGAATTGACATTGTCCAAAGCCAATTGTTAATCGCCCAGGGGTACCCTTTGAATTGCCCTAGAATAGGAATTAATACCCAGGAAGACATTCATACCCAAGGCTTTTCTATCCAGTGCCGGGTAACAACAGAAGATCCGTCAAATAACTTTGCTCCCGATGCAGGAATTATTGATGTCTACCGCACAGGGTCCGGATTCGGGGTCAGATTAGACGGGGCGGAGGGATTAACAGGAGCTAACATCAATCCCTATTATGACAGTCTTCTGGTAAAAATAATTACTCATTCCCGCATATTTGAGGATGCGGTAGAAAAAGCGGTCAGATCCATTCGGGAACTTAAGGTAAGCGGAGTAAAAACCAATGTGGCCTTTTTGATCAATGTCTTAAACCACGAAACCTTTCGTCAAGGAAAATGTGATACCGGGTTTATTAATAACCATCCGGAGCTTTTTGATATTAAGCCCAAAACAGATGATGAATTGCGTATATTAAACTTTATTGGAAATAAAATAGTAAATGAAACAAAAGGAATAAAAAAAGAACTGGATATTCCGCCTGTTCCCCATTTGGAAGAACAAGAGAGCCCGCGGGGTACAAAACAAATTATCGAAGAATCAGGACCCCAGGGAGTTGTAGAATGGATCAAAAAGCAGCAAAAACTGCTTCTTACCGACAACACAATGAGGGATGCCCACCAGTCTTTAATGGCTACCCGAATTAGAACCAGGGACATGATCAGGATTGCCCGAGCAACCTCGGTATTAGCCAAAGACCTTTTTTCCCTGGAAATGTGGGGAGGGGCCACTTTTGATGTAGCTTACCGTTTTCTGAAGGAATCACCCTGGAAAAGACTTGAGGAATTAAGAAGCCGAATTCCCAATATCCTGTTTCAAATGTTGTTAAGAGGCGCTAATGGGGTAGGCTATAAAAATTATCCTGATAATGTCATTAAGAAGTTTATCAAGCAATCTGCGGAAAGCGGTATTGATGTTTTCAGAATATTCGATTCATTAAACTGGCTGAAAGGAATGGATGTTGCAATCAATGAAGTATTGAAAAACGAGAAAATAGCTGAGGTTTGCATCTGCTATACTGGAGACATTCTTGATACAAGTAAAGATAAATATTCACTGGAGTATTATCTCCAAAAAGCAAAGGAAATTGAAAAAACGGGCGCACATATCCTTGGTATAAAAGATATGTCTGCTCTGCTCAAACCTCATGCCGCCGTAAAACTTATTAAGGCCTTAAAGGAAGAAATATCCCTTCCCATCCATCTCCATACTCATGACACCAGCGGAAACGGAGTGGCTACAATAATTATGGCCGCGGAGGCAGGAGTGGATATTGTTGATACGGCCTTTAACAGTATGTCCGGCCTTACCAGCCAACCGGCATTAAATTCTATCGTCGCCGCCCTAAAAAACACTTCCCGGGATACAGGTATTAACCTCCCCGATATTCAGAAAATTTCTGATTACTGGGAAAACGTCAGACCTATTTACAGCCAGTTTGAATCAGGTTTGAAGTCAACTACCGCAGAAATTTACACATTTGAAATGCCAGGAGGACAGTATTCCAATCTCAAACCCCAGGTTGAAAGCTTTGGATTAGGGCACCGTTTTAATGATATTAAAAAAATGTATAAAACCGTTAATGAAATGCTGGGTGATATTGTAAAAGTTACTCCTTCTTCTAAAATGGTAGGAGATATGGCCATCTTTATGGTAAAAAACGACCTGACTCCGGAAAATATTTATGAAAAAGGAAAAGACTTAGCATATCCGGACTCCGTAGTAGATTATTTTAAAGGAATGATGGGACAGCCTGAAGGAGGCTACCCCACAAAAATACAAAAACTTATTCTCAAAAATAGTGAACCTATTAACTGCAGGCCGGGGGAAATACTGGAACCGGAAAATTTCACCGAAGCTAAAGCATATTTACAAAAAAAATATCACATTGAACCTACCCTCAAAGATCTCCTCAGCTATGCTTTATATCCTAAAGTTTATGAGGATTACCTGAATTTCCTAAATGAACATGGGGATCTGAGCAATATGGAAAGCGATGTGTTTTTCCATGGTTTAAGTGAAGGAGAAACTTGCGAGGTTGAAATCTCAGAAGGAAATATTTTAGTAATTAAACTTCTTGAAATTGGAAAAGTAAATACCAACGGCAAGCGAACATTAGTTTTTGAAGTAAACGGTTTCCGGAGAGAAATCCAAGTACAGGATACGGCCTATCATGTTAAGGATGAAAATGAATTCATCCCCATGGCCAACCCAGAAAACAAACTAGAGATAGGAGCCAGTATTCCCGGTACAATCTCAAAAATATTAGTAAATGAAGGCGATGAAGTCAAAGAAAATCAAGCCCTCCTCACAGTAGAAGCAATGAAAATGGAAACCACCATCTTCGCTCCTGTTTCCGGCAAGATAGAAAAAATACTGGTAAAAAGCGGCCATATCGCAATCACGGGAGAACTACTGATAAAATTGAGATAAAAGCGCCCTAGGCGCTTTTATTTTTGTAATAAACCTTTGGGCTTTGATTTTGTGCGCTTCTATAGGTCCTCGGATCCGGGTACCGGTTTTTGGGATAATTACGTAGCCACATGCTGATTGGCTCCCTGTGGATTATAATCGGAATAAATAAATACCGAGCTTAAATCCGCTTTCGCCTGTTGACGGAATTGATTTATTACTTCAAGGGCAGGCTCCAACCTTTCATAAAACATAACTATAAAATCACCGGGCCGGGCATTTTGAATTGCTGCTTTGAGAGCATCCAGTTCAGATAAAACAATCTCTACATCACTTTTATTACAGCCATTTTCTGTTACCGACTCATAAAGGATATTAGCTACCTCTCCGGGCTGTCTCCCTCTTAAACTACTATCTTCCTTAATATAAATGTGGGAAAATACCTGAGCGCAAATTTTACCTACCTCCTCAATATTTCTGTCCATTCTATCTCCCGGCATTCCAATAATACCCACATATCGCCGGGCATCAATTGACCGGATAAACTGGGATACCGCCTGGTACCCTCCGGGGTTATGCCCATAATCCAACATTACCTGGCAAATCCCCAAGTCAAAAATATTGAACCGGCCCGGGTTTGTCTGGGTATCCGGTTGAAAAGTCATTAAGGCAGCTCTAATTAAACTTGTCTGAACATTTAAAGCATATAAGGCTCCGGTAGCTGCAAGGGAATTTTCTATATTGCATTCTATTTTCCCCTCAAAGGTTATGGGAATTTCTTTGAGCCCTATTACAGATTGGTATTGCTTTTTATCCCAAATAGTAATGCTTTGGTTTTCAACAAAAACTGCTTCCCCTCCCCTTTTCATATGTTCTAATAATAGAGGATTATCATTATAGAGAGAAAAAAGTATGATATTATCCCTGGCTCGTTGAAGAAAATAAGGGGTCATTTTATCCTGAGCATTGAGCACTACATAGCCGCCGGGCTTCACAGCCTCTACAACCAGTGATTTTACAAAAGCTAAGTCCTCCAAGGTTTTCATCCCATCCATTCCTAGATGGTCCTCACTTATATTGGTAACCACTGCTACATCCGCCAGTTCATAGCCTAAGCCTTTTTTGACGATTCCTCCTCTGGCAGTTTCTAAAACAGCAATGTCAATCTCCTTGTTTGATAATACCATAAAAGCACTGGCCGCTCCTGTATTATCCCCTTTCAGAATACACCTGTTGCCTACATATGTACCACTGCTGCAAGTCATTCCCACCGTTTTACCCGCTAAAGCCAAGGTATGACTGATAATTCTGGTGGTCGTGGTTTTTCCATTTGTTCCTGTCACAGAAACAATAGGGATAGAGTAGGGTTTTCCCTTAGGAAATAATAAATCAATAATGTCAGAAGCTACATTTTGAGCTTTTCCCTCTGATGGAACCAAGTGCATCCTTAGTCCCGGGCATGCATTAACTTCTATAACGGCTCCATTTAACGAAGTAAGTGGAGTAGAAATATCCTGAGCAACAATATCTATACCGGCAATTTCAAGTCCCATCGTCTTGGCAGCTTTTACTGCCAGCATACTGTTTATAGGATGAATTTCTTCCGTACAATCCCGGGAAGTGCCCCCTGTACTCAAATTGCCGTTCTCCCTCAGATTAATTTTTTCTTGATAAGAGGGTACATAATCTATATGCAAACCCTGTCTGCTTAGGATTTGTTTTGAAATATCATCTAACCTGATTTTTGTCAGAGGCTTTTCATGTCCTTCACCCCGAAGATGATTTTTATTTTCAGCTTCTACAAGCTCCTGAATACTTAAGACACCATCCCCAATCACATAGGGAGGCTTTCTTTCCGCAACTGCGGAAACCTTATTCCCAACAACTAAAACCCGGTAATCATTTCCTTTCACAAAACGTTCCACCATTACCGCATTGCTATATAAAAATGCTTCTTGATAAGCTAACCTTAGTTCTTTTTCATTACCAATATTCAGGGTGACACCTTTTCCCTGGTTTCCGTTCAAAGGTTTGACAACAACCGGATAACCCAAATTTTTAGCAATATTGACAGCAGATTCCTCAGTATAAGCAATATCACCGTCAGGTACATTAATCCCTTGATCCTGTAACATTTGTTTCGTCAGGAACTTATTCCCCGCCATATCTACCGCAATACAGCTTGTCGTATCCGTTAATGAGGCCTGAATCAACCTGGCATATTTTCCATATCCAATCTGCAGAAGACTCTCTTCACCAAGTCTTCTTACCGGAATATTTCTCCTTTTCGCCTCTTCATAAATAGCCTTCGTACTGGGGCCCATTTGGGACACAAAGGATGTCTTTTTTAGATTTGCCAAAATTGGTTCAATCTCAATGTTTTCAGCACCGACCAAACCTGAAATCACTCTTACTCCGGCGTAGCCACAGTCAATAGCACACCTTTCATTTTCATACTCATAGACAATAGAATAAATAGAAGGTTCCTGCCAAAGGCGGGTTTTTCCATAATAGACATCGTAACCAAGTATACTTTGAAGTTCCAAAATCAAATGCTCGGTCACATGAGCAATATAAGTACCCTCCTTAAGCCTTTCCAAAAATCCTCCTTCATAACCACGACTGCAATAATGCTTTTTTATTCCCGGAAAAAACTCTATTAACTTTTCGTTAAAACCATTTATTTCTTTGGTTGAAGTTTCAAAAAGGTCTTCAACATCTATGATCATTCGAATGACAGGCTTGTGAAAATAGATATTTCGACCCTTAAAACTTGTGATATCAACTATTTGCACGGTTAATCCTCCCAAGCCGTATCCGTTTCGTTAATGAAGGCGTAAAACCTCTCGTTTTTTCATATCAAAACCGTAACCTTTAGATAAAACATGAAGAGTAACATGAGAAATTGTTAAAATCTCATCAGGCTTCAATTCTGATACATTAGAGCTTTTTATTGACTTACCGTCTATGATAGTAACGGCGTTGGAACCTATTACCTGAAAATGGTAATCTGGGTAGACCCTGATAGCTGTATCCTCATCAATTCCAATTCCCAAAATCTGCGGATTTTCAGCCACAGCACATAAAAGCCGGCCAATTCTGCCTCGCTGATCAAAATGCTGGTCAATTATCGCCCCGCTGATCAGACTTAACCCGGGTGCCATTTTCAGGGTACACTTGCGCGCCGCATCGTTATTGTTCCCTTCTACTATCATGGTATTACTCATCACCGAGGCTCCGGCACTGGTCCCAATAACTGCCGTGCCCTGGCAAAATGCTTCTTTGAGAGCACTTAATACTTGAGTCCCGCCTAGAATACTCGTGATTCTCAGTTGATCTCCGCCTGTAAAAAAAACCCCCGATGATCCTTTTATTATCCTTGCAGCTTCATCACTATTAGCGTCATCTCTGGTGTTTACGTCCAATACTTCAATTTGTTCTATCCCTATTCTTTTAAATACATCCCGATATTCTTGTCCAACCTCCCGAGGCTTTTCCGTTGCTGTGGTAATAATAACCAGCTGTCCTTTATTGCCTCCTGCAATATTAGCAACTTCTTTTAATATCTTTCTTTCTCCATACTTATCCTCGGCACCCCCAATAATAACCAAGTGCCCTTTTACCTTTTCTTCCACCATCAGCACCACCATGTAATTTCTTCATAAAAACTATTTTTCGTACCTCCCCTTTTTTATTACCTTTCCCTCTTTAATAAAAGTAATACCTTTAATAATTAAGTGTTGGATATCATAATCATCTTTACGCAATACCAAAATATCCGCATCACTTCCTCTTGCCAGCAGCCCTTTTTGGGGATAAAGATTTAACAATTTTGCCGGATTTGATGTAACAGTTTGTAAAACTGTTTCAACCGGGATATTTTTCTCAACGATAGTTGTTCTCAGATCTTCAAATAACTGCCGTACTTTTCCGATACCAGTCATTCCACCCCTCTGAATGGGGATACTCCCATTCCCATCGGAAGACACTGTTACATTTCGTAAATCAAAACCTTCCCGGGTTAAAATTTCCAAGGACTCCGGAATATCGTAACCTTTTTCTGCTGTTTCACCTGCAGTAAGATCAATATAACCGCCTTTTTTTAAATAGGTAATACCCTGTTGAAAAAGACGCTTATTTCGATTGATATGGGTAGGAACAAACATTTTAATGGGGAAAGCTGATTTATCTATTAATTGGAATAATATTTCCAATCCTTCCTTTTCATCTCCAACGTGAAAATGGAGGATTCCTGCCTTGCTTCCTAGCATCCCCCCTACTTTTACTTCCGATGCTAATTCTTGCAATCCCTGTAAAGAAAGATGCGGCGTCCGATAATCAGCTATGGCAATTTCACCAGCCCCAATCACTTTATCTAATATCGCCACATCATTCAGCACCCGCCCGGTAAGTGTTATTGCCGGTACAGAATAGCTTCCGGTATAAATAAATGTTGTTAACCCTTCAATCTCAAGCGCCCGTGCTTTAGCTAAAAGCCCCGTAATATTTCTGGTGATACTATCGAAACCTAAAACACCAACTAAAGTGGTCACACCTGCCGTAGTAATATCACTAAGCATTAGCTCCGGAATCCGGCTAGCAGGCCCTTCTTCCCCTCCACCGCCGGTAATATGAACATGCTGATCAATAAAGCCAGGGCAAACCAGACAGTTATGACAATCAATAACCTCTAATTCTGCCAGGCTTTTTTCCGATATTTGAGATTCAATAGTACAAATTTTGTCGAAGAAAATAAGAACATCTCTGATGCCAATATCCTTGGGAATAAAACAGTGCCCGCCTTTCAGCAGCTTAAACAACCTATGCCTCCGTGCAAAATCATATTTATTAACAAATATTATCTTACCCAAGGTACCGGGTAATGATTCAGTTTTTCCCCGATATCACAAAAAACCCTTTTGGGTTTTTTTGTAATAAAGACATAAAGTTGTTAAACAATAAAAGAGTTCTAAAACTAAAGGGTAGATATATCTATTAATTAAGAAATAATATTATGATTCCCCTGCGAAAAACCCAACATAACTTGTTTGGCTGCATAAATGCATAAATATGTAAGAACCATTTTACGCAGCACAGTAGCAACAACCTGCACAGGCGAAAGGGCCATTGAACATGGACATAAATTGGCCCGGTACCCTTTCGTCGTAAGACAAGCAGATGGTGTTGCCTAAGGGAAGTCCGGTGACAAGTATTTATGGGAAAATCATATTATTGAATATTAATGTTAATTATTGGTAATAATTATGCTATTAATAATTTTAGGGAGAGTAAAAAATGAGTAAAGCGGCATTATTACAAATTTACATTAAACAAGGTCAAGAGTATAAAAAAATGTTGAAAAAAGTAAATACCAACGGATGCCACAGTGCAAAAATTAAAAAAATTGACCAGCAGATTAAAAGGGCGGAAAAAGCTCTTAAAAGCAGGTAGCAAAAAACTGTCCAACTAACCACTTAATTTACACTTTCTGATTTAGGGGAAAATGACAGGACACCCGGTGACCCCCACCGATATCGATTAATTCAGGCTCAACCAGAAAACACACTTTTTTTGCCCTGGGGCATCTTGCTTGAAAGCGGCACCCTATAAAGGAACCAATAGGACTGGGTATTTCTCCTTGCAAAACAAACCGCTTCTGCTTTTTTCGCGCCCCGTGATCAAGAGTAGGAACTGCAGCCAATAAAGCCCTTGTATAAGGATGACCCGGTGATGAAAAAAGCACCTGGCATTCCGCCATTTCCATAATCCGGCCCATATACATCACAACTACCCGATCACTAATGTATTTCAGCATAGAAAGATCGTGGGTAATAAATAAATAGGTAAGCCCAAATTCCTGTTGCAGCTCCTTTAACAAATTCACAATTTGAGACCTCACAGAAACATCAAGAGCAGAAATAGGTTCATCACATATTATGAATTCCGGCTCGGAGGCCAACGCTCTGGCAATACCAACCTGCTGGCACTGTCCTCCGGAAAGCTCATGAGGAAACCGGTTTATATATTCAGGATGCAATCCTACTTTTACTAACAAATTTTGAACCTTTTTTATACGTTCCCTTCCCTTAGCAATCCGGTAAATTTCCATAGGTTCTCCAATAATATCTCCCACTGTCATCAGAGGATCAAGAGCAGCATAGGGATGCTGAAAAATCATGTGTATTTTCCGTCGTATTTTATGCGGCATTTTCTTCCCGGTAAAAATATTCTCTCCTTGAAAAAATACTCGGCCATCGGTAGGCTCATATAGCCTTATCATTATTCTGCCCACAGTGGTTTTTCCGCAACCGCTTTCCCCTGCCAATCCCAGAGTTTCTCCCCTAAAGACATCAAAAGTAACACCGTCAACAGCCTGTAAGACATGCTTGTTCTTTAATGAAAAGTGTTTTTTTAAACCTTCCACCCTTATTAAGGGCAAATGATCTTTCACCGGTTCAACCTCCTTCCCGTTAAAGAGGCCTGAGGATGTTTTAACCAGCATGCGACCCTTTGATTCCTGTTCAAATGAAACATAGGGGGCATTATTTTATGACAGATAACCATTGAGGAGGCACATCTAGGTGCAAAAGGACAACCTTGAGGGGGCCTTAATAAATCAGGTGGCTGTCCCGGCATGAAAAAAAGTTTTTTCCCCGCTGTATTACCGAATCTTGGCCACGATTTTATTAAACCAAAAGTGTAAGGATGCTGAGGCGACAGAAGTATCTTATCTGCGGGACCTAATTCCATAATTTTTCCTGCATACATAACAATTATTCGTGCAGCCAAATCGGCTACTACTCCTAAATTATGAGAAATAATTATTATCCCAATCCCGGTTTTCTCCTGAATACTTTTTAGCAGTAGCATAATTTGAAGTTGAATAGTTGCATCCAAAGCTGCGGTAGGTTCATCAGCAATGAGAATTTTAGGGTTACCGGCTAAAGCTATGGCAATCATGATCCGCTGTCTCATTCCCCCGCTTAATTGATGGGGATATTGCCCCATTCTTTCTTCCGGGGCGGATAGCCCTACCATCTTCATTAATTCAATGGTTTCACTGGTAACATCCTTCCAAGATATTTTCCGGTGAAAAACCAGCATTTCGGCAATTTGTTTGCCTATAGGCATAGTAGGATTTAATGATGTTGCCGAGTCCTGAAATATCATCCCTATTTCCTGACCCCTAATTTTTTGCATCTGTTTTTTGGACAGCTGTAAAAGATTCACACCTTGAAACAAAACCTTGCCATTTAGAATTTTCCCCGGCGGCTCAGGCAATAAGCGCATTATCGCCTGAGCAGTTACACTTTTTCCGCTTCCCGATTCTCCCACAATAGCCAATACTTCCCCCTGAAAAAGGTTAAAATCAACCCCGCGTACAGCCTGAATCTCTCCTTCAGGCAAAAAAAAAGATACTTTTAAATCGTTTACTTCCAAAATTTCATCCATCACATAAGTCACCTTTTATCTGCGTAATCTAGGATCAAATGACTCTTTCAAACCCTCCCCAAGAACATTAAATGAAAAAATAGTTAAACTCACAAAAAATGCCGGTAAAAAAAATTGCCAGGGGTAAGAACGAATTCCCTTGATCCCATCGTTAACCAAGGTGCCCCAACTGGCAACCGGGGCCGCAACCCCCAACCCTAGGAAACTAAGCCAAGCTTCGGTAAAAATAGCCTCAGGAATTGCCAAAACAACATAGGCTATTACCAGCCCTGCAACATTGGGAATTAAATGTCGGTAAAGCAACCTTCCCATACCGGCTCCCAAAGACCGTGCCGCCATAATATATTCTTGCTCTTTGAGAGAGAGAATTTGACCCCTGACCAATCTCGCCATAGGTACCCAATGAACCACTCCAATAGCAATAAAAATTGTTTTTAAGCCCGGTTCCATTAAAACCATTAACAAAATCACATAGAGTAAAAATGGCACTGCAGACAATACCTCAACAATCCGCATCATTATTTCGTCCACCCAGCCGCCTAAATATCCGGATATTCCCCCATAAATTGTTCCGGCAACTAGCACAATAATGGCTGTAGCAATACCCAGGGCGAGAGAAATCCGGGCACCATAACAATTGCGGGTAAATAAATCTCTTCCTAAAGAGTCACTGCCAACCCAAAACCTTCGGGATTCTACTATATAACCGGCTGCTGGTAAAATTGGTTTTTCCGATACTTCAATAATTTGAAGATTGCCCTTTTCATTTTCTAAGATTTTGACATAAAATTTATAGCCGGGAGGTTTGTTCCTTAATTCCAGTATCTGATCCGAATATTTGAAAGGGGTTAACAAAGGCCCCAATATTCCCATTAATACTAAAAATCCAATAGCTGCGAGGGCAAAAATTGCCGATTTATTTTCCTTTAACCTATACCAAACTTTTTTCCGGTAAGTAGAAGGGGAAAAGGTGATTGCCTCCCCCTGACCACTATTTTGAGGTGCCGGTTGAAAATATTCCTGAGGATATTGGTCCATTTTCATTTACTTCCTTTGCATCTATTAGCTTAATTCTTGGATCAATAATACCGTAAATAATATCTACCACCAGGTTCAGCAGCATAAGAAAGGCACTGTAAAAGACAGTAGTTCCCATAATGAGTGTGTAATCCCTGTTTTGGATGCTGGAAACATAGTATTGTCCCAACCCGGGAATATTAAAAATATATTCGATCACAAAACTACCTGTAAAAACCGTTGCAACTAAAGGGCCTAAATAGGTAATAACAGGCAATAAGGCGTTTTTTAATCCATGACGATAAACAACCATTATCTCCGGCAACCCCTTTGCCCGAGCTGTTTTTATATAGTCTTGTTGCAACACTTCCTCTATATTGAACTTAACCAAACGGGCAATGACAGCCATAGGAAATAACGCCATGGCTGCCGCTGGCAAAACCATATGCTTCCATGATCCCCACATTGCCGGCGGAAAAAAACGGAATTTATACGCAAAAAGATACATAAGTCCAAAGCCGATTACAAAGGAGGGAATAGAAAATCCAAGGGTCATGATCGTCGTTACCAGACAGCCAATGATTTTGTTTTTTTTAAGAGCAGAAATAACTCCTAAAATCAAACCAAAAAAAAGCGCAATTACTACTGCTACAATACCTAATTGAGCCGAAACGGGAAATCCCTCACTGATGATTTCATTGACGGATCGGCTCTGGTATGTAAATGAGGGGCCAAAATCGAATCGGGCCGCACACAATAAATAGTCCCGATATTGCAGAATCCAAGGATCATTTAAATGATATTTGTTGTTAATATTTCTCTCTATCACCTCCGGAAGCCTTTTTTCATAATCATAAGGTCCTCCCGGTACTGCTTTCATCATAAAAAATGTTAAAGAAGTAATCAGAAACAAGGCCAGGCACATTGCCCCTATTCTGCGTAGTAAGTAACGCACCACCAATACATACCCCCCTTGATAAAACCTAGGAGCCTAAACCCAAGAAAGCTTGTCCTGCACTTTATGTTAAGTACATGTACAAGCTTCCTCTGTTCTAAGTAAAAAATAACATTATTTTTCGATATATGCCCAGCGAAATTCCTGGTAAGCACCAAGGGTTGGTACAACTACCCCTTTGACCCAAGGCTTATACATGTTTTGGTTTGTACAGAAAAACAAGGGTATAATCACCATTTCCTCCATAAGAATGGCCTCTGCCTGATGCAACTGGCTGGAACGGGAAACTAAATCACTGTTTTCCCTAGCAGCAAGAATAAGCTTGTCATACTCAGTGTTCTCCCATCCCGTATAGAACATACCAAAACCGCTTTTAGCCCACAAATCCAGATAAGTCATGGCATCGTCATAATCAGGTACCCATCCTGCTCGGATAATATCAAAGTCTCCTGTTTTTATGGCATTGCCATAAACCTTCCATTCTCTGTTAACCAGTTTAACATTAATACCCAGATTTGCTTTCCACATTTCCTGAATTGCCTCTGAAACCTTCTGGTGCGCTTCCCTCTCATTATATGAAATTTTTAGAACAGGAAAATTCTTCCCATTAGGAAAACCGGCATCAGCCAGCAATTTTTGGGCTTGTTCTACGTCCTCCTGGAAATAGTTCCCTCCGTTTTTACGAAAGTCTCTGTTTTTAATATCCGTTACCCCAAAAGGCACAAGTGCGAAAGCCGGCTTTTCGTATGCCTGAGTAACATTGTCGATAAGCTGCCGGCGGTTTATTGCCAGGGAAAGTGCTTTCCGAACCCGAACATCATTAAGAGGTTTTTTATCCGTATTTAATACATAAAAATCTACACTTAAATCAGGATAAATAGCCGCTTTTTTTTCTGCCAACAAACGTGCCATCTCTTGAAAAGGGGGATTTTCCGCAATGTCAATTTGATCAGTTTCAAACATAGTCAGTTCTGTATCATCAGAACCTACCATTGTCATTATTATTGTATTTAATTTGACATCATCAGCCGCCCAATAATTTGGGTTCTTTTCTAAAACCAACTTTTGATCATGTTCCCATTTTACTAGTTTAAAAGGCCCGTTACTAATAAAATTCTCCGGACTGGCATGCCAGTCACTGTGCTTTTCTACCACTTTTTTATTAACCGGATACAAAGCAGGAAACGCCGTTAAACTAAGGAAATAGGGTGTTACTTGGTTAAGCTCCACTATCAATGTTTTACTGTCCAGGGCTTTCACCCCTACATCTTCTGCTTTAGCCTTCTGTCCATTATAGGCTTCGCCGTTTTTTAAATAATATAACTGGTAGGCATAACTATGAGCCAGTTCCGGATTTAAAAGCCTTTTCCATGCATATTCAAAATCATAAGCCGTTACCGGGTCACCGTTACTCCACTCCGCATCCCTTAAATAAAAAACATATTTACGCCCATTGTCACTTATTTTCCACTTCTTTGCCATCCCGGGCACAGGGCGGTTGTTTTTATCCAAGCGTACCAGGCCCTCAAAAAGTGCCAATTGAACTGTCCCCTCAGGTGCTCCCGTTGCTGCGGCAGGATCCAGCGTCTCAGGTTCTGTGCCCAAATTGTATGTAATTCTTTGCATCTCAAATGCTTGTCTGGAAATATCTGACTCCTGAACCTCATTTCCACATGCCAATGTAAATATACATAAAAAAAGAATGCACAATGCTAAAATCCCCGGTTTCTTCTTAACCATTCAGATAATAGCCCTCCCTTAAGATAATACCTGGATGTCATTTTTCTACATTCTTTGATATTATTCGGCACAAATACCATAAATCCTGCCTCTATTTAACTAACAGTAGCAAAATTAACCTTTATCCAAATAACTAATAGCGTTAAGTGCCGCCACTTGGCCTTCCCCTAACGCTTTTGCCAGCTGAAATGGCCTTCCCGTACAATCTCCAGCAGCAAATACTCCCGGTATATTTGTTTCCATATTTTTGTTTACCTTAATAAACCCCTCATAAGTTTCTAACCCCGGAACCAATTGAGCAGGAGGAACAGCCTCCCGGAATAAAAAAACTCCGTCCACAGCAATGGTATTCTTATTCGTAATCAGCTGGTCAACAACATCGTGCCCGGCAATTTCTAGGGGTTCTTCCTTACTAATAATTACATTTGGTGGTACTTCAGGGATATCCCCCTTATATAAGGGAAATAAAATAACCTCCTTACATACTTCCGATAAATACTTTACCTCATTAAATGCCTCCCGGTAATATACCAGTAATGCTACCCTTTTATTCTCAAAAAGAGCACCATCACACGTAGCACAATAACTAACACCCTTTCCTATGTACTCATCTTCCCCTCGGATCCTACCTCCATATTCCACCCCTGAAGCAATAATAACCGTTTTAGCCCAAACATCTTCAGTGCCACATTGAAGTAAAAATTCTCCGTCTCCGCTGTATACACCGTTAACCCTTTTATTAATTATTTCTACCCCAACTTTTTTAATATGATTGAGAAATTTTTCTCTAAGCTCCCGGCCTGGAATATGATACTCTCCTAAATAATTATCAATCCATGGGGAAATATGCATTTTAGGAGAACAAAAATCTGTCCCCAGTAAAATAAAATTCTTTTTTCTCATACTGGCATTTAAAGCCGCCGATAATCCTGCTGGCCCGCAACCAATAATACCTATATCATATTTTAAATTTTCCATATCAATCCACCTCTTTTTACTAGTTTGAATAATAATTATTCTTTCCTGATACATCCTGTATTAACAGAATAATAACTCTATTACAAAATTCTAGATACTCCCCTATTAACCCAAAAAAGGCTGGTTTCTCGACAATCTGCCTACTTTTCAAAGGTGGGTTTGACACTGGATTTAATGTAATAATCGAGCCAAACGTATCAAATCATAAAGATCTATAATACCATCAGGTTCCAAATCATATTTACTATCCCATTTTGGATCCCCAGTACGAAATCCATATAAATGAGAAAGTACTACCAAATCAGCAATCGTAATATCATTCTCTAAAATCAAATTCTGTATAATAATTTGATCGGTACTAATATGGACGAAAACCGGTGCTGAATCTTTAAATAGATTATTTTTCCCCTCTGCATGTGCTCTAAGTATGTAATCCCCTTCTGGGGTATTTTCTCCAAGTCTATATGATCCATCATCATTTATCCTGCATCCGGTCACAAAAGCACCGTCCGACACTCTTTCCAGACTTATGTCAACCCATTTTTCATCTCTAGGTAAAAATACATCCTTGCCACCGGGTTTCATTACATAACCTTTTATTTGCGGCTTGGTTAATTTGATATCTTGCTCTACTGTTTGTCCGTTGACCAAATGTACCCTAATCGGGACTGCATTACTGTACGGATTTTAGCTGCCGTTGGCATCTGCCCACAACATATAGTCACCGTCAGGTATATCTCCTCCTAAAATAAATGAACCGTCTTCATTTACTCCACAGCCTGCTATATCATTTCCCTCATTTTCTAAATTACGCAGCTTAACATAAACATTTGAATTTTCACTAGGTATGAACGTGCTGTTATTGTCATCCGGTACTTTTACATAACCTTTAATCTTTGGAGAATTAACATAGACATTGCATGTAACAGAAAAATTTCCATCAACAGTTTTTGCCTTAACAACTGTATTTCCTGGAGATTTTCCGGTAATATGCCCAGTTTTATCAACTAATGCAATTTCTTCTTTACTAGATGTCCATAATACTTTTTTATTGGATGCATTCGGAGGAGAGATAATTGGTATTAGCTGATTATTTATATTGAGAACCATTTTATCGTGGCCCCGGAATGTTCCATCATCATCAAATAGTTTCATCAGTCCGGCATCAAGAGCTGCTTGTACTGCATCTTTAGCCCAATCACTGGTATCACCCTGATCATTATAAGTTATTTGAGTAGTTGGGGCAGAATATTTTAAAGCTCTTGCTGCGACTAATACTGCATATTCTTCTCTTGTCACTGTATTATCAGGCTTAAATGTACCATCTGGATATCCCATCACAATAAAAGCCTCTGCGGTTGCTTTAATATCATGATAATAGTCATTCTCTGGCGTAACATCACTGAAATCTGATACAGTACCATGATCAACAAGTCCAAAGGATTGGACTATTAATCTGCATGCCTCAGCTCTTGTCAGTTCTTTCTCCAGTACTATTACTCAACATACATCAATACAAAATTAAAAGTAGCCATAAACGCTATACCTTTAAACCACCTCGTTTTAATAATTGTTATATTTTATATACTGTTTATCTTTATATATTGTTTTTCGTCAATTATCAAAAAATTCCTCTTCCTTTTTCCTGTAATGGGATTTTTTTGTTTATTTAGTATTTCTATTATTTTATATGTCCCTTCTCTAGGAAAGAAAAAGTAAAGCTCAGGTCATGATTGGCTGCGGCCTTGGGCACCACAGGGATCAGCCAATATATTGTATTAAAGGCTTAAAAATAGGAAGCAAAAAGAACGTCCGGGAGGTTTGTTCTTTGAAAAAATTTTAATAGAATTCTTGGATCGATTAATCATCATATTAATCCTGATCCTGTCGATATCTATGATAGAATGGTTTTCTAAAAAAATCTATTAAAAACATGGAGATACCCAGACCAGGAAACCCGATATTTTTTGGGGATCCTAGTCTATAAATGATAAATAAAATATATTTACGAAAAAGATTGCACAGCAGTCTTTTTTTATTTGCAAAAAAAAGAGCACGAAGGCTCATATATACTATCTTAGTAAGTTCTTTATTTTTTCAATAGACTTTCTGTCCTCGTGTAGTATCTCGCCTGTAATATCTCTTGACCTTTTGTCCAAGTCACCTCTCAGGACTTTTTCAGCCATATTAACTCCTTTAGTTTCACCCTCTATAGCTTTTTCAATAATTTCAGTTGTATCTGTTCTAGATCCCAAATCCATATTGAGCTTCATTTCTCCCATTTTCCCCTTCATGCCAAGGTTTTCCTTTGGCTTTCCGCCAATATCTTGAATGTAGCCAGCTAATTTGTCAATATTTCCCCTATGCTGTTTTTGTACTTCTTTAAAAGCTTGTTTAACATTCTCATCTTCTAACTTAAATATAAAGTTATTGAAACTCTCGACTGCCATATATTCTCCCTGTAAAAGCTGGTTAAGTGATCCTATTGTTTTTGTGTTGGGCACTTTACCTAGCCTCCTTAGTTTTAAATTTATACTGTTTATTTTCTCACAAAAGCATAAACTAATACATCCAATTAAATATGCCAAATAAAAATCCGCCCTTCCGGACGGCTCCATATTATACATTGTAGATTATTTTTTCTGAAAAATCGTCGCAAAAAAGTCGCAATTCTTGATCAATATATATAGCCTAACCTTTTATAACTGCTATCGTCCCGAGTTTTTTTATTGGCTCTATTAGATCTAATTCCTGGCCTATTACAAAATCAATATCCTTATATGCAAACCTTGATTCCTCTGACACATCCTTTTTATTTTGCTTACCGAGGATTACACCCAGTTCTCTTAGGTCAGCGATGGTCTTTTCTACAGAAAACTGTTTTTTTGCTTGTTGCCTCCCTATTTTCCTGCCGGCTCCATGACTGCATGAATTAAAGCTCTCTGGATTACCTTTACCATTTACTATATATGAATAACTACCCATTGCACCGGGGATAATGCCTGTTTCCCCTTCTCTGGCCCTTATAGCACCCTTTCGATGAACCCATACATTTTTACCGTAATGGTGCTCTTCGGCTGCATAGTTATGGTGGGCATTTACTTCATTTTTAAATTCTATACTTGGAATTATCTTTAACAGATGTCTTTTAACTACATTGAGCATCACTTCTCTATTTTCTCTTGCAAATTCCAAGGCTAATGTCATCCATGATATATACTCTTTTGCAATTTCAGAATCAATTGTTAAAAATGCTAAGTCATATTCTCTCGGCACAGTGGAAGACCATTTCTCATTTAGTTCTTTAGCCTTGTTATTGTAGTATTTTGCAACCTTATATCCAAAATTCCTGCTGCCACTATGAAGCATTATGCACAGTTTACCTTCTTCATCCTCTTGCAGTTCAATAAAGTGATTGCCGCCTCCCAAAGTACCTATTTGATAAAAGCCTTCTTCTATTTGAGGTAATCCTTCAGGCATGATTTTATGTTTAATTGCTTTTGCAAATTCAGATTGTTCCAGAGTTATGCATTTCTGCTTTTTAGCATGGTGGTTGAAGCCTGTAGGAATATCCCGCATAATCTGACCTATTAAATATTTGTATTCTTTAGTCAATATTTCATCTTTGTGAGTATTGGTCTCAACAAAGGCTATTCCACAGCCAATGTCTACTCCAACAGCATTAGGTATAATCACATCTTCTGTTGCTATTACACCACCAATAGGCATTCCATAACCTTGATGGGTATCAGGCATCAAAGCAACCCATTTATGCACAAAGGGTAAGTTTGATAAGTTTATTGCCTGTTTCAAACAACCTTCTTCTACCTGATTTATGTTTTCTAGCCATACTTTTATCGGTACGCGTTGATTTTTTTTATCATAGATTACAAACATTTTTTGTCTCCAATGATATTTTTTGTCGCACATTCAATACTAACCAAGCTTTTCAGCCACCCCATAAACAAAACATATACCTGTGGAACGTTGCCCTATCAAAAATGCTTGCTGTTTTAGAGCTAACTTTGCCACTCTCACCACTTCACTTTATTGACATGAAAAAGAGCCCGGGGGCTCTAGGTTTAATATTTTTTCTTATTAAATTCTTCCCGGATCCTTCTATACCCTTAAGTTCTTTTTAGTATATCTTGTGCCTGGCAAAGATTTCCCGATCTATTCTTACGGTAACACATAGAATGGACTCTTCATAATAATTATTCATAATAACAAAAAAGGAGCTGGATAGAAACAATTTCCGTATACTGAGATGAATTCAGTTTTTTATATCACACAAAATTGATGTTTTATCATTCGGTAGTCTTGCTACTTGTATATTTCCGGTTTCACGATGGCAACATATGGAAGATTCCGATATTTTTCTGCATAGTCCAACCCATAACCTACCACAAATTCATCCGGAATATTATAACCATTATAATTTACTTCCAATGGTACCTTACGCCGGGACGGCTTATTAAGAAAAGTACATATTTTAAGACTACTAGGTTTTCTGGACCATAAATTATCAATAAGATAACTAAGGGTCAAACCCGTATCCACAATATCTTCCACTATCAGCACATTACGCCCTTCAATATCGTTATCCAAATCTTTCAGAATACGCACGGCACCTGATGATTCCGTCGCACATCCATAGCTGGATATTTCCATAAAATCTACTTGTATTGGTACATCAATATTTCGTATTAAGTCACCCATAAAAACAAAAGAGCCTTTTAGAATACCAACTATCAGCAAATCTTTTCCCGAATAATCTTTAGTAATCTCTTGCCCTAATTCCCTTAACTTAGCCCGGATTTCTTCTTCGGTTATTAATATCTTTTTTACATCATTTTTCAAGACCAAACCTCCCTAATAATAACAGATAGTTCTTATTATTCGGTAATAAAAGCCAAAATTCCTTTACCATTTCAAAATTTACCGTTTTTCATGACATATTATTCCTTTCCCTGTAGTAAATATATTTTGAGTAATAGATGTAAAGGAGAGAACGTTACATGACGGAAAAGAAAATATCCAGGAAAAAGCTCTCTCTCTCATCCACCGTCATTATCATCCTACTGGGCATCCTACTTGTAATTTTGGGAGTGGATTATTACCGAGAAAATACAAAAATTATTCCCGAAGAGCTGTTATCCAAATCAATTAACAATACCTTATCCGCAAAATCCTATCGTTTTAAAACAAAATCTACTATTAATCTGGATGGAGAAGGAAAAGTATTTAGTAATCTTACCGGGGAAAAATCCGGAGAAAACTGTTTTCACGTAACCGGATCTATGCTGGGCACCGAAGTAAACGTCTACCAAATAAACAATACTACTTATCGGATGGATCCTCTCACCCAGAGATGGATTATTACCGATAATAACTCCCTGATTAAGGAATCCCTGTTGATGGCAGAACTTAATCCTTTATCCAACTTTTATTTCAAAGATCTGGTTTCTGCTTCTTACCTGGGAAAAGAAAAAATAAAAAATAAAAAATTATACAAATTAGAATGTATTCCCAAAGTACAAAATAAGTGGCTAGATAATTACTTCAAAGACCTGAAGTACTTGGTTTGGGTTGATAAAAAACACCAATTAATTAATAAGGCTATTGTCACCGCCACATCAAAAGAAAATGAGTCCGGCCGCCTTACTGTGGAAGTTGAGTTATACGACCATAATGAAAAAATAACAATTGAAGCACCTGTTTTGAAATAAAATACAGTGGTTTGTGTCTACTGAACTTATATTTTCCGGTGTAAATGTAAACCGGACAGCAAAGCTGTCCGGTTAAATTAATTTTTATGTGAAATTACATCATTGGAGGCATTCCGCCGCCCATTCCTCCACCGCCGGGCATTGCCGGCTCTTCTTTCGGAATATCAGCTATCGCAGCTTCCGTAGTCAGCAGCAAGGAAGCAATTGATGCCGCATGCTGGAGAGCGGAACGGGTAACTTTAGTCGGATCAACAATACCAGCAGCAATCATATTTTC
Organism: Bacillota bacterium; assembly: GCA_050952445.1. Classification (GTDB taxonomy): domain Bacteria; phylum Bacillota; class Dehalobacteriia; order Dehalobacteriales; family Dehalobacteriaceae; genus JBMNKX01. The sequence continues at coordinate 395,650 of JBMNKX010000004.1, read as the reverse complement.
GAACTTGCCGCTCACAGCATTGAAACCAACACCCTTTTCAGCTTCTTTAACTTTTTCAACAATAATGGCACCTTCAACACCGGCATTGCAAGCAATCTGTTTCACAGGTTCTTCCAGAGCTTTTTGAATAATTCTAATACCGGTTAACTCATCGGCATCACCTGTTAAAGCTGCAATAGCAGGAAGAGAATTGATAAAAGCGGTACCGCCACCGGAAACAATACCTTCTTCTACAGCAGCCCGGGTTGCGGAGAGGGCATCTTCAATACGCATCTTCTTTTCTTTTAATTCAGTTTCGGTAGCAGCCCCAACTTTAATTACCGCTACACCGCCGGCTAATTTAGCCATCCGCTCCTGAAGTTTTTCCTTATCAAATTCTGAAGTGGATTCTGCATACTGTTTTTTAATTTGGGCAATACGATCCTGGATTTCTTCCGTATTTCCTGCTCCGTCAATAATAGTGGTATTTTCCTTGTCAACTTTAACCTGACGTGCCCGGCCTAACATATCAATAGTAGTGTTTTCCAATTTCAAGCCTAATTCATCAGAAATAACCTCTCCGCCGGTAAGAATAGCAATATCCTGCAACATTGCTTTACGACGGTCACCGAAGCCTGGTGCTTTAACAGCAACACAGCTAAAGGTTCCTCTTAGTTTGTTTACAACCAAGGTAGCTAGTGCTTCACCTTCTACATCTTCTGCGATAACTAATAATTGTTTTCCACCCTGAACTACCTTTTCCAATACAGGAAGGATATCGCTAATGGCAGATATCTTTTTGTTCACGATTAATATGTAGGGATCATTCAAAATTGCTTCCATTTTATCAGAATCGGTGATCATATAGGGGGAAATATATCCTCGGTCAAATTGCATACCTTCTACTACTTCACAGGTAGTTTCAAAACCCTGGCTTTCTTCAACGGTAATAACACCGTCATTACCAACCTTATCCATAGCATCTGCTATTAAGTTTCCAATTTCTTTATCATTAGCTGAAATTGATGCTACTTGAGCAATAGCTTCTTTGCTTTCAATTTTCTTTGAATCATTCTTTAATTCTGCAACTGCAGCGGCAACTGCTTTTTCTATTCCTCTCTTAAGGCTAATAGGATTAGCACCTGCAGCAACATTTTTCATACCTTCCCGGATAATGGCCTGTGCCAGCAAACATGCGGTAGTGGTTCCGTCCCCGGCGACATCATTGGTTTTGGTAGCAACTTCTTTAACCAACTGAGCACCCATATTCTCTGTAGGATCTTCCAATTCAACTTCTCTTGCAATAGTAACACCATCATTGGTAATTAACGGAGACCCAAACTTTTTCTCCAAAACTACATTACGGCCTTTAGGTCCTAGAGTAACTTTGACTGCATCAGCTAAAGCGTTAACTCCCTTTTCCAAAGCCCGACGAGCTTCTTCTCGAAAAATAATATCTTTTGCCATTTTATTTTCCTCCTCCTCCAAAAATTATTTTGCTACAATAGCTAAAATATCACGATCGCCATTTAAAATAAGGTATTCTTCCCCTTGAATTTTTACTTCAGTGCCGGAATATTTAGAGTAAATTACAAGATCACCGACCTTGACTTCTAAAGCAGCTCTTTGGCCGTTTTCTAATACTCTGCCCGGCCCTACAGCCACAACTTCTCCTTCTTGGGGTTTTTCTTTGGCAGTATCCGGCAATACAATACCACTCTTGGTTTTTTCTTCTGAAGCAAGTACTTTGATGACAACACGATCTCCTAATGGCTGAATGTTCATTATGATGTACCCTCCTTCTTAATTTGTAAATTTATTGTTAGCACTCACCAAGGTTGAGTGCTAATATCCAATATCTATAATATTAAGGGATGAATAATATAGCAACCCCCCTATTTAATCATTTTTGATTATTTTAGGGATCATTTTAGGTAATATTTCTTTTTTTCTTTCTTTCTCTTGAATTAGCTTTAAATTAGAAATATATCAATTTACCCTTATCAAGTTATTACCAAATAAAAGGAGGTTTATTCATAAAAATTAAAAAATTCCCCAAAAAGAGGAATTTATTTAACAAGAAGTTTGTTTTCAGCCTCCAATTGCATTCATCATTCTTTCTTGTACTCCTAAATGATGCTGCCCGGGCTTTAAAGTAACAACCTTTTGAACGGTCTTTTTTAAATCTTCTTCACATACCCCATTGCGTAACATATCAAAACATGAAATATAACTATCCCCATGTAAACAAGGATATATTCTTCCATCTGCTGTTAACCGAACACGGTTACATTGAGCACAGAAATGTTCACTAATTGCACTGATAAATCCTAATGTCCCCTGACATCCCGCTAACCTCCATACTTTTGCCGGCCCGTTTCCAAAAACCTGGGCAGGAATAAGTTCCCCCAGGGTACTTATTTTTCCCATAGTTTCCTCTGTACTGACAAAGCTTTCTTTTCCCCAAATGCTCCCCAAACCTACAGGCATAAGTTCAATAAAGCGAACATGGAGAGGCATATCTTTTGTAAGCAAAGCTAACTTGTCCACTTCATCATCATTAAAACCACGCACAACAACCACGTTTAATTTTACTGGTTCTAAACCAACTGAAAAAGCCTCTTCGATTCCCTCAAACACCTTTTTTATCTCGCCACCACGGGTAATCCAATCGTATTTTTGTTTATCCAAAGAATCAAGACTGATATTAACCCTGGAAACCCCTACACTTTTTAAATCGGCAGCCATTGACTTTAGGAGTATTCCATTTGTTGTGATACCGATATCCTTTAACCCTAAACCGGCCAAACTATCGACGAATTGTAAGATTCCCTTGCGGACTAAAGGTTCACCTCCAGTGATGCGAACTTTATTAATCCCTTGGGAACAAAACACCTTAACCATCCGGTAAATTTCTTCCCATCTTAAAATCATATTATGACTTTTTAAATCTACCCCGTCTTCAGGCATACAGTAACGGCACCGTAAATTACACTTGTCGGTAACAGATATTCTGAGGTAACTGATTTTTCTGTTATATTTATCTATTAACATAATTTAGCTCCTCCACATCACTTTTCCTGTATCTCGGGTACTGTATCCCCCAAGTTCTTCTACCTTGGAAAGGAATTCCGTGGAATTAATAACATCCCTTAAACACCCGATCAACGGAGAATCCCAGTAAGCGCCGCTAATCAAAAGATCATACCTTTCCTCTGCAATGGGAATAAAATCCAAATCCATAGCATTAGCCGCAGCTAAAATACCCATACCGCAATCAGCAGTTCCGGAAGCTACGGCTACGGCAACTGCCAAATGAGTAAATTCTTCCCGCCGGTAGCCTTCTATATCATCAGGCATAATCTCCTTCTGACTCAGGAGATAATCTAATAATACACGTGTTCCGGCCCCGGCCTGCCTGTTAACAAAAATAATATCAGACCGGGTCAAATCACTGACACCTTTAATATTTTTAGGATTTCCCCTGGGGACCATTAACCCTTGTTGCCGGTAAACTAAATTCATTAAGACTACCTTCTCCCGAGATAAATATCTTTGTATATAGGAAATATTATACTCACCATTTTCGGGATCAAGCAAATGGATACCTGCCCCGTGGGCCTCACCCCGCCGGATGGCCATAATGCCACCCATGCTCCCCACATGAGCACTGGAAAGATCTGCTAACCCGCTTTTTCCTAAATAATTACGGATAATATCTAAGCACATATCATGGCTTCCGGTAACTACAATCGTTTTTTCAATCTGACTTAGATCACGCATTAACTCAATTAATACTTCCTCACCAGCATGGTAGCCTTCCGATAAACGAGGGATTCGTAAAACCCCATCTGCTTTAACCAAAGATGTTATCACACCTGCACCCCGAGAAATTGGGGTCGCAATTAACTTTTCTCCTATTTTTCCTAATTTTACCCGCACAAACTCTTCCTGTCCCAGCGTTGAAACAATTTTTCGGGCTGTAAAAGCCTTTTGGGTTTCCACTGATGGAGAATCCAAGCCCATCATCCAGTATACCAGGGGTTTGACAAAAAGATCAAAGGTAAAATATGCAGAAACGGGATAACCGGGAATACCAATTACCGGTGTCTTGCTAATAGCCCCTAAAATCACCGGTTTCCCGGGTTTAATGGCCACCCCGTGTACGATTACTTCTCCCAATTCTCTAATAATGTCGGCGGTAAAATCCTCCCGTCCCGCCGACGAACCTGCATTAATGACTACAATATCAAAAATTTCAGCCGCCTTTTTAATCTTTGCTTTTAATTCTTCATAGTTATCGACGGTAGCTTCAAATAGTTTTACCTCAGCACCCCAATTTTTCGCGGAAGAGGCCAGCATCGCACCGTTATACTCAACAATATCTCCCGGTTCTAAGGAGCTTCCCGGGGGAACCAATTCTGTTCCTGTAGGCAAGATCCCTAATTTTACCTGGCTGTATACCTTAACATTTAAAACCCCGCCGGCTAAAAACGCTCCAATGTCAACTGGGGAAATTTGATGATGAGCCGGCACAATCATTTCACCTGCTATCATATCTTCCCCCAAGGTCCGAACATGCTGCCAAGGGGCTGCAGACTGAATAATTTCTACGGTATCCTCATCGGGGTAATGTAGGTTTTCCGCCATGATGACGGCGTTAAAACCCTCTGGAATCGGGTCCCCTGTATCTACCTCCACTGCTTCTGTGCCCAGATTTAATCTAACCGGGGTTGTTTCGCTGGCCCCGTATGTGTCCTGGGCGCATACTACTATCCCGTCTACTGCAGAAGCATGATAATGTGGAGATGAATTCCGGGCATAAACTGCTTCAGCCGTCACTTTTCCTGCGGCCTTAACAACCGGAATGATTTCAGTTTTAGCCGCTATCTTTTGAGCAACTAAAAAATCCCGAAAAATTCTTTCCGCCTCTTCAAGAGGAATATTATCTAAATAAACTCGACGTTTGGCCATATTAAATGTCAACTCCGTCTCCAGGTTCTAAATTATTTACTAAAATAAATATACTTCAACCCTTTCCCCGGCAGACAGCCCTTCCTTATGAAGGGGGATTTTAACTAACCCATCTGCTTCAACAAGGGGCCGTATTAAACCGGACTTTCCTAAAACCGGCGTCGCTACGGTATAACCTTCCGCAGCAGATGCTAGTTTAACTCTGATATAGTCTTCCCGACCCGGTCCTGAAGCCAGGTTGCGGCTCAAGGTAGCCCAAATAACCTTGCCTGTATTCAAATAGCACCCGTTTTCCAGCAAAGGCTTAACCAGTACATAAAAGGCTATTGCCGCCGAAGCCGGATGACCGGGCAATCCTATCACCAGTTTTTCATCAATTACTGATGCCAACGTAGGTTTACCCGGGCGCATAGCAACACCATGAAAAAGCAACCCTTCTTCAAGTACTTCTAAAGTCATATCACGCATCCCGATGGAACTCCCACCCGATATGATCACAAGATCATTTTCCTGCACCGCCTGGTGCAGGGCTTTAGTTAACTCATTTCTGTTATCCCTGACAATTCCATAGAGGGCTGGATTACATCCGCTCTGTTCCACCAAACCAGACAGGCAATAACTATTGATATCTCTGATCTGACCAATTTGAGGAACCTCTCCGGGGTTTACCAATTCCTCTCCGGTAGATATGATGCCCACGCGCAGCGGCCTTTCCACCAAAAGGGTATCATAACCTGTTCCCGCCATCAACCCCATTTCAAAAGGGCCGATTCGGGTTCCTTTTGGTAAAACAAGATCACCCTCCGCAAAATCCTCACCCTTCCGCAATACATTATCACCGGGTGCCACAGCTTTCGAGACCTCTATTGTAACATCATCAATTTTTTCCGTATACTCAATCATCACCACAGCATCAGCATCCCGGGGAAGCATACCTCCCGTTGCAATAGCTGCCGCTTCATTAGCACTGAGCGCAATCTCGGTTTTAGACCCCATAGGAATCTCACCTACTATAGTCAGTAAAGCAGGTAACGATTCGGAAGCACCAAAGGTGTCGGTACTCTTTACAGCATAGCCATCTACCGTGGAACGATTAAACCCTGGAACGGGAAGAGAAACAGTAATGTCCTGGGCCAGCTTTCGTCCAAATCCTTGAGCAATTTTTACCGATTCGATCTCTTGATGAAAAACATAATTCTGAACTATCTTTTCCCGGGCTTTATCTACAGTCAATACTTGGAATAGTTCTTTCACGCTAAAAACATCCTAACTGGCAGTTCTTTATCTTAATACCCAATATATCAGCAGCAGTACCAATCATTGAAAGAGGTACCCCCAGATCCTTCCCAATTTCATGAGCCTGAGGACAAGTTAACACCCCATCTACCGAAACCGCCTTCACGGTATCCAATACTTCTTGAGGAATATTTGTCATATAACTGCTCCTTTCTTCATCTGATATAAAAAAACACCCAAAAAGGTGTCTAAATATTATTTGGGCACTCCTTTCCAAGTTTGGGAGGTAATGACGTTTCCGACAACTACCCTTTGGCCTACGCCGGACCATCCACCCATAGCATGCCTTAGGGTAAATGGTTAGGAGAGTATGCAATTGTCTCAATATTTAATATTTTTATTGAAACCCATTGTCGTACTTCATAAAATAATACGTTTCCAAAATCCTATATTTCTTTTAATATTTCTAATATTTCTACGTTAATTCGTGAAATCCTTCTAATTCTTCTCCCAAACCACCTAAACCCGGCAATTTAATTAAAAAGGTACTTCCTTTTCCCAGGGAACTTGAAACTTCTATTTGACCTCCATGATCATTGATAATGCGGTAGCTTACCGGCAGCCCTAAACCGGTACCCTGATCTTTAGTTGTAAAAAAAAGTGTCCCAATCTGGTTTATTGTTTCCGTATCCATCCCAACCCCGGTATCAGAAATCTCAATACAGGCTTCATTAAGATGATAATCATACCAAGTTTTTATAGTAACCGTACCACCTTGGGGCATTGCTGCAAAAGCATTGGAGAGCATATTAATTATCGCCTGCTTTAATTGGGCCCTGTCTAAAATCATGGAGGGAATTTTTTTGCCATATTCTGTTTCAATAGCAATATTATTTAGAATAGACTCACTTTCCATTAACAAAACTATTTCTTTGATAATGCTGTTGAGATCATGCCGGTGAAAAGCTGCATTAGCCGGACGTGACAACTGGAGAAATTCTCTGATAATACAATTAATGCGGTTGATTTCATGCATCACAATATCAGTATAGGCCAAAATATGGTCGTTCCCGATTTTTCTTTCCTCCAACAATTGGATAAAACTCATTATAGACTGCAAAGGGTTTCGAATTTCATGTACTATACCTGCCGCCATTTGCCCCACCACACTTAGACATTCATATCTTTGCAGCTGTTCTTCTAATTGCTTTACTGTAGTTTCATCCGTAAATGCCAACATAATGCCCATAGGATGATGAAAATGATCATAAAGGATCTTTGTGGAAACGGAGATATTCATAGTCTGATTATCTTTTAATAATCCCTCCAACTCAATATTTTGGTATCTAATACCCCTTTTTAGGGTATCCTCTACTAAAGAAAAAAGAAAGCATTTTTTGTCTGGCAATAGTTTTAGGCAGGTCATATCTCGGTAATTTTTTCCTATAAACCGTTCTTTTTCCAAACCTAACAACTCTGACGCCCCACTATTTATTAATAAAATTTTTTCTTGCATATCTATAACCAGAACGGCAGATGAGAGAGAATCTATAATGCTTCGGTATATATCTTTTGGATTCCGGAACTCCGAAAATACATATTCTTCGTCCCCACACCCGGGAATTTTTCTCTTAGGATTATTTACTTGATTAAGCCATTTTTTGAACTGAAGTCTTTTTTTTGCACTGCCTTGAACAAAGAAAAAGGCAACCGCACCTACCCAAATGATTATTAGAACCATGATAAAAACGCTTTGATTAACCGGACTTATTAAGGATAAAGGAGTATAGTCCATCGTGTACAAAGTGTATCCGGTAACAGCTAAAGAAACAACAAATAACAAAGCACGCACTAATAGAGACTGAGAAAAAACCTCATCCTTATTAAACATTAAATCACCTTATAAGCACAATTTTTTTTACCTATTCGTGATCATAAGGTAATTCCCTTTTTTTGTTATTCGTCATCCTTCGTCAATAGGTCAAATTCAGTCTAATTCCCTGGTTTTTGGTAATTTTTTATTTATAATTCCCCTATGAAAAGTCATATTTAGTGCATCTAAATACATAAATATTTTGTCACCAGACTTCGCATAGGCAACACCATCTCCTTATCTCACGACGAAGGGATACCGGACCAATTCACGTCCATGTTCAGTGACCCTCTCACCCGTCCATGGGCTCGCCCCCTTTCGTGATTCGCCTGCGCAGGGTGTTGCTACCATACTACGTAAAACTGTTTCTACATAATTTATGCAACCAAACAAGTTATGTTGGGGTTTTTCCAGGAGAAACATTTATTTAAAATTATTATAGACACAGCTCTCGGTAATCACACCATCCATGGGAAAATCAAATTCTTTCGGAGCGGTATCCGCCACTATTTGAATTTCAAATGCAACAGCTATTTTAGGGGCATCATTTCTTAACTGAGGTAAAAAACGGTCATAATAGCCGCCTCCATACCCTAAACGGTTACAACTGGGGTCAAAGGATACCCCGGGCACAATCACAAAATCAATTTCTTGAGGAGCTACCGGACGTACACATCCCGGCTTTGGCTCAAGAATTCCCCAAACCCCTGGCTGTAAATCTCTTTCCATACTTTTTAGCTCCGAAGGTATGAGAGCTTTATTTTTGGTATCACAAAGGGGAATCACAATTCTTTTGCCCTGATCCCATAAAGAGGGAAATAAAAGCGTTACATCCACCTCATTGCGAAAAGGTAAATAAGCCATAATTATTTTAGCTTTCCGAAAGGTTTCAATTTGTGCTATTTTAGAACAAATAATAATACTTTTTTCCTGCACTATTTCCCGAGTCATCGCCTGGCGGGCCTGCAGAACTACCTTACGCATCTCTTTTTTCATTATTTTCCCTTTCCAATTCTATGTCTATACATCAATAAATGGATTGTTCCCTTAACAAATCCAGATACCTGTAGCCAATTATTACAAAATTATACAGATTATCTCTCCCCCTGAGGAAATAATACGATAATCGGTGAAATTTCCTTAAAAATACGTCTTTGGTCGGAACAACAGCCATTTTTGTTATATTTACTTACTATATTGTATCCACATCCTAATTAACAGCCTCTTTCATTATAAAATAGGCGTTTTAAAACACTATCCACAAAACAAACTGTTTTGTGCACTGATTTGTTTTCCACATACCTTAAGCCCAAAATCCTTAGTTATTAACAAAGTTATGCACATTATCCACAGCTTTTCATCCACAAAACATCTGTTTTATCAAAGCATTGTATTCCCGTTTCGAATAAATAATGGAATGTTCGGTACCGCGTTCAATGTTAAATCCGCAAAATCACCTTTTAAAAACTTATAATAAGCAGCACAGCCGATCATTGCAGCATTATCGGTACATAAAATTGGGGACGGCCAAATTACTCTGATCTTTTCCCTGCCGGCCCTGTGGGACAGTACTTCCCTTAATCTACCGTTGGCCGCAACTCCCCCGGCCAAAATAATAGTCGACACCGCCATTTTTTTTGAGGCCATTACTGCCTTAGCGGACAAAACATCTACAATTGCTTCCTGAAGGCCCGCCGCGACATCCCCAGTACAATAAGCTTCTCCTTTCATCCGGCACTGGTTTAAGTAATTTAAAACCGCTGATTTTAGCCCGCTAAAACTAAAATCAAGACTCCCTTCTTCTAGCCATGCTCTGGGAAATACTATTTTATCCTTGTCCCCCTGTGCAGCCATTTTTTCGATCTGAGGCCCTCCGGGATAGCCCAGCCCTAAACTACGGGACACTTTATCAAAGGCTTCCCCAGCAGCATCATCTCTAGTTTGTCCTAATAAAACATAGTCACCGGGACCTGATAAGTATAGTAGGCTGGTATGACCGCCGGATACCACCAGGGCGACCAAAGGAAATTCCATATCTTTATGCTCTAAAAAACCGGCATATATATGCCCTTCAAGATGGTGCACTGCAATAAGAGGTTTTTTAAGCGCGTAAGATATTGCTTTTGCGTATGAAACCCCCACCAATAAGGCCCCCACTAATCCAGGCCCGTAAGTTACGGCAACAGCATCTATATCTGAAAAATTCATACCGGCCTTGTTAACCGCCTCCTGAACTACCGGAGATATCGCTTCCAAATGCTGACGTGAGGCAATCTCAGGGACTACACCTCCAAACCTTTGGTGTACGGCAACCTGGGATAGTATGATATTTGACTTGATCTCCTTCCCATCTGCCACTACAGCTGCGGAGGTTTCATCACAACTGCTTTCGATAGCTAAAATATTTATTGTTGTCATCAATTTCAACCCCAAATTTATATTCACTAATAATAGCATAGGCCTGAGGCAAAAAGAGAGCCCCAGGCCCTTTTTTATTTGACAATTAAATTCTTCCACATAATAATTGCATCTTCCTTTGTATCTGAATAATACCCCTTTCTCCGTCCGACTGCCTTAAATCCTAGCTGGCTATAAAGTCTCTCGGCAGCAATATTTGACGGACGTACCTCTAAAGTAATTTTATCGGCACCTTTTTCTATTGCCTGAGCCATTAAATGAAGCATAATAGCCGCCCCGATTTTTCGGCCCCGGTAATCAGGATGAACAGCTATAGTAGTAATATGAGCTTCATCAATAATAATCCACATCCCGCCGTAACCAATTAGTTTATCCGAGCGAAAACAAGCATAATAATGAGCTAAAGAATTATACATCAATTCGTTTAAAATAGATTCTCTGCTCCAAGGAGTAGGAAATGAAACTTTTTCAATACTTAAAACTTGATCTATATCTTCTGGTTTAAGAGGAAGAAGGGAGATCTTTTCCATCACAGCTGCCTCCTTCGTGAGCCTGGTCCCATTTTACTTCAGCTTCCGATTTTCTTAAGTAAAATGGCTCAATGTCATTAACACCGGCCACATCTCCCTTAAGAATTTTTTCCATCCCTAAAAAAGCTACCGGGGCTGCTCGTAAATGAATCTGAGATAAAGAAGGGAATAAAGCCCATTCCCCTAAATACCCCTCAATTAATTGACGGTATACAAAAACTGCATCTCCCAAAAATGTAACAGGTTCTTTTTTCGCCTTGAGATCTTTAAGTAAAACATCAGGTGACAGCGCTTCATATTCGGTCAAGCGCCTGATAATTCCTTTTTCGTGGTAATAAAGGGCAGTATACACTTCATTTTTACGCGCGTCAAGAATAGGGCAAATATAACCATGGGCCCCCATTGCATTTTGTGCCAGCGCATCTAAGGTAATAATAGGAGTAACAGGTTTTTGTAGTACCTGGGCAAAACCTTTGACAGTAGCAATACCAATCCTCACACCTGTAAAGGATCCCGGTCCCACCGTTACAGCAAATCCATCCATTTCATCTAATGTCAGATCAGCGTTGCTGAGCATGTCATTTATTAAGGAAAGAAGCCGCTGGGAATGGGTCTTACCCGTATTGAGAAAACTTTCAGCCAAAATTCCCGCTTCATATATGATGGCGGCACCGGCAACTCTAGTGGCGGTATCAAGAGCTAATATTTTCATTTTTTGCAAACTCTCCAATCAACAAATCAGTTTCTTCATCCTGGGAAAAAATAATTATTCTCCTGAATTCCTGTCCCTGATGATCATAGCCTTTCTCCATCTGAATTTTAATACAGGAAGCAGGCAGAATATTCTCCACTCGTTCCGGCCACTCTATTAGGACAACTCCTGAAGATTCAAGATATTCTTCCAAACCAAGCTCTAAAGCTTCCCTTTCATCTTCTAATCGGTATAAATCCAGATGATAAAAGGGAACTTGTCCACAATACTCGTTGATAATAGTATAAGTAGGACTGGTAACCGTATCCTTTACCCCTAAACCCCGGGCAATTCCCTGAGCAAACAAAGTTTTCCCGGCACCAAGTTCCCCGGTTATGGCTATAACCATACCCCCTTTGAGAAAACGCGCCAGCTTCTCCGCAAAAGAAAAGGTTTCTTCCGGGGAATTTGTTCTCATCACAAACAAATTCATTCCTCCATTTTATCAGTGCCAAATTTCGCGAAATTTCGGCTGACTCTAATTATATATTTGGTCACCCCTAATTATTATAACCAAATCAAGTAGTTCAGTTTATCATTAGCAACAACCTCCTGTTTCTATACATCAACAGGTCCCGGTTATTTTTAAAAATTCATCCCGTACTTTTTTCATATCTTCCCACACCGGCCTCTTTTTTAAATGGTCTCTAAGTAAAGCGGCAGGATGAAAGGTAGGCATTATTCTATAATTTCCTTTTTGAACCCAGATCCCCCTGTCTCTGGTAATTCTAATTCCGGGATGCACTACTGTTTGGGCAGAAAGGGCTCCCAAGCAAACAATTATTCGGGGTTTAATATAACGTACCTGTTCTCTTAAAAAAGGCTTGCATGCTTCAATTTCTATCTTATTCGGAAGGCGATTTCCCGGGGGGCGGCATTTCACCACATTACAGATATAAATATGTTCAGGCGGTAATTGAGCTGCCTCTATAATCCTGTCTAGCAGCTGTCCCGCTTTGCCCACAAAAGGCATTCCCTGCAGATCCTCCTGTTCGCCCGGCCCCTCCCCAATAAACATAATAGACGCCGTCAGACTGCCTTTTCCAAAAACCATGTTGTTTCGTTTCCGATGCAGATCGCAGCGGGTGCAGCTTTGCAGTTTTTTTTCTAAAATAGACAGATCCATAAATAACACTCCAAATAAATAATAACTCAAAGAAGGCTTCCCAAAGCAAACTAAGCCGGCTCCCCTCTATTCTGAAATACCACCTTTCCATTTATAATAACGGTTTCCATTACAGTTTCCATAGAAAGAATACTGCCACTACTGATAATAATATCAGCATCTTTCCCTTTCGCCAAGCTGCCTATCCGTTGTGATACGCCTAATATTTCCGCTGGTGTAATGGTAATTGCTTTTAAGGCATCTTCTTCACTCATTCCCGCCCGGTAGGCCAAACTGGCACAAAGAGAGAGATACTGAATCGGTAATACAGGATGGTCGGTCATTAAAGCCACTTTAATGCCCGCCTGAGTTAATATAGCGGGGGTTTTCCAAGTCTTGTCTTTCATTTCTACTTTCGCCCGGTTTACTAAATGGGGGCCGGACACCACAGGTATTCCGGCCACGGTAAGTTCCTGTACTACTTTATAACTGTCCGTTCCATGAATAATAACTAAAGGCAAATCAAACTCTTTTGCTATCCGGACCGCAGTCATAATATCATCAGAACGGTGGGCGTGGGCATGCAATGATATTTCTTTTTTTTGTACCTGAATTACAGGTTCCAGCGTAATATCTCTCTCGTGAGACTTAGCGGCATAGTTTTGCGCTTTTACAAAAATTTCTCTCAATAGACCTGCTGTCGCCATCCTGGTTGACGGCATTTTTTTATTATCCCCATAAACACGCTTGGGATTTTCCCCAAATGCAATCTTTAAACCGGCAGGTTGTTTGAGGACCATTCTGTCCACCACATTACCAAAGGTTTTCATGACCACAATCTGACCGCCCACTACATTAGCGCTTCCGGGAGCGACTGCCACCGTAGTTACTCCTGCGCGCACAGCATCCCGAAACGCCTCATCCTCAGGATTAATTCCATCTAAAGCCCTTAAATGAGGAGTAATCGGGTTGGTAGTTTCATTAAGGTCATTTCCTTCCACCTGGTAGATTTCCTCCATCAAACCCACGTGACAATGCGCATCAACCAGACCGGGCATTACCACTTTTCCCGCAGCATTGATCACATTCATCCCCTTCGGAATAAGAACATTATCTCCTACAGCCATAATTTTGCCTTCATCTATTAAAACAGAGCCTTTCGGATATACTTTTCCTTCCATCGTAATAATTTTCCCATTTATAATTGCCAGCACCTTCAGCCCACCTTTTCCATTCAATCCGTATTGGCATATCTATTTCTCCGGAAAAATAAAAAAACCTGCAAAAAACCTCCCTTTTGCTTTTCCCCATTTTTCATTAAATATTTTTATGTATAGAAATCTCTCTACAGGCCCGGGCAAAACTGTTAAAAATCCTGTAACTTCCCAAATCAACAGACCAATTACATTCCGGGTGCCATTGAACACCAAGAGCAAAAGGGTGTTCTACGGATTCAACTGCTTCTATAATTCCATCGGAAGCATAGGCGGATACCACAAAACCCGGGGCCAGGCGTTCTACTGCCTGATGGTGAAAACTATTCACACTCCATTTATTGCCAGGGAGAATACTTGATAACTTAGTCCCCTCCTGCACTGTAATCAAGTGAGTCGTGTGCCATTTCGGTGCTTCTTGATCATGTTTTAGACGGTTGATTGTCCCGGTGTTTATATCTTGAATAATAGTCCCTCCCAAAGCAATGTTCATTACCTGAATCCCCCGGCAAATAGCCAGTATCGGTTTCCCACCGCGGTAAAATTCCTTTACCAGCATAATCTCAAAATCATCTCGTAGGGGAGAAATTTTTCCCGTACCCCTTTGAGGTTCCTCACCAAAAGATAAGGGGTCAACGTCCCCCCCACCGGAAAGAATCAGGCCATCTAAAGTACTAACATAAGTCGTCCGGGCAAATTGCCGTTCTACAGTTGGTATTATAAAAGGAACTCCGCCGACCCCTTCCACGGCTTTGACATAATAGTTTCTCAGAAAAAATAAGTCCTCAGAATAATCATCACCGGACGTAATACCGATTAAAGGGCTCACTATGTGCTTCCCCCCTAATAATTTAGGGCCAAGCCTAGAATAAAATTTTCAAGGCTTGACCCTTAATTATAAATATCAGTTAAACCGAGACTAATTTCCAGTGCCTGATTTACTCTGTACATAATGTCATCACTTAATATGGTTACCTTTTGGTGAAGGCGGCTTTTATCTATCGTGCGGACCTGTTCCGTTAAGATGACAGAATCCTTATCTAATCCTGTTTTTTCTTTGGGAAGTTCTACGTGGGTGGGAAGCTTTGCTTTATTTATTTGAGATGTAATGGCCACAATAATTGTTGTCGGACTGTATTGATTACCAATATCATTTTGAACTACTAAGACCGGCCTTGTACCTCCCTGTTCCGAGCCCTGGACGGGATTTAGTTCCGCAAAGAATACTTCGCCGCGTCTTACTATCATTTTCGATACTCCGTTAATTTATTATCACAATTACTCAGAGCTTCATTTTCTGCCCCAAAAGATTCCCGGGCAATAGATAAATTAATACGGGCCATTTCTTGATAACCTTTTTTCATTTGTTCATAAATAACCCGTCTCCTCCGGTGTGCAAGGTAAAATTTCATTGCTTCCCGAATAAACTCACTTCGATTTTTTTTCTCCAGATCAACCAAACCATCAAATTCCTCAAGCAAATTATCCGGCACACTAATCATAATCCGCTTTAAATTTGGCACAGGTGCACCTCCAAAAAATAATACACCACCGATTAATATAATCTATTATAGCTTTTGGCCAAGATATCTTTCAATTAAAACGTCTATTTTTTGCCAGGTAAATATTGGTAGTAGTTCTAGATATATATTCTCGGTATTCTTTCACTTACCATACATAATATTTCGTAATTAATTGTTCCTAACCTTTGGGCAATTTCTTCCACCGAAATTTTTTCTGTTCCCTGGGTTCCAAACAGTACTGCTTCATCACCGACTTTTATTCCGGAAATACCGGAAGCATCAACCATAAATTGATCCATGCAAATCGTTCCTACTACCGGAGCTTTATGGCCTCTGATCAAAACATAACCCTGGTTGGATAATAACCTGGAATAGCCATCGGCATATCCTAAAGGAAGAGAAGCAATCATAGTTTCCTTCTCGGCAATGAATTTTCGACCATAACTGATACTCGTTCCAGTACCGATCTTCTTGACAAAAGATACCTGGGCTTTTAACTGCATTGCTGGCATTAAATATATCCTGGATTTTTGGACTTCTTCAGAAGGATAGCATCCGTAAATTATAATACCTGGTCTTACCATATCCATGTGGGTTTCCGGCATATCAATTATGGCAGCACTATTGGCCGCATGTTTTAGGGGAATGTGGATACCCTCACCATCCAAAGCCGCAATAACCTCTTGAAATTTGGATAATTGATATCTCGTATAAGATTTATCTTGATGATCGGCTAAAGCAAAATGAGTGTAAATACCTTCAACAAGCAAACCCTTCATCCGGGTAATTTGAATTATTTTCTTTACAGTTTCCCCACCGGGAAGAAAGCCTATTCGCCCCATACCTGTATCAATTTTAATATGGACGGCAACCTGTTTGCCTTTTTCCTCTGCTACCCGGGAAATATTTTGGGCCATATTTAGCGTATAAACCGTTTGAGTGATATCATAATCAATCGCTAGGGGTACTTGAGCAGGCGGAGTATATCCAAGAATAAGAATAGGTGCTTGAATTCCGGCCCTTTTTAATTTAATTGCTTCCCCCAAAGTAGCAACGGCTAATCGTCCGGCGCCACAATTTAAGACTGTTTTAGCTATTTTTTCCGCTCCGTGACCGTAGCCATTAGCTTTAATTACCGCCATAATTTCCGTTTCAGGCCGCACAATTTTACGAATCTCTTTCATATTATGAGCTACAGCACTTAAATTTATTTCTGCCCAAGCCGGGCGATACAAACCTATTTCCATTAAAGTACCTCGAAGTCTTTTATAATTTTTGGTAAATTGTCTACTAAATCTCCTGCAGCCAAACCCCTTTGACCTTTAAAACTGGCAACACTGTCTCCGGACAATCCATGGAGAAAAACTCCTAAGGCAGCAGCCTCCTCAGGATTAATCCCTTGGGCCATAAAAGCCCCAATCATTCCCGCCAAAACATCTCCGGTACCTCCCGTTGCCATTCCGGGATTTCCGGTAGAATTAACATACAAATTGCCCTCTGGTGTTGCAACTAGAGTTTTAGCCCCTTTTAATACAATTATGGCATTCCATGCGCGGGCCGTTTTTTGAGCAATTTCAACCCGGTTGTCCTGCACTTTCTCTATTGATATCCCCAACAATTGGGCCATCTCACCAGGGTGGGGGGTCAAGATCACCGGATAAGAACTTTTTTTGATTAATTCACTACAGCCTGTTAAAGCATACAAAGCGTCCGCATCAATAACACAGGGGCAGGGTATATTAGCCGCCAGAGACTGAACCAATTCCAGCGTTTCAGCTTGCCGGGATATTCCGGGCCCGATAACCAGTGTTTTTTGGGAAACTATGCCTTCTATTATCTTTTGAGCAGCTAAACCCAAGGTTCCGTCACCTGTTTCCGGTAAAGGATAGCTCATCGCCTCTGTAACCTTAACCTCAATAATAGAATTAACACCCTGAGGAACAGCCGCCGTTACCAAACCTGCTCCGGATCTTACCGCAGCTGAGGCAGCCAGTACTACCGCCCCGGTCATACCGGGAGACCCGCCAACAATCACCACATGACCATAGCTTCCTTTATGGCTGTCCACTTCCCTTTTGAGAATTCTGCTTTGACACCATTCAGCATCTATCAGAAAACGGGAAATGTTTTTCTGGGCTATTAATTGAGGGGGCATGGAAATATCACCTACCACTAATTTCCCGGTAAAACGGGCCCCCGGATCCAAAACCAGGCCAATTTTGGGCAAGGCAAAGGTAACTGTGTATGTAGCTTTAATACATGCTCCCCACACACACCCGGTATTTGCTTCTACCCCCGAAGGAAGATCTACAGCCACAACAGGTTTCCCTGCCTCATTCACCAACTGAATAACATTGGCAGCCATTCCCTGAACAGCACCTTGAAATCCGGTTCCAAATATGGCATCTACAATTAATTCGCTATACATTAATCCAATTTTGACTAAATTAATGTCTCTTTCGTTAATAACAACCTGGTATCGGATATTCATTTTCCTTATTATTTTCCAGTTAATAGCTGCATCCCCTTGAAGCTCTTCAGGCCTGCACAAGAGAAATATTTTCACATCAGCTCCGGCATTATATAGATGCCGTGCCACGACAAAGCCATCTCCCCCGTTATTACCTTTTCCGGCAAAAACGATAATCCTTTTTTGCGCTACATTTCCTTTAAAATGGTCTTTAATAGTGTTAACAACAGCTAGCCCGGCGTTTTCCATCAGAATGATGCCCGGAATACCATACTCATTTATTGCCGCCTGGTCAAGAAAGCGCATTTCTTCCGCAGTCACCAACTTCATCAGCAACACCTTCCCCTTCCATTATGCATATAGCTATTGCATTACCCCTGCTGTGGGACAAAGTAATATGAATATTTGTTATCCCTTTTTGGGCTGCAATATTTTTAGCGCCCCCGTAAAGGACTACTTGTGGCTGACCCTTAGGCAAGGATAGAATTTCTATATCCTTCCATTTGCATCCCCGCAGTCCTGTTCCCAACGCTTTTAGGACCGCCTCTTTGGCAGCAAATCTGACCGCTAGGGCAGCACCATAATTTGACTTACTCAGGCATATTTCTCTTTCACTTTCAGTAAAAACACGGGAAACAAAGGACGAGCGTTGAATAGCTTTCTTAATCCTGTCTATTTCGATAATATCAACTCCGGTACCGCAAATCATAACTTTCCACTTCTCCAAATTATTTCACTTTACTATAAAAGTGTAAACTTTTTTTCGTAAAAAATCAAACGGTGATTGTTAAAAAAGCAGTAATTGGTAATTTCTCGTTTGCGATTTAGGAAAAACTCTTATAAGTTATTTTACTTTCGGGTATTCTACTATAAAATGCAATATTGGAGGTGATATTTATGCCGCTCACAGAAACACCCAATAGACTGATAAATGAAAAAAGCCCTTATCTTCTTCAACATGCCTATAATCCGGTGGATTGGTTCCCTTGGAGTGACGAAGCCTTTAATAAAGCTCAAAAAGAAGACAAACCCATTTTCCTCAGCATTGGCTATAGCACCTGCCATTGGTGCCACGTTATGGAAAAAGAGTCTTTTGAAGATGCGGAAGTAGCGGATATTCTCAATAAACATTTTGTTTCCATTAAAGTAGACAGGGAGGAACGTCCCGATATCGACCACATTTATATGACTATCTGCCAGGCCATGAACGGCCAGGGAGGGTGGCCTTTAACAGTAATTATGACTCCGGACAAAAATCCCTTCTTTTCCGGAACTTATTTTCCCAAAAACGGGCGAAGGGGACTTCCGGGACTGGTTGATATACTGGGTTATATTCAAGACCTTTGGACCAACAACCAGGAAAAAATTCTAACAGTAGGGGAGCAAATCATTGAGTCCTTAAGACCCCCGGTAAATACTATCGATAAAGAAGAACTGACCGA
The DNA here is from genome assembly GCA_050952445.1 of Bacillota bacterium. Lineage (GTDB taxonomy): Bacteria > Bacillota > Dehalobacteriia > Dehalobacteriales > Dehalobacteriaceae > JBMNKX01. The sequence goes on along the minus strand of JBMNKX010000004.1, from coordinate 376,135 downwards.
AACAGTACTGCACAATGCCTTTAACCAGTTGAGCCGCAGCTTTGATGACACCTTCGGAGGTTTTGGCTCTGCACCGAAATTTCCTACCCCTCATATTTTAGGCTTTCTACTTCGTTATTGGAAAGTATACCGGAAGGAAAAAGCCTTAGAAATGGTGGAAAAAACGTTGGACAGTATGTATCGGGGCGGTATATACGACCATATCGGATTTGGTTTTTCTCGATATGCTACCGATCCCAAATGGCTGGTACCTCATTTTGAAAAAATGCTCTATGATAACGCTTTACTTGCTCTCACATATTTAGAAGCTTTTCAGGCCACTCAAAAACAATTCTATGCCCAAGCAGCAAAAGAAATCCTGCACTATATATTACGGGATATGACTTCTCCCTACGGGCCATTTTTTTCTGCGGAAGATGCTGATTCCGAAGGAGAAGAAGGTAAGTTTTATCTTTGGACTCCGGAGGAAGTTAAAGAAATCTTGGGAAATACTAGGGGAGAGAATTTTTGCCAATACTACGATATCTCCCTTTCAGGTAATTTCGAGGGGAAAAGTATCCCCAACCTGATTCAACAGAAAATTAACCTTAAGGATAAGGATTTATTTACCCCTGACCGAGAAAAACTTTTCCAAGCACGGGAAAAACGTATTCATCCCTTTAAGGACAATAAGATTCTGACTTCCTGGAACGGGTTGATGATTGCCGCTTTAGCCTTTGCCGCCCACGTTTTCGATGACTCTTCCTATTGTCAAGCGGCAGAAAAAGCAACAGATTTTATCTTTAATCAATTGAGCCGGGAAGACGGAAGATTGATAGCCCGGTACCGGGATGGTGAAGCTGCCCACTTGGCATACGTCGATGATTATGCCTTTATGACCTGGGGCCTGATTGAACTCTACCAGGCCACTTTTAAAGCGGAACACCTGAAAAAAGCCTTGTATCTGGCAGAAGAATTGGTCCGGCTTTTTTGGGACACCGAACAAGGAGGCTGTTTTTTTTACGGCAATGATGGAGAACAGCTCATATACCGGCCTAAGGAAATTTATGACGGGGCAATTCCCTCCGGAAATTCTGTCACCGCATTAAATTTTTTGCGTCTGGCTCGCATGACGGGAAATCATAGATGGGAAGAATTAGCTTCTCAAATCTTTCAGGCTTTTGGGCATCCTGTTAAAAACCAGCCTACCGCCCATTGCCATTTACTTATGGCCCTGCATTTTGCCCTGGGGCCATCCCAAGAAATAATTATCTCGGAACTATTAACCGAAAAAGATAACGGTAAAATGATTGATGCATTGAGAAGGGAATTTATGCCTCACACAGTTATTCTGTCAGCAGATAAGGCTCTGGAGGAAATTGTTCCTTTTGTGAAGCATTATACACCTGTAAATAACAAGACAACAGCCTATATTTGCCAGGGTTTTGCTTGTCAAACACCTATTACAGATATTAATGAAATGAGACAAAGAATTCAGTGAATTTTATCTTAATTCCAAAACTTTACCTTCACTCTCCCCCAAGGAAAAAGACTAGCCCCATGCTAGTCTTTCTTCTTAAGTAAGGGACATGATTCTCCTGCAAAACCCCAACATAACTTGTTTGGCTGCATAAATATGTAGGAACCGTTTTACGCAGCATAGTTGCAACACCCTGCGCAGGCAACGACGAATATTTATACTTTCAAACTCAAAAAATATTACGTAAGGGAATCATGATCTAAAAACTGAAGGGCGTCTTCTGCCGCTTTGATACCGTCTTTGATACAATCCGGCACTCCTATTCCCCGGTATGAACCGCCTGCTAAGTAAATCCCAGTTAGATTCGCTAAACGTTGTTCAATTGTCTCTATTCGGTCCAGATGCCCTAACGTATACTGAGGCCTGGCATCAAGCCAGCGATATACACTGGCCATTACAGGGTTCATAGTAATACCTAAAATGTGCTTGAATTCATCTTTTATCCACTGTAATATTGTTTCCTCACTTTCCCGGGCAAGGTGGGAATTTTTTGCTCCCCCAACGAATGTCCTAAAAAGAACATAGTCCTTATCAGGTACCCGGTAGTCCCATTTAACAGAACTATAGGTTACGGCATTGATCTTTCGCTGTTCCACATAAGGTATTAAAAATCCAAAAGAATTCAGCGGTCCGGGGATAGCTTTCCTGGGATAAGCAACATTAATAGTTGCGGAAGAAGCCATTGGAATCAAATCCAAAATTCGAGCAATATCAGCATCCAAAGGACGCATCAATTCTGCCGCATCCGGAGCGGGAAGAGCTAATATTAAGGCATCGGCTTCCAAAACCTCCGATTTTTCTATGTGTACAAAATATTTATTTTCCTTCTTTTCTACTTTTGTTACCGCCCTTCCCCTAAGTATCCTGCCCTTTAGATTGGTTTCAAGGGCTTCTACCAGTTCTCCCATCCCTTTTTTAAAGGTCATGAAATAAGTCTTAGGAATATTATCAGGGAGATTTTGTTTCCTTGGCTTATTTCGAGAGGCATACTTGCGCGCGGCCAGCATCGCAACAATTAAACTGCGATTTTTTTTCTCCATATCTAAAAACCGAGGGAAACTTGCTTTAAGACTCATTGTCTGAGGATCCCCGCCATGAATACCCCCAATTAAAGGCTCGGCAATTTTATTTAATGCCTCCCGGCCTAAGCGGCGCAAAACAAAGCTTTCCAATGTTTCATCATCATCAGACTTTCTTCTGGGTAAAATAAAATCCAGCCCCATTCTTAATTTTCCCGGCCAGGAAACAAGAGGACTGAGAGCAAAAGGAATTATTTTGGTAGGCACCAGCAGCATTAGACCTTCCGGCAAAGCATGAAGCTTGTCTCCGGAGAAAACATATGTCCCCTTGCTTTTTTCATTGGTTCCTAAAAGACTGCTTTCTAAGCCTAATTTTTGGGTTAACCGGATCACCGAGGGCTTTTCAGACAAAAAACAATCAGGACCGCCTTCAAATAAAAAACCATCCTTTATTTCCGTGATAATTTTACCGCCTAAACGGTTATCTTTTTCCACAAGGGTATATTCAACTATATCCTTTTTGTCATCTAATGCATTTGCCGCAGCTAAACCGGCAATTCCTCCGCCGATAATTACCACCTTATTCACTTTAGAACCACCCCATTTCCTACCTGTCCGGTAATGATGGATGCGAGAGCTTGAATAAAAAAAGGGTCATCATTTAAAGCCGGACATCTTTGAAACCGGATTCCTTGATTTCGGGCCTGGCTTTTTAAGTCTATATCTAAATCATATAACGTTTCTACATGGTCGGAAACAAAGCCGGCCGGAATTATAATAATATGGCGTTCCCCCTCCTGCCATAAGGATTCAATTACCTCCAAGATATCGGGTTCCAACCATTTACCCCGGTTGCCTCCCCGGCTTTGATAAGCTATCCGGTATTTACAATGATTTAATTTCTGTGTAATCAGTTCTACCGTTTCCTGAAAATGTCTACAGTATAATTCCACATCACCATCATTACTCCCAATAGGCAGGCTGTGTGCACTAAATACCAGGTAACCCTCCTCCCAGTTAGCTTGTTCTTGTAAAAACCGGTTAATCCTTTGAGCCATAGCTTGAATAAACAGGGGGTGGCTATACCATGGCTTTGCAAATTCCACCGGAACGTAATAATGCAGCTCTTCCAGGGCGTTTTTTACCGCAGTATAATAAGCACCGGTACTAAATCGGGAATAAAAGGGTGCCAGTGTTAAAACAAATATTCTTTCTACCCCCTCAGATGCCATTTGCTTCATTGTGTCAAAAATAAAGGGATGTGCATGAAGCATACCAATATATACCCGGTATCGGTCTCCTTCAAGGTTGAGTTCCCGCTCTAATTTCGCTGTCTGCAATTTAGTAATGGAAAGAAGGGGAGAACCTCCTCCAATGGCATGATAACGTTTTTTTGCCGCTGAAACCATTTCCGGAGACACTCTTCTGCTTCCCAAAATATGAGTGAGAAATGGCTCCACATCTTCCAGAGTCTTGGGGCCCCCAAAGTTTAAAAGCAACACACCCCAGGTTGTTCTTTTTGTCATTATTCACCTCTGTCAACAAGAAACAACAGCCTGTTAAACAAATGTCCGAAGTTCCTCGATTATTTACGCCTGCTTAAATTGTGTACCGCTTCTACTAAAGCTATTGCATGCTCTACTGGTACATCTTTATTAATACCGTGGCCCAGATTAAAAATATGCCCCGGTCGGTTATCTACTTTATTTAAAATATCTTGTACTTTTTCCTCAATAAATTGCGGTGAAAGAAATAATACTGCCGGGTCAATATTTCCCTGAACAGCAACATCATATCCCAGCCTTTTCCAAGCCTGATCAATATTTATCCGCCAGTCAATACCAATAACATCTCCCCCCGCCTGCTTTGCCAATTCTAAAAGAGTAGAGCCGTTATTAACAAAATGAATCACCGGAACATCCAGATCCTTTAATGACTGGATAACCTTTTGGGAATAAGGCATTACATATTGACGGTAATCATCTGTATTTAAAGTTCCCACCCAGGAATCAAATAATTGGACTGCCTGTGCTCCGGCTAAAATTTGTGCTCTTAAATACATAATAATAATCTGGGAAATTTTATTCATTAAACTATGCCAAACATCCGGCGCACCCCACATTATTTTCTTGCAGTTAAAATAATCCCGTGATCCCCGGCCTTCAATAACATAACTGGCTAAAGTAAAGGGGGCCCCCGAAAATCCAATGAGAGGTACCTTCCCCTCTAACTCTCTTCTCACCATTCGTATTGCTTCCATCACATAAGGAGTGGCTTCTTCACCATCTTTTACCCTAATTTGATCCACATCCTTTTGAGTGCGGACAGGGTTGAATATAACCGGCCCCTCACCCTGAGCAAAATCAAACTTAATACCCATCCCCTCTAAGGGCAGTAAAATATCCGCAAATATAATTGCTGCATCTACTTTTAATTTTTCCACCGGTTGAAGAGTAATCTCGGTAGCCAATTCCGGATTCCGACACATTTCCAAAAAAGAATGTTTTCTGCGAATTGCCCTATATTCTTCCATATAACGACCCGCCTGGCGCATCAACCAAACCGGCGTGTATTCTACCTCTTCTCGACGACATGCTCGCAAAAAAGTATCATTCATTGCTTATCCCTCCTCTTTGGTCTTACGTATCCTGCCATATTAACTTCGGTCGAAAATCTAAAAAATCTGCACTTACCAAATGAAATTTTATGCCCCATTTTTCATCAGGGAGACGCAGCTTATGGGCCCCATTATGCAGGTGTCCATAAACACAATCCTCAACTCCAAACTGTTCCATTAGCTCAATAAGACTATTTTTTGCCTGAAACTCATTTGTAGGCATAAAATGGGTCATTACAATCAGCTGCTTCACTTGACCCAAAGGTACCGCTTTTAAGGACATTTTAAATCGTTCAATTTCTCGGAGGTAAATTTTCTCATCATGAGCCGTAAATCCTTCACTTCCCGGACAATTCCAACCCCTAAAGGAACATATAGATCTATCCTCAAAAACAAAACAGTCATTTTGAAGAGCAATAATTTTCGAAGGCAAAAATGCCCGTATTTTGGATATGCTTTGCCACCAATAATCATGATTTCCTTTTACCAAAATAATTTTGCCCGGAAGTCCGGATAAAAAATCCAAGTCATAAACCGCATTATCTAAGGTCATTCCCCAGGATATATCTCCGGGCACCAAGACCAGATCACATTCTTTGACTATACTAACCCACTGTTCATATATTTTTTGATAATGGTTTTGCCATTGGAATCCGAAAATATCCATAGGCTTGTGCTGTTTAATATTCTGCCAACAGCCAGGAACAACTCTCTCACAAAAAGAAAAATGCAGATCCCCTATGGCAAATATCTTCATATGCCTCACCTGAAATAAATTTCTTTCCTTCTCTTTTATTATAACATTTTAGTCCGGAGGTAAAACTATTAAAACCCTTTTGATGTATTCTTTTTGGTCCCGGGATTCGATGATAAAAGCATTCCCATTCCCCAATTTCCTAATTCAGTAGTTAAAATTGAATATATGCTTCCGATTTTTGACATACTAAAGATAGTCTTAAAGAAAGGGGGTCTGGAATTGTTAGATAAAACAGCTCTTATTTTAGTAATTATCGGCGCCTTAAACTGGGGTTTAATCGGCCTGTTTGGTTTTGACTTGGTAGCTACTCTTTTCGGAGGCCAATCAGCACTGTTAAGCCGCATTGTGTATTCAATTGTAGGTTTAGCCGGTCTCTACTCTATTACCCTTCTTTTCCGTGAAAAAACAGAAGTACAGTAATAAAAGCGCCACCAGGGCGCTTTTTGTAATAACTACCAATTATCATGCTGCTTATTCTTGAGGTAAAATAAGAGCGATATCACCATTATTCACAAGAGCTGCATTAGCTTCGTCAGTATCCAAATGAAAATCAAGTTTCATTGTTTCCCCTACTCGCGCTAAAACATCATGAAAACATACTGTTTTGCCGCCCTTGAGAAGAACTGATATGATATCCCCATCTTTAATGCCTAATTTCTCCGCATCTGTGGGGTAAAAATGAACATGGATTCTTGCAACAATACAACCTTTATCAATAACTAGAGGACCTTTGGGGCCAATTAAAATACACCCGGGTGTCCCTTCCAAATCACCTGATTCTCTTAAAGGAGCTTTAATACCTAATTGCCTTGCATCAGTTTGGCTTAATTCAACCTGGGTCTGTTTCCGTGCCGGTCCTAAAATACGCACACCCTGAAGCACACCTTTATTTCCCACAATAGTAACCGTTTCTTGAGAAGCATATTGACCGGGCTGAGTCAAATCTTTAATAGGCGTAAGTTCATAGCCTTCCCCGAATAATGCTGCAATATGTTCTTTGCTAAGGTGAACATGACGATTAGATATTCCCACCGGAACCTGCCATTCTTTATTCTGGTTAAAATCAATCTTATTAGGATTTATTGTCATTTTTTCTAGTACCTCCCTCTGGTTTTAACTATATAATATTATAGCAAGGACATGCCAATATCACAACTTATTACATAAAAAATGAAATTATGAAAATTGAATGTATTTACAACCAAATCTCATTTAAACATGTTACCGTCGGGTAACCGCTAACCCCGGATAGACAACTATAGTCAAAAAGGATATAAGATGGGTTTTCTTTCATAGACTCCACAACACCATTCACAATTTTAAAACTATGCTTAAATTTTTGCACTAAGATACTTTTATAAATATTTTTAGCACTTAATCCGTCCAGGTGTGGTAAGTATTTATGGACATTATCCTCCCGCCGCACAAATTTTATGGTCAATTCTTCCCCTGTATTAGATTCATCTAACCAGCAGGGAATTTGCATTTTTCTTCCAAGCAAGAGCCGGTCCAGCTTCACTAAATCCCGAAACATTAACTCCTTTTGGGGATATATTAAGGATAAAAACTCCAAAAACAGCTGTGCCTGAGCTTCTGTACCCACATCTGCAACTGCCCGCTCTCTTAAAAAAGTGCTTAACCGGTGAAAAAAGTCAAAGGGCCCCTGAGAATATGCGCCGGTAGCTACAGCCAGGGTTTGAACAAATTTGCCGGAATTATAATATTTTTCTAGTGTATTTTCCATAGCTTTTAATGCTGTTAATTGATCAAAGCTCAATGCTTCCGTCTGGAGAATTTCATAAGGAGGCTGGTCCTGAAAAACCAGGCCATATTCTTTAGCCTGATCCCGCAAACCGGTTCCTTTCAATACTTTTAAAAATCCCAGCTGAATTTGATGGGGCTGCATGAAATACACATCATTAAATGACTTCTCAAATGAATGCATACTTTCTCCCGGTAATCCGGCAATTAAATCCAGGTGCAGATGCACATTGTTCAGTTTTTTCAATTTCCGAACCATCTTCCTTACCCGGGAAAAATCCATTTTCCGATTAATTATGGAAAGCGTTTCCCGATTTGTCGATTGCACTCCAATTTCCATCTGAAAATAACCCGGGGGCGCTTGCCTAAATAGGTCAATCATTTCGTCATCTAATAAATCGGCAGCTATTTCAAAATGAAACTTTATTTTTTGGTCTTGAAATGTTAACAGATAGGCCAATATCTCCTTTGTCCGTTCCTGATGACAATTAAAAGTACGATCCACAAATTTCACTAATTTGGTCCCGGACGCTATTAACCAAGCAAGGTCTTTTTTAACTCGCTCCAGAGAGAAATAACGAACACTATGTAAAGTTGAGGATAAACAATAGCGACAGTTAAAAGGGCACCCTCTACTGGTCTCATAATAAATTATTTTACCGGTAAAATCCCTCATATCTTCATCCCCATATGGAAAAGGAATGGAATCCAAAGGATCAATAAGAGGCCTCTCCCTGTTTACCCTGGTAATCCGGCCTTCTTCTCGCCAAACAAGACCTTCTACCTGTTTTAAATCCAAATCCCGAGCCTTATAATCTAAAAATTGCCTAAAGGTAGCCTCTCCCTCCCCAAAAATAAGATAGTCAATCGACTTGTTTTCCTGCATAAATGTGTCATAATCATGAGAAACTTCCGGTCCGCCTAAAATAATTTCAGTTTGGGGGCTTACTTTTTTGATCATCGAACATAACTGCAAGGTATGCTCAATATTCCAGATATAACAAGAAAAGCAAATTATATCCGCTTGAACTTGATTAATTTCCCCCATTACCTCTATCATATCTCTATTAATAGTAAACTCTTTAATATATATTTTGTGACCTAAATCAAGGGAAAAAGCTTTTAAATAATATAAAGCTAAAGTTGTATGGATATATTTAGTATTTAAAGCCGTCAGCAGTATTTTCATTATTTTCTCCGTTGAACCTTTCTCTGGATCAATATCATATTATTCCATTATCTTTTTTCCCCAAAAAAAATATTGCCAATGTTCCCGGTCCCGAATGTGCGCCGATAACAGGCCCAATATTATTTACTATTATGTCCTTTACCTTTACTTTTTCCAAAACCAGCTCCTTTAAATAAAGAGAAAGAGCATCATCTGGAGCATCACCGTGACTTAGGCAATAACTTGTTTTTCGGGATCAACAATATTTTCTACCATTATATCTGCTAGAACTATAATCGATTTTTTTCGTCCCCGTACCTTCTCAATAGGGATTAAACTGCCCTGGTCATTAACATGAAGTATCGGTTTTATATTTAAAACGGTACCAATAAAAGCCGCCGCACCGGAAACTCTTCCGCCTCTCTTTAAATGGCCTAAATCTTCAACAGTAAACCAGTGATTAACTTTTAACTTGTTTGCTTCAACCCAATTCACTATTTCCTCTTTGGACATACCCTGTTCCAGCATTTTAACAGCATAATAAACCAGTAATCCTTCACCCAAAGAAGCACTTCTCGTATCAATAACCGTAATATCAGAGGAGGGATATTCCTTTAAAACAATATCTCTTGCCATTACTGCATTATTATAAGTGTTGCTTAACGCAGAAGAAAAAGATAAATAAATAACAGTATTATTCTGCCCAGCATATTTTCTAAAAAAACCGGTTATTGAATGAACGTTAGTCTGAGAAGTAGTAGGCATTTCCCCTTTTCGAACAGCATCATAAAAATCCTTATATGGCATGCTTTGACCAAAATCATCTAAATAGTCTTTTTCTTTAAAATTAAAAATGTATGGCACCATGGGAATTTGATGCTCTTGGATAAAATCCAGAGGAAGATCACCACATGAATCACCGATAATAACCGTTTTCATTACCAAATTCCCCCTTGTAAAGATAATCATAACTTTATTGTATTATTTACTGATTTTAAAATCAACCAAACAAATAAATCATAATAAAACATATTTGGTAATTTTTATATAATCGCTATATAAATGAAAATAAATTCAAAATAATTATAAATATTATTTTAATAGAGTATTATCACTATTATATTGTTCCATGCTTCCATATAATCCATAATATTTGTCTTACCATTATTTGAATAATTATATTCAATTTAATATAATACTATATGAAAGGTATAAAATTGAAGGTGAAGTAATATCAGGCAGTAGGTGTAAAATAGAGCAATACTAGCGATACTTTTTATAATGAACCGAAATCTGATTATGAAAAACCTGCTAAGAGAACTGGGGTTCTTTCTTTGTTCTCGTGAATTATTTCACAGGGCTAAGAAATAAATCATGATTAAATGATTTAGTGTGAGTCTCTTTTGGATGAAACTCGGGCACTCTAACTCTCTTCTGATTTTAATTTCAGAAGAAGTTAGGTGCCTAAATTATTTTTAAGGAGTAATTTATTTAACATTGTAAAAAATAACTAGTATTATACAAATAAGGAGGCGGTTCTTTGAAATCAAGCAAAAACAAATCTGATTTATGGGAAAATATATCACAAACAAATTGGAAAGATTGGCATTGGCAAGTAGCTAATCGAATAAGCTCTTTGGAAAAACTAAAACAATTTATTACATTATCAAAAAATGAAGTAGAAGGTCTTGAAGATTGCTTGGATAAATTACGTATGGGTATTACACCATATTATGCTTCGCTAATGGATCCACAACATCCAGATTGCCCTATTAGAAAACAAGCAATTCCTGTTTCTGAAGAATTAAACGGTTCCAATTGTGACCTGGAAGATCCTCTTCATGAAGATATAGATTCACCAACTCCTGGACTTACTCATCGTTATCCCGACCGGGTTTTATTGCTGGTAACCGATCAATGTGCCATGTACTGTAGGCATTGTACCAGGAGGCGTATTGCCGGTAATAGTGATAAATCCCGCAATGTTAAAGAGATCAATTTGGCGTTGGATTATATAAGAAACAATCCTGTAATTAGAGACGTTCTAATTTCCGGAGGTGACCCATTTCTCTTAGATGACGATTATATAGAATATATTCTATATAAATTACGCCAAATTCCTCACGTGGAAATTATTCGTTTTGGAACTCGAACACCGGTAGTACTTCCCCAACGTATTACACTTGAGCTTTGTTCAATGTTAAAAAAATATCATCCAATTTGGATTAATACCCACTTTAATCATCCAAAAGAAATTACCGATGAATCAATTGCAGCTTGTGAACAACTCATTAACTCAGGAATACCAATGGGAAATCAAACAGTATTACTCAAAGGAGTTAATGATTGTCCATATATAATGAAAAAATTAATGCACCAACTAGTAAAAATGAGAGTTCGTCCTTATTATATATACCAATGTGATTTATCAGAAGGTCTTGAACATTTTCGTACATCTATAGCTAAAGGAATAGAAATAATCGAATTGCTTAGGGGACACACCTCTGGATTAGCAGTACCTACTTATGTAGTTGATGCTCCGGGAGGAGGCGGAAAAATCCCTGTAGGCCCACAATACTTGGTTTCAATGTCTGATGAAAAAGTAATTTTGCGAAATTATGAAGGCGTTATCTCCACTTACACAGAATCTACAAAAAAACATAGCACATGTTTAGAATGTAAAATTTGTGACGATTATCAACTACATGAATCTAAAGCCGGATTAGCAAAGCTTTTTAACGAGAAAAAAATCAGCTTGGTGCCAATAGGAAATATCCGGGAAAAAAGACGTAAAAATTTTGAAAATAACCGCTCGGGGGAAAATATATGACGTTAAACAGATTATCTTTAGTAAATGAAAATCCGAATATGAACACCCCTTCTGACCAAAACTATTATCTTACAGAAAATAACGACAAGTATACTGTAAATATGTTCTTAGACATAATTAATAAAAGATTGAAGGTCATTGATTTTGAGGTTAAAGACTATAGATCATTTACAGAATACTTAGAATTTATTGCTCAAAAATCCAAACTCAGTAAAATAATTCTGGACGCTCCAGAAAACCATTGGCAACCCCTTTTTGCCTGCGGTTTTTTGCTTGAAGCCATTCACCCAACTTTATTTAAAGGAAAATCCGGTTTTCATCTGTCAAAGTTTTTATCTCAAGAACGGATAACTTCCTCTTCTTGGGAGAAGGAAGAAATCATCTTAAAAAAAATACAACAAATTTCAATTACAACAAAATCTTTGCCTAATAAATATATAATCAGAACTGGTACAAAAGAAGATATTTCACTATTGGTTCCCTTGTTTGCCCAAATATTTGAAACTTATCCCACTCCTATAACTGATACTGAATATTTGAGTAAAATAATGAATCAAGGAGCATTATTCAAAGTAATTTCATATCAAAATAAAATTATTAGTGCAGCATCTATTTATATTGACCCCAAAACTCTTAGTGCAGAATTAACCGACTGTGCAACTTTGCCTGAATACCAAGGTCAAGGATTAATGTCCTGTCTTGTATCAGAATTGGAAAAAGAAGCCAAAAACCTCAAATTGATTACTTTGTATACTTATGCTCGAGCAATATCAGTGGGAATTAACGCCGTTTTCTTCCGGCTTAATTTTAAATATTACGGTAGATTTATTAATAACTGCAGTATTTGCGGGAATTTCGAAAATATGAATCTTTGGTCAAAACAATTATAATTATAAATGTTTTTCAATTTCATCAAATAACAACTAAGAAGCTTCGTTATTCTTATTCCATATTATTAATTCTGATCTTAACATTACAGTTAAGATCAGAATTAATCCTAAAAATTTTGAAGGGTTTTCTTTTTAAAGAGAGCCTTTTTTTATCCATTTCTTTACTTCTTCTGACATTCTAGAAGTATATTAAAAATTTCGTCGTTGACGAAAATATTACCCTATTATAAAATATTTAGAAAAGCATTTAGTATTGATCGATTTTTGATGATATTATATTTTGCAGTGAACGAGGTGTTATTATATATGGACAAGCTCTGGGAGATTACTTTGGGTAACCTCCTTGATGAGATGGCAGAAAAATACCCTAACCACGATTGTGTCATTTATACTGATAAACCATTTCAGGAATTTCGCAAATCCTACCGTGAATTCCGTGATTTGGTAAATTTAACTGCTAAAGGATTTTTGCGCTTAGGCATCCGAAAAGGTGACAATGTTTCCATTTGGGCCACTAATTATCCCCAGTGGCTTTTAACTATGTTTGCCGTCGCCAAAATCGGTGCTGTTCTTGTTACGGTAAATACCAACTATAAAATATTCGAGGTGGAATATCTGCTCAGACAGTCCGATACCCATACCCTTGTATTAATTGACGGTTTTAAGGATGTTGATTACATAGACATCGTAAATCGGCTTATCCCTGAAATGAAGGATAAAAAGCCTGGGGAATGGACGTCTGAAAGCCTTCCTTTTTTGAAAAATATCATTCATATAGGAGAAAAAACCCCAGAGAGCATGATTAACTGGGAATACTTGTATGAATTAGGGGCATCCGTTTCTGACGAGGAACTTGATCAGGTTCAGCAAAGTGTAAGCTATCATGATGTGGTGAACATGCAATATACCTCAGGTACTACAGGTTTTCCCAAAGGGGTTATGCTCACCCATTACAATATTATCAATAACGGCAAATCTATTGGTGACCGGATGAAGTTTACTCATGAGGACCGGCTCTGTATTCCCGTACCCTTCTTCCATTGTTTCGGATGTGTTTTGGCGGTTATGGCCTGCGTCACTCATGGTTCTACTATGGTTCCTGTTAATTATTTTCAGCCATTGAAAGTATTGGAGGCAGTGTCCAGAGAAAATTGTACCGCTCTGCACGGTGTACCCACTATGTTTATTGCTATGCTTGATCATCCGGAGTTTCATCGATTTTCCTTTACCCATCTCAGAACAGGTATTATGGCCGGCTCTCCCTGCCCTGTCAAGGTAATGCAGCAGGTGATAGATAAGATGAATATGCGGGAAATTACCATTGTTTATGGCCTTACGGAGGCTTCTCCTGGGTGCACTCAGACCACAACTGACGATCCTATTGAACTTAGGGTTTCAACGGTAGGAAAATCCTTTCCCTTTGTCGAAACTAAAGTGGTGGATCCTGAAACCGGAATTGAATGCCCCCCCGGTGTTCCAGGTGAATTCCTGGCTCGAGGCTATAATATCATGAAAGGCTATTATAAAATGCCGGAGGCTACCGACAGGGTCATAGACAAGGACGGTTGGCTCCATACCGGTGATTTAGCCACTTGCGATGAAAACGGCTATTATAAAATCACCGGACGCATTAAAGATATTATTATTCGGGGCGGCGAGAATATCTACCCCAAGGAAATTGAGGAGTTTCTTTACACACATCCCGCCATTAGTGATGTGCAGGTGGTAGGTGTTCCCAGCAGGGAATATGGCGAGGAAGTTTTAGCTTGTATTATACTTAAAGAAGGTCAAAGCCTTACTGAAGATGAGGTTAAGAATTTTGTCAAAAATAATATGGCCCGTCATAAGACACCAAAATATGTGCAATTTATAAATAGCTTTCCGATGACTGCCAGTGGCAAGATTCAAAAATATAAGCTCAGGGAAATGGCTGTGCATAATCTCAATCTCCAGGACGCAGCCAGCATTGAAACAGCTTGATTTTTTACCCAAAGGAGGAATTAACATGAAATTTGCCTTTTCCACCTTAGGTTGTCCCGACTGGCTATGGGAGGAAATCATTACCGCCGCAGCCGACATAGGCTATGACGGAGTAGAATTAAGGGGCATTGGCAGCGAAATTTATCTGCCAAAGTTAAAAAACTTTGCTTTGGAAAAACTGCCGGCGATACGGACAAAATTAAATAATTTAAATTTGGAAATACCCTGTCTTACTACCGGAGCTTTCTTATTCGACCGGTCTAAAAAAGAGGAAGCTCAAAAGGAGGTTGCTGATTACCTGGCACTTGCTCAAGGACTTGAAACCCCTTATATTAGAGTGTTAGGAGATGGCAGCCCCGGACCGGGTCATTTTTATGCAGATGAAGCTCTTGTTGAAGAAAACCTTTTAGAACTGCTTCCTCTGGCTGCGCAAAAAAATGTAACTCTTCTTCTTGAAACTAATGGGGTATTTGCCGAATCCCAAAAAATGAGCTTACTATTAGAAAAAATTAATCATCCTAATTTAGGTGTCCTTTGGGATGTTCATCATCCCTTTCGCTATTTTAAGGAACCGGTAAATGAGACCTATGCCAATCTTAAACCCTGGATAAAGCATATCCATATTAAAGATTCAGTTATTAAGGACGGTATGGTTCAATACCGAATGTTCGGTAATGGTGATATTCCCGCAGCCAAAGTAATCAGGAATTTATCAATAGACGGATACCCCGGTTATGTTGTTTTGGAATGGGTCAAAAGATGGTGCATAGACTTGGAAGCTCCCGGTATCGTCTTCCCCCACTTCCTTAATACCGTAAAAAATATGCTCCCTTGATAAGGAGGTCTTTTTGTATTATGTTGGAAA
This sequence comes from Bacillota bacterium, assembly GCA_050952445.1. Lineage (GTDB taxonomy): Bacteria > Bacillota > Dehalobacteriia > Dehalobacteriales > Dehalobacteriaceae > JBMNKX01. The sequence continues at coordinate 360,729 of JBMNKX010000004.1, read as the reverse complement.
TACGCATTCATGGACGTGGTGGGCAAGGTGTTGTTACCCTGGCCGAATTATTAGCTAAGGTTGCCCTAAAGACAGGACGCGAAGTGCAAACCTTACCCTTTTTTGGTGTGGAAAGAAGAGGTGCTGCCGTTAAGGCTGCTGTCCGTTTTGATTCGAGTCCAATCAAAGTTCGCTCCCTTTCCTACCAGACAAATATCCTTGTACTCATGCATGAAAATCTATTACCAATCGGACTTGCCGACGGTCTCGCTCCCAACGCCGTTATTGTTTCCAATGGAGAAAAACCGCTTCAGGTAAATTGCCAACAATGGTTAGTGGATGCTACTGATATCGCAATAAGAAATAACCTTATCTTTGGAGGCGAACCTTTTATTAACGTTCCAATGCTAGGCGCCCTTTGCCGAGTGCTGGACATCCCGCTTCCCTTTGTTGGGAAAACAATCAATGATCAATGGGGAACCAAAAAAGCAGCTCCGAACATTGCTGCTGCCGAAGATGCCTACAATGCTGTTCGGCAGATTTTGAAGGAGGTTGCTGCTAATGAGTAACTCTCATCTATATCCTCTATATCCTATAGCCCAACCTGTTAAAGGTGCCGGAGGCCCTACCGGAAGCTGGCGCATCAGCCGTCCCATCGTTAATCTGGAAAAATGCAACGGGTGCCTTCTCTGTTGGCTTTTCTGCCCTGAAGCTGTCATATCCAGAAAAGACCGCTCCATCGATTATGATTTCTGCAAGGGCTGCGGTATCTGTGAGGCTGAATGTCCAAAACAGGCTATCATCATGGTAAAGGAGGAGGGACGATGAAGAACATTCTAGATACCGGCAATGCCGCCTGTGCCCTGGCCGTTAAATCTGCAAAAGTGGATATGGTGGCTGCATATCCTATTACACCTCAAACTTCTGTGGTAGAAAAACTTGCCACCTATATTGCAGAAGGTACAATGGATGCCAAATACCTGCCCGTAGAATCAGAACACAGTGCTATTAGCGCCGTAGCAGCGGCAGCGGCAACCGGAGCCAGAGTATTTACCGCTACCTCCTCCCAGGGACTTCTCTATATGCATGAAATTCTTCACTATGCCGCCGGGGGAAGACTATCCATTGTAATGGCCAATGTCAACCGGGCAGTCTGTGCCCCCTGGTGTCTTTATGTTGACCACCAGGATGCGGTTTCCCAAAGGGATACCGGTTGGATACAACTATTTGCCGCAACCACCCAGGAAATTTTTGACTCTATTATTCTTGCTTATAAAGTAACCGAGGAAATTCATATCCCTGTTATTGTAAATTATGATGGCTTTTTAATTTCCCACTCCATGATGCCTTTTAATGTTGTAGATCAAGATATCATTGATGAATTTCTACCGGTTTTCGAACCAGACTGGAGACTTCATCCTCAATGGGGCGGTACTTTCGGTAATGTTACACCGCCGGAAAATTATGTACCATACCGTAATAGTCTTGGGGAAGATATCATGAAGGCGGGAGAAATAATCGAGAAAAATGCCCGAGAATATCAAAAACTAACCGGTCACTGGCATGGAGGCCTATTTGATATCTACCGGCCCGAAAATGCGGAATTTTTCCTTCTCTCCATGGGGTCCATGGCAGCGGAAATGGAATTAGCTGTGGACAGCTTTAGAAATAAAGGTATCCCTGCCGCCGGACTGAGACTTAGGGTTTTCAGACCATTCCCTGGAGAGGAATTATCTCATTTGCTTCCCAGTGGAGCAAAACTTCTCGTCTTTGACCGTAATTGTGCCTTTGGTACCGGTGGCGGAGCGCTTCTTTACGAAGCTAAGGCCGCCCTCTTTAACCGTAAAGATGATCTAAAAGTTACCGGTCAGGTAATGGGACTGGGCGGAGAGGATCTTCCTGCAGATTATCTTGCTCAAAAAGCCCGGGAAATGATGGAGGTGCTAAAATGAACACCAGAATCAAAGATCTCTCCGATGTTGAATATGTGCTTCCCGGTTCTGCCGCCTGTGCCGGCTGTCCTTCAACAACAGCACTTCGCATTGTCGGTAAAGCCCTAGGGGAAAATGCTATTATGATTATGACCCCCTCTTGTGCGGTGGCCACTATCGGACTTCTGCCTAAATCCTGTTACTCTATACCGGTTCTTAATATTTGCTTTGCCTCGGCAGGAGCTTCCGGCGGAGCTATTACTATGGCCTTGGACACTCTTTACCAAAAGGGCCGTTTAAAAGGGGAAAAACCGACTGTTTTTACCTGGACCGGTGACGGGGGTACTTATGACATCGGTTTCCAAGGTATCTCCGCTTCCGCGGAAAGAAATGATGATTTTATCCATTTCTGTTACAATAATGAGGCTTATTCCAATACGGGAGTACAAAGAAGCGGTGCTACCCCTATTCATGTTGTTACCACCACTACTCCTTTGGGAAAAGAAGTGGACCGGAAGAATGTACCCCTTTTAATGTTGGAGCACCGAATCCCTTATACAGCTACGGCTTCCCTTGCTTATCCTATGGATCTCTACCGCAAGGTGGAAAAAGCAAAAAGCATTAAAGGCTTTAAATATATCGAAATTCATGCTCCCTGTTACCCCTGCTGGAGGTTTATGGCAAGGGACACCATTGAGATGAGCCGCCTTGCTGTTAAAACCGGATCCTGGCTTTTGTGGGAGGCGGAATATGGTAAATTAACCCTCAATAATCCTACGTCTCTTTTAGCCCATGGGAAAATTGAGCCATTACCCGTGGAAGATTATATCGGGGGTCAGGGACGCTATGCCCGTCTCATGAATAGCCCGCAAAAAGAAGAATATTTGGCCTCTATTGAGACTGAGATACACCGGGAACTTAAGTTTATGGCCGGTCGGGCCAAACTTTAAAAGGCAGCCAATCCAAATGAATTAGGGGACGGTTATAAAACCGTCCCCTAATTTGCTTTAATATCAAGACTAGCACAATTACTAACACATGCTAACCATTCCCCTGCCCCTCATCTATTTCCGGGCACATTCCCCTGCTTCTCCCTTTAATATTTCGATGCCATGGCCTAAAGCCGGCAATATGACCTGCAAGCATTCTCTTACCGCCCTAGGGCTGCCGGGAAGGTTGATAATTAAGGTCTGTCCCCTGATTCCGGAAACAGCCCGGGACAGCATCGCCTTTGGGGTTACTTTAAGACTTTCAAGGCGCATTGCTTCAGCAATACCCGGGGCCAACCTGTCCACCACCGCCAAAGTAGCTTCAGGAGTAACGTCTCTTCGAGCAAAGCCGGTTCCCCCCGTTGTAAAAACTAAATCTAATTCTTGACTGTCCGCGTATTCTTTTATTTTATCTTCCAATAATTTTTGTTCATCGGCAACAACACAGTAGGCAACTACTTCACCTCCGATAACACTGAGCATTTCTTTTATTACCGGTCCGCTTAAGTCCTCTCGCTCCCCGCGAGACCCTTTATCACTGGCAGTAATAACACCTACCTTAATCATTTCCCAATACCTCCACTTTATCTCCTGCTTTAACAGGCCCACCTTTTAATACCCGGATAAAAATCCCTTCCCTGGGCATAACACAATCTCCGGCCTGATGATAAATAGCACACCTTGTATGGCATTCCTTTCCAATTTGGGTAACTTCCCCCAAAGCGGTATCACCGATTCTCATTTTTGTCCCAATAGGTAAGGAAACTAAGTCAATACCCTCAGTGGTCAGGTTTTCGGCAAAATCACCCGGGTGCACATCAAGTCCTTTGTCTCTCATCTTTTCAATACTTTCTATGGCCAACAAACTGACCTGACGATGCCAGGGTCCGCCGTGAGCATCATCTTGCATACCATAATCCTCCACCAACAACCCTTTTCCTCGATTCCTTTTCCGGGTACCTTTTGTCTCACTGGTAGAAAGGGCTACTATTTTTCCCATGCAAGTTCACCTTCTCTTTGAAATTCCCCGCTTTTTCCCCCTGATTTCGAAACAAGACGAATATTACTGATAATCATCCCTTTATCAACGGCCTTACACATATCATAGATAGTAAGCAACCCGACGGAAACAGCATTTAAGGCCTCCATCTCTACACCTGTTTTTCCGGCAAGTTTTACAACAGCTTCAATCTCTACTTTGCTTTCCCCTTCATTAATATGAAATGATACGTCAATACCGGTTAACAAAAGAGGGTGGCACATAGGAATTAGCTCCGGTGTTTTTTTGGCCCCCATAACAGCCGCTACCTGAGAAACAGCAAGTACATCTCCTTTTGCCATAGCCCCTTTCTTTATCAAGGCAAGAGTATCCGGCTTCATTCTTACTTCCCCCCGGGCCACAGCTATTCTTACAGTATCGGCCTTCTCACTAACATCTACCATATGAGCTCGGCCAAAATTATCAATATGAGTTAACCGTTCCAAAAAAATCATCCTCCCCAGGTGATACTATAGTATCTATAATAATTATTTACTCACACTCATGAGAACTGCTCTCATCAAATTTTTTCATGAATTTCTCAATTTCATCAGCCACTCCTTGTGCATCATCAATATGATAGCAGGGGACACCTAAATCCCATTTAACATCACCGGCAATAGCGATTAACTCTTGGGGCTGCGACAGGAGCTCTTTATGAACAGAAGAACGGTAAACCTCAATTTTAGGTTTGTTTCCCCGCTTATATCCTTCTGTAATTATAATATCAACCCCTGATATCCGGGAAACTACTTCATCTAAGGTTAATTCCTTTTCCCGTTTTTCAATAATCGCTAATTTTTCCGGAGAGGATATCACAACAATATCCGCCCCTGCCTGGGCATGCCTCCAAGTATCCTTCCCGGGATGGTCAATTTCAAAACTATGGGTATCGTGCTTGATAATTGCTAAACGAATGCCTCTTTGCTTTAAAATTTTTATCACTTTTTCCAGTAAGGTAGTTTTTCCTATCCCTGATTTTGCTGCCACTACAGATATTACCGGAATTTTTCCCTGCAAATCAATCCATCCTCCCTCTATGCCAAGGGATGCTATTACCCCTGACCCTTCTTATATAGAATAATAAACTCACCTGCTTTATTCACCTAATTACCCCAAGGCTTTTTTACGCAAGTCATGGATTGATTCATAGTCCTTTGGAGTATTAACATTAAAGAAGATTTTTTCCGGGTCCGCAACAGCTTTAATCAAACTCTCCCCGGCGTAATTAACCCGAACCATGGGATAGATCGATACTATTTTCTTATTATTTTGTTTTAGACAGAATTCAGCATGAGGTAAACACTGTTTAGAATAAACAGCACACAACGGCTGTAAATAATTACCTATCTGGGGGACCACAATGTCAAATCCCTTACTCATCTTCAGCAGCAGCCCAGCTAAGCGGGCTTCAAAAAAAGGCATATCGCAAGCCGTTATAAAAGCATAATCATTAGTGGAAAATGTTAACCCAGCGTGAATACCTCCAAGGGGACCCATACCAGGATATAGATCGGATACTTCTATGGTTCCCGGGAAACCATACTTATTTTCTTCATTACTTACTATTATTAGTTCATCTACTATTGCTTCTAATTCATTAACGACCCTTTTTATTAAGGGATCATTGTCGTAACTGAGCATTGATTTATCTTTCCCCATCCGGGTACTCTTGCCCCCGGCAAGAATAATCCCTGTTGCCTTCATTTTTCCGCCCCCTTATCTGTTCAAACCCAGTCTTCCTTATTGATGTTATATTTATCAATTAGCAACCATTTATTTTATTTCTTCGACAAATAATATGGTTATTTTTAATGATTAATTGCTTGAATAGTTCCCCATACACCTGAAAAACTCCTTCTAATCAGGCACAAAAAGCTATGGTTATAATTTTGTAGTTTTTGGTTTAGGAAAAGAACTGATGCTCGGTAAAATAAAAAAAACCATTGTTTACAGAAATCTAATAGCTCTTTGGATACAAATTCTTCTCCATCTACCGATAGGGGAAGACCTCACTACCCCATTAACCCGGAGAAAAAGTCTCCAATGATTTCTTCTATAAACAATGGAATATATATAATTAATATTTTGGGGCTATAACCAACCCCACTTTCTAATCCTTAGAAATGCCTATTTATACCTAACATAATAATACTTTCCGATACAATAAAAAATGACACGATATTTACCGTGTCATGTAGAAAGCTTATCAGCACCAATTAGCCGATTAAAACAATGTCTTCTTTCCAAAACACGGGAGGCTAGATAATTTCTCATCTAACCCTGGCTGGCAGTCGTGGGCTTATATCCTTTAGACCGGACAGCTCGAAGCACAAGTATGAAATTATAAAAAATAAATTATAATTATTACTTAGTACAATTTACTTAGTACAATTTACTTAGTACAATTTACTTAATTCGTGATTAAATTAAATAATCCTGCTTTTAATATATCTTTTTTTATTTAATCGAATTGTGATTCCCCTGCGAAACCCTAAATTATATGGTGTTGCATCATGCGAAGTCTGGCGACGAATATTTATGCATTAAAACCCAAGAATTATTACTTTTTGCAGGGGAATCAATTGTAAATAAGGTATACAAACTATTGATTACCATCCTCATACAATGATCCTGCCTGTTTCACCCAAGTCATAATCACCCAGGCCGGAAATTTCCGCTTTAAACTCTTCAGATTGAATTATCTCCAGTACTTTTTGAAATTGACTTTTGACCATATCTTCTTTTCTTATTACCAGCTCATAACGTTCTTTTTGGATGGGAATAAATTCTAATCCCCTTACCTGCATAGCAGCTTTTTCATTGCCCAAAGCTACATCTGCCTCACCACGTGCCACCGCACTGGCCACAGCAAGATGGGACATTTCCTCTTTTTCATAGCCATTTATTAAGCTCCGGTCAATTTCCAAACAACGTATTTTTTCATCAAGGAGAACTCTTGTCCCGCACCCTTTTTCTCGGTTAATAAATCGGACATCTTCTCTGGTTAAGTCCTCCCAGGTATTAATATTTTTGGGATTGCCCTTGATAACATAGAATCCCTGCATGCGAAAAGCTAAATGCACAATCACTACCGGTATCCCGGGAAGTAACCTGCGCACATAAGGAATATTATATTCTCCTGTGTCCCCGTCCCAAAGATGAATAGCCGCCATATGAGCATTTCCCTGGTAAAGGGCCAAAAGCCCTGAAAAGCTCCCTACATAAAGCCTTAAGGCGGAAACACCCTGAGGATCACGTTCTAGGTGACGGGACAGTACATCTAAGATTACATCTTGGCCGCAAATTACCAACCCTTGGGGTTGTACTTTTGTATCTCCCGGCTGAATATTTGTTTTGTTTAATAATTCTCTGGAAGCATTAACCTGATAAAAGGGTTCCTGTTTTTTCCCTTGTTTTTTGTATTCCTCAACATCCTTTAAATCTACCCTAATTTTTCTTCCTACCCGGTAGGCCGGTAATTCTCCTCTCTTTATCAATTCATAAACAGTATTTTTTGTTATTTTCAGTATTTTTGCTACTTCCACAGGAGTCAAAGCCATATCATCTTTTTTCACATCATTTACCTCCAAAAATATTGACATACACCATAACATGATTTAAGATTGTAGTAAGTTGTGTTCAGTGATGTTTTTTTACGTTATGTAAGATAAAGTAATTTCTTGTGCCCAGCACTAATGTATTGTGTAACTATATAATACATAAAATCCAGCCTGACGTCAAAACACAACTGAAAAAATGTATCTGAATGGAGGAATATATGATGAAAAAGGCTTTGTCGGCTCTGGTACTTATGCTCTTTGCGGTCACCTTATTTGCCGGGTGTCAAAAGTCCCAGGAAAATCAAAGTTCACAGGTTAACCTAACAATTTCGGTTGCAGCTAGTTTACAGGATGCTGCGCAGGAAATCAAATCAGCTTATACCGGGCAAAATCCCCAGACTACTATTACCTATAATTTTGCCAGTTCCGGAACTCTTCAAAAACAAATTGAAGAAGGTGCTCCTGTAGACCTCTTTATCTCAGCAGGTAAAAAGCAAATGGATGCTTTAAGTGAAAAAGGACTTATTATTACAGATTCTCGGAAAGATCTGCTCGAAAATGACTTGGTTTTAATTGTTAAAGATGACAGCAATATTTCAGACTTTGAAGGTTTAAAAAACGAGAGTATTAAAAAAATAGGCATCGGCACTCCGGAAACAGTACCTGCCGGCAAATACGCTAAAGAAACTTTGACTTCTTTAAACCTCTGGGAGGAATTACAGCCTAAAATGGTATTGGCCAAAGATGTGCGCCAGGTACTTACTTATGTGGAAACGGGAAATGTGGATGCCGGATTAGTTTATCGCTCAGACGCCATGGTAGGAAAAAATATCAAAATAGCTGCAATAGCTCCGGATAGCTCTCATAAACCCATTGTATATCCTGTGGCTATTTTAAATAATTCTCAAAATCAGGAGGAAATAAAAAAATTCGCAGATTTTCTCTTTAGTGAACAAGCAGCAAGTATTTTTCAAAAATACGGGTTCAAATCCTTAAGCAAATAGTTTAACGATGATGATCTTTCATATTTCAGATTGGCACCCCATCATTCTATCTTTGCGGATAGCCCTGATGGCATTAATTTTGGTAACATGCACCGGACTTCCTCTGGCCCGCCTTCTGGCCCGACAGGATTTCCCCGGTAAAAACTTTGTAGAGTCAGTTATAACATTACCTTTAGTGCTTCCCCCCTCTGTAGTAGGCTATGGTCTTTTAATGATCATTGGGAAGAATGGCCTTCTCGGTAAAACATTATCAGATATGGGAATATCAATTATATTTACCTGGTGGGCAGCAGTGCTGGCATCAACTGTAGTGTCATTTCCCCTGATGTACCAAAGTGCAAAAGCTGCATTTAACAGCGTTGATTTAAATTATGAAAAAGCAGCGAGAACACTAGGTGCAAGTGAAATAAGAATCTTTTTTTCTATTACCCTTCCCCTGGCATGGCCGGGCATTCTCGCCGGCCTTGTCTTATCTTTTACCCGTGCCCTAGGGGAATTTGGTGCAACATTAATGGTTGCCGGTAATATTCCCGGGCAAACCCAGTCTATTCCCCTGGCAATTTATTTTGCTGTTGATGCAGGGGACGATGTTACAGCACGGACTTTAGTAACAATTATTACATTATTCAGTTTTTGCGTTATTTTCTTTATTAATCGGTGGAATAAAAACCATTACTCCTAAATATTAGGTGATATCATGCTGAAAGCCTGTTTTCAGAAAAAACTATGGCACTTCAACCTGGCTATTGAGCTGGAAATTAATAATGATATTCTTGTCCTTTGGGGGCCTTCCGGAGCAGGAAAAACTACCGCCCTGCATTGTTTAGCAGGTTTAGGCACCCCATCTTCAGGCTTTATTGCCCTTAATAACAGAATTCTTTTCTCCTCTTCGGAAAAAGTTAATGTCCCTACGCGATTTAGAAATATTGGCTACTTATTTCAAGATTACGCGCTTTTCCCTCATATGACAGTGCAAGAAAATGTTTTTTACGGACTAAAGAGCCGCCGCTTAAAAAAGGATATTTCCATGAAAGAATCTTTGGAACTCCTTCATTCTTTCGGGGTCGGACATCTGGTTGAGCGCTATCCATTACAACTTTCCGGAGGAGAAAAACAACGTGTGGCCTTAGCAAGGGCTCTTGCTGTTAAACCGGAACTCCTTTTGCTTGACGAGCCCTTTAGCGCCCTTGATCAGAGTAATAAAGAATACCTGAGAAAAGAAATAAAAAAAATACACCAAAAATGGCGGATCCCTTTTATTTTAGTATCACACGACCAAGAGGATGCAGAATTTTTAGGAGACAAAATAATTAACCTAGAAAACCAAAGCTGTAAAGTATATTAAATAAGAACAGGCCTTGACATACGTCAAGGCCTGTTCTTCATATTAGATTGACAAAAAACTATTCTGCAATTTTACGCTCATACTCATGTCTGAAGTGCTGTAAAGTTGTCAGAGTAGGTGCGGGAGATGCCTGTCCTTCTCCACACAAACAAGCTCTCTCCATTACTTTTCCGAGCCGGATGAGATTTTCAATATCTTCATTGGTACCCTTCCCTTTATTTATTCTGGTCAATATCTCATAACTTCTAAGGGAACCTTCCCGGCAAGGAGTACATTTTCCACAGGATTCATGTTCAAAAAACTTCGAAATTCTTGTTGCAATATCTACAATATCTCTGCTTTGATCTACAACAAAAACAGCTCCTGTTCCTAAAGTAGCTCCAATATTACGCATAGAGTCAAAATCTATAGGGGTATCAAGGAGTGATTCAGGAATAAAACCTCCGGAAGTACCTCCAATTTGCACGGCCTTAAACTTTTTGCCGTCTTTTATTCCTCCTCCAAATTGGTATATTACCTCTCTAATGCTGATATTTGTGGGCACTTCAACAACAACCTTGTTCTCCACATCACCTGTTAGTGAAAGCACTTTGGTTCCCGGGTATTTTGGAGCCCCAATGGAACTATACCATTCGGCACCTTTCTCAATGATTACAGGTATGTTGGCAAAGGTTTCTACATTGTTAACTATAGTAGGTTTTGCCCATAAGCCTTGCACTGGCGGATAAGGTGGCTTAAATCTCGGTTCTCCACGGTGTCCCTCAATAGATTCGATAAGAGCTGATTCTTCACCGCAAACATAGGCACCTGCACCCATGCGCACTTCAATATCAAAGTCCCCTAAAACCCCTTTTTCTTTTGCCTGGGCAATAACAGTATTCAGCTGATCTACTACATAAGGATATTCTCCTCTGCAATATATATAGCCCTTCTTAGCTCCGACAGCATAACCGCAAATGGCCATCCCTTCGAGTACACTGTTGGGATCATTTTGCAGAATGATCCGATCCTTGTAGGTACCCGGCTCTCCTTCATCTGCATTACAAATTACATATTTTTCATCAGCCTGGGCATTATAACAGAAATTCCATTTCATACCTGCATTGAAACCAGCCCCGCCCCGGCCTCTTAAACCGGACTTTTTCACTTCCTCTATTACTTCTATCTGGCTCATACTGCGAACTTTTTTTAAAGACTTGTACCCACCTGCGTTAATATAATCTTCAATCTTAAGTGGGTCAATCTTACCCATATTACGCAGTACAATACGCATTTCTTCAGCCATGTACTGGTATCCTCCTCCCATTTAACCTATTATAAGAGCTTGATTATCTTAATATAAAGCAAGCACCTCAGAAACTTTTTCCGGTGTCATCCCGGTAAAGGGTTTTCCATTTACGGTAATAACCGGAGTCTCCTGGCACTGTCCCACACATTCCGCTAATTCTAAAGTAAATTTACCGTCACTGGTAGTCTCTCCCATTTTTATACCCAGTTTTCTTTCTAAAGCAGAAATAACCTCTGCTGCCCCGGCAATATGACATGGTGCGCTTTCACAAATACGGATAATGTTCTTTCCTCTTTTTCCTACTTTAAAATATGAATAAAATGTTGCTACGCCGTAGGCTTTGGAAAAGGGAACGCCGAATACTTTAGCAGCTTCTTCTACTGCCTCTTCCGGAATATAATTATATTCACGTTGAATCGCATGGTATGCCTCTATTAACCCGCCAGGAACATCTTTTAAACCAATAATAATATCTTTAAAATCTGCCACTGTAATTCACCTCCCTGTTAAATTCACAACGCCGGTTTGTTTAAACCTTCAAAATAGATCCTATAAGAATAACCGATACCTTGTCTCCCTCATTGACCGGATCATCTCCCGGAGGCAGATCTATTAATGCATTGCATTTGATAAATGGACGCATCATACTTGGTTTCTGTCCCGGTAAAATCTCCACTGTCCATCCTTCTTCGGTACATTCAACATAGCCCCGCACAAAGTACCGGAAGCTCCTTTTTTTTATAAATGTATTCACACATATCGCACTAATACGTTTTGGGTATGGATTAATCCCTTGCAAAGCGCGTATAACAGGCATCGCGAGAAGTTCAAACCCTACTAGACTAGCTGAAGGGTTTCCCGAAAGTGAAATAATCGGTGTGTTTTCCCAAAGAGCTGCCGCATTATGTCCACCTGGTTTTAGGGGAACTTCTTCACAAAGCATTTGTGCCCCGAGTTCTCTTAAGAGAAGGCGTGCTTCACCTCGCGTCCCTGCATAGGTACCTCCTGTGATAATAACCAGGTCAACCTCTTGAAATAGTTTGAGCAACTTTTCTTTCAAGTCATCTATTTTATAACCACTTATCACTTCAAGGGCTACAACCTGGCCTCCCTCTTGTTTCACAAATGATGCTAAAAGAGGACCGTTGCTATCCCGAGTCTCTCCGGCAACCGGAACCATATTGTGAGATACAATCTGAGTTCCAATGCTTAATACGGCAACCCGGGGACGGCCAAATACCGGTATTTCTTGGTACCCAAAAGCTGCCAATAAACCAATGTGACCAGGAGTTAAACAGGTGCCTTTAGGAATTAATAGCTCTCCGTGCCGAATATCCTCTCCGGGTAACTTTATGTTACTGCCCGGCACTATTTCTCCGGAAAAAGCAATCCCTTCTTCGGTTTTTTCTACATGTTCTTGTAAAATTACCCCTTCAGTCCCCTCGGGGATAGGTCCTCCCGTAAATACGGCAACTGCTTCTCCGGACTTTAGGACCATGCTTTGAATTGTCTTTGTCGATTGAGGTTTCAGAAGTCTCAACATTCCCTCTTCTTCCCCGCCATGAACAGCATAGCCGTCAACAGCAGATTGATGATACGGAGGTAAATCATGATTAGCATATAGATCTTGATATGCCACCCGGTCTAACGCATCAATTGTAGGAACTGATTCTTGCTGCAAAGGATTGATCCTTTTTAGCAGAATCTGTTGACCTTCCTCCAACTCTATTTTACCTAGCACCTAATACAACCTCCCGTGGTTACACTGATTTTTAATAACAATTTCTGTTAAGTTAATCCCTTAAGCTTTTTCTATTTTGACTGCACAAACCTTGTACTCACCGGTCTTTGTAATGCTATCTAAACCAGGGCTTGTCAAAACATTTGTCGGGCTTTCTGTATAGTGGAATGACATCCAAATAACACCCGGCAGTACTTTATCGGTTACCTCAATACGGGTTATGACCTCTCCCCTCCGGGAAGTAACCTTAATTTTATCTCCATCTTCTAACCCAAGGCGTTCTGCATCTTCCGGATTTACCTGAGCCTTTTCTTCCGACCACATACTTTGAATTCCATTAGAGTACATAGTAGTAACATTATAATGGTATAAAATACGACCGGTAGATAGTATAAAGGGATACTCTGCATCTGGCATTTCGTATGGTTCAATATGATCTGAAGGCTGGAACAATCCTTTTCCGCGAGAGAAGGATGCACCATGCAAGAAGGGTGTTCCCGGGTGATCGGCACTGGGACAAGGCCACTGAAGACCCTTTTCCTCTAACCTAGGATAGCTAACTCCGGCGAGAGACGGGGTCAGGGATGCCATTTCATTCCAAATATCTTCAGGGCTGTTATAATCCAGGGAATACCCCATAGCATTAAACATTGCTAAAATGGTCTGCCAGTTTGCTTTTCCGGGAATAGGCTCGATAGCCTTGCGTACCCGCTGAATGCGACGCTCGGTACTGGTAAAAGTACCATCAGTTTCAGCAAAGCTGGCGGCCGGAAGAACGACATCGGCATACTCAGCTGTTTCGGTAAAGAAAAGCTCCTGTACAACCAAAAACTCCAAGTTGTCCAGTCCGGAACGGATATGGTTGCTGTTAGGATCTGTAAGCACCGGGTTTTCCCCAAGAATATACATAGCTTTCAATTCGCCCTCGTTGGCCTTTTCGAACATATCAGCAATCATTAAACCGTTCTGATCGGGTATGGAGGATATACCCCAGGCCTTTTCAAATTTTTCCCGCGCTGCCTGGTCAGTTACCTTCTGATATCCTGAGAATACATTAGGCAATGCCCCCATATCACAGGCACCCTGTACATTATTTTGGCCCCTGATAGGATTAACTCCTGTGCCCGGGCGGCCCAGATGCCCTGTTAACATTGCAAGGTTTGCTACGCTCATTACATTATTTGTTCCGCAAACGTGCTCAGTAATCCCCAGCACATAGAAAAGCATGGACTTATCTGTAGTTGCATACAATCGTGCTACCGCATAAATATCCTCTACTGGTACTCCGGTCAGTTGGGATACATATTCTGGATTATATTTTTCAACTAAATCTTTCAGAGCTTCATAATTCTCTGTTCTGTCTTCAATAAATTTCTTGTCGCATAATCCTTCTTTAATAATGACGTGCATAATTCCATTAAGCAAAGGAATATCGGTACCAGGCTTAATCTGGAGCCAATAATCAGCTTCTTCAGCCAATTCAATTCTTCTTGGGTCAACAACAATCAATTTTGCCCCTTTGCGGGCAGCTTGTCTCATTTTATACCCAATAATTGGGTGAGCCTCAGTAGTATTAGAACCAATAACCATTAATAATTCTGCCTGGTTAATTTCCGCAATAGAATTAGTCATTGCACCGCTGCCAAATGTAGTAGCCAGACCGGCCACTGTGGGAGCGTGTCAGGTACGGGCACAGTGGTCTACACTATTTGTGCCCATCACCGCCCTTGTAAATTTTTGTACCAGGTAGTTTTCTTCATTGGTACACCTTGCCGAACTTAATGCAGCAAAGGATTGCGGACCATATTGATCTTTAATCTCTTTGAAACGAGTAGCGATTAAATCCATGGCCTCATCCCAGGAAGCAGGTTCAAATTTTCCGTTTTTCTTAATTAACGGAGTCTTGAGGCGCTTCTCGTTATTAACAAAATCCCAGCCAAATCTTCCTTTAACACACAAGGCCCGACCATTAACCGGACTGTCGGGATTAGAAAGGACACCTACTAATTTTCCGTCTTTAACACAAAGGTCAAAATTACATCCGGTACCGCAGAAAGGACAAGTTGTTCTAACTCTTTCAAGCTCCCAACGGCGTCCCTTGCCTTGCATCGGTTTTTCTGTTAGAGCTCCTGTAGGACAAACAGCCACACAGTTACCACAGAAGGTACAATCAGACTCTACATAGGGTTTGTCTCCAGCAGTAACAACCTTTCTTTCAAATCCACGGTAAGCATAATCGATATTATCTTGACCAATAATTTCGTTACAAGCCCGAACACATCTTCCGCAAAGAATACACTTATTCATATCCCGGACGATAAAAGGATTGCTGTCATCTAAGGGATACTGATGTACTTCTCCCTTGTATGGGCTTTCTTTTACTCCATACTGATAACAATACTCGGCTAATTTACAATCACCGTTTTTCTCACAGGTAAGACAATCTAGCGGGTGATTGGCTATTAACAGTTCCAGAATGGTGCGTCTTGCTTCAACCACTGCAGGAGATTCGGTACGCACCACCATTCCCTGGCCTACCGGTGTGACACAGGAAGCGGCCAGTAGCGGGGCTCCTTCAACTTCGACAACACAAAGACGACATGACCCATGAAGGGTAAGATCTTTGTCGTAGCAAAGACGCGGAATGTTTATTCCATTCTGCTCAGCAGCTTCAAGGATTGTTGTCCCCGCCGGAACCTGAACCTCCCTTCCATTGATGGTAAATTGAACCAATTGCACTTTTGATCACTCCTTTTGTTTTTCTCCACCAAAGTAAATCCGTGGTCCCCCCCAAAAAAAACTCCAGCCGAGGCTGGAGTTTATTATTCTTGCTCACTTTCTACCAAAATAAATATTTGGTAAAAAATGTTTATGGGTAAACTTCTTTCCAACCACGGGAGGCAAACCTGTTTCCAAGTTTACCCAATGGCTTTTTGCCCTAGCAATCTGCCTTAGGCAATAAAGCTCGAAGTAGTTATTTTATTTTTGTATTTATTTAATTATCTCCCCCCTTCAAAGCACAATAAAAAACTCCCTAAAGTTGGGTATAACTAACCAGACCTTTTTATGATCATCATAAATGAAAATAAAAGGGATAGATGAAAGCCATTAACTCCTTTCCAACTTAGGGAGGCAAATTTGTTTCCAAACTTACCCTATCGGCCCTACTGCCATCGCTAAAAGCTTTAGGCAGGAAGGCTCGGAGTCCATATTTAAGGTTTATAATGTAAATTATATTCTATTACTTGTTTTAATTAACGTTTTTTATTACATAACAATTCTTTCAGCATGACTGTAGACACCAAACCGCTTACCCCGGGCAAATCCAATAATGGTAATGCCCAATTCTTCTGCCAAATCTATGGCCAGCTTCATAGGGGCCGAACGTGATAATACTAAGGGAACTTTTCCTCGAGCAGCCTTTACCAAAATTTCTGAAGCCACTCGCCCGCTTAAAACTAAACATTTATCAGACGTATTAATTCCTTTTAACAAGGCGTGGCCCAGAACCTTGTCCACTGCATTGTGTCGGCCAATATCTTCATACATAACGAGCAAATCCCGACCGTCCCCTAACGCCACATTGTGTACCGCTCCGGTAACCCGAAAAACCTGGGATTTTTCTTCAAGAAGTTCTATCATGTGTAGCATGGACTCGGCCGAGAACTGAACAGAATTCTTGACCGGCTCCAATTCAGATGTATTATAAGCGAAATTAATTCCCGCCCATGTTTTCTCATCATTTTGTCTGCTGCTTGCACAAAAAAATCTATTATCAGAAACTGTAATCTTCACACAAACAACGCCGTCTTTAATATCGGAAACAACATGAGTAATTTCCGACATTTTTTTAATTAACCCCTGGGTCAATAAAAATCCTACTGCCAACTCTTCATAACCACGGGGGGAACATATTAAGGTCGTTACTTCTATTCCGTTTACAATTATTTTTAAAGGTGCTTCACAAACCACAGGTTGTTCTCCCTGTTCCCATTTTCCCTGGTCATACTTTAATATGTTTCGTACTTGGTAAAGGGAAGAATCTGACACTTTCTTGTTGCCCCTCCTTCATTTCAGCTATCAATCATGTGTTAATAAAAAATTACAACCTGGAGGTTTTGGCATATTTATACTTGAAAAGACATCATAAAAATACGCGGTAAAAATGTCTTCTATAATAAAAACATGTTATGGATAAGTTATTCTTGATTACCTGAAAAAATCCTTCTTTGTCTAAAATTATTTTATTTTGATCCATATTAATACATTTTTCCGGTATTTTAGACAATAAATAGAAATATTTTATTTACCCCTATTATTTACCCCTATGAATATATTTCCCTTGGGTGTTTGTTAAATTAAAGGCGCATAAGGGAACAAATGTTTTATGCTTAGAAAAAACATGGACTCTACATTTTTTAACCCGTTCCAGATCAATGTTAAAACCGTCTTGAAACTGATTCAAGTTAAGGTAAAGCTGCGTTCTCTAAATTCTCGTAAAAAAGCGTCCAGGCCATCTTCCTTACCGCCACAACAGCTATTTATTGAACATTAAAAGGACGTTCCTCTCCTTGATCCAATAGCTTATCATACCATTGTCCAATTCCCTCAATAGTCGGGTCACCTGCCCCATTGTCACCTGATGATGCGAAACAATAAGGGCAATTTTGGTTAATTTATGGCTTTTCGGTAATCAACAAAAAATATCCCACAAGGGATTTTGGTAATTTATCACAAAATTGATCACAAGCACAAATTAAATTATTCTCTTCAGGCAGCACAGCCTTTTGATACTCCTCCAAACTGCCATATTTCAAAATCAGTTCGGCAATAAAATTCTTTAAATCATCACTTCTGTCTTCCAGTAACAAGGTTTTAAATTCCAGCTCCTCCAGCCTGCCCATAACCTCATCCAGTAGCAAAACGCCGTCCATCGTACAATCATCCAACCTGAATATATCTTCCTCCGTTTTACATTGGTTTCTGCCGTTTACAATATGCGGTTTTTCTCTTTCCTGTTTAACTTTGGCCAATCTTTCCAGATGTTCCTCCGTAATGCTTTTTAGATATAACCCGTGTATAACTAGCTTCCCCCCATTTTTTAAAACACAATAGGCTTCGTGGATTGCCTCAGTTTTGTTATACATCAGTGAAAGAGAACATTCCATGAGAACACCGTCAAAATATTTCGTGTCAAAGGGCAGTCGGCAGCCATTCCCCTCTATAATATTCAAATTTGGGTTGCGTTCCTTACCTTTTTCGATCAAAGTCAACGATTTATCAATACCGGTCATTTCAAAACCATATTTCTCACCTAAATATTCCACTATCACTCCGCTGCCACAGCCCACATCCAGTATTCTATCGCCTTTTTTAAAATTGCACACTTGCACCGCTTTGTCGGTTATTTCCAGTCCGCCAGGTCTCAATAGAGGTCCCTGTTTAGAATCCATTTCTAAATACCCTCTTTCCCATCTATCCATTTTCTTTGGCTATTTTTTGAATAGCCGCCGCCGTTATTAAAACCTCTTCTTTCGTGTTAAAATAACCCAGGCTAAGCCGCACCGCTCCTAATTCTAAAGTGCCGATGGTCTTGTGTGCCAGAGGAGCACAATGTATTCCGGCCCGGGTACAAATCTGAAATTGCACATCCAGTTCAAAAGCCAGCTCCGAAGAATCCATACCGGCAATATTTATGGCAATAACCGGGGCTCTTCTCGCCATAGATTTTTCTCCGTATACAATAACCCCTTTAATATTTAATAGCTCTTCCAGCAAAAGCCGGGCAAGAGCTCCTTCATGCTCTCTAATTTCTTCAATGCCCACCTGGTTAATATACTCAATACCGCTACCTAAAGATACTATTCCCGGCAAATTGAGAGTTCCGCTCTCATATTGGTCGGGAAATATTTTGGGCTGAAAAATATCCTCTGATTTGCTGCCAGTACCACCTTGTTTCAATTCCTCTAGATCTACACCTTTTCCAACATATAAGATACCAGTTCCCTGTATCCCAAATAATGACTTATGACCCGGCACCGCCAGTAAATCTATATTCATTCTCTCCACATCAATATCATAAACACCAGCACTTTGGGCGGCATCCACCAAAAATACCAGACCTTTTTCCCGACATATTTTGCCTATCTCCTCTATAGGGTTAATGGTACCTATCAGGTTTGAAGCATGTATCACCGCAATCATCTTTGTTTTGGGGTGAATCTCCTTTTTAATCAACTCAATATCCAATATCCCATTGGGATCACAAGGGACGATGCTCACTAAAACTCCTTTTTCCTTTAGAGCGCTCAAGGGACGCAAAACCGAGTTATGCTCCATAGCAGTGGTGATAACATGGTCACCGGGTTTTAAGCAGCCTTTAAGGGCTAGGTTCAGAGAATCGGTACCGTTAGAGGTAAAAATAACCCGCAAGGGATCGGAAATATGAAAAAACTGCGCCACTAATTCCCGTGTCCTATATACCTCATTGCTCGCCTTTAGGGCAAGCTTGTGTCCTGATCTGCCCGGATTGGCTCCATAATTTATCAGGCACTCTGTGACCTTCTCAATAACCTGCGGGGGTTTTAAAAATGTGGTTGCAGCATTATCAAAATAAATCATGTGCATCTTCCTTTCATGTACGCCAAAAATAATGAATAGGGGCTCGTCCCTACTCCTTTAGCCCCTTTGTTGCAATCTTTTCCGTAATTCGTTTTCCATTAATTTTTGCTACACTCATACTATACAGGTCACAAGGCACGGTCAAAGATGAGAAAAATTCCATAATCTCTTCTAAATTGCCTTCCGGAAATTTGATGGCCAGACCGCAGTCATTAGTAATTTCACGAGGTGTAGGCATAGTCACTACCTTAAACTTCTCCTTGGCGTATTTAAAGGTCTGGATACTATGACTTGTAGAATTAAAAGCCATCACATAAAAAACATCCTTATTCATCTTCATTCCTCACAAGTCCAAAATAGCATAAAAACCACAATATTGGAATGCTATATTTTTATGGTATTGGTCGCATTGTTCATTTTATCGACTATACTGTACATATTTGAAATAGAACCAATTGCTAAGCTTTCTGTCAATCCGTAATAGTTTAAGCAGGCACCGCATGACAGAATTTCCACACCCTGGCTTTCCAGTAAAGATAAACTGTCCAATACCTCAGAACCTTCTGTCGTCAAAAACACACCGCCGTTTATAAATATCATTGTTTTCGGTTTTTTGGAAACCTCTGTCAAAGCATAAATATAGGCCTTCATCAAGTTTTCACCCAGTTCCTCCGACCCTACCCCAAAAAAGTTGGACGTAATAACAATGACAAGGTTGTCTTGAGCAGTATTTGCCATATTGCTGCTGCTCAAATCCTTAGTAATAGTCACATGAAAGAGGTTGTCTTTTTCTTCACAAGTTACACCGTAACCTGCCCCAAGAGCAAAGCTTGTCAGATTATCAACAGCTATTTTGTTATCCACAATAGTAAGAACGGTACCTTCTGTCATGGTATTCAGGATTTTTTTTGTTTCGATTATTGGTTTTGGACATTCCCAACCTGTAGCATCCAGTATCTTCTGTTTATCGTCCATCTCACTATCCTCCTTTTATTGAGTTGATTTTTCTTTTTTTAAGTGCCGTCAAAGGCTCGCCTATATCATTTGTAGAATCAATATTTATTCTAAATTTGAAATTATTTTGAACATTTTTAATTACCGGTATCTCTTGTATTTTTTCCTCTGTTTCCCTTATCGCTTTCTTTTCGGCTGCTCCGATAAGCTTAATTCTTACATCAAGACTATCCTCACTAAGATTTGCCTCATAATCTATAACGCTATTCACAGAAAAAATAGCCTCATCAAGATCCATTATATATAATTTTCCACCATCCGGCAATACCACAGCCATATCAATTCGGTTTTTTACCCGGTCCATGAGCTTTAGAGGTGATTTACAGGAACATCCTTCTTTGAGCCATCTTCCCCAATCTCCGGTTTTGTACCTGATAAGCGGCATCCCTCGTCTGGTCAGGGTTGTAAACACCAGCTCTCCATATTCGCCATCGTCAACAGGGTTACCTGCACTATCTACCACCTCAAAATAAAGGTCGGCCTCCCGCATATGATATCCGCAAAGTTCATGACAAAACACACCGCCGCCCAGGCCTGTTTCCGTCATCCCGTAATGTTCAAAAACCCGGCATCCCCAAATATCCCCAAGCCTTTTGGTCAAACTCACAGGAGCATAGTCAGTGCTAAGCAAAATAGAATTGAGTTTTAATTTCAACCCCATATTTATACCCACTGCTGCCAGTATCAGCATTTGGACCGGAGCTCCCACAAGGGAGGTCACTTTTTTTTCTGCCATCAATAGAGCAACCTTCTGATAATCATCAATAAGCCCGTAGGGAATCACCGCTGCTCCTAAGCGTTCCATACCAATTCTCAATAAATCTCCCACTGAACCGGGAGTTTTGGTAGGAAGGAGAATGAGGAAATTATCTTGCGGCGTAGTCAAGCAAAGCATTCCATGGTGAAAATAATCTATGGTCAGTTCCTGATCCTCTTTTGTAAAATAGATTCTCTTCCTTTTATCAGTTGTCCCACTAGTCTCCAAACTGACTATTCTGTGAATATCATCTTGTCTCACTGTGACCATATGCCTGCCATTTTCCACTATATCACTGGCCTTAATAAAAGGTAACATGGCCACATCAGCAAGGGTCTTTATTTGATGAGGATCAATGTTTTTGTATAACTCCCTATAAAAACTGCTTTTTTCTTTTGCTAAAAAAAGAGTTTCTCTGATTTTAGCAACCTGATATAAAGAGATTTCATCCCTTGTAAGAGGGGAAAGATCCTCATTTTCCCCCCGAATTTTTTTAGCAATCCAAATATTTAAAGGGTTTTCCATTATTTCTCCCCTTTGCATCATAACCATTTAAATATTCTTCTCAAACTATTTTTCTTCTAATGTATCCTCTACGGACATCATTTTCTTTTGGATTTCCTCTGTTACATACACTTGACCGCAATTAGGACAAACCATCATCTCCACCGGGTAAGTGTATGTCAAATAAGTTACTTCCACTTTACCAAGAACCATTGCAACCTGGCACCGCAAACAAATCATATCCTTTTTTTCTGTTTTTATCGTTTCCATTTGTATATTTCACATCCTATATTCTTTGGCAAATATTAAATACTCTTACTTAAAACTTGCATTCTGTGGCTGTAACAATTATGGACCACAAAATAATCATTTTCTTTGGTATACTCCACCCAGTACGTGATAATATTATACCGTTTACCTGCTACAAAGTGTCCCGTTTCGGGAGAAAGCATTTTTTGGTTGTTTTTTTCCGCAAAATCAATAACCATTTGCAAGTCTTCTTCTAAAATGCATTGGTCATGCATCTTTTTGCGCAACTCTTCACTGATCATTAATTTCAATTTTTTGTAACCTCTTTCATTTACAGAATTATCTTCCTTCCAAAATTCCTGTAACAAGCTTGTTTTTAAATGCCGCCTATTGTCTCTTCTTTCCTGAAAATCTAATATAGAATACTCTTTGCCTTTAGTGGCCTGTTCCTTTCCCCAAATTAATTCTAGTATATGGGTGGTGTCTTTTCCGTATTTTTGGAAAAAATCCCGGCAATTGCTACAGGAAGTCAGATAGGGATTAGGATGCTTTTCCGTCCTTGCCCGGACAACCTTTTCCGTTAATTCCGGGTTTAAATGGTATTGTAATCCTCCATACCCGCAGCATTGGGTCCGTTCCCTGCTATATGGCAGTTCTTCTATTTTCGCCCCCAGCTTCCGTGCTAATGCCCTTGTGCTGTCTTGTACAATTTTCTCATACCGTGATGTACACGGGTCATGAAAGGAAAATACCATATTATTCCCTAATTGTATATTAGGAAGTTCCAGTTCAAGGAGCACCTCGCTAATTATTTTTAATTCTATTTGAGGCATACTTTCCTTAAATGTTCTATAGCACCCCGGGCACCCTGAAATAACTACAGGTTTTCCCATCTGCTCCCATTTGTTTACGATGTCATCCCAAATTTCTTGGGATAGTTCCTGCCGTCCCGCCCAATCTGCGGGCAATCCACAGCATTGGATCATTAACCCGACCCCACCTTCTAGTCTTTCGGTTAAAAAACGGTAGGCCTTTTTTACTGTTTCCGGCAGGGACGCACTAAACTGACAGCCGGGGAAAAATAAATATTTACTCTCCTCAAACCCAGGTTGATGCTTTAATAAGGCACTTTCCACTCCATTACTGAATTCCATATCCCTCAGAGGGAAATCATGGAGGGCAGGTGAGAGATATTCCATTTCCCACATGAGACGGCGTGCTTCCCGGTTAATAAAGCCCATATCAATATCCACAGGGCACATCTCTTTGCATAATCCACAAACGTTGCAGCTATTGATAAATTTATTGGCATAGCGCACGCCCCAGCCACTCATAATATTAACGTTTTTAACGACCGATTTAATGCAACTGCCTGGATATTCATCAAAAACCTTAAGGTACGTACAGCCCCGCATACACTCGACACAGCGGCATTGGATACAACGATTAGCTTCTTCTATCGCTTCCTCCCTAGTATAAGTTGTCCCGTTACCTGCTAAAACAGCCGGTTTTTTTTCATACCATTCTACATTAGTATATAGCTTGGTATCATAGGCACCCTCGTTTTTTCTATTAGCAGTTAATGAAACCTTTTGCAAACTTCTTTCAATGGACAATGCCGCCTTTTGGCCGGACGCAACCAAAAGAACAGGCGAATTCTCGATTTCTTCTCCCAGAATACTTCCCCCCACAAAAATAGCGGGATTGGAAGTTCTTAAGGTGACCGGATCATATTTTTCAAGAGCAATATTTCCTTTACCCTTCTGGCCAATCCCCAAATAAACAGCATTAAATTCCTTAGTAAGCTCCTCTAAGGTAATATCCGTTCCTACCGTGATATTCAGAAGAATCTTCACACCGGCATCAGTTAGTAAAGAAAGATCCTTTTCCAAAACAGACTGAGGCAGCTTTTCTTGGGGAATATCCCACAATCTTCCTCCAATTTTGCTACCGGCTTCAAATATTGTGACCTGGAAACCTCTTTTTGCCAAGGTGAGAGCTACCGTTAATCCGCTTAAACCACTGCCTACTATTGCAATTTTATGCTTTTTGGACGGGCTATAGCTCTCTTTTTTCATGGAATCATAGGCATAATCTACACAAGCTCTTTCCAGTTTGGAAATTTGAACAGATTCTTCCAATTCATTTCTTTTGCATTTTTTTTGACAGGGATGTTCACATAAGTAACCGATAATCCCCGGCCAACATGCATTATGCCTTAATATTTCAAGCCCTTGGACAAAATCCCCGTTTTTCACAGCTTCCGCCAACCCTTTTACGTCCACATGGACAGGACAAGCCGCCACACAAAAAGGAGCATGGGCTTCCAAGCAATTTAATCCTATATCATGTAAATCTTTTGGATTCATTGTCATCGTGTTATTACCTCGTGTTTTTTTATTTTACAATGCATCCCATCCCTTTATATAATAAACAATTCTTCACGGGAAAAAAAGAGGGATTTCTCTGAATTATGAGAATATTTTGTAAATCGTATGCTTATCACTATAAAACATCCTAAACCATAAAGGTGCGGCAACTGCCGCACCTTTATTTATCATAGGCCGGGCGACTAAACAAGCACCCGTTTTCTCATAACAATTATTTTACCAGCAAAAACTGGACATATGGCCTTGAAAAGTGAATCTTTAATTTAAGCTTTTTTCAATGCCTCTAAAACTTTTTCCGGTCTTGCAGGCAATCTTGTGATTCTGGCACCACATGCATTGTATATGGCATTGATAATAGCAGGTGCGGGAGCAGTATGAGGTAATTCGCCGGTACCGCAGGCACCGAATGTACCCATTTCCCGATATGTCTCTTGGAACATTAACTCAATATCATCAGGAACATCCTTAATAGTAGGTATACCTGCTCCTTTCATCGTTGAATGTTTCTTAATGTCATCAAAGTCTTCGCTTAAGGCAAAGCCGATACCTTGGGCAATACCGCCATAAATCTGTCCTTCCACAAGCAATTTATTACCGATTTTACCCACGTCCACGGCAGCAGTCATGCTCAGCACTTTTGTTTTACCGGTTTTGATATCAACTTCAACATGGGCTAGGAACACAGCGTACATATAGGTCATAACCGGTTTGTACTGCATCGTCTTTTCATCCAGTTTGGAACAATAAGGAGCTGTGGTGAAGCTGCCCTCATACTTGGTCGGAATACCTTCTGCTACCATTTCATCATAAGTGCGATAAGTACCGTCTGGCTTACGCATAGCCGCAACTAGCTTTTCGCAGGAATCAATAATCGCTCTGCCTACGAGAGTCTGGCTTCTGCTTGCCGCAGAAGGCCCGCTGTTGGGACAATACTTGGTATCATTTAATTTCAGATGGATTTGATCACAGCTCAGATTTAATGTCGGCCTTAATGCCTCGTGTACCGTCTGCAAGCAACCCTGATCACCACCCTGACCATGATCCTCCCAGGTATTACGTACTGTAACACTTCCATCAGGATTTAACTCAATGGAAGAACCGGCGGCATCGGCGGTGTCCCGGCCGACGTTATAGGAACCAACAGCAATACCAACACCATACTTTTTATCCTCAGTGTTCATTTTGGGGCATTCTGCCATTAACTTATCATACTTCGGTTTAATCATCTCAAGCAGTTCCGGCACGGGGCACTCAGTGGGCACATCACCTGTAGGTGTTGAGGCGGCACCGGGCCTGCAAGCATTCTTATAGCGGAGTTCCCATCTATCGATACCCATCTTCTCCGCCAGTTCATCCATCAAAACCTCGGAAGAGAATTGAGCCTGAGGAGCGCCATAGGCACGCATGGCGGAACCAAATGCGTGATTGGTAAATACGGCACGCCCATAGCCATTCATATTGGGTATATGGTAACCAAGACCGGCATTACGCAAGATTTTAACTGTGAGCAAGTCTCCGAACTCAGAATAAGGGCCATGGTCCATATAAAAGTCATACTTAAGACCCTGCAGCTTACCGTCTTTATCAGCACCCATCTTCATATTCATAAATACAGGGGACCGCTTGCCGGTATATGTCAGTGTCTGATATCCGGTATACTCCATATATGCCGGGCGACCGGTAGCAAGGGTTACCGCCGCACAAAGCGCTTCCATGGTGGGGCTTAATTTGTAGCCGAATGTAGCACCCATGGTGTTTTGGATAATTCTGATTTTTTCCTGGTCAACACCTAAACCTGTCGCAATCATCAAGCGGTGTGTGTATACGCTGATGCTCTTTGACTGGATCACAACAGTGTCCCCGTCCATATAGGAAAACCCTACGTCCGGCTCAATAATAAGGTGAGGCTGACGCTGTGTATAAAATTTATCTTCAACTACATATTCTGCTTTATCCATAACTTCGTCAATATCGTCACCCTTGATCAGTTGCTGCTCAAAATAAATATTAGGCTGTCCGGGATGGATTTCCAATGCACTTTCATCGGCAGCATCTAAGGCATTCATATATGCCGGCAAAACTTCATATTCAACCTTAACTTTCTCTGCAGCCGCTCTCGCGTGAGCATCGGTATCAGCACAGACAATAGCAATAGCATCGCCGAACTGGAATACTTTCTCATCACAAAGAATCGGTCTTTCATAACCGTCGGTTTTGCTCCAAGGATATAAAACACAGCCGTAAATTCTGTTCCGACCTTTAATATCCTTATGAGTAATAACACGCTCAACTCCAGGCATCTTTTCCGCTTCACTGGTATCAATAGAAACAATATTAGCATGAGATACGTTCGCCTGTACAAGAGCTAATCTGAGAGTATTCTTAGGAAGCTCAACGCCTAAATCCGCACCATACTTGCAATAGCCGGTAGCCTTATTAGCAGCTGAAGGCCTGGGCTGGCTGGTACCCCATACGCGGCCGTCTGCAGGGGGCTGGTATTCAAGGATGCTTTCCGGAGCTTCACCTCTGATAACCTTTGCAGCATCCATCATAGCATCTACTATCGGCTTGTAACCGGTACATCTACATAGATTCTGGTGCTTATGAAACCAGGATCTTACTTCTTCACGAGTCGGATTATTGTTTTCTTTGAGCAACTGGGTACCTGATACTACAAAACCAGGGATACAGAATCCGCACTGGGTAGCGCCATGCTTAACCATGGCCTTTTGAACAGGGCTCATATTGTGAGGTGTCCCAATACCCTCAACAGTAGTAATGTTTGCATCTTCCTTAACCCTCTTCATTTTTGTAACACAAGCTCTGGTTACCTTTCCATCCACGATTACGGAACATGCACCGCACTGCCCGTTTCCACAAGCAATTTTTGTCCCCGTGAGTCCCAACTGGTCACGAAGCACTCTTGCTAAAGTCTCCTCAGGATCAACGATCACTTCTCTCGGAAACCCGTTAATAGTAAAAAATCTTCTTTCCACTTACATACCCCTCCTAAGTTGGTTTTTTGTATTTTTTTACATCAAACCCATAATTAAAATGTTATTGCTTTTGTGCCGCAAATTACCGGCATACTATCTAAAATTATTGTTTTCTATTAAAAAGTCTATGGTTTTTTCCCATAACAGTTCTCTGAAAACAGTACCGACTTGTCCTCTTTTTTGAAGTTCCAGATACATTTCTTCCTGTGGCTTACCGGCTATTCGAGCAAACTCCTTAATTTTCTCTATCATTTCCGCCTCAGATACCGATATTTTTTCCCGTAAGGCAATTTCAGTTATGAGTAGATCTTTTTTCATTCCCTCTAATGCAATAACACGAAGTTGATTAAAAAGAGTAGCATAATCCTTACCTGACTGTTTCAGATACTCCTCAAAAGTAATATTTGAATCGGCAATTTGTGCCTTGAATCTCTCTATGAGCATAGTGGCTTGATGGTCAATTTGGGATTCGTCTATAAAAAATGTACAATTTGATAAAATGGCGGATATTAACCCTTCTATCTTGTCCGTTTTATTATTTTTGTCCAGCATATTTCCCAGTTCAACAGTCAACCCACAATAGGGCCCTAGAATTAGGGTTTTCTTCATTTCTTCTTTCCTGTTATTTGTCATTTCCGCCTCCTTTTTGTCCCTAATAAAAAAACTCACCTAAGGCAGGGTGAGTCTAATCAAATCCAGCAAAACGTCATTTGCTGATTTTCTTGCTCCCCTTTCCACACTGGGAGGTCCACCCGTTTCCAGATGAGCCCTAACGGCCTGCATTCCATAGCAACACCACAGGTATACAAGCTCGGAGATTATTGCTATTATTTAAAATAAAAAAGCTCTCAACAAAAAGAGCCCTCTATCGGCTCCTCTTTCCGCAAAAAAAGGCGGAAATTTGCGTTTTTTGAGCATTAGATATTTCTTGTTGTTTACCGTCTTTTCCAATCTTTGTTTACTCTTTAATGCATACATACAATTTACCCTTATTATTAATTGAACTGGACTCTTCAAGGCAAACCGTATATATAATAATAATTAATTATCGTTATAAAAATATATTATATAATTGTCCCTCGTAATAAAAACGATCTATATAGCTATTCTGGATAATTTTCCGAAATCCTTCTTAATTCTAATAATTATCCTTTTTATTTTAACCTCACTGCTTTTTTTTGAGTATTTCTTACAATATTTCGATGTGTTTTCGATTTTCATTATCGAAACGGAACGCTTAACTACATACTACGTAAGTAGTATAAGCTTATATTTTTTTAATATCCAAAAAAAAATCCGTCCGGGAATGTACCAAACGGATTCTTTCAATATTTAACAATTAACTTATTTTTCTGAATCAAAAATAACCTCAACTTCCCAGGTATCGCCAATCCACAAACCCAGGATGCGTACCGGTAATTGCCACCCCTTAATTACTTCTATGCACTTATTCACTTGTTCCACATGTTGTTCTTTTGGTCCAGGATTAGCGGCACAATCATAATGACCTACGATTGCTACTACCTGGGAATGATGACCTCCCGTAGAAACAAGTACTTTGTTTTTTATTGATGCTACTTCCTCCTGCAATCCTTCACTTAATACTTTATCTACTCCCGGAGCGGTAACGGAATCTACATAATCAACGTTAAACCTTTCCTTCATCCAAAGCAGTGCAGGAAACTGAGTCCTCCCGTCAATGCAGTTGATCACTGTCGCAAATTTACCATGAGCCATTAAAATACCTCCTAATTTTTCGTGATGATAGTAGCAATATCTGCCTCTTACTTAAGATAACATTTCTCTCAAAGTCAGCATTTTCCCTTCTTCCTCGGGAAAATTCATCATGACCTTCTAGAATTAATATTTCAGGAATTATTTAACATCGAGTTATTCAACATTGTCACCAGAAAGCCTTTTTTTGTCGCGCGAATAATATTAAGACAACCATAATCTTGTTTTAGCTTAAATTGGTTGTTAACAGTTATCCCTAAAATATTGCATAATATCATTCTATTTACACCGGCATGACTGACAATAATAATATTACGGGATGAATTCAATAATATTTGTTTAAATATGTTATTTACTCTGATGCTGAATTCCCGGAAAGTCTCCCCTCCCGGGTGACGATAATCTTCCAGGCAGCGTCCCCGTTTTTCAAATTCTTCAGGGGTATTCCTGCGCACCTCATCAAAATATAATCCTTCCCATTTCCCAAGATTTATTTCCCTTAGCTCTTTTAATATTTGGGGCTTCAACCCCATGTATTGAGCTATAATATCAGCCGTTTTGATACTTCTTATTAAATCACTGCAAAAAATACCTGCAATTTCTTCCTTTTGAAGTCTTTGGCCTAAAGAATCAGCCTGGGAAACTCCTAGTTTACTTAAGGGTAAATCTAATTGCCCCACATACCTGCGCCGATTGTTTTCATTTTCTATTTCACCATGCCGTACAAGATAAATTAATCTCACTCATCTATTCATCCTTTATTGTTCCGATAAACTGATAATACTTTCCAGAGGTAACCCCAGTATTTTTTCCACCTTGGCTTTAATAGTAAAAGCATCTTCCTGGCGCTTTTTAACCTGGGAAAAGATTTCTAAGTTCTTTGCGTACTTAATTAATGAAAATGAAAACCTTTGATCTATTGATACCACCTGCTCGCCTTTTACCAGTTTATCGGCAAGATAGATTATTTCTGCTTCATCCGGCTGATCAGTATCATTAATTGTTATATCCATATGAGTTCCCACAATTTCTCCCAATTGACGATAACCCATATTCTGAAGAATCTCCTTGGCTTCCTTAGCATGGTCATGCCTGCCCTTGGCTAAGTCGTGCAAAAGTGCGCCAGCTTCTATCATATCAATATTTAGTTCCAGCCCCTGTGCATTTAATAAAAGGACTATTTTTTTTGCTACTTGGGCTACAGCCTTACCATGATTCAGAACCTGCTCCGCAACCCGGTGCTCTTCTAAAATCCGGTAACAGTCCTCTCTTGTCGGGACTATCTTTTCGGCATTTTTTTCAGCATTATATTTCAATATTTTACGGTAATCATAAGGGGTGTCCATATCAATTAGTATTCCTCGATCCTCAATCTCAACATCTAGAGCCTCTTCTTCTTTTTTGCCTAATAAAGCACGCAGTCCTCCAGTCTGTTCCCAGGCGAGAATGCTCTTTTTCAAAGAAGTTGAAATTAACGGAGGATGGCCCCGTACCTTTTTGTAGCACGGATAAATTATTTTCGCCCCGGTTTTAAGCTGGATTTCTAATAATTTCCCGATTACTTCCGGCGTAATCAGAGGGTGGTCGGCAGGCAAAAGAAAAAACGCCTCAACATCATCTTCTATGCTATCGACACCCGTTTGCACAGATGAAAACATCCCCTGACTAAAACGAGAGTTTATAATAAATCTTATTTTCTTGTGGGATAAGGCATAAATTATCTCATTTGCCCGATACCCTACAACTATCCTCACATCGTTAATGCCTGCCTGAAAAAAGCTGTCTACCACTTTTTCGATAACAGTATGTTTTCCCACCTGAAGCAAAGGCTTAAAACCACCCATTCTTGATGAATAACCGGCAGCTAAAATAATTGCAATAATTCTGCCCTGTTTTTTCATTTTTTTTGCTTTGTCCGTTCCTGAATTAATTCCGCTGTAATACTGATGGCAATTTCTTCCGGTGTTTCTCCTCCGATATTTAACCCGATAGGTGAATGAACCCGTTCCAGATCCTTGTTAGTAAAACCATCATTTAATAAAACCCGGTAAACTTCATCCTGTTTCCTTCGGCTGCCGATCATCCCAATGTACCCTGCATCGGTTTTGAGGGCCTGAGCCAATACTATCCTGTCATGGAGATGCCCCCGGGTAACAATTATAATATAGCTATCCTGATCAATCTCCTGGTCAGTTACCCCCTTTTCGAAGGAATCCAGTACAATAATCTTATCTGCAGAGGGGAACCTTTCCTTATTGGCAAATTCTTTCCGGTCGTCAAGGACAACTGTTTTAAAGCCCACCAAGGATAATAAAGGAACCAGTTTTTCCCCTACATGGCCGGCACCAAATACAAATGCCGTACCGTTATTACCAATTAATTCAATAAAAACACGCCGGTTGTCTAAAATGGTAAATATTTCGAAATTATTTGTCCTCTCAACCAGTTGTCTTATTAATGCCGGATCATCTTCAATCACACCAACGAGACCGCCATCTTGCTTAATCAAGCACTGTTTTCCATAAGTAGTTCTATTTTTCTCCGTTTTTTCAGTAGGAAGCCATGTCACTAACCAGGCTCTTTTTCTTTCTTTTAATAATTTTTCCATTTCTGAATAAATATTAAAGTAATCTTTATCTTTCCCGTCAATAAAACCAATAAAAACTTCGCATCTGCCCCCACAGACCATACCCATTTCTGCAACATCACGGCCAGTTAAATCAAAACCAATTACAGTTGACTCTTTGTTGTGTAGAACTTCCTCCGCTTTTTTCCGGACATCCGCCTCTAATAGCCCACCGCCAACGGTACCGATAATCCGGCCGTCTTTTTTAACAATCATATGGGCACCTTGCCCCCGGGGAGCAGATCCGATTTGAGACACAATTGTGGCTAGTGCAAAACTCTCTCCTTGCTCTAAAAGCTGAACAGCACTCTTCACAATTTTTTTCATAAAGCACCCTCCAACTTCTTAAAATACTTATACTTAATCATCCAGATAAATCTTCCTAAATCCCTTTTCCAAATGCACAATCCGGGTACCTACATTCTGTACATCTAATACACAAACCTCCATGGGCAAACCTGCTTATATCTTTAATTGTTAAGGTTTCTCCGGCTAAAATTCGGGGAACAACCAAGTCGAAAATACTTGTTTTATGGTACATGACACAGCCGGGCAATCCTAAAACCGGAATTTGTCCGATATAAGCCAGCATAAACATTGCTCCCGGTAATACCGGTGCCCCATAGGTAACAATATTACCTCCGGCTTTTTTAATTCCGGCAGGAGTTAAATCATCAGGGTCTACTGACATTCCTCCGGTAACGGCAATCATTTCCGCACCTTCTTCAATAAGTTTCAAAATGGATTCCGAAATCATTGATACAGAATCCGGTACAAAAATTTGCCTTAATATAGTACTTCCTAGTTCTTCTATCTTTTGAAAAATCACCGGGCCAAATTTATCTTCAATTCTGCCCTTGTAAACCTCACTCCCAGTAGTAACAACACCTACTTTAATTGAACGGAATGGCTTGACCTCAATTAAGGGGTAGTTATCCCGGCAAAGTTTTTCTGCCCCTTCTAACGTTTCACTATCAACAACCAGGGGAATAACTCTTGTTCCTCCAACTACTTTACCTGCTGGAACAGTTTGATTGGAATGAATGGTGGCAAACATTACCTTGTCTTGTTCATTAACTCGAAATAAAGCATCAGTATTAATTTTTAATAAACCTGGAGACGAAGCACAAAGCTCTACTTTACCCTCTTTCGGTTCCGATATGCTAATTCCTTTACCGGCTGCAGCACGGGCAATCCTTAAGGCAGCATCGTTTTCATGTACAAACCCCTGCTTTAAATCCCAAACATATAGATGTTCTTTGCCCATATCCAGTAACTGGGGAATATCTTCTTGCCGAATTATATGACCCTTTTTAAAAGCACAGCCTTTAAATTTACCCGGTATAATTTGGGTAAGATCGTGACATAAAACCATCCCTACCGAATCATAAACAGAAACTGTTTTCATTTTTTCCCTCCACATTAAGAATAAATACCGAACACCCAAAAGCAGAGTCCGGCACCAATTAACTAAGAAAGCAGGTTACTCCCCTCTCCATAAGCAGGAGCCTTAATAATATTAGTAAACCCGTCAGATCTAAAAAGCCTCACGATACTTGAGATTTTTGGTTGGGAAATTATATGGTTTTGATGCCCATATTTATCACCAATAAAAAAACCGAACCGTAAAAAGGCAGAGTCCGGCATCAAACACAAAATAAATCGCCCCTCTCCTTTCCAAACCGGGAGGCTTAACCGTTTCCGGTTAAACCCTACAGACCTAAGACCATAGTACTTAAACCGCAGGACTTTAGGCTCGGAGAAAACTAATCTAAGATTCAGAGAATATACTATTATTATTTTAAATAGACAATATAATATTTTTTTCTTACAATTAATGATATTATACCATTATCTTTTTGCTATGCAACATTGAACTTCCTTTTTTTAATTGTAAACTTTTCACTTTTCTATTACTTTTTACGGAAAATATCCGCTAATACCGGTTAAAATACCGGTCCGGTCAGAAAACCGAACCCGAATCCCAGGCCCCAAATTCGACATAAAAGCCAAAAACAGTCTTTCGCCTTAAAGAAATACCCCAAGTAAAAATCTTTATATAAATCATTAATCTAATCAATGGTTTTTCACCTTGACATAAGAAATGCTTTTATAATAATATATACCCGAACAGGGTATGGGTTTTAGGTAGTATTGTATTGAGGAGGTATATCGATTAATGAGTAAGTTTTATATTAAAACAAACAGAATTTTTACTTTCTGGCGTAATTGGACCTGGCTATTCATTATTATTGTGGCTTTTGGAGGGCTATGGTACCCAAAATTAGGATTGCTGATGATTCCGGTAATGCTTGCCCTACCCCTTTTAGGTTTTGCCAAAGGGAAGTACTGGTGCGGCAACATTTGCCCTCATGGCAGCCTTTTTGATCGTTTCATTCAACCACTGAGCGTTAATCGAAAAATGCCTAAGTGGACAAAGTCAAAAATTACGATTGTCATCGCCTTCTCCTGGTTTATGTATATTCTTGGAAGCAGGCTGTTTAAAGTATTCTCTATTTGGGGAACGGTACCCTTTATGGACAAACTTGGCTTTGTTTTCGTAATGAATTATTTAATGGTAACAATTATCGGTACTGTTCTGGCCCTTTTAGTTGCCCCCCGTTCCTGGTGTAATTTCTGCCCCATGTCTACCTTCCAGGTTCTATTTTATAAGTTAGGTAAACTCCTTGGGGTTAATCAGCGTAGTGATCAAAAAATATCTATCTCAAACTCCGATAAATGTTATAACTGCGGGAAATGTGCCCGGGTATGTCCCATGCAACTAACTCCCTACCTGGAGTTTTCGGAGAAAAACCAGTTTGAAAATGAGGCATGTATTCGCTGTTCTACATGTGTCTATAACTGCCCTAGGGGAATTCTTTCACTGGAAAAAACAAGTAACTTTTGTTGATTGAAGCAAGAAAACCATCTCTCTGCTTCCACCGCCTATAAGAAAGGCCATAGATAATTGTATCTATGGCCTTTTTGATAATAATAATTAACGTTTGGAAAACTGGCTTGCTTTACGGGCTTTCTTTAAACCATATTTTCTTCTTTCTTTCATCCGGGGATCACGAGTTAAGAATCCCGCCGATTTCAGTTTTGGACGCAGTCCGGAATCCGCCTGAATCAGAGCACGAGCAATACCGTGCCGCACTGCCCCGGCTTGTCCGCTTACTCCTCCACCATGAACTTTAGCAATAACATCAAACCGTGATGTCACCCCTGTAAGCTCCAAGGGCTGTTTGACAATAGTTTCCAATCTTTGTCCAAAATATTCATCGAGTCTGCGCTCGTTGACTAATACGTTACCTTCTCCGGGTACTACCCATACCCTGGCTATAGCATTCTTACGCCGTCCGGTTCCATAGTATCTAACCTCTGCCACTTAATTAATCCTCCCTTCTTTAATTAAGATTCCATGTTCCAAACTTCGGGTTTCTGTGCTGCATGAGGATGTTCTGATCCCCGATAAACCCGCATTTTTGTCAATATCTTGCGTCCTAAACGGTTATGGGGAATCATACCTTTAACAGCTTTTTGAATCGCCCGCTCTGGTTTGGTTGCCAGCAGAGTCTGATAATCCATACTTTTTAATCCACCAGGATAGCGGGAATGCTTGTAATATTTCTTCTTAGATAATTTATTTCCTGTCAGTAAAACTTTTTCCGCATTGATAATTATTACATGATCCCCAGTATCAATATGGGGTGTAAAAATAGGCTTATGCTTTCCTCTAAGCAACCTGGCAGCTTCCGTAGCTAAGCGGCCTAGAGGCTTATTAGCAGCATCAAGGATATACCATTTTTTTTCAATATCCTTTGGAGTAGCCATATAGGTTTGCACTTTTTTTCCCTCCTTATAACCTGATCCACTATATAGCTTAAACCCATAACCAACGGGGCTGGAGATTATGGATATAAACTTCGACAGAATAATTTTAATCAAACTGACATTAACTGTCAAGGCTTTCCTGATATCTCTCCACCTGAAATACCTATTTGTATTTTACATTAAATAGCGCTAAGCCTTCCGGTCTCATAGTAGGCCCGGCCATTCTCCTGTCCTTGGCTTCTAGAATATCCTTCACCTTTTCAGGGTTCCAGCGGCCCCGTCCTACTTCAACCAGCGTGCCCACAATAATGCGCACCATATTATATAGCAGCCCGTTAGCAGTAACTTCAATATATAGATTTTCCGAATCAGTATATAGGACAATATCTTTTACTGTCCGAACAAAATTTTTTACGGAACTTCCTTGGGCACAAAAGGAACGATAATCATAAGTACCAATTAAATAAGACGCTCCTTTTCTCATGGCATCGACATTCAGAGGGTAATGCACATGATAACTATAACGCCACTGAAAGGCACTGGGAGATTTCGCATGACGGATAGTATACCGGTATGTCTTCTCCAAAGCACTATAACGGGCATGAAAATCTTCCGGCACCTCCAACGCTTCCTTGACCACCACATCTCGGGGCAAAATACCGGATAACGCTTGGGGCAGCCTTTCTACCGGAATCCTGCTCCATGTAAAAAAATTTGCCACCTGCCCTTTGGCATGAACTCCTGAATCGGTACGCCCCGCACCATTTAAAGTAACCGGATGTTGGGTAATTTTTTCCAAAGCTTTTTCGATAGTCTCTTGGATACTTGGCCCGTGACTTATAGGCTGCTTTTGCCATCCCACATAATTTGTGCCATCATATTCTATTATTATTTTGATATTACGTTTCGCTAAAACCATCTGTAATACACCATGAAAAATAAAAATATCAACATTATTAGTATCACAAAATAATTCTCAAAGGTTATTTTCTGTAGGGAGCGCATTCTAGTCCGTCCTTCGCCACCATGGTAACCTCTGGCTTCCATAGCCAAGGCCAAATCCTCCGCTCTTCGAAAAGCACTGATAAAAAGAGGCACCAGAAGAGGTACTATGGCCCGCACTTTTTTAGTAATGCCACCTTTACGAAAATCAACGCCCCGGGACATCTGAGCTTTCATAATCCTGTCTGTTTCTTCTAAAAGGGTAGGAATAAAGCGCAAAGCAATAGTCATCATCATCGCCAATTCATGAGCAGGAACTTTAATTTTTTTTAAAGGTCCTAGCATTGATTCCATTCCATCTGTTAAGGAAATCGGGGTAGTGGTAAAGGTTAACAGAGAGGAAACCCCTATTAATAAAATCAAACGCAAGGACATGAAAACACCCTTATCCAAACCTTCTCGCGTTACTTTAACAATTTTCCAGCGAAAAAGTTCTGTACCGGGAGTAAAAAAGAAGTGCAAGAACGCTGTCATAACAACAAAAATCAATATAGGTTTTAAGGCTTTAACAATAGTTCTTAGGGGTACCCGGGATATCTTTATTACAATTGCAGAAAACATTAGCAATAATGCATAAGTAAAATAATCCACAGATAAAAACAATACTAAAAAATAGAGGAACACACAAGTAATTTTTACTCTGGGATCCAAACGATGCATAAGTGATTTTGCCGGGTAATACTGGCCTATAGTAAAGTTACCGATCATTTTGCTTCCCCCTGAGCCAATTTTCTATTTCTCCAAGGGCTTCATTTACTGTTATTGCCTGTCCCGGTAAAGGTTTACCCCGTGCCTTGAGCCTTCTTACCAATGCGGCCGCATCCGGAATACCCAACCCGATTGAGATTAGCTCTTTTTCATAAGTGAAAATCTCCTGGGGTACCCCGTCCATAAATACTTCTCCTCGGCTCATGACTATCAGTCTGCTGGCTAAGCGAGCAATTTCATCCATATTGTGAGATATCCAAATAACGGTTTTTTGATATCTTTTATGGTATTCCCAGATTAAATTAATAATTTCTTTACGCCCGGCAGGGTCCAGCCCCGCCGTTGGTTCATCAAGAACAATAGTATTCGGCTGCATCGCTAAAACCCCGGCAATAGCAACTCTTCTTTTTTGCCCGCCGCTTAAGGTAAAAGGAGATCTTTCTTTAATACTAGCATAATCAAGACCTACCAACTCGATAAATTCTTTTACCAATCTGGATACTATGCTTTCCGGGACGCCCAGGTTTCGGGGTCCAAAAGCAACATCTTCAAAAACTGTTTCAGCAAAAAGCTGATACTCCGGGTACTGGAATACCAGCCCTACCTTTTTACACAGGTCCTGAGTTGTTTTTTTACCGTTGAGCAGAGCATCATCTATCATAATTGTTCCCTTAGATGGTTTCAGAAGGCCGTT
This sequence comes from Bacillota bacterium, assembly GCA_050952445.1. GTDB lineage: Bacteria > Bacillota > Dehalobacteriia > Dehalobacteriales > Dehalobacteriaceae > JBMNKX01. The sequence goes on along the minus strand of JBMNKX010000004.1, from coordinate 322,721 downwards.
GAAATGCTGGGCCAGGGTAGACTTTCCTGATCCGGTATGTCCGATAACACCGACAAATTCACCATCCTTAATAGAAAGATTTATGTTTTTCAGGGCAGTTTTTTCAAAAGGCGTCCCTGGCATATAAATGAAGGAAACATCATTTATTTTAATTGACATAGATTTTCCACCAACTCGTCTCTTGTCGTAATTCTGGCACTAAGGGACCATCCCTGGGATTTTAATTTTCCTGCTATCAAAACCGCATCAGGAACATCAAGTCCCAAAGCGATCAATTCTTCTACATGAGAAAATACTTCATCGGGAGCGGCTAACATCTTAAGCTGCCCCTGGTTCAATACTGCCACACAATGGGCAAGAGCCGCCTCTTCCATAAAGTGAGTAATAAAAATAATCGTCAAGCCTAATTCCTTGTTGAGCTTATCCAGTATTCCCAAAACCTCTGACCGGCCTTGGGGATCCAGCATAGCCGTTGCTTCATCCATTACCAAGTAATCCGGCCCCATCGCCAGGGCACCGGCAATAGCAACCCTTTGCTTTTGACCGCCGGACAATAAATGGGGTGCAAATTCCCGGTAATTTTCCATTCCTACGCTTCGTAAAGCAAAATCCACGCGTTTGACTATGTCCTTTGGGGGAATGCCCAAATTTTCCGGTCCAAAAGCTACATCTTCTTCTACGGTAGTAGCCACTAACTGATTGTCTGGGTTCTGGAACACAAAAGCCACTTTTTGCCGGATTTTCCAAACTAATTCCGGGTCTTTGGTGTCCATACCTTCTATGTGCACAGTACCAGAAGCAGGTATCAACAAGGCATTTAGGTGCCGGGCCAGTGTTGATTTTCCCGATCCATTGGGACCGATAACCGCCAGCCACTGGCCTTTTGGAATATCGAGATTAATATTATCCAGTGCCCGGACCTCTTCCTTTTGAGATTTATAATTATATGTCAAATTCCGCACAGAAATCACGTCAAAATCCTCCCCCAGTATCTTACCACACTTTATCAATTTATTTTCCTGTTTTCTTATTTTTACTGAAAATATTCCAGAATTGAATCCCTAGCCGTATTTACCATAAAATCAATTTCATCTTCACTGATTATATATGGGGGCACAAAATAGACAATATTGCCGGTAGGTCTTAATAAGACTCCTTTGCTTAAAGCAATTCGATTAATATGATAACCTACCCGGTCCTTCCAATCAAATTCTTCTTTGGTCTTCTTATTTAGCTAATTCAATGGCACTGATCATTCCTTGCTGCCTGAATTCCCCCACATAATGTCTTTATTATCTCATTCGTCTCCCCCTATTCCATATTTTGTTTTTTATCATTATAAAAAAATAGATATTTATTGTCAACCTATTATATTTTATTAGTTTACAATTAGGTCCCGATTTGCCTCTGGAGCGAAAAGCTGGCTTTAGCTTTTATGTTTGAATCTAGGGTTTGGGGTTTGGGAAATGATTTTTATCCGAAGCATTTCTTTGGGGCCAGAAATTCTCGTTAACTGAGTCTGATAAAAAAAGAAAAGCCAGGAGCTTAATCCTGACTCTAGCTTTACACTATAGAACGCTAAACTAATTCCACCAGTACTTTTTGAGCTGCATCCCCACGGCGTTTATCCAATTTAATAATTCGCAGGTAGCCGCCTTGGCGGTCGGTATAACGGGAGGCAATACTGTCAAAAAGCTTGGCAACTACACTCTCGTCAGTCAAATAGGCTAACGCTAACCTGCGAGAATGCAAATCCCCTTTTTTGGCTAAACTAATCATTTTTTCTGCAATGCTTTTTAACTCTTTTGCCTTTGGCTCAGTTGTTTCTATTCGCTCATTTTTAAATAAGGAAGTCACAATGTTTCTAAACATCGCACGGCGGTGACTGCTTTCTCTTCCCAATTTACGGTATGCCATGCTCACCCCTCCTTTGCCAGCTATTCATCAGCTTTTTTTAAGCTTAGTCCCAATTGTTCCAATTTTTCCTGAACTTCTTCGAGAGATTTCCTTCCCAAATTACGTACTTTCATCATATCCTCTTCTGTACGTTGAATAAGTTCCTGAGTAGTATTGATACCGGCTCTTTTTAAACAATTATAGGAACGCACCGACAAATCTAGTTCCTCTACGGTCATTTCCATGATTTTGTCTTTCTTTTCTTCTTCTTTTTCCACCATAGTTATTTCATCTGAAATAGATTCGGTCAATCCAATAAAAAGCTTGAGATGGTCACTGATTATTTTTGCGCTGGAACTAATTGCTTCGTCCGGAGCAATGCTTCCATCCGTCCATACCTCTAAAGTTAGTTTATCAAAGTCCGTTTGGTGCCCAACCCTGGTATCTTCCACATTAAAATTGACTTTTTTAACAGGTGAAAAAAGAGAATCAACCGGTATTACTCCGATAACATGATTTTCTTTTTTGTTTTTTTCAGCAGATACATACCCTCGGCCTTTTTCCACAGTAATTTCCATAAACAGGTGCCCTGATTCGTCCAGGGTGGCGATATGGTGTTCCTTGTTCAATATCTCCACATCCGGGTCCCCTTTAATATCTTGGGCTGTAACTTCTGCCGGTCCATCTACTTCGATATAAACTTGTTTTTCTTCATCGGAATACATTTTTACCGCCAGACCTTTTAAGTTCAAGATAATGTCTGTGGTATCTTCCACCACCCCAGGAATAGTTGAAAATTCATGTAACACACCGTCTATCTTCACTGCTGTAACAGCTGCTCCCGGCAAAGAGGAGAGTAATATTCTGCGCAGTGAATTTCCCAGAGTTATTCCATAACCCCTCTCTAAAGGTTCCACCACAAATTTTCCATAGGTATTGTCTTTGGTTTTCTCAACACACTGGATTTTGGGCTTTTCGATTTCTAACACTGATTCGCCCTCCTTCTTAACATCCGATCAATTTGAATTTTTCCACCTATTACCATTTAGGGATTAACGCGAATATAATTCTACGATCAGATGTTCTTCTATAGGCACGTCAATGTCTTCTCTTGTAGGAAGTGCCAGCACTTTCCCTTCTAACGAGTCTTTATCCATATCAAGCCATCCCGGAAGGGTCTTATGCGCTGCTAATTCTGCAATTTCTGCAAACTTGGCAGACTTTTTGCTTTTTTCTTTAATCCCAATAACATCCCCAACCCGTACTGCATAAGAAGGGATATTTACTTTTCTACCATTTACAGTAAAATGACCATGGAGCACCAACTGACGAGCTTCCACCCTACAATTCGCAAAACCTAAACGGTATACAACATTATCTAACCTGGTTTCTAATAATCTTAAGAGGTTTTCACCGGTAATACCCTTTTGGTGTTCCGCCTTATGGAAATAGTTTCGAAATTGTTTTTCTAGTACTCCATAAATCCGGCGCGCCTTTTGCTTTTCTCGTAATTGAAGTCCATATTCGGATACTTTCCTTCGAGACTGGGACTGGCCGTGTTGTCCTGGTGCATAAGCTCTTTTTCCCACGGCACACTTATCCGAATAACAACGGTCACCTTTCAGATAGAGCTTTAGGCCTTCACGCCGACACAGCTTGCAAACTGCACCTGTATATCTTGCCATCTATAATAGATACCTCCTAAACCCTTCTTCTTTTAGGCGGCCTGCAGCCATTATGCGGAATGGGGGTTACATCCTTTATCATATTAACTTCCAAACCCGCCGCTTGAAGTGACCGGATAGCCGCTTCCCGGCCTGCTCCCGGCCCCTTAACCAAACATTCAACTTGCCTCATACCATGTTCCATTGCTTCCTTCGCACAAGCTTCCGCAGCCATTTGGGCTGCAAAAGGAGTACTTTTTCTTGATCCTTTAAATCCTACCGATCCTGCACTAGACCAGGAAATGGCATTCCCAACCTTATCCGTAATTATTATTAAAGTATTATTAAAGGTTGACTTAATATGGGCAACACCAAACTCAATATTTTTCCGTTCCTTTTTTCTTCGTGTTTGTCTACGCGCCAATTAAAGAAGGCCTCCTTTCTCTATTATTTTTTCCGTTTAACACCCACGGTACGTTTTGGTCCTTTTCTGGTACGGGCATTGGTTTTAGTTTTTTGCCCCCGAACCGGTAAACCTCTACGGTGTCGCAAACCACGATAAGACCCAATCTCAATTAACCGTTTGATATTTAATGCCACTTCCCGGCGTAAATCCCCTTCAACCTGACAGGTTTTTCCAAGAACTTCTCTGATCCTAACAATTTCATCCTCTGTTAGGTCACGAATTCGAGTATCAGGATTTACTCCTGCCTGGGCCAATAATTTTTGTGCTGTTGGCCGGCCAATACCAAAAATATAGGTAAGCGCAATTTCCGCTCGTTTATCACGAGGCAGGTCTACGCCAGCAATACGTGCCATTTACGCAAAACACCTCCGTCAATTATTTTTCTTATTTTAGCCTTGTCTCTGCTTATGCTTCGGATTTTCACAAATAACCATTACCTTGCCTTCTCGCTTAATAATCTTGCATTTTTCGCATATTGCTTTCACGGAAGCTCTAACTTTCATGTTAACCTCCTTTACCCTTTTACAAGGGACCTAACTTACTTATGTCGGTAAATAATTCGCCCTCTTGTTAAATCATAAGGACATACTTCGATAATTACTTTATCTCCCGGAAGGATTCGAATGAAATTCATACGAATCTTTCCGGAAATATGAGCAAGCACCCTATGACCATTAGCCAACTCTACCTTAAACATAGCATTTGGCAGAGAATCAACGACTGTACCTTCCATTTCGATGGTATCTTGTTTGGACATTCGCTTACAAAACCTCCTTATCCAATCCAACCTTGGCTCACTTAATTTAATAGTTCCCATAGATACCTTCTGGTCTCCCGGTCACTGGGAATAATCTTCTTTTGTATTTTCTCAGCAAATTCTTCGGCTACCTTATTTGTTACCTGAATATGCCGCATATTCTTTAATTTCGGATTCTTGATACTCCTTTTTTCTCCATCAACCAAATAAACGTATGATTTTTCTTCCATCACCTGATAAACGAGAAAATACCTGTCTTTATCACGCCCAGACCTGGACTTTACCAGTTGCCCGACTTTCACGCTCTTCATCATACAGTTTTCCTCACTACATTCACCTAACTAAGTGCCGTTAAAATTTCCGGGCCACCTTCTGTTATGGCTATTGTATGTTCAAAGTGGGCGGAACACTGTCCATCTTTTGTCACTACAGTCCAGTTATCCAGTAAGGTTCGTACTTTATAGGTACCTATATTTACCATAGGCTCAACGGCAAGCGTCATGCCTTTAGTCAGCCTGGGGCCATGTCCCGGTTTTCCGAAATTTGGCACTTGCGGTTCTTCATGCATTGCTTGGCCAATGCCATGTCCCACATAATCTCGAACAACAGAAAAACCATGACCCTCCACATATAATTGGATCGCATGGGAAATATCAGTGAGACGGTTTCCGATTACCCCTTGTTTTATCCCTTCCATAAGGGCTTCTTTAGTCACAGAGATCAGTCGTAACTTTTCTTCTGATACTTCACCTACAGGATACGTTGCCGCAGAATCTCCATAATACCCATTTTTTACCGCCCCGATGTCAATGCTAATAATATCTCCATTTTCTAATTTTCTTAAACCCGGAATTCCATGAACAACTTCTTCATTGATAGAAGCACAAATAGTTGCAGGAAACCCATTATAACCCTTAAAAGCAGGCAAGGCACCGCGGCTACGGATAAATTTCTCCGCAGCCTGATCCAGTTCTTGAGTAGTTACCCCAGGTGCAATCATTTTGGACAACAGCCGGTGGGTTTCAGCTACAATTTGCCCCGCCTTTCTCATCAGGTCAATTTGATGTTCATTTTTTAATGTAATCACGCCTAATTTCTCCCTAGGCTTTTAATAATTTCGCCCAGCACTTCATCAATGGGACGATCTCCGTTAATTCTCTTGAGTAAACCTTGCTTACTATAATATTCGATTAATGGAGCCGTTTGCTTTTCGTAAACATTTAAACGATTAAGCACAGTCTCCTCTGTATCATCCGCCCGCTGGTGAAGTTCTCCGCCGCATTTGTTACAAACACCATCATTCTTCGGAGGATTAAATGAAATATGGTAGGTAGTACCACATCCTTTACAAACCCTTCTGCCTGTTAAACGGCTAATCAATTTTTCCTTAGGAACTTCAATATTGATCACTGCATCTAAACCGGTATTCAGTTCTTTAAGAATACCATCCAAAGCCTCAGCCTGTATAACTGTGCGCGGAAAACCGTCTAGTAAAAATCCCGGGACACAATCTTTTTGACAAATTCTGTCTCTCACAATCCCAACAGTAACTTCATCAGGAACCAATTTTCCGGCATCCATAAATTCTTTGGCTTTTTTTCCTAAATCTGTACCGTTTTTAATGGCCTGGCGGAAAATATCTCCTGTAGAAATATGGGGAATATTCAATTTTTCTACCAAAACTTCTGCTTGAGTTCCTTTACCAGCACCGGGTGGTCCTAATAAAACAAGGCGCATTTCTTTTTCCCTCCCTAGTACCTAGGTCTAAATACTTACTTCATGAAGCCCTGATAATGCCGCATGAGCATTTGGGACTCCATCTGCTTCATAGTTTCCAAGGCCACACCAACAACAATGAGTAATGATGTCCCTCCAAAATATAAGTCTAAACCGGTTACCGCCATCACAAGGTTTGGGAGCAAGGCAATAAAAGCTAGAAATATTGCCCCGGCAAGAGTTATTCTGGTTAATACCCTATCAATATACTCTGCTGTCGGTCTTCCCGGGCGTAATCCGGGAATAAACCCACCATATTTTTTCATGTTCTCCGCTACATCAGAAGGATTAAATGTCACTGCCGTATAGAAATAAGTAAAGAATATAATGAGTAATGCATAAATAATCATATATAAGGGATGTCTAAAGCTGAGAACTTTTGTTATCCATATAGCTACGGAATTATTGGGAAAATATGCTGCAATAGTAGTTGGGAACATCAGAATAGACATGGCAAAAATTACCGGTATTACCCCTGCCTGGTTAACTTTCAGGGGAATATGCGTACTCTGTCCGCCGTAAATACGACGTCCCACAACTCTTTTTGCGTATTGAACAGGAATCCGCCGCTGCCCCTCATGGATAGTAACTATGCCGGCAATAATTACCACGGCAATAATTACAAATGCCAAAACCGCAAATACACTGGTTTCCCCGGTACTTAGATATTTAATAACCGTACTAATTCCGGAAGGCAGCCTGGAAACAATTCCGGCAAATATAATCAGGGAGATCCCATTTCCAATTCCTTTTTCCGTAATTAGTTCTCCTAACCACATCAAGAATGCCGTTCCGGCCGTTAATGTTATGGCAATAACTATATAGGTGAATATACTTTGATTTATCAATGCCCCTTTGAGATAAAAGGACATTCCCACGGCCTGTAAGAATCCCAGAACCACTGTCCCGTAACGAGTATACTGGATAATTTTTTTTCTGCCTTCCTGACCTTCTTTTGACAATTTTTCAAAATAAGGAATTACTACTGTCAACAGCTGCATAATAATAGATGCATTAATATAGGGCATGATTCCCATCGCAAATACTGTAAATTTTTTAAAGGCACCGCCGGATACCACATCAATGAAACCAAATATATTTTGCGATAATAAACCCTTTAAAGCTTCCGAATCCACACCGGGTACAGGAATGTGTGCTCCAATTCTAAAAATGAGAAACATTCCCAGTGTAAATAAAATCTTCTTGCGTAGTTCTTCTATTTTCCAGGCGCTTTTCAGGGTTGACAGCACCCTAAATCACCTCAACTTTTCCGCCCGCGGCAGCGATTTTTTCCGCAGCCATTTTACTACACCCATGTGCTTTTACAGTCAAGGATTTTTCCAATTCCCCATTCGCCAAGATTTTTACTCCATCTTTTATTGACTTGATTACCCCAGCTTCTTTTAATAATTCGGGTGTAATAATTGTCCCATTTTCAAACCGGTTTAAGTCTTGGAGGTTTACTATCACGATTTCCTTTTTGAAAATATTCGTAAAACCCCTTTTAGGTAACCGACGATGAAGTGGCATTTGGCCACCCTCGAATCCTGGTCTGATACTTGCCCCGGAGCGGGATTTTTGTCCCTTATGCCCTCGCGCAGAGGTTTTTCCCAAGCCGGAACCAATACCTCTCCCTACTCTCTTCGTTTTATGTCTAGAGCCCGGAGCCGGTTTTAATTCGCTCAGATTCACCGCTACACCTCCCTTAGTACTCGTTTTTTACTTAAATTTCTTCAACTTTTACCAGGTGTGGTACTTTATTTACTTTCCCACGAATATCCGGTGTGTCCTTTTGAACAACTGAGCTATTCATCTTTTTCAGTCCAAGAGATTTAACAGTTGCTCTCTGGGTTTTATTATACCCAATAACACTTTTAACAAGGGTGATCTTTAGTTGTTTTGTCACATCCCAACCCCCCTAGCCTAACAATTCTTCCACTGTTTTATCCCGCAACTTTGCAACTTCTTCTGCTTTTTTCAGGGATTTGAGTCCTTCAATTGTTGCCCGTACCATGTTAATAGCATTATTTGATCCTAACGACTTTGTTAAAATATTCCTAATTCCCACCGACTCTAAAACCGCACGCACAGGACCGCCGGCAATAACTCCGGTACCTTCCGCCGCAGGCTTTAAGAGCACCTTGCCAGCTCCAAACCTTCCTATAACCTCATGAGGTATTGTTGTGTTTACGATGGGAACACTAACCATATCTTTTTTTGCATCTTCAATACCTTTTCTAATTGCCTCAGGCACTTCGCCTGCTTTCCCCAGCCCGGCTCCTACCATTCCCTGGCCGTCACCGACAACTACCAAGGCGCTAAAGCTAAAACGTCTTCCGCCTTTAACAACCTTGGCCACACGATTAATGTTAACTACTTTTTCTGTGAGCTCAAGATTGCTAGCGTTAATCCTTGACATTAATTTCCCTCCTTTTTCGGAAACTAGAATTCCAGGCCGCCTTCCCTGGCACCTTCAGCCAGCGCCGCAACTCTGCCATGATAAATCAAGCCACCACGATCAAAAACCACAGTCTTTATCCCTTGTTCCAGCGCCTTTTGTGCGGTTATTAAACCTAATTTTTTGGCCGCTTCTTTATTACCGCCGTTTTCATTTTTAAAGGCCGGATCTAGGGTGGAGGCTGCGACCAATGTGACACCCTTAGTATCATCAATTATCTGGGCATAGATATGCCGGGCACTCCGAAATACTGACAAACGAGGCCGCTCGGCTGATCCGGTAATTTTGTTCCTTACCCTTAGGTGTTTTTTAGCCCGTACCGCCTTTCGGTCTATCCTTTTAAACAACCTTGGTCACTCCCTTCACTCAAGCTTTCAAACAAACACAATCTTATTTTTTAACTCCAGCTTTCCCTGCTTTACGACGGATCCGTTCTCCTTCATATTTAATCCCTTTTCCTTTATACGGTTCCGGTGGGCGTACAGACCTAATATTAGCAGCAAAAGCTCCAACCTTTTCTCTATCAATTCCGGCTACCGTAATCTTCGTAGGAGCAGGAACTTCAATTGTTAAATCATTGCCCGGGTCCATTTCAACTGGGTGTGAATAACCAACAGTTAAAACAAGTTTATTTCCTTGCTTTGCAGCACGGTAACCAACACCAGCTAATTCCAATTTTTTTTCAAAACCTTTCGTTACACCTTCTACCATATTATTTAACAAAGCCCGGGTTAACCCGTGAAGTGCCCTGTGGTCTTTATTATCTGAAGGACGTGTAACGATAATTTTGTTATCTTCTAGTGTAATAGAAATATCCGGATGAAAACTTCTTTCTAATTGCCCTTTAGGACCCTTAACTTTGACATTGTTACCGTCGATAATAACATTTACGCCTCCGGAGATTTCAATAGGCATCCTTCCTATTCTGGACATTTTAACACCTCCCATGCAAAGCTAACAGGTAAAATCCTCTGGTGTTATTATATTTTCAATAACCTTTGATTTCCCTTATTTTTCATTACCATATATAACAAACTATTTCTCCGCCAAGCCCTTCTTTTCGAGCCTGATTATCAGTCATCAACCCTCTGGAAGTTGATACTATTGCAATCCCAAGGCCGCCTAGTACCTTAGGTATCTGATCTTTTTTGGCATACACTCGCAAACCGGGTTTGCTAATCCTTTTTAAACCTGTAATCACCTTTTCCCGATTAATACCATACTTCAGATAGAGCCTTAGGATTCCTTGTTTGCCATCCTCAACATATTCCACATCTTTAATAAAACCTTCTTCTTTTAAGATATCAGCCAATCTTTGTTTCGCTTTGGATCCGGGAATTTCCACCTTATCCTGGTAAACAGTATTGGCATTGCGGATTCTGGTTAGGAAATCGGCAATTGGATCAGTCATCACCATTTAAACATAACCTCCTTCCATAGCATCCCTTACCAGCTGGCCTTTGTAATTCCGGGGATTTCCCCTTTATATGCCAGGTGCCGGAAACAGATACGGCAAATTCCAAATTTTCGCATATACGCATGTGGCCGCCCACAAATTTTGCAGCGATTGTATCCTCTTACGGTAAACTTTGGTGTACGTTGTTGTTTCGCAATCATCGATTTTTTAGCCACTTATTTCCCTCCTTATCAGGATTAATTAGGATACATAAGGCTATACTTCCTTAAACGGCATTCCCATTAATCTTAAAAGCTCCCTGGACTCTTCGTCGGTTTGGGCGGACGTCACAAATCCCACTTCAAGCCCTCTCAATTTATCAATCTTATCATATTCAATTTCCGGGAAAATAAGCTGTTCCCTTAACCCCAATGTATAATTCCCTCTTCCGTCAAATGCTTTGGGGGAAACTCCTTTAAAATCCCGTACCCGGGGAAGGGATACTGAGATTAACTTATCTACAAATTCATACATCCGGTCACCACGCAGTGTAACCTTAACCCCTATGGGCATTCCGGTCCGAAGCTTAAAAGCAGCAATAGATTTCTTGGCCCGAGTCACTACTGGCTTTTGCCCTGTGATTGCTGTCAAATCTGTAACCGCCGCATCTAAAGCCTTAGGATTTTGTATTGCTTCGCCCAGTCCCATATTTACAATGACCTTTTCCAGTTTAGGAATTTCCATAACATTTTTATAATTAAACCGTTCCTTCAGAGCTGGCCGAATTTCTTTTAGGTATTTTTCTTTCAATCTTGGCACAAAAAGAACCTCCTTTCCCCGGTTTTACTGATCAAATATTTCACCACATTTTTTGCATTGACGAACAAACGAGCCGTCATCTAAGGCTTTTTTTCCAATTCTGGTAGGCCTGTTGCATTTTGAACAAAATAGCATCACATTGGAAACCGCGACTCCGGCCTCTTTTTCAATAATTCCGCCCTGAGGGGCTGATTGTGTTGGCTTCGTATGGCGTTTAACTATATTAACACCTTCTACAGTAACCCGGCCGTTTTTAGGTTGAACGGAAAGGATTTTTCCCTTTTTTCCCGCATCCTTTCCGGTAATAACCATTACAGTATCTCCTTTTTTTACATGCACTCTCGGTCTTGTCACTTCGATTCACCTCCCATTGTCTCATAACTCAACGGGGATTTTTATAATACTTCCGGAGCTAAGGAGACAATTTTCATATAATTCCTGTCACGAAGTTCACGGGCAACAGGCCCAAAAATTCGTGTTCCTCTGGGCTGGCCGGCGTCATTGATAATTACTCCGGCATTTTCATCAAATCTAATGTAGGAACCGTCAGGGCGCCTAATTTCTTTTTTTGTTCTAACGACTACAGCTTTTACTATTTCACCCTTTTTAACAACGCCCCCGGGTGTTGCTTCTTTAACCGAGCAAATGATAACATTACCCACTGAAGCATAACGCCGTTTTGAGCCGCCGAGTACTTTTATGCATAATAATTCTCTCGCTCCAGTGTTATCTCCCACTTTTATTCTGGTTTCGGCTTGAATCATTTCAGCCGCCCCCTTTCTTACTAAGCTGTTTCCCTATTATGCAATCGGTGCTTTTTCAATGATTTCAACCACTCTCCAGCGTTTTTCTTTAGAAAGCGGCCTAGTCTCAATAATTTTTACTTTGTCACCTATCCGGGATTCATTATTTTCATCATGAGCTTTAAACTTCTTACTTGTTTTAATAATCCTACCGTAAAGGGGATGGCGCACTCTTGTTTCTACTCGAACAACAACAGTTTTTTCCATTTTATCGCTAACCACACGCCCCACCCTGGTTTTACGTGTATTTCTTTCCGTCAGCATACCTTCCTCCTTTCCGCTAAACAAACAATGCCAGTTTTAGGCATTTTTTATTTCCCTTTCCCTGATCACTGTTTGTATCCTGGCAATATTTCTTTTAACTTCTTTAATATTCATCGGATTATCTAATTGTCCGGTAGCTAACCGGAAACGCAGGTTGAATAATTCACCTTTCAAATCATAAATTTTTCTGTTTAATTCCTCAGTGGTTAAGTCATGAATATCTTTAATTTTCATCTGCTTCACCACCCGTTTCTTCACGAATTACAAATTTTGTTTTTATTGGCAGCTTGTGTTGGGCCAACCTCATTGCTTCTTTCGCTATTTCTTCGCTGACACCGGCTAGCTCAAAAAGAATGCGTCCGGGTTTGACTACCGCTACCCAATATTCCGGGGACCCTTTACCACTACCCATACGGGTTTCTGCCGCCTTTGCAGTAACCGGTTTATGGGGGAATATTTTAATCCAAACTTTTCCGCCACGCTTAATGAAACGCGTCATTGCAATTCGAGCCGCTTCAATTTGTCGGCTTGTGATCCAGCCTGGTTCCAATGCCTGGAGTCCGTATTCACCAAATGCCACATAATTACCTTTATTGGCCTTTCCACTCATCCGGCCACGGTGTTGGCGACGATATTTAACTCTTTTAGGAATTAACATTGACTACTCGCCTCCCTCCACGGCTTTCTTTTTTACTTCCTTTTCGGGAAGAACTTCTCCTTTATAAATCCAAACTTTAACACCAATTTTTCCATAGGTTGTATTTGACTCGGCAAATCCATAATCAACATCGGCACGAAGTGTGTGCAAGGGTACTTTCCCTTCACTATACCATTCAGAACGTGCAATTTCAGCTCCGCCTAAACGGCCGGCAACCATAATCTTAATTCCTTCCGCTCCCATACGCATGCTTCTTGTTACAGCTTGTTTCATTGCCCTACGAAAAGCAATTCTTTTTTCCAATCCTGATGCTACGTTCTCCGCTACTAATTGAGCATCAAGCTCCGGTTTCTTAATTTCATTAATATTAATATTAAATTTCTTACCGGTCATGCTTTCTAGGTGTTTTTTCAGATTTTCCACCTCTGCGCCACCGCGGCCAATTACAATACCTGGTTTTGCAGTGTAGATATTTACTTTCACCCGATTGGCTGCCCTTTCAATTTCAACACGGGACAAGCCGGAATGATACAGCTTATCTTTGAGATACTTTCTAATTTTAAAATCTTCGTGCAATAGTTTTTGATATTCCTTTTGGGAATACCATTTGGCGTCCCAGTCTTTAATTATTCCAAGACGTAATCCTTTTGGATGAACTTTCTGTCCCACTAATTAACCTCCTCCCTCGCACTCACTACTACAGTGATATGGCTGGTACGCCCCATTATACGGTCCGCCCTTCCCATTGCCCGGGGCTTAAATCTCTTTAGGGTGGGTCCCTGATCAACATAAACTTTGGAAACAACCAGATCATCTTTATTCAGATTGGCATTATGCTCTGCATTTGCCACTGCCGATTTTAAAGCCTTTCCCACAGGCTCTTTTGCTCTGTTTGGTATTAACTTTAAAATAGCACTTGCTTCGTCCACACTTTTACCGCGAATTAGATCCACAACTTGCCGAACCTTACGGGGAGAAATGCGGATGTACTTTGCTACTGCTTTCGCTTCCACCAAATTATACCTCCTCCCATTAAGAGATTACTTCAACGCAGTAGACCTTTCGGTATGAGATCCATGGCCTTTAAAAATACGAGTAGGTGCAAATTCACCTAATTTATGTCCTACCATATCTTCGGTAATATAAATCGGAACATGCTTCCGACCGTCATGTACAGCCAGTGTATGCCCAATCATTTGGGGAAATATGGTTGAACGGCGTGACCATGTCTTGATCACTTTCTTGTCACCGGTTTCATTCATTTTTTCAATTTTAGCCAATAATTTGGCATCACAGTATGGTCCTTTTTTTAATGATCTGCCCACAGAAACAATTTCCTCCCTTCCACATTGTGATAGAACAATTATGCGGCCTTATCTCTTGACTCATTACCAAGATTTAACCGCGGTGTTTCACAATCATTTTTTCGGAAGCTTTTTTGCTTTTTCTTGTCTTCGCACCAAGAGCCGGCTTTCCCCATGGTGTCACAGGGTTGCGGCCTACAGGAGAACGTCCTTCTCCTCCGCCGTGAGGGTGATCCACCGGATTCATGACCACACCACGAACACTTGGTCGAATACCCAGCCACCGGGTTCGCCCGGCTTTGCCTATGGTAATATTTTCCTGATCTATATTACCTACCTGACCAATGGTCGCTTTACATCGAACCAACACCATTCTCATTTCCCCTGAGGGCAGCCTTAAGGTAGCGTATTTTCCTTCTTTAGCCATTAATTGTGCTGACGTACCGGCAGATCTGACTATTTGCCCTCCTAATGACGGACGCAATTCAATATTATGAATTACCGTACCAACCGGGATATTGCTCAAAGGAAGGGCATTACCTACTTTAATATCAGAATTCGGTCCGGACATTACCGTATCGCCCACTGAAAGACCTTCCGGAGCTATAATATATCTTTTTTCCCCATCTGCATAATTGAGTAAAGCAATATTTGCCGACCTATTGGGATCATATTCAATACTGGCTACCTTAGCGGGGATTCCGTCTTTATCTCTTTTAAAATCAATAATGCGATACAGTCTTTTATGTCCACCGCCCTGATGCCGAGTAGTAATTCTCCCCTGATTATTTCTGCCCCCCGTCTTTTTCAGGGGTCTAACAAGAGATTTTTCCGGTTTGGCTTTGGTAATTTCCTCAAACGCAGAAATAGTCATCCCTCGCAGCCCCGGCGAAGTAGGTTTAACACTCTTTAATGCCATCTGAAATTCCCTCCTTTACTGCCGTTTACAGTCCTTCAAAAACCTCGATTTTATCACCAGGTTTTAAGGTTACAATGGCTTTTTTACGGTCAGGCCTTTTCCCAACATACCTGCCCATTCTTTTCATCTTTCCCTTAATGATCCTGGTAGTTACATTTAGTACTGTTACTTTAAATAGTTCTTGGACTGCATATTTAATTTCGATTTTGTTCGCATTTTTATCTACAAGAAATGAATATTTATTTTCTTCCATTAATCCTACGGATTTCTCAGACACCAATGGTTTAAGTAAAACATCATGAGGATTTCGCATTATGCCAGCACCTCCTCAACCTTAGCAACTGCCTTTTTAGTCATTATCAGTTTATCATGGGCTAAAATATTATAAACATTAATTCCTGTGGCTTGAACCGATTGTACTCCAGGAATATTCCGGGCCGACTTTTCCACATTTTCATTAGGTGCATCTACAACTACCAGTGCATTTTGAGCATTAATAGCATTAAGCATCTTGACTATTTCTTTAGTCTTCGGTTCTGACATCTTCAATTCATCTAAAACAATCATATTTCCTTGATTTACTTTATCAGATAAAGCAGATTTTAGCGCCAAACGACGGGCTTTTTTTACCATTTTAACTCCATATTTTCTAGGCTGGGGTCCAAAAACAATTCCGCCACCCTTCCAGATAGGGCTACGTATGGAACCAACCCGTGCTCTTCCGGTACCTTTTTGTCTCCATGGTTTTTTTCCCCCGCCTGAAACCATGCTTCGTGTTTTTGTAGCGTGGGTTCCCTGGCGCAATGATGCTCGATAAACTGTTACTGCTTCATGTAGTAAAGCCTGATTTACTTTAGCGGCAAAAACGTCATCATGTAAATCAAGTTCGCCAACCTGATCTCCCTGCATATTGTATACTGTAACCTTTGGCATGTTAGCCCTCCTTTCCTACGGATTTTTGCCAGCTTTAACAGCATTTTTTATCATAACTAATCCTTTTTTGGGACCGGGAATCGCACCTTTTAACAAAAGCAAGTTCTTATCTGCATCGACCCTCACTACTTCTAAGTTTTGGATCGTTACCCGCTCGCCACCCATTCTTCCCGGTGATTTCTTACCCTTAAACACTCGGGCAGGACCCTTCGCTCCGGTAGATGCAGGGCGGCGATGATTCTTAGATCCGTGTCCCATTGGACCACGTGCGAAACCCCAACGTTTAATGGTCCCGGCAAATCCCTTTCCTTTTGAAATCCCGGTCACATCAACCAAATCACCGGTTTTAAATGTTTCTATGTTGATTTCCTGACCCACTTGATACTCCTGGGGATTATCAATTCTTAACTCTCTGAGAAAACGCACCGGTGTTACACCGGCCTTATCAAAATGTCCTTTTATTGGTTTATTGACATTTTTATTTTTAATGTTGCCGAACCCCATCTGAATAGCATTATATCCATTAGTACTTTCTAATCTGATTTGAGTAATAACACAAGGGCCTGCTTCAATAGCGGTTACCGGAATAATTCTTCCGTCTTCGTCGAAAATCTGAGTCATTCCAACTTTTCGACCTAATATCATTTTTGTCATAATCCCACCTCCGTTTCAGTTGCTAGATACCTGCATATTGCCGGCATTGCTCGCTTTTATTGTTGATATTATCCACACGTCCACGTGTGTCATTGTAATTAAAGCTTTATTTCAATATCTACACCTGCTGGCAGGTCAAGTCTCATTAAGGAATCTACCGTTTTAGGTGTAGGATCCATAATATCAATCAAACGCTTATGGGTCCTCATTTCAAATTGCTCCCGTGAATCTTTATTAACATGAGGTGACCTTAAAATGGTATAAATATTTTTTTCAGTAGGCAACGGAATGGGTCCGGAAACTAAGGCACCCGTTCGTTTTGCAGTTTCCACAATTTTCTCTGCTGACTGATCCAGTACATTGTGATCAAATGCTTTCAGTCTGATCCGAATTTTTTGCTTTGCCATGTAATATAACCTCCTTTTCGCCCGGTTAAGATACGGACCTTCTCCGTGAAAATTCCCGTTTTAGAAACGCAACCTCTCACTTCATCGCCCTTTTAAAAAGTTAGCCTGAGGCTGGAAGATTAAACTCCCCGCCTCATGTATAAACAAATACTCTGGTACTTACCCTTCAATAATTCCGGAAACTACCCCAGCACCTACAGTACGACCGCCTTCACGAATGGCAAAACGCAGCCCTTCTTCAATAGCAATAGGGGTAATTAATTCAATGGTCATTTTTATGTTATCTCCCGGCATTACCATTTCTACTCCCTCAGGAAGTTTTGCAACACCGGTTACGTCTGTGGTCCGGAAATAAAACTGAGGACGGTATCCGTTAAAAAACGGGGTATGACGGCCGCCTTCTTCTTTTGTCAGTACATATACTTCACCTTCAAATTTCGTATAGGGACTGATGCTGTTCGGTTTCGCCAATACCTGGCCCCGTTCTACTTCTTTTCGTTCTATTCCCCGCAGTAGACAGCCTATATTGTCTCCTGCCTCTGCATAATCAAGCAGCTTGCGGAACATTTCTACGCCTGTTACTACTGTTTGTTTTACTTCTTCTGCTAAACCAACGATATGAACATTGTCTCCTACTTTTACCTGGCCCCGTTCTACTCTGCCTGTGACTACGGTTCCCCGGCCGGTTATGGTAAATACGTCTTCTATGGGCATTAAGAAGGGTTTGTCTTTGTCTCTTTCCGGAGTCGGTATATATTTATCTACATTATCCATGAGTTCCCATATAGCACCGCATGATTCACATTCTTTTTCTCCGCACCCGCATTCTAATGCTTTCAGGGCTGATCCTGCCACAATCGGAATGTCGTCTCCTGGAAATTCATATTCGGAGAGCAGTTCTCTAACTTCCATTTCTACTAATTCCATTAATTCTGGATCGTCTACCTGGTCTGCTTTGTTTAAGAAAACAACTATATACGGTACGCCTACCTGGCGGGCAAGTAATATGTGTTCCCGGGTCTGGGGCATGGGGCCGTCTGCTGCTGATACTACTAATATTGCTCCGTCCATCTGGGCCGCACCGGTTATCATGTTTTTGACATAGTCAGCGTGTCCCGGGCAGTCTACGTGGGCATAGTGCCTGTTTTCTGTCTGGTATTCTACGTGTGATGTATTGATGGTGATCCCTCTTGCTTTTTCTTCCGGAGCATTATCAATTTGATCATACGCCGTTGCTACAGCTCCGCCTACTTTTGATAAGCATGATGTAATTGCGGCAGTTAAAGTTGTTTTACCATGGTCTACGTGTCCAATTGTACCCACGTTTACGTGGGGTTTTGTCCTTTCAAATTTCTGTTTTCCCATTGATCCTTTCCCTCCACTAATTTTTGCTTTTGATTTTTTTATTATAAAATGACTAAACTTGTCTTCTCAGAATAATGTTATCGGCAATATTTTTTGGTACTTCCTCATAGCGGGCAAACTGCATTACATAAGTACCCCGCCCTTGGGTTTTGGAGCGCAGAACTGTAGCATAGCCAAACATCTCTGACAGCGGAACATATCCACGTATCACCTGAATATTGCCTCGGGGTTCCATCCCTTCTACTCTTCCCCGCCGGGAATTCATATCACCAATAACGTCACCCATATACTCTTCAGGAACGACAACTTCAACTTTAAAAATCGGCTCTAAAATTACCGGTGTTGCCTTACTTACACCTTCTTTGAAAGCCATTGCTCCGGCAATCTTAAAGGCGATTTCAGAAGAGTCAACCTCGTGATAAGATCCATCTACTAAGGTCGCCTTAATATCTACAACCGGGAAACCCGCCAAAATCCCGTTTCCCATTGCTTCTCTAATCCCTAATTCAACAGCGGGAATATACTCTTTCGGAATAACACCGCCCACAATTTTGTTTACAAACTCAAATCCCGTACCATGATCCAGGGGTTCAAATTCCACCACACAATGGCCGTATTGTCCATGCCCGCCTGACTGCCTGACATATTTTCCCGTAGCTTTCACCGCAGAACGAATAGTTTCCCGGTAAGCAACCTGGGGTTTCCCCACATTGCCATCTACTCTGAATTCCCGTAATAAACGGTCTACAATAATCTCCAAATGTAATTCACCCATACCGGAAATTATTGTCTGACCCGTTTCTTCGTCTATCCGGATCCGGAAGGTTGGATCTTCCTCCGCAAGCTTTTGTAAAGCAAGGCTCATTTTTTGCTGGTCGGCAGTAGTTTTAGGCTCAATAGCGATATCTATGACTGGCTCAGGAAAATCCATAGACTCGAGAATTACGGGTTCGTCTTCTGAGCAAAGGGTATCCCCAGTTGTAGTATCTTTAAATCCTACGGCTGCCAAAATATCTCCGGCACAGGCTTCCTGAATTTCCTCACGGTGGTTGGCATGCATTTGGAGCAGACGCCCCACTCGCTCTTTTCTCCCCTTTGTGGAGTTATAGACATAAGACCCACTTTTTATCTTCCCGGAATAAACTCGAAAGAATGTCAATTTGCCAACAAAGGGATCTGTCATAATTTTAAAGGCCAACGCCGAAAAAGCTTCTGTTTCACTGGAATCCCTTACCACTTCATGGCCATTTTCAGGGTCCACACCCCGAATGGGAGGAACATCCGTTGGGGCCGGCAAATAATCTACAACAGCATCTAGTAATAACTGTACTCCTTTGTTTCTAAAGGAGGAACCGCACAGAACCGGAATAAGCTTTACTTCAATGGTTGCATCTCTTATTGCCTTTTTGATTTCCTCTTCGGAGATTTCTTCTCCCTCCAAATACTTTTCCATTAATTCTTCATTTGTTTCCGCAATTGTTTCAAGTAATTTTTCTCGATACTCTGCGACAATACTTCTCATATTCTCCGGGATGTCTATTTCCTCGCTCTGAGTTCCTAAATCATCCAGGTAATAAATTGCTCTGTTTTTAACTAAATCAACGATACCTCTAAATTTTTCTTCTGTTCCTATTGGCAACTGAACCGGAACGGGATTAGCGCCTAATCTTTCCTTAATCATATCAATTCCCCTGAAAAAGTCGGCACCTACCCGGTCCATTTTATTAATATAAGCAATCCTTGGTACACCATACCGATCAGCCTGGTGCCACACCGTCTCAGATTGTGGCTCTACCCCGCCAACCGAGCAGAATACTGCTATTGCGCCGTCTAGTATGCGCAGGGATCTTTCTACTTCCACAGTGAAGTCCACGTGGCCTGGTGTATCAATAATGTTAATCCGATATCCCTTCCAGTGACAAGTAGTAGCAGCGGAGGTGATAGTAATACCTCGTTCCTGTTCCTGCACCATCCAATCCATCGTTGCGGCACCATCATGCACTTCACCAATACGGTGAACACGCCCGGTATAAAACAACATACGTTCCGTAGTTGTTGTCTTTCCGGCATCAATGTGTGCCATAATTCCAATATTACGTGTTCTATCAAGCGGAAACTGTCTACTCATAACTACCCTCCTTACTGCCATTACCTTACTGTCAATTCCAATTTACCAACGGTAATGAGCAAAAGCCTTATTGGCTTCCGCCATTTTGTGTGTATCTTCACGTTTTTTTACCGATGCCCCGGTATTATTGGCCGCGTCCATTATTTCAGCTGCCAGCTTTTCTCCGGTGCTTTTGCCGCTTCTTTTTCTGGCGAAGCTTACCAACCAACGGATTCCCAGGGTTTGTCTACGGTCAGAACGCACTTCGATCGGAACCTGATAGTTAGCCCCTCCAACCCGGCGGGCCTTAACTTCTAAAACCGGCATAATATTTTTCATAGCCGTATCAAAAACTTCCAGTGCATCCTTGCCGGTTTTGCTGCTAACCAAGTTAAAGGCACCATAAACAATTTTTTCTGCTACACTCTTTTTTCCGTCCAGCATAATTTGGTTAATTAATTTTGTGACAGTTGTACTATTGTAAACCGGATCAGGAAGCACCATACTTTTGGGAGCATTTCCTTTTCTGGACATCTAATTCCCCCCTTTAACACTGAAATAAATCTAACACTGAATAAATCATATTTCTATTTCTTGGCTTTAGTCTTCGGTCTCTTTGTGCCATATTTAGACCTTCCCTGTTTCCGGTCTGTTACTCCTGCGGCATCCAATGCCCCTCTCACAATATGATAGCGAACCCCTGGCAAATCCTTTACCCGGCCACCTCTTACTAAAGCTACTGAGTGTTCTTGCAAGTTGTGACCAATTCCGGAAATATATGCAGTTACTTCTATTCCATTTGTCAGCCGCACACGAGCAACTTTTCTTAATGCAGAGTTAGGTTTTTTTGGTGTTGTTGTAAAAACCCTAGTACAAACGCCTCTCTTTTGGGGACTATTATTTAGTGCGGGAGCAGTTGATTTTTTTTCAATTTCTTCTCTACCTTTTCTTACCAGTTGGCTGATAGTTGGCAAAAACTCCACCTCCTTCCCCTTTTGAGCACATTAGGCCAA
This sequence comes from Bacillota bacterium, assembly GCA_050952445.1. Lineage (GTDB taxonomy): Bacteria > Bacillota > Dehalobacteriia > Dehalobacteriales > Dehalobacteriaceae > JBMNKX01. The sequence continues at coordinate 301,062 of JBMNKX010000004.1, read as the reverse complement.
ATTAATTATTGAACAATAGCTGCGGAAGCTGTACCAACATCAATTCCACAAGCTTTCCCCAGCTCTGCCATTGACTCAACCTTAATTACTTCAATATTTTTTTCAGAACATAATTCAAATAACGGCATAAGTACACGTGTTTCTGCATCCTCTGCTACAAAAACTTTAACAGCAATATTTTTTTGCACAGCCTTTAATGTTTGTTTTGTCCCCACTACTTTCTTACTATCCTTTAGTGCGTCCAGATTCATCAGCACAACCTCCTCATAATAACACACTGATATATACTAACATCTACATCTTTTCGTGTCAAGAACTGTGTTCCGTTTCATCCTCTAGAGTTGTGATTTTTATATTTCGATACCTTGACATTCCGGTGCCGGCAGGAATAAGCTTTCCGATAATGACATTCTCTTTTAAACCAAGCAAAGGATCAACCTTTCCTTTTATCGCCGCATCCGTCAGTACCCTTGTTGTTTCCTGGAACGATGCCGCGGAAAGAAAGGAGTCCGTAGCTAAAGATGCTTTAGTAATACCTAAAAGAACAGGCCGGGCAACAGCCGGTTGTCTTCCGTTTTCCAATGCGCTCTGGTTCCTATTTTCAAATTCAAAACTGTCTACCAAAGCTCCGGGAAGCAAACCTGTATCTCCGGAATCTTCAATTTTAACTTTTTTGAGCATTTGCCGAATCATAACCTCTATATGCTTATCGTTAATATCAACGCCCTGGAGCCGATAAACACTTTGCACTTCTCTTAACAGGTACATTTGTACTCCGCGAATCCCTTTGACTTTAAGCAAATCATGAGGGTTTACAGAACCTTCGGTAAGTTCATCCCCTGCTTCTACCCATTGACCGTTTTCAACTTTAAGCCGGGAACCATAGGGAACTTGATAACTGTCTTTTTCTTCTCCGTCCCTAATAATATGAATTTCTCTGCGTCCTTTATTCTCAACAATACTTACTGTCCCATCCTGTTCCGCAATAATTCCCTGTCCTTTAGGCTTGCGGGCTTCAAATAACTCTTCCACCCGAGGTAAGCCCTGAGTGATGTCATCCCCGGCTACCCCCCCGGTATGGAATGTTCTCATTGTTAACTGGGTACCGGGTTCTCCGATTGACTGAGCTGCGATAATACCCACTGCCTCACCGATATCTACCGAAAGGCCGGTAGCCAAATTCCTTCCATAGCATGTGCGGCACACTCCATGCTTAGTTCGACAAGTTAATACCGACCGAATGTTAACCACTCGCTTCTCCGCTGGTAAGGTTTTTAGATATTCTTCAATCTTTTGGGCCTTATCCTCACTTATTTCCTCACCGGTCGAAGCTAGTATTTTCCCCGTCCGCTCATCAATAATATCAACATTAAGTACCCTGCCTTCGATGCGTTCTGCTAGGCTCTCAACATCCTTGATTTCATTCACCCAGACACCTTGAGTATCTCCACAGTCATCTTCCCTGACTATTACATCCTGAGCCACATCCACAAGACGGCGAGTCAAGTACCCTGAATCTGCCGTTCTTAGGGCAGTATCCGCCAGTCCTTTTCGCGCCCCGTGAGTTGAAATGAAGAATTCTAAAACCGTTAATCCTTCCCGAAAATTAGCTTTAATCGGCAAGTCAATAATCCGCCCTGAAGGATCTGCCATTAATCCCCGAGCACCGGCAAGCTGCCTGATCTGCTGCACATTACCCCGAGCACCGGAATTAGCCATCATAAAAATAGGGTTAAACTTATCCAAGTTATCCATGAGGGACCTGGTAATATCCTCAGTGGCTTTGTTCCAGATTCCAATAACCTTTTGGTATCTTTCATCTTCAGTTATTAACCCCCGCCGGTACTGGTCTTCAACTTGTTCTACTTCTATTTCCGATTTTTCTGTAATTTCTTTCTTCGCTTTGGGTACTTCAATATCACCGATACCAATGGTAATACCCGCTTTGGTGGAATATGTAAAACCCGCAGTCTTAATCCCATCAATTAATTCCGCTGAAGCAGAGATACCCAATCTCCGGTAACATCTATCCACAATTTTACCTAAGGTTTTTTTATCTATCGCACTGTTATAAAAGCCTAATTCCCGGGGAATAGGTATTTCATAATTAAAAATAAGCCGTCCTACACTAGTCCTAAATCTTTGGTAATGACCATACTTGTCTTTGGGGAACTCTTTTATTTCTTTTCCTTCTATAATAAAATCCCATTCTTCAGGTTTTCGAATCAAAATCTCTGCATGAAGATCTATATCCTTATCTAAATAAGCTCTGCGTGCATCATGATAGCCCACAAATGCTTTACCCTCACCTTTTGCCCCTTTTTTTATTGCCGTAAGATAATAAGCACCTAAAACCATATCCTGTGTCGGAACGGATACAGGACGTCCATCTTTGGGATTTAAAATATTATAAGCTGAAAGCATTAGTAATCTTGCCTCAGCCTGTGCCTCAGCAGAAAGAGGAACGTGAACAGCCATTTGATCCCCGTCAAAATCGGCATTATAAGCTGTGCACACTAAGGGGTGAATCTGCAAGGCACGACCCTCAACCAATACCGGTTCAAAAGCCTGAATGCCCAAGCGGTGCAACGTAGGTGCCCGGTTTAAAAGAACCGGGTGCTCTTTAATTACTTCTTCTAAAACATCCCATACTTCCGGGCGAACCCTTTCTACCATTCTTTTTGCACTCTTTATGTTATGAGCATGTCCGTCATTTACCAAACGCTTCATCACAAAAGGCTTAAATAATTCTAAAGCCATTTCTTTTGGCAAGCCGCACTGATGAAATTTCAATTCGGGGCCTACTACAATAACCGAACGGCCCGAATAGTCAACACGTTTACCAAGGAGATTCTGGCGAAAACGCCCTTGTTTTCCTTTTAACATATCGCTTAATGATTTCAGTGGCCGGTTTCCCGGTCCGGTAACCGGACGGCCACGGCGCCCGTTGTCTATTAACGCATCAACAGCCTCCTGAAGCATCCTTTTTTCATTTCGGACAATAATATCAGGGGCTCCCAAATCAAGAAGCCTTTTTAAGCGATTATTCCTGTTGATCACCCGTCGATACAAATCATTTAAATCCGAGGTAGCAAATCTTCCTCCATCTAACTGCACCATGGGGCGAAGTTCCGGCGGAATAACAGGTATGACATCCAACACCATCCATTGTGGCTTATTACCCGAATGATAAAAAGCCTCAACTACTTCCAAACGGCGGATAGCCCGAATTTTTCTTTGACCGCTGACTTCTTTTAATTCTGTCCGGAGTTCTTCAGCTAATTTTTCTAAATCCATTTCTTCCAGCATTGCCTTAATAGCTTCCGCACCCATACCCGCCTGAAATCTTTGCCCATATTTCTCCCGATATTCTCTGTATTCCGTTTCTGTAAGCAATTGCTTTTTCATGAGAGGAGTGTCTCCCGCATCTAACACCACATATTGAACAAAATATAAAACTTTTTCTAATGAACGAGGGGACATGTCTAGCAAAAGCCCCATCCTACTGGGAATACCTTTGAAATACCAAATGTGGGACACAGGAGCCGCCAATTCAATATGTCCTAACCTTTCACGGCGCACTTTTGATCTTGTTACCTCAACTCCGCATCTATCACAAACAATTCCTTTATAACGCACTCTTTTATATTTTCCGCAATGACATTCCCAGTCCCTGGTTGGTCCAAATATTTTTTCACAAAATAAACCGTCTCGTTCCGGTTTTAGTGTTCGGTAATTGATAGTTTCCGGTTTTTTTACCTCACCGTAAGACCACTGACGAATTTGTTCCGGTGATGCCAGCCTGATCCTCATACGATCAAAGTTACTTACATCTAACAAAGGATTCTCTCCCTTCGAGAAATTTCGCTTGTAACCTACTTCTCAAAACTATCGACCGGGTCTTGATAATCAAAATCTTTCTCTTCGGTATCCAATATATTGAGACTATCTAAATCAAGCTCTAAATCCTCTTCCTCTAGATCTACTTCCTCTAAATCTACTTCCTCTAAATCCTCTTCTTCATCATCATCTACATCTGTTTCATCTACATCTTCCGTATCTTCTGCTCCATCTCTTTTATTATTCCCTTCTCCGTCTTTACCTAGAGTATCAATTCCCAGTTCCTTTGCAGTTTCAGAAATATCTTCTTCCTCTTCTTTGATTTCAATTTCTTCATCCTCTTCAGAGAGCACCTTAACATCTAATCCCAAACTCTGCAATTCTTTAATCAATACCTTAAAGGATTCAGGTACACCAGGTTCAGGTACATTTTCACCTTTGACAATAGCCTCATATGTTTTTACCCGCCCGACAACATCATCGGACTTGACAGTTAGTATTTCTTGAAGGGTATAGGCGGCTCCGTATGCTTCAAGAGCCCAAACCTCCATTTCCCCAAATCTCTGGCCTCCAAACTGAGCTTTTCCCCCTAAAGGCTGCTGAGTAACGAGGGAATAAGGTCCGGTTGAACGGGCATGTATCTTATCGTCTACTAAATGAGCCAGTTTGAGCATGTAAACATAACCTACAGTTACTTCATTATCAAAAGGCTCTCCTGTCCTTCCGTCATAGAGAATAGTCTTGCCATTCGTCTGTAATCCAGCTTCCCTCAAAGTATTTTCCACATCTTTCTCGCTAGCCCCGTCAAAAACCGGTGTTGAAACATGAATGCCCAGAGTTTTGGCCGCCCAACCCAAGTGACATTCCAATACTTGGCCAATGTTCATCCGGGAGGGTACACCTAAAGGATTTAAAACAATTTCCACAGGGGTTCCATCAGGCAAAAAGGGCATATTTTCTTCCGGTAAAATCCGTGAAACCACCCCTTTATTACCATGACGCCCCGCCATCTTATCTCCTACAGAAATCTTCCTTTTTTGAGCCACATAAACCCGGACAAGTTTATTGACACCAGGCGCTAGTTCATCCCCATTTTCCCGAGAAAACACTTTAACATCTACGACTTTTCCGGATTCCCCATGAGGCACCCGGAGGGAAGTATCCCTTACTTCCCGGGCCTTTTCACCAAAGATTGCCCGTAATAGTCTTTCTTCCGCCGTAAGTTCCGTTTCCCCTTTTGGAGTTACCTTGCCCACTAAAATATCACCGGGGCGCACTTCTGCCCCAATCCTAATAATACCGTTTTCGTCTAAATCCTTCAGAATGTCTTCCCCCACATTAGGAATATCCCGGGTAATTTCTTCCGGTCCCAGCTTGGTATCCCGAGCATCACATTCATATTCTTCAATGTGGATAGAGGTAAAGTAATCCTCTTTAACCAATTTTTTACTAATAAGGATAGCATCCTCATAATTGTAGCCTTCCCACGTCATAAAAGCCACTAAGACATTTCTTCCCAGAGCAAGTTCTCCCTGATCGGTAGAAGGCCCGTCGGCGATTACCTGGCCTTTTTTTACTTGCTGTCCTTTTTTGACAATAGGCTTTTGATTCATACATGTCCCTTGATTAGAACGCTGGAACTTAAGCAAATTATGTTTTTCCAAAAAACCTTTTTCTGTCTTAATTATAATTTCATTACTGGTTACCTTTTCCACGACACCGGAGTTCTCAGCTAATTCTACCACATAAGAATCTCGTGCTGTTTTATATTCTATTCCTGTACCAACTATCGGAGCTTCAGTAGTCAACAAGGGTACTGCCTGTCTCTGCATATTTGCCCCCATTAGTGCCCGGTTGGCATCATCGTGTTCCAAAAACGGTATTAGCGCTGTTGCAACAGACACTACTTGTTTCGGGCTTACATCCATATAATCAACACGGTCGGAAGGTACAATGAGAATTTCACGACCATACCGGGCATTTACCCGTTTATTAATAAACCGCCCTTCCTCATCTAAAGGCTCATTTGCCTGTGCAATAACATATTTATCTTCTTCATCGGCAGTTAAATAATCTATAGTATCCGTAACTATTCCTTGTTCTTTATTTACTTTTCTATAAGGAGTTTCAATAAAACCAAATCCATTGATGCGGGCATAAGTACTTAACGATCCAATTAAGCCAATATTTGGACCTTCGGGCGTTTCAATAGGGCACATCCGACCATAGTGTGAATGGTGTACGTCCCGTACTTCAAATCCGGCCCGTTCTCTGGATAACCCCCCAGGTCCCAAGGCACTTAAACGCCTCTTATGGGTTAATTCCGCTAAGGGGTTGGTCTGGTCCATAAATTGGGATAACTGACTCGAACCAAAAAATTCCTTAATAGCCGCCACAACAGGTCTAATGTTTACCAATACCTGTGGTGTAATGACATCAACATCCTGAATAGTCATACGCTCCCGAACAACCCGCTCCATCCGGGATAAACCGATCCGGAATTGATTTTGCAATAATTCACCTACAGAACGGAGCCTTCTATTTCCTAAATGGTCAATATCATCTGATTCTTGTTGCCCATTCATTAACTGCAGTAAATACCTTACTGCGGCTATAATATCTTGTTTAGTGAGATACCTGATAAATTCATTTTTTGAATAATTGGAAGGATCTTTTTCAACGTATTTTTGCTTTTCATCATCCCAAACCATACCATTGGGGGAAATTCGTTTGAGCACTCCATGTTTTAACTTTTTTTCCAGTTTATATCTACCCACATTTCCCAAATCATATCTTTTGGGATCAAAGAAAAGAGTCCATAATAATGATCTTGCAGATTCAACAGTGGGAGGTTCCCCCGGACGTAACCGTTTATATATCTCAACTAATGCTTCTTCTTCAGAAGTAGTGCTGTCTTTTTCTAAAGTAATTTGAATTCTGCGATCATTTTCAAATAATTCCTGAATCTGAGCATTATGGCTATATCCTAAAGCACGGATTAAAACAGTAGCAGGTATCTTTCTGGTTCTGTCTACCCGCACATAAATATTTTCATTAATATCAGTCTCAAATTCTAACCAGGCACCCCTGTTGGGGATAATGGTCGCTCCATATATATGTACTCCACTGGGATCAATGGATTCATTGTAATAAACCCCTGGGGAACGTACCAACTGGCTGACTATTACCCGTTCAGCCCCATTGATAATAAATGTCCCTTTTTCGGTCATCAGGGGAAAATCACCCATAAAGACTTCCTGTTCCTTAACCTCTCCGGTTTCTTTATTAATTAATCGTACCTTTACCCTAAGAGGGGCAGCATAGGTTACATCTCTTTCCTTACAGTCTTCCACCGAATATTTTGATTCACCCAATGTATAGCCTACAAATTCCAATACTAAATTACCGGTAAAATCCTGAATCGGGGAAATATCATTAAACATTTCCTTAAGTCCTTCTTCCAGAAACCATTTATAAGATTTTTTCTGAACCTCAATTAGGTCGGGAATATCTAGGACTTCCTGAATGCGGGCATAACTTTTTCTCTTTCGGGCCGCAAGATCAACCATCAAAACACCTCACCCCTCAGTCCGTTTTTTCCTAGCTCGGTATTCTTCCCAATTTAGCAACTTTTTATACTATTCTCATAGTATCCTGGGAAAAACATCGCAAAGAAACCAATATGAGCCATTTAGTGATACTATCACAAAGTAACTTCTTTGTCAATAAAAAAACCTTCCAGTCATTGGGCTTTTCAACAAATTAAATAAAAAAACAAGCACCTCACATTGAGGTGCTCTTCTATGTTGCTTGTTTTTTTATTACCTACTTTATTTCAACAGCAGCTCCGGCTTCCGTCAACTTAGCTTTAATAGCTTCTGCCTCTTCCTTGCTCACTTTTTCTTTAACCGGCTTGGGAGCTCCGTCTACAAGTTCCTTAGCTTCTTTTAAACCAAGGGCGGTAATTTCGCGGACAACTTTAATAACATTGATTTTCTTTTCCCCAGGACCTGTTAGGATAACATCAAATTCGGTTTTTTCTTCAGCGGCCTCCTGAGCAGCACCGGCGGCAGCGGCGGGAGCAGCAGCTACAGCCACAGGGGCGGCAGCACTAACACCAAATTCTTCTTCAAATGCTTTTACTAAATCAGCCAACTCTAAAACAGTCATTCCTTTAACAATTTCTAAAACTTCGGCAACTTTGGACATAATGTATTTCCTCCTTAAATTTAAAACTTATCATCATTAAATTTTTTAAGCCTGTGCATTTGCTTTTTGTTCCCGAACCTGGTCTAAAGCATAGACAAATTTCCGTAAAATACCTGCTAATGATCCAGCAAAACCATACATTGGGGACTGGACGGCCCCTAATAATTGTCCCAGCAGTACTTCACGGGAAGGTAATTTAGCCAAATTTGTAATTTCTTCTGCACTAATAAGTTTTTTTTCTAATAACCCGCTCTTAATCTCAAGTTTTTTATGGGTTTTGGCAAATTCAATCAAAATTTTGGATACACTAACCGGATCTGAACTAAACGCTACTGCTGTGGGACCTTCCAGGAATTGATCAAGATCATTAATCTCCAGGCCGCGAGCAGCAAGTTTAATTAACGTGTTTTTAGCTACCACATATGAAACACCTGCTTCTCTTAATTTAGCCCTAAGTTCGGTATCCTCGGCTACATTAAGCCCGCGGTAATCTGTTAAGATTGTAATGGCTGCATCATCCATTTTATTACGTAATTCCTTAACAGCCTGTTCTTTTTGTAACATTTGAGGTTTCTTTGTCATCTTTCCACCTCCTTCCGTTTACTTAAAAATATAACCTCTACAACTATGCAGAGGTTATATTAAACGCTTTAATATTAGAAGCACTTTTACAACCTCGGTAGGCGGAATATCCATTATACCTGTCGGCACCTACTGTCTACAGTTTTATCTTTAAATTATCAACAGTAATATGCATTATTTTTTATTCTAAACATAATTTTTACTGGCCTGAAGGCTTTAAGGGATTTATACGAATACCAGGGCCCATTGTGGACGATAAAGTAATACTTTTCATGTACTGCCCTTTAGCCGCCACCGGTTTTGCCTTAATTAATACATCCATTAAGGTCTGGTAGTTTTCTAACAGTTTATCTATATCAAAAGATACTTTCCCTAGGGGAGCGTGAATAATAGCTGCCTTATCCAACCTGTACTCAATTTTACCGGCTTTAATTTCTTTTACGGCACGTGCCACATCCATTGTTACTGTTCCTGTTTTGGGATTAGGCATTAAACCTTTCGGTCCTAACAGCCGCCCCAGCTTACCTACAGTACCCATCATATCAGGAGTGGCAACAGCCACATCAAAGCCAAACCATCCACCTTGAATTTTTTCCACCATATCCTCAGCACCTACATAATCAGCCCCGGCTTCCATTGCTTCATTAGCTTTTTCCCCTTTGGCAAATACCAATACGCTCCTGCTTTTTCCTGTACCATGAGGTAATACAACAGCACCCCTAATCTGCTGATCTGCTTGCCTAGGGTCAAGATTTAGCCGTACTGCTATTTCTACTGTTTCATCAAACTTTGCGGGAGCAGCCTTTTTCACCAATTCAAAAGCTTCTTGGGGATCATAAAGAGTAGCTCTGTCAAATTCTTTTATCGCATCTTGATATTTTTTTCCATGCTTCGGCATTTAATAACCTCCTCTGTGGTAATTTCGGAAGAGTTCTTCCTCCCACTAGGGGTAGGAATTAATCAACAATAGTAATACCCATACTTCTGGCCGTACCTTCGATCATGCGCATCGCTGCTGAAATATCGGAAGCATTCAAGTCTTTCATTTTCAGTTCAGCAATTTCTTGTACTTTTGCTTTGGGAACCTTTGCTACTTTTTTTCTATTGGGTTCTCCGGAACCACTTTCAATGCCGGCAGCTTTTTTCAACAATACTGCCGCCGGGGGAGTCTTTAATACAAAAGAAAAAGACCTGTCCGCATAAATGGTTATTTCTGCCGGAATAATCAACCCGGCTTCTTTTGCAGTTCTCTCATTGAACTCTTTGCAAAAACCCATAATATTTACCCCATGCTGACCCAGTGCCGGGCCAACAGGCGGTGCCGGATTAGCTTTGCCTCCCGGGATCTGCAATTTTACGATTGCGACTACTTTTTTTGCCATGAAAACACCTCCTTACTAAATTGTGGTTTACGGGTCTAAACCCTCCCACATTACAAACAAGCCCTAAATTTTTTCCACTTGGGAGAATTCTAATTCAACAGGTGTTTCTCTTCCGAACATTGATACCATTACTTTTATTTTACCTTTATCAGGATGAATCTCCTCAACACTACCGACAAAGTTTTCAAAGGGCCCACTGGTTACACGTACATTTTCGCCTAAGGAAAATCCAATTTTCACCTTAGGCTCAAAGACACCCATCTGCCTTAATATATCTTTGGCTTCTTCATCATGTAAAGGGACAGGCTTCGATCCAGTACCAACAAACCCAGTAACTCCCGGTGTATTTCTCACTACATACCACGAATCATCAGTCATAATCATTTCGACTAATACATAACCCGGGTAGACCTTTCGTTTAGTTACTTTCTTTCTACCATCTTTTACCTGAACCTCGTCTTCCATAGGAACAATAACCCGGAAAATGCTTTCGCCCATATTCATGGATTCAACCCTTTTTTCTAAGTTAGCCTTAACCTTATTCTCATACCCCGCATATGTATGTATAACATACCATTGTTTTTCCATAATACAAGGGAACCTATATTTCTATAGGCCCCTCACCCCCTTAAAACTTTACTTAAAAAGCTTTTACAACACCCGGTTTAGAATAAAGGCCAGGCATGAATCCACAATCCAAATAACAAAACCTATCATAAATACAGAAACCAATACTACCAAGGTATACACTGCTATTTGTTTTTTATTAGGCCAGTGAACCTTTTTTAATTCAGCTAAAACCCCTCGGAAAAATCTACCGGATTTCTCTGTAAATTTTCCTTTCCCAGAGCCAGCTGCAACCCTACCGGCTACCATAAGTTCACATCCTCACTAGAAGTTAACAACTTTATTTCGTTTCCTTATGAATCGTATGAGTTTTGCAAAAACTACAATACTTACGCATTTCTAAACGATCCGGATTATTTTTTTTGTTTTTGTTAGTTATATAATTGCGTCTTTTACATTCAGTGCACGCCAAAGTAGCTGCTACGCGCATTACTGACACCTCCTACCCTTCGACTAGACAACCAAAAGTGTACCTTTGACACTTTATCACAAATTAAAAATAGTGTCAAGACTTTCCTCAGGTCAGGAAATACCTTGCATCCTCATTTTCCGAACCCAATTCTTAGTGGGCAAAAGCGGGATTTTATCCCGCTTTTTTCTATCCTTCAATAATTCCGGAAACTACCCCAGCACCTACGGTACGACCGCCTTCACGAATGGCAAAACGCAGCCCTTCTTCAATAGCAATAGGGGTAATTAATTCAATGGTCATTTTTATGTTATCTCCCGGCATTACCATTTCTACTCCCTCAGGAAGTTTTGCAACACCGGTTACGTCTGTGGTCCGGAAATAAAACTGAGGACGGTATCCGTTAAAAAACGGGGTATGACGGCCGCCTTCTTCTTTTGTCAGTACATATACTTCACCTTCAAATTTCGTATAGGGACTGATGCTGTTCGGTTTCGCCAATACCTGGCCCCGTTCTACTTCTTTTCGTTCTATTCCCCGCAGTAGACAGCCTATATTGTCTCCTGCCTCTGCATAATCAAGCAGCTTGCGGAACATTTCTACGCCTGTTACTACTGTTTGTTTTACTTCTTCTGCTAAACCAACGATATGAACATTGTCTCCTACTTTTACCTGGCCCCGTTCTACTCTGCCTGTGACTACGGTTCCCCGGCCGGTTATGGTAAATACGTCTTCTATGGGCATTAAGAAGGGTTTGTCTTTGTCTCTTTCCGGAGTCGGTATATATTTATCTACATTATCCATGAGTTCCCATATAGCACCGCATGATTCACATTCTTTTTCTCCGCACCCGCATTCTAATGCTTTCAGGGCTGATCCTGCCACAATCGGAATGTCGTCTCCTGGAAATTCATATTCGGAGAGCAGTTCTCTAACTTCCATTTCTACTAATTCCATTAATTCTGGATCGTCTACCTGGTCTGCTTTGTTTAAGAAAACAACTATATACGGTACGCCTACCTGGCGGGCAAGTAATATGTGTTCCCGGGTCTGGGGCATGGGGCCGTCTGCTGCTGATACTACTAATATTGCTCCGTCCATCTGGGCCGCACCGGTTATCATGTTTTTGACATAGTCAGCGTGTCCCGGGCAGTCTACGTGGGCATAGTGCCTGTTTTCTGTCTGGTATTCTACGTGTGATGTATTGATGGTGATCCCTCTTGCTTTTTCTTCCGGAGCATTATCAATTTGATCATACGCCGTTGCTACAGCTCCGCCTACTTTTGATAAGCATGATGTAATTGCGGCAGTTAAAGTTGTTTTACCATGGTCTACGTGTCCAATTGTACCCACGTTTACGTGGGGTTTTGTCCTTTCAAATTTCTGTTTTCCCATATAAAATACCCCCTAAAAACCTAATGCAAAAATCAAAGCGTGTTACTAATTCTACGTTAAAATCACATTTCCTCCAATAACAGGTAAGTATATTTTTATCATGAGGCAATATGAAATTATTATTTATCTACCATCATGTTCAGCCAATCACGATAGTGATTTGTTGCTTAGTATTACCAAAATTAGAAGAGTTTAACCAATAAAGCTCTTTAGATTTTTTTGCAAAAGAATATAAAAAAATCCTGCAAACCCCTAATTCCCAGGTGTTTGAAGGACTAGTTTCTGGAGCCACTGACCAGGATTGAACTGGTGACCTCATCCTTACCAAGGATGCGCTCTACCTACTGAGCTACAGCGGCAGGTTGGTTGCGGAGGAGGGACTTGAACCCCCGACCTTCGGGTTATGAGCCCGACGAGCTACCAACTGCTCCACTCCGCGTTAATGGTGGAGAGGGCTGGATTTGAACCAGCGAAGGCGGTGCCAGCAGATTTACAGTCTGCCCCCTTTGGCCAACTCGGGAACCTCTCCATTTTAACTCAAGAAACCTAATGCACAAGCAATTCCAGGTTTCTCGATATATTCATTTTTGTGGAGCCGACGATGGGACTTGAACCCGCAACCTGCTGATTACAAATCAGCTGCTCTGCCATTGAGCTACGTCGGCTTAGCTGACGAAACTTATTGTATCAAATTATAATTCTAAAGTCAACAACTAATATTTTATTTTTCAAACAGTGAATATCAAATCCCTGCTGCAGAAGAAACTGAAATAGTTAAGCCGACCATTAAGACCGGCTTAACTTTCCTCTTCCCTGTTTTCCAAATAACGTTCCAATTTCCTTTTAACTCGCTGCAAAGCATTATCAATGGATTTTACATGTCTTTTTAAATCTACAGCAATTTCTTGATAAGATTTACCTTCCAGATAATACATCAGCACTTTCCACTCTAGGGAACTTAAAATCTCACCCATTTTTTCCTCAATATCATCAAATTCTTCCCGGCTGATAATCAACTCTTCCGGATCAGTTATCTTTGACCCAGAAATCACATCTAACAATGTCCGGTCCGAATCTTCATCATAGATAGGCTTGTTCAGGGATACATATGAGTTAAGTGGAATATGCTTCTGCCTGGTAGCCGTTTTTATGGCGGTAATTATTTGCCGGGTAATGCATAATTCTGCAAATGCCCTGAAAGATGATAACTTATCGCACTTAAAGTCCCTAATAGCCTTATATAGCCCGATCATGCCTTCCTGGATAATGTCTTCCCGGTCGGCTCCAATCAGAAAATATGACCTGGCTTTGGCTCGAACAAAATTTTTGTATTTATTAATTAAATACTCCTGAGCTTCAAGGTCACCATCCTTAGCCAGCTGAACAATTTCCTCATCAACCATAATATTAAATCCATCAATGGGCTCCTGCTGCACATTCACACTCATCTTCATGTTCCCACCCCATCTTATCTCTAGTAGTGAAACCCCTGCTTGTACACTACAATAACAAACCGTCTCCTGAAGTATCATGGAGACTTATGATCTATGACCTGTCTTTAGGGTACATGTTATTATACCTGAGGAAAGGAAAAAAAGTCAATAGCAGCGAATTTAACTGTTTCTCGCTTAAATATGCTCTTTTTCTAAGTTATTCTTGAGTTATCGCCTTTTGTACCTTTGCCCATGAATCCTTTAATGATACAATTCGGTTAAAAATCAGTAGTTTGCCTGATGACTTGGGATCTACACAAAAATAGCCTTGTCGTAAAAACTGATACTTTGTCCCTATTTTAGCACCTATTAAGCTGGGCTCAACTATACATGAATCTATTTTTTCTAAAGAATTCGGATTTAAATAGGTTTTAAAATCTACCCCTTCTTCTTCCTCCGGGTTTTCTTTTGTAAAGAGATGATTATATAACCGTACTTCAGCCTGCACCCCGTGGTCTGCAGAAACCCAATGAAGGGTGCCCTTTACTTTTCGTGTTTTTGCAGAGGAACCACTTTTGGTTTCAGGATCGTAAGTACAGTGTACTTCTATAACTTCCCCTGTTTTTTCATCTTTTATCACCCGTTCACACTTGATAATATAAGCATTTTTCAACCGCACCTCACGACCCGGCGCTAAGCGAAAATATTTTTTTGAAGGATTTTCCATAAAGTCTTCCTTTTCAATATATAATTCTCGGGAAAAAGGAATTTTCCGGGTGCCTGAGGACTGGTCCTCCGGATTATTTTCTGCATCCAGCATTTCTACCTGATCCTCCGGATAATTATCAATAACCACCTTTAAAGGGCGCAGTACCGCCATAACCCGCTGAGCCCTTTTATTTAGGTCTTCTCGAATACAGTGTTCCAACATGGAAATATCAACTACACTATTTGCTTTGGAAACACCAATAAGTTCACAAAACCTGCGTATTGCTTCAGGAGTATAACCCCGCCTTCTTAAACCAGAAATTGTCGGCATGCGGGGGTCATCCCACCCGTTTACATAACCTTGTTCTACCAACTCCCGCAGCTTTCGTTTACTCATTACAGTATATGTAATATTAAGGCGAGCAAATTCAATTTGCTGCGGAGGATACTCGATGTTCAAAGCATTAACCACCCAATCGTATAACGGGCGATGATCCTCAAATTCTAAAGTACACAGAGAATGAGTTATATTTTCAATAGCGTCGGATAGGGGATGAGCAAAATCATACATCGGATAAATACACCAATCATCACCTGTCCGGTGATGGCGTGCTCTTTGGATCCGATACAACACCGGATCCCGCATATTTAGATTAGGGGATGCCATATCAATTTTTGCCCGGAGTACTCGTGATCCATCTCCAAAATCCCCTTTCCTCATTCTTTCAAACAACTCAAGGTTTTCTTCGATAGAACGATTGCGAAAAGGGCTTTCTTTTCCCGGTTCCGTCAGTGTCCCCCGGTATGCACGTATTTCTTGGGGACTTAAATCACAAACAAAGGCTTTACCGGATTTGATTAATTGAACAGCATAATCATAAATTTTTTGAAAGTAGTCTGAGGCATAATACATGCGGTCTCCCCAATCAAATCCTAACCAACGAACATCTTCCTGAATAGATTTCACATATTCTACATCTTCTTTGCTGGGATTGGTATCATCAAAGCGCAAATTACAAAGGCCATTATTTTGTGCCGCAATTCCAAAGTTAAGACAAATTGATTTCGCATGTCCAATATGTAAATACCCGTTAGGTTCAGGCGGAAATCTGGTATGGACAATTCCCTGACATTTTCCGGTCTCTAAGTCCTTCGAAATAATATTCTGGATAAAATTAGATGTTTTCTGGGGGTTTGTCGTTTCCAATTCCCTGTCTTTTTCTGTGCCAGATAGCTTGTTTGGCATATCCATAGTTTTTCCTCCTTGCTATACATCAATAACCATCACAAATTAGACCTGCTTCAATAAAATAATAACTAATTCCTTGCCTTTCGTCAAAAACCTTATTTTTTTCTCCGCCGCCATCTTTCTAATACACTTTTTAAATCTGCACGAATAACATCGTCAATAACCGTTGCCCTTTTTTGATAGGTCTTACTGGCTAATTGACCACGTTTTTCCACCTCTTTAATACTGATAAATAACTCCCGGGCAGATAAACGCAGTGCCCCTTTGCCCATAACCAGTCTCTGCTGTGCCCAATCTGATGTGGCCACCGTAACCCTTATTTCTTCCGGTATTAATGTCACAAGTCTTTCAATACAAGAATCAGCGGTTTCACCTTCCTGGGTAAAAATCACTTCCACCCCACTGTATTTCTCTCGGCTTCGGGTACCGTGCCTCACTAAATGGGCATCAAACACTACAACTATACAATAACCTGTTAATCCCTGGTAATTAACCAGAATATCCAGTAGTTTATCCCGGGCGTGTTCAAAGCTGTCTCTTTTTAATTCAACCAATTCCGGCCAGTCATTAACAATGTTATACCCATCAACAATCAATATCTCCTGCACTTTGTTCCCCCATTTTTTCTCGCTGACGCAATACCTCAAATAGTATTACCGATGCGGCTACAGAAGCGTTTAATGAAGAAATCTTTCCTCGCATGGGAATAGATGTTATAAAGTCACATTTTTCTTTCAGCAATCTGGGTATACCATGTCCCTCTCCGCCAATAATAATCGCTAATGGCCCGGTAAGATTCCCCTGCCATAACCGGTTATCTCCATCCATATCAGCGCCAGTAACCCAAAGCCCCATCTTTTTTAAACGATCGATTACCGTTGCAAGATTTGCTTCCCGAGCAACAGAAACATATTCGGCAGCTCCCTCAGATACTTTAACCACGGTAGCATTTAACTGGACTCCCCGGCGCTTGGGAATAATTATTCCATGAACACCCACAGCCTCCGCCGTTCGCAGAATTGCCCCGAAATTATGGGGGTCCTCTAAACCCGCCAGCACCACTATCAGTGGGTCTTCTCCTTTATTTTTCGCTAAGCTGATCATATCCTCAAGCTCCACATAATCATATGGAGCTGTTTCTGCGATAACCCCTTGATGCCTTTCCCTGGTCATCTTGTCTAACACCGACCGATCAACCTTTTGAATTGGTATTCCTCTCTCCCTTGTAAGTGCCACAATCTCACGAATTGAACCTTCTTTAGTATCTTGACCGATAAATACTTTATTCATAGCCCTTCCGGACTTTAAAGCCTCTAATATGCTGTTGCGTCCTGCAATAAACTCAGTCACCTATTTCATCTCCTACTGCGAATATTCTCCACCCGGCCACAGGAAAGTTCCCCTTCAAAACAAATGCCTTCAGTAACACAAGTAGGACCTGCTTTAGCAAAGAGCCGGGGTGCTACTTTTCGCACCTCTTTAAGCATCAATTCCGCTATCTCACGAATTTCCCACTGCGCCCTTTGACAGCACCTTAATTGGAAGAAATGGTAAAGGCTTCTGGCATTATAAGTAACTAATAGCTTTGTTTCCGTGGCATTTGGCAGCACATACCGAGCGTCTTCCGCCGGAACATAGTTCAGTAACTCATGATAAGCTTTCTGAATATCAGCCATTTTTTTTCGATAAATTTTCTCCGCCGCAGCATTTTTCTGTATTGAGGGAGGAATTACAAATTCAAACTGATTTTCCTTTACATAGCGCTGGGATTTCTGAGAATATGATACTCCGATGCGGTGCCTGACCAACTGGTGTGATAAAACACGACTGACACCTTCAAGAGCAAAGGTGAAAGAAACATGCTCCACAGGAGATAGATGACCCATCTCAACTAACTTTTGCAGAAAACCCTCGACCTGCTCCGGCCCAGAATCTTTTAAAATTTCTTCTACCCGCGCAGAAGAATAGCATAGTCTAGCAGCAGCACTTACAAGCTGCTCAGGGTTTGGAGTATAATTAATTAACGATACCTTAGCCAATTATTTATTCCTCCCTTTGGCGGAAACTTTTCCGGCATGAAAATCTTGTTAAAGTGTATCATGATTATCGTTATCCGGTCTGGAAATACCATTTTCCTCTTCTACCATTTGAATTAAAACGGTAAAAATATCACAAAGCCTCTCTTCTCTTCCTAACAAGTATAAATAGCCCACGAGAGCTTCTAACCCCGTTGCTCTCCTGTAGGCAATCATATCCATACTTTTAGGCTGTCGGCCACTTTTCGCGTTCCGTCCTCTTTTGAGAATCGCTACCTCTTCCTGAGTCAAAATTTTTTCCAATTTTGATACCAGTCTGGACTGAGTTTCGGCATTCACATATTTAACTGCCTGGTGATGTAAAGTATTGACTTTGGTAAGCCCTTGGGCAACTAGATACTTACGCACCCATAACTCATAAGCAGCATCCCCAATATAGGCCAATATTAAAGGAGATAATAGATCGATATCTGTTTTTTGCTTATCCATGGTTAACCTCAATTTTTTGCCACCGTACACCGTGAGGAGTATCCTCTAACTTTATTCCTATTTCTTTAAGCCGGTCCCGAATTAAATCTGCAGTGATCCAGTCTTTTCTTTTTCGCGCTTCCTTCCTGATATCAATAATTATTTCCATTAGCTTTTCTTCCATTCCCTGGTCCTCTGTGCCACTTTTTTCAAGGGGCTTAACCGTACCCAAAACTGCATCAAATTCATCAAAAGCACTGATAACCTGCTGTAACACCAAAACACCTTTCTTGCCCGGTACAAAGCTGCTCTCATTAATAAAACCGTTAACTTCCCGGCATAAATCAAATAACGCCGCTATGGCCAGTGCAGTGTTAAAATCATCATCCATTGCTTCAATAAAACTGTTTTTAATTTTCTTGATAACTTGGATTAAGGTTTCGGCTTCCGGCACCTGTCCGTCCTGGTCTGCTTTCATGCAAAAAGCTAAGGTATCTTGAGCAAGCCTTAAGGATGTTCGGATTCTTTCCAAGCCTTTTTCCGCTACGTGCAATTTTTGGTCATCAAAATCAAGGGGACTGCGATAATGAGTGGATAGTAAATAAAATCTCACTACATCAGCGGGAAATTTATCTAAAATATCTTTTACTAAAAAGAAGTTCCCTAAGGATTTGGACATTTTCTCTTGGTTAACAGTAATAAAACCATTATGCAACCAATACTTAGCAAAGGTTTTTCCTGAAAAAGCCTCTGCTTGAGCAATTTCATTTTCATGATGGGGAAAGATTAAGTCCGCCCCTCCCCCATGGATATCAAAACCATCTGTTAAATATTTTAACGACATGGTGGAACATTCAATATGCCAACCCGGCCGGCCTTTACCCCAGGGGCTTTCCCAGCAAGGTTCTTCAGGCTTGGCTTTCTTCCAAAGAGCAAAATCCAAAGGATATTTTTTCATATCACCAATTTCTACCCGGGCCCCGGCTTTCATATCTTCCAGGGAACGCCCCGATAATTTTCCATATCCGATAAACTTGCGCACATCAAAATAAACGTCTCCGCCAGCCTCATAAGCATAGCCTTTCTCAACTAACACTTTGACCATGTTAATAATTTCCGCCATATGTTCCGTTACTCGAGGATAAACATTTGCCCGAAGTACATTCAAAGCATCCGCATCTTTAAAATAAGCATCAATATACTTTTGAGCTAAATTCGCTGGGGTTTCTTTTTCCTCCTGGGCACGTTTTATTATTTTGTCATCAACATCCGTAAAATTCTGAACGTAAATAACCTCATATCCCCGGTATGTGAGGTAACGCCTAATGGTATCAAACACTACAATGGGCCGTGCATTGCCTAAATGGATATAATTATAGGTTGTAGGCCCACATACATACATAGATACTTTATTTGGCTCTCTGGTAACTAATTCTTCTTTCTTTTTGGTGAGAGTATTAAATAATTTGATGGCCATAATGATGCTCAACCTCCAATTCCCGCATACGATGTTCTAAATGGTTAATTCGTTTTTGCAGGCACCCTATCATTTCAATAACCGGATCCGGGAGTTCTGCATGATTTAAATCAATCTCCCCAATCCCGGCATCGAATATTTTTTTGCCGTTCCTAACCACAACCCGACCCGGAACACCTACCACTGTGCAATTATCAGGAACATCCTTTAATACTACCGAACCGGCCCCAATTTTAACATTATTTCCAATTCTAATTGAACCCAGTACTGTAGAAGAACTGCTAATAACAACATTGTCACCAATTGTTGGATGCCGTTTTCCCTTTTCTTTACCGGTACCTCCCAGGACCACTCCCTTATAAATAGTTACATTTCTCCCCACTACTGCCGTTTCTCCAATAACAATTCCCATACCATGATCAATAAATAACCCCTCACCTAAAACAGCACCAGGGTGAATTTCTACCCCTGTGAGAAACCTGTTAATATGGGAAAGGAATCTGGCAAAAAAAATCCATTTTCGCTGGTAAAGCCGGTGAGCAACTCGATGCATCCAAACAGCATGTAACCCCGGGTAACAAAAGAGAACTTCCCAAATATTCCGTGCCGCGGGATCTCTTTCAAAAACAACCCGGATATCTTTTTTTAATTGTCTCAGCATGCTAATTCTCCTCTCTAAGGATAACATAAATTAATAGCACTGTAAAAGGATTGAATAAAAAGGATCCTTTAGTCTTAAGCAGTACTTGATATAAAACTAATAAAAATCCCGTCTTCCGTAGTTTCCTACAGAGACGGGATCACCGTGGTTCCACTCTGTTTGAGCATAATAGCCCCACTTACCGCCCGATAACGGAGGCACCGTACTACCCTACTATATTCAGGCAGCCAATTCAGGAGCGCACTTCAATCAAACCGGAGCCCAAATCTGCTTACACCCAACGGCAGATTCTCTCTTTTGGGACAATCTGATTTACTTTTCTCCCTCATAATCTTTATCTTGCTCATTTATCTCTAAACAAATGCTTTTTCACAGACAGCATAATTATGTAAAACTATAACCCTGATCACAAGCTTACGTCAATACTAAACCACACTCTTCCTGTACGGAAAACTAGCCAAGGGAATATCCTATTTGGGCGGCACTATCAGACAATCTGGCCAAGACAAAATCTTTTCCTAATATGGCCGCAATTTTGTCCAAATCCGGCCCATGGACTTGTCCCGTTAGAGCTACCCTCAGGGGCATAAACACGTCTTTACCACCCAACTTAGTTTCTTTGCGTACCTGTTTGAGAATAGCTTTCACATCATCCGAAGAAAAGGAACTGCTTTCCTTCACCTTGGCCGCAAAGAGATTTACCACCAAAGGAACCTTTTCTCCTGTTAATACCCGTTTTGCTTCCTCAGTTTCAAAGTGAACCGACTGACCCATAAATAAGGTTAACTGTTCTTTTATGTCCGCCATACAAGACAGGTAATTGCGCAGTGTTTCTATCACCATCGTAATCCACTGATCTTGTTCTTTACTAATATCATCACTGAGCAAACCGGCCTCCTTCAAATAGGGGACAGCTAATTCTCGAAGCTTTTCCACAGGGGTTTTTCTGATATAAAACCCATTAATCCATTTTAATTTTTCAATATCAAATACCGCCGGGCTTTTAGAAACCCGGTCCAAGCTAAATTCTCGGATTAACTCATCTAGGGAAAAAATTTCCTCCTCCCCCTGGGGAGCCCAGCCTAATAAAGCCAGGAAATTAACCAAAGCTTCCGGTAAATAACCTTGCTGCTGGTAGGCGACTACGGAAGTAGAACCGTGCCGCTTACTCATTTTAGAACGGTCCTTTCCTAATATCAGCGATATATGGGCAAAACGAGGCAAACTCAAGCCAAGTGCTTGATAAATCAGTATTTGCCGGGGAGTATTAGATAAATGCTCCTCCCCTCGTATTACATGAGTTATCCCCATCTGGGCATCATCTAACACTACGGCAAAATTATAAGTTGGAATCCCATCTGATTTTACAATAATATAGTCACCGATACCATTAGTTTCAAAAGTAACTTCTCCCCGAACCATATCCTGAATAGTAACAATTTCATTTTCCGGCACCTTAAAACGAACCACCGGTTTCCTGCCTTCTTTTTCATAACATTTTCTTTGAGCCTCTGTCAAACTTCGACATTTGCCTAAATACCGAGGTGTTTCACCCTTTTCCATTAACATCTGTCGTTCGGTTTCACATTCTTCTTCAGTACAATAGCAATAATATGCAAGCCCCTTCGACAACAATTTGTCTACAGCCTCTTGATATATATCCAATCGTTCTGTTTGGCGATAAGGAGCAAATGGACCTCCCACGTCTATTCCTTCATTCCAATAGATTCCCAACCATTTTAAGGATTCTTTGATAATTTCCTCGGATTCCTGGGAAGATCTCTCTAAATCCGTATCTTCCATCCTTAAAATAAAGTCCCCTTTATTTTGTTTGGCAAACAAATAATTGAAAAGAGCAGACCTAGCTCCGCCAATATGCAATGGACCTGTTGGGCTTGGAGCAAAACGAACCCTTACCTTTCCCTTCAAGCTAAAACCCTCCCATTCAAAGCCAACTCCGTTAATTATATCACGGTCTTTTCTAGCATGTAAAGCGCAGGTCTAGTTTTCCAAATAAGGACTGAATACCGGCAATTACTTTTGCAAAAAAATCAATAAGACGCTGAATAATGCCTTTAACCTCATCTCCTCTGGCAGCCAGATTATCCAATTTGGACTTTATATTCTTCAACTGATCTGTGATTTGGGATGCGTTTAATTGTAATCCATTAATCTTTTTCATCAGAGATACCAGCTGGTCTATTTGCGCTTCTGGCAGTTTAATATTTAACTGGTTCGAAATATTAATTACCACTTCTCGAATTTGCTCCGGATCACTAAGGTTCCTTCGTATAACCTCCTCCTTAACCCGAACTATTAAATCTGCTGCCTTATCCTCATTATCAATAGTCTCAGCAATTTCGCCTGTTCTGATTATTTCCTCATGAGCAATATCCTTTGCTTTTTTACTTAATTCTTTTCCGGAAGCAGTTTCAAAGGCCTTTATCATACCGGTCAAAGCCGCCGTACCCGTGACAGGAAAAGGGGCCGCAGCAATCGCCCGGGCATCTGTCACCCCTGCCGTCACCAGGGCATTTGCATACATTTCAGGTGTAACCCAAGTTATATTATGTGTTTGTACCTTTATCCCCTCTCCGGATCCCAGCATTTCCACATAAGCGCAGGAAATTGCCTTGCTGCCTATTTGAGCCGGCCCTGCTATTCCTTCCAAGTATTCTTTTTCTTCCTTAATCGTCACTTCTGTCACAGAAATATTGGGTTTTTCTGATTCTTTGAGACCAAATATTTGGTAGACCTTTTCCCTTTGAGCTTCTGTAATATCCGCACCGTAACTAATCACCCGAACAGCATCAGCCCAACCACCGACAGTGCCGGCAGTTAGAAAAACACAGCATAAAATCAAAATCCATAGTAACCGTTTCAATATATTATTCCCCCTTCTACAGCCTTTATTTTTTCTCCTGAACAATACTCACTAACCGATCAAATTACCAAATTAAATTACGAAAGTGAAAGTTACCGGCTGGTAATAGTCGCCACTGCATAACCCGCTATTCCCCGGCCATCCCCGGTAAAGCCCAGCCCCTCAGTTGTTGTCGCCTTTACATTCACCTGTTCCCCGGCCAACCCTAAAGCTTGAGCAATATTACGGCGCATTTCAGGTATATAGGGAGCAAATTTAGGGCGCTCTGCCACTATGACAGCATCAATATTATTTGGAGAAAATCCCACCTCCTTTAATAACTCTCCCACCTTCTCCAGGAGAAACAAGCTGGATATCCCTTTATATCTGGGATCGGAATCCGGAAAATGTTGGCCAATATCCCCCAGTGCCGCCGCCCCTAACAGCGCATCTTTAATAGCATGAAGCAATACATCCGCATCGGAATGTCCCAAAAGACCTAAATGAAACGGTATTCTTACTCCCCCTACAATTAACTCCCGTCCTTCCACCAAGCGATGTACATCATATCCTATACCGACCCTCACTTTTTATTATTTCCCCTTTCCAGCAAAAATTCCGCAAATTCTAAATCCTCAGGTGTGGTAATCTTAATATTACTGTAGCTTCCTTTGACAATTTTTAAAACACACCCACACCTTTCCGCTAACACCGCATCATCGGTACCGATAAAGCCTTCTCGAAAAGCTTGGTTATAAGCATCAATGATTACCTCTTTTTTAAAAACTTGCGGTGTCTGTACCGCCCATAGTTTTGATCTGTCCGGGGTAGATACAACAATTAGTTCTTCACTTACTTTTTTAATAGTGTCTTTTACCGGTACGGCCAGCACTGCTCCATCATGACCGAAAGCACCGTTGATTACACTAATAAGATCCTCCGGCAATAAAAGGGGCCGTGCACCATCATGCACGGCCACAAAATCACATTCCTCAGACAATTGAACTAATCCTCGCGCAATAGAATGCTGGCGCTCCTGCCCGCCGGTAACAATCTTTTTCACCTTAATATATTCATATTGGTGTACCAACCGGGAGCAATCCTCCTCTTCCCCCGGTGCGCATATAACAATTACATCACTAATATAATGGCATTTTTCAAACAAATCCAGAGTATGGGCTAATACGGGTTTTTCATTTAATAGCATAAACTGTTTGTTAATACCAGCCTTCATGCGCGTACCTTTACCCGCAGCAGCTATAATCGCAGTTATGTGAGGCACTGAAATTCACCTCTATTATCAATTTCAGGAATAATTTCCATATGTTTTTTCTCCATTTTCGGTTTGGCAAAAATCATCCGGCCGGCTGAAGTCTGTAAAACACTGGTTACCAGAACAGCAATAGTCTGTCCTATGTACCTTTTACCATTTTCCACCACAATCATCGTTCCGTCATTTAGATATCCAATAGCCTGCTTCATTTCCTTACCATCTTTAATTAAGCGAACCTGCATTTCTTCTCCTGGTAATACTACCGGCTTAACAGCATTAGCTAATTCGTTAATATTTAACACTGTTACTCCCTGTAATTGCGCAACCTTATTTAAATTAAAGTCATTTGTAATAATGGAACCATTCATTTCTAAAGCTAGTTTAACCAGCTTACTATCTACCTCATTGATATCCTCATAATCTTTCTCAACAATTTGAACCTTTAATTTAAATTCCTCACGGATTTTATTGAGAATATCCAAGCCCCTCCGCCCGCGATTACGTTTGAGCAAATCCGACGAATCCGCAATATGGCGTAATTCTTCTAAAACAAAACCGGGAATGACCAATGTTCCTTCAACAAAATTTGTTTTACAGATATCAGAAATACGCCCGTCGATAATCACGCTGGTATCCAATATTTTATAAATTGGCTTCAGTGTTTCCGCTTTAGCTACCTTTTCTTTATCTTTACTCCCCAAACGAGTAATCGTAGAGAAAAAAGAAATTAGCTCATCCTTTTTCTTGATGCCCACGCTAATTCCTATATAACCTAAAAACAAGCTTACTATCAAAGATAAATACGGACCCACATATTTCAGACGACTGATAGAAGTTCCGAGTAAACTGGCAATAAGAAGGCCAATAATAAGTCCGATAGCACCTCCAACAATATCTTGAACAGGCAGCTTAAATAAATTTGACAATAACAAATTAGTTATTCGTTCCACCCCAAATATGACCTTAGGGGCTATACTTAAACCGATTAACCCGCATAAAATAACACCCAAAATTACGACAGACCACCATATTTCTTTTGAAGGTACTATAAAAAAATAATTAAGTAGAAATTTACTCATAAACCAACCACCGGCAGCGGTTGCCATACCTACACAACCTTGAATTACCTTTCTGAACAATAATATCACCTCCTTTTTTTTGGTAGTTTTACACTTTCCCTTTAACATTATACCTTCTCTTGGTAAATTTCTTCACTAGCAGTAAGCTTGGCTTTTACGCCCCAGTACATTTTCAATCATAGACAATGCCCTGTCTTCATCACAATTTTTTGCCAGAACCAGCTCACTGACCAAAATTCGCCGGGCATAATCCAGCATCTTTTTTTCCCCTGAAGATAGTCCTTTTTCCCGGTCGCGCAGCATCAGATTGCGAACAACTTCCGCCACTCTATAGATACAGCCACTTTTAATTTTCTCCATATTATCCCTGTAACGCCGGTTCCAGTTTGAAGGCATGGGACTCCTAGCATCCTTTAGTATAGTCATCACCTTTTTAAACCCCTCTTCGTCGATCACCTGCCTTAACCCAATTTCCTTAATACTATCAAGGGGAACCATTACTTTCATGTCTCCAATAGAAATCCTCATTACATAATAGCTTCTTGTCTTCCCTAATATTTCCTTCTCTTCGATTGACTCAATTATTCCTGCACCGTGATTAGGATAAACCACTTTATCCCCAATTTGGAACATTATATAACCCCCTACAAACGCGATATCTTAATTCTACCAAAAAATTGGGGCGGTGTCAAATTAAAACGTAATTTTACCATAGTGTTTGTATTCCTGTCAATATATTTTTAAATATTAGTTTTTTGGCATTTTCTTTGTCTTTTATCTACATTGACAACTAGATGGAAATAAAAGTATAATGTTTTTATCACCGAATTAAAGGAGTGAGTGGATGAAGGATCTGATATGTGATGAGTTCCAAAACACCGTCTCCAAATATCTGATACGGCATCAAAGTATTTTAGATATTCTATCAAAAATCCAGGAGTCAACGGCTCGGGTAAACCGGGCAACTGTAAAAGCAGTAACTAACTGCGGCTGTTTGCAAATTCATACTGAAAAAAAATCACTGCCTCCCAATGCTTCTTTCCATGATTTTATCAAAATAATGGATACTAACCTTAAAGGTAAAATTTGTACGGAATGCCGCGATGTGATCGAAACAGAAATGGGTAAAACATTATTCTATTTAACTGCTCTCTGTAATGCACTGGATATTAATTTATATGACGTTCTTATCAAAGAACACAATAAGCTTTCTACTTTAGGTTTTTTTAACCTCACCTAAAACAACACCGGACTCCGGTGTTGTTTTTTCCATTTATGCTATTTTTTCGTATTAATTATTCCCTTTCTGGAAAGAATAGAAAAAACAAATTGCTCGGGAGGATTATAAGATACCGTGGATAGTTTTCTGGAATTTATCAGTTCATTAGGACTAAATAAATTTTATTTACATCTATCATTTAAAGAAAAACACCTGATGCGCCGTTTCGGATCCTACATGGCATATGAAAAGTTCTTATGGACAAACTTTAATAAGGCAACATTTTTGTGGGTAACGGCAGCTAATGCAATTCCAGCGGGAGAAAAAGAGTTTGCCAAAAAACTACTTTACTATGCCTTAACATTAAGCAAGCATCCTAAAGATACCTCATATATTCATAGCAACCTGGCCCAAGTATATCAAGACGAAAACAATATAAATGCCGCCAACTATCACTGCACCAAAACTATAGCCACCGGATATTATAATAAATGGGCCGTTGATACCCTAATCACTAATCATTTTAAAACCGGTAAGTTAATTGAAGCAAAGGAAATATGTAAAACAATAATTGCCCATCATGTTTATCAAAAAGACCGGCCGAAATATGAAAAACTTCTTGCGTATTTTGAAATGCACCTAGAAATGCCAGTCCATTAGTATTTGCTGGCGCAATTTTGTCAGGCCATTTTTTATGGCTCTGGCTCTAACTTCCCCAATACCTTCAACCTGGTCCAGTTCTTCAATAGATGCATCAAGAACATTATGCAGTGTTCTAAAATGTTTAACAAGGTTTTCTATTACAGGAAAAGGCAGTCTCGGAATCTCATTAAGTATCCTGTATCCCCTGGGGCTCACCCCAGTATCTAAAGAACTAAGGTTGTTGCCATAGCCTAAAATTTTGCTGATATTCGTTAGTTCCAGTAAATCCTCCGTACTTAACCCTTTTAAGCTTTTCTGAAATATTTCTAAACCCTTTTCTTCATCGTAAATATAATCCAGCAAAACAAGGTGTCCCTTTTTATAAACATTTGAGACAAGCTCTTCTAATTGCATACTGACCAATCTGCCTTCAGTTCCCAATTGAGCCAGGTACAAATCAATTTCATTTACAATCCATTTAACCATTTCTATGCGCTGCACTACCTTAGATACGTCCATGACGGTAACCACATTTTCAAATTCCAAGACGCTTAAATTTAACAGTGCTTTTTCTAAAACAGACCGGTATTTTTCTAAGGTTTGTATCGCTTGGTTCGCTTTAGTTAAGATGAGACTGATATCAGGGAGCACAAACTTCATTGTTCCTTTAAAAATTGTAATTAAAGAACGCCGTTGAGAAATAGCAATTACCATCGCTCCCGTTTGACGCGCTACTCTTTCTGCAGTACGGTGCCTAATTCCAGTTTCATCTGAACTAATATTACCCTGGGGTACTAATTGGGCATTTGCTTTCCAGATATTTTCTGCTTTATCGTCAAGAATAATTGCCCCGTCCATTTTTGCCAGCTCGTAAATTCTCGTAGCTGTAAGGGGAACATTAACTTCAAAACCACCCTCAACTATTGCTCTAACCTCCGGGCTATCACCTATTACTAAAAGACTGCCGGTTTTTGCTCTGAGAATATTCTCCAGGCCCTCCCGAATTAATGTTCCGGGAGCCACTGTACGCAATTCGGACAAAAAGCTTTCAGACAATGCCCTTTCCATCTTCACCTTATCACCTCCCAACTATTATTTCAATAGTTTCAGAAACACTGGTAACCTGGTTGATCATCATATGATAATCCTCAGATATTCTTATGTTATTACCCTTTGGTACCACTGCTTTCGTAAATCCCAGCTTTAACGCCTCCTTGAGTCGGCGGTCCAAATTTGTAACTGCCCTTGTTTCTCCCCCTAATCCAACTTCGCCGATGATGACTATGTTACTGTCAATTTCGATATTGCGAAAACTCGAAACAATTGCTGCCGCTACAGCTAGATCAGCCGCCGGATCCTCAATCTTAAATCCTCCCGCAATATTCACATATACATCCTGATTGGAGAGATTTAGGCCCACTATCTTTTCCAAAACTGCCAATATTATCAGTATTCTATTATAATCAATACCCGAGGTTAGTCGGCGAGGATTACCAAACATTGTCGAAGTAACTAAGGCCTGGACCTCAAGAAGGACGGGACGAGTACCTTGAATAGTACAAACCACCGTAGATCCTGACACCCCTATAGGCCGCTGTTCTAAAAACAATTGGGACGGGTTATTATAAGGAACCAATCCCTTATTCTGCATTTCAAAAACAGCAATCTCATTTGTTGAACCAAATCGATTTTTTATGGACCTTAAAAGACGGAAGGAATGATGTCTTTCCCCCTCAAAATAAAGGACGGTATCCACCATATGCTCTAAAACCCTGGGCCCAGCCAGCGTACCTTCCTTGGTAACATGACCTACCAAAAAAACAGCTGTGTTAAAATTCTTTGCTAAACTCGTTAATTCCGCCGTGCATTGCTTAATCTGAGAAATACTTCCCGGAACAGAAGACATCTCCGGCAGATAGGTAGTCTGTATGGAATCCACTACCATGAGCACAGGTTTTATCTCCTGAGCATATTTTATGATTTCTTTAATATTTGTTTCGGTTAACAGCAACACTTCACTTGAAACTACCCCTAAACGTTCCGCCCGCATTCTCACCTGATGTGCCGATTCTTCCCCAGATACATATAATGTTTTACCATATTTAACACCAATTGTATATATTATTTGGAGTAATAATGTGGACTTTCCTATTCCCGGCTCGCCCCCAACTAATACTAAGGATCCGGGTACTATCCCGCCGCCAAGGACTCCGTCTAATTCTCCATTGTCAAGGAAAAAACGCTCCATATCCTTAGTACCTATTTCGTTTAATGGTTGGGATTCGAGGGTGTGCAAAATTCCCTTCAAACCTTGGGACTTCTTTTGGGGTTCAGATATTTCCTCATCAAAAGAATTCCATGTTCCGCAACCAGGGCAACGCCCATACCATTTTACTGTATCATATCCACATTGTCTGCAAACATAAGCCGATTTATTCCTAGACAGTAATATTTCCTCCTTACTATGGGATTTAGACGTTAGATGAATTAACCTAGCTTTACTTAAAGCATGATATATAAAGGGCAGGATAAAAAGCTACCCTGCCCAAGGATTTTTAGTAGCATCCAAAACTACTCTTTCGACATATTGTCTTCCCTTTCCTTTTTGTTAAGTTCAATCTTATTATTATTTGCATTTGCCACAATAATATCTCCGGGCTGATATTCTTGTTTTAACAGTCCTTCGGACAAAGGATCTTCAATATACTTAAGAATCGCCCTTCGCAAAGGTCTTGCCCCAAATATTTCATCAAATCCTTCCTGAGCTAAAAATTCCTTCCCTGCATCTGTAACTTCTACTGCTAATTCGTGTGAACTCAAACGCTTATTTAAATCATTAATCATCAAGCCCACAATTTGCTTAATATGATCTTGAGTTAAAGCATGAAATACAATGATTTCATCAATTCTGTTTAAAAACTCCGGACGGAAGGTTTTCTTTAAATCATCCATAACCCTATCTTTCATCATGTCATAATTATCCGCAGTCTTTGCTGCTGTGAATCCTAATGAGGTTTCCTTATTAATTAACCGAGCACCGACATTGGAAGTCATTATGATAACCGTATTTCGAAAATCTACAGTTCTTCCCTTTGCATCAGTCAATCTCCCATCTTCTAATACTTGGAGAAGAATATTAAATACCTCAGGATGAGCCTTTTCAATCTCATCCAAAAGAACAACGGAGTAAGGTCTTCGTCTTACCGCCTCTGTAAGCTGCCCCCCTTCCTCATATCCGACATAACCGGGAGGCGCACCTACTAAACGCGATACAGCATGCTTTTCCATGTACTCAGACATATCTATCCGTACCATAGCATCTTCTTCTCCAAATAGAGCTTCCGCTACAGATCTAGCCAGTTCCGTTTTTCCTACACCGGTGGGTCCTAAGAAAATAAAGGAACCAATAGGTCTTTTGGGGTCTTTTAGCCCAGATCGCGCTCTCCGAATCGAACGGGATATCGCCTGAACCGCCTCATCCTGGCCAATTACTCTTTGATGTAAAACGCTTTCCAATTGTAGCAGGCGGTCAGTTTCCTCTTGCTGCAATTTACTCACCGGAACACGGGTCCAGCTCGAAACAACTTCCGCAATATCCTCTTCCTCTACCACCCATTTTTCTTTTCCTTTATCCTGATCCCACTGTTGTTTTTGATCATCCAACTCCTTACCTATTTGTTTCTCCTGATCTCTCAGGGAAGCAGCCTTTTCAAATTCCTGAGCATTGATAGCGGCTTCTTTTTCTTTTCTGATTTTCTCCAGCTTTAATTCCAATTCTTTTAAATCTTTAGGCGCCGTCTGTGCAGTCAATCTCACCTTTGAAGAAGCCTCATCAATTAAATCAATCGCTTTGTCCGGTAAAAACCTGTCTGTAATATATCGATCAGATAAATTCACAGCAGCTTCTAATGCCTGGTCAGTTATCTTCACCCGGTGATGGGCTTCATATTTATCACGCAGCCCTTTTAAAATTGCCAGCGTTTCTTCTTTACTCGGTTCACCTACTACAATAGGCTGAAACCTGCGTTCCAAAGCAGCATCTTTTTCAATATGTTTCCTGTATTCATCTAAAGTAGTAGCTCCGATGCACTGTAGTTCTCCCCTAGCCAAGGCAGGCTTAAGAATATTTGCCGCATCAATAGCACCTTCTGCGGCGCCGGCACCTACAAGGGTATGCAATTCATCAATAAAAAGAATAACATTCTCTGATTGACGAACTTCATCAATAACCTTTTTTAACCGTTCTTCAAATTCGCCCCGATATTTTGAACCGGCTACCAATGACGACATATCTAAAGTGATCACACGTTTATTACTTAATACATCAGGTACCTGATTTGCAACAATTCTTTGGGCCAACCCCTCGGCAATTGCTGTTTTACCTACTCCCGGCTCACCAATTAAAACCGGGTTGTTTTTTGTCCTTCTGCTTAAAATCTGAATTACCCTTTCAATTTCTTTATCTCGTCCTATTACAGGGTCAATTTTATCCTTTTGAGCCATTTCTGTTAAATCTCTGCTAAAACTATCCAAGGTAGGTGTTTTAGTATTAGGATTAATATTTTGTACAGGATGGGGTTTCATACCTGGGGGAAAATTCCCGGGTTGGAAGATATTTTTTTTGTTGCCTATATACGGTTCACTATTATAAACTGCCCCACCAGTGAGAAATTCAATTATTTTTGCCCGAACAACGTCCTGATTTGCCCCTAAAGAAATTAAGATTCTGGCAGCCATACCCTCTCCTTCTCGGATTAAACCAAGTAAAAGGTGCTCGGTTGCAATATAATTTACCCCCTGGGCCCTTGCCTCTTCACCGGCTATTTCGATGGCCTTCTTCGCCCGTGGAGAAAGTACTAATTCCGCTACAGGCTGGTCCCCAACGCCAATATTTTTTTCAATTTCAGCTGCAATAGCGGCCAAGCTTAACCCCAAAGCCTTTAATACATTAGCCGCCACACCCTCTCCCTCTTTTAGAAGACCAAGTAAAATATGTTCGGTACCTACGGCAGGGTGTCTCAGCCTTTTTGCTTCCAACTGGGCTAAATATATGACCTTTTGCGCTCTTTCTGTAAACTTACTAAACATACTTATCACCTCCGTAGTTATTGCTTAATTTTTCGCGGATAATTTCCGCTCTCTTAATATCTCTTTGCTGGGAATTAAGTTCCATCTCACTATTCTTCTGTAAAAATGCCTGTTGTATCAAAACAATTAATTCATTAAAAACCCTTGGATCTATTTCTTTAATTAGATTCATATCAATTCCAAATCTGAGTTCAGACAGAAGACGCATAGCTTCCTGAGAAGATATAATACGGGAATGGGACAAAATACCGTATGATCTCCAAACCCGGTCCTCTAGCTGTTCCTTAGCATCCCGCCGTAAAATTTCCCGGGCACTTCGCTCTTGCTCAATTACTTGTAAAGCCACAGAAGATAAGTGGCTAATAATATCCTCCTCCGACAATCCCAGAGTTACCTGATTGGATATTTGAAATAGATTTCCTAATGCTTCCGTACCCTCTCCATACATTCCTCGTACTGTTAAACCAATTTGTGACATTGTGGAAAATACTTGGGCAGCTTGCTTCATTAAAACCAAACCCGGTAAATGCAGCATCACAGAGGCTCTCATACCGGTTCCCACATTTGTGGGACATGATGTCAGATATCCATTATTTTGATCAAAGGCAAAATCTAAATACTTTTCTAAAACATTATCAACCTGATTTGCTAACCGCCATGCTTCGTTTAATTGTATTGCCGGCAGTAAACACTGAATACGTAAGTGGTCCTCCTCATTGATCATTATACTTACAGCTTCATCCTCTCTTATTAAGACACCCTTATAACCTTTGCTTTGGGCATGCATGGGACTAATTAAATGTTTCTCAACCAGCACCCAGCGCTTTAAGGGAGACATCTCTTTAAGGGGAAAAAAGCTATAATTACCATTTTGATCCTTAACTTCCTTCTTACCCATAATTTCTTGAATAGTATTAACAATTTCTTTTTCTTTATTTTCCGGAAGCAGATAGGGAAAAGGAATTCCTTTTAGATTCCGGGCTAAGCGAACCCGGCTGCTTATTACGATATCAGCATGAGGCCCGGAACCCTCAGTCCATTTACTATT
This sequence comes from Bacillota bacterium, assembly GCA_050952445.1. Classification (GTDB taxonomy): domain Bacteria; phylum Bacillota; class Dehalobacteriia; order Dehalobacteriales; family Dehalobacteriaceae; genus JBMNKX01. Next base: position 267,374 of record JBMNKX010000004.1, on the reverse strand, counting down.
GGGATTATTTAAAATATCTGTGGAATTCATATTTTCACCACCTAACCTGCTATTTTCTTTTCTAAAGCTTTGATTTTATCTCTTACCTCAGCAGCTTTCTCAAATTCTTCCCGAATAACCAGCATATTTAACTCATTTTTTAAATTCTCAATTTCCTTTTTAAGCCTCAAATTCCCACCAGTCCTCACCGGTATTTTTCCTTTATGCAAACCATTTCCATGGATTCTTCTTAATAACGGCTCCAACCTATCCCGAAAAACTGTATAACATTCACTGCATCCTAATTTTCCTCCTTGGGTGAACTGGTTGTAGGTTACACCGCAATTTTCACACCTTTCTAACTGGTAATCATGCCCGACCTTTGAAAAATTTGTATCATAATTTAAGAGATTAGCTAAAAATTTATTTATTGATAATCCTTGATCCCCTGTAAAATTAAAGCTAATATTTGAAAGCTCTCGGGAACACTCGTCACAAAGGTGTTGTTCCAGTTTTTCATTATTTATGATTTGAGTAAAATGTACTGTAGCCGGTCTCTGTTTGCATTTTTCACAGAGCATATAAATCACCCCCTTCAAAATCATCACGAAGTAAACAATTTAACAAAGTTTTTAGAATTCTACCCCTTATTAAGTCCCTATCAGGGAGTTCAAGTGCCAAAGTATTCCTATCAATAATCGCTTTTAATATTATTCCTTCTCTTTTTGTTAAATAACCTTCTTCTTCTAATCTTTTGATTAATTCCTCTCCTTTTTTTTGGGTAATCCTTTTTCCTTCAGTAGAATTTACCATATTAAGTAAATCCTCATCTTCCTTCACACCTACTTTTATTATTTTAATATAACCGCCACCGCCTCTCCTGCTTTCCACATAATAACCCTGTTCGTTTTTAAATCTCGTTTCTAAAACATAATTAATCTGTGAAGGAACACACATAAAGAACTCTGCCAGATCGTTCCGTTTTATTTCTAATGAACCGTCTAGGCTTAACGCCAGCATACTTTTAATATATCTTTCAATCTCGTTTGCTAATGTACCCATTACCTTCACCTCAAATTTGACCTTTCTTGATGTTTTGACTTTTCCTGACCTATATTTATTATACACTTTAACCCTATCTTTTATGCAAGAGGACATATAAGGCATATTTCTGTTTATATTGTTCATATTTCCCTTATTATTCTTATATTGTCATTATTACCTAACATTTCTTCATTTTTTTCAATTTTTCTTATTCTTTCTTTTCCTAATCAAATTAAATCTTTTTTTTTGCTTTATTTGGAGACTGATTATTTACTATTTGTATTTTTTATTAATAATTTTCCTAGGAAAACCTAAGATAAATAAAAACTCTTTAGTTTTCACTAAAGAGTTTTTTAATCTGGCTCCTCGAGTTGGACTCGAACCAACAACCACTCGGTTAACAGCCGAGTGCTCTACCATTGAGCTATCGAGGAATATTTAATTCCTGGCAACGACCTACCCTCCCAGGGACCAACGTCCCAAGTACTCTCGGCGCTGGAAAGCTTAACTTCTGTGTTCGGAATGGGAACAGGTGGAACCTTTCCGCCATTATCACCAGGAAATTTTTATTCTCTTTTTTTCCTTTTCTTGTTCTCTCAAAACTACACAGTGCGCGTTTCGCTTAGTTCCCTTTTTTCTAGGTCAAGTCCTCGACCAATTAGTACCGGTCAGCTTCAGACATTGCTGCCCTTACACACCCGGCCTATCAACCAGATCGTCTTTCTGGGGTCTTACCTTCAGGAGGCAACAAACAAGATGCTTTGCTGTCCTTTCCTGCTTCTTGCCTCTTGCCTCCTGAAGTGGGAAATCTTATCTTGAGGGGGGCTTCGCACTTAGATGCTTTCAGCGCTTATCCCTTCCAGACTTAGCTACCCAGCTGTACCCTTGGCAGGATAACTGGTACACCAGAGGTCTGTCCATCCCGGTCCTCTCGTACTAGGGACAGTTCCTCTCAAATTTCCTACGCCTGCGACGGATAGGGACCGAACTGTCTCACGACGTTCTGAACCCAGCTCACGTACCGCTTTAATGGGCGAACAGCCCAACCCTTGGGACCTACTTCAGCCCCAGGATGCGATGAGCCGACATCGAGGTGCCAAACCTCCCCGTCGATGTGGACTCTTGGGGGAGATAAGCCTGTTATCCCCGGGGTAGCTTTTATCCGTTGAGCGACGGCCCTTCCACTCGGTACCGCCGGATCACTAAGCCCGACTTTCGTCCCTGCTTGAGATGTCTCTCTCGCAGTCAAGCTCCCTTTTGCCTTTACACTCTTCGCGCGATTTCCATCCGCGCTGAGGAAACCTTTGGGCGCCTCCGTTACTTTTTGGGAGGCGACCGCCCCAGTCAAACTGCCCACCTGACATTGTCCTTTTCCCGGATTACGGCTAAAAGTTAGAACTTCAGCACATTAAGAGTGGTATCCCACCGTTGACTCCTCTGAAACTGGCGTCCCAGATTCTCTGTCTCCCACCTATCCTGTACATAATATACCAAAATCCAATATCAGGCTACAGTAAAGCTCCACGGGGTCTTTCTGTCCTGTCGCAGGTAACCGGCATCTTCACCGGTATTACAATTTCGCCGAGCCCCTCGTTGAGACAGTGCCCAAATCGTTACGCCTTTCGTGCGGGTCGGAACTTACCCGACAAGGAATTTCGCTACCTTAGGACCGTTATAGTTACGGCCGCCGTTTACTGGGGCTTCGGTTCGAAGCTTCTCTTGCGATAACATCTCCCCTTAACCTTCCAGCACCGGGCAGGCGTCAGCACCTATACATCGTCTTTCAACTTAGCAGGCACCTGTGTTTTTGGTAAACAGTCGCTTGGGCCGTTTCTCTGCGACCCCCTCGTGCTTAAGTTGTTCTCTCTCACACTAACGGGGTACCCCTTCTCCCGAAGTTACGGGGTCATTTTGCCGAGTTCCTTAACGAGGGTTCTCTCGCGCGCCTTAGGATTCTCACCCTTCCTACCTGTGTCGGTTTGCGGTACGGGCACCTGCTACCTCGTTAGAGGCTTTTCTTGACAGTTTGGGATCGGCCAGTTCGCTACTTGTTTTCGCTCCCCATCACCTCTCAGGCTTTCTAAGAGACGGTTTTTCCTATCTCTTACCCTACAGGCTTGGACGCACTCTTCCAACCGTGCGCTGTACCTACCCTCCTGTGTCACCCCTTCCTTCATGCGGTTACAGGTGGTACCGGATTCTTAACCGGTTGTCCATCACCTACGCCTTTCGGCCTCGGCTTAGGTCCCGACTTACCCTGGGCGGACGAGCCTTCCCCAGGAAACCTTAGGTTTTCGGCGGGCAGGATTCTCACCTGCCTTCTCGCTTACTCATACCGGCATTCTCACTGCTGTACGCTCCAACTGTCCTTTCGGTCAACCTTCGCTGCGTACAGTACGCTCCCCTACCGATTAGACAGAATCCTGTCTAATCCCGAAGCTTCGGTGTTGTGCTTGAGCCCCGTTACATTTTCGGCGCAGAGTCACTCGACCAGTGAGCTATTACGCACTCTTTCAATGGTGGCTGCTTCTAAGCCAACATCCTGGTTGTTTTAGCAACTCTACATCCTTTCCCACTTAGCACATACTTTGGGACCTTAGCTGTCGGTCTGGGCTGTTTCCCTCTCGACTACGAAGCTTATCCCCCGCAGTCTGACTCCCAACCTAAATTTATGGCATTCGCAGTTTGTGAGAGTTCGGTAACCTGGTTAGGCCCCTAGCCCTGACAGTGCTCTACCTCCATAAATCAGCGATTGAGGCTAGCCCTAAAGCTATTTCGGGGAGAACCAGCTATCTCTTGGTTCGATTGGCATTTCACCCCTACCCACAGTTCATCCGCTCACTTTTCAACGTAAGTCAGTTCGGGCCTCCACTCAGTCTTACCTAAGCTTCACCCTGACCATGGGTAGATCACCAAGTTTCGGGTCTACGACAACGAACTTTCGCCCTCTTAAGACTTGCTTTCGCTTCGGCTCCGTGTCTTCCACTTAACCTTGCCCGCTATCGTAACTCGCCGGTCCGTTCTACAAAAAGTACGCCATCACACTTCTTATAGTGCTCTGACTGTTTGTAAGCATACGGTTTCAGGTTCTTTTTCACTCCCCTCCCGGGGTTCTTTTCACCTTTCCCTCACGGTACTGGTTCACTATCGGTCGCCAAGGAGTATTTAGCCTTGGGGGGTGGTCCCCCCGGATTCCCACGGGGTTCCTCGTGTCCCGCGGTACTTGGGATACTCTCGGATATTTTGATCCTTTCGCCTACAGGATTGTTACCTTCTGTGATTGGCCTTTCCAGACCTATTCGGCTAGGTTCTCTTTATCTTTCTGAAAGTCCCGCAACCCCAACTGATTATTCAGTTGGTTTAGGCTCTTCCCGTTTCGCTCGCCGCTACTTGGGGAATCGAGTTTTCTTTCTCTTCCTCTGGGTACTAAGATGTTTCAGTTCCCCAGGTTGTCTTCATACAACTATTTATTCACTGTATGATGGCTGGATATTACTCCAACCGGGTTGCCCCATTCGGATATCTCCGGATCTTTGCCTGCTTGCGGCTCCCCGAAGCTTTTCGCAGCTTACCACGTCCTTCTTCGACTCTTGGCGCCAAGGCATCCACCGTACGCTCTTATTAACTTGACCTTCTTCTTTTGAATCCTAAGCTCTTGTAATATCAGTTTTCCCTGATTTACCTTCTTCGCTTCACTGTGTAGTTTTCAAAGAACATAAATGGTGGAGATGAGCGGAATCGAACCGCTGACCCCCTGCTTGCAAGGCAGGTGCTCTCCCAGCTGAGCTACACCCCCACGTTATAACAGTTTAGATGCCGGAATAAAAATCCTTTTTGCTCTGTTTTCCGGTATCTTGATTTTGTATGGTGGGCCTGGGTGGACTCGAACCACCGACCTCACGCTTATCAGGCGTGCGCTCTAACCACCTGAGCTACAGGCCCATCTTTTAAAAATATACTGTTAATTTATAAATCTCAGGAATGTTGGTCCCTGAGAACTAAACAGTATGGAAAAGCCTGATGATCGACCATAGGAGTGCATCTCGTTTGATGCCTTCTTTCTCCTTAGAAAGGAGGTGATCCAGCCGCACCTTCCGATACGGCTACCTTGTTACGACTTCACCCCAATCATCAGCCCCACCTTCGGCGACTGCCTCCTTGCGGTTAGCTCATCGACTTCGGGTGTTGCTAACTTTCGTGGTGTGACGGGCGGTGTGTACAAGACCCGGGAACGTATTCACCGCGATATGCTGACTCGCGATTACTAGCGATTCCGACTTCATGCAGTCGAGTTGCAGACTGCAATCCGAACTGAGACCGGCTTTTTGGGATTCGCTTCGCCTCGCGGCTTCGCTGCCTTCTGTACCGGCCATTGTAGCACGTGTGTAGCCCAGGACATAAAGGGCATGATGATTTGACGTCATCCCCACCTTCCTCCGGTTTGTCACCGGCAGTTCCTTTAGAGTGCCCACCTTCTGTGCTGGCAACTAAAAGTAGGGGTTGCGCTCGTTGCGGGACTTAACCCAACATCTCACGACACGAGCTGACGACAACCATGCACCACCTGTCTCCTCGTCTATACCGAAGCATAGAACATCATATTTCTATGACTGGCGAGGGATGTCAAGCCCTGGTAAGGTTCTTCGCGTTGCGTCGAATTAAACCACATGCTCCACCGCTTGTGCGGGTCCCCGTCAATTCCTTTGAGTTTTAGCCTTGCGGCCGTAGTCCCCAGGCGGGGTACTTATTGCGTTAACTGCGGCACAGAAGGGGTCGATACCTCCTACACCTAGTACCCATCGTTTACGGCGTGGACTACCGGGGTATCTAATCCCGTTCGCTACCCACGCTTTCGCGCCTCAGCGTCAGGTGCAGTCCAGGAAGTCGCCTTCGCCACTGGTGTTCCTCCTAATATCTACGCATTTCACCGCTACACTAGGAATTCCACTTCCCTCTCCTGTCCTCAAGAATCTCAGTTTCAAGTGCAATCTGCAGGTTGAGCCCGCAGTTTTCACACCTGACTTAAGATCCCGCCTACGCGCCCTTTACGCCCAGTAATTCCGGACAACGCTTGCTCCCTACGTATTACCGCGGCTGCTGGCACGTAGTTAGCCGGAGCTTCCTCCTAAGGTACCGTCACCTCTCTACATTATTTACATAAAGAGACTTCGTCCCTAAAGACAGAACTTTACGACCCGAAGGCCTTCTTCGTTCACGCGGCGTTGCTCCGTCAGGCTTGCGCCCATTGCGGAAGATTCCCCACTGCTGCCTCCCGTAGGAGTCTGGGCCGTGTCTCAGTCCCAGTGTGGCCGGTCACCCTCTCAGGCCGGCTACTGATCGTTGCCTTGGTAGGCTTCTACCCTACCAACTAGCTAATCAGACGCGGGTCCATCCTATACCGGTAGCATGTACAGAGGCCACCTTTCCTCAATTGAAGATGCCTTCTCTTGAGCTTATCTGGTATTAGCACCGGTTTCCCGGTGTTGTCCCAGTGTTTAGGGTAGGTTACCCACGCGTTACTCACCCGTCCGCCACTAAGATTACTAATTCGCAAGCTTCCTCAGTAATCTCCGTTCGACTTGCATGTGTTAAGCACGCCGCCAGCGTTCGTCCTGAGCCAGGATCAAACTCTCCGATAAATTTCTATGTGATCTGCCGCCTTGCGGCTGCTCACTTCTTTATCAGGGTTTAATCTGCTCTCTTTGAATTACCTGTTTCTTTCTTCTCAAAAGTTTTCACAGGGTTCTGATGTCTTTTTTCTTTTCCATCAGGCTTTTTACTGTTCAGTTCTCAAAGACCAGCTTCTGTAGCTTATCAAATTCTCTTCCCTTTGTCAAGTGCTTTTTTTCTCTCTTTTTTGCTCTCAAGTGAGCTTTTATAGCATAACAAATCTTCTTGCTCATGTCAACAGTTTTTTTGCGGCCACTTTGCCCCCTTTTAGCCAAGGCTTTAGCCAGCAACTTTTTATATATTACCACCACCCAATAATTATTGTCAAGTATCCTCGAAAAAAAAGTAAAACCTGCCGAAGCAGGTTTTTGTATTTGTTTCTTATTCTCTCGGACGCAGGGTAGGAAACAAAATTACATCTCGAATTGAAGGTGAGTCTGTCAATAACATAATTAAACGGTCAATTCCAATTCCTAACCCACCCGTTGGAGGCATTCCGTATTCCAAGGCACGAATAAAATCTTCATCCATCATATGAGCTTCCTCATCACCAGCATTTCTTTTTTTCACCTGTTCCCTAAAACGCTCTGCCTGGTCAAGAGGATCATTTAATTCTGAAAAAGCATTGGCAAGTTCCCTGGCTACAATAAATGCTTCGAATCGATATGTGAAATTCGGATCTTCTTTTTTTCGTTTAGCCAAGGGAGAAATCTCAATGGGATAATCCATAATAAAGGTAGGCTGAACTAAATGCTTTTCCACCTTTTCTTCAAAAACATTATTGATTACTGTTCCTTTAGTCGCACCGTTTTCTACCGGAACCCCTATTTCTTTTGCCACTTTTCGTGCTTCATCATCTGATGATATTTGACTAAAATCTACTCCGGTATATTTCTTAACAGCATCAACCATGGTCAACCTGGTCCAGGGGGGGGTTAAGTCAATCTCTGTTCCTTGGTATATTACCTTTGTTGAGCCTAATACCTCTTTTGCTATGTACGCTACCATATTTTCAGTAATATTCATCATATCGTGATAATCAGCATAAGCTTGATAAAGTTCAATCATGGTGAATTCCGGGTTATGTTTAATGGAAATGCCTTCATTTCTAAAAACCCGGCCAATTTCATAAACTTTATCCATACCCCCGACAATAAGTCTTTTTAGATGTAATTCTAAGGCAATACGCATATACAAATCTATATCAAGAGCGTTATGATGGGTAATAAACGGTCGGGCAGCAGCACCTCCGGGAATGGCATGCATTGTAGGTGTTTCTACTTCCAGAAATCCTAAGTCATCTAAATAACGCCGCATCGCCCTGATAATTTTACTCCTTGCTTCAAAAACTCGCTTGACATCCGGATTTACAATTAGGTCTACATATCTCTGGCGGTATCTAAGCTCTACATCTTTTAACCCATGCCATTTTTCCGGCAAAGGCCTCAAGCTTTTTGTTAAAAATGTCAATTCCTTGACGGCTACCGATATTTCCCCTCTCCGCGTTCTAAAAACAGTTCCGTCTACCCCAATAATATCGCCAATATCAACTTTTTTAAATATTTCAAACTGTTCCGAACCCACATCATCTAAACGAATATAAAGCTGGATTTGTCCTTCTATATCTTGAAGCTGTGCAAAACTTACCTTCCCGTGCTCCCGAAGGGCAAGAATCCGTCCTGCAATAGTTACTCTCTGATTTTCTAATTTCTCAAAATTTTTAATAATCTCCTGTGACTTAGCAGTTGTACTAAATTTGGTCCCAAAAGGATCGATCCCCATTTGTTTAAGCTCGTCCATTTTTTTTCGACGAACCAGCATCTGATCATTTAAGCCCACTTCCAAATTCGGTCACTCCTTCATATTATCTCCTAATTCCTAATACTTTATATCTTAGTACCCCCACCGGTACATTAATTTCAACTGTTGAACCTATTTTATTGCCTAAAAGGGCCTTCCCCACCGGAGACTCATTGGAAATTTTATTGCGCACCGGATCAGCTTCTACAGATCCAACAATAGTGTACTCAAAGTGCTCTTTCGTATCTATATCCTCCAATTCCACGGTAGATCCGATTGAAACGGTTTCCACATTAACATCATTGGCATCTATCACCCGGGCATTACGTAATTTCTTTTCCAAAGCCAAGATGGTCCCTTCTATAAAAGCCTGTTCATTTTTTGCATCTTCATATTCAGAGTTTTCACTAATATCACCAAACTCAATGGCTTGCTTTATCCGGGCTGCCACTTCTTTCCGCCGAACTGTCTTAAGCTGTTCTAATTCTTCCTCCAGTTTCTTTAACCCCTCTAGTGTCAAAATGACTTCTTTATCAGACATGCATTTCGCTCCTTATCATTTATAAAGTTTCACATTATGGTTATGACATCAGGCTAAATTTTATGCGGAGAACTAAGAAAGGCTATAACTACCCAACAAGCACTACCCGGCTTCAACCAGCAGTGCTTGTAAGCTGATTCTTTATTTTCTATTTTCTTAAAGCGTATTATATGCTTGATGCTAAAAATTGTCAAGGAGAATTTAGCGCTTTATCCGGCCTGAGACGAATTGACCGATTTGATGTTCCGAACACGTTTAATTTGTTCCTCTGCCACAGGTCTTTCAAAGCTTCTAAACCCTAATTTAGAAGCAATAATTTGATAATAAATCGTCTAACACCTTGCAACAGCAGGGTTTTTTTAGTATATTTTTTGTCAAATTTGTTCATATTTATATGGCGGATTATGTCGGATTGTGATATAATAGGTTATATCTACCACTTAAGTTAGCGAGGAAAGTTAAATGTATCTAAAAAAATCATTTAACCCTAAAACTGGCAGAACGTATTTGTCAGCCGCCACTAATTATTATGATCCGGCAAAAAAGCAATCTCGAACTCGAACGATCAAATCGTTTGGTTACGTTGATGTATTAGAAAAAACCTATCCCGATCCTATTGCTTACTTTACTTCAGTGGTTGAAAAAATGGATACTGAGGAGAAAATGGCTAAGTCCTTGGAGCAAATTAAAATCAATAGGGCTGCTACTCTATCTATTGGTGATACTAATCGAAAGCACTTTGGCTATGCTGCTTTGAGTAAAATTTATCACGATCTTGAACTACATACCTTTTTCATTAACAAAGCGAGGAATTTGAAGATAGAATATATCCTGAACAATGTTGTTAAGTTATTAGTTTTTGAACGTCTAAAAAATCCAGCCTCTAAGAAAAAAGCCTTTGAGAACAAAGACCGATATTTTGAAAATATGGATTTTTCGCTGGATAATGTCTACGGAGCATTGAGTATTATCGCTAAGTACAAAGATGACTTACAGATCTACCTTCATAAGAAGATTAAAGCACTCTACGGCAGAACGACAGAACTTGTGTACTACGATGTAACAAACTATTACTTCCAAATTGACGAACAGGACGATATGAGGAGAAAAGGTGTTTCTAAAGAACATCGTCCTGATCCGATTATTCAGATGGGTTTGTTTATGGATACGATGGGAATTCCGATCTCCTACAAGCTCTTTCCGGGAAACACCAATGACTGTGAAACGGTGCGTCCTATGCTGGCTGAACTGAAACGAGATTATGACATTGGGCGAGCAATTATTGTGGCTGACAAGGGAAACAATACAGCAAAGAATATTAACTACCATGTCATGCGCGGTGATGGATATGTATACAGCCAGACGGTCCGAGGAGCCCACAAAGAACTTAAAGAGTATGTCTTTGATGAGGAGGGTTATACATGGATCGGCGACGATTATAAGATTAAATCAAGAATATATCCGAGAGAGATCACTATCATCGGGAACAATAATAAACCTATGAAAAAACGCATTGACGAAAAGCAGATTATTTTTTATTCAAGAGACTATGACCTACGTGCTAAAGCTGAAAGAGAACCTGCTTTACTTAAAGCCATGGAACTTGTAAAGGATCCCGCCAAGTACAACAGGGCTACCTCTTACGGTGCCGCCAAATACGTTAAGAATCTTGTGTATGATAAGGAAACCGGCGAAATTATTACTTCAAAAAGGAAACAATTATTCGATGAACAAAAGCTCCGTGAAGATGAACAAAAGCTCCGTGAAGAAGAAAAGTTTGATGGTTACTATGCAATTGTCACGAGCGAACTTGATAAATCTGATGAGGAGATCATCGATATCTATCGAGGACTTTGGCGAATTGAAGAATCTTTCAAAATCACGAAAAATGACCTGAAAACCAGGCCTGTTTACCTATCTAGGCAAGATCGCATTGAATCGCATTTTCTTATTTGCTTTATTGCACTAGCCATCATAAGAATTGTTCAGCACAAACTCGGCAACAAGTATTCTGCAAACCATATCATGGAAAGTCTACGCAAGATAAATTGCACAAGAGTCGATAAAAACCTCTATATCTTTGATCACGTTGATGAAATAACGTTAGCGATGAAGGACGCTTTAGGTATTGACTTTTCTAAAGAGTTCCTTACTCTGAAAGAAATAAAAAATATTTTAGCATTGTCAAAAAGATCCTCTTCTGCACTATAACTTTTTGCACAAACAGAAAACCCGGTAGCCATTGATTATCAATTGCTCCGGGCTCTTTTTTTATTAATTTTGCTTCGAAAGTCAGGTTATATGCTTGATGCTAAAAATTGTCAAGGAGAATTTAGCGCTTTATCCGGCCTGAGACGAATTGACCGATTTGATGTTCCGAACACGTTTAATTTGTTCCTCTGCCACAGGTCTTTCAAAGCTTCTAAATCCCGCTAATTTAAACCCATGTTTTTTCGCCAGTTGACCTATATTTTCCACTTGATCAATTGTTAAATCCCGTCCTAGAGTATAATTCTCCCATTTTCTTTCTAAGGTCAGAATCATGGTTTCAGCCATACAAGCAAGTGCTAATTTTGGAGGATATCCAAAATTAAAATTAAACTGGACATCACCAGGTATTTCAATTAACCCTCCTTCAATAACCAAAACATCTTCTCTTAACCGGGCTACTTGCTGTGAAATACTTCTGGGCCGAGCCACATCACATACAATAGCTCCCGGCTTTAAATCAAAGGGATCGATCAGTTCGGTAACAGCACTTGATACCGCAACAATAATATCTGCCTTTTGCACAGCCTTCTTTATTATTGTCGAAGTTCGCACAGCCAGGCCAGTTTCATAATAGATTCGCTGGGCCAGCTTTTCTAATTTATTTTCATCCCGAGCCAATAGAGTTAAAAACTTGCAATCCCGGGCTAATGTCCGAGCACATACACTTCCAATAGATCCGGTAGCTCCGATAATAAGGATCTCGGACTTTTTCCAATCGGTACCTATCATTTGAGCAGCCTTTTTCATGCCTTCTATAGCGGTAAACACTGTATAACTATTACCTGTTGTAACAGCTATATTTAAATTCCGGGCAATAGTTATCCCGGCATCCCCTACTACCGATGTCATGGCTCCCAGCCCTAATATCTTTGCTCCCAATTTTTCAGCATATTTCCCTGTTTTAATAATCCGTTTAAGCACATAAGACGGGTTTAATTCCACCATCTGTCGGGCGGTCAAAGGACATCCGATAAACCATCCGCCTACCTTATGCCGGTTATATTGGGATTCAATACCGGTAATTTCCGAAATATGGAGATGGGGAAGCCATGACAATGCTTTTTCCACAAGCCTATCAGGCAATTTCTGCGCAAAAGGAAATTTTCTATATATATCGGAAACATCCAAAGGATGAATCATAAAAGCAAAATCGCCCAACTAATTCACCTCCAACTCTCCTAAATGTTTTTGTACCGGCTGCTGCAGGTATTCCACCCTCGGTTTAAAACCTATGCGATCTAAAACATTCTCATAATCCTTGGTAGTTAATTCTTCAAATTTTTTCCCCGCCACCGTGACCACCAACCCTTCCATCACATTTGTTCCAAAGGAACGTCCGTTTAACTCCGGTGTCGTTGTAACAAGAATTTCTAATCCACGGCTGCGCAGGTCTTCGATGTCATCAGGAGTTACCGTGTTTGTAATAATCATCTTCCCTTGAATGCGCGCCGGCAAATATTTTTTTATAAAGAGAAAATCCCCCGCGATAATATCTGCTTCATGATAATACTTACCATATTTCGGTTTGGTTTTTCCCTGGCTATTACCCGTAGGATAAAGCATTTTTATCGGTAAATGTACAATGACAGGTGTAAGCAGCCGAGCAGCCCATGCTATACTTTTCAGAGAATGTAAAGCTAGCGGAATCCCCAAAGCAAACATCAGGTCCCCAAGAGTCAGAAAAGCTCCCCTGCTTTCTAATGCCTCAGCCATCCCAAAACGATCAACAGCAGATACTATTAATATCTTTTTATTATGGAAAGAAAAACCCAGCTTTTTTTCTAAATAACAAATTACTCTTCTTTCCAGTGTATTTTTCAAACCGCTTCCGTCTACTACCGGAGTTACTTGGGCACAATTTTTTAGCTTTAAAGATTCTTTAATCGCATATCTTTTCCCTCCGGCATAAATATAAAGATCAGTTCCTCCCAACCCAATCGCATTTACTTTTCCATCAAGTGATCTAATCATTTCCATCGCCTTCTTGACATCACCGTCAGTTCCAATCCGTTCAATGGAAAATTTCTCCCCTAATATTTCCGTTATTACTGCATGATTTCTTTTTGATGACCCTAAAGATATACTTACAACTCTTTTCATTCAGTAACCTCCTGACGATCATCTGTTTTTAAACTGCGAATAACATCCTGAATCCGTTTTATTTCAATAGTTTTATCTTCCTCAATAGGAGATTGGCCAATTTCAATACCGATGACCTCATTATTGAAAATACTTCTAAAAAGCTTAATCCTTTGGTTAGAAGCTAAAACCAAAATACAATCATAATTTTTTAGAGAAGAAACTAATTCCATTACTTTATTGAATAATTCTATGCCACTTCGTTCACCGACAAAAGCCCATCGTTCTTCTTCTGTAAGTATTAAAGAAAAATCCACTCCTTCTTTTTTCAACATTTCCAGTAATTCCGCTTTATTTTTAATGGGAAACCCTATTACAGCTATCCGGTCACCCTTCCTGACTTCACCTAAGCCCTCCAAATGAGAAATAAAAGCTCGGTCCACAAAAAGACGTTTAGCCACCTCCTGTTGGGATAAACCCTTAACCCTAAGATCCAATATTTTTTCAATTTGAAACATCAATTTTTCTTTACTAATAACTTTGTCCCCAATACGAACAAAATCCATGCAAACACTTCCTCATAGTATACATAAAAAAGAGATAAAATGTGCACAGCTTTGTGCACCTGTTTATAATATTAGCAGAATTTTTGATAATATGCAAATTTTCCCTTCGTTTTTTTCCTAATTAAAGCAAAAAGCCCTTTGGGGGCTTAAAAAAACAAATGTGATTATAATCAAGGTTTAATTCTCATTAACCAATGCCTTTATCTCTGCTTTTTTCCAGATAATTAATGAGAACCTCCTTTATATCTTGCTGATTTATGAGTTTATTGATTTCATCCCTTAATCCTGCTGCGTTCTTTAACCCTTTGGTATACCAAGCCAAATGCTTTCTCATTTGACGGATACCCTTGCTTTCCCCTTTTAGCTCTACCTCCCGGGCTAAATGCTGTAGAGCCAGCGTAATTCTTTCTTCTATTTCCGGTAGCGAGGAAACCGGCTTACCTTCGGTTATTTCTACCGCTCTCTTTACCAACCAGGGATTCCCTAGCATACCCCGTCCAATCATCACCCCGTCACAGCCCGTTTGGTTAAGCATTTCCAAAGCATCCTCGGGATGAAAAACATCACCGTTACCGCAAACAGGAATTTGAACATGCTTCTTTACTTCAGCAATAATACCCCAATCTGCTTTTCCCCCATAAAGCTGTTCCCGGGTGCGCCCATGAACTGTTACTGCTGCAGCACCTGCTTCCTCAACTCTTAACGCAATTCGGAGGGCATTAACAGAAGTGAAATCCCACCCTTTGCGCATCTTGACCGTAACAGGAAGAGACACGGAATTTACAACAGCTTTCACTATTTTTCCGGCTAATTCCGGATTTCTCATGAGTGCAGCTCCTTCACCGTTCTTGACAATTTTGGGCGTAGGGCATCCCATATTAATATCAATAACATCTGCCCCTTTACTCTCAACAATGGCAGCTGCTTCTGCCATTACCTCAGGTTCAGAACCAAAAATTTGCACACAAATCGGATGCTCTTCTCCTTCAATATTTAGAAGCTCAAAGGTTTTTTTGTTTGCATAAGTTAAAGCTTTATCACTGACCATTTCAGTACACACCATCGCCGGGCCCATAGACTTTAAAATTTCTCGAAACGCTTTATCTGTAACTCCGGCCAGCGGAGCAGTAATTATTCTATTGGCCAGCATGATATTCCCTATATGCACAAATAATTCACCCACGTTTGTTTAATTAGTTCTTGTTCTTCTGGTAAATTATCCTTAATCCTTCCAGTGTCAGCCACGGGTTCACCTTCTGAATAGCCTCTGATTCCGAAGAAATTACTTCCGCCAAACCACCGGTAGCCACCACGTAAGGTTCATCCCCCAGCTCTTTTTTGATCCTTTTTACAATCCCGTCAACCTGCCCGGCAAAACCATAAATAATACCTGCCTGAATTCCATTTACGGTATTTTTGGTAATCACATGATTTGGTTTAATTAATTCTACTCTGGGCAGCTTTGCCGCACGGGTAAAAAGCGCCTCCATAGAAATGCCTATCCCGGGAGCAATTGCACCGCCTATATACTCGCCATAACGAGTAACAACATCAAAGGTAATAGCTGTCCCAAAATCTACAATAATTAAAGGGCCCCCATAAATTTCATAAGCAGCAACAGCATTAACGATCCGGTCAGCGCCAATTTCCCTAGGATTGTCGAACTTTAACGGCATCCCCGTCTTGACACCCGGCCCGATAATTAAAGGTTTAATACCAAAATAGCTGCAGGACATTTTTTCCAGGGCAGACATCAACGAGGGAACCACGGAAGCAATGGCTATTGCCGAAATATCTTCAAAACTATGTCCCTGAAAATCAAAGAGATTTTTTAATAGAATCCCATATTCATCCGAAGTCCTCTGCCGATCTGTAGAAACCCGCCAATGCTCAATTAATTTATTTTCTTGATAAATACCTAAAACAACATTGGTATTACCGGCATCAATTGCAAGCAGCATAAACTCACCTTACTTTCTTAAATATAAATTTCTTTTATTACTTGTTATGTGCTGCCCAATATATTTGTAATTATACACAATTCCCCTATGAAAAGTGATATTTCACAAATTTGAATGCATAAATTCTGCACCAGACTTCCCATAGGCAATACCATCTCTTTGTCTCACGACAAAATTGGTACCGGGCCAATTCGCGTCCATGTTCAATGGCCCTCTCGCCCCGTCCATGGGGTTCGCTCCCTTCGTCCTTCGCCTGCGTAGGGTGTACCATGCTACGTAAAACGGCTCCTACATATTTATGCAGCCAAACAAGTTATGTTGGATTTTCGCAGGAAGAATCATACATATGATACCAAATACCTGATTTTATGTTCAAATTCTCCCTAGAAAGCTAGCAATTGTAGTAGCGCCATAGTGAGCATGCCTACAGCTAAAGTTAAACCTAGACTTCTTGTTTTCCAGGCAACTATTACAGTGGGCAAAGCACACACTAAATTGGGATTGGACATGGAAAAATAAATCGGCTTGTCATCATATCCAATAATGGATGGTACCACAACAGCAGCCATCGTGGCAACAGGAACAAAAGAAAGCCATTCTTCCACATATTTGGGCAATGAAAACTTATTTAATAATATCGCGGGAACAAAACGAAGTAAATAATTTAAACCGCCTAAAATTAAAATAAAAATTATGAACCCGGTATCCATCTTTGAATCATCACCCCAACCGTCGCAGCAATTATCGTTGCTATAATAATATTAGCATCAGAAATTCCCCAAGATAATAACATAATGGAAATTAATCCGGAAATGAGACCTACCGTGATGGCCCTTTTGCTGTTGGTAGTCATAAAAAATAAGGCAATAAACATCGCGGGAAGGGCAAAATTTAAGCCCAGCTTGTCCATGTTAGGAATAAAATTTCCCACTGCAGCCCCCAGTACCGAACTGCTTATCCAAGCTAAATGTGAAGTAATATTTAATGTTAGCCAAAACTGTTTATCTACAGGATTATGTTTAAAATGGGTAGTTGAAACTACAAAGGTTTCATCTGTCAACCCCTGGCAGATGATCGCTAGTACCCAGGGAGGTAGTTTTTTTGCATAGCGGGATATAGTCGCACTAAACAACATATAGCGTAAATTAACCAGTAAAATTGTAATAATAATCGCCCAAAAGCTGGTTTGAATTGTTAAGAGGGCCACTGCAATAAACTGGCCGGAACCGGAAAAAAGTAAGAGAGACATAAAAGCGACCTCTCCAATAGATAATCCGGAGTTTCTGGCTATGACACCTAAGGCCATTCCCAACGGTAAGTAGCCGACACAAATCGGTGCTGCTTTTTGTATCCCCAGCTTTATGGAATCGATATTCACCTTCTTTTTCCTCCCATTACAACATGCGTTTTGCACTCCATTATAACATAAAAACAGGGACTAAATCCCTGTTTTTAGTGTTTCTTTAATTCTCAAAGCACAATTTTGATCTTTTAACCAGAGACAATCAGCACACACATCTTCTATCATACTATCTATTTTTGTTTCTGATATTTTATGCATAACTTGGTTCCAGGTAATTTTAGTATCAGGCTTTATACCTAGGTGCTGAAGAGCTTTCTTATCCCTGATAACCGTCCCTCCATCCCCCTCACTGCCACACTCTTTACTAACCCTAAGAGGGCAAGCTGCACAGATAATATCAGGTTCCTCTTTAGCCTCTATTACCATCTTCGGGTTTAAATGCAAGGAATAAACAAGCTGTTTGAATACTTGAGTAAAAAGCTCATCATAACCTTTTCCCCGAAAAGCCAGAATACAAAGAAAATGATGGCCTCTTATTTTCATGCTACCAGCTCCGGAAACGCTTTGACAATCACCTTCCTAACAGCAAATCCAATATAAGCTCCAAAAAGAGTTTTCACTACCTCTAAAGGTAAATATGGAAGGACCCCCACCATAAAAGCCTTTCCAAAGGATAAACTAAGTACGAATTTAAGCTGTAATAATCCTAAGGTGTATATTACTACTAAGCCGATGGCCATAGCGCCCAATGTTCCTGCATATGTTTGGATTTCCTTTTTTTCAATTATCTTCCCGATAATATAAGCCGCAATAATGAACCCAAAAATAAACCCTCCTGAAGGGCCAAATACTACCGGAAACCCCGACTTAGCCTGAGCAAATACCGGAAGCCCAAAAGCCCCCATTAAAGTGTACACTGCCATTGCCAGGAAGCCTTTCCTGCTGCCTAGGATAGCCCCGGTTAGTACTACGGCAAAAGTCTGCAATGTAACCGGAACCGGACTAAAGGGCAAGGGTATGGCAATCTGAGATAAAACCGATATCAACGCTGCAAACATGGCAACAACTACCATATCTTTTGTTTTCATTATTCTTTTCTCTCCTTTTTAGCTTTTAGCTCCAGTAAAACAGGTTTTTTTGTTAACTACCCCCTTTTTTTATGTTGACAATCTGGGCAAATTTTTTTTAATTTCTGCGCAGAGTAACATCCCCAGCACTAATAGTATGTATAGTTCCCGTTGCATCTTTAACTACCAGGAAACCGTTTTTATCAATATCAACAGCTATACCTTCAATCTCTTCCTTCATATTGTTCACATATACATGACGTCCTAAATTAATAGAATACTCCTTCCACCGATCTCTAATTTCTCCAAATCCCTTATCCATTAAGTTCAAATACCATTTTTCCAACCGATTTAGCATTATACCAGCAATTTTAACCCTTTCATAGACTTTTTCGCCCTCTATTCTTAAGGACGTAGCCGTCTGCACCAGTTCATCGGGAAATGACTCCTGATTGATATTTATGCCGATACCTACAACTACATAATGAATACAATCAATATCTGCTTTAATTTCCGTAAGAATACCGCAAACTTTTTTCCCATTGATAACAATATCATTCGGCCACTTGATTTTGGGACTTAACGTGCTACACTCAGATATGGCTTCGGCTACTGCCACTGCTGATGTTAATGTGATCTTAGGCGCCTCCGCCGGAATAATCTGCGGTCTCATAATTACCGTCATCCAAATACCGGTTCCAAAAGAGGAGTTCCAATTACGTCCTAACCGGCCCCTTCCCGCTGTCTGTTCTTCAGCCACAACTACTGTACCGTGTTCTGCTCCTTCTTCAGCTAATTTTCTGGCTACAAAATTTGTCGAATCAACTTTGTTAAAGTAGACAATGTTTTTACCAAAGCTCTCCGTGTCCAAAAAACCACTTATTTCTGCTTCATATAAACGGTCCGGTACCCGAATTAAGCGATAGCCCAATTTTGTAATAGAATCAATAACATACCCTTCTTCTTTTAATAAATTTATATGCTTCCATACAGCGGTACGGGATATCCCTAATTTATTACTAATATCTTCTCCTGATAAATAAGAAAGGGGGTCTTTTTTTAACAAGGATAGAATTTTATCTCTCATTTTTGGTTAACCTCTGCTTATTATTTGGTTTACATTATAGAGCTCTCGCGGAAAAAAGTCAAGATAATCCTGGGACAAACTGTCAACTTTCGAACAGGACCCAAAGCTTATGTTTTTTGATACTGCCAGGTAAAAACCCTGCTAGGGGTCTTCATCCCACTCATCATTATTCCATCCCGATTTTCGGGCATTAAGCCATATTTCTCTCCCAAAACCTAAAAGCAAAAAAAATACTATCCAGGATATCACCCGGCTAAAAAGGCACCTGGCATTTCCCGGCCAGGATAATATAGCTGATAGAATTAAACAGATGAAAAACCATATCCTGCATTTCACCTGCCGGCACCCCCAACTATTTATATTATTAGTATTTATATGTTGATAATTATAAAAATAGCAAATATTTTGAAGGTTATAGTTTGAGAAATATACAAAAAAGCGTGCCGGTACACGCTTTTAAACTTATCTCTAAATAAATCGGTTAAAAAACCTTGAATTTTATAATTCTCTCATAAACTCAGGCCGTATATACCTATCATCTTTACACTTAATTATTTCATCAATAAATACCAGTAACTGTTCTTTATCCTCAGGCAAATGTCCTTTCACAGGTAAATGGTTGGAAGCATGATTGCTTCTAAATACGCAGTTGCTTACATTCATATTAACTACGATTTCTTTCATTTCTTGTAATAGTTCCCATTGATTGGGAATTTCTACAATTCCCTCAGTAGCTTGCTTAGTAAGTTCCGTTCCCGGCTTGAGACGCAAAGTAAGTGCTGCAGCATATTCCGGGTCTATTTCCGATAAAATTTTCCCTGTGTCCCGGGCATGGTTTAGTGAATCTTCACCTCGTCCTGCTATACCTAGAATTACCATCGTAGATAACTTCATCCCTGCTTTCCGAAACTTCATTCCGGCTTCCCGCATTTCCTCAGCAGTTACCCCTTTTTTAATCTGCTTAAGAACTTTATCATTTCCCGTTTCCACACCAAGATAACCAATAGTTAGGCCAGCCTCTTTCAATTTTTTTAATTCATCAATACTTTTTCTTAAGATACTATGAGGACCTGCATATGCGCCTACATGTTTCAAATGAGGAAAATTAGCGTAGAGATACTGAATAATTTCTACTAAGGATTCTGTCGATAAGCACAAAGCGTCTCCATCACATAAAAAGACTTTTTGCACTTCTGGACCATAGTATAATTTGGCCATTCTAATATCCGTCTTTATTTCATCAATGTTCCGTATGCGAAATTTTTTATCCTTATACATGTAGCAAAAGGTGCACTTGTTATAAGAACAACCTACGGTACACTGTAAAAGAAAGCTGTAAGCTTCACTAGGCGGCCTGAAGATATTACCTTCATAACGCATCAAATCATCCTTCCGTAATTAGGCTTTGGGGTGTTTATTTGGGTCAGGGTTGTTTGCTTTTGGGTATTTCTTTGGGTTTTCGGGATCCCGGTACCAGTTACCGGGTTAACGTTTACTGAATAAACGTTATAAATAAGTTACAACCACTGCTCATTGCCAACTTTCCAACTAATACCTATTTCATATTTATGGAGAATTGCCTAAATTGATACTCTTTTTACATTTCTGTATTTGGTTCTTCTATAGCAGCCATTTCAGCAATTTTATTGGTTTCAGGATTCATAAAAAGAACTTTAGGCCTATATGTTCTGGCCTCCTGTTCTTCCATCATTCCATAAGAAATAATAATGATAATATCGCCAGGTTGTACAAGACGAGCAGCAGCACCGTTAAGGCATATCTGTCCCGACCCCGGCTCACCGGAAATAACATAGGTTTCTAGGCGGGCACCATTGTTGTTATTCACTATGGTGACTTGTTCATTAGGCCAAATATCAGCAGCTTGAAGCAATTCACTATCAATAGTAATACTGCCGATATAGTTTAAGTTAGCCTCAGTAACTTTTGCCCGGTGGATTTTTGATTTCATCATTATTCTAAGCATCGGTTATACCTCCAATAAAATGTTATCAATAAGCCGAGTTTGTCCAAATCGGACCGCTAAAGCAATCAAAATCTTTCCCTCTAATTTGTCTACCGGTTGCACGGTTATTTCATCAACAATCTCTACATAATCAATACAGGCCAAAGATGCCTGGGAAATAATTTCTTTAATGCGGTTTTTAATTATTAATGCATTCCTTTCCCCTTGTTCTACCAAAGCCTGGGCCTCTTTTAATGACCTGTAAAGTACGGGAGCTTGTTGACGTTCTTCCTCATTAAGATATACATTTCGGGAACTCATGGCTAATCCGTCCTCTTCCCGAACAGTGGGCACACAAACAACATCCACAGGCATATTTAAATCTGCTACCATACGTTTAATAACTATCACCTGTTGGGCATCTTTTTGGCCAAAATATGCTATATCCGGTTGAGTAATATTAAACAATTTAGTAACAACAGTAGCTACTCCCTTAAAATGGCCCGGCCGGGATAAACCACAAAGGTGGTCAGTTAATAACTCTATATCAACAAAAGTATGATAGTTCTTGGGATACATATCAGCTGTTGATGGAGCAAAGATAACATCCACCCCCACACTCTCTGCTAACTGTGCATCCTTTGCTAAATCCCGAGGATAAACTTCATAATCTTCTCCCTGTCCAAACTGCATAGGGTTGACAAAAATACTGACAATTACCAGATCACAATTTTTTCTCGCTTCCTGCATTAAAGCCAAATGCCCCTGATGCAAATAACCCATTGTAGGAACCAAACCTACTCTTTTGCATTTCCTTTTCCATCTAATAGCATGATTTTGCATTTCCTCAGGGTTATTAATGATGTCCATTTTTCTTCCTCCTACAAAAAAAAGCCCTCCCAGTACCAGGAAGGCAAACTATCACAATACTATTATCCCCCCGTCCCAGTCCTTAAGATCCAGGCGGTACCTAAATACATCATCTAATTTTTCCAATAGGTATGTTTCCACTCCAGGATAACATCCTTGCACCATTTTACCACCGATATCTTGATTTAACAAGCAAAACCTCATCAACATGCTTGCATTTTGCTAATAGTTCCCCCGCTGTTCCCAAATTAGGCACCTGTACTGTTGCATCAATTTCTGCTAAAGGAACAAGCACAAAACGTCTCTTGTGCATTTCAGGGTGAGGAACTATTAAGTCAGGCTCTCTAATAATTTCCTGATTAAATAATAGAATATCTATATCAATAGTTCTCGGCCCCCAACGAATTACTCTTTTTCTGCCCAAATGATTTTCAATATCATGAATTTGTTTTAATAATTCCCGGGCAGTCAAATTTGTTTCTAATCTTAAGACAGCATTTAAGAAACAATCCTGTTCTCGATATCCTACCGGTTCTGTCCGGTAGAGAGAAGATTTGGCTGTTATCCTTGTTTCCGGAAGATGGACCAAGTTTTCTACGGCACTTGTTAAATTAGCCTCTTTTTTCCCTAAATTGCTGCCTATACTTAAAAAAACCAGATTCATTTTTATTACCTATTTTCCCGGACAATTTCTACTCTTGCAGCTATATGCCCTCCGAAAACCGGAGCATAAGGTTTGTCCACCCTTACTTTCACCTGGGATAGAGAATAACGAGAAAGCAGCATCTGGGCAATTGCCTGAGCCAGGGCTTCGAGAAGATTAAATTTCTCTTTTTCAAATAGCTTTTTTATTTCCAGATAAACATCGGAATAATCTATAGTATCCTTCAGGTTATCTGAAATACCGGCCTTAGATAAATCAAGAGACATCTCAACACCGACAACAAAGGTCTGGCCTACTGCTCTTTCTTGGGCAGATACTCCATGATACCCGAAAAACTCCATATGGGGAAGAATAATCTTATCCAATTTTTACCTCCTAACTATGGCATCAACCATTTTCACAACCCTTGCCATTTCTTTCACATCATGCACCCGGACAATATCGATACCCTTATTAATGCCGAGGGCCACTGTCGCTGCAGTTCCTTCTAAACACTCGGTTGCCGGAAGATTTAGGGTTTTGCCAATCATCGACTTTCTAGATGTACCTAATAATATCGGTTTGCCTAAAGATTTTAGTTCTTCCAACCGGTGCATTACCTCCAGATTCTGCTCTAAATCCTTACCAAAGCCAATTCCCGGATCAATAATTATTTTATCCGCTTTCACCCCTGCAACATCTGCAATTTCGATGCTTTTTCTCAAAAAACCAATAATATCACCTATTAAATCCCGGTAACCCGTATCCTTTTGATTATGCATCAAAACAACAGGGCAATTATATCGTGCAGCAACCTTTGCAAGCTCCTGTTCCCTTTGAAAACCCCAAATATCATTAATGATAGCCACACCCTCATCTAAAACCTGCTCAGCAACAGCCGCTTTATAAGTATCAATAGATACAGGGACCTTTATTTGGGGAACCAGTGCCTTAACTACAGGGAGTACCCGGGATAATTCTTCTTCCGCAGAAATTTCCTCGGACCCAGGACGGGTAGACTCTCCTCCAATATCAATAATATCTGCCCCTTCTTCTACTAGTTGAAGGGCATGTTCAACAGCCCTATCTATCTGGTAATATTTCCCACCATCGGAAAAAGAGTCGGGAGTAACATTAACAATACCCATTATTAACGTACGCCCGCCCAACTCTAAAGGGCCGTTGAGGCAATCTATGGAAACTTGTTCTGTTGTTAAATTTGTAATAAGGGCATTCAGTTCCCGGGATAGCTGTGCCAATTTAAAAGGTTGGACATATAATTTTGTCCCCAGTTTTTTAAACTGCTGAATGGTACCCATAAGAATAACAGAGGTTTGATCAACCTTGTAGGTTACAGCCTCCCTATGGATTGCTGCTTCCCCACCTCGTGAAAGCATTTCTTGTTTGAGGATATTAGCAGCAGGAATCGATAAGCCATCTGCCCTAACAGTGAGAAACAAAGCCTTCGACTCCATATACCTTTGACCAGGTTCATCTACCCCAATATCGGCCATATATTTTCGGGCTTGCTCATAATTACTGATAGTTAATATTCTTGGATTAAAAGACATTTTTCGTTACCTCAATTTATCATAATTAGTAGGTACATTTTTTGAACTTTTCCGTTTTACAACGTTTATAACACTTATCTTGCGCCTTGCAGCTTTGACAATTACGGGAAAGTTTATCTGCCCGGTAGAGAATTCTTCCCAGGCCAGAAGCACCGGGATCTCGATGAGCTTTAATGGTCTTTTGAGCAATCTCAATTTCTAAAGAATTAAAACCGGCATCTTTGAGTATCGGTTCTGCCAGAGCCGCTCCTTCTTCGGCATGATCCAAATTATCATCCAAGTATTCTTTCCACCGTCCAATATCATGAAGGAGTCCAATAGCGTAGATAAGTTCCTTCGCCTGACGGGAATTTATATTCTCAAACTCGCCTGCCATCTTGTCCTTTTCCCATTCCAAGTACAAGATATAATATATCCTTGCCACATCCAAAGCATGCTGCAACTGGTGGCAGCAAAATTCCCTGCCTATTTCTGTCTTTTCATTTAATTTCATGTAAGCTTCAAAACTCTCATGGGCTATAATAGCCTCGATGCGCTGCACTTTGTGTTCTCCTCTCCCTTTTTGGTCAAAACAATTATAATATATTAGATCCTGCTAAGTAAACTTTTATTCTAAACCTATGTGTTGTGCATAAATACAAAATACCTTATACTGGAATTAAGATTTAATATGAAAATGTAATTTACCATCCGCTCCGGTGGCTGAAATTATTTTAGAAGGTCATATTTTGGGATAACGAAGCTTTTCAAAAACTTGTTCTGGAACATTTAGCAAAGCTTAATGAGGGTTAAAACAAACTCTTCAATTAGATATAAATAGATATAAAAAACGCCAATTAGAGTGATTTTTCTCCTTAATTAGCGTTTTATTCTATCCGGTTTAGTTTTTATTCCGACTAATAAACATCCTTTATTTTCATACTGATATCCACAGATACGGCACTATGGGTCAGTGCTCCCACAGAAATGATATCTACTCCTGTTGCCGCTACTTCCTCTAGTCGCTCAAAGGTAATTCCCCCGGATGCTTCCACCAGCGCACGCCCGGCTATTAACTTTACTGCCCTTGCCATTTCCCTAGCTGGCATATTGTCCAGCATAATGACATCTACCCCTGCCTCCAAAGCTACTAAAGCTTCATCAACTGTACTTACTTCAACTTCAATAGGTGTCAGGAAGGGTATCCCATTTTTTACCTTTTGAACAGCCTCTCTAATCCCGCCTGCTGCTTTAATATGATTATCTTTTATCATAACAGCATCAAAAAGGCCAAGGCGATGATTAGTACCCCCGCCTGTACGCACAGCATATTTTTCCAAAAATCTTAATCCCGGTGTTGTTTTCCTGGTGTCCACAATCTTCGCCGGGTAATTTTTTACCCGAAAAACATATTTTGCCGTTAAATTTGCAATCCCGGAGAGCCTTTGAAGAAAATTCAACGCAATTCTTTCACCGCTTAAAAGAAGGTGGGTTGGTCCGGTTATTTCTGCTATGACAGTATGAACATTAACATGATCCCCATCTTGGTAAAATGGAATAAAATCAATTTTCGGCGAAAGCACGCTAAAAACTTGTTCTGCGATAGGTATCCCACATACTATTGTTTCTTCCTTAACAATTATTTCTGCTTTTGATTGATGATCAGGAGAAAAAATAGCAGTGGAAGTCAAATCTCCCATCCCCAAATCTTCTTCTAAGGCTTGCTTAATAATTTTTTCTAAATATATCTTATTTAAAGGCATAACACCTCTCCTAATTCTCCTTTTTTTAAAATGAGATGTTTAGGTTCCATTTTGCTTTTTTCGGGATAATCAGACCTAAAATGACTGCCTCGGCTTTCCTTTCGCTGCAAGGCAGCAAAAGTACATAAATACGCAACCAAACCCAGGTTAATATCTTCAATTTGTTGGAATGTATGGTCAAAATCTATGTATAAACCATAATAACATTCCAGGTTTTGTAAAGCAATCTTTAACCCTTCTTCATTCCTCACTATGCCCACATATTTCTGCATTAAGCGCTTGGTTTCCTGGTTAAAGGGCTTGACATCCCTGCCTTTTTTCTCTCTTTTAGATTGCTCTTGAGGCTTTTGGATTGTCCAATTAACTTCGGGCATGATCTCTGCTGCCCGGGAACTAAAGATCAATCCCTCCAACAGTGAATTGCTCCCCAGCCGGTTAGCCCCATGAACGCCGGTACTGGAAACTTCCCCACAGGCAAATAAGCCTTGTAAACTAGTTTCACCTAAAAGGCCGGTCTTAATACCCCCAATAGTATAATGTGCGGCTGGTGCTACCGGAATTAAATCTTTTTCCGGGTTAATACCGATCTTAGCTAATTGATGATGTATCTGGGGGAATCTTTCTGCAAAAAAACCCCGGGAGAAATGGGTGGCATCAAGGAAAACATGATTTTTCCCCGATCTAATCATTTCCTGCTGAATTGCCCGTGCTACTACATCCCTCGGCGCCAGTTCCGCCAGCGGGTGATATTCTACCAAAAAACGGTTGCCAGAGCAGTCCCTTAAGAATGCCCCTTCACCTCTTACCGCTTCCGATATCAAAAAACCGGCTGCCGGTTCTCCGGCTAAAGCAGTAGGATGGAATTGGATAAATTCCACATCCCGCAATTCCACTCCCGCCCGGTAGGCCATAGCAATACCATCACCGGTTGCAGTTGGCGGATTAGTTGTAACCGGGTACATTCTGCCGGAACCACCTGAAGTTAATAAAACAGCCCGGCCTAAAATAGTTTTTGCTTGTTGAGTTTCAAGATCAAGAACCATTATTCCGGTGCAAATTCCCTCTGTAACTATAATATCAAGAACTAAAGCATGCTCCCAAACAGTAATCTTTTGTTCCGCATAAACAACTGAAGCCAGCTGCTGCCATATCAATTTTCCCGTGGCATCTCCTCCGGCATGAAGAATCCGGTTTCGGCTATGGGCACCTTCCCGGGTAAGGGCCAGACCCTCTTTTGTTGTATCAAAGGGAACCCCTAAGCTAATCAGTTCCTTTATCCGTACAGGTGCCTCTTTCACCATTACCCGAACAGCACCTTCGTCACAAAGCCCGTCTCCGGCCGCCAATGTATCTTGAAGATGTAATTCCGGGGAATCATCTAAACCCAGACTTGCCGCAATACCCCCCTGGGCTAATACCGTATTACAGTCTTCTAGCTTTTCTTTGGTAACCAGCAAAACCTCCCCATATTTGCTTAAGCGAATGGCGGCATTTAGTCCTGCAATGCCGCCCCCAACAATAATAAAATCAAATTTCACTTTTATTCACCCCGTTTTTACACGGTAATAATACTATTACTATTTAACCGCAAGCATTCTTCTTAACGCCTGTTCAGCCTTCTTTCTGGTTTCCTCCGGTACTTTAATGATTGTTTCCATGTTTTCTAAAGATCTCAGAACCTTTTCCAAGCTAATTTGCTTCATCGTAGGACATATCAATTTCGGTGATAACAGAATAAAATCTTTCTCTGGATTCTCTTGTTTCAGCCGGTGTAATATCCCTTTTTCAGTAACAATAATAATTTCCGGGTCAGCAGTTTTTCGGGCAAAATCCAAAATCGCCCCGGTACTTCCCACAAAATCCGCTTTTTCCACCGCACTCGGAGGACATTCAGGATGAATGGCTACCGGAATACCTGGATACTGTTCTCTAATTTTTTCTATATCAAAAGGGGTAATGCAATCATGAGTAGGACAGCATCCCTCCCAAGGAATTATCTTTTTTTGTGATTGATGTGCTACCCAATGGGCAAGATTTTTGTCCGGAACAAAAAGAATTTCATTAGCCGATACACTTTCTACAATTTTTACTGCATTAGAAGAAGTGCAGCAAATATCACTTTCCGCCTTAACGGCAGCAGGAGAATTAATATAGCAAACAACAGCAGCATGAGGGTGCTTTTTTTTAGCCTCTTTAAGTGATTCTGCACTAATAGTATCTGCCAATGGACATCCTGCCTCAGGATCAGGAAGCAGTACCGTTTTTTTCGGAGATAGAATTGCCGCAACTTCCCCCATAAAATAAACTCCACAAAATACAATAACATTTTTTTCCGTCTCGGCAGCCTGTTGGCTTAATCCAAAGCTATCTCCTACATAATCGGCAAGATCCTGGATTTCATCCGGCTGGTAGTTATGAGCTAAAATTAAAGCATTCCGTTCTTCTTTAAGCTTTAAAATACGTTTTATTAAATCTTCTTGCATTTGGGTTCCTCCCATTAACTCAGGTGTCTAACCTAGCCCGGAAACAAATATAGGCAGAAACCCTGCCCTGTTGCTTGCATTATAAACCCGGTTACAGGTCTATGTCAATTATTTTAACCGGTTATTATTTGTTTCCTTTTTTTAATCCTTAGCTAAGCCCTTCACTAATTCTAATAGTTGAAATATAGTTGAAATTTTTCTCTTAGCTCTTATTACGCATTTTGCTTAAAAATTTATCTAACTGAACAATAAAACGCTGGTGCATACCTTCCCCAATCTTTTTTGACTCGTCATATGCTTCTACCTTAAAAACCAATCTCCGCCCGTCTACTTCAATTAATTCCGACTTAGCCTGAACAGTAAAACCAATCGGGGTAGCAGCCATATGTTTTACATTAATCTCAATTCCAACCGTAGACCACCCCTCAGGCAAGATAGGATCTACACATTTTAAGGCCGCATTTTCCATAAGGCCAATCATTGCAGGGGTTGCATAAACATCTATATTTCCACTACCATATTTTCGAGCTGTATTATTTTCTGTTACCGTTTCCCTTGCCTCTCCGGAAAGCCCTAGCTGGAGATTAAAATCCATCTCTTCCACCCCTTTTGTGAAATCTCTTAATGATTATAGATAATTTTTAAGGGTAATTCAAGCTTTTAAAGCTGTGATTTATGGTTCGTGGATTGCGATTTGTAAAAAACATTGTTATTTGGAGTATTTCAATAGAGTTTCTGGATAAAAGCATTTACTACAGATCTTTTCCCCTGACCAACCGACCTAACAAATGCTACACACCGTTAGGAAAATTACTTCCTGTAAATCAAAAAGGCTCTCTTGAGCCTTTTTGATTATTTTTATTATTATTCATAAACCCAAGTGTCGGCAGTCTTTTCGTAATCTATTATTTCTGCCGGCTTAAAAAATAAACTTATTTCTCTTTTGGCACTTTCTGGTGAATCAGAACCGTGAATCACATTTCTTCCCATATCAATACCATATGCTCCCCGGATGCTTCCTGCCTCTGCCTCACCGGGATTGGTAGCACCGATTAATTTTCGTGCCACTGATACCACGTTGCGTCCTTCCCATACCATGGTCACTACCGGCCCTGAAATAATATAGGAAATTAAACCTGCATAAAAGCTTTTTCCCATATGTTCCCGGTAATGTTCCTCAGCTATTTTCCTATCTAACTGTAAAAGCTTCATCCCAACCAGCTTTAAACCCTTATTTTCAAATCTACTGATAATGGTACCGGTTAGGTTACGTTGAACCCCGTCGGGTTTGATCATAACAAAAGTCCGTTCCATTAAAATTCCTCCCGGTATCATAATTAAACTTCAATGTAGGCTCATCAGGAGAGCTACCCTTGGGGGTCATTTGTTCATCATTATCCTGCTGACTTTGGGCATTTTTTGCTTCAAGGCCCTCCATTAATTGAGAAAATTCCCCGGCTTTGATCGTTTCTTTCTCCATTAAGGTTTTTGCCACTAAATGAAGTTTATCCATATTATTCTCTAACAATTCCCTTGTCTTGCTATAAGCCTCATCAATAATCCTCCGGGCCTCCTTGTCAATAGAATACGCAATAGCTTCGGAATAATTTCGTTCCTGAGAAATATCTCGGCCTAAAAATACCTGTTCATGCCGTCGCCCAAAGGTCAAAGGCCCCAGCTCATCGGACATCCCGTACTGGGTAATCATCCTCCGAACTAAATCTGTTGCCCTTTCCAAATCATTTTGGGCGCCGGTACTAATTTCTTTAAGCACCAGCTTTTCAGACATGCGGCCTCCCAAAAGCATCACGATCTGGTCCAACATTTGCGACTTAGTCATATAATTCCTGTCCTCTTTAGGCAATAACAAGGTATATCCCCCCGCCTGCCCACGGGGAATAATTGAAACCTTATGCAAAGGATCCGTATGAGGAAGAAGATAGGCAATCACCGCATGGCCCGCCTCATGATAGGCTACCAGCTTTCGTTCAAAATCACTTATTACCCTTGATTTTTTTTCTGGTCCGGCAATTACTCTTTCCACTGAATCCTCTAATTCTTCCATATTAATTTCATTCTTATTCCGCCGTGCTGCCAACAGCGCTGCTTCATTAACCAGATTTGCCAAATCAGCCCCCGTAAAGCCCGGTGTCCGTCTTGCGAGTACCTCAATATCAACATCACTGCCTAAAGGCTTCCCTTTTATATGAACCCTAAGTATTTCCTTTCTGCCTAATATATCCGGAATATTTACCGTAATCTGCCGGTCAAAACGCCCCGGTCTCAGCAGTGCGGGATCAAGTATATCCGGTCTGTTTGTTGCGGCCACTACAATAATACCTTCATTCGGAGCAAATCCATCCATTTCTACTAACAATTGATTTAACGTTTGTTCCCTTTCATCATGGCCCCCGCCTAAACCTGCACCTCTCTGCCTACCGACAGCATCAATTTCATCAATAAATACGATACAAGGGGCATTTTTTTTCGCCTGCTCAAATAGATCCCTCACTCGGGAAGCCCCTACACCGACAAACATTTCCACAAAGTCGGAACCACTAATACTGAAAAAAGGAACCTCTGCTTCTCCAGCTACCGCTCTTGCCAACAGGGTTTTCCCTGTACCGGGAGGGCCAAACAACAATACTCCTTTAGGAATTTTCGCACCTAGCTGGTTAAATTTACGTGGTTGCTTTAAAAACTCCACTACTTCATTAAGCTCTTCTTTAACCTCATCAATACCTGCCACATCTGCAAAAGTAACCTTCTTTTTCTCATCGGTATGAAGCTTAGCACGGCTTTTACCAAACTGCATTACCCGGCTTCCGCCGCCTTGGGTCTGCTGCATCATGAAAAAGAAAAGACCAACCAAAAGCAATACCGGCAAAAGAGTGGAAAATAGACCTACCCACCAAGGCGGACCTGGTTCTTTATTAAAATCAACTAGGACCCCTTTTTCTTGAAGCATAGATACTAATTCAGGCCTGGGGGGTACCGCAAGGAAAAAATCCCCGCCTTTTTTTAACGTTCCGGTAATACTATAGCGGTTATCGTCCGACAGTATTTTTACATTTTTAACATTCGCCGTGTTCACTTGCTTTATAAACTCATTGTATGTAAATTCTTCTGCCCTTTTTTGAGCCTGTCCGGCCATCAACTGGTAGAGAGAAACTGCAATTAATACAATAAGTACATAGATAGCAAGGTTTTTAAAAATTCTATTCAAACATTCCACTCCCCTCAAAGCCGTTACTAAAATTAACCCTAATTGGATAAATTCCCATATTTATTAATTCTAACATAGTTTATTTCTATTTTCAAACACCTCAATTTATGCTCTGGATAATTCTTCGACCTCAATTTGGACTGCTTTTTCTTCACCCTCTTTTACCCTCACCTCATCGGCCACCCGATATCCGATAACCCAGATTATTTTTTCCCCGGCTACAAGCAAAGGAACTTGGTCCCTAAACCGTTTCGGTATTTTTTCATCAATGAAAAAGTTTTTTAGTTTTTTTTGTCCTTTTAATCCTAAGGGCCGAAATCGGTCACCGTTTTTCCGGTTTCGAATAAGCAAAGGAGTATCTAATATATTTGTACTAAAAACAGCTTTATGCCGAGATGGGGAAAAATCCGGATCAGGCCATGAACAAATACGGGATCTCAGAATAATCCCATATTCAGGCAAATAATTAATGCCGGGAACTTCTAATAAAACCGGCTGAGCTTCTATTTTATGGTTTATTTTTATGTGCTTTTGAGGGAAAAAAATCAATTTTTCGTATTCCCGATATGCTTTTAATCCACCGGGTAAACATATTTCCTGACCTGTTTCGAGAGATAAAACTTCTTCTGTTTGAACAAAGCTTAAACTGCCCGAAGTCTTTGTAATTCTATCGACTATTCCACGCAAAACCCGTCTTTGCAATGCCGGATGCAATTCTTTAAGTTCAAGGAAATTAGCAATTATTTTATGCTCATTTTCATCATAGCTCAAATTTAAAATAATATCCCTAGTTATCTTATCTAAAAACTGATTTTCAGCTCTACAGATATCTGCTGTTCTTATTAATGCTTCCACAATCCTGGGATTATACTCTTGAAGTACCGGGATCAGATTTAAACGAATCCGGTTTCTCAAATAATATGGCTGATTGTTCGAAGGATCAATCCGATACTCCAGATTATGTTTTTGACAATAATCCAACACTTCCTCCTTCGTTACTTCCAATAAAGGCCGGATAAGGTTCCCTTCTTTAGGGGAAATGGCCGCCAAACCTTCCGTTCCGGAGCCTCTTAAAATGTGCAGCAAAACAGTTTCCGCCTGATCATGAGCATGGTGGGCAGTCATAATGGCTCCCGCCCCAGTATCCTTTGCCACTTTTTGAAGGAAGCTGTAGCGAATCTTCCGGGCGGCTTCTTCAGGTGAAAAGCCGGTTTCTTTTATATATGCCGGTACGTCAAAAGATTCTACCATGCAATTTAAACCATAAGTTTCTGCCAGCCCAGCTACAAAAGATGCCTCTTCTCGGGCTTCTTCCCCCCGAAACATGTGATTTAAATGAGCAACATAAATGCTCACATTCCAATCTCTGGTAAGGTTAAATATTACATGAAGCATGGCTACTGAGTCCGGTCCTCCGGAAACAGCAGCTACAATTGAATCTCCCGGAGAAATTAAAGAATATTTTTTAATGGTCCGCAATACTTTATTCTTCATAAGCAAACATAACCTCAATAAATTCAGTGATTTGTGAAAGAGCAGTGGTTTGTGATTAGTGATTAGTGAAAAGTTATTATTCAGATCACAAAACACAAGTTACAAATCACGCTATAAAACTAAAGCACGGTTGCTATACCGTGCTTGATTCTTCATGTTTTCACCTTTTCCTTCTTATCTTTACCAAAAATTAATTATGATAATCATCAACCACCGCCACCAGAACCGTAATATCGTCCCGGGGCTGCCCGCCACTCAAATGAACTGCATTTTTTAGCAGCGATTCCGCTATTTTATAAGGGTTTTTATCCAAATCTTTTTCCAGCAAACCCACTATCCATCGTTCGGTTTCCTCCGGCTGATTACCGGTATCAAATAAACCATCAGTAGCCATAACAATAATATCTCCCGGTTCAACATGTTCCCGAACAGTTTCCATTTCTACGGTATGTAAAATCCCAATAGGCAGGCTAGATGCTTTAATTACTTTGACCCCGTTTTTATTTTTTATAAAACTGGGCGCCCCTCCGATTTTAACAAAATCTGTTTCACCGCTATAGAGGTCAACAATACAAAGATCCGCCGTGACAAAGCTTTCGTCATTTGACCTTAACATCAGG
The DNA here is from genome assembly GCA_050952445.1 of Bacillota bacterium. GTDB lineage: Bacteria > Bacillota > Dehalobacteriia > Dehalobacteriales > Dehalobacteriaceae > JBMNKX01. Next base: position 233,394 of record JBMNKX010000004.1, on the reverse strand, counting down.
ACCGAGTTAATGGTATTTATTGCTACCTGCTGGTTAAATCCTGTTTCCAGAAGCTGTTCTAAAAGGGCCAGTGTCGTACTGGATTCTACCGCCGCCTTTGTACCTACACCCATTCCATCGCTTAACATCAAAACCTGCTTGCCTTCCTCAAGTAAAATATTCCCGTTGCTGTCCCCGCAAATAGTCCCTTCTTTTTTTGCTACCTGGGCCTTGCCAATGCTTAATCTTCGCGCACCTGCTGCCAGCATTCTAAACCAGCATGTTTTAACTCCTGTATCCACAGAGCAATTAGATTGATAGATTTCATAATCCTTACCGGTGAGACGGGAAACCGCAGGAGGTATTATTTCATGACATTCATCCACCCCCGGGCAAGACTGCAATTCCAGAGAAAGATCAATAGTATTTTCCCCCATTGTTATAACGGTCGCTCGGTCCACAAGAAAATTCATTTTGCTTAAAACTTTAATTAAATCTTTCTCTAAAATTTCTCGCGCTCCTCCGTAACCTTTTATTTCTTCAATAAGTTTATCCATAATTTCAGCAGATCCCATTAACTGGTTAGCCACTAGGTTTCTGGTATTTCCCATCTGCTGCTGCCAATAATTAGTCTTTTTGTATAATTCATATAAGCAATTTATTGTTGCCAGCATCTCCGAAGCATGGGCACATCTTTTCTGCAGCACAACAGGTATATCCTTGGCAACAGCATAACCATTTGATTCTACCTTGGCAAACAAACCCATTATGGAACGGTAGGTTTGGTAAAAGTCCCTTTCCCAACAGATTTTGTACATCGTACAATCATAACAAACCCGGTTAGAAATATGGCCCAAGACAGAATTAATATCCGGTTCTTCTTCTCCCTCAATATCCCCCGATAAATGATCCAGAGTACATGCCAGATCACCGAAAATTTTACTCATACCATTAAGCCTTTTCAGGGCCATTCTGCGCACCATGTCATTGGTCCTTCCCTTAACGGACCAGTCCCGATTGATATTTAACAATTTCCCTAAATTAATAAGCCAGTCTTCAGGAATAATAAAGAACAAGAGAGCAGCGCCACCTGTAGCCGCTAGAGAAGCTAGGATCAGAGGAGTGTCCAGCAGGTACAGTGCCAATAACAGATTGCCTAAAATAAAACCCATAACTACTCCAATTCTCCCAAAACTATTGAACGAACCTGCCAGCAAACCGGAAAAGGCATACATACCCGTTATGGTAGGTGCCACCATGTCGGAAAGGCTTGGAATAATACCTACCAATGCCCCCATCCCTGCTCCCGCGCCGCCGCCACCGAGCAAAGCCGCAAGGATAATTAACAACCTGCTTACAGTACTGCGTAATTCCAGACCCCGAATACTCCATTCACCTAAACCCATAATAATTCCTAAAATACAAACGAAAATACAAACCATCTCGTCTGCGGAAAACCTTTTTACCATTCTTTGGTTTTTAATTAACCCTATTACCACCAAAAATACCATAGACAAACCTGCTGCAAAAAAGCTTTCAAAAATTGTCACCAAAATCATGTATTCAGAGGCATGTCCAAAAATTAAAGCTGCGCCTTTCACAACAACAATTGATGTTAAAACCAGCACCGGAACCGCTATCCATTGCCTATTACTATCTACCGAATAACATAAAAAAACAATTGTCAAAATCGCAATTACCCCAATATTACCAATTAGCTGATATCCCGAAACTACAGTAAATAAGCCTGCTATAACCGGCAAAGCTTGAAAAACTACTTTTTTCCGATAGCAGCATACGACTGCGGCAAAATACGCCGGCCCAAAAGGAAGCAAGCTTCCTAAGATTTCTGCACGCCCCAGTAAAAAACCGGTTACCGCCAGCAAAATTGTTTCCCAGGATATCATCGATAAACCCACTAGAATAAAATGCGGTATCCGTATTTTTTTCTTCAACAATATAATATTGGGACTTTCTCCAATTTTGTGCCTCCATAGAGCTTGAACATGCGGATTATCTAACATGAAATCACGCTCCTAGCCTTTATTGTCACTTATTATAGACTAGAGTGGGGAAAAAACATGTCAGATTAGATATCCCTGCCTATCAACTTTGCGACTTACTTTTTAGTTTTCTCCATTCTTCAATAAAAAACATAAATAATCAGGGAACAAAACAGGATACGTCGGAAAAGATTCTTATTTGGAGTATTTCTTTGAAGTCTCGAAATCCGGTTACTGATTGCCGGGATGATACATTTGCTCATTCAACTACCCAACTGTCCAACTATAATAAAAAAACATGTACACAGGATGAGACCTGTTACATGTTTTAAAATGGTGACCCGTAGGGGATTCGAACCCCTGAGTGCCAGCGTGAAAGGCTGGTGAGTTAAGCCGCTTCTCCAACGGGCCTGATTTGGTAGCGGTGACTGGATTTGAACCAGTGACACCACGGGTATGAACCGTGTGCTCTGACCAACTGAGCTACACCGCCATATATCGCTCACCACTAAATTATGCATTATTGATTATTAAAAGTCAAGCATAAAATATTAATTGGTTTTTACCTTATTAACATTAACTTTGCTCCCCCTGCTAATAATACAACACCAATAATTTTAGTCCAAGAAAGGGGGAATTTTTCCAAACCAAACATCCCGGTACAATCAATAATTAATGCCGTAGTCACCTGTCCTACTATAATGGCAGTAGTCGCATTGGCTACACCAATCTTGGGAATGCTCGCTACCACACCGTAAATTATAAATACATTAATCAGCCCTCCCAGATATGCATACCACGGAACTTCCGGCAGCTTAGCCAGGCCGCCGTCCCCCATTTTAAGGCCAAATATCACAACAGCTACTAATATTAAGCCTATGACATGAACAATAAAAGTAGCCTCCAACAGCCCGACAATTTTACCTAGAATTGAATTAAGAGATCCCTGTACAGCCATGGCAATCCCCGATAACAATGCAAAAATAAGGGGCAGCAATAATTTCATGGATCTTTCCTCCTAAGCTTAGTACATGTTATTATCTACCTATCTTTAACTTAATATTCCTACATTTTTTTTCTGATAAGTAAGATAATAATGTGTAGAAATCTTTTATTTCAGAGGTTTTTATGGATATCATCCTGCGTACCCTAGGAATACTTTTCTTTACTTTAGTTTGCTTTCGAATAATGGGATACCGTTCTCTAGGCGATGTGGAACCCCTTGATTTTGTAATTGTACTGGGAATTGCAGAAATTCTCGGTTCCTCCCTGGCGGATAAAAACCTAAATATTTGGAATTCCCTTATTGCTATCGGGACTTTAACAATTTTACAAATTCTCTTATCTTATGCCTCCTTAAAAAGTAATGTTGTTTTAAATCTTCTAGAAGGAACCCCTATTCCTGTAATAAAAAACGGGAAAATTTTGCGCCGGAATTTACGAAAAGCACGTTTTAGCTACCATGATTTATTGGAAGAGCTGCGCATTCAAGGACTCCAAACCATCCATGATGTAGAATTGGCAAATTTAGAACCCAGCGGACGTTTTAGCGTGATCCGGAAAAAAGAAAGTAAATCAATGGAGACGCAAAAGAGAAGTGGGGAAAACACAGTTATCATAATTGAAAAGGGCCAGGTTTGTACAGAAAAATTAAAACAGGCCGGTCTGACCTATTCCCGCCTGTTGAATATCTTATCAGAACTTCATATTACTGATATTAAACAAATCGAAAGGGCCCTTTTCTTCCCAGAAGGTCATATTGCCCTTATTATTAAAAACCCTTTCTAAATATCCACCCTGAGCAAACGAGGACGAAAGGGGGTGGGCCTCATGGACAGGGCAAGAGGGTATGGAACATGGATGCAAATTGGCCCGGTACCTTCTTTCGTCGTGGGACAAGTAGATGGTGTTGCCTATGCGCAGTCTGGTGACGAATATTTATACTTTCAAACATGCAAAATATTACTTTTCGCAGGAAATCATTCATTGTCTGAATAAAATATTTTTTGGTAGACCTTTACAGTTTCTGCGGCATTTTGCGACCAAGAAAACTTTCTTGCCTGATTAAGTCCCTTTTTTCGAAGTTCATCCCTTACTTCCCAATGGGATAAAACATATAATATTTTTTCCGCTAAATCAAGAGCATTAAAGGGATTAAATAAAATTGCCGACTGGCCTACTACTTCCGGGATAGAAGAAGTATCCGCCGCTAAAGTTGGAGTCCCGCAGGCCATGGCCTCCAATGGGGGGAGTCCAAATCCTTCATAGAAAGAAGGGTAGACAAATAGTTGAGCACATTGGTAAAAATAAGGCAAATGGCGAACAGGTACAAAACCGGGAAATACCACCTTCCTTTTTAAATCAAGAGCATTAATCATAATATCGATTTGATCAAACTCTTTTTGCCTTCTCCCGGGCAATACCAGTAAACAAGGCTTCCGGAGATCATCCTGAATATAGGCATAAGCAGTCAGCAATGCCTTGACATTTTTACGGGGGCTAAACCCTCCCACATACAGAATAAAGTCCTGGGAAATCCCGTATTGATCCGCCAGAAACTGCCGGCAGGCTTTCTCATCCCGTGGTTGATATATTGGTTCGGGAGCTTCATAGATAACATCTATTCTATCCCCCGGATACTTAAATATATACTCAATATCCTTTTTGGAACAATGGGAAACGGTAATAACCCTGTCTGCCCGATCAATTATTTTGGGCATTTCAGAAAGAAATGTTTTTAAATAACCTTTTCCTACCGTTTCCGGATAGATATAAGGAATTAAATCATGAATAGTTACAACCTCTTTGCACTTTTTAACCCCAGGTAAGCCAATGCCATTTTGCGGTACATGATAAATATCTATTTTTTCCTTTTCCAGCTGTCCCGGAAGATAATATTCTTCCCAATAATTAGAGCCAGACTCAATTTGGCGCAATTTTTCCTCATCATAAATATCCAATCCCACATATTCTTCCCCGGGCCAGAACAATCTGTATTGATCCGCTTCCGTCCTTCTTTTTAAATGGTTAATTAATTGAAATGTATATGTTCCTATCCCGGTACCCCTGTACCAAATAGCACCCCTGGCATCAATACCGATCATCATAATTATCTCCTCCGATAGTATCGTTCTTGTTTCCTATATTTCCATCTTCAGTTTTACTTAAATAACTATTATCCCGTGTATAAGTAAAAACCTTGATTTCCGTTCTGAAAACATTCCGTTCTAAATAAATATAACCCATAGTCGACAAACGGCGGTTACGCACCGGTGTCCCGGGATTAAACACCAGTACATCTTGTTTTATTTTCCGTCCAGGACAGAGAAAAGGATGAAAAATTCCTTCATAAGACTCAATTAAAGGCTGATGGCTATGCCCAAAGACAATACAATCAACAGGGTTATCATCTAAAAAAGGTTCTACAATTACCTGGTAAATTAAATCATACTGTTGCGACCTTTTTACATGGAGCCCTTCTAACTCATCCCCGTGAATCATCCCAATGCGAAAACCTTCCGCCTCAACTACCCTTTTTCGAGGCAGCTTTTCCCCAAAATATTTAATATCATGATTTCCTGCAACAGCATATACCGGGGCATAAGCTTCAAGCTCTTCTAATACCTGGGGCATCACAATATCTCCGCAGTGCAGAATTATATCCACCTGTTCCAAGCCCTTTTTTAGTCTTTGGGAAAGCTTTTCGAATTTATGGGGAACATGGGTATCAGAAATAACTGCTATTTTCAATTTTTCAGCCACCCCTATCTCTGAGAATTATTTAGACTTCAAGGTTTTCTGAAAGTCCCTTAAAAAGCGGTCAATTTTTTCTTTCTGGGAACAATATTCCTGAAGCCTTTCCGTGAGACTGCTTTCATTCCACCCAGGCCCATCCTTTTTTGTGTAATACTCTTTGATAATCCGCCAGGGTTTTTCGGGAAAATATAAAAAAGCCAACAATACCTCACGGTGCTCCGCTTTTAAAGGCGTATACAGGTTATATGCTTCAAGCATATTATTTGCCAAATTAATATCCCATTGGTCTCTGCGCAAAACACGCCGGAATAACCTCCACAAATCTGCGATATTAATATCGATGGCTATCGAATCAAAATCAATCAGATAGATAATATTGTCTTTGAGGATAAAATTTCTCGCCGCCGTATCACCATGGACTAATACTCCTTTATGAGCGGCCTCATTTGCCAGTTTACGGTATTTTGACTTCTTAATTCTTTTTATACTTTCCCGCCCCCGTTTATGCAGCCATTTCCCATATTTTAATAAAACCTTTTCAAAAGACGAAGGGGACTCTGTACCCCGAGCCGTATCCAGAAACACCTTCAATTCCTGATATTTTTTTTCCAGCTTTTGAGGCCACTTGCCTAACTTATTCTTAACCTTTGATGTAGCAGGAACAAAGCCGGTACTGGCCCGGTGAAATAAAGCTATGGTTTCCGCCGCTAAAATCATATGGGCGGAATTTCGATAATCAGGTTCCTCCCCTTCCAGCCATTCTTGAACTATAAAAAACCTTCCCTGATGCTCCTCCACCATATTCCCCTGAAGAGAAGGCAAACAGCGGGCAAAACGGGTAAATCCATGACTATACACATAATTCAGAGCCTCTGTCATAAAAAGTACCCGGTCAACATAACCTGTTACTTCTTTTAGACACCTTTTCCCCTGATCTGTTGTAACCTGGTATACATCCCTCATAGTCCTTGCTTCTATAAAATTTTCTCCCCATAAACCCATCAGGCAGGAAATCTCCCTGATATTCATACTCTCCTCCTTACAAGCAGTAGATTTTTTCAAATGCTTTGATAAATGCTTCCTTTTGCTCTAATTTTCTGGTAGCTGAAGATAGCTTCTTTAAATAGCCCTCCTCTTGCCACCTTTTTTGCTTGTGAAAATAGCGGTTAGAGATGCGCCAAAATTTTTGGGGGAATTGAAAAAATGCTAACATTACAGTGTATTCTTCCGGACTAAGTAAATTAACTCTATTATAGTTTTTCAGAATAAAATCTGCCTTTCCCGGGCTCCATTTGAAAAACTTAAGTGTCCTTTCTATCATCCTTACTACATCAGTTAATCTCAGGTCATAGCGGCAATAATCAAAATCTATCAGATAGGCTAAACCATCCCTGCCTATAATAAAATTCCGGGCTGCAATATCCCGGTGGGTAAAGGTTTTTCTTCTTTCTGCTTCCCTGGCGAGTTGGGAATATGATGACATTTGGAGGGTATGATAGGATTTTTCCCCCAAATCAATAAAGTAATCAGCATATTTCAAATACCTTTTTTCGAAATCTGTAAGAGAACTTTTCCCCTTACAAATCTTCTGATATTCCCTTAAGTCCTCTATTCTCTTCAAAAATTGTTTTGGCCATTGGTAATACATAACCCGGGCCTTTCCTCCCGGCAGTACTTTCAAATGCTGGGCATGATTGTGAAACTCAGCCAATGTCCCGGCTGCTGCAGCTAAATGGTGGTTTCGTTTAAAATCACATGAAACACCGGAAACCCACTTGGTCATTGAATAAATATTTCTCCCCGAGGTTACAAATGGCTGACCTTCCTGAGAAAGAACCGGAACGGAAACTTGATGGAACCCACTGTCCACCAGGTGTTTAAGCACCGAATAAATAAATATCAGTTTGGACGTGCGCCTGTCCGTACGTTTTAAACAGTAATCACCTTCCTTGGCCTTAATGCGAAAAACACCTTTCTGAAGAACAGAAATGTCCCGGTGTTTTACATTGTATTGACTAAGTGCCATTAAAGCTTCCTTCAATGAGTACTCACTCCCTTTACCTAAAATACCAAATAAATGGTTCTTTTATAGGGTATGACAGGGTGCTTATCCAAATTGACATAATTATAAATAACCCTTCTGCTTTTTGATAATTCTTTGGGGTGTTGCTTTGGGTTTTCGGGACCAATAAAAAAGCACCCCTCTGAGGTGCTTATCCTGAAATTACATTCGTTTCCCTTTTAATGAAGCAATCGTTTCTGCCAGCCGGCCTTCTTTTTCCAAAGCTTCGAGAGCCTGCTCTACCTGGGAAAATAACACCGGATCCTTCATATCATCAATACGATGATATACTCCCCAGCGCCTGCCCAGAATAAAGTGCTGCTTTTTCCGCTCCGGCAAACTGAGAAAGCTATCAATAACCTCCAGCATCGCCGGCTTCGCGAAGGGTAATTTTCCTTTAACATCTTGCAGTAAATTTCGAAAATGGTCACTGACCACATTACTGTTAATCCCGTCCAGGTTTTGAATTAACAGCCTTTCTCCCTGTGCCACATCAACTTCAGACTGCTCCTCAAACTCTCCGAGAAGCTTTTTTTGATGCAGAGGACTTCCTTCAATTACAGTAAGGGTACGCAATCTGATAAAATCAGGGTCAATGGCGTTCAGAACACGAGCGGTGTCTAAAGGATGTTCAGCAGCCCAGCGTTTTCCTCCAAGTCCTAAAATAACATATTCCGAAAGGGAAATTCCCGACTCCTTGACCCTTTTACCAGCCTCAATATGCTGTTCCGCGGTGACTCCTTTATCAATAAACTTCAGCACATCATTACACCCGGACTCCATGCCCACATGAATACGTGAGAGTCCGGCCTGTCTCAAACTCACTAAATCTTCAATACTTTTTCTAAGTATGGTATCAGAACGACCATAACTAGTAACCCTTTTAACCCACGGCAATTGCTTTTTAAGATAATTTAATATTTCTAACAAATCTGTTGTTTTTAAAACGATAGAATTGGCATCTTGAAGGAAAACACTTTGCCCCCCGTAATATAACCATGAAGCTACATGTAATAGCTCATAATGCTGGGAATTATAAATATTCTCCATCATCTCCCTGCCAATATCACCATTCATTCCGTTCTTTTGTGAGAACTCCCGTAACTGTTGGCTCATTTTCGCTACCGTATCAATATCTTTTTTGATCTCCTCCACACTGCGCCGGGAAAATGACTGATCCTTATATGATGTGCAAAACCCACACTTATTCCAGGTACAATTACGGGTAATTCTTAACAAAAGGCTTGTTGCTTCACTAGGCGGACGAATAGGTCCCAGTTCAAAATATAAGCTCATAAAGACACTCCTTAATGAATTATTATTCTAATACTACTTCCTGTTTTCTACTTGCATTTTCCCTCTACCTTTAACTCCAGTGCCATGAACTTCCTCCCCGGAACAGCTACCATCAGGCCAGCGATTCCCAGCAAAGCCGCAAAAACCATTACACCTTGGTAATTCCAATAATGAGCAATAATTCCCCCTAAAAAAGGACCTATCGCACTGCAGAGATTTAACGTAGCATAAAAAATACCGCTGGCCGTACCTTTTTCCTCTCCCGTTCTTAATACCAGTAATAAAGCCCCCACATATAAACAAGACCACCCAATACCGAGCATTGCCTGAACAAATATGACAAACCAGGGATGGTAATATAAAGCAAAAGAGACAAAAGTAAAAATTGAGAGTATTTGGCCTATGGCAAACACCCGCTGCGGGTCAAATCTTTGAAGAAAACGCATCACCACAAACTGCACTGCAAAATTAACACTCCATGTCATGGCGATTACGGACCGGCTCATTCCATGAGCATTTAAATATAAAGGTAAAATTACCCAAACAGCAGTTGCTCCCAGGTGCCGGAGAAAAACCGAAAAATATATGGGAAAATTATGGCCCAGCGCTTTTTTGATCCCCGGGGATGGCCCGTCGGGGGCAACCAAGCCTGGACTTACCGGGGTAGAAGAAGACTGGGCCAACAAAAAGGCCATTCCGCAAAGCAGAGCACTAGTACCAAATAACAAGTTAATATCCGTTAACCAGGATGCACATAATGCCCCGGCAATCCATCCAAAAGAACCCCATGAGCTAAACTTCCCCATATCAGCATTTAATTCAAAAGCATGAGCCACCAAGGCTGCCGTAGCAACCCCCATCGCAAAACCAACCCCTGCCCTGACAAACATTAAAATATATAAATTTTTTACCAGCAATTGAAGGGCAAAAGTCACCATGGAGAGTAAAAGGCCGATGCGGATAAATTTTTCTTTGCCCCAACGATCAGACAGGCGGCCGCAGAAAAGAGATGATACTAAATAGGCAATCCCATAAAAGGCTCCCACCAGTCCGATTTGAAAATCAGAACCCCCCAGTTCTGCCCCAAACAGAGGAATAAAAACAATAGATGTCTCAATGGCACAATATAATAAAAAATTAACCAAGCTAATTGTCGCAATTCTATGTAATCCCAAATAAAGCCCCTCTTAATAATGAATTAGTATCATTAAAGTAACATTTTTTCATTACATATTCAAGAACAACCTCTTTAAACCCCTAAGGCAGTACTTTGGGGGAATTGAAAGGTAAATTAGGACTATTGTTTCAATTTAAATAACTCATTATTTTGTGCTTACTCAGTAGGAAAAACCAATTAATTATCGAATATTTAATTTATATCGATTTTAATAAAAGGAGGTTCTTTATGACGTGGAAAATTCTTCTTGCCACTGACGGTTCCCCATTTTCCCTAAAAGCAGCAGATGTTGCTTTAGAATTTGCCCAAAAAAATTCCGCTGAAATAGTGGTCATTTATGTCACCCCGTATACACTTTTTACGACAGAATATGGTTTTCCGATTCCTCAACCTTCTCTGAACGAAATAGCACAGAAAATTATTGACAGTACGGTAGAAAAATTCGGGGAAAATAATATTCCCTATAAATCCCGCATTGAAAACGGAGATCCCGCTGATAAAATATGTGACATTGCCGAGGAAGAGAATATTAATCTGATCATTATAGGTACTAGTGGCCAAACAGGAATTAATCGCTTCTTGCTTGGCAGTGTCAGTGCCAAAGTTGTAAGACATGCTCCCTGTTCAGTTATGGTTGTCAGATAAAATTTTCAGCTTTTACTATTACAAACATACTATCGGGATCTTACATTTTGCAAGATCCCGATAGTATGTTTGTATCCCTACCGTCCCTGACATCCGGGGATTTTACATCGCCAACAGATTTTCGAGGCCTACTCTCGATAACATTTTTTGCTACCCTCTATCACCTGTATTTTAATATCATGCCGATCAACTTTATCAGTTAACTTATCGACTTTAATTTCGATGACTTCCAGTTTTTCATGGTTTAGTACATAGCCATCAGATAAGGCTTTTGTTTTTTCATCAAGCTTTGTTTCTATGCGTACTACGTCATTTTTTAAGTTTTTTACATCGTCCTTAAGGATTCTTACATCTTTTTTAAGGATATTTACATCCTCTTTTAAAACCTTTACATCTTCCTTTAAACCATTTACATCTTCTTTTAAACCATTTACATCTTCTTTTAAACCATTTACATCTTCCTTTAAACCCTTTACGTCCTCTTTTAAACCATTTACATCGCCGGTAAGTATAGTCATTGACTGCATCATTGCAGCCATCTGTTCCAACATCAGGTTTTGGAATTTTTCGTTATCCATACAAATCACTTCCTTACATCATAATTAAAGCATGTTTTCCCTTGCTTGGATTAATCAAACATTTTTTCTGGTGTTCCAAATCAAATTGGCATATTCCTGAATTGCCCGGTCACTGGAAAAGATTCCTGCCTTAGCGATATTATGTAGTACACTTTGAAACCATTTTTTCTGATCCGCATATTTACTGTTCAGTTCATCCCAGGCCTGAACATAGGAGTAAAAGTCCTTTAAAACAAAAAACTGATCATTATCCCGCAAAAGGGAATCATGAAGAATCTGAAAATCATAAGAATTTCCTATAAATCCGTTTATCAGCTGATCTACCACTCTTTTGAGACGAGGCGTGCTGGAGTATTCATCCCAAGATCTATAATGATAAGCGGCATAAAGACCCATAACTTGGTCAGCTGTCATTCCGAAAAGAGCAATATGCTCATCCCCTACCGCATCGCCAATTTCTAAATTAGCTCCATCCCGGCTGCCCAGAGTAATAGCCCCGTTAAACATAAATTTCATGTTCCCCGTACCGGAGGCTTCCTTGCTTGCCGTGGAGATCTGTTCGCTGATATCAGCTGCCGGATAGACAATTTCCCCCAGAGAAACATTAAAATTCTCCAGAAAAACAACACGCATATAATCCTTTACCTGGCTGTCATTATTGACGATTTGCGCCACGGAATTGATCAATTTGATGACCGCCTTGGCCAGTTCATATCCGGAAGAAGCTTTACCTCCGAAAATAAAGGTAGTTGGCTGAATAGTTTTCCCTTCTTTTATTCTGTTATAAAGATCCATTATTTTTAAGACATTGAGGATTTGCCTCTTATAGGCATGGAAACGTTTAACATGAATGTCAAATATAGAAGAAGGGTCAATTTTAGGCCCTTGCTGCCGGTAAATATATTGGGCCAACCTTTCTTTATTTTTATATTTTACTTTAGCCAGTTGTTCCAAAAAACCGGCATCCTCTTTAAAGGGCAATAATTTTTCTAATTCCTCGGCTTTATTAATCCATTCCCTACCAATGTTTCGAGAAATCAAATCAGACAAGAGGGGATTTGCTTGATGGAGAAAACGTCGATGGCTTACCCCGTTAGTGATACTATGAAATTTCTCCGGGTTAATCTTATAAAAAGCTCCTAAAATATCTTCCTTCAGTATTTGGGAATGAATTTTAGAGACTCCATTTACAGAGTAAGAACCAATCACCGACAAATGAGCCATATTGATCTGGCCGTCAGCAATAATAGCTGTTTGCCGCAGCAATTCTTCATCACCGGGAAAGAGACGGCCTACTTCCAATTGAAAACGCCGGTCAATTTCTTCAATAATCATAAAAATACGGGGCAGCAAAGTTCGGAATTGCTCCACCGGCCAGCGCTCCAATGCTTCCGGCAGAATGGTGTGATTGGTATAAGAAAAGACGTTCACCGTAATATCCCAAGCTTCCTCCCATCCCATGCCTTCCTCATCTATGAGAATACGCATCAGCTCAGGGATACTGACGGCAGGATGGGTATCGTTAATATGAAAGGCGACCCGTTGGATGAATTTATCCAGCGACCCGTAAATCTTCTTATAATAAGAAACGGTATCCCCTATGCTGGCTGCTGACAGGAAATACTCCTGCTTCAATCGCAATTCGCTCCCTGCCACATTTTTGTCCTCCGGGTAAAGAATGCTGGTGATAGCCTCAACTTCCGCCCGGTAAGAAGCCGCTTTCGCAAATTCCCCCCGGTTAAAGGTCAAAAGGTCAAAATCCTGCATCATGGGTTCGGCACTCCATAATCTGAGATAGTTGATATGAGTGGTATCCAAATAAGCTGTGATTAAAATATCATAAGGGACTGCCAACACAGGTTCATAATTTTCATGAATAAAAACTAACCTATCGTCTTGCATTTCAGCCCGAACATGTCCCTTAAATTTAACCGTAATCATCCGGTCCGGCTTTATAGTTTCCCATAAATAACCATCCTTCAGCCAGGGATCCGGTGTCTCTACCTGAAAACCATCGACGATTTTTTGATTAAAAAGACCATATTTATAACGAATCCCAAAACCGAAACCATAACCTGCAGCCTTTTCATGGGCCATAGAATCCAAATAGCAGGCAGCCAATCTCCCTAAACCTCCATTCCCCAGAGGGGCTTCTTCTTCTTGAAGAAGAAGCTCTTCATAGGAAATGTTTAAGTCGGCTAACCCTTCTCGCACAATGTCTTCTATTCCTAAATTCATCAGATTATAAGAAAGCATTTTGCCAATCAAAAATTCCATTGATAAATAATAAATACGTCTTTCATCTTTTTCAATATTTGATTTCACAGTGTTAATCCAACAGCTGTTCATTATTTCCTTAACTAAGGTCACTAAGGCATGGTACTTCTCCCATTCACTGGCCAATTCCAAAGTATTACTTTCCACCCGGTTGAAGATTTGCAGATACTTTTCTTTAAAGCTCTCTTTGTCTTTAATCAAAGACAATTCCCTCCCCCCTTAGGATAAATGGTTTTCCCTGCCTCCCTGTTACAAACATAGTTATTGCACGCTGATAAAACCTTGCTATTTTGCCCCTCTATTGCCATTTTTTTGGGCTTAATCTAATTTTCTACATTTTACCCAATAGTCCTGCTAATATTAACTAAAATATTATCATGTTAGTTTAAGCCGCACTTCCTTGTAACTATCTCCTTTTTCACTAGAGCATTTCTCAGTTTGATAGAAAGCTAATTATTAAATATTATCTCCCCTCAATAAGATGCGCTGGTTTCATCTGCAAAATCCCCTATTTCATATCTCATAATTTACATCGCTCTGCATACTTTTACCTTTGACACCTTCTTTTCCTCAACCTCTTCCACCTTAAATAACAGTTCATTAAACTCAATGGTAGATTTATCTCCCTCTTCGGGGATTCTCCCTAACTGCCCGATGATAAATCCGCTCAGTGTTCCGTAGTCATCAATTGGGAGATTGATACCCAGAGCTTCCTGCACTTCATCTAGGCTGACAGATCCCTTTATAATAAATGTATTATCATCTATTTTTTCCATATCTTTTTCTATTTCATCGTCTTCGTCAAATATGTTCCCCACAATCTCTTCAACCAAATCTTCCATGGTAACAATACCCGCTGTTCCGCCATATTCATCAATAATGATTGCCATATGAATCTTGTTCCGTTGTAATTCCATAAATAATTCGTCTGCTTTTTTGGAAGCAGGTACGAAATATGGTTTCTTTATCATCTTTTTTAAATCAAAATTTCTTTTGTCTCCGTCATCAGTTAAAAAATGAATCAGGTGTTTGGAATGCAGCACTCCAATTATGTTATCAATGTTATCTTCATAAACCGGTATTCTGGAATACTTCTCTGTATTGACAAAAGAAATAACTTCACTAAAGCTCGCATTAATAGAAAGAGCAGCAATATCGGTTCTGTGGGTCATTATCTCGGTAACAGTTTTATCATCAAACTCAAAGATGTTATTGATCATCTCTTTCTCCGTTTCACCTATGGTACCCTTTTCCTCCCCTACATCAATCATCATCAGAATTTCTTCTTCAGTAACCTGCCCTTCTTCAGCATTGGGGTCAACACCTAACAGTCTTACAAAAAAGTTGGTAGATGCTGTAAGCAGCTTAACAAAAGGTGATGTTACGGTTAAAAGCATATATAGAGGCTTTGCTGCAAACCGGGCAACAATTTCAGCCTTTTTCATGGCAAGTCTTTTGGGCACAAGTTCTCCAAGAACCAATGTAAAATAAGCTAAAATAATTGTAATTATAAATACTGCGGCTGTCTTAAGCCAGGTCTCAGGAATCGATACCCCGGATGCCAATAAAAAATTAACTATTGGATCTGCAAAGCTTTCTGATGCAAATGCACTTGCCAAAAAACCTGCTAAAGTTATTCCAATTTGGATTGTCGCCAAAAACCTACTCGGTTCACCTAATAGATTCTTTAAAAGATTAGCCTTCTTATCTCCTTCTTCGGCCATTAATCTAATTTTGCTGTCATTTAATGAAATAAGCGCAATCTCTGAAGCAGCAAAGAACGCATTAAGCACTACTAGTATCATTAAAACAAAAACTTCAGTCAACAATTCTTTCATCCTCCATCTTATCTAAAAACCTAATCAAATAAAAAAAGACACACTTTATCCCTGTGCGGATTCCTATGGTCTTTTATAAGGTCTGCTATTAAATAGCTTTTCATTTTTAATAATAACCATATAATAACCATCATAGTCCATTACTACTATGACCTGTTTCTTCAGAATTATCGCCCATTAACATCCCAACTCTTGCACTTATTGATTATTATTCACTATATTGCTCGGACCAGTATCAACAAATGGGTAGATAGATAGTCTCTCATCATAATTCTCCTGTGAAAACCCCAACATACCTTATTCAGCTACATAAATATCTATAAACCGTTTTACATAGCATGGGAACAGCACCCTGCGCAGGCAAAAGACAAAAGGGGACGTATCCCATAGACGGGGCGGGAGGACCATTGAACATGGATGTAAGTTGGTCCGGTACCCTTTCATCGTGAGACAAGTAGACGGTGTTACCTATGCAAAGTCAGGTAACAAATATTCATGCATTCAAAATCGCAAAATATTATATCTCTTCAATAAGCCATTCTTTATCGCCGTATTTGATAAAATAATGGCCATCCCGTTCAATGGCGTTTTTACATAACTCATAAAAAGCAGGACGAGACAATTTCGTATCATGCTTCCAGAACAGAGAGATATAGGGGGTATTGTTTTTAATGATAATATTGCCCAAGGGCAGGGGAATTTCTCGGCCATCATAAAGCTTTATCATAAGCTGACCGTCCTGTTCGTTTACCGATTTAACAAAGAAAGGGACATCCTCTACTTTTACAGGGTACAATTGATTCTGCCAATTTATATAATGTCTATCATGGTCATCTTTTTTTAGATGGGAAGCAAATAACTCAATAATTTCTTTTCTGATCATGAGCACGCCATCGGCATACCATGATCCATCCTTACTGATAAAAAGTTCAGGGGCGTATAAATTATCCAAGGTATTTCCTCCTTATATGTAATAGAGATTTATTAAGCTATCTTATTATATCAACTAATTAACCAATTATCAAAAAACCCTTTATGGATCGGGAAAGATTAGGGGACATAAAATCCCGCCAGTATATCTATATCTTTCAAGAGAAAACGACCATACCCAGGCTCAGATGCCCGATAATCTCAGCGAGCAGATTGCACCTTTGCTTGCAATAGTTTATGCCGGTCTGTTTTATGTTATTTTTATCTATTCACATCTGCATAATTCAAAAATAGTTCCACTTGGCTTGCTTTTTTACACCAAAGTTAACCAATTACTTATTAAATATTTTTTGTTGACAGGTACTGTTTTTTAATATAATATGGTTGTAATTTATACATTGAAAATATGAACAAACCGATGATTGAGAGTAGTAGCATAAACCACTTTATCTTCAGAGAACCGCAGACGGTGAGATTGCGGTGATAAAGCTTATTGCGAATGGACTCAAAAGGGCGATGCAGAAATTTTTAAGAGTATGCTAGCCGGGAGCTTCACCCGTTATCCAGGAAGCGTGTATGCTTGTACACGAATTAAGTGGCGTATTTTACGCAATGTGGGTGGTACCGCAGAGATTATATGAGTCTTTGTCCTATAGATGGATAAAGGCTTTTTTTATTTAAAAAAAATTTTTTACGAAAGGAAGAAGAAATTATGGCCAACGTACCTTATAAAATTTATTTATCGGAAGAGGAAATGCCAAAGCATTGGTATAATCTGAAAGCCGTGATGAAAGAACTCCCCACCCCTTTTATCAACCCGGCAACACTAAAACCATGTACCGCTGAAGAACTGAGTCATGTATTCTGCAAAGACCTTGTTGATCAAGAGCTGAACACCACAGACAAATATATTGAAATACCCGAGGAAATCCATAATTTTTACAAGATGTATCGTCCCTCCCCCCTGGTCAGAGCTTATTGTTTGGAAAAGAAGCTGGGTACACCGGCGGAAATTTATTACAAATTCGAAGGTACTAACACCTCCGGTTCCCATAAACTTAACTCGGCAGCCGCACAGGTTTATTATGCCCAAAAGCAGGGCCTGACCTCCTTAACCACAGAAACAGGAGCCGGTCAATGGGGGACGGCTCTGGCTATGTCCTGTGCTTATTACGGTATGGATTTAATTGTTTATATGGTAAAAGTATCTGCCGAACAAAAGCCTTATCGGAAAGCAGTAATTGAAACCTACGGCGGCAAGGTCATTCCTTCCCCTTCCGACACTACGGAAGTAGGCAGAAAAATCCTGGCTGAAAACCCAAACACCGGCGGTTCCTTAGGCTGCGCCATTTCCGAAGCGCTGGAAACATCCATGAGTTCGGAAAACTGTCGTTATGTACTGGGCAGCGTACTAGATCATGTCTTGCTCCACCAGTCCATTATCGGAGAAGAAACCAAAGCAGCTTGCGAAAAATATGATATTAATCCGGACATCCTCATCGGCTGTGCCGGCGGGGGATCTAATTTCGGCGGTTTAATTGCACCCTTTATGGGGGACAAAATTGCGGGCAAAAACAACATGGAAATAATTGCAGTAGAACCTGCCTCTTGTCCCACCCTGACCCGAGGAAAATACGCCTTTGATTTCGGCGATACCGGTCAAATTACGCCTTTAATAAAAATGTACACATTAGGATCAGGCTTTATCCCTTCCCCTAATCACGCAGGTGGTCTCCGTTATCACGGAATGAGCCCTATTGTCTCCAAGCTGTATCATGACGGTTATTTTACAGCTCGTTCCATCGAGCAGTCCAAAGTGTTTGAAGCGGCCACCTTCTTTGCCCGCTGCGAAGGTATTCTTCCGGCGCCGGAATCAGCCCACGCCTTAAAGGTAGCAATGGACGAAGCCCTGAAGTGTAAGGAAACCGGAGAAAAGAAAACCATTCTCTTCGGTCTCAGCGGTACTGGATATTTTGACTTATCTGCATATATGAACTATAACGACGGCACCATTACAGACCACATCCCTACCGACGAAGATCTGGAAAAAGGATTCGCAACACTACCTAAGGTAGATCTCTAAAGAGAAAATAGTCTCCTTTTTTCTCCAATTATTTAATGCGAGCCTGGTCAAAAAACAACCAGGCTCTTTTTTTTCATATATATGCAGTTAAATAAGTTATGTTGGGTTTTCCCAGGAAAATCATATTATCTGATTAAAAAAAACCAGCCTGTAAGACTGGTTTTTCACTAATCTTCATCATATTCATATTCCTCATCTTCCTCTTCACCTAAGGATTCCCCGCTATCAACATCTATTACCGGCCGATCCCATATTTCACTATCTTCCAAACCTAACCTCCAGAAAGCATATCCACCAACAGAAAATTCCTGAACCAGGGATTTTTTCGCCCAAACGGCATGCACATCTCCTAGCCAAATTTCTTTTTCTTCCCCGTGCAGGGAAACCTTTCCCCACAACCCTCCTCTTAAATCATCATATTTAATCTCACTACGATGTGTTTCTATTAAACTCTTTGCCTCTGAAAAGGATAATATCTGCCCTGAATTTTCCTTCACCGCCCGCTGATAACTATATACGGGTATTAAGACAATTATTTTTTCCCTGGGTATCTGAGATGTAAGATAGGCCAGGTTATCCCGGATAACCTCCAATGTCAACCCCAGCCCCGTCTGTTCAATAAGCCGGTCATCCATCATTTTTATTATAATATAGTCGCTTTTTTTACCGGTTAAACCCAGATCATAACTTGTGAACTTATTATTATCCGCCAGAACACCGGTAAAAAGCAGGCACCCTTTTGCCCTGGTGATATTGGATACCCTCTCCAGCAGTCTGTGGAAAATTTCCAGGTTTGCCGCTGATTTTATGGTCATATCTAAATTAATGCCAGCAAAATTATACCTTTCCAGCATTTTATCTATTTCTACCACTAGGCTCTTTCTATCACTGGGATCAAAGAAAAAAGCATTATTATTGCCGGGCTCACGGGGAAGTACTGTAGATATTGCCGGCACTATCGGTATCCCTAATTTAACAGCCCTATGATATAATGCCTTATTTATTTTTCCTTCTAATCCTTTCTCTGCCGTCCAGGTATAACATTCCGGAATAAGGCAAGAGATCCCCCCTATACTGTTCTTCAATTGATCACTCCAGTCTTCATTGCCCTCACAGTACCATACATTGGAAGTAACCTCTCTTTCCCGGTTTTCGGAATCAAAATGTATCGTAATATTGTAACGGTCCAAAAGTGCCTCTAAAAAAGCTGTTTTATTTTTTTCCCTTTCCAAAATTTTTCTTAATCTGGGCCCCATCCGTTTTTGCTTTATTTTCCCTAAGCCGCACCGAGCCACAAAGCGGCAATAGCTCAGGGGAAAAACCAGGTAAGCAGTAAAAACCAGCATTTCATCTGGGGAAAGATTATGGATACTGTGATAGGACTTGATTATTTCTGCACCTATATCCCAATTCCAATCTAAACCAGGCATAACCTTATGCATAAAGTAAGCTAGATCTCCCACCTGCAACCCATAAGCACAATGGTCCCAATTTAATACAAAAATATTGCCGTCCAATATCAAATTTTGCAGGCTATACTGCCGGTGGCACAAGGTTTTATCTTTTCTTGCCTGTTCTACCAGGTGATTAAACTCCGGCTTCTGCAAAATATCAAGAGCCTTTTGCGCCATCTCCTTTAACATCCCCCAGGCAGTGCTGAATTCTTCCGGAAGATGAACTAAATTATTTTCTGTTATTTTTATTCTGTTTATCATTTGGGCCGGAATTTCTGTCCACCTTTCCCTAGTGGCACAGCCCGGCATCAGAAAAAAATTTTTTCCCGCAAGATGGAATTTTGCTAAGTTTTTTACCGCACTAATTAAGTGTTCCGGAACCCGGGATTTTAATTCATGGCCTCGGATCCCGTCTATTAAATAATAAACTTTGCCCTCATGTTTGACATAAGGATCCCCGTATTTGGTGCGAATTAACCGGGGAATCTGGTTATAGCCATTTCTGGCTAAATGCTCTAAAGCATAATACATAAAAAGGATTCTCTCTTCTTCAAGGGAGCTAATAAGAATTTTATTACCACGATAGGTCTTTATTTTATAATCATGGTCAACTTTCTTAATTTTACTTACATTAATGTCCCACTCTTTTAATACATGAGAACGGATAAACATTTCTTCCAGAAATATCTTTTCTTTTGCATAATAGGAACGCCTTTTCCTTACCATTTCAATCCCCCTAACAATTCTTTCCTACCACCTGGCCATTTCCCCTAAACATCGCTGCTTTGCCTCATCCAGCTCCAGGTATTTATCTGCCTGTTCTTGGATGTCCCCCGGTTTTATCAGCTGTTGCCTTATTTGTTTTAACAGTTCCCAGTACTCAAAGGGAAAGCAAATATAGGCTTGAATGATTTCTAACTCTGCCGGGTACAGGGCAAAACTACTATCATAATTTGCTACAACCCGTAACATCATCTCACTATTCCAATCATTGGCTTTGCCTACTAAATAAATAAATCCGGCCAAATCCTTCAACCTAATATCTCTAACCCATTCATCAAAACCTGAGACAAATATTTCCCCCATATTATTGATAATAATATGGTGATGATCATAGGCCCCATGGCAAAAACCGGCTTCTTTCTGGGCCTGAAGCCTTAATGCCTTGTAACCGGAATCCTTAAGTATTTTACAGGCCGCCGCCGCCCGGGCAAGCATCAAATGAAGGCTGTTTTTTAAATAATGAACTTCCCCGATTTTCGATTTGGCTTCCAAAATTTTTAAAGCAATATCCTGAAACTGCCGCTGCCAATTAAAAAAAACAGGAGCTGCATTTTTTTCCGGATTTGGTAAAAAACCTTTGGAACTGTGATGTAAATAGGCTAAATGCCGTGCCGCCTCTCCCAAATCATCTTCAGCCTGTAAATTTACCGGTCGGCCAGAAACCCAATCATAAATAAAATAATAACAATTTCCAGTTTTCACATAAGGTTCTCCAAACTTAGTCCTAATAAAGCGCGGTATGTTTTTAAATCCCCGGTGGGCTAAATGCTCCATGAGCAGAAAAAGCTCTTTGACCTCACTATCAGTTTTTGCCCGCATTTTTAAACATTTCAGCCCTGAATCCGTTTCCAGCAGATATACCTTTCCCCGGGGCTCTACGTGATTAATTTGAAAATCCCACTGATCTAATGCCGGTACGTCGATATTCATTTCTAAGACCCTTTTTACTAATCTGCGTCTTATTGCCACCATATTTACTCCTTTCCAAATTCTATTAAATAAATATGAGCACAACCCAGAAAAATACCAAAAAGCACAACCCCTGTTGTGCTTTTTAATTGATCAGTAATAAAAATCTTTACCCAAGCCCCAAATCACTGCTTTAGGTTAGGCTCCGGCAGGAATAGTAAGCAACATCCCTGTTCTTATTTCTTCTTCACTTATGTAATTAACCCGGCAAATAATGTCTTTACTTACCCCCAATTTATCGGCAATGGCATCTAAATCTTCCCCCTCTTGGACCCGGTAAAATTTCAGACAAAAATAATCCTTTTCCTTATTAGTCTTTATTTGTTTATCTGAGTAACTATCTGTCTTTAGATAATTATCCTCTTTTGGGGCTGCTCCGGCAGGATTTTTTTCCTCCCGATAATCTATTTGGGTCTCCTTTTTCAGGATAATATTCGCTTTTTTAAGATTTTCCTGAAATGCCAGCTTCACATCCGGTAATTTTACTTGTTGAGAAATCACAGATTCCCTTATTTTCTCATCTATTTTCTCCTCATCTTGGGAAATAACTGTTTCAGGTTGGAGAATGCTTTCCTCGGCTTCATCTAAAGGAACCTCATCCTCTTGTTCACCCGTGCTTTCTTTTGTTTCACAACTATCTTCTATACTTTCTTCTTTTATGGATAATACCCGGTCTTCTGCCTCATTACTCCCGCTAGAACTGGGGACATCCGATCTTTCTTCTGCCTCTGCTCCCGGCAAATCCTCTGTATTTTCCGCTGGTGGGCTTTCCTGTTCCCTCCCGGCGGTTTCCTGGTCCCATTCCTCTTCCAGAATACCCCTGATTTCTTCTTCCAAAGTTACTTGATTTTGATAAGTGATCTCTTGATTAATGGGGGAATGATCATCTGCACCTAAGGGGGAAAAGAGATTTTCTGCGTTTTCTGTCCCGGATATATTATCCGGTCCCATGCCCCTTGCCACCATCTTTTCTTCTTCTTCTTGAATTTGAGATGCTTCGGCATCCTTTTCATTTATTTCTTCTTTCGGAACAATCATATCCCTGCTGACTTCCGAAACAGTTTCCTGATTATCTCCCCTTAATTTCAATACGGCTTCAAACTCAACCGCTTGAGGGTTAAGGACATACCAGCCCTTGCTATAAAGCTCCGGCTCAATTCTTAATATATCTCCCCGATCCCACGGCTCCATTTCCACATCCAGTGTAAAGGGCACATTTAGTACTACTTTCCAAAACTCTGCCTGCTTTTGCCCTTGATCCTTTCTTAATTCCTGCTCAATGCAGGATAATACCTGGTCTGTCTCCTCATTGTCGCCAAAGTAATCCCCTTCCTGCAAATCTACATCATTTTTCCAGGAAACACCGGATTCCGTGTCCAATACCGGCAAATAAGATATGCTAATCTCCATATCTCCGGTTATGGTCAGCCTGTTAGTCTCCCCTTCGGCATTTTTAATTACCGGTATAGCAACAATTTCATTAATCTCTTGTACCCCGGGATTTCCCTCGGGAATAAACAAGGTTTTTACAACCGGGGCATAAATATCTTTGTTTTTCATTTTCCTCTCCTCCCGGGTATCCTCTAAATTAATAATATGTTTTATGAACCGGTTTCAGACCTTTTTTTAAACACTTTCAGGCATCTCTTTAGGTCTGAAGATCCGGTTTCCGGGATAGTGCCTTTGCTTTTGCCACCGGGCGGCATATCTCAGGCGGAGCAATGAAATACTTTGGGTCAATAAATTATATTTTCCTGATTAAATCGAAAAGACAGGTAGGGAAATCAAAGTACCTGTCTCTTCAATCTTGCTTTTAAATTGTTACTTATTCATCGGTAGATTCTCCATCATGCTTATCCACATCAATTTTTAGTCTCTCATCCAAAAAGTCGATACTAATATTTTTCCCTTCAGTTACCTCTCCTTTAATTATCATTTTTCCTATTTCGGTTTCAATAAATTTCTGCATATACCTTTTTACCGGCCTTGCACCAAACACGGGATTATAAGAGTTATCTGCCATATACTGTTTTGCCCGGTCTGAAACCTGAATTGTGATGCGCCTGTCGGCAAGCCTTCTTTGGATATCTTTTAAAGAAAGTTCAATAATTTTAATAATTTCCTCTTTTCGGAGGGGTTTGAAAAGAACTACCTCATCCACCCGGTTTAAAAACTCAGGTTTAAAATGCCGGTTTAACTCTCCCAAGGTTGTGTCTTTTGCCGACTCTTCTATTTCACCATTTGCCTGAATGCCACTTAAGAGATACTGGCTTCCAATGTTAGAGGTCATAATAACAATGGTGTTTTTAAAATCCACTGTCCTCCCCTGACTGTCTGTAAGCCGGCCGTCGTCTAAAAGCTGCAAAAGTACGTTAAATACTTCAGGATGGGCCTTTTCAATCTCGTCAAAAAGAATAACACAATAGGGCTTTCTTCTCACAACCTCAGTAAGCTGCCCCCCCTCTTCATATCCTACATAGCCCGGAGGAGCACCAATCAGCCTTGCGACTGCATGCTTTTCCATGTATTCTGACATATCGATGCGCACTACATTCTCATCACTGTCAAAAAGGGCCTCGGACAATGCTTTGGCCAGTTCAGTTTTGCCCACACCAGTAGGTCCCAGAAAAATGAAAGAGCCAATAGGCTTTTTGGGGTCTTTCAAACCTGACCTGGCACGGATAATGGCATCGGTAACCGCCGATACAGCCTCGTCCTGACCCACAACACGCCTGTGAAGTATTTCCTCCAGGTTTAATAGCTTATCCTTTTCTTTTTCTACCAGCTTGGCAACCGGTATACCTGTCCAGCGGGAAACAATCTCGGAGATTTCCTCCTCGGTGACCTCTTCTTTGAGCAGCATACCTTCTTTTGATTTTTTACGCCGCTTTTCTTCCTCAAGTTGCTTTTGCAGCTCCGGCAGCTTGCCGTACTTTAAAACTGCCAGCTTATCTAGATCATAGAGCCTTTCAGCTTCCTCAATCTCTCTTTTAACCTCTTCAATTTTTTGTTTTACGTCTTTTTCTCTTTTTATGTTTTCTTTTTCAATTTCCCATTGAACTTTCATTTGATCGGATTTATCCTTTAAGGAATTTATTTCCTTCTCTAAAGCCGAAAGTCTGTCTCGAGAAATCTCGTCTTCTTCTTTCCTCAGAGCCTGACGTTCTATTTCTAGCTGCATCATGCGTCTGGATATTACATCAAGCTCTGTGGGCATGCTGTCAATTTCTGTCCTTATCATAGCCGCGGCCTCATCCATAAGGTCTATAGCCTTGTCCGGCAGAAAACGGTCGCTGATATACCTGTTTGACAATACTGCACAGGCGATAATCGCATTATCGGTAATTCTTACCCCATGGTGAATTTCAAAACGCTCCTTAAGGCCTCTTAATATGGAGATGGTATCCTCAACCGTAGGCTGTTCCACCACAATGGGCTGGAATCTTCTCTCAAGAGCTGCGTCTTTTTCAATATACTTCCTATATTCATCAAGGGTAGTTGCACCGATGCAGTGCAGCTCCCCCCGAGCAAGCATCGGCTTAAGGATATTGCCTGCATCCATAGCCCCTTCTGCTTTTCCGGCACCGACAATATTGTGCAGCTCATCAATAAAAAGAATAATTCTCCCATTTGACTTCTTGACATCATTTAACACCGCCTTAAGCCTTTCCTCAAACTCCCCTCTGAACTTTGCCCCGGCAATTAAAGCACCCATATCAAGGGCAAAAATTGTTTTCTCCTTTAAACCCTCAGGGACATCTCCTTTTAATATTCTTTGAGCAAGTCCTTCCACAACAGCAGTTTTCCCTACCCCAGGCTCTCCGATAAGGACCGGATTGTTCTTCGTCCTTCTGGATAAAATACGGATAGCACGTCGAATTTCCCCATCCCGTCCGATAACCGGATCAAGCTTTCCCAGCTTGGCCAATTCCACCAAATCCCGTCCGAATTTCTCTAAAGCTTCATAGGTCTCTTCAGGATTTTTGGAGGTAATTCTCTGATTGCTTCGCACCTTACCTAGTACAGCCATCAACTTTTCCAGAGTAATGCCATAGCGCTGAAAAATCTCCTGTGACGGTGTCTTCCTTTCCTTTAAAAGTGCTATATAGATGTGCTCAACACTTGTATATTCATCCTTAAAGCGTTTTGCCTCATCCTCAGCATGAATTAGAATTTCGTTAAACCGCCGGGTGGCATACATGCCGGAAGCACCGCTTCCGGAAACCTTGGGCAGCTTTTCCAGCTCTCTTTCAATATCCTTTGCATATAATAAAACATCTTGACCCATATACCCAATCAGCTTTGGAATCAGACCATCCTCTTGGTTTACCAATGCCAGATGGATATGTTCTCCATCAATCTGCTGATGTCCCATACGCACCGCAATTTCCTGGGCAGATGAAATGGCAGCCTGCGCCTTTTCAGTAAATCTATCTATGTTCATATTCACACCCCCTATTTTTCAATAACCTTTTCCTTTGAAGCATGTTTACTTTCGGATCTTTGACCTTCCTTGACCTTTATTCCATCATAATAAAAAAAACTGGAAAAATCAATTCAAAAAAGCAGTAATTTGTGGTTTGATTTTTATAAAATCTTTATCAGGGGTATCTCTTGAGAATTCCTGCTAAAACCCCAACTTAACTTGTTTAGCTGTAAATATGTAGGAACCGTTTTACATAGCATGGTAGCAACACCCTGCTTCAGGCGGTTAATAACATTATTAATATACAACAGCTAACAAAATAACTCACAAAGAAAAAAGGGGAAATAAAACAGCCCAAATTTCTTAATAAATATTTAGAAATTTGGGCTGTTTTTTTAATTCATAAAGATGAGGGGAGATATCATCAAGTCGTCCTATCTCCCCCTTATCTCTCCTTGTAATTAGTGAAAGTCAACTTCAATTCTTCTTTTATCATCACTTTTTTCTTTGGGCATGCGTACTTCAAGAATTCCGTTTTTATATGTTGCCTTTGTCCCCTCCGACATTACCCGGGCAGGTAGTCCTATTGAGCGCTGAAATCTCCCGATATACCGTTCCCTCCGGTGCATTTGCTCTTCTTTCACTTCGTTAGACCTGTTAATACTACCGCTGATAGTGAGCAGATTGTCCTGAACCTCAATGATAACATCATCTTTTTTTTCTAATCCCGGTATTTCACAAGAAGCTATCACCTCATTTTCCCTTTCAAAAACATCAACCCGAGGACCGCTAATGCTATGGCCAATCATACTTGGCACTTCATGAAAAAAGCGGTCCATTTCCCTGCGCCATTGCTCCAAATTCCTAAATGGTTCGTATGGAATTAATGCCATCACTTTCACCTCTGGATTACTTTAAATATTTTATGTTATTATTAACTATTCTAATCCGAAATATGTGCATTTTTTTCTCATTGAGCAATAAAACATCAGGCCTGAGGATTTACTCTAACAACCCCTGATATACCTTTAAAGTCTGGGCAGCAGTTTTCGTCCAGGAAAAATAGCTGGCCCTTTTGGGGCCCTTTTTTCTTAAATCCCGTTCTAATTCCGGTTCTGTCAATACCCGGTGCATCGCGGTAGCTAAATCAAGAGGATCATGAGGATCAATTAATATGGCCGCCTCCCCTACCACCTCCGGTAAGGAGGATACATTGGAGGTAATGGTAGGGGTTCCGCAGGCCAAAGCTTCAATAGGGGGCAGGCCAAATCCCTCATAAAAGGACGGATACACAAAAAGCTCGGCGGCATTATAGAAAAATGGTAAATCCTGGACAGAGGCAAACCCGGGAAATAAAACCCGGTCCGTTAAGTCCAGTTTTTCCGCCAGTTCCATTATTCCCTGATAATCCCGGGAGTGTTTGCCCAGAATTACCAAGTTATAGGGAACCTTTAATTCCTGGTAAATTTTTTGGAAGGATTTTACCAAACCCCGTAGATTTTTCCGGGGACTAAATCCTCCAATATATAAAATAAAAGGGTTTGTAATTTTGTACTTATTCTTGATGCGCGCCTTGGCTATTTCTCTCCTTATCGGTTTATAGGTTGACTCCGGCGCTTCAAAAATGACGGTAATCCGTTCCTTGGGAACACCCATGATTTGCTCTAAATCCTGACGGGAATTTTCGGAAACAGTAATTATATGCTCCGCCTCTTCCAGAATACGGGGCATTTCCCTTTTGAATATTTTTAGATAACCGGGTCCTACCGTGTCTTCTAATATATAGGGTATTAAATCATGAACTGTCACAACGATAGGACATCTCTTTGGGGAGGGCAGCCCAATACCGTTTTGAGGTACATGGTAAATATCAACACCTTCCGGGTTAATAGTTTCCTCTGCAATTACTGTTTCCCAAAAAGTATCCTTAGTTTGGGAAATACTTTGAAATACACCGCTGGTAAGGGGATCTGTTCCCTGGAACCTTTCATTGGGAAGGAAAAAGTGATATTCATTTTTTTTATCAATTAAGTAAATATTTCTGATCAATTGGTATGTATACGTGCCCATTCCCGTTCCCCGGTACCAGATAGCCGCACGGCTGTCAATGCCTACCTTCATGGTATCTTTCACCCCATTATTATATCAATTTATCCAGCTTGCAGAGGCTTTTCCTGCGTCGTTCTTTATCCTGTACCCAGTTTTTAATTTTGCGTTCCAAACGTTCTCTCGGCTGATTTCTTTCAACATAATAAGCAAAAGCTACCTGCCAAAAATCCTGGGGAAATCTCAGGAGAGCTTTAATTACTTCAGTTTCCTTCGAAGATACCCTCCGTTTATGATCATAAGACTTTAAAGCATACATGGCCTTCTTGTAATTCCATTCCCCTTTTTTTAATACACGGAGCATTAAACTGCCTATATCATGACATCTTATATCACTGATACAATAATCAAAATCTATTACATTTCCCTTTCCCTTTTCGTCAATAATAACATTATGATGAGCATAATCATGGTGGCAAAAATACTGTTTTTGGGCATCATGGCTGTTTACCTTTTCATATGCCCCCCGGGCAAGATATTCTAAAGCAGTTTCGCATTCACCTACATAATAATCCACATGAGCTAAAAAAACCTGGTCAAAAAAACTTTTCCTACTTTTGCGTTGAACGCTTTTTTTAAAATCTAACAGTTCTTCCATTTTACCCTTCATCGAAACAGGCCATGTACCCCATTTAATCCTGCCTTCAAAGGGTGGTGGATTAAAATCTTTTGAACTTTTATGTAAATCTGCTAATGTCCGAGCGGCGATATTCAAATCCCATTTTTGACTGTAGTCGGCCTCGCGTCCCTGAATCCATTTCGATAATCCAAATTTTCTCCCTTTGAATTCTGAAAAAGGATAATAGTTTTTCGTCAGTATCATTTTATTAATACGGGTAAACCCGTGAGAAACTAGGTGCTCCATAGCCGCATAAATAAAACGAAATTCATTTTCGGGATATTTTATTTCTTTTAGAGCAAAAATTCCTTCCGCTGCTGTCACTCGGAAAACTAACTTGTACTGTTCAATTTTTAACGGTTTAATGGGAAAGGGCCTTAAAATATGATAAAAGGGTTCCGGCAAATAATCGATATTTTTCCCCATGCTTTCAACTCCTTATCTGGGTATCCTCCAATTTAATTTTTTCAGAACCTCCCATTTCCGGTTATGATAATCATATTCCTGACGCAACCCTTTCAGGATACTATTTTTCCTTTGCCCGCTAAAATACCAGCGATGTCCGCAGCGCCATACATCATGAGGAAACATCAATACCGCCTCCAACAACCGGTATTCTATTGAAGACAATGGGTAATACCGGTTATATAAATCGACAATTTCCAATGATCTGCCAACCTCCCAGGGATGCCGGAGCCAGCCTGTTCTGATGAAACGGGCCAGATCTATCACCCGGGAATCCTGCACACAATACTCAAAATCTATCAAAAAAATTTCTGCCCCTGAATATATCATATTATGGTAGACAAAATCCCTATGACATAAGGGCTTCTTTTTCTCTAATTCCCGGCAGTAATCCTTATAGCCTAAAGATGCTAATAATTGAAGTGCCCTGCTACCCTGTATCAAAGCATCTTGCACAGTTTTCCGAAAAATAAAATCAAAGGTATGGGTTTCTTTTTTGCATAATACAGCCATTTTCTCCAGATCCTTCATTCTCCTTTGCCACTTTTTCTCCCATTGGCCAATATCATTTCTTTGAATACACCCTGGGAGAGGATGGAATCCTTCTCCTTTCAAATGCATATCCGCCAGTAATTGAACTGCTTTTTTTAATTCCGGGGGATGTGCTAAATTAACATACCTTCCCTCAACCCATTCAGTCAGAAAAAACAAACTCCCGGCTTCCTCAACATACATTTCACCCTGTGAACTTTTAATAAGCCGAGACATAGTATGGAAGCCTTGGTCCCACAGGTAATCCATCGAAGAAAGAAAAAATAAGAGTTTTGCAGGAGCCATTTCTACCTTCTTTAATGCATAGTATTTAATACCGTCGTAAATTTTAAAAACTTTACCTCGGGGAACAATTTCAGGGGGATAAATATGATAATGCTCTAACACAGCTTTAATCTCATTGTTCCCAAGCAATTTTCTCACCCCAAAATATATCTGAGCTTATGCTTCATATTAACTATTCTATTTTTTTTACCTGTACATTGTTCTAAAAAAGCAGTGATTTGTGACTTGTGATTTGTGATTTGTGACTTGTAACTTGTGCCGGAAGACGCGTAAACGCATCTTCCTGAATGAGATGAGAAAGTGAGGTGAAAAAATGGAAGGAGATATTGAGGATCTTATTTCCAAATTAAAACCTCTGGCAGAATCTTATAAATTACTGGTTTGTGCTGCAGATGAGTTTAACAACATAGCTCTAGCACACAAAAAGGATGTAAAAAAAGCCATTGACCGGGCAGACAATCTGGGAGATATCATAGATGATGTCATCTCCACTCTAGATAAAATAATGCCTGGTTGGCTAAAACAGATTAAAATGCACAGTTAGAGCGGTACAATTCGATCACAAGTCACTGCTCTTTGTACTAATTTAATCCCCATTTGGAGAAGTCTTTTTACCATTTCATTAGATTCTGCTTCAGCATAAACACGCATTACCGGTTCTGTGCCTGAAGGCCGGAATAGCAACCATCGTGATGAATTAAAAGTGACTTTGAAACCATCCAGCTCTTCTATGAGTAAGTTATCATTTTTCAGAGTCTTTGACATCCAGTAGTTTTTAATAAAACTCATTATTTGAGTGGTGTCCCAGCCTTTCAATGGAAGGTCTCTTCTTAGAAAGTGATGGGTTCCAATTTCCTCCATGATTTCTTCCATTAACTGGCCCAATGTTTTTTGATGATACGCCATGGCTTCCAAAAGCAGCAGGCTGTTTAATAAACCATCCCTTTCCGGAAGGTGACAATTAATTCCAATGCCGCCGCTTTCCTCGCCGCCTATCACTATTTTATGTTGTAAAAACAAAGTCACCAAGTGTTTGAACCCAATAGGGGTTTCGTAAATACCCAGTCCAAATTTATGGGCAATCTTATCAATCATTTTTGTCGTGGAAAAGGTTTTGCCTACCGCCCCCCTATTTTTACTTTTGGAAAACCAGTGCCATAGAATTATGGCAAATATTTGCTGGGCACTGATATTATTACCATGCTCATCAACCGCACCTAACCGGTCGGCATCACCATCAGTAGCCAGACCTACAGAGAATTTACCTTCTATTACTTTCCGCCTTAATTCTACTAAATTTTTTCCCACCGGCTCCGGGTTGATACCTCCAAAACCGGGATTATCAGTAGCATGAATTTCCCGGACATCTATCTCAAAGCTTTCTAATAAGGATTTTAAGTACCCCTTTCCCGCTCCATACATGGGATCAATTAGTACTTTCAGCCCTGAGCTTTTTATTAATGATAAATCAACAAACTGCTTTATATGATCTATGTATAATTTGTCACCCTGATAATAATCCATCAGGGCATTATTTCCGGAATCCCTTACCGGAGTCCGGTATAAACAGCTTCTTATTTCCTCCATAATTTCCCCGGTAGCCGAACCGCCGTACCATCCCTTTACTTTGATTCCATTATACTGAGGAGGGTTATGGCTGGCGGTAATAACTAAGCCTCCTTGTAAGGACAAGTGCTTAATCAAGTATGAAATAACCGGAGTCGCAGTTACCTTTTCCGTGATCAATACCGGTATCCTATTTGCCGTTAACACTTGGGCCACAGTATGGGCATATTCCCGGGAAAGGAACCTGCTGTCATACCCTACGATCACTCTCTCCCCCGGCGCTTTTCCCTTTTTTAGATAATCTGCATAGGCCTGGGCCATTATTTTAGCATTGGCAAAAGTAAAGTCGTCACTGATTACCCCTCTCCATCCGTCAGTTCCAAAGGCTATTGCCACACTGCCGCCTCCTTACAAATATTCATCCAAATTAAGCCCTTTTAGTTTTTCAACTAATTTCTTGACCTCTTGATCACGGTCTTTTCGGCAGACTAACATTACATCCTCATAGTGAATTATGATTAAATCCTCTACTCCCACTGTTGCTATTAATTTGGCTTCACTGTCAATAATGCAGCCCCTGGTATCTAGCGAAATATGCTTTCCGCCGTTTAGGGTGTTGTTTCGCTCGTCCTTTGGCAAATACTTTTCCAAAGCAGACCAGCTGCCTACATCATCCCAAATAAAATCTCCTCTGACCGTACAGATATTTTGGGCCTTTTCCATAACACCATAATCAAGAGATACTTTGGGAAATTTTTGATATTCCTTTTCCAGTACCGCTTCTTCCTCAGGAGTACCAACAAACGGCTCAATTATCTTGAGCAACCGGTAATGCTGGGGTAAATACTTTGCCATTGCCTCTAAAATTGCCGATATTTTCCACACAAATATCCCGCTATTCCATAAATAGTTTCCTTGTTTTATTAAGCGTAACGCAGTTACCGGATCAGGTTTCTCCGTAAAAGAATCTACCCTGTATATGGGGCAGCCATTCTCAACGCCCAGCAAATCGTCACAGCAAATATAACCGTATCCTGTTTTAGGCGCAGTCGGCTTTATTCCTAAAGTCATTAGGTATTCATGGCGCTCCGCAAAAGACACTGCGGTTTGCAGAGTTTTAATAAAAGTTTCTTCATGCCCGATATAATGATCTGAAGGAAGCACAACCATCATCGCTTCCGGATCTAATTTAGCTAATTTAATTGCGGCAAGTCCCACACAAGAAGCGGTATCCCGGTTTTCCGGCTCAAAAATAATATTTTGGGGGGCAATTTCCGGAATGCATTCATTTACCTGATCCTGATATTGTTTATGTGTTACTACAAAACAATTTTCCGGCTCTACCAGCATAGATGCACGCCTGGCGGTATCACTTAATAAACTAGCTTTACCTAATAATTTCAAAAATTGCTTCGGATTCTTCAACCTGCTTTTTGGCCAAAACCTGGTACCGGCCCCTCCCGCCATAATGACGGCAAAAACGGTAGAATGTTCCCTTGGGTAGTCAAATGACACCAATTCCACCTCCGGTAACTTAATTATTATTATGTCTATGCATGTGCATTGGGCAAAGTGAATAAAAAAAGCTTGTGGTTTGTGAGATGATTTTATTTGAGGTATTTCTTTGAGATTTCGGATCCGATTTCGGGGTACCGGGGACAAAAATCGTCCCCGAATTTTCATTAAGTCACAACCCTAACTCTTTTCCAACTGTGGGACACAAGAACGTATCATTTGTATTATTTTTCCAGGATAAGCCCGTCCAGCAAACCGGCGTCGCTAACCCATATTTTGCCAGCCCCCAGCATTTCCATTACAATAATCAATATTGTTAATCCCGGTACAATTATGTCCGCTCTTTTTGCGGTCAATCCAATAACTCTTTCTCTTTCGGAAAGAGTCATTTTTGCTAATTTGTTTTTTATCTCCCTAATGCCTTCTAAAGATAGTATTCTGCCGTGAATAGCTTCTCTGGAATATTCCTGTACAAAAAAAGAGATGGCAGCGGCTGTGGTAACAGTCCCTCCTACACCAACAAAAGAACTTTCGTAAGGAATATCCATCCTCTCCAGTCCGGCGGAAATAATTTTACGTAAATAATCGGCAGGATGCATTTTTTCAGCTAACCTAACGGCCCCGATATTAATACTCACAGTCTGAATACCCTCCAAACAACGAAATATTATTTCCGTACTGCCTCCGCCAATATCGATTACCACCGGTACTCCATGAAAAAAGGGAATTGCGGAAAGAGCCCCGTAATAGGACAATTTTGCCTCTTCCTCTCCAGAAAGAACGCGCACTCTCCACCCGGTACTATCAAAAACCCGGTTTATAAATTCTTCTTTGTTTTCCGCATCTCGCACAGCACTAGTTGCAACAATTGCCCCTTCTCTAATCCCGTAGTTCTGAAGCAGTATATGCTGAAAATACTTTAGAGCATCTATGGTCCGGTTTATTGCTTCGGGATTCAATATCCTCTTCTTGATCCCGGTTCCTAACCTGGTTTCCTGAACGATTTGTTCCACAACGCAAACCTTACCTTGATCCTGATCCCGCGTTCCAACTAACAAACGCAGGCTGTTAGTTCCAATATCAATAGCAGCCCTCATATTAAACCCCCCCGTTGAATAACAGTTGTTAAACAATGGTTAAGCAGTTGTTAAGCAATTGTTTAACAATTGTTCAAATAAGTTAAATAACAGTTGTTTAGCTGTTACTAAATGCTCAACTACTGTTAAACTATTGTTAAACTATTGCTCAACTATTGTTCCACTATTGTTCGTCTAACTACTGTTAAACTATTGCTAAACTACTGATCAACAATTGTTCAACTATTGTTCAAGCAACTATTGTTCAAGAATAAGAAGCGTTTTTAATAAAAAAAGCATTCCCTTCGGAATGCTGTTATTACCGTTACCGTCCTTTTTTACCTTCTCTATGTCGTTTTAACGCAGTCCACTTTTCATTACTGTCCTTCAAAAATTTCGCGAGCTTATCTTCAAATGGGACATCGTTCTTGGGACTACGTACCGGAGCTTCCGGTTTTGGCTTTGCCTGCTTAATAGACAAGCCGATTTTCCCATTTTCGTCAATAGTAACAACTTTGACTTTAACCTTGTCCGCTTCTTTTAGATAATCTTTCACATCTTTTACATAGGCGTCTGCTACTTCCGATATGTGGACTAATCCGGTCAACCCCCCAGGCAGCTCCACAAACGCCCCAAATTTAGTGATGCCGGTAACTACCCCTTCAACGATGCTTCCCACGGCAAAAACCATACAAAAAATATTCCTCCTAACTAATTACAATATATGAAAATTATATCTAAGGCTACTGTCCCTGTCAATGGTCAAAGTTCTTTACTCATCATCAGTGAATATTATCGGGATTTACTATTTTTTCAGGCAAATTACTTTCCCGGGCAGGCAATAGCAAAGTTTCTCCCGGTTTAACTAATCCCAGGTTTTCCCTGGCACTTCTTTCAATATATGATTTACTTTGCAATAATTCTATTTCTGCTACTAGATTCTTTTGTTCTGCCAATAAAGTCGCTTTTTTTTCTAAGTAATTGTCATATTCTTTATTGAGGCAAATAATACAGTAAATCTGCTGTCCAAAACAAAATAACACATATACGGCAATACACAGAAAAAAAATGAATTTTTTTTTGATTTTATATTTACCTTTCTTCACTGCTTGCCTCCTCCGCATCCATATTAAAAATATCCAGAGAATCGCCCGGTATTACGATTACCACCTCGTAACCCTTTGTGCGCGCTCTATTATAAAGGGTTGCCACAGTACTTGTACTTAGTTTAAGCCTTTTAGCTATTTCCTCCGAGGTTTTGCCCATTTCCTTCATAGCTACTACCTGGCGTTCTCGGAAACTAAGCTTTTCCACACCTCTGATTTCAATTTTCATCCTGCCCGCCCCTAATATTTGCGCCTAATTTAATCCGGAATCCACATCCTATCCACAATTTATCCACAATCTGTGGACAATATATTTACAATATTTGTACATAATTATATTCTCTGCCTAAACCTTTTTTCCTGCTATTTTTTTTTCCTATGGAATATTTTTCTTATTCTGCGCCCTATTTTTTTTATTAGCGCTAACACCAACTTGTAAGGAAATATTACCGCTTTTCGGCAGAATTTCATAATCTTATATAAAATAAAAGCTACCATAGTAGCTATCCAAACAATTATTCCTTTGCAGATGCGAAAAGGAATCATGATGATATAAATGATTTTTTTGATTGCTATAAATAACCAATAAAAGAACAGAGTATATATTTTTCTAAAAACAGTGCTCAGTTTTTTAAAATAAAAGGTTAGTCCCAATGCCGCACCCAAAAACAAATAAAAACGTACTTCCCCCCAATTACCCCATAATAATATTAAAAAAACCGAAAAAGTAGCCACACACCACCAAATTAAATCCAAAAACCAAAGGGCTGAGCGTGTTGAGGGAAATAGTTTTCTTAACACCCGGTAAACATCAAAAAAAGTGCCGATAAAGACCCCTATTGTGATCGCCAAAACAAAGTTTACTACCTGAACCGCCAGGGATTCCATAACTTCCTCCTTATAGCCCTATTTTAGAATTCTGCTAATAAGGCTCTTTCCTTTTCCTTTAGCTGATTTAATTCCCTGAGGCTCTAGGTACTGGATAGATTTTATCAACCCGATTACTTCTAAATCCCCAGTTTCTAAATTAAGTCGATTAATATGCAGATTTTCTCCAAATATCCCTAAAGGCCCCGCATTTGTTTCTATAATAATTTCTTGCTCATCAAATGTTTCTACCTTTGTTACCCCACTCAACTTAAAGTCTTCCCTGTTTAATAAAGAAAACTGGTGCACCTTTTGTTCCACCATGGCTTTCATCCTTTCTAAACTTATCTTTACCAATATTTATGACAAGATAAAGAGAAATATGTATTATATGACGGGTTGGTTCCGGTTGTTTACTTTTCCTTACATATCTTTTCCCTGTCCAGCTGTCAAACTAACCGCGATACTAATCATTTCTGTATCAATAAAAAAAGCGCGATCCATGTCGCGCTTTTTTTATGTGATTACTTCCACATTTTTTTCAATTCCACATCCTTAAACCAATACTTCACAATCTCCTCCGGAGACTTCCCTTGTTCCGCCAAAGCCCGGGCTCCCCACTGACTCATCCCGACTCCGTGGCCGTATCCCTTTCCATGCATCACAAGCCGGCGGTTTTTTATAGTAAATTTATCCAGTAAAGTAGATCTCATCTTTTCATTGCCTAAAGCTAACCGGAGGGCCGGGGCACTTAAAGTAACATTATTTATTTTTACTGTTACCGCCCTTCCGGAAGGCCCTTTTGCTGTTATCTGGGCGGAAGTAATTACCCCCGGGTCCCTACCGGATGTTTTTTGCACCGCCCGTCTTACCGTATCTAAAGAAAACTCTGCCCACCATGACTTGTTTTCCGGAGCTGTAATAGCAAAGCCCGGATCCTTGACACTTGTAATATATGGTGCTTTTTCTTTGCGATAAGCCAATCCCTCAATAGCCGAAGCAGCTGTTTGTCCTCCGGCATCGGCATGAAAC
The DNA here is from genome assembly GCA_050952445.1 of Bacillota bacterium. Classification (GTDB taxonomy): domain Bacteria; phylum Bacillota; class Dehalobacteriia; order Dehalobacteriales; family Dehalobacteriaceae; genus JBMNKX01. The sequence continues at coordinate 195,949 of JBMNKX010000004.1, read as the reverse complement.
CACCCGTTAATATATTTACCCTGGTACAGCAAAACCTCTCCCCGGGTAACTCTGACCGCTTTCCTTACTTTTTCATTGATGCGGTTCGGGTCATAAGCCTGAAATTCTTCCACATCTGTAGAAGCATCTGTCCCATGGGCTTTGACACCTCCGTCTTTTATCTTCTTTAAGGTAAAGGTGCGGGCCAAAATAGCTTGCGCTGCCAGGCTGTTTTCATGCCAAGTAGGATCCATTTCAGCAGCTACTACTCCTTCAAGATATTTTTCCAGATTAATACGTTCTTTTTTTCCGGTTTCTTTATTATAGAGTGAAATAGTTGGTTCCTTTTCATAAAGCTGTACTTTTTGTTTAATATCTTCCCTATTCAGTTTTTTTCCCGGGCTGGTACAGCCCAGCGCGATAATTCCGGCCACCGCTATTACAACCAGTGCCTGTAACCAAATTCCCTTTTTTTTCATGCGATACCTCCCGGTTTCATAAATGTTTAAACTTATGTTTTCCGGAAGGGAAAGCATCTATTCAACAGGTTCATTATTAATTCTGACATCTTCCAGTATAGTATAAAGCTCCTTTGCCTGATCTGCCCTAACATGATCCGCTATGAAAAGAATCTCTGCCTTAAGCTGCCTGCTGCCCAACCTAATAGTCAGAATATCTCCCACCTTTACTTCATTTCCCGCTTTCGCCGGTCTATTATTAATGAAAACTTTGCCCCCATCACATACTTCTTTTGCTAACGTCCTTCTCTTAATTATCCGGGATACTTTTAAAAATTTATCTAATCGCATTTATTAACCTCCCTGAAGAGTTCCGGTTTGCTAATAACTACCTGTTACATTGATAACATGAAAAAACAGGTCCCTGTTGGAACCTGCATCCTATTTTCCGGCAACCGACTCTTTTAAAACTTTACCTGCCTTAAACGTGGGTACCTTGGCAGCAGAAATATTTATTGTTTCTCCCGTTTGTGGATTGCGACCAACACGAGCTGCTCTTTCTTTCACTTCAAAAGTTCCAAAGCCAACTAGTTGAACCTTTTCCCCTGCTACTAACGCTTCATTAATGCTCGCAAAAACAGCGTTAATAACTTTCTCAGCATCCTTTTTTGTTATTTCTGCTTTTTCTGATACGCTATTAATTAGTTCGGTTTTATTCACTAAATTCCCTCCTTTAATAAGTTGGTACCTAACAGATTCGCTACAGCCCTTGATATTCCTGCTCAATTCCTAATTGTTTCCATGATTTTGTTAAGTTTTTTCCTGCATTTTTGCTTTATTCCACAATTCATCTAATTCTTCCAGGGACATTTCCTCCAGCTTTGAATTAATGTCTTTTGCTTTTTGTTCCATAAAGGAAAATCTGCGCATAAATTTATTTATCGTCTCGTGTAAAGCCTCTTCAGCATCAATATCCACAAAACGGGCGATATTAACTAAAGCAAAAAAAACGTCACCTAATTCTTCTTTTTGGCCCTTTCCTTTCCGGATTGCTTCCTTAAACTCGGACATTTCCTCCGAAACCTTGTCCCACGCACCATCAATACTCGGCCAATCGAACCCTACTCTGGCTGCTTTTTTTTGAATTTTTTGAGCTCTGTATAAACTGGGGAAGTTTTTCGGAACATCCAATATAGTTTGGGAAGCATCTTGCTCCTGGGCTTTAATTTGATCCCATTTTACCAATACCTGTTCAGCTGTTTCTGCATGATCTTTTCCAAATACATGAGGATGTCTGCGCACCATTTTTTCCGTAACCCCGCAAACAACATCACAAATATTAAAATGGCCTTTTTCCTGTGCCAGTTGGGCATGAAATACAATTTGCAATAATAAGTCTCCCAATTCTTCACATAATTTATGCATATCTTTTTGATCTATAGCATCTACAACCTCATATGCTTCTTCTATTATGTATTTTTTTAAGCTCTCATGATTCTGCTCTTTGTCCCAAGGGCAGCCATTATCCCCCCTTAAAGTTTTCATTACTTCAACTAAAGGATCCAAGGAAAACTTACTATTCCCCCCATCATTACTCAAGTATAATCCCTTCCTATGTAGTATTTAATTTAACTTCTAGTATTGTATCAATCTATGTTGGTAAAATCAAATAAAAAAAGATTTCTGGGGGACATTTCTTTGATGTCTTGGAATTCGGTTTCCTGCTACATGTTACATGGTATATTTGCTAGGCAACATTGAGAATAAATCACAACCCCTGCTTATTTCAATTTTCCAACAAAAAAAATCGCAACGGCGATTTTTTTCTCGGTACTATGTTGTTTTTTTGTTTTAATTACCGGTATATTTTTATTGTTCCATTTGTTTTGCCAGAAAGCCTGCCGCTGTTTCCACCAGTTTTAATTCTAATTCTCCCATGGTAACATTTGGCTCCTTAGAACAAATAATCACCGCCCCAATCGGGTCACCTTGAGCAATTATTGGTGCTATTACTTCCGCAGTATACTTGCACTTCTCTTCTTCATTATCTGCATCCATAATTGCACAATCCTTACAATTAGTATGCTCCTCGGGATTATTAATTAACAAGGGTTGTCTCTCTTGCATCACTTTTTCTACGGCAAAGCCTACCGGTTTATTCAGAAATTCTTTTTTGGGGGCCCCGCTTACGGCAATAATATTGTCACGGTCCGCAATACATGCAATATGTCCTGTTGCTTCGTTGAGGGAATCAGCATATTCTTTTGCAAAATCTCCTAGTTCACCAATTGGGGAATATTTCTTTAAAATAACTTCCCCTTCTCGATCTACAAAAATCTCTAATGGATCTCCTTCTCGGATTCTGAGAGTCCTTCGGATTTCTTTTGGAATAACCACTCTGCCTAAATCATCAATACGACGTACGATTCCTGTTGCTTTCATGTAAAATGTCCCCTCCTAATGACTGAAAGTTGTCACGTCTAAAGGCCTTGTGTTAGTGATAGTATATAACTTTTTACTTCCTATTATTCATTTTTTCCCATGAAGAGACAAGAATCTAAAAGCTGGATTTGTGGCTTGTGGTTGAGAAAAAATTGTCGGTTTCTCTGCATAAATGGTATAAACAATTTTTTTACTGACCAATTTTCACTTGTTATTTAAAATTTTTAGTAATATTAGCCTTTTTCCTTAAGCCGTTCATAAATTCCGCATATTTTTTACTCTGTTCCACCTGGGTTAAGTAGCTTTTTATGTCTCCTTTAACATCCTCAAAGGAACTAATTTTTTTATCTAATTTGATAATATGATAACCAAAATTTGATAATACCGGTTCCCTGCTGTAATCCCCTACTTTATCCAGTTGAAATGCAGCTGCTACGAATTCCGGCACAAGCCGTGAATCATTCCGGGACAATTCCAGCGCCAAGGCCCCGCCCTGAGCAGCAGAACCAGAGTCATCGGAATGTTTTTGGGCTAAAGTGGCAAAGTCGCCCCCCTGATTTAACTCCTGAATAATTTTTTTTGCTTTCTGCTTTGCTTTATCCATTTCTTCTTGTGAGGCCTTGTTCTTTTGTGCACTAATTAATATATGAGAAACCTTTATTTTTTTCCAGTTATTTTTATCCTTTTCAAAATGTTTTTGTGCCTCAGCATCGGTTATTTCAATTTTTCCGCTAACCTGTTCAAACAGTTTCTGTATTATTAATTGCACCTTGATCTGACGTTCTAATTCCTGATCCGTCATTTTCATAAAGGTGAGCCATTCCCTAAATTTCTCATCGTTTTCAAAATTCGCCTTTACCTGCTCCTCCAGGTTTTTTTGGATTTCTTTTTGATCAACCTCAATCCCCCTTTTCTTTGACTCCTGAAGAATTAATGTTTCGTCAATCATTCTGTCTAAAGTATTATTTTTCAATTGAGCTATATTCTTTTTTCCTTCTTCTCCTTCAAAAGAGGTTCCCATCATTTGAGCACTAATCCTCACCTGTTCAAAATAACGGTTAAAGCTTTCCCAGGATATCTTTTCATTATTTACCACAGCTACCGGTTTAGCCTCGCAGCCACTGAATAACCCTACCAGAAAAGTCACCATCAGAACCCATAATATCCGGTTTTTCATATTGTTAATCTCCTTATTATCTCTATGATACTAAATAACTTTGCTCAGTTATGCCCAGTAATTTTTCCAAAAGCTTCAATACTGTGGGCAAAAGTTTCTCCGGTGCATCCACTTTAATTCTCATTTCCAAATCTCCGGAAACACTAAAAGTAAGCCGCCTTCCAAATTCCCCGGCCAGTTGGGCTAAATACTGCCCAGAGATGCCGTGCTCCGGGGCAAAACGGATCTGTCCCGTGTTTTTTTGGTTGGTAATAGCACTGATTTTTAATTTTTTGGCAAATACTTTTACCTTACCCAGTTTAAATAAATTTCTTAAGGGCTCAGGCATAACACCGTACCTGTCTTCCATTTCCCTTTCCAGTTCATCCACATCATGGATGCTTTCAGCTCCCGCTAACCTTTTGTATAACTCGATCTTCAGTCCGGTCTCAGAAAGATAAGAGTCAGGTATAAAGGCATCCACATTTAATTCCAAAAGGGGCGTAATTTCTTCCTTCAAAGTCTCCTCCCCCTTTTGTTTTTTCTGTACTTCCTCCTCAATCAGCCGGCAATACAAGTCAAATCCCACAGCCAGAATATGCCCATGCTGCTCAGGTCCTAAAATATTACCGGCCCCCCTGATCTCTAAATCCCGCATGGCAATTTTAAAGCCGGAACCTAATTCCGTAAAATCCCTAATGGCCTTTAAGCGTTTCTTGGCAATACCGGATAATATTTTATCTTTCCGGTAAGTAAAATAGGCAAAGGCCCGCTTCTCCGACCTACCTACCCTGCCCCGGAGCTGGTAAAGCTGGGACAGTCCCAAAGAATCTGCTTCATCAATAATAAGAGTGTTCACATTGGGAATATCCAGCCCTGATTCCACAATAGTCGTACAAACAAGGACATCTCCTTCTCCTGCCACAAAATCAAGCATCACCTTTTCCAGTTCCCTTTCTTTCATTTGCCCGTGGGCAACCATTATCCTGGCCCCCGGTACTAGCTTTTGGATCTGTTCCGCTGTCCGGTAGATATTATGTACCCTGTTGTGCACGTAATAAACCTGTCCATTTCTGGCAATTTCCCGGGAAATAGCTTCTTTGATCACTCTTTCTTGGTATTCCATAACATATGTGTGAACCGGCTGTCTGTCTTCAGGAGGTGTTTGAATAACACTCATATCTCTGACCCCCACCAAAGACATATGCAAGGTACGGGGAATCGGTGTTGCCGATAATGTTAAAACATCAATATTCTTTTTTAGTCCCTTGATCTTTTCTTTATGAGTTACCCCAAAACGTTGTTCCTCATCAATGATTAAAAGTCCTAAATCATGAAATTTAACATCCTTGGATAAAAGACGGTGTGTTCCAATAATAACATCGACCGTCCCCTGGGCTAGTCCTTTCAAGGTTTGATTTATATCCTTAGAGCTTTTAAAACGGCTTAATACCCCTACAGTTACGGGAAAACCCTCAAATCTTTCCTCAAAGGTCCTTTGGTGCTGCTGTGCCAAAACTGTTGTGGGTACCAAAACAGCTACTTGCTTTCCATCCATAACTGCCTTAAAGGCGGCCCTGAGAGCAACTTCCGTTTTACCATATCCTACATCCCCGCATAACAACCTATCCATAGGTTTGATGTTTTCCATATCTTTTTTTATTTCCTCCACCGCCCGCAGTTGGTCCGGAGTTTCAAGATAGGGAAAAGCATCTTCAAATTCCCTTTGCCATATTACGTCCGGAGAAAAGGCAAATCCCCGAAGAGCCTCCCTGGAAGCGTATAATTCTAATAATTCTTTTGCCATGTCCTGGACGGATCGGCGCACTTTGCTTTTGACCTTATTCCATTCTGTCCCCCCTAATTTATACAGCTTAGGAGCATGCCCATCCGTCCCGACATATTTCTGGATTAAATCAACCTGATCAGTGGGCACATAGAGCTTATCCTCTCCCTGGTATTGAATGTGCAAATAATCCCTTTGAATCTCACCAATATTTAGTCTGACTACTCCAAGGTAGCGGCCGATTCCATGATTCACATGAACCACATAATCCCCTGGCTTTAAATCTAAAAACGTATTGATTTTTTGACCCTGTCTCATGGCCCGCCGGGGTTTGGTATAAATTTTCCCCCCTAAGACATCTGTTTCACTTAAAACAAGCAGCTTTGACTCCATATTTTCAAAACCCCGGGAAAAAGCCGCCTTTATAACCTCTACTCCGTTCATATCTATATCCCGGAATAAATCCCGCAATTTCCCCACTCTCATATCCGTACTTGCCGCAGCTATTATCTGATAGCCGTGCTTCCGGTAACGGTTCAATTCCTCGGCTAATTTTCCGGTATTGCTTTGAAAGGAGGGTAGTTCCCTGGTTTTCACTTCATAATGATGGGCCACAGAGAATCCCCCCTGTTGGGGTAAAAAGGAAAACAAGATTAAAGGGCGATCCTGAAGGATATTGAGAAATAAATCACTATCGATAAAATTACGGGCAAAGGAGGGCAGTATTCTACCTTCATCTAATAAATCATAGTAGAAAGAATGAATTGCCTCTCCCATCTTTTTTACAGCCTCATAGACGTCATTAGGCTCGTATATAATTACCGGCGCCTGCTGAGGCAGGTAATCAATTAAGCACTCCCCTTTGGGGTAAATATGTACCAAAAATTGTTCCATTCCCTCATGCCAAATGCCTTCTTCGAAAAACCCTAGAAAGGGAGAAACCGCCTCTTGGAGATGCTTTTGAGTTGTTTTTGTCAAAGATCCCATTGTTTCCCTTAATTCTTGCTCAATGATCTTCCCTGCAGCCTGTAAAGCAGCATGGTCCGCCGGAATTTCTCGAACCGGGGAAAGTATCGCCTCAGTTACTTCCTCTAGAGAACATTGTGTTCCGGCATCAAAAATTCTTATCGACTCAATTTCATCATCAAATAATTCAATACGATAAGGTTTTATTTCAGTAAAAGGGAAAATATCAAGAATTCCCCCTCTGACACTAAATGTACCCGGTACTTCTACCAATTCCTCTCTACAATAACCCATATTGATGGCTTTTACAATAAATTCCTGTAAATTAATCTTTTGCCCGATTGAAAATGAAACAAAATACTGTTGAAATACCCCTTTGGGAATAATTTTTCTTAACAGGGCTTCCGCCGAACACACAACAATCGCTTTTTCATCCTGGGCTAATTTGGTTAGTGCAGAAATCCTTTGACCTGCTATTTCCACGCTACCGGCATATACTTCACAGGGCAGCAGCTCTAAAGGGGCGAAATAAGAAACACTGCCGGAGGGCAAAAGCGTAGCAAGATCAGCATATACTTTTTTCGCGGTCTCATCAGTGGCGGTTAAAACTAATACCGGTTTATGCATATCATCCTGGAGAGCAGCTACCCAGCATGATCGGGGCAAATCAGTTAGTCCTGTCACTAACTGAGCTTTACCTGGTGTTAATCTATCCTTCAAATTTTGATACTGAACCTGTTCCTTCCAAGGAGCAATAAGCCGGGAAAACAACATTATACCCTCCTATTTAATAGCCTCATTATTTTCATATAAATAGTACCTAAATATTACTAATTATTTTTTTTCAATACAGAAATAAGCACGACCTCTCAGACCGTGCACCTTGTTATTCAAATGTTGATTTCCCTGCGAAAACCCTAAATTACGCTGTCTGGATGCATGCATAAATATGTAGGAATCGGTTATGTGGCATGGTAACAACACCCTGCGCAGGCGAACGACAAAAAGGGTTGAACCCTATAGACGGGGCGGGAGGGCCACTGAACATGGAAGTGAATTGGCCCGGTACTCCTTTCATCGTGGGAGAAGCAGGTGGTGTTGCATCATGGGAAGTCTGATGACGAATATTTATGCATTTAAACCCATGAATTAATACTTTTGCAGGGGAATCAATGCTATATTTATTTATATGCCTTTTTTTCCGGTCTATTATACTTAAGTATAGCTAACCTGTTTTTTCAGGAAAAATCCGTACCTGCTTTCATACTATTATATTTATTCATGACAGCCGTTATTCCCTCTTTAATCCAAAGCTGAACAGCCTGATCGGCCCGGTGCAATGCAGCTTTGATAGTAGGCCATTCTTCAGGATAAAAAGGCATTAATACATAATCAACGACCGCTTGGTAAAGGGGCTTTCCAATTCCAATTTTCATTCTGGGTATTTCCTGGCTTCCTGTTAATTGAATAATGGATTCCATACCCTTATGACCTCCGGAGCTGCCCTTCCGCCTTACCCGGAGACGCCCTGTTTCCAAATCCATATCGTCATGAATTATCAAAACATCCGCCAAAGGCAGCTTATAAAAGTTTATCGCTGAAGCTACCGCTTTTCCGCTATTATTCATATAAGTTAAGGGCTTCATTAATAATATTTTTTCATCTTCCACCCATCCTTCCCCCATCAGAGAGAAGTGAGACTGTTTTTTTAAATCAATATTCAGGCTTTCGGCAACTAAATCAACAGCCATAAACCCAATGTTATGACGCGTAATTTCATACTGTGATCCGGGATTGCCTAACCCGGCAATTAGTTTCATAAAAATCCCCCTTTTAATACCGTCCCTCTGTCACCAAAATAGATTTTTAGCATATCATAAAACCTACCTGCATATTATTTTGTAAAATGAACACTGTACAAAGGAGGTGTTCCTTGCATGGAAAAGCTCAGTAGACAAATCACTTCTCTCCCTGTTTTTAGTGTTAATGAAGGTGAACAAATTGGTTCAGTAAAAAATTTGGTCATTGATCCGACTGCCAAGGAAATCATTGCCATTGTTATTGACCAAAAAGGATGGTTTAGGGAAGGAAAAATAATTCCTTTCAATAAAGTAAGCAGTATTGGGGACAATGCCATTACTGTTGAAAAATCCGGAACTGCCGAAAGGCCTTCCAACCTACCCCAAATTGTGAAGTTAATAAAAAACCCCACATCACTAATTAACTCAAAAATAGTCAGCACCGCCGGTAAAACACTAGGGTACATTGAAGAATTTTGGTTTGATTCCACCGGAAAAATCACCAAAATAGAAATCAGTGGAAGATTTTTAGAGGGATGGCTTAAGGGAAAAGCATATTTGCCGGCCGAGGAAATCGTCACCATTGGTAAGGATGTCGTTATCGTCAAGGAGGGAGCTGAACAACACCTAGTATCCGGTGAAAAAAATCTTCAAGTTACCTTTAATGAACTAAAATCCGTAACCTCTAAGGCATGGAAAACTACCGTACATAAATCACAAAAGCTAGGGCATGCTCTTGCCGCTTCTCTAAGTAAATTTACCGAGGAAGAGGAAAAATTACCTATAGAAAATCATCCCCCTCAAAGGGAAACCCCACCTAAAGAAGAAAACCGAGAAGATGATGAAGAAACTACTATCCCTGAAGCATCACCCTGTTCCCCGGAAACTCCTGAAGAAGCTCCGGAAAATATGGAAAATGAACCAGAAGATAAACAGGATGCCAATAATAAGAAAGATAGTTAACTCCATTTCAATATAAAAAATAACTCTTGCCCTCGTATATTAATACGAGGGCTGGTAATTAGTCAAAAAGCCCGCTTACTGAAAGGTCCTCGTGGATTCGGATAATTGCTTCCCCCAGCAGGGGAGCAACTGATAATACTTTTATTTTTTTATTTACCTCAGCATCTTCACAATTAAAAGGAATGGTATTGGTAATAATCACTTCTTTAATCACCGATTCTTTAATGCGTTTTACCGCCGGCCCGGATAATACGCCATGAGTACCGCAAGCGTATACTTCTTTGGCTCCATGTTCAATTAATGCCTGGGCCCCCAGAGTAATAGTCCCGGCGGTATCAATAATATCATCCGCCATTATTACTGTTTTCTCTTTGATATCTCCAATGATATTCATGATTTCCGCAACATTGGGCTGAGGCCGTTTTTTATTGATAATAGCAATATCCGCATCTAACCGGTTAGCTAAATTCCGGGCCCGGGTAACCCCGCCCAAATCCGGGGAAACAACTACCACATTCTTAAAATCAAAAATTATACTTTTATAATATTCGGCTATAATTGGCACACCGGGCAAATGATCTACAGGGATATCAAAGAAACCCTGGATAGCACCAGCATGGAGATCCATTGTGACAATCCGCCGGGCTCCCGCCGCTGTTAGCAGGTTTGCTACTAATTTTGCGGAAATAGGATCTCGTGCCCTGCTTTTACGTTCTTGACGAGCATATCCGTAATATGGTATCACCGCTGTGATTCTCCGGGCGGAAGCCCGGCGCATAGCGTCTATCATAATTAAGAGTTCCATCATATGCTCATTCACTGGACCACATGTCGGCTGTATAATAAAAACATCAGCACCCCGGACACTTTCATCTATCGCTAATGTAATTTCCCCGTCACTGAAACGGGTCACCTTTGCCGCTCCTAAACTTAATCCAATATAATCCGCTATTTCCTGAGCCAATTGAGGATTAGCATTAGCGGTAAATAGCTTTAATTTCAAGTTGCTCATAATCTTATAAACCTCCCGGCAGGAAAAAGTCATGATTCTTGAACTTTATTCGCCCAATATTCTTCATATCCTGTCTAGATTCTCTAATATATTGCATTTTTTTTTCCAACCCTGGAGGAAAGGAGATCAGCAGGTTATGATGACTTATCCTGTTCCTGCCTTTTCTTTGCCGCCCATCCGGCCAAATTAATCTGTTTTCCCCGGCCTATAGCAAGATCATCGTCAGGAACATTCTTAGTAATAGTAGACCCGGCACCAGTCATAGCTCCGCTTCCTACCTGAACAGGTGCTACCAGATTAGTATTGCTGCCAATAAAAGCCCCGTCTTTAATTACAGTACGATGCTTGTTCTTTCCATCGTAATTGCAGGTAATAGTACCACATCCGATATTAACCTTTTTACCAACTTCCGCATCTCCAACATAACTTAAGTGGGGAACTTTACTCCCTTCTCCAATAACCGACTTCTTAATTTCCACAAAATCCCCTACCTTAACATTGCTGTGCAGCTTGCTCCCCGGGCGCAGGTAGGCAAAAGGCCCAATAATACTATTATCTCCAATTTCTGCCTCAATCATCACAGACCTGTTAATCCGGACACCGTCTTTTACGAGAGAATCCTGAATATCACAATTTGGACCGATCACGCAGTCCGACCCGATAGTTGTTTTTCCCCTTAAAAAGGTAAAGGGTTCAATTACCGTATCCATTCCAATTTGGACATCCTCATCAATAAATGTAGTTGCCGGGTCAACAATGGTGACTCCTTCATCCATCAAAATCTGAGCCTTGCGCATTCTTAATATTTTTTCCGCCTCCGCCAACTGGGATCTGGAATTTACCCCCAGTGTTTCTTGATAATCCTTGGCTATGTACCCATTCACCTTTAAGCCCTGAGAAACAAAATATGCAATTGTATCTGTTAAGTAATATTCCCCCTGAGCATTATTTGTTGTTAATAGATGGATTGCCTCCCGAAGCCGTTTTAAATCAAAACAATAGGTACCGGTATTAATCTCGTTAAACTGAAGCTCCTTTGCCGATGCATCCTTTTGCTCCACAATTTTAGTAACATCCAGGTTATTTCCCCTGATAATCCTGCCGTATCCCGTAGGATCAGGCAGCTTAGCCGTCAGAATAGTACATACCGCTTTGGTATAATGATGATAGTCCATAAGCTCCTGAAAGGTTTCGGAACGCAGGAGCGGTGTATCCCCGCAGGCCACAAGAACAGTACCCTCCTGTTCCTCAATATGGGTTAAGGCTGTCATGACGGCATGGCCCGTCCCTAACTGCGGCTCCTGCACTGCATAAACAATGTCCTTATCACCCAAAGCTTCACGTACCATATCTGCTTTATGACCAATCACTGTTACTATTTTTTGAATACCATTTTTTCTCATTACACCGATAACGTGCTCAACCATAAATTTGCCTCCAACCCGATGTAAAACCTTGGGAAGACATGATTTCATGCGTGTTCCTTTACCCGCTGCAAGTATAATTGCTATTGTGGACAAAAATATCCCCCCTATATCGTAAAATTATGGAAATCTTATTTAAAAAAAGTAATGGAGCAATAATTGCTCCAAAAAAGTCTTATCTTCTTCTCCTATACAGCTTGTTGATCAGAAAGTACCTCCTGGTATTTTTCCAGTACTTTGGATTGAATAACATCTCTTGCTTGCTGAGAAATAGGATGTGCAATATCCCGAAACTCACCGGCCGGAGTTTTCCGGCTGGGCATAGCCACAAACAATCCGTTCTGACCGTCTACTACTTTGACATCATGCACCACAAAAGCGTCGTCAATGGTTACGGATACAATCGCTTTCATTTTTCCCTCAGAGAGGATTTTTCTAATACGGACATCGGTTACGTTCATTTCCTCACCACCCTTCTGTCGATACCGAACTCATTGTACCATTTGTTATTCTACGTTTACCATAAAATCCCTTCCAACAACTACTAAATTTCCAATTTTTTATCTTAATATACCTTTTTTTAAATAAATAGTTGATTCTCCTGCGAAAACTCCAATAAAATTAACCCTAAGCTACTGCACTCGGTGTATTAAATGTGCCGCCGGTTGCATGGAAATATTCTTGTGACTTTCATCAATAAAAACTAATTCTAACAAGGAGAAATAATCCTGTACCAGCTTTTCCTGAGGCTCCTTGGTGGCAACAACAACTCCGATTCCCACTACTTCCGAATTGAACTCCTCCATCAGATCCCTGATTCCCTTAGCCGTCCCCCCGCCCTTCATAAAATCATCAATCACAAGGACCTTTGACCCTGCCTTCAGGGCCCGTTTTGCCAGGGACATGGTGCGCATATTTTTAGTTGATCCCGAAACATAATTGATATTAACCGATGAACCCTCCGTAATATGGCCGGAATGCCGGATAATGACCAATGGCACATTAAAACACCGGGCCGTCATCATCGCTAATGGAATTCCTTTTGTTTCAACAGAAACAATATAATCGGGATCGGTATGCTGAAATCTGCTGAAAAAAATTTCACCGATCCGGTTACTGACTCCGGGATCATAGATAACATCCGTCATATAAACAAATCCCCCCGGGATAATTCTTTCCGGATCGCTTAATTTCCGGGCTAATTCATGCAAGAATTTTACTCTATCCTCAGGGGATTCTACTGGTTTGAATTTAACTCCCCCCGCCGCCCCGGCCACTGAAACCAGCTCTCCTAGAGCATAATTACCCATTACCTCTTTTATGATATTAATATCTTCACTAATGGTAGATTTCGCCGCTCCGGTTAAAGCGGCCAAATCAGTCAATGAGTAAAGAACATTAGGATTTTTCGTCAATAACCTGGTAAACAATACTAAGCGGTCTGTTCTTTTCAGCTTTTCCATACTCCCTGCCCCCAAGCCTTGATTATTCCAAATATTTTCCCTGGCACTCATACAAATATTCATTTTCTACATAAAAATAAAAAAATCCTTTAATGCAGTGAAAAGTGATTCATGGTTTGTAAAAAATTTTTTACTTAGAGATTTATTGGAGGATTGATATAAAACCATAGGATTAATGTTTTCATTCACTATCCACTAAATTAATCACTGCTCTTTCCCCTGTCCAACTAACCTACTGACAACCTTCAACTTCCCAAATGATCACCTCAGGTATATAATAATTTAGGAAAAATAATCACAATACCTTCACTTCTAAAGTGAGGTTTTTGTTGGAGGTGATCTAATGGATAATGACCCTGGAGAAGGTCCCCAAGATTTATTTATATTCCGGAGGTTAAACTGTCTAGATCACCGTCTGTGGGCTTAACCTCCTAAAGGGAGGAATTGATGTGCTGGAAATATTGCATACTGTCGATGGAGAAATTATCAATGTAGAAAACCCGGTTAAAGGAACCTGGATTAATTTAATTAGCCCTGGGGAAGAAGAAATCAGTGAAGTGACCCGGAAAACAGGAATCAATTGTGATTTCCTCAAATATCCCCTGGATGACGAGGAACGGGCCCGTGTCGAGGTGGAAGATAACCAGGTGCTCATTATTGTCAGTGTCCCCATTATTCAACAGAATGACGAGATTTATGATACGATCCCCCTGGGAATAATTATTACCGAGGATATTATTACCACTGTCTGTCTCAAAGAAATCGAGCTTTTAAAAAAGTTTTCCCAGGGAAGAGTAAAAGGAATGGCTACATTTAAAAAAACCCGCTTTGTCTTCCAAATAATGCACAGAATCGCTGCACTTTACCATAAATACCTGCGGGAAATAAACAAAAAAACAAACGAAATTGAGTTTGAACTGCAAAAATCCATGCGTAACAAGGAACTGATCAGGCTTTTGGAACTGGAAAAAAGTTTAGTTTACTTTACCACTTCTTTACGCTCTAATGAAAGAGTAATGGAAAAACTGCTCAGAAGTAAAATAATCAAAATGTATGAAGAAGATGAGGACCTGCTGGAGGATGTTATTGTAGAGAATAAGCAGGCTATTGAAATGGCAGATATCTACAGCAACATTCTCAGCGGCATGATGGATGCATTTGCCTCCATTATTTCCAATAACTTAAATATTGTGATGAAATTCCTGGCCGTAATCACTATTGTCATGGCCATCCCCACAATGATCGCCAGCTTTTTCGGTATGAACCTTACTCTGCCCTTTCAGAATTCCCCCTATGGTTTTTTGCTGGTTCTATGCATTTCCGCCGTATTTTGCTTTTTCAGTGTTATTTACTTAATCAGGAAAAATATGTTTTAAGCGCTGCCTTTTAAGGCTGCGCTTTTTTTAATAGCTTCTCCTGAACTAAAATTAAATCACTGGGCTTGTCTACGTCAATACCGACCTCAGGAAAGGGAGAAATGATAACTGCACCATTAATGCCAAAAATTTGGGAAATGGTGGTTTCTACCTCTTTAATCGTTAATTTTCGGAGCACAAATTTGATTAGAAAACTCCATCCCACCAATTTTGCCAATGCTATCGGAGATTTTCTATTGGCTACAAAATCCTCGGCCTTTAAAGCACAAGCCTTAACTACTACCGGATCGATTAAAAAAAGATTTCCCCCTGTAAATACCCCATCTTTAAACTTAATATAAGTCCTTTTAATCCCGGGATAATTTTTTTCATTTTCTTCTTTAGGCACAATGGGGTAATAGACATCGGCTTTTTGGGAGTTGCAGCGGTTTACAAAATCAGCAATTGCTCCTAATGTAATTAAAGGAATGTCTGAAGTTGCCACAAGAACTTTTCCCGCGGGCTGCAGGACATCTAAAGCATTAATCAAGCTTTCTACCGGAGTTCTGCCCCCGGGAGTGATTATTACCTTATCAATATCACCAAATAATTGAGCCATTTCTTTTATCGGGCCGGCAATAGCAATCCTATTAATTAAAGGTGATTCTAAAACTGCATCAACCACATATGATATCATCGGACGGTGGGCAATTTCCACCAACGCCTCATATTTTTCTTTGCTTAATTTACTTAATTTTCCTTTATTAGAGCTTCCCGCAAGTATTACCGCATCAAATCCCTTCATCCGGATCCCCTTCTTTCAAAAAACATGATTAGGATTTTTTGAATGCCTTAAGAAATTAATGGGTGATAAAATAGCGCAAACCGTACCCAAGTGCTATACTTCTTCCTCCCCGCCAGACAGGGAAGATAAATTGTCCTGTAAGGCTTCTAAAATACTATGCTCCGCATTTTCTATGTGCTCCTGGGCAAGAGCCTGGGCTAAAGCAACATTTCTTTCGGAAATTGCTTCCACAATCTTTCTGTGTTCTTCCACCGCAACCTTCATCCGCCCGGGAAATCCCAAAGATGTTGCCCGGAATCTTTGAATTTGTTCCCTTAAATTATTTACTATTTGCACCAAGCGTTCATTACGGCTTGCTTTATAAATAGTTTCGTGAAAAATGGTATCCTTATCTACCCAACCATCTAAATCATTATTATCAGCAGATTCCGCCACCGAAACTAAAAGTCTTTCCAGTTTTTCCATTTCTTCCTCTGTGGCCCGTTCCGCTGCCAAGCCAGCCGCCAAGGATTCCAAAGCCGTTCGTATTTCAAAGACATTGGCAATATCCTTTACGGAAATGCTGGCCACATATGCTCCCTTACGGGGAACCATCACCACAAAACCTTCCAGTTCTAATTTTCTGATTGCTTCCCGCACCGGAGTACGGCTTACACCCATTTCTTCCGCTAATTGGACTTCTACCAGCCGTTCGCCGGGCTTTAAATGACCGGAGATAATAGCCTCTCTTAAACTCTCAAAAACTATTTCCCGTAAAGGCCGGTAAGACTCAAGCTGGACAGGCAGTAATCTCTTTCTCATCTTAAATCCCCCAAATCATACTGTATAGGCTGTAATCACAGTTTCCCATTTACCCTGCAATTTTTCCGCTGCCCAAAGTGCCTTTTCCTTTGTTTCGGCCACGCCAAATACCGTCGGCCCGCTACCGGACATCAGCGGGTACAAGCCCAACGCAGCTAATTCTTTTTTGATATCAAATAATACCGGATGCATTTTTATAGTTACATTTTCCAAAACATTTTCCATACCGGTGCAAATTTTATTAAAATCCCCCTTTCCAATTGCATCTATCATTCCGGAAATATTCCCATGCCGGGAAAGGGCTGTCAAGTCAAGGTGCCTGTAAACCTGAGCCGTCGATACCTCAAATCCGGGGTTAACAAGAACCAGCCACATTTGAGGAACCTTAGGCAAAGGAGTAAGAACCTCCCCAATTCCTTCGGCCAAAACAGTTCCGCCGGTGATACAAAAAGGGACGTCGGCACCTAATTGTTCTCCTATTTGAGCAAGCTCCTCATTTGTTAATGCTAAATTATATAAAATATTCACCGCCTTTAACACAGCAGCTGCATCGGTACTGCCGCCGGCTAAGCCGGCCCCTACAGGAATTTCCTTATGCAAGTCGATTTCCACACTTCCAGGCAAGTGATAAAGCCTTTGCATGAGCAACCAAGCTTTCAAGGCAATGTTATCCTGGTTCAGCGGGATGCTCTTTTCCCTGTTGGAACTAATCCCAGGCCCGGCAACGGAAGTCCGCACCAGAACGGTATCCGCTAAACTAATGGATTGCATAATCATTTGGACATAATGATAACCATCGCTTCGTTTTCCTAAAACATCTAAAAAAAGATTTATTTTTCCATAGGCTTTAATTTCAATTTCTTTCATAAGATTCCCCAATTTTGCCAGCAGTAAACTAGTTTTTTTCATCTATCTTAAGATTTTTTTCTTGAACCTTCTTAAAATCCCCCACCAGTTTTTTGATCTCCGCGATCTTTTCTTCGGCAGCTCTTTCCCCCATCTCCAAGCATTCCTTTCCCCGGGAAAATTCAAACTGGCTTACAGGCTTCTTAATAGGTGAAATCACCAGGTCACTTAAGGGCAGCTGCCGGGCTTCTGCCATTAATTCCAGGGACCTGCGAAACACTTCAAAAACATGAGCTGGTTCTTCCTGAGTTTTTACCTCTAAATTGACAGCGATCACAATATCGGCGTCTTTTTTTACCACATCACAAGGGCAGTTATTTAGAACAGACCCGTCCACCAGTAGCCTCCCATCCTTTTTTACCGGAGTAAATATCCCCGGAAGTGCTATGCTGGCCCTGATACATTCGGCAACATTCCCCCGGGTAAATACTACCGTTTCCCGATTGATCAAGTCTGCAGCCACAATTCTTAAAGGGATTACCGCATCTTCAATATTCCGATTTTGCGTAATCAGTTGAATTAATTGCACCAAATTATCCCCGCTGACAAAGCCCATCCGGTGCAACCGGATATTTAAAAGCTTTTTGATATCAAGCCGGAGAAAAATTTTCTCCAGCATTTCTAAATCAGTTCCCAAGGCATAAAAAGCTGCGACCAGTGCCCCTGACGAAGTACCGGCAATAACATCAATGGGAATATGGTGTTTTTTAAAAACCTTCAGGACACCCAAGTGGGCAAAGCCCCTGACCCCACCGCCACTAAGAGCAAGACCCACCTTTGGTAGCATAAGCATTCCCCTTTTCCAAATTAACCTGGAAACAGAGTATATTCTAAAAAAGTGCATCTTTACTAAGCTGCACTTTTCAGAACCTGATTTATTGTTCGTTATTTTTAAAATTCGAACTTGCCCAAAACATTTTTCATCCGTTCCAAAGCTTCTTGGATCCGCTTTGTTTCTACTGTCAGGCTAATGCGAAAATAACCTTCTCCGTAAGGACCGTAGCCGTTACCGGGAGTAATAATGACACCGGCTTTTTCTAATACCAATTCGGCAAATTCCGCGGAAGTATAGCCCTTAGGCACCGGAGCCCAAACATAAAAAGTAGCCTTTGGTTTTTGCAAGCTCCATCCCATCGCATTTAAACCGTCGATTAAAAGATCCCGGCGTTCTTGATAAACCTTCTTTTCCTCTTCTATCGACTCCTGATCACTGTCTAACCCGGCAATAGCCGCATACTGCACAGCCTGAAAAGCACCAGAATCAACATTGGATTTGTACCGGATCAATGTTTCCACTACCTGGGCATTGCCTGCCGCCCAACCAATACGCCAGCCCGTCATATTAAAAGGCTTAGATAAGGAATTAAACTCAATTCCCACATCTTTGGCCCCTGCCGCTTCCAAAAAACTTGGAGGCCGGTATCCGTCAAATCCGATTTCCGAATAAGCGTTATCATGGCAAACCAGCAGATCGTTCTTCTTGGCAAATTCCACAACCTTTTGGAAAAATTCGAGGGTAGCCACAGCGCCGGTAGGATTATTAGGATAATTAATCCAAAGAATTTTTGCCTTTTGAGCTATTTCTGCCGGAATAGCCTCTAAATCCGGGAGAAAGCCATTCTCTTCCTTCAAAGGAAGGTAATAGGGCTCCCCTCCGGCCAGTATAGTACCGATTCCGTAAACAGGATAACCGGGATCCGGAACTAAGTTTATATCACCGGGATTAACATAGCAGTAATTTATATTAGCAATACCTTCCTTGGAGCCAATTAAAGCCGCAACCTCGGTTTTGGGATCTAAATCAACATTAAATCTTTTTTGATACCATCTGGCTACTGATTCCCGAAAAGCCATCATCCCTGCCGAAGTTGGATATTGATGATTCTCCGGATTACTAATTTGTTCCCTCATTTTATCTATTATATAATCAGGGGTAGGTCTGTCCGGATCTCCAATACCCAGGCTGATAATATCAATTCCCTGGGACTTGGCCTCTGCGATTTTCTTTTCTATTCTGGCAAACAAATATGGCGGTATGTTTTGTATTCTTGTTGCTTGCGGTTTCAAATAATTCCCTCCTCAAATAAATTCTATGGTTTATAGCTTTTAAAACTTATCTGGGGTATTTCCTGTATTTATACTTTCTGTGCATTAATTATAATACTCACCCTCAAAAACCGCTTCCGCTGGCCCGGTCATAAAGACATGGCTATTATCTGCCCATTCTAATAATAAATCCCCACCGGGCAGATGAACGGTCATTTTTCGGGCAGTTTTGCCATTTAAGGTAGCGGCTACCGCAGCAGCACAAGCCCCGGTTCCGCAAGCCAGCGTTTCGCCGGCTCCTCTTTCCCATACCCGCATTTTTATTTCTTTCTCACTGAGAACTTGAACAAATTCAACATTGGTTTTGGCCGGGAAAAAATGGTGTTTTTCCACTTTGGGTCCGATTTCCCTTACGGGAGTGAGCTCCACATCTTCTACGAAAATTACACAGTGGGGATTTCCCATGGAAAGAGCCGTAAAAGAATATATACTGCCGTCAATATGTATTTCTTTTTCCCCCTCATTACCCGGCGGAAGAATCACCGGGATTTCCCTCTCCGCAAACCGGGGTTCTCCCATGTCAACTCTAATGCCGTTAACGGTACCGTTATCGATAATCAATTCCGGCTTCATGAGACCGGCCAATGTCTCCACAGTAATTCTCCGGTTGCTTATTCGCCCGGAAACATACATATATTTAGCAACACACCTAATAGCATTGCCGCACATTTCCGCCTCTGTCCCGTCAGGATTGAAAATGCGCATTTTAACATCTCCCCGGCAGGACGGAAGAATCAGCACCAGACCGTCCGCCCCTACTCCCAGATGGCGGTGGCATACCTTTTGGGAGAGCAGAGATAAATCTTCCGGAATTTCTTGTTGAAAACCATCTACAAAAACAAAATCATTTCCCAAGCCCTGCATTTTTATAAATTTCATGCTCACTCATCCCTCCGGGAAAATAATTCCCGAAATTACCCTGCAAAGTTATTATTATGATAGCATACCTAGACCTTGACATTCAACTTATAGATCAAAAATTTGCTCCAAAGGATTTGTAGTAATTTAATGAAGAAAGCTGCCAAAATGCTAAAATTTAGTTAAATAGTGTTCAATCTCCCATGCCGTCACCTTGCTGCGATAATCATCCCATTCAAGCTGTTTTGCCTCTAAGAAGCGATTATAGGCATGATCACCTAAAGCATTTTTAATCACCGGATCATTCTTCAATAACTCAAGGGCTTCCTCCAGGCTGGAGGGCAATCTTTTAATATAAAGATTTTTCTTTTCCTTATCCGTCAATTCATAAATATTGCTGTCTACCGCCGGAGGAGGAACAATTTTATTTTTAATCCCGTCCAATCCCGCTTGGAGCATTACCGCAGTGGCCAAATAGGGATTACAGGAGGGGTCCGGATTTCTCATTTCTATTCTGGTGGACAAGCCTCTTTTAGTAGGGATGCGAATTAAGGGGCTTCTGTTTTGTGCAGACCAGGCTACATAGGTAGGTGCTTCATAGCCCGGAACCAAACGTTTGTATGAATTTACCGTGGGATTAGTTACCGCAGTAATAGCCGGAGCATGCTTTATTAAACCTCCGATATAATAATAGGCCTCCTGGGACAGCCCCAGTTTTCCCTGCGGATCATAAAAGGCATTTTCCTCGCCGTGAAAAAGGGATTGATTCATATGCATCCCCGAACCGCAGATTCCAAAAATCGGCTTGGGCATAAAGGTAGCATGTAATCCGTGCCGCTGGGCGATGGTACGTACAACAAATTTAAAAGTTTGGATATTATCCGCCGTTCTTACCGCTTCCGCATATTTAAAATCAATTTCATGCTGGCCGGGAGCTACTTCGTGGTGGGAAGCCTCAATTTCAAATCCCATATCTTCTAAGGCAAGTACCATATCCCGGCGGGCATTTTCTCCTAAATCAACAGGGGTTAGGTCAAAATAACCGGCTCTGTCATGGGTTTCTAAAGTAGGCCGTCCCGAATCTTCTGTATGGAACAGAAAAAACTCTGCTTCCGGCCCCACATTCATGGTAAATCCCAGCTTAGCCGCTTCGGCAACGGCCCTTTTCAAAATAGTCCGAGGGTCCCCCTCAAAGGGTTTATCATTGGAATCATAAACATCGCATATCATGCGAGCGACAGTGCCTTCCGAAGGTATCCAGGGGAAAACCACCCAGCTGTCCGGATCAGGTTTCAGGTACATATCTGATTCTTCAATACGCACAAAACCATCAATAGAGGAACCGTCGAACATCAACTCCCCGTCTAATGCTTTTTCCAGCTGCTTTACCGTAATAGCTACATTTTTCAAGATACCAAAAATATCAGAAAACTGTAAGCGCACAAATTTAACATTGTTATCTTTCGCCATTTCTATAATATCTTCTTTTGTGTAATTGCTCATTGCTTGTATCTCCTTGTTAGTAATTATTCGGCGTATTTCTTTAAGGTTTTTGGGTATTTTTTTGTGGTCCCGGGATCCGGTTACCAGGATGGTCAGAAATTCACAACCCCTGCAATTTTTAATTATCCAACTAATACAAAAACGTCCTAAACAAAGATAGATGTTCTTTCTTTTCTATCCTTGTTAAGGACGCCGTTGCCCTTTTGCTTTCCTCCCCATGATCCGTATAAACTTATGTATCTATTTTGTGATTATACGCTTCTGCCGAATAAAAATCAATAATTATCCAAAAAAATCCTTAATTTTCTATTCAGCCATTTATCAAGTTTACTTTTCCTTCTGGCTCTTCTCAAAGGCCGAAATAATTTCCCCAGCTACCTGTTTCAAAGAAATACACCTGTCCATGCTTTGCTGCCGCATCCGCTTATAGGCTTCTCCCTCAGTCAGACTATCTTTTTCCATTAATATTCCTTTGGCTTTCTCTACAATTTTTCGTGTTTCCAAGCTCTCTTTCAGACTGTCTACCTGTTTTTCCAGCTTCTGCATTTTATGAAAGGTATGGAGCACAAAAGCGGCTGTGGAAAGCAAATGGCCTTCCTGAATAGGTTTAACCAGGAAAGCAAATATCCAGGAATCCTTGGCTTTGTCAAAAAGGGTTTTCTCCCAGGTAGGGGTGAGCAAAATCACCGGTGCCAATTTGTCCTCTGCAATAATCTTAGCCACATCAATGCCCGGTATACCCGGAAGCTCTTGATCAAGAATTACCAAATCAGGCATTAACCGTCGGATTATTCTTAGACAAGCCGGGCTATCCTCCGCCTCCCCGATAACCGTATATCCCCGCTGCTGAAAAATTAACTTCAATCTGTTGCGCAAAGGCCGGTGGGCTGTTCCGATGAAAATTTTATAACCAACCTGCGGCACAATCGGCCCCTCACTTTCCCTCTATGTAAAGCTCCCTCACCATCTTTCTCAATTATAGCAAAAAGATATTGTCTGGCAAAGGAGGGGATGGAGTTCCCCTATACGCAATTGTTTTTTCCTCGTTTCCGGGGTCTTAATGCAATATCTTTAATTTTACCCGCCAAAACTGCTGCAAAAAAACCGTTAAAAAGGGAAAAAAGATACATGCTCCAGTCCCTCAGGGAAGTACCCTGAGCAACTTGACTAATTATGATAACCCCTGTCCCCACAAAAATAGCATAGATGTCTGTAGGAATCCGGTCCGGTATATAGTTTTTTGTATACTGAACAATTAAATAAACTAGCAGGCTTAATCCGACTAAGTTGGATAAACTCTCGTAACTGAGCAACACCATCTTTTTTCCCCCTTGGCCTATAATTTTTCCGCTTCGGCAAAAGGCTGCTTATCTTGCTCTAACAAAAATAACAAGTATTCCCGGTAAGGCCCTTTCGGCAAAGAAAAAACCAATTTTTGAAACTTATCCGGAGTTATTAACCCCAAGCGCCAAGCAATTTCTTCGATACAGGCAATTTTCCGGCCTGTTCTTTTTTCTATAAAAGCAACAAAATTCCCGGCATGGAGCAAACTCAGAGGGGTACCGGTATCCATCCAAACAATGTTTCTGCTCAAAACCTCTGCTCTCAGCCTGCCTTGTTTTAAATACTCAGCATTTACATCCGTAATTTCCCATTCCCCTCTGGAGGAAGGTTTCAACTGCTTGACAATATCAACAACGGTATTGTCATAAAAATACAATCCCGGAACAATGTAATTGGACTTCGGCCGCTTTGGTTTTTCCTCCAAGCTTAAAACCTTTCCCTGTCTGTTAAATTCCACTACCCCAAATCTTTGAGGGTCATTAACCCAATAAGCAAAAACAAGTGCTCCTTCTTTTAAATAAGCGGCCCTTTGGAGAATCCGAGAAAGATTGCTACCATAAAATAAATTGTCCCCCAGGGCTAAGCAAACACTGTCCTTACCGATAAAATTTTCCCCTATGATCAGTGCCTTGGCAATACCCTCCGGTTTTTCCTCAATTGCATAAGAAATGTTCATGCCGATTTTTTGACCGTCCTCCAGTATCTGCCGGAATCTGGGGATGTCTTCCTTGCCGGAAATAATGAGCACATCCCTTAATCCCCCCTGCATCAAAGTAGCAAGAGGATAGTAAATCATCGGCTTATCATAAACAGGAAGTAACTGCTTATTCAGGGCACCGGTAGCCGGATATAATCTGCTTCCTATCCCACCGGCTAATATAATGGCTTTCAATTTTTTCATTCCCTCCGGATTAATTTATCATCTGAACAGGTAATCTATTACATCATACTGGCCCGGTTATTAAATGGTGACTCCGGCTTAACCTCTTTGTTGCATGATTATTACATATAGATGAAAACCGACGGCTTTTTCGCGGCTTAAATGATTGACAGCGCTCTCGCGACGTCCTGTCGCTTGCGCCCTTAAACCGAAAAAGCCGCCGGTGATGATTTCATCATTTTCCCTTGCTGCCTTACCCGATTAAATGGGCAAAATTCTGCACATAATCAGGATTCCGGCAAATCCAAAGATAAGTCTCCTCCAACCCCTGGGCTAAATCCACTCGGGGATTAAAATGCAGCAATTCTTTCCCTTTAGTAATATCAATTGCCAAATGCCTTTCACTGGTATCTTCTTTAGGCCCAAACACGATGGGGGCAGCTGTTTTGGTAACCTCCTTAACTGTCTGGGCCAATTCCAGCATGGAAATACACCGGCTCCCCGCAATATTAAAAGTCTCTCCAATAATACCCTGATTGGCCAGTACCAGCATGACGGCATCAACAAAATCTGAAACAAATGTGTAAGTGCGGCTCTGGGTTCCCCGGCCGTAAACAGTAAGAGGACGCTCTGCCAATGCGTTTAATAAAAACCGCACCGGAACACTGAGCCTGGTATTCCGAGGGCCATAAATATCGGAAACTCTTAAAATTACCGCCTTTAACCCATGAGTTTTGCAAAAAGCGCGGCAGTAGCTTTCTTCAGAGATTTTCACCGCCCCGTAAATTGTTTCCGGATCCAATGCATGGTTTTCATCAATAGGAAAATATTTGCCGTTCCCATATACTGCAATAGATGAAAGATAGATTAAAAGTGCCTTTTCCTGAAGGCATGCCTCTAAAATATGAAAAAAACCTGCTGACAATGCTCTTAATTTTTCCGGAGAAACATCCTGCGTTCTCATTTCCAGAGGAAAGGCGGTATGGATGACCACATCAACCCCGGAAACAGCCCGGTGAACTAAAGACTTATCTCTGATATCCCCGTTGAAAATCTTAATATTATGGGCAAAACATTTCAAATTACTGCGCCGGCCGGAAGCAAAGGAATCAAGAATACGCACCTTTGACCCCTCACCTATCAGCCTTTCACAAATGTGGGAGCCTAAAAATCCCCCGCCGCCGGTAACAAGTATCCTTTTCCCGGCATAATGCACATTTTCCACCCCCAAAAAGCATTAAAACCCTTTACTAAAGGGGTCTTTTTCTCTCCGCTGCGGGTTTCCCTGAATGCCCTTGCGGGAAAATACCAGGGCAACAGTCTTCAAGATAATGTAAAAATCCAGCAGTAAGGATTGATGTTCCAGGTACCACAAGTCATAGGCAATTCGCTCCGGCCATAAAATTTCATTTCGCCCCTTGATTTGAGCCCATCCTGTCAGTCCAGGTTTCATAAGCAGCCTTTTTCTTTGTGTATCATCATATTTAGAAAGATGGTGCAGCGGGGCAGGCCTGGGCCCCACAAGACTCATTTCTCCCTTTAAGACATTAATAAGCTGAGGCAGTTCATCCAAACTGGTCTCTCTTAACCATTTTCCTAAGGGGGTAATCCGAGTATCATTTTCCTCCACATACATACCTGAGCCTAAAAACTGGGCACCCTGAACCATGGTACGAAATTTATAGATTTTAAAAATACGTCCATCTTTGCCCAGCCTCTCCTGCCGAAAAAAAATCTCCCCCGGAGAAGTAACTTTAATCAGCAAAGCAAAAAGCATCAAGAGAGGGCTGGAAACAACCAATAAAATTAAAGCACCGATAAAATCCACTAAACGTTTCATTTCCGAACCTCCTCTTCTTACGAGCTGCTGTACCGGTAAGGAGGGAAAAAATGATTTTCTTGATCCCTTTTTCCTTTTTCCCTGATCATTATTTCCTCCAAATAAACTGCAGCCTCCGGATTATGCATCTTTTTCCCGATATAGAAATCCCGAAGTCCCTCCGGGGCAAAGGAAAGCTTATACTGAAAAATCCCGTCATTTTCCCGGTATCCCCCTCCCAGAAGATAATATTTAAATCCCCGGCACTGAGCCCAAAGAATCACTTCATGTTTCAGTAAATTATTGGGGCGGCAATCAAAATACTCAGAAAGAGTACCGCCTAAAAAAGAATGGAGGTAGGGTCCTTGGAAAAGCAGCAATTCCGCCGACACGGCCTTTTTATCTTTAAACGTGAAAGCATAGGCATAATTCCCCTCCAGTTGAGAGTGCAGATCCCGGAAGAACCTTGGGGAAAAATAGTAATAAGATTGGGCCTGCCGTCTCTCCATGGTTTTTTGATAAATGTCATAAAAATCCAAAAACCTATCGGGACCGGTTTCAATAACTGTTTCCAACCCTTCCCTTTGAGCCTTCTTAATATTCTTGCGGTTACTATATTTGTAGCCCTGCCAAATTTCTCCCCCACTTCGGCTCAAATCCACAATGACAATCTTTTTATTTTTTTCTACTGTAATTAAACCTTCCCAAGCATACCGATGGTTTTCCAATAAAGGATGAAATCTGATAAACTCGGCAACAATGTTGTTTTCTAGGCAATAGTCGTCAAAATTGTCCCTGAATTTTTTCAAAAGCAAAGGATCATCCGGCGCAGAAATCACCGGACCGGAAAAACCATAAGGAGATACGGTATCATAAAAATCCTTACTTAATTTACCTTGAAAACAAGGCAGATCGTTAACTCGGCGCATCAGGAAAGGATAAATTGCCCAACCGGTTTCACTCCGGTAAACAAAAAGACGGGCCTGGCCCTCACCTTCCCTTTCAAACAACCGGCAGTAGTCCGGCTGAAAAAAAATATCCAGTCCGGGAAACCTGTTCAGAAGATCCGACCACTGACGGCTTTCCTTTAAATCGTAAACATTGATCACAGGAACCACCCCATTACGACCGGGAAAATTGTTGACATATTATCCTATTCTTTTAAGGCGGCAGAGGTGATTAACCAGCACCAAAATTTCCGGAAAGCATATTATAAAAGTGACCCGGGTCTTATCTGGGTTAAAAATTTAGGAAAGGTGGAAGAAGATGGAGAAAAAAAGCAGAAGCTTGATGTTTATTGTTGCCCTGGTAATGCTGGCCGGAATATTTATTTTTACCGGCTGTACTCAAAAATCGGCAACAACACCGGGCGAGACTAAAAAACCGGCGGTCACAAGCAAACCGGTAGATAAAAATACTTCGCCTGGGAAAAAGGAAGCAGTAATTAATGGAGACTTTGAAAAAGGAATTGAAGGCTGGGTTCTGGACAGCGGCCGTATCAAAACCTCCAATGATGGAAATAGGTACCTGCGGGTCGGTAACAGTTGGCAAAACTTTCAGCTTCTTCATCTGGAGCAAAACACCCTCTACAATTTTAACGCTGTTACACGTAAATATACCGGTGATCAAGAAGTACGCTTCAAAATCGTTTTCTTTGACAATCATGCCCAGAGATTAGGTTATTACAATATTTTCTATAAGCACCAGGGAGACGGTTGGGAAAAAATCCCGCCTCAAGCCATTAAGGTTCCTGACGGAACAAAGGAAACCATTATTTACTTAATGGCGGAAGGGAAAAATGATTTACATAACTTCGACAATATTTCTTTAACAAAGGACTCTGTTTTATCAATCCCCGTACCTGCAAAAATTATCACCATCCGGATAAATAATTCACCGGAAAAAATCTCAAACGGCGGCTTTGAAAGCAATGCAGGCTGGTCTGGATTAGAAAACAGGGTAATCAAAGACCCTTCCGGCAACCGTTATTTGAAGAACGGCTATAACTGGGATGTAGTGCAAAAGCTCACCCTTGCTCCAAACACTAACTACAAATTTACAGCCCAAACACGCAAAGGCAGTGCGGAGGGACCGGCACATTTTGTCATTGCCTTTTTAGACCAACAGGGACAGCGTTTACCCTCCGGCTATAATTTCCATTACAGCCACCAAGGTACCGATTGGGAAAGCATTCCTGAACAGACCATTATTACCCCCTCCGAATTTGCTACCGCCGTTATTTACGTGCTTAGTGATACAAAAGGGGAAGGCAGCCACCATTTCGATAATATTTCCCTTGTTGCTAAAAAGCAGTGATTCCTTTAAGCATTCCTTTGGGGAGGGATTCAAAATCACTAGGTGATTTATTTGTCTCTCATCACTAATAACTGATCACTGCTCCGAAGAATTTCTTTGAAGTCCGGGGTTAGCTTCCGGGAATAAATGAAAAGATGGCTGTCGAAGATTACTCCGGCAGCCATCTTTTTTATTCCCCAAAATATTTACTTCAGCCGAATACTATTTTTCTCTGGTGAAGTTACCTCTTTCAGTGCCATTCTCCGGTAATAATTTATGACACATAGGGCAAAACCAAACAGCACCCACATATAGCGGCTGGCCGCCATAGTACTGGAGCTGGTTACGGCAACAGCAAATCCGCAAAAAGAAACCAGTAAGCTTTGAACGATCACTTTTAAAAATCCTTCAGCACTGCTTTTGTATATTTTAAATAATTCCCACCACATTTTAGCGAAAAAGAATAAATACATAAATCCAATAATAATGCCATAATTTACAAAAATTTCACCCCACCAATTATGCATATTGACGATGCCCTGGGTCATCTCCCGGTAAGGTATCAGATGATACTCCACATTTCCCGCTCCAACCCCCAGAAAGAAATGGCCTCGAAGCAGCCCGTAGCCTAATTGGAGCAATATCACCCGAATATCCACACTGGACCCGCCTTCTAAAGAAAAAATCTGAGTCAAAATCATTTGTTTTTCTTTTTCAATGAAATTCCAAAAATCTTGATTGAAATTATACAGGCAGATTAACAAAACAATAATCCCTGCCCCGATTACCGCACCCCAAACCCCGGCCTTTTTTAACACCTTCCATGGCTTCATTAAAATAATTGCCCCAATAATTATAATTACTACAGCCAGTATATTTGCCCGGGAACGGGTCAATAAAATAACATGTAATGCCAAGGGAATGCCGACTATGCCCATCCACCGGTATCTGTTTTTGTGCACACTAAAAAGGGGACAAATAAAAAACGGGATATATAAGGTCAGAAAAGTGGCCAAATCGTTAGGGTTATGTAAAAACCCATTAGGGATCCCTCTTTCAAAAAATACGGCGGACCCCCCTACCCCCACATTATACCGGAAAACATGCTCCCACAAGCTCACTCCCAAAAACATAAGTAAAACAGCAATAAAAATTTGGTACAAATGCCGGAAATCTTTTTCTTCTTTAATATGAAAAATTGAAAAACCAATGAGGGATATTCCGGAAAACATAAACCAAATGTGACGCAGTGCATCACCTTTGCTGTCCGCCCATATCAGTGAAACAACTGCCCAGCCAAACCAAAAAAAATAAAACCAGATATATTCCTTTACTTCAATGTGGAATTGCATTTCTTTCCTTTTCCATAAGCAATAGCCCAAAAAACCAATTACATGAACCACCAGCAATATGCGATAAGCAAAAATACTTTCATACCCCGGAATGGCCAGCGTCGGCCCGAAAAAAGATGTGATCAGAGCAAGAAACCAAATAGTCTTTAAATATTTCATAGCTACCCCTTCCCCAAAGCAGACTTTTAGAGCTTTATTAATTCTATGATTTTTTGCTCCTTATTGTGCCACATGGGAAGGGCAGATACGGTGATGTCCTCTTTTGTCTGGCGCGGCGGGCATATGATCACTATCCAATTTTTTGAATAAAAATTAGGAAGCAAGAGTATCGACCCCATGCTTCCCCCACAAAATCCCTACCACTACCAGCAATGCACCAGTTACCAACAGAATCGAGCCAATTGATACAATATCGGCGAGCGGGCCAAAAAGCAGTATGGCAATTGGCATTGCACTGCCTGTGACGATTTGCACCAGCGAAAACACCCGTCCCATCATGGATGCTTCCACATTCTCCTGAATCAGTACAGTTTGGGCAGTGGCAACAATCGGCAAGAAGAAGCCCGCGACGCCCATAATCAGCAAATATATGTAGAAATTATGGGCAACCCCCAATAAACCAAAGGTAACGCCAAAACCCACCAAGCAAATAGCAACTGTAAGTATTTTATCTTTAAACTCCCCACGCAGGGAAACAAAGACCCCGCCAATCAAAGAACCAACCGTCCAAACCACTTCATTTGCCGTCAGCCGCCAAACATCACCGCCAAAAATGCGTTCTACTAATAACGGTGTCAATACTGCTGCCGGTGTAATGAGGAAAAAGGACACCCCAAAACAAATCAAAACCCGCCTTAATAGTTTATGGTTAAGTGCATAAGCAATCCCCGCGCGCAATTCGGTGAAAACAGAGGTTGTATCCACAGTTCGGGTAACCTTTTCGATATAAATAAAACTGAGAACCGCAATCGCTATTGAGGCGGTGATCACATCTAGCATAAATGCCCAAGAAATCCCCATCAATCCAAGCACCACTCCGCCCACAGCCGGTGAGAGGAGCATTAATATATTATTCAGGGTTTGATTGATCCCTTGCACCCTGGTCAACATTCCCATAGGAACAATCTGGGGAAACATAGCATTGACGGCAGGCGTCTGAATCCCGGCGCCGATTGAGCGAATCAGCGAAATTGCCAAAAGCAACTCCAGTTTTTCATACCCTGCCCAAAAAACAATAGCCATAACCAGGCTGGCTAAGGCAATAAAACCATCTGCCAGCATAATGATATATTTGCGGTTATAACGATCCGCCCAAACACCTGCCCAGAGAGAAATAAACACCTGGGGCAATAAAGCGCAGATGGTAAAGAGCATCACCCATTTACCAGATGAGGTCTGGAGCGTTATATGCCAGATAATCGTAAAACTGACAACGGACGAGCCAAAAAGTGATATATTTTGACTGATTAAAAATAAAATTATCTGCTTCTTCCACGAGGAATTATCTTCATGCAATTGGTTTGTATTCATAATTCATCCTTTCTTCATTTATTGAAAGAAAGATACAAAAAAGACGGCTTAGAACGACACCGCCTTTCAATAAGTGACTTATCATGATATTAAAGGTTAGTGATAAAGATGTGCCTTCTCCGGATTTTCTTATTATTAAATGAGCAATTAACCCCGTAGACAGAATAGATAATGATAAAAATGGATACTCTCTGCCAAGCTTATTTCATTAAAATATATTTTATTTATTGATTTCCCAATAGCATCTCTTAGGAGAAGATATTTTTCCCTCTTTTTTAAGTTTGTTCATTATTTTATCTACTTCTTTCCTATCTATACCGGTGTCAGCAGCAACTTTCCCTGCATTAATCGGTTCTTGAACCTTAGCAAAATAGTCCAAAATTACCTGATAATTGTCCACTTATATCCTTCCTTTCTCATATAGTAATCACATATCTTAATTTTCCCATAATAGGATTATATCATTCAAGGCCGTACACAGCAACCTGTGTGCAAAATAGACCCGTTTTCATTCGGTAATTGAGTTAGCATCTCAGACCCATTCTGGCTCATAATTAAGACGGATTCTAGTCTGCAAACCCTGCGGTTATTTGCCGAGCACGTGCCTTCTGCAAATTATCCCCCGGTTGACCCGAAGATTCTGCTGCCAGTTCATTCTGGATAAGAAGATAGGTCTTCAGTTTATCCTGCAAAACTTGATCATTAGTTTTCTGATATACCTCCCAGGCGGGTTCAACTCCAGCCGGTCCGGACTGATATAAAATCGCCACATCGAAATTATTGAGAGTTCTGGAAAGATAACGATTTGCGTTATAGCGAGCAACAAAACTATCCGCATCCAGCAGGCAGAGGGTGCAGATCATCACGACACCCACACCGGCAGCCAGTCGTACAATGGAAAAATGCCATTTTTGCAGTACTATCACCCCGCCGCATATCACTGACAGAAAAATCATAAAAAAGCAGGGGAGCAACCGGCGGATCGAGAGACCGTAAGCCCCGATATACATAGCCATTTTGCTTAAGGCAGTTGCAATAAGTACTAAAGTAAGGAGTGCCAATAAAGAGTTAAGCACCTTTAGTATAAGACTGTTCCTGTTCGGCTTTTTACTCAGTAGATTTACTGTCGTCAACACAAACAAGTTAATGGCGGCAATACGACATAGCTCAAAAAACCCCCTTCGGGCATATTCAGAATATATCTGCCAGCCCTCCGGTCGTTCCCCGACAAAAGCAGAGAAATAATAGGGCAGCTGACTGCCGATAAACACCACATACAAACTGCACAGCAAACCCAACAGAGTATAGACTGTAGTCATAGGTAGTACCTGTAAAACGGAAATAGTTTTAAGGGTTCTATCCTTTATAAAAGTACTGCAGCCTCTTTTATGGGCACTGCCTGCTACCAGACCAAATAGATAGGCTGCTATGGGGATAGCCAATATGCAGTTCTCGATAAGTTCAAAAACTTCTTGCCTTATCCCCTGAAAATAAGTCAAAAATCCCTTGGTTAGTTTAGAAAAACCGCCGCTGTCCGCCTCCATCAGTAATGGCAAAACCAGACCAGCTATGATAAGTGTCAAAACCAACCCTAGCCCTATGGAAAAGATTTGCCTTCCCTGCGCTCTTTTGTTGCTACCCAGAAAAGCAAGGCTTCTATAATGACAACCGAAGTTTCTGAAAGGGATCACAAACAGACCGTTAATACTGTCCAATCCAAACCAGTTGCTGGTTTCCCCCAAAAGAGGGAGACCGGTTGCGCATATCACCCAATATACTGCGCTGAAAAATAAAAACATGCTGCGCCATGGCTCCAAGCCGTTATTGGTCCAAAAAGAGTAACTGATCCCCGTAAGCAGCACCGCTGCCAGCCAGAAGAACGAAATCGCTAACGCGATGGCTTTCAAACAAAAACAAAATAAAAAATCAAATATAAAATGAAAAAGTATGACCTTTTTGTGGTATTGTTTAATCGCCAAACAAAACAACCCAGAAAGGAGCATACTTTTTCTTAATGATTATACCATTTACGCAGAAACAAATACACAAATTATTTAAAACAGCTAGATCTCCTCCTATCTCCTGATATAGATATGTATAAATCATCATAAAATCAGGAGGTAATTCCATGAATCACTACTTACAAGAGATAAAGATGTACTTTGAGCTTAAAGGGACTCCGGATTCTTCCAAGGAATCATATTTTCGAAGGATTAATGCATTCATTCAATTTATACAAGATCAGCATAAGTGCATGAAAGATATTTCAGAAAGGGATATTCAAGAATATATCCTATATCTTAAGAAGGAAAAATGTTTGTCTGCCGGAACTATTAACAACTATATTTCTGGGATTAAGTTTTTTTATACCCATGTACTGAATAAAGAGTGGAATCCTAAAAAAGTTCCTCGTATGAAAAGATCTCAAAAATTTCCGGAAATCCCTCCAAAACAGGACGTTATGTTTATCTTAAATAATACTATTAATCTCAAGCATAAGGCCATTTTGACATTAATTTACGGAAGCGGATTACGAGTCAGTGAAGCAGCTAAACTAAAAATATGTGATATTTGCAGCAAAACGATGCGAGTTAGGGTAGAACATGCCAAGCATAATACTAACCGATATACTATATTATCAGATACAGCGCTGGAGGTACTACGAAAATATTTTAAAAAATACTTTTCTTCAATCGGATACAAGCCTGATGATTGGCTGTTTCCAGGACAAAACCGAAGTGAGCACATTAACATCAAAACCATAAAAAATACTCTGATCAAGCTGCGGAACCGTTTGCAGTTGGACAAGAATATTTCTGCCCATACATTAAGACACTGTTTTGCCACACATTCCTTAGAAAATGGAGTCGATCCCGTGTTCATCCAGCAAATGCTGGGCCATAAAAATCTTCAGACAACATTAGTTTACCTTCACATGACCTCGAAAAGCTTGATGGGTGTTAAAAGTCCCCTGGACACAAATGAGTAGCATACAAGATATTTTTCATAAGTTTTATTCTCAATATAGGGAAAGATACAATCCCCACATACAGCAATTGAAAGCTGCCGGAGATATCATGCGTTGCAGAACCGTTGCTTTAGGTGGCCATGCTTATGAGTGTGAAGAATGTGGTTATAATATCATCCGGTATAATTCATGCCGGAACCGGCACTGTCCTTTGTGCCAGGGTGTTACTAAAGCTGTTTGGGTAGACAAAAGAAGCAGGGACATCCTTAATGCCCCTTATTTTCATATAGTGTTTACGCTGCCCCAGGAGCTACACTCACTTATTTATCATAATCAAAAATTACTGTATGATTTGATGTATAAAGCCGTTGCACAAACTCTGAAGGAACTTTCAAGTGATCCTAAATATTTAGGTGCACAGATCGGTTTTTTCTCCCTACTGCACACATGGGCACAGGATTTGCATTATCATCCTCATATTCACGTAGTGGTAATGGCAGGAGGATTAACAAAGGAAAATCAATGGCGAAACAGCAGCAAAAAGTTCTTTATTCCTGTGAAAGTATTATCAAAAAAATTTCGGGGTAAATATCTGCATTATCTAAAGCAATACTTCCATGAAGATCTGCTTAATTTTTACGGAAACACCGAACAATATCGCTATTCAAAGAATTTCCGAAGTTTACTTAACCAATGCTATGCCAAAGACTGGTACACCTACACAAAAAAAACTTTTTCAGGTCCCTGGGCTGTTATCAAGTACCTGGGTAAATATACACATCGGATTGCAATATCTAATACCAGGATTATTTCTATGGATGACCGCAATGTTACTTTTACTGTCAAAAACAAAGATAGAAGCAAGAAAATAACTTTGACTTTAAAAGGTGTAGAATTTATACGACGATTTTTAATGCATGTTCTTCCGAAAGGCTTTGTAAAAATCAGGCATTATGGGCTACTGGCTAACCGTAACAAAAAAACAAAGCTGGAACTGAGCAGAAAACTGACATCTAGCCAGCAGTATAAACCGAAATTTGAAGGACTAAAAACCATTGAAATCCTTTGCATCATTGTTGGCAAAGATGTAAGAATATGTCCTGCATGCAAGAAAGGAAAAATGCAAACAAGGAAGACATTTCCACCGGGGGCTTTTCCATAATGACTTTAAAATTGAATAATTTTAACAAAGCCTCTTTAGTGGGGAGGGGGAAGGTATGCTCCAAATCAAGCTGTTTTTACCAAAATAGATCTCATTATTTAATACAACTCCCGGTTAAAAAACTTTAAAGTCAAAATACAACCAAAAGATAAAAGATTGAATCCCCATAGGTTTCCCCGTACGCGACTTCATTCTTCTGGGGCAATCAAAAATTTTGCCGGTGTATATCATATAGTAATAATTTAGGCTCAACAATCAGCTAATATCTAACTGTTGAGCCTTTTCCACGGGCAAAACTTCCGATTGTCTCCTTCAAGAACCATCCCTCCCGGGAAATATGTACCCCTTTTTTCAAAAGGTATAGGGTGACTGCCCCGCTGTAACCAAAAGTGAATGCTGTGACACCCCAGCCCTGCCAGGAAAAGAGCACCCACCGGGCGAAAAAAAATCCCAGTACAAATGCAACCAGAGCAAAGAAACCATCCTTATGGTCTGCCAGAAAAGGTTCTCCTTTTGCCCTTGCCTGCCTGCGGAAAGGTACTCCCCTAAAAGATAATGACGTTCCGGAAGTACCCAATATCTCTTGATCTATGCCCGTAGTTAAGGGGTTTTTTTCCAAATAATCCTCTTTCATATAACTTACCTCCTTTTGCTTATTTCTGCTCCCTATATTCCAGTATGTCTCCGGGCTGGCAGTCCAGCGCTTTACAAATAGCCTCCATTGTCGAAAAGCGAATTGCTTTGGCCTTACCGGTCTTAAGGATAGAGAGATTGGCCGGGGTGATACCAATCTTTTCAGCCAGCTCACCAGAGGATATTTTTCTCATTGCCATTATTACATCTAAATTTACTATGATTGGCATAACGATCTTCCCCTCCCTTTATACGGTGTAATCTACTTCATTCTGAAGATCCACTGCTTTAGCTACCACATTTTTCACCACGCGAACTATCAATCCCATGAAGGCAGCAGATACAGCCACAAACACCCATGGGAAATAGTACGATGTGGAAACAAGGGAAATAGCCGCCCCGGCAAAACAACTCCAGGAAATACGCCGCAGGCGTTCCACATTCTCGGTTATAAACACCTGCTCTGTCTCAATACGGAGCAGCAGACGCAAAAGACTATAGAGCAGATACGCCGCAGGAAAAAATCCCGTATAGATAGTGGCAAGAAAGTAAGGCTCAGTACCTGTAAGTTCCGCCCGGGAAAAGCTTAGAAACCAGCGTGTCATCCAAGGAGCAAACACTACTGTGATTATTAGCAGACACATAAAAAGCGAAATACATAACTTACTTAAAATGATAGATTTCTCCCCATTCCACATAGAATATCCTCCTTAAGCGGGTATTAAATACCCCTGATATTGGTTTCAATATAACACATGATTTATTGAATTGCAATAGTTTTTTATCATTTATCGATAATTTTTTAATGTAATACAGATAGAGATAGTATAGTCAAGGTTGCCCCAAATCATGCAAATAAAAACTTCTTCTTGACAGTGATAGGTCTGACTGTTAGGCTATTTGAAAATAGAAAGGAAAGGATATTCTAAATTGGATTTTATTTTCTTCATCTCAATGGGTTTCACCATTTTATTACTTGTCGGCCTTGGAATAATGGTTAAGTATTACAAGGCATATTGGCTGATTTCAGGCTATAACACTATGTCCAAGGAAAAAAAGGATAAGGTAGATATAGAAGAGCTGGCTAAATTCACCGGAAATGCCTGCTTTGTTATGGGTGCGCTAATGCTCCTTGCCACAGTAATGATAATGATTGGACAGGAAGTGCTGGGAGGAATTATTTTTGCGTCTTTTCTCCCCTTGTCAATATACATAATTTTTAAGTCACAAAAATATGACGGCAATACGAAAAACCCGGACGGAACGATGACAAAAAAAAACAAAGCTGATTGTCCTGGGAACCAGCACTTTTCTGTTATTAACAGCTATTGGCATCGGTGTTTTACTCTACTATAGTAATAAAACACCGGTATATGTAATTGAAAACGAGTATTTTGAAATACAAGGGATTTATGGTGACAAAATACCTATTGAAGAGATTAGTGAGGTATCCTTGAGGGACAGCTTGCCGAAAATCATTTCAAAAAATAACGGCTATTCGCTCGGCACTAAGAAAAAAGGACATTTTAGCTTAGAGTCTTTGGGTAAGACCAAGCTGTTTCTCGATACAGCAAAGCCCCCTTTTATTTACCTTAAGAGAAATAACAAACTGATTATCTTAAATTGTGATGAGAGTGAAAAAACCAAAAAATTGTTCAATGATCTGCAGGGACGGTTAGTGTGAAAACAACCATCCCAAGTGATCGAATTACTACTCAAAAATTGCAACACAAAATAAGCCCGTAAACATTGATTTTTTTACAGGTAATAGATAACATATAAACAAAGGGCTATTATTTTAACGAGGCGATTGAACTGGCACTTTTGCCACCATTGGGTCATAGAACTCTCCAGATTTTAGTAGCTTGTAAATTAGCACTAGAATCTTTCTCGCCACTGCAATAATAGCCTTTTTTCTACCCAATTTACCTTGATGTGTCCAAAACCAGTCATGAAAACTTGATTTGCGTGTACGCACCGCTGCCCATGCAACCTGACATAAAATTGCTTTAATATAAGGACTCCCTTTTGTAACTTTACGAGACTTTATATTGCCTGCTGATTCATCATTTCGAGGTGATAATCCAGCCCAAGATACGATCTTCTTAGCACTATCAAAACTATCCTGGGGAGTTGCGCTGGTTTCAGCTATAATTGTAAGGGCCGCTGCTATGTCAATGCCGGGTATAGAATCAAGCTGCTCAAGCTGAATTTTATAGGGTTCAGCTAAATGTTGCATAAGCAGAAGAATATCATTAATCTCACCATCAAGAGTATCAATTTTATCAAGTAAAATTTTGAGATAAGAACGTTCGGAATAGTCAAGTTTACCAGTAACGGTTGACCGAATCTCTTCCATAGACTTTTTAACACGTCTGTCCATAGCATCACTCACATCAATAGGCGATAAAACACCTTTTTGAGACAAGGTAGCAAGCAGCCGTCTACCACTTACCCCTAAAATACTGCTTAGAACAGAAGATAGCTTAAACCCATGAGCCTGCAGAAACTTCTCAAGCCTATTAGAATAACGAGTACGCTCTGCTACCAAAGTACGACGTAGCCTTGAATATTCTCGTAAATTTCTAATAAGCCTTTCTGGAACAAAACTAGGCTCCAAAAGACCATGGCGAAGCAAGGTAGCAATCCACTGGGCATCCTTGACATCACTTTTGCGACCGGGCAAATTACGCATATGATGAGCATTCACAACCATTAGACACTTATAACCATCCAAGAACTCTTCACATGCTTCATAAACAGGCCGCCAATAAACACCGGTACTCTCCATAGCAACATTAAAACACTGATTTTCTAAAAGCCAAGAGCACATCGCTTGCAAATCGGATTGAATAGCTTTAAATTCGGCGTGAATAGAAATAGGCTCTTCATCAGGAGAACCTTTTAAAATACAGGCATGAATAACATCCTTGTGCACGTCCAAACCACAGCAACAATCCAGTAAAGCAAGCATAACGACACCTCCGAAGATAATAATGCAGGGAACAATTGTCTGATAAAAATTGAAGTTTAGTGTCCGTGGTCACCGTCAATGTGCCACAATTCTCTGTACTCAAAGACAATTTAGTCATGTTCTAAAACCGGGGTATAAAGTATCCCCAAACCGTCCCTCGACCTTACCCTGCAGTACCATTATATAATGTCGTTATTTCCCGGGAAGCCCTTTGTATCTGCTTTGGCCAGTTTTCATCCATTCTCCTGTGTCAAGCATTGTCATGGATGTTTATAAGAATACAGTGAAAGAACCTTAAAAACTCTCTTTCTTGATAATTTCTTTGATTAAACTCAAAGAAATTGGTCATAATACAATACGGTACCTTACTTAGAGGAGGTAATGTGCGCATGCCGGATACTATCCAACGCGGAGTGGTTGCCGGGTTGCTTGGGACTATGGGAGATATAATTGTTCATGGCTTAGCTCTTCTAACTCTTGGAACTTCAATGACAGGACATTATATTAACCAAATTATATTTCCGTTTTTAAAAATAACCGGACTAAAGTATGGGATCAGCGAGATCACCCATTTTATCGCAGGAGCTCTTATAGGGATATTCATTGTCTTAATATTCAAATATTACGGCTCAGATTACCCTTATCTTAAAGGAATCGGATTATCTGTTCTTTTATGGGTAGTTCATGTGGCAGTCATTCCAAATCTTGTTTCCCTAAATCCACGACCATACCTACATCGCACTGAGACAGAAGCAATTGTAGATTTAATTGCTCATATTACTTATGGGGTTATTGCAACAATGTACTTAATAAAAACCAGGAAAAGAATAGCTGTCCGTTAGATTATTATGGCTGTTATCGCTAGGACAAAAAAACTTAAAAAGGGGCAGATTATTTTGAATGATAGATTTATCAAAGGGGTAATAGCCGGCACAATCGCCAGTATTGCAAAAAATATTCCTGATCTATTACTGCACAACGTGTTTATGATTACTGAAAAGTCATTTTGGGATTATACAAGTATTATTGCCTCAGGGAAGCATCCTCAAGGCTTATTTGAACATGCATATTCATTTTTTTTCGAAATTATATTCAGCATCTTTCTTGGTCTAACCTATACTTACTTAATTCCCTATTTTAAAACAAATTACAATCTTTTGCGTGGAGCAATATATGGGGGTATAGTCTGGTTTGCCATCCGGACTTGGGTGGTCTCTTTTCAGATCAGCCCTTTACTTCAAGAAGGTCGGAATACTATGATTGTTAATTCTCTATTGTCAATCCTCTTCGGAATTATCTTAGAGTGGATAATACAATTATTAATAAAGAAGAATCAACATGAGGATGTTATTAGCTAAGAAAGCAATAAAACATCTCTTTATTTATCAATCTTTACCTGGTCTTGACAAAACCCCTTAACCTATTGATAAAACATCCTTTTCAAATTGTTCAACCGTTATCAAGAGCAAGATATCCGAATCTCGTTTCATGGTATTCCATATTTTTCACAAATTGACCAATGAATAACGTTTACCACTGCATGCCGTCCAAACAGCCCAGCCAAATGGTACGGTTGTTTTCTCTTACCATTTCCGATATAAACATGCACATAACCTTTGCTTAGCTTCTCTTCCCCCTAATTCTCCTGGCAAAAATAGTTTTCTTGTGAAGTTGGTTCTTGAGTGCTATAATCTACAAATAAAAAAATTTTTATTTGGGAGGATACAATGAAGCAGGACATGATTGTCATTTTGGATTTGGGCGGCACAAATAATACATACATTGCCAGAGCAGTACGCGACCTTGGTGTCTATAGTGAGATTCACCCCCATGATATTTCACCGGAGAAGCTCTCCCAGTTACCAAACATCAAAGGTATTATCATCAACGGGGGCAAAAACAATATCGTGGACGGAGAAAAAATCGACGTTAACCAAAATATTTATGAAGCCGGTTATCCGATACTGGTTGTTGATCATGAGCAGGCATTGTGTAAAAGCAAAAGAGAAAGCTGGCCGGCAACAGAAGAAGAAACCAAGGAAGTTTTAAAAGACTTTATCTTCAAGACCTGTCATGCCGAACCAAACTGGAATATGAAAAATTTCATCGCAGATCAAGTGGAACTGATTAAAAAACAGGTGGGAGATAAGAAGGTTTTACTCGCCCTATCCGGTGGGGTAGACAGCTCCGTTGTGGCCTCATTACTGATTAAGGCAATCGGGAAACAACTGGTGTGCGTGCACGTCAATCACGGTCTGATGCGCAAAGGCGAATCGGAAAGCGTCATTGAGGTTTTCAAAAATCAAATGGACGCAAACCTGATTTACGTTGACGCCAGTGAACGTTTCTTGAGAAAGCTGGAAAACGTATCTGATCCCGAGAAAAAGAGAAAAATTATTGGCGCTGAGTTTATTCGTGTCTTTGAAGAAGAAGCAAGGAAATTGGAAGGAATAGAATTTCTTGCCCAGGGTACCATCTATCCGGATATTGTAGAAAGCGGAACCAAAACGACTCACATTGTAAAATCACATCATAATGTAGGCGGTTTGCCGGCAGACCTTAAATTTTCCTTGATAGAACCTCTTTACCATCTCTTTAAAGACGAAGTAAGAGCCTGTGGTATTGAACTGGGTCTCCCGGAAACAATGGTTTACAGACAGCCCTTCCCCGGCCCGGGACTTGGCGTGCGCTGCCTCGGTGCCATTAACAAAGAACGATTGGAAGCAGTAAGAGAATCCGATGCTATTCTGCGGGAAGAGTTTGCACATGCCGGTTTGGATAAAAAAGTATGGCAGTATTTTACCATTGTCCCTGACTTTAAATCCGTTGGCGTCAAAAATAATGCCCGGAGCTTTGAATACCCAGTGATAATTCGGGCCATAAACACTATTGATGCCATGACTGCCAGTATCGAACAAATTGATTGGCCAATTCTCCTGAAAATTACAAACCGCATATTAAAAGAGGTTCCAAATGTCAACCGGGTTTGCTATGACTTAAGCCCTAAACCTTGTGCAACAATTGAGTGGGAATAGTAAACAAAAACCTTGAAATACTTGATATTACAAGTGTTTCAAGGTTTATTATTTTTTAATCGTACTAAAATCGTACTAATTTATTATTTTGATGTATTTTATCAGCGTTTTTTACCATTTAGTTGTTGTAATTTGGCTGCTACTTCACCATGCTTATTTGGATATAAATGGGAATATGTTTCAAGGGTAGTTTCTACTTTTTCATGTCCTAACCTTTCAGCTATAAGTAAAGGTGAAAAACCCATTTCAATTAAAAGTGATGCGTGGGAATGTCGTAAATCATGTATTCTTATTCTTTTCACTTTAGACTTCTTACATCCCCTATCCATTTCATGATAAAGATAGTGTTTTGTTATAGTAAATAACCTTTCATCAGGTTCATAATCATAGAGTTTAGAAGCATAATCCTTTACAATGTCACAAAGGAATGTTGGAATGGTTATTATCCTTTTACTTTTAGGTAAGCGTCAAATAAATCGTGACGTGGCTTTAGCAGTACAAAAAGTTGTACAATCACGATGACAAGGTTGAAAAAGTTGAAAAAGTTTAAAAAGTAGGCCAACTAATTCAACACGAAAACGGAGTGATTGTATGGACACACAAAAGGTTACTGCGGAATACCGATTATTACACTGGATGAAAGTGATACAAGAACAGCAGAATAGCGGGCAAAGCATTAAGGAATTCTGTGAGTCAACAGGGATAAGCAGAAACGCCTTCTTTTACTGGCAAAGGAAGCTGCGTAAGGCAGCATGTGCAGAGCTCGCAAAGCTAGAAAAGCCTGTTAACTATATTCCAGAAGGATGGATACAACTTGGCCAAGACCAAAAAGTAAAATCCACGCTGGATATTGAAGTGGGCGGATGTCGTATTACCGTGGATGAAAGTACTGATCCAGAACTATTAAAAAAAGTCTGCCGCGTATTGAGGGTGCTGTAATGAGATGGGGCCAAAAACCTGTATACCTATGCTGTGGATATACAGATATGAGGAAATCGATTAACGGCCTAATGACCCTGGTTAAAGAAAGCTTTTCCCTTGATCCGTTTTCGGAGGCGCTGTTTGTCTTTTGCAACCGGAATCGGGATAGGATAAAAATCCTGGAATGGGACGGCGATGGATTCTGGCTGTATTTCAAGCGCCTGGAACGTGGGCATTTTCGCTGGCCAGCAAAAGGAGATGCCGCTACTATGGTGCTTGATGCCAAAGAACTATCATACCTAATAGAAGGTGCGAAACTAGAGAAAAAGCTTAAGAGGAACGAAGTATTAGAGCGGCAAATTTCTTAAAATAGATATCATAAAAAGGGCTTAAAAGCCCATAAGATCTAGCTTTTTAGCAGTTTTTCTGGTA
Source organism: Bacillota bacterium (assembly GCA_050952445.1). Classification (GTDB taxonomy): domain Bacteria; phylum Bacillota; class Dehalobacteriia; order Dehalobacteriales; family Dehalobacteriaceae; genus JBMNKX01. The sequence continues at coordinate 152,822 of JBMNKX010000004.1, read as the reverse complement.
TAATTTTCTTATGGAAACACAGGAAATTTCAGCAGAAAAACTGCTTGGTATAATTGAAGAAAAGGATCGTAAGATCGCTGAATTAGAGAAACAGTTAGAGTGGTTAATGTCACAAATTCGTCTAGCAAAGCATAAGCAATTTGGGACATCAAGCGAAAAAACTGATAGCTTGCAATTGTCTTTATTCAACGAAGCCGAATCACATGCGGATATGACCATACCGGAACCCAAAATTGCCGAAGTAAAAGCCCATTACCGCAAACGGACACGTCTAACAACTGACAAATTGCCCAAGGAATTACCTATTGAGATAATTGAACACCAGTTGTCGGCTGAAGAGTGTATATGCCCGGAATGCGGCAGCGATATGCATACAATGGGAAAAGAAATCCGCGAAGAACTAAAGATAATACCTGCCAAAGCCATAATTACTCGTCATGTGCAACATATTTATGCCTGCCGGAACTGTGAAGAGACTTCCGATCATGTTCCTATCGTTAAGGCAGATATGCCAGAACCCGTCATAAAAGGTGGATTCGCCGCACCTGAAACAATTGCCCATATAGCAGTGCAGAAATTTATGATGGCATCGCCACTGTACCGACAGGAGCAGGAGTGGAAACAAAATGGCATTCTGCTTTCCCGGCAGACTATGTCAAATTGGCTGATCAAAGCCAGTGAGGCCTGGCTAGAACCGATATATGAAGAGCTGAAGCGTAGATTATGTAAGCACGAAGTACTTCATGCAGATGAGACGACTATTCAGGTATTGAAAGAACCTGGGAAAGCGGCACAGTCAAAGAGTTACATGTGGTTGTACCGCACCAGCGGAGAGGCCAAACAGCAGATCGTACTTTATGACTATCAACCCGATAGAAAGCCTATACATCCGCAAACGTTTTTAAAAGATTTCAAAGGATATCTTCACGCGGACGGATATAGCGGGTATCACAAACTGCCCGAAAAAATTATAGTTGTTGGTTGCTGGAGCCACCTGCGACGAAAATTTTTTGATGCGCTGAAAACCCTGCCAAAGGACAAGCAAGCGGATTCCAATGCAGCAAGAGGAGTCAGCTATTGCGACAGACTGTTCTATTTCGAGAAACAGTTCGCTTTGTTGACCCCTGAAAATCGGCTTAAAGAGCGTGAAAGGCTGTCTAGGCCGCTGATAGATGAATTTTACAACTGGATTGAACACTTGAATGCCCTGCCCAATACCCTTCTTGGCAAAGCAGCGTATTATGCGCAATCCCAGCGCAAATATCTTGAACGATATTTACTGGATGGGCGTCTGGAAATATCGAATAACCGGGCGGAGCGTAGCATTAAGCCTTTTGTTATCGGGCGTAAGAACTGGCTTTTCAACAACACGCCAAACGGTGCGAGAGCCAGCGCAGTATATTATAGTCTTGTTGTGACCGCCAGGGAAAACGGCCTGAATCCATTTGAATATTTGGCGTGGATTTTCACTAATGCCCCTAACCTTGGTAAACCTGGCTATGCCTCCACAATTGATGATTTGCTTCCCGGTAGTGCAGCATTACCCCAGAAGGTAATTATACCGGAGCCCAAGGAAACAAAACCTGAAAAATATGCCTGGGAGGAAGATTAATGAAGGTTGGGAAACATACAGCGTTTATGATAGACTTTGTCTCTGATTTCGCTGACGGAAAGATATCGAGGGATCATTTTGAACTAGATTATTCAGGTTATGTTATTGAGCATTTTCCAATGATGGAAAGGGAGAATGTACTTTTAGCGCGGAAATTCGCCAGCACTATTGATGATACCGTCGAATATGCTCAAGCCAACGACATATCGGATGATGATTTCAGGATAGCAGTTAATAATGCTCTTTGTGATATACTTGGCGTGGATGAGCCCGACTTATTGTAATTCACGTCAGAATGTATTTGACGCTTACGCTTTTAGGGGTTTTAGGTTCAAGTATTAAATCTTCATCACCCAATCTTGCATAGTTTTTATCAATATTAACTGTTTCCGCTTCAAAGTCAAAATCATTCAAGGTTAATGCTAACAATTCACCTGAACGGATTCCAGTCCAAAAGAGTATTTCAAAAGCAGCTTTTGAAACTGGTTTATCTTCAACAGCAGATATAAAAGCATTAAATTCATCAACTGTCCAAAATTGCATTGAATCAGCGGTTTTCTTTCCCATGCTTCCACATAAAGCAGCAGGGTTGGTTGGAAGTCCATAGTATTTCCTTGCAAAGTTAAATATTGCTGAAAGTTGATTGTGAATAGTTTTAAGATAAGTTGGACTGTAATTATTTTCATCAGAAATCAATTCATTTTGCCATTTCCTAACTGTTGCAACAGTAATTGTGTTAATGGGCATATCTTTAAAGTATGGTAGGACTTTTAAGTCAATTACATATTTCTTATTTTCCAATGTAGTTGGTTTCAATCGGCTTTTGCAATCTTCCATATACAGTTCCACTAACTGCCCAAAAGCCATGTCACAGCTTGCATGTGCTTTACTCAAAAAATCCCTTTCAAAAGCTTTAGCTTCCCTTTGAGTTTTGAACCCTTCTTTTTTCTTTTTCTTCCGCTTCCCAGTCCAATCAGTATAATAAAATGATGCATACCATGTATTGCGTTTTTCATCTTTGTAAACTGGCATTATATCACCTTTCCTTTCTGAAAATGGGTATAAAAAATACACCCTTTATAACTCCAAAGGCGTGTGATATAATACAGTTATGGATGTAGATACTATATCAACCCTTTGGGGTTATAAAGTATCTCTAAACAGTTTCTTTGTGCTGCAACACAAAGGGGCTGTTTTTTTTTTTATTCGTTTTGTTTATAATTCTGACTTGCCCTATAAATTTCAAAGTCAACCGATTTTTTAATGCTTTGCTTAAACTTTTTAAATTCTTCTTCAGAAAATGTAACAGAAAGACCATTTTTAGAAACAGTTATAGCAAACATTTCTTCGTCTGGAACCCAAACTTTTCCGATAACATTACCATTTTCATCTTTCTGTTCTTCCCAGTAACCAGTTTTTGATACATCAACTTTTTCAACGGTAATTTTGTAACCTGAAGATTTTAAGAAGTTTTCAAAAACCTGGTCATCATAGATTTCACTTTCCAGCTTATCCCACCCCATCAGTTGCCCAGGAGGGATTCTTAATACTTTACTTAATGGTTCTATTACCGTAATAGGCAATTTCTCAATATCAGAAGATTCATATCTGTATACTGTTGCCCTTGAAACATTTAGTGCTTTTGCAACATCATCAGCACTTAAATTCAATTCTTTACGACGCTTTTTTATTCTTTCATATATGGTCAATGCATCACCTTCTTTCAAAACTTATAGTAACATATTAATATCATAAATGCAACAACAATTTATAAAAAAATAAATTTTAGTATTAAAAATGCGAATTTTATATTGACTTTATGTTTTAGAGATGATATTATTAACATAACAAAAAGTCGCATAAATGCGAATAAGGAAAGGATGTGTTTTTATGAAAACTAATATGCAGAAACTTAAAGGTAAAATTATTGAAAAAGGGTTTTCCCAAGAAACCCTTGCAATTGCCATCAATATGAACAAAGCAACACTTAACAGAAAACTGCAAAACGGTGAAAAATTTACTGTAGGTGAAGCAAATAAGATAGTTCAAGTATTAGGTTTAACCTATCAAGAAGCAATGGAAATTTTTTTTTACTTCAGTAGTCGCATAAATACGAAAATGAAAGGGGGTTAAGGCAATGGCAAATAATCAAGTTGTTAAGCAACAACCAAAATTTTATAAAGCTGCTGATGTAGCTGAAATATTAGGTGTTAGCCAAACAACAGCATATAGAATTATTAGAAGCTTAAACCAAGAACTGAAAGAGCAGGGGAAAATCACTATTGCCGGTAAGATAAGTTCCCGCTACTTCAATGAAAAGGTGTGCTTATAAATATGGGGATAAATCTTAAAAAGGCAGGTGATAATGCTTGAGCAAAAAGACATATGAACTATTATTCAAAGGCTTTATTAAGACAAAAAATAAGAAGTCAATTGAGAAAATTAAAGGCAGAACTGATTTCAAGACCTTTGATGATATAAAAGATGAACCTGAATTTGGGGGCATTTTTAATGATGGAATTATCATGGTTGATGTTGATGATTCTGACCAGGCTGAAGTGCTTTATAAGATAGTTAATGACCTTAATATTAACTGTGTAGTAATTCAAACAGGCAGGGGAAAGCATTTTTATTTCAAGAACAATGAAGTAAAAGGTAATAAAAACAGAACCAACACTGCTATATCCATTGTTGCTGATATGAAGATGGGTCAAACTTCATATGGAGTTGTAAAAATGGATGGTAAATTTAGAAACATCTTAAAAGCATCTGAAGAACTGGACATGCTTCCAAAGTGGTTGTTTCCTATTAATCATAAAATTAATTTCTTTGATTTAGAAGTTGGTGATAGAAACCAATCATTATTTAATTATATTTTGACTTTACAAAGTGAAGCTTTCACAGTGGAAGAAGCAAGAAAAACTATAAGATTAATTAATCGCTATATATTAAAAGAACCTTTGGAAGAAAGGGAACTGGAAATTATTTTAAGGGATGAAGCTTTCCTCAAACCTGTTTTCTATCAAAAGAATAAGTTCATGCACAATGTTTTTGGGGATTACTTAAAGCGTGAAGAACATATTGTTTCAATCAATGATAATCTTCACATATATTCTGATGGTATTTATGTTGATAAAACAAAGCTGATATTTGCAACCATGATAAAACACATTCCAACAATTACTAAAAATCAAAGGAATGAAACATTATCTTATTTGGAAGCAGTTGCTGAAGATGTGGAATTAAGCCATATCAATAAAATACCAGTTAAAAATGGCTTATATAATCTTGATACTGATGAACTGGAAGAATTCACACCAAGTTATATTTCAAAGAATAAAATACCGACTGCATATAATCCAGCAGCAAAATCCAGTTTAATAGATAAATTTCTTGATGATTTGGCTTGTGGAGATTCTTCTATAAGGGCTGTAATTGAAGAAATGATTGGAACAACCCTTTACAGGTCAAGTGATTTTGATGCCTTCTTTATCCTGGTTGGTGATGGTTCAAATGGTAAATCAACATTGCTGGATTTGATTATTCAAATGATTGGTGAAGATAATGTTTGTTCGGTGGAACTTAAAGACCTGGACAAGACTTTCAAAACTGCTGAACTGTTTGGGAAGCTTGCAAATATTGGTGATGATATAAGTTCAAATGACATCAAAAACAGCAGCTTTATTAAAAAGCTTGCTTCAGGTAATAGGGTGAATGTTGAAAAAAAAGGTAAGAACCCCTTTGACATGAAACCCTATGCAAAAATGATATTTAGTTCAAACACAACACCAGTTATTTATGATACAAGTCATGGGTTAAATAGAAGGCTGGTATTGATTCCCTTAAACAATAAGTTTGAGCAGAATGTTCATTTCAAAAGTCAAATAATGACTACTGAAAACCTGGAATATCTTTTATTACTGGCAATCAAAGGTTTGAAAAGGGTTCTTAAAAACAATGGTAAGTTTACATCCTCAAAAGTCATTGAAAAGGCTGGTGATGATTATAGAAAAATGAATAACCCTGTATTAGCTTTCCTGGATGGGATTGAGCATGAAGAATTATTAAATGAAGCAACTGAAGATGTATTCTTAAGATTCAAAACCTGGTGTTCAATGAATAACTACAAATATGAATTTCAACAACCGAGGTTTACTACTGAAGTTAAGAAAATAACTGGGTTTGAAACAAAGAAAAAACGAACTCCTGTAGATGAAATAAACTATAGAAAAAAACCACATTACTGGATATATGTTCCGAGAAAAAAAAGCAAAGGAACATAAATAAAACAGTCATGGAACATTAAGAAACACAGTTATAATAAGGCTTTCAAGAAATGTTCCGTAATGTTCTGTAAGAATTAAAATTCTTTTAATAAAAAATCTATCTTCAATGAAATGACTTCATATATATAAAGAATTTATATATATATATATTATATATAAATTCTTCAAAAAGCCTTGTATATCAAGGGTTTGAGGGTAATTAACTGACAGAACATTATGGAACATAAAGTGGAACACTGATGGAACAAATGGAACAAATTAAATTAGAAAGGGGTTGAAATCATGAGAAAGGATATAGAAAAGCTAAAAATAAATTTAGAAAATTTGATTAAGCAAGCAATAGAAAATGGGGATAAAGTTTACATTAAGTCAGGAGATATTTTAATTTCAGAAAATGGTTACATTGATGAAAGAACAATTGTGGATAAATCAACAGGACTTCACATAGTCAAACCAATAACTTTTGAAAATGATTATTATAAATATATTTGTCCTGAATGTGGCGAAATCCATATCATACATAAAGTAAGAATTTCAAGAAATAAACCAATAAAAAAAGGATGCTGTGAAGCAAGAAGTCATTCATACAGAATTTGCTTAATAAATGGAAAACTTACAAAAATTAAGACATCAAAGATTATTTTAGATTATTAAAGATAAAGGGAAAGGATGTGATTTTATGGACCATGTATTAAATGCTATGCAACCACATTATGAAGCCTTACTGGATTGCTTCTTGGAAGAACAGAGGACAGGGAGATATAAAAGGTTTTCCGACAATCCTTATTATGATGAAATTAAAACGATAATTGATGCTATGAACATATTAAGAAAATATCTTGGTTGGGAAACCATCAAATTGAAGGATGAAGTTGAATTTTACTTATAAGATGAAAGGGGAATGTAAAATGTTAAAAAAATTAAATTGGAAAGAAGCTTATGCAAACTGGTTTGAAGATGCTGAACTTCCAGAAATTAAGAAACTTAACTCTGAAGTGGACAAGCAATTGGAAGATTGGTTACCTGATGAAGTCTTTAATGAAATTTATATGAAAACTGCCGAATTAGAAGCACTTAACCAAGAAGCAGGTTTTGAAGCTGGATTCAGAGCAGGAATGGTTGCAGCTTTAAAAGCTATTACTAATGTATCTGATGATGATACCATTATAAAAATTACACCTGAAGAAGTCGCAGAACTTGTTATAAGCGTTAAAGAAATAGGTTCACCTGAAGCAGCTTTTATGGTTGCAAACTTCTTTATTGAAAAGACTGAAGCCACTGCATAATATCTAAGAATTACACAATGGCTTCACATGGTGAATTCTGAACCCCTATATTTTAATTTTATCATGTGAAGCCAATAATTTCAATTGGTGGTGGTGAACGTCTATTTTATGGAATTGATGTTGGTAATTACTAGATGAGGCGTGCCAAAAGTGCCAGAAGTGGTGACAGAAATGTGCCAGAAGTGCAAACCCCGGAAACCATTGGGGGAGTAAGGTGGAAGTGTATTCTGTGCCAAAAGTGCCAGAAGTTTTTCTCTTATAGGGGTTTTGAGTCAATGTGGTTAAAAAAATAAACAGAGTAAAGAAGAATAAAAAAAGTCTAAGAAGTGAAAAATACATGGCACTTCTGGCACAAAACGCAAAAAAGACAGCAATGGCAAGGAAAACCGGCACTCACTTTTGGCACAACTTTTGGCACAACTTTTGGCACGGGAATATTGCAAGATAATTACATTTATGGTAATGGCGGTTGTGGTGAAAATACAACATAATTTTACAAAAACCATTAGGAGTTGAAAAACATGAACCTTAAAACTTTTATCAACCACTGCACACCGGAGGCAAGGGACTTTTTAAAGTATATACATAAGCGAAAAGGTGCCTATGTTACGGAGCAAGTGATAGCTGAAATTGTGCAAACGGTAGGAGTAAGAGCTACTAAGGATTTATTAACAAAACCCGGAATGTTTAGGCAGGTGTTGTCGGATATTAGAGTTGCCGTTGCAAAGGAGTGTAGCCGGTGAAGTTAACAAAATATAACTGCCCATATTGTGGCAAGGTTCTTGCAATAGGGGAAATATCTGGTATAATAAAATGTAAGAAGTGTGGCAAGGTTTCAACCTTGACAACGGAATACGTGAGGGTTAAGCCCGCCGGAAACGCGACTGCAATTGCGCGTTAAGGTGGGCTTTTTCTATTTTGGAGGTGCTAAACGTGGAAACACGTAAGGGAATAATTGTTCGTATAGTGAGTAAAAACGACTTTGGCTTTATTCAGCAAAAGGATGGCAGCGATATATTCTTCCATGCTGTAGGCTGCGTTGACCCCGGCTTCGACGACTTGCGCGAGGGTATGGAAGTGGAGTACATGGCTATTACAGATAAAGCCACCAATCGACCCCGAGCCATAGGGGTGGTGGCAGTCTGATGGCCATATCACCTGGACGAGCCTGTCGTTACCCCGGCTGTACCGAGATTATACGCGAAGGCAGCTACTGTGAGCGGCACAAGGCCCAAGGCCGTAAGCCTTACGACAGGGCAACCGACGAACGGCGAGGCAGCGCACGGCAGCGGTTATACAACACTGAATGGGATAAATTTAGACATTGGTTTATGAACCAACCGGGCAATCAGATATGCCACCGGTGTTTAGAGCAAGGCCGGATCACTAGGGCGAAATTGGTTCACCATATCAAGCCGGTACGGGAAAGGCCCGACCTGCGGCTGGTGGCTGACAACTGTATTCCATTATGTGGAAAATGTCACCAAGCTGTTCACCGGGAGGGGTAGTAAAATTGTACGAGATTGGCCCAGGGGACCGAGCGGGGCAGTCAACATTTTGCGCGTCATAGTTTTAAAAACCGGAAGGAGGGAAAATATGGGAAGCAGAGGCCCAATAGCAAAATTAAAGCTGGTTGACAAGATGTATCAACCACCGGTGACCCCACCGGAACCGGCGGCGAACATGCCAAAATGTCCCAGTTGGCTAACCAAAGAGGCCAAGGCCGAGTGGCGACGTGTGGCCAAGCCCTTGTTTCGCATGGGGCTGCTGACGGAATTGGACAAGCAGACGCTAGCTATGTACTGTCAGACCTGGGCACGGTATGAACAATGCCAAAAAATCCTGGCTGCTGAAGGGGATACCTATATACAATCCAATGGCCAACCAAAGCAGCGACCGGAGTATTACATTATGAAAGATTGCCTGAAGGAGTTGCGGGCGTTTATCACACTTTTTGGCCTGTCACCCAGCGCAAGGATGCGGATGGACCTGCCGGAGCCAAAAGAAACGGACGAGCTGGAAAGCCTGCTGGATTAAAAGGTGGTGGAGAATATGACATTTGACCTGAATACCGTAAAATCACATTTACGCATTGACCACGACCTGGAGGACGACCTACTGACTGTCTATATGGCGGCGGCAGTGGACTTTGCAGTAACCTTCTTGGGCAAACCACTGGCCGACTTTGAGGAAGTCCCTGCCACTGTAAAAGCTGGCCTGCTGCTCCACACTGCCATGCTATACGAGGACCGCGAAGGCAGCTTCATTGACAAGGACCAACAGCTAAAGACCATTAAGCTGCTGTACTATCCTTACCGGGTGGTGACATTATGAAAGCCGGTAAACTGCGCCACCGGGTAACCCTGCAGGAGTTTGTGGAGGTTGTGGACGAGTACGGCACACCTATAGGTTCTGGCTGGCAGGACGTGGCCACGGTGTGGGCCGCGGTGGAGCCGTTCAAAGGAGAGGAGTATATACAACTGCAGAACACCCAAGCGGAACTGACCGCAAAGGTTACTATAAGGTACCTGCCTGGAATAAAGCCTGCCATGCGGGTGCTGTACGGTGACAGGGTGTTCGATATAAAGTCTGTCATTGACCCGGAAGAAAGGCACCGGGAATTACAGCTAATGTGTGTGGAGAAGGTGGCGTAATCATGGACCGTGCTGAAAAGGTGCTCAAATTCCTACAACACTTAAAGCACAGCAAAGCTCCCTGGGCCGGGCAGCCATTCGAGCCAATGCCGTTCCAGGTGGACTTTATACAGAAGCTGTACGGCACCTTACGTCCTGATGGACAGCGGCAGTACCGGCAAGCCCTGTTATACGTCCCAAGGAAAAACGGCAAGACCGCACTGGCTGCCGGGCTGGGACTATACCACCTGGTGGCTGACGGCAAGCCCGGTGGCGAAGTCTACATGGCGGCAGGTTCCCGGGAGCAAGCGTCAATCTGCTTTAACCAGGCGCGGGACTTTGTGCGAGGAAGCAAAATATTATCAAGCCGGCTGAAGGTTATTGAGTACAGCAAAAGGATTATCGACACAAAGACCGGCAGTATTCTGCGGGCATTATCAGCTGACGGTGGCCTGGCCCATGGTTTGAACCCGACCGCCATTATTGCGGACGAACTACACGTTTGGGAAGGCAAGCGAGGCCGGGAACTTTGGGAGGCCCTACAAACCGGTTTTGGCGCACGGGAGGAACCCTTGCTGCTGATAATTTCCACTGCTGGCTATGACCGGGCAAGTATCTTTTATGAGCTATACGAACACGCCAAACGTGTAGCCGCCGACCCAAGCGTTGACCCCACCTTCCTGCCGGTGCTGTACGAGGCTGGCCCGGACGACGACTGGCAGGACCCGGCAACCTGGTATAAAGCTAACCCGGCACTGGGGACATTCCGAAGCTTGGACGATATGCAGGCCCTGGCCGACCGTGCAAAGGAATCTGCGGCACTGGAGAACTCATTCCGGCGACTGTACCTTAACCAGTGGACCAATTCAGAAACAGCCTGGATACCTGCAGACCGCTGGGACGCTTGTGGCCAAGCTGTGGACCCGGAGGCACTACGTGGCCGGGAGTGTTACGCTGGCCTGGACCTGTCCACCACAACGGACCTGTCGGCGTTCGTGCTGGTGTTTCCCAGTGACGACGACCCGCCCAATTATGATGTGCTGCCGTTCTTCTGGTTACCAGAGGCCCGCGCAACCGGCGATCGACGAGACATTGCGGACTACCGAGCCTGGGCAAGAGCTGGGCACATTAAGTTGCTGCCTGGTGACGTATTGGACCAGCGGGCAATAAAGGCCGACATACAGGAGCTGGCGGGCATGTACCGCATTAAGGAAATAGCCTTTGACCGGTGGAACGCTTGCCAACTGGCAGTTGAACTAGGGGAAGAAGGGGCAACAATGGTCAGCACCGGCATGGGGTATGCTTCCCTGTCGGCACCGTCCAAGACACTGGAAGAATGGGTGCTATCTAGCCGGTTAAGGCACGGTGGCCACCCGGTGCTGCGGTGGAACGCGCAGAACGTCACGTTGGAACAGGACGCTGCCGGTAATATTAAACCGAGTAAGGCCCGGAGCAAGGACCGTATTGACGGTGTTGTGGCCCTGGTGCTGGCCATAAGCCGCGCCATGCTGCGGGAGAAGAAATCAGTTTACCGCGAAAGGGGGTTAGTTGTGATTTGATTAACTGGCTAAAACGTATATTCAAGCCAACTGAACAGCGAACTATGACCACGGCAAGCACTGATGGTTGGCAGGACATTATCTCCCCGGCAACTGCTGCTGGTGTAAGGGTAACCACACTTACATCCCTGGGCGTACCTGCCGTTCTGCGGGCTGTAACCCTGCTGGCCGGCGCGGTGGCAAGCCTGCCCTTGAAGGTATACCGTAAGACCTCTGATGGCCGGATACCGGCAACCGGGCACCCGGTGGACAGGCTGCTGCAACGGGCACCCAATAGCTTAATGACACCGTTTACCTTTAAAGAGCTGATAATGAACTGCCTTTTGCTCAATGGTAACTTTTACGCATATATCGAGTCCGACCAGGCAAGCCGCCCGGCAGCACTGTGGCCTATAGACCCCAACCGTGTGATAGTTGAACAGGATACTGCCACCGGCGCGATTACATACCGGGTGAGTACCACACAAGGGCAGCAGATATTAGCCCCGGTAAACGTTCTACACGTCCTTGGTGTTACTTTGGATGGCATCCGGGGGGTATCACCGGTTACCCTGGCCCGCGAATCCATTGGTGGCGCAATTGCCGAGCTAAAGCATGGGCAGAGCTTCTTTAAAAACGGCGCAGCTGTTGGCGGGGTACTCCAACACCCTGGGCACTTAGGCCCCAAGGCAGCGGAAACCCTGCGCACATCATGGCGGGAGAAATATTCCGGCAGCGACAATGCCGGTAAGGTGGCCATCCTGGAAGAAGGTATGACTTTTAACGCTGTGGCCTTATCGAACAAAGATTCGCAATGGTTAGAAAGCCGTCAAGTAACAGTGCTTGACATAGCCCGCATATTTGGAGTGCCACCGGCACTATTAGGACACTTGGAGAAAGCTTCCTATTCAAGCCAGGAGGCGCAGAACCTTGAATTCTTAACCCACAGTTTAAGGCCCTGGCTGACAAGGATTGAACAGGCCATTGAGCGGTCCCTGCTGGTTGACGCTAACGTCTATGTGGAATTTACCACCGGGGACCTGCTAAGGACCGACTTAAAGACCCGGTATGACGCATACAGGACGGCACTGGCAGCCGGTTGGATGAGCGTCAACGAAGTACGGCGGCTGGAAAACCTACCGGCTGTTGCCGGGGGGGATGAAATATACCGACCTATGAACATGGAAAAGTTGGGAGGGAGTGATAATGGTGGCCAAGGATAGTAACCGGGAAATTAGAGCTTTACCGGTAACCCTGGAGGTAAGGCAAGCCGATGATAATGGCAAGCGCACCATAGCCGGTAAAATTAAGTACAACACCGAAAGCGCGGAAATGCGCGACTGGTGGGGCGACAAGTTTGTGGAAGAACTGGCTGCCGGGTGTTTCGACGAAAGCCTGAAAACCCGTGCTGTAGTGGGACTGTGGAGCCACGACACAAGCCAGGTGTTGGGCAACACCAAGGCCGGGACCCTTCGCGTCAACTCTGATACCACAGGCTTAAACTTTGAGCTGGACCTGCCTGATACTCAAGCCGGCAATGATGCTTGGGAAAGTATCAGGCGCGGTGACGTTGACGGCGTATCCTTCGGGATGCGGGTTACCAAGGACAAGTGGAGCGAAACGGACGGTATTTACAAGCGGACCATCATGGAAGCCGAGCTTTATGAGATTAGCCCGGTGGCTTTTGCAGCGTACCCGGCAAATGAAGTGGCCTGCCGGTCACTGGAAAAATTCAAGGAGGTTAAAAACATGGAAAAGGAAAAACAAACCCAAAACGAAGCACAGGAGCAGCGCACTGTTCCCACTGTAGCTATTACCACTGACCCGGCGGTGGAGGCCCGCGCGGCATTCAACCACTACCTGCGTACCGGTGAGATCAGGGAAGGCAGCGCTTTAATGACGGTAGGCAACACCGGCGCTATTGCACCGGAGGACTTCGCCAAGGAAATCATTGACGGGCTGACGGATGTGGCTGTTATGCGGCAACTGGCAAGGATTCTGCCACCTATTAGTGGTAAGAGTGCTGCATACCCACGGCGCACCGGTGGCAGCGGTGCTGCCATGGTATCCGAGGGGCAGGCTATTACTCCTTATGAACTGACCTTTGACCAGGTGACCCTTACTCCACACAAGGCGGCTGCACTGGTGGAAGTCTCCAACGAGCTGCTGCAGGATAATGCCGTGGACCTGGCCGGGTACCTGGCCCAGCATTTCCGGGATGAAATCGGGGAGCTAATCGAAGGCCAGTATTGGGGCGGCAATGGTTCTGCACCAAACCTGCAAGGTATCCTGACTGCCGAGGATGACGAAGGCGACCCGATCATTGAGCGTGTGGAAACCGCTTCGGATAGTGCCATTACTGCAGATGACATTCTGGACCTGTGGGCCGCACTGCCTGCCAAGTATCGTAAGAATGCCGTGTTTGTCTGCAACAGCGCTATGGAGGCCGTTCTGCGTGGCCTCAAAGATGGTGACGGCCGTTACCTGATGGTGCAGGACCTGGCCACTGGGTTGGGCAACACCCTGCTGGGCCGTCCTCTGGTGCTGGCCGAATCCTTCCCTGGGGACATTGAGGCCGGCAAAGATGTGCTCATGGTTGGCGACTTCAAGCGCGGCGTATACATTGCCGACAAAGCTGGTATCGATATTCAGCGCAACGACAGCATTGGCTTCAATAAAGATACGGTGGCATTCCGCGCCATATTCCGCACCGATATTGCCATTGCATGGCCGGATGCTATGCGTGTGCTGAGTGTTAAAGCTGCCGGTTAAAATTCAGGGGCTGGGGTTTAGCCCCAGTCCCTTTTACATATATGCGGGGGTGGTGCTATGCCGACAGAGCAAAGTACCCAATATGCTTTAAAGCAAATTATAGCTGGTAGAACCGCTGCTGATATTGCCAGGGAACTGGGCATTGACCAAAACTTGCTTACACAAAAACTGCGAAAACTGCCGGAGTACCGGGAGTACCGGCGTAAGCAAAATGCCGAGTTTGAAGCCCTGAAAAAGAAAGCACTGGAGCGGGTATTGGCAGGGGAAACCATTAGTGACGTGGCCCGCGATATGGGAGTGGTGAAAGATAGAGTTGGCGAATGGCTGCGTAAAATGCCGGAATACCGGAAGTACCGAGAACAAGCCACGATTAACGAAAACATGACATGTCCCACCTGTGGTGGATCCATGGTTAAGCAGGAGTTATATTATTGGCGCTGCAGCTGCGGCGCGGAGTGGTGGCCACCGGAAAAGGCTATACCTGAAAACCCGGACGAGTGGACAGTAACACCACTAGCACGCCAAACCGGTACCGGTGATGCTTTAGCTCTGATGCGGAAGCTGCGCGAAGAAGGAAAGACCATTGCTGAAATAGCGCGGGCGCTAAACGAAGCCGGCTATAGAACTCCTACGGGAACTACCTGGAAAGAGGCAAACACGCGAGATTATATGAGGCTGCACGGGGTTATTACTGGTGACTATGCTGAACAACGGGCAAAAGTAATTGAAATATGCAAGGAAATGGCCGGCAAACAAGGGATTAGCTGCGCAGATATAGCTGACCGGTTAAACATGATGGGATTAAGAACGCAAAGAAACAATCCTTGGAATATGCACTCTGTCAGGGCTGTTATTCGCGGGAGCCTTAAACTGAATGTTGATCTCTATGGTACAAAAGGTGTGGGTATTCGCAAAATAAAGAGCATTAAAGTGGATGAACCACACCCCTGGCGGCTGGACGAGGATGTCCGGCGTGCCAAGGTGAAAGCGAGGCGTAAGAAATGAAGTGTCCTAAGTGTAGTGTGGATATGATGATGGTTGACGAGCATTACCAATGCCCTGTCTGTGATGGAGAGTTTTTCCCGGCAGAATACTTTAAACAGCGGGAGGACTCGGCGTATATGAAAGCCTGGGCGTGGAGTATGCAGACGTACTGGCAAGCTATGCGGGATGAAAAGGAAACGGCCCGTGTAGGCCGGAGGATGGCCCGTATGGCTGGGATATAGCCACACAGGTACAAATACCTTAGCGGCGTTTTAGAATAGGCTTAAACGGGAAATATGAAGGCCGCAAATTTGCGGAGAAACTTTTGTCCTCAAATTTGAGGACGTTTATTGAATACTTTGGAAGAATCTAACGAGCTCAAAATTGAGCCGGGCGAATTTTACGTATATAGCCAGTGGCGCTCATTTTGAGCGGTACTGGACTTGCACAAGCGGGGTGAAAAGGAATTGGATAACAGATGGCATATGGGTGCTTTTGATGAAAAGCATTAACGGTTCAAGATGAAGGCAAAAGTTCAAGATGGGTTCAAGATGTAAACAAGACATCTTGAACCGTATCAAACACAGTAACAGCAAGGGTTTGAGGGGTGCGGTTCAAGATGGTTCAAGATAAAATGAAAGTTCTTTATATATTACATTTTTTAATTAAATACTTAAAACAAATAAATATATATCTAAATAATAAAAGTATATATAGAAACATCTTGAACCATCTTGAACCTGAAACCTTCAAACCCTTGATACATAAGGCTTTGAAGGGGTTCAAGATGTAAAAATCATCTTGAACCAATCTTGAACCATGTTGAACCAGGATAAGAAAGGGTGATTTTATGAAAGAAGATTTGAAAGTTGATATTCAAAAAATTAAAATAAGCCTTTATTTTGAGTTTTAAGGGGCTTTTAATGGCTGGGTAATACTTACCCTTACCTATAACCCTAAAACAAACAGAAGGGTAACCTGGCAGGGCAGAACAAGCATAAAAAAGGGGTGTTCATGTGTAGGACATCCCTTTAATTTATAATTAAAATTGGGGTGTATTTATGGAAATAAAGATTGATGAAAAGCAAATTGCAGAAGCAATTATAAATGAACTAAAAAGGCATAGTTTCATTGGTGAAAAACAGAATGTTACTGTTATTTATAATGCTGAATCCCAAGATGTGCTTTATACAGTTTCTGAAGTTGCCAAACTAATTAAATCAAGTCCTTCTTATGTATACGAATTGATAAAGGCGGGATTACTTCCAGCGTTGAAACTTGGAAGCTATAAAATTAGAAGAACAGCATTATTGGAATTTCTTGAAAAATATGAAGGTAAAGATTTGACTGACCCCAATAATATAAAAAGCATTGAAAAACAAAATATTGGAAATGAAGCAAAACAATAATTGATAATCAAGCTTTGACAGTATATAATCTTTATAGTAAAGACTAAAAATGATAATAAAGACACCATAAACAACCAGGTAAAATGAGCGTACTAAAATCGTACTAATATTTTCTGAAGCCTGGTTTTTTAATTGAAAATAGAAAAAATAATGGCAGGAAATGCACTAAAATCAATTGTTGATTTTAATGAAAATATCTTGAGCATAGAGTGGGAATAAAAGAACAATAACAACAAAGCTACACCAGAAACACGAAGAGAGACCCAGGACTTTATCCCGGTATAGGCTCTCTTTTTCATATAAAAGCAGAATGGGATAAATATCACCAATTATTATATTTTGAGCGGAACCTTAAGGGTTAGATACCGCTCTTATTTTATTTTAAGGCTGATTAGAAAAAGGGATATTCAATAATCCCATAATTTCCTTTTCAGACCGGAAATAATCAAAAGGAGTGATTGAATGAGTACAAACGAATTAGTAAGCAAAGTTTGAGAAGGTGTAATATCATTTGGAAAGACCTTATGGTATAATCAAAATTGAAATATGACCGAAATTTGGAGTGCGCTATGGGTTTTAAGCATATTCCTGATCAAAGGAACAATCTGATTAAAATAAGGATACAGAAAGGGATGACCCTGTGAAGTACAAAATCATACTTCTTTTATTCACCGGGCACTTAATGACCGATATAGCTCAAGGAGCGGTGCCGGCATTATTGCCTTATTTTATTTCCGAATACCACCTGACATATGCTGCCGCCGGCTTTTTGATCATGGCGTTGACCCTTTCATCCTCTGTCGTCCAACCATTATTCGGTTTTTTGGCGGACCGAAAATCATTACCTTGGTTTGTCGCGCTGGGTCCTCTTTTGGCCGGCTTGGGGCTGGCTGTCACCGTACTTTTCCATCAATACTACTTAATTGTCTTGGGGGTTTTTCTCTGCGGCCTGGGTGTCGCGGCATTTCATCCGGAAGGAGCGCGCATGGCGGGAATTGCCTCCGGAGAGAAAAAAGCTTCCGGAATGAGCCTCTTTTCCGTGGGCGGCAATACGGGTTTTGCTTTAGGGCCCCTGATGGCGACTGGGCTGGTTTTGCTCTGGGGCTTAAAAGGCATTGCTTTTTATTTTATTCCGGCACTGATAACAGCAATTATCCTGTATCAAGCTGCTGGCCGCTTTTCCCAATTGGCCCCGGAATACACTCCGGGAAGCAGTTCAGGTAAAGACAGAGCAAATAAAATCAGGTCGGAAGATGCCTGGGGCCCATTTATTTTGCTTACTTTGGCCATTATCTGCCGTTCCATACTTTTGCATGGATTTAATACATTCCTGCCCTCCTATTGGATCGAAATTTTTCAGGTCTCAAAGGAACATGCCGCCACTTCTTTGACCATCTTACTAGCCATGGGAGTAATCGGCAACCTGGTGGGTGGGCGGTTGGCAGACCGCTTCGGCTATCAAAAAACGGTGGTAGGAGCATTTTTGCTCCTCATCCCTCAAATGCTTCTTTTTGTCTGGGTGTCCGATATAACATTAGCGATTCTGCTCTTAATGACCATTGGCTTTACCTGCTACATCACTTTCAGTCCGATGATCGTGATGGGTCAGCAATATTTGCCGGGGCGGGTTGGCTTTGCTTCCGGTATTACGATCGGTTTGGCAGTGAGTGTAGGCGGTTTTGCCGCACCTTTGCTGGGAAGAGTTGCGGATTCTGTCGGGGTGCAGGCGGTTTTCTCTATAATCGCCTTCTTTCCCATGATAGCAGCCGTACTCTCAGCCTTTATCCCCAGAGTACTGCACAAAGTAGGGACAGAGGCACATCCCAAAAGCGGTTGATCAAGTGTTCCTGGAAGCAGGGGGACGACTCATAGTCTATAATCAAATTTGAATCAATAGTTGGGGCAACTTCTCCCCCCCTGGGACGTTTTATCAGGGTAAGTGGGACTTTTTTCCCCAATTATCTGAAAAGGAGGAAAAATTCCTTGAAAGCAATAATCGAACTTGCGCTTAATTTAGTAAACAGTATGGCAGTAATTATGGTTGTCACTTATATTATCACGCGCAGCAATTTTTACGGAGAAATATTGGCCAAAAAATTTTCTCTGCGTAACAGGTTGTTACTGGTTTTAATTTTCGGGGCTTTTTCCATCTACGGAACACTGGGCGGTATTAAAATTTTGGGGGCAATTGCCAACATTCGCGATTTAGGCCCCACCATTGCCGGTTTAATAGGTGGTCCTATAGTAGGACTTGGTGCCGGTCTTATCGGCGGCATTCACCGTTTTACCCTGGGAGGGTTTACCTGCTACTCATGTTCTCTGTCCACAGTACTTGCAGGGTTGATTGGCGGATTGATTTACCTGTGGCGCAAAGGAGAGTTCCCCGGTATCACAAGTGCCGTTCTTTTGTCCGTTGTCATTGAAATAATGCATTTGGGTCTTACATTGATCATCAGCAAACCCTTTTTTCAGGCAGTTGCTCTTGTGAAGCAAATCATAGCACCGATGATTTTGGCCAACGGAGCCGGCATGGCCGTTTTTGCCTTTATGATTAACAATCTGATTAAAGAAAGAGCTACAGAAACCGCGAAACGACAAATTGAAGGGGAACTAATGGTGGCTCGGCAGATTCAAATGAGCATTGTCCCCCGTATCTTTCCCCCGTTTCCTGAACGCTCGGAATTCGAGATCCATGCCCTTTTAGAACCGGCTAAGGAAGTAGGAGGTGACTTTTACGATTTTTTCTTCATTGATGAACACCATCTCTTTTTTACTGTTGGTGACGTTTCCGGCAAAGGAGTCCCTGCTTCCCTTTTTATGGCGGTAGCCCGAACTCTACTTCGTTCTAAGACGGAAGCGGAAACTAGCCCTGAAGAAATATTAGCCGCTGTTAATAATGAACTGTGCCGCGATAACGATACCGGCATGTTTGTCACTGTTTTCTGCGGCATTTTGGACACAAATTCCGGAGAAGTCATCTATAGCTGCGGCGGCCATGAATTACCTTACCATCTTTCAACATCAGGCATTGCCCCTCTGGCTCCGGTCAAGGGACCCGCCCTGGGAGCTATAGAAGATATCCCTTATCAAAAGCGAAGTGTGCTTCTTCAGCCCGGTGACACATTAGTTGTTTATACCGACGGTGTGACGGAAGCGATGAATAAATCCGAAAAATTCTGGGGCAAAGAAGGACTCCTTCAATCACTTGAGGATGCACCCCGGCACCCCGCTTCCGAAATTACCGGTAAAATACTTCAGGACCTGCGCTTTTTTGCCCGTGACACCGCCCAATATGACGATATCACTATTTTGGCCCTAACTTATAAAGGTTTGAAAGAATAGATACAAATGAATATTTACCAATAAAATCTTGAACCGGGACGGCACAGAGACCGTCCCTACAGCTTGGGTGCATACAAAACCAAAGTAAGGATATTTTTGCTTCCATCTCGTTTATAATGGACCTCATCTATTAACCGGCGCACCAGAAAAATCCCCAATCCGCCCACTTTCCGGTCGGCAATATCCGCATTGATATCCGGCTCATCTACCTTAAGGGGGTCAAAAGGAACCCCTTCATCGATAAAATCAACCGTGAACCTTCCCTTCCCGCTTTCAACCTGTACCAGTACCTCACCGGGAGGTTTCTGGTAGGCATATTGGCAGATATTGGCCACCACTTCATCAATGGCCAGTTTTAGGTGTATGATCTGTTTCGGGTGTAGTTTCGTCTTTTCCGCATAACCAGAGACATATTCGCTAATTTGGGGAATCAGTTCCACTTTTGCCGGAAAAACCTTTTTCTCTTTTACTTCCTGCATTTGCTTCATTCCTTTCTTTATCTTTCAGGGGGCAGTCCATATTTTTTTAAACCCCTTGGGCAGATGTCAAAAGCAGGGATCAAACAACCGGGTAAACTGAAGGGACTTTGATCATCAACTGATATTCATAATTCCGGAAAATCCCGTGATATCAAATATTTCCTTCACCGTCTCATTTGCCCCAGTGATTTTCATTTCCGTACCCAGGGCGTTTACCTTTTTCTGCGCAGTCAAAAGCACCCTTAGCCCGGCGCTGCTGATATATTCCAGTGCGGTAAAATCAAAAACCAGATTAACCGCTCCCCCTTCAAATATAGCACTTAGTTCGTTTGCCAGCTGGGTACTGGTTAATGTGTCCAGTCTACCCTGAAGAGCCAGAGTGGTGATATTCCCCCTCGTGCTTTTTGTAATCTTCATCATACATCTCTCCTTTTTTATATTTGTTATGATACGAAAGACACCCTTGTCTCCGCTTAAATTGTTTGCCTTTTGACCAGGTCATAAAAAAATCCTTTTTTGGCCATCAGCGTATCATAATTTCCTTCCTCAACGATCTTGCCCCCGTCCAGCACAAGGATTCGATCGCAGTGGCGGATGGTGGAAAGCCGGTGGGCGATGACCAGCCGGGTGCATTTCAGCTCGGCAATACTGTCGGACACCTGCTTTTGGGTAATGTTGTCAAGGGCTGATGTGGCTTCATCAAAATAGAGAATTTTAGGCTTAGATACCACAGCGCGGGCAATAAGCAGCCTTTGGCGCTGCCCACCCGAAACACCGCCGCCTCCCTCGCTGATCATGGTGTGCATACCCATGGGCATGGCTTTGATGTCTTCTGCAAGGCCCGCGATCCGCGCAGCTTCCCAGGCATCGTCCAGGGTTTTCCAGGGAGCGGTGATGATAATATTGGAGTAAATGTCCCCGGAAAAAAGTTTCCCATTTTGCAAATCAACACCGATACATTGGCGCACAGAACGCAGGTCAAGGCTTTCCAAATCGTGCCCGTCATAATATATGGCACCGGTTTCCGGTTTCTCAAAACCAAGAAGGAGCCGCATCAATGTTGACTTTCCGCAACCTGTTTTACCTACAATAGCGACGTATTCGCCTGGGCGAATTTTGAAACTGATATCATCCAGGATAACAGGCCCGTCTTTGTGATAACGAAAAGTAAGATGGTTTACTTCCACATTACCTGAAAGGGTGGTTATAATCTTTTTGCTTTCGTTGTTTTCCGGAATGGTATCCAGTATCGGCTGGATCATTTCCAAAAGAGGCTTAATACTGGCAACGGTCATGGCAATACCCCCCAGGGCCATAATGGCCCCGCTTACCGCTCCATAAGCGACATTAAATGCCATATAATCGGCTGGGGAAATTCTTGATGCCCCGGCAATATAGTAGAGGATTAGGCTGCCTGCCATGGTGATTAATGTTGAAATAGCCGAATTGATGCGTAAGAATAAGGGCGGAGAATAGGTCAATTTCCCTTCCTCTTTGTAAATGTTGGCCCATTTTGCAAAAGCACGTTTTTCTGCCCCGGCAAGTTTTATTTTTTGCACACCACTGAACAAGGCAAAAATCAGGCCGGAAAGCTTTGCCGAAAGCTTCATCCTTTTACGGGAAATTTTCAGCTGCATCAGGGTGGTGACAATGGTAAACATGAGCATAGTGAGTATAATCAGGATTCCGGGAACAACCAGCGTGGGGGCATAATGTCCCATTTGAAAGATATAGACAAAGGAAAACAGGGCGGTAAGTCCTGTAGTCATTACCGTATCGGAGAGCATATTGCACAGGGTAGTAATGCTCATAATTCTGTTGCTCAGCTCACCGGCCGAATAGTCCTTGAAAAATACGGCAGGAAGGGAAAAAACCCGCATCATCGAGGCACTCTGCACTGATAGATTTATTTTATCCCGAAACCGGGTGAGCATGATACTTCGGGTAATACCAAAGAAAGCAGAGCCAACCATCGCACCGACTAAAAGTGCCGTTACAGGTAAAACATTACTTTTTATACCAGAGGGAATCACACTGTCAAAAATTTGCTTGTTCATAAAAGGCAAAAACATCCCTAGAAGGGAAACAAGAAGACTTGCCCCCAGCACAAAAACAATATCGGCCTCATTGATGCTTTTCAGCATGAACCTTCCTAAATCTAAAAGATTCAGCTTTTTGGCCGGCAAGGGACGGTAAAAGCAAAATGCATCGGAATTTATCATTTTTGCCGTCTTTTGATTAATCTTGATAATTTTGCCCGTTTTCGGGTCTTGGTAGCGGTATCCGGAAAATTTTCCCGGTAGGAGGGCAATCACATCCCCGTCTACCGTACTCCCCAAAAAGGCACCGACCGCATCTTTCCACCAAATACCAACAAGCTCCACCCGCCTACGCATCACTCCAGACGGGCGCAGCATATATTCCAGCTGGGCCTGGATATCAGTGATGCTCTCGGGCACTTCCGGGATTTTGGCACCAAGGGATAAAAGAATTTCTTCCATGGCTCCCCGGGCGTACTGGTCCTTTTCTATTACCCCCTTAGCTTTGACACCTATCCCTAAAATGGACACCAGGTCATCTAAGGCCCCCTCAAACATCTGCTGATCAATTTCCCGTCTGGTATTTAATTGGTCATTAAAAATATTAAAGCTCATAGAGCCGACCTCCATTAAACGCTACTGACAAGCTGGGCATATTTTCGACCCCTTGCATAAAGCTCCTCATGAGTCCCCCGTTCCACCGCAAGCCCTTTATCCAATACCACAATCTCGTCACATTCTCGAACAGTCGAAAGTCTGTGGGCGATAACAATGCAAGTAGCCCCGATATTCTTAATGTTTTTCATTACCAGCTCCTCAGTTTTGGCATCAAGGGCACTGGTGGCCTCATCCAGAATGATGACTGTGGGTTCCTGGGCCAGGACCCGGGCAATCTCCAAGCGCTGTCTTTGTCCTCCGGAGAAGTTTTTGCCCCCTTCTTTGATGATGTGGGCGTAGCCGTCCGGCCGGGAAACAATTGTATCGTGAATGTCGGCATCCCGGGCCGCCAAAATCACGGCAAAATCCTCAATGGATGTATCCCACATGCGGATATTATTGGCCACCGTATCTTCAAACAGGGTAATCTCCTGGTCTACCATAGCTACTGAACTTTTAAAAATATATGGGACAATTTCCTCGTATTTTTTTCCGTCGTACAAGATTTCACCGGACCAAGGCTTGTATAGTCCTGTAATCAGCTTGGCCAAGGTGGATTTGCCGCTCCCACTCCCCCCTACAATGGCAACAGTCGACCCCGGCTTGATGGAAAGAGAAAAATCCTTGATCAAGGGCTCCGCCAACTTGTTGTATCCAAAAATGATATTTTTAATCTCAATTTCTCCTAAGAGCTTCTCCACCGGTTCATTATCCACTGTCCATTGTCCTTGATCCTGCACGTCAGGTTGATAATTCAGGACGTCTTCCACCCGCTCCATAGCTGAGCGCATAGTAATAAAGCTTTGGCCCACATTGATCAACTGATTGACAGGGGCCAGAAACGAAGAGAGAAAGCCTTGAAAAGCCAGGAGCATCCCGATGGTAAAGACCCCGTCCAGAATCAGGTACACCCCGGCCATCAGGATGGCGATGTTTGCCATTTGCTGCAAAAGAGCGGGGATGGCGCCAAAATACTGAGTGAATTTTGAAATAGCCACCTGTGCATTATGTTGTTTGGCATAATATCCGGCCCAGCGTTCGAAAAACCCGTTTTCTGCACCCGAGGCCTTGATGGTTTCAATCATTTCAATGCCGCTCATGGTAGCACCTACCAGTTTGCCACCGCTGGCCTGGGCAATGCGGCTTAAATTGACTTGTTTCATGGCCGTAATGCGCATGGCAACCATATTAAGGATGGCCGCAGCCACACCGATGATGGTGAGGAGGATGCTATAATTGATCATAATGGTAAGATAAAACATAAGCAAACAGACATTCATAAAGATAGGCGCGAGCTTTTTAATTAGGGTTCCCGCGATTTGCTGGTTGGCTCCTTGCCGGGAGACAATGTCGCCGGCAAAACGCTGGGCAAAAAATTCTACTGGCAATCTCAGCACATGCCACATAAATTCCGCATTGGCCGTAATGGCAAACCGCCCCTCAATCTTCAGCCAGTACAACGCCTCCAGGAGCGCCACCACAAACTGAAAGAGCATAGTAACCCCAAAGGCAAAAATAAAAGGCAGCAACCACTCCGGGTTTTTGTTGGAGAGGATATTGTCCATAAAGATCCGGGAAAACAGAGGTGTGACCATACCAGTAACGGCAGTAAGGATCCCCGTCAGTACGACAAAGACAAAGGGCATGAGGGTTCCTTTGAGCCGCTTTTTGGCAAAATTAAATACACTCTTGGGTTTTCCTTCCGGGATAAAGCTTTCCGTTTTCTCAAACTTGAGCACAATACCAGTAAAAGCCCGGTCAAACTCCTCCCAGGACACTTCCACCGTACCCCTGCCCGGGTCGTTGATGACAGCTTTATCTTTCTTAAAACCATTAAGCACCACAAAATGGTTGAAATTCCAATGGATGATGGCCGGTAGGATAATATCTTTCAGAGCCGCAGGCTCCATGCGGTAACCCTTTGCGTCTAGTCCATAAGCTCTGGCTGCTTTTAAAACATTTTTTGCACTGGAACATCCATGACAATGCTTGACACAGGAGAATGGATGAAAACTGGCCAAAGCAGATACAAAGGGCTTCCCGGGAAATAACGACATTATATAATGGTACTGCAGGGTAAGGTCGAGGGACGGTTTGGGGATACTTTATACCCCGGTTTTAGAACATGACTAAATTGTCTTTGAGTACAGAGAATTGTGGCACATTGACGGTGACCACGGACACTAAACTTCAATTTTTATCAGACAATTGTTCCCTGCATTATTATCTTCGGAGGTGTCGTTATGCTTGCTTTACTGGATTGTTGCTGTGGTTTGGACGTGCACAAGGATGTTATTCATGCCTGTATTTTAAAAGGTTCTCCTGATGAAGAGCCTATTTCTATTCACGCCGAATTTAAAGCTATTCAATCCGATTTGCAAGCGATGTGCTCTTGGCTTTTAGAAAATCAGTGTTTTAATGTTGCTATGGAGAGTACCGGTGTTTATTGGCGGCCTGTTTATGAAGCATGTGAAGAGTTCTTGGATGGTTATAAGTGTCTAATGGTTGTGAATGCTCATCATATGCGTAATTTGCCCGGTCGCAAAAGTGATGTCAAGGATGCCCAGTGGATTGCTACCTTGCTTCGCCATGGTCTTTTGGAGCCTAGTTTTGTTCCAGAAAGGCTTATTAGAAATTTACGAGAATATTCAAGGCTACGTCGTACTTTGGTAGCAGAGCGTACTCGTTATTCTAATAGGCTTGAGAAGTTTCTGCAGGCTCATGGGTTTAAGCTATCTTCTGTTCTAAGCAGTATTTTAGGGGTAAGTGGTAGACGGCTGCTTGCTACCTTGTCTCAAAAAGGTGTTTTATCGCCTATTGATGTGAGTGATGCTATGGACAGACGTGTTAAAAAGTCTATGGAAGAGATTCGGTCAACCGTTACTGGTAAACTTGACTATTCCGAACGTTCTTATCTCAAAATTTTACTTGATAAAATTGATACTCTTGATGGTGAGATTAATGATATTCTTCTGCTTATGCAACATTTAGCTGAACCCTATAAAATTCAGCTTGAGCAGCTTGATTCTATACCCGGCATTGACATAGCAGCGGCCCTTACAATTATAGCTGAAACCAGCGCAACTCCCCAGGATAGTTTTGATAGTGCTAAGAAGATCGTATCTTGGGCTGGATTATCACCTCGAAATGATGAATCAGCAGGCAATATAAAGTCTCGTAAAGTTACAAAAGGGAGTCCTTATATTAAAGCAATTTTATGTCAGGTTGCATGGGCAGCGGTGCGTACACGCAAATCAAGTTTTCATGACTGGTTTTGGACACATCAAGGTAAATTGGGTAGAAAAAAGGCTATTATTGCAGTGGCGAGAAAGATTCTAGTGCTAATTTACAAGCTACTAAAATCTGGAGAGTTCTATGACCCAATGGTGGCAAAAGTGCCAGTTCAATCGCCTCGTTAAAATAATAGCCCTTTGTTTATATGTTATCTATTACCTGTAAAAAAATCAATGTTTACGGGCTTATTTTGTGTTGCAATTTTTGAGTAGTAATTCGATCACTTGGGATGGTTGTTTTCACACTAACCGTCCCGTGATACCCCGCAATCGGCCCGCACCTGCTCCAGAGGCAGCCATTTGCCATAATAGGCCAGCACCATGCAGAGACAAGCCGCCCCACACTCCAAAGCTTCCATTTGCATGACCACTGGTACTTTTGCTACCTTTGCCATTGTCTCACCTGCTTTTACTTCAATATCAGCTCATAGGGCTTTCTTTCTTTGGTCACTATTAATAAAGCGCAGTTGGCACCGCTGGATACCGACACGTTTTTCCCTTTTTTAGTTGACCACTTCAGTCTTCCCTCTATTCTTTCCAGGGTAACCCTTATCTCCACCATGTTTCTCTGAGTTATCAGCCCCTCTACATATCGGATATTGCCGAAGGTTTCAATAATTTCCTTTTCCGTCACAGGCTTTTTCCCGATGCTTTCCACCATGCCGAAGATATAGCCGTATTCCTCCCGGGGAGCATAATCCGGTGATACTTGCACTTTCATCCCCTCGCTCAGTCTTTTGGACACACTCATGGGCACAAAGCAATAAACAGCTTCTTCTTCCCCTTCATGGGCATATGCCACACCGGTATGCTGCACCGTTTCCGGAATGCTGCCGGCAAAAGCCCAGATAATAACCGCAAAGAGCAGGGCGAATAGCCCAAAAAGCACCGTCCAAATCCCCGGATTTATGATTTTTACATATTCATTCAGCTGTTCCGGTGAGGATATCCTCTCTAATGAGCTTTTGCGGAAAATACTGTTTTGCATATTTGTTTTAAACCTCCCTCTTCCAGCCTGGCCATAAACAAAAATATTTGATATCTTTCCGGCACTTAAAATTCAGAAAATAGATTATTCAGATTATCCAGATATCTCATCCTTCAGGAAACATCCCAAATCATATTTGTCACAAGGTTAATAGCATATATATCTTGAAACAAATTCAACAATTACTATTAAATTCCTTCATAATACGACCATTAAATAAAGAAAGCTTAGCTTGTGCCAAGCCGTTAGGCGCCGGCAGATGCCTTAGTTGCACTTAGACCTATTAGAAAGAGGTTTTCCTTTCTATTTCATTTTCCGTGGTGCTGGTTTAAAGCATTGCAGTCTTATAGACTAAAAAAGCAAGGTGAAAAAACCAACCCCTACTTAATCAAAATTTTCCTCAAAAGGCAGTCATCTTCTTATCTATCAATTATCTTGAAATGGGCAATCCGGATCCTCTTTTGAGCCTCCCGCTACATAATCCAGTTCTTCAAGATCCAATTCTTCAGAGGAAGGTTCCGGGTGCTGCTTCTCATGCTTTTCCATGATACTGATAAGTTTTTTTCTTAGCTCTTCCCGAGCGTGCCTCCCTTTGCTAAAATCAGCTTCGGTCAATTCTTTTGCAATTTGTAAAATCCCCCTGTATTCGGCGTCGGCTAACCCGGCAACCCTTTCCTCGTCAAGGTTATTCAGGTTCTCCAGGTCACGGGTAAGTCGTTTTGTTAAAAATACTTCTTTTTTTTTCATGTTCATCCAACAACACCTTGCTTTACTGGAGTTTTGGCGGCACCCCCGGCAATATCGGGCTTATAACAGTTTTAATTTTTTCTCCCTAAAGGGTAATACGCAGAAGCCATGTTTCCATTACACGCTTTGAAGAATATTTATCACTTGTCTACCCCGTCCTCTGCCAATATTTTCCTCAAGCGTTTTAAAGCCCGGAACAGAATAACCGCCACATTATTCTCACTTAATTTCATCATGTGCGCAATCTGACGGTTAGTTAGATCTCCCCAGAATTTTAGAGCAATGATGTTCTGTTCCCGGATGCTTAACTGTTTTAGGGCACCTAAGAGCTGCCCTTTTGTTTCATTCAAAAAAACATTTTCTTCTATTGCCGGTTCAATAACCACTGCCATTTCTTCTATCCCCTCTGCAGAATGGAAGATATTGCGTTTTGAGCTCGAAAATGATCCTTTAAGGTATTGGCGGCAATAGTAAACAGCCATACAGAGAACTCTCCTTTTTCAGGGGAATAGGATTCCAGTTTTGACAGTACCTTTTCAAAGACCTGACTAGCCAAATCATCCACAATATGGGAATTAACCACGCGGAGGCATAAGTAATTGTAAACCCGCGGATAGTAATGATCATAAATTGCGGCAAAACACTCGATATCCGATAAGGCCTGTCTAACCAGCTCCTTTTCATGCTCCAGCCTGTTCATTTTCTTTCTTTCCATCAGGATTTTCCTTTCATTCTTAAATCAAAATCACCTTTCAATCATATTGATAATCTCGTCTATGGTAATCTGGCACAGGTTATCCCAGACAAGGGTATTTTCATGTTCCACCCGGACAGCTTTAAATTTGCTTAAATCTTGAAGCCCGCAAAAACGTGAAGACTGCAGCCTGGATCTCATATCGTAAATAATCTTATGCATGTTATTAAGCTCTATGAACAAAGTATGATCATCCCGGGGCACCATATTGATTATTTTTGGCATCTTAGACCTCCTCATCCCTAAGAAAATTCCCCGGTGGGGGATAAACAATTTTATCCACAACCCGGGCAATAGCATAACTATAAAAAAACTCTGCCATGAAATAACATAGCAGAGTTTTCCTTTTTTTTATATTATCGCATGAGATATTTTTGAGTAATTATTATCCCGTGCGGAATTCAAAATACTACACAAGTTTTAGTTCCAATGCTTTTTTAACAGCCGCCGCCCGTCCCCCTACCCCTAATTTCCGATAGATTGAGGTAATAGTTTTTCTTACGGTAACCTCGGCGATATAGAGCTCAGTAGCTATTTCCCTATTGGTTTTTCCTTCTATTACCAAGTGCAGGACTTCCCTTTCCCGCCCTGAAAGGGGGTCAGCAGGAGACTTTCCTCGG
Source organism: Bacillota bacterium (assembly GCA_050952445.1). Lineage (GTDB taxonomy): Bacteria > Bacillota > Dehalobacteriia > Dehalobacteriales > Dehalobacteriaceae > JBMNKX01. The sequence goes on along the minus strand of JBMNKX010000004.1, from coordinate 123,383 downwards.
TCCATTCGTTTCAAATTGGTGCAATATCCTGCCGCTGCCGCGGCCAGCTTGTCTAAATATTCATCCCTGCCGATTTCCTTTTGTAGAGCTTTCAAGATGTGCAAAATATAAATCCCATATTCGACAAAGGGCAACAAAATATTATCCCCCCTGCCTATCTCTATGGCCGGTAAAAGAGCAGCCTTTGCTTTTTCCAGACCATAAAGCTCATATTTAGCCGCCGCATCTATGATATGGGCATGTACAAACCCTAAAAGGTTATTAAACAGGGAGAAAAGCTGGTACATTTCCTCTGCGAGCACCTCTAATTTAATATAGTTTTTTTCCAGGAGCACCGCTTTCCCGTGAACTATATAATTAAACGCCATTCCCTGGTATAGTATCCCGCTGTGCTCCATATTGCCGGATTTGAGCCAATCAGAAAAACTATGAGGTTCCTGCAAAATACCGCCGATATACCCGGTGCACAAATCAAGAGTGCAATTCAGTATCGGGTTATGATACTTCACTACCATCGAGTTCAAGTCAGCCATCAGTTCCTTGGCTTTGTCAAATGCACCCCGCACCAGGTGCAGCCTGGCCAAGGTCAGGTTGGCACATATAATCAAGGAAATCTGATCCATGGTCTGTGCTTTGTAGATAGCCTTATAGGCATACAGCTCGGCCTGGTCATAATCGCCCGTTTCCAGACAGTATTCCGCCCTGGCGGTATATTCGAAGCCGGTACCTAAGCCGTTGGCCTCTTCTACGAAATATGGAAAAATTACATCCAAATAATCTACCGTCCACTGCATTTCGCCTTTTTCCCGGTAGTAGAGATAAAGGGAGTGGGGAGACCCAAAGGTAAATATCATCTCCTTATTCATGACGGAAGAACTGCCGTCCAGCAGCTGATAGGCCTTCAGTTGATGTTTATGCATTTTGCGCAAATCGTTAAAACAACCCAGGCTTCTTAATAGTTCAATTTCACCGAAAATACGTTTTTTCAGTTCAGGAGAGGTGAGATCATCTGCTTGGTAATGTTGTTCTATTTGGTCCAGGAGATTAATACCTTCTCCCATATCTACACTGGTCAGATGAAATTCGGCATAGACCAGATAACCTATAGGATGACGGTATTTTACTTCAAGAGGGATCTGTTTAAACAACTCTACAATAGGACGGGGAGCCCGGTCTATTACTTTGGTCATGCCCTCTTTTTCAAACTGGATTAAAATGAGATCGTATTCCTCTGCCTTAAAAAGAAATCTTAGTCCGGAAAGGACATCCCCCTTTTCAAGGTACCACTCACCTGAGCGCTTATAGAGGTCTTTTCTTTCCGTCGCGCAGGGCTGCTCCTCTAATTTTTTTTTCAAGAAATTCATGAATATATTGTGCATTTTGTAGTTTTCGGTGCGCTCATCATAATGGATAAAAGAATTGCTGTCGCTTAACTTCTGCAAAAGACCTGCCGCAGATATGTCACCCGTCACAAACACCGCCTGCTGTAAAGTAAAACTGTCCAGAACCGAGAGGGACATTAAAATTTCTGCTTCCTTCCTAGTATAATGGGCCATGACCGCCGTTTCAATAAGGCTCTCAATATTTCTACCCGGTTCTAACCTGCCAATTTCACAGTACCTTTGGGTAATCAGGTAAACCGCTGTGATCCAACCCTCGGAATTATAGTACACCTGCCGGGCCGTGTCCGGAGAAATGTCCTGGTTAAAAAGCCTAAAGTATGCTATGATTTCATCCTGGGATAACTCAAATAAATCATTTTTAAACAGGAAGCAGTATCCTTTGAGCATTAACTCGTCAATATTCATTTCCGGCCTGGTCCGAGAAATGATTAGCACATGCAAGCCGTTAATCTTAGCCTTAATGATTTTTTCCACCAACCTGTCCAGTTCCGGAGCATGGGCAAAGTGATAATCGTCAATTACCAATACAGTGCGAGTCAGATACACTTTGTCTTCGATGATTTTAAGTATCTTATCTCTTTGAGGCGCATCAACGGGAAAGCCTAATTCATTCAGCTGCTTGCCCAGTTCCGGTTCCGTTTTGGCCAACTGCCTGGTCAGAGAATCCCAGATATACTGGGCAGATGCTTCATCGCTTTCAACAGAAATCCAGGTATATCTTGCGTTTATCTCATCAAGAAAATTTCTTACCGACGTGGTCTTGCCATAACCCATCGCCGCCACTACCACTGTCAGCGGGTAGTCAAATATATTTCTTAATTCTCTATTGATATGCTCACGCTTAAGAATGCGCTGCTTAAATTGCATATACCCACCACCTTTATATTGAAATCAAAGTTGCACTACTGCCTTAATAACATAATTTATTAATTAGTTCTTGTTTCTTTACATATCATTCCTTAAGCATCCCTTAAACAATTATTATATCTCAAAGATAACTAATTTGAGAATAATCCCATATAGAGTTTTTTTTACTTACAAATAATAAAATATCGGTTTTTACGTGTAATGAAAACGCCTTAGATGCGTATTAGAGATATATGATAAACTGGTGAACAGCTTACAAAGCCGCTGGAGCAACTGATTTCTCGCGGGTTTGGTAATTTGCGAACAAAACCAGAAAAATATGGAGGTGGTTGATGTGAGTGGTCTCTTTATATTGCTTTTATCCCTGGTAATGTTAGGAGCGGCCTATCTTTTCTACGGGAGATGGATCGCCAGAAATTGGGGCATTGATCCTCAGGCAAAAACACCTGCCTATGAATTGGCAGATGGCGTTGACTATGTTCCTGCTCCCAAACATGTCGTTTTCGGGCATCAATTTGCATCTATTGCCGGTGCGGGGCCTATCAACGGTCCGATTATTGCGGCGATGTTCGGATGGGTGCCGGTTTTGCTGTGGATTCTGCTAGGCGGCATTTTTTTCGGTGCAGTCCAGGACTTTGCGGCACTTTATGCCTCGATTAAGAATAAGGGGAGAACGATCGGTTATATTATCGAGCTTTATATTGGAAAAACCGGGAAGAAACTATTTTTGCTTTTCGTCTGGTTGTTTTCTATCCTGGTGGTAGCAGCTTTTTCAGACATTGTGGCCGGGACTTTCAATGGATTTCAAGCAGACGGCACTCTGAATCCGGCCAATGCTTCCACTGCTACAACATCAGGATTATTTATTGTAGCGGCGGTGATTTTTGGTTTTTATTTACATTTTAGGAAGCCTTCAAAAGCTATGACGGCTCTGACCGGGACTGCCCTGATGGCAGGTTCCATTATCCTTGGCCTTATTTTTCCGGTATATCTACCCCAAAATACCTGGCTCTATTTTGTTTTTGCCTATGTTTTCATCGCATCGGTTACCCCGATTTGGGTTCTCCTGCAGCCAAGAGACTTTTTAAATTCCTTTCTTCTCGTATTTATGATCATTGCTGCTGTAGTCGGGGTTTTTGTGGCCAATCCCCAGATCAAACTCCCGGCATTCACCGGGTTTAACGTAAACGGACAGATGCTGTTTCCCATGATGTTTGTCACAGTTGCTTGCGGCGCTGTATCCGGTTTTCACAGTCTGGTGGCTTCAGGAACAACCTCGAAGCAAATTCAAAATGAAAAGGATATCCTGCCTGTCTCCTTTGGCACGATGATGTTGGAATGTTCCCTGGCCGTAATAGCCTTGATTGCGGTTGGGTCCCTGGCTACAGGCGGTAAGCTTCCGGCAGAAACACCGCCGGTCATATTTGCCAAAGCCATTGCCGGTTTCCTGGCCATACTGGGCTTCCCTCAGGGCACATCCTTTAGCATTTTGACCTTAGCGATTTCAGCTTTTGCGCTTACTTCCCTGGACTCTGTGGCCCGTGTAGGGCGGCTTGCCTTTCAGGAGTTTTTCCTGGATTCAAAAACCGATGATAAAAACATATCCCCTCTGCTGAAACTCATGACCAATAAGCTTTTTGCCACAGGGGTTACTCTTTTTTTAAGCTATGTGCTGTCGGTGGTAGGTTATCAAAATATCTGGCCATTATTTGGTTCCGCTAATCAACTCCTTTCGGTTTTAGCCCTGTTTGCGTTGGCCGTGTTCCTGAAAAAAACCAATAGAAAAGGCTTTATGCTGTGGGCTCCCATGGCCATTATGCTGGCAGTCACTTTTACCGCCCTTTTTCAAATAATTTTTAACATTTTTCATAAAATGAGCACGACAGGAAGCTTTATTTTTTACAGCGACGGGTTACAGATCGTCTTCGGGAGTCTTTTGCTTACCTTAGGGTTTCTGGTTACGGCCTCCTGTATAAAAAAACTATGGGAAAGCACAAAACCATAGATAGGCTTAAGGACAATAATGATTGTTTTTTAACCCGGCGGCAAATAAGCCCCCTTGTGCTGTAAAAATCATTTTTTTAAAACCTCTTTTAAAGTTAGCGGATATATGCTATATTATTTTATTGAGGAATTAATATCCTTTATTGATGGGCTGTAAAGGGCTGTACAATACAGCCCTTTACCTATTTTTATTTTGCGAGCAATATAAACATAAAGGTGAGTGAAAATAATGGATAGTACCATGGCACTTAGAGATGAAAAAATAAGCAGGCTGCTTTGGAAGTTTTCCTGGCCGGCGGTGATTGCCATGCTGGTAAACTCCCTTTATAACATTGTTGACCGCATATTTGTAGGCCGTGGAGTCGGTTCAATTGGCATCGCGGCTATCACTGTGGCCTTTCCCATTATGCTGATTCTCTTGGCAGTATCCGTGCTAATTGGCGTTGGTGCCACATCACTAATTTCCATCCGTCTGGGAGAACAAAAGCCAAAAGAGGCGGAAAAAATCGCGGGTAATGCCATGGCGCTTTTAATACTGCTCCCCGCATGCATTAGTATTGTTTATTTTCTATTTGCCGATTCCATCCTTACTTTTTTTGGAGCCAGCCCGGAAGTTCTGCCCTATGCCAAGAAATTTACCGGCATTATCATGTTGGCGTCTCCACTGGGCTCTATCAGTATGGGAATGGTGAATTTTATTAGGGCCGAGGGGAATCCCAGAATGTCCATGTATACCCAAGTGATTGGAACATTAATTAATATTAGCCTAAATTATGTTTTTGTGATGAAATTAGGACTGGGGATTAAAGGATCCGCCCTGGCCACCGTTTGCGGCCAAGCATTCTCATCCATCTGGGTACTAAGCTATTTCCTCTGGGGACCGAGTCTCCTGAAAATAAGGTTGAAAAACCTCAAACTAGACAGGTACTATGTTCTTAATATTACCGCAATTGGTTTTGCCCCCTTTGCCATGCAGCTGGCCAACAGCTGCCAAAATCTGATTTTGAACAAAACACTTATGACCTTCGGGGGAGACATGGCACTGTCCGCCGTAGGGATTATTACCAGTGTGGCCACCATAATGTTTATGCCTATTTTGGGAATCAGCCAAGGTGCCCAACCCATCATCGGTTTTAATTATGGTGCACACCAATATCTTAGAGTAAAGGAAACCTTGAAAAAAGCTGTAATCGTCGGTACGGTACTGGCCTTAAGCAGCACTCTTGCGGTGCAGCTTTGGACAACTCAAATTGTGAGTATGTTTAGCAATAATAATGTAGATTTAACCACCCTGGCTTCCCATGCCATGTCTGTCTTCTTTTTTATGTTCCCAGTTGCCGGCTTTCAAATTGTCTGCTCCCAATACTTTCAGGCAGTGGGCAAGCCAGTACAGTCAACAATTCTGGGACTATCCAGACAATTGTTGCTATTGATTCCCTTACTATTGATATTGCCCCATTTTTGGGGCATTGAAGGTGTGTGGAGGACACCGCCTATTGCCGATCTTTTATCGACTCTCATAACAGCATCGGTAATTCTCGTAGAAATGAAGAACATCAGAAAAAAGGAATTGTACTTTTCCGGGGGTTGTCAATAACCCCCTGTCACCTACAATTTGTAATTACCTATTGACAACCAGATGGCAATATTAATAATAAACTTATAGCACTCAATGGGACATGCCGTAATCAATATTACCTTATGATTTTTTATCGGGAAGAAAAACAAAGTACCAGCGTACTTTTTAATTAGCTTTCTTAAGTATTACGTCTCAGTACCCATATTATTACATAACGGCAAGGACAATTGCCCTTCTCACTTATTGTTTTTAACCATCAGGCTTAATCTATTCCGCTCATTTACTCTTTGAAACTCTACATTTTCAGTTAAGTTTTTGATAATGACCACACCCAATTGGTCAGACAACACATTATCGGCCAAGGGGTTTAGATACCCGCCTGTGCTTTCCACCACAAGATCCAAACTGTCCTTTTTTTCGGAATAAGATATGGTTAAATCAACATAAAAAGCTTGGGGGTCGGTTCCGGCACTGAAAATGACCAGCAGTTCTTCCACCAAGAGGAGTACTTTATTCCTTATCTCTTTAGATATCACATGTTTTTCGCAAAAGTTTTCAATTTCCCCGTTCATGGCATACAAATCATAGTCCGGGGTGCCGATATGACAGGAATAACTGCGTACCCGGTTAATAAACGCCCGAGTTTTCTCTCGTTGCGGGTTATCAAATATTTGCTGGGGCGTGCCTTCTTCGTAAATAATCCCCTCATCCATATAAAATACTCGGTTGGATACATCGCGGGCAAAGTCCATTTCGTGGGTGACAATGGCCATGGTCATCCCCTCTTTGGCCAGGCAGCGGATCACAGCCAGCACTTCACTAACCATGGTAGGATCTAAGGCTGAGGTGGGTTCATCAAAAAGGATAATCTCCGGTTCCATCGCCAGACAGCGGGCAATGGCCACCCTCTGTTTCTGCCCGCCGGACAGTTCATCCGGAAAACTCCCCGCCTTCTCCGCCAGCCCCACCATTTTAAGAAGTTCTCTTGCTTTGTTTTCCGCCTGCTCTTTACTCTTGCCAAGAAGTTTGATTGGCCCGATGGTCAGGTTTTCCAGCACCGTAAGATGGACAAAAAGGTTAAAAGACTGAAACACCATACCCATTTTCTGCCGCAATCTCGGCACATCAACATGGGGCTGCAAAATGTCCGTATCGCCGATAAAAATTTTACCCCCGCTTGGCATTTCCAAGAGATTGAGACAGCGGAGGAATGTGCTTTTACCCGTACCTGAGGGACCAATGATGGAAATAATCTCTCCCTTTTTAATTTCCGTATTGACGTCTTTCAACACCGTAAGCGGTCCATATTTTTTGGACAGATGCTCCACCCTAATCAAAGGATTTTCACCTGCTTTCTTCTTAATTTGGGATCGGTGATCCTTTCCACAAACCCCAAGGACAGGGCCAGGAACCAGGAAATTAAAAAATACAGTATCGCGATCATGACCAAAGGAAAGAAGGCTTCAAAGGTACGGCTGCGAATAATATCACCGGCCTTGGTTAAATCCTGCACAGCAATATATCCCACCACTGAGGTCATTTTCACTAGAGAGATAAATTCCCCTTTATAGACGGGCAGAATCTGTCTTGTCGCCTGGGGCAATACGATGTAGAGAAAAGTTTTTGCCCTGGTAAACCCCATGGCAATACCAGCTTCCGTCTGCCCTTTATCTACACCCTGGATCCCGGTACGAAATATCTCCGAAACATAAGCCGCAAAATTCATCCCAAAGGCAACCACCGCCACCAGGACCGGATCAATGTCCACAGAAGCAAATACTACGTAAAAAACAATCATTAAAAGGACCAGTACGGGAGTACCCCGCAACAGGGAAATATAAACTTGGGCGAGAAGGGTCAGTATTTTTGTTCCCGACATACGCATAAAGCAAATCAGTGCCCCCAGCAGTGTGCCGAAAACAGTGGCCAGCACCGAAATAACCGCCGTTGTTTTCAATCCATCCAAAATAAGCAAATATCTGTTTTCTAGAATCATGTTGTGATAAAAACTATCCCCAATCCTTTGTATAAAGGAAGCATCTTTTTCTTGGACCGTATCTTTGCCCCCATATCCCGCAATATTTTCCTTTAAAGCAATAACAGCCGTTTTAAACTCCATGTAAGGCTCGGAAAAATCAACTTGTCTTTGCCTCTCCTCGGTAATGGCAATGCCGTCGGCAATCATATCTACTTTTCCGGAAACAAGGGCGGGGACAAGTGAAGAAAATTCCATGGTTATGATTTTTAGCTTTAATCCCTCATGTTGAGCAAATCTTTGCAGAATTTCAATGTCGAAACCAACGTATCTACCATTCATATATGCCACGTAAGGCAAATCGGCAACGGCAACGCCCAAAACAACTTCTTCCCCGATTTCAGGGATGTTAAATTCCGGCATTTCCGCTTTTTCAGGATCATTTTCACACCAGCGGGAGTAAACTTCCGCATATGTCCCGTCTGCTTTTGCTTGTTTCAGGAAATTGTTAAACTTTTCTCTGAGGGCAGGATTGTTTTTATTAAACCCTATACCCATAGGCCTGGTTAAAGCCTCATCAGAAAGGATTCCCAACTCCGGATTGCTCTTTAAGAGTACATTGGCAGAAAATAAGTCAAACATGGCCACATCGGCCTTCTTGCTTTTCAAAGACAAAATCATGTCGGCAGTTCGATCAAACCGCAAAATCTCTGCCTCAGGATAGTGCTCGGCCACAAAAGCATCATGGATGGTTCCGGTATATACCGCCACCCTTTTGCCGTTGATATCATCCAGAGTGGCCATTTTGCCGGTGGGGGCAACTATTGACACACCCGCCTCATCAGATTTTGTCCTCCCTTTTTCAGAATTGCCGCACCCTGCAGAAAAAACAGCCAGCAATATACAGATAAAAGCTAAAACAGCCGGGAAAACTCTTTTCGCTCTTACCTTCAGCATTTACATTCATTCCTTTCCTTGTCTTTTCAAGGGGCAGTCCATATTTTCCTGAACACCCTGGCATCCTCCTGATAATAAATTCATCTTCACCTATAATTAATTCCTGTTATGTATTACTTAAGAAGGAGTTTTCATCGCGAGCAAAATTTTTTTCGCCCCGGGTTGTTGAGCATGGCGGAAAGCCAGCGCGAATTCCGTTATCGGATAAATGGCTTCAATTAAAGGAGTTACATCCAGCCGCCTCTCCTTTAAGAAGGCCAAGGCTAGATCCATATTCCCACACCGGGACCCGATCAGAGTAATTTCATTTACCACCAGTTGGGCCAAATTGATTTCCGAGGGCAGATGGGAGGTTGTCTTTACCACCACCGTACCTTCCGGCCTAGTGAGTAATACGGCGTCGTTAATTCCCTCCGCTCGGCCTGTGGCTTCAATAACCAGGTCAAATTGTCCTGCCATTGCCGTTAAATCTTCCCGAGAACCCAAGATTTTTGTCTTGACACCCTGTTTTCCGGCCACAGCCAGTTTTTCCGGGTGCTTACCCAGTAATACCAAGCCCGGATGATAGTGCCGGAGGGCTAAGGCAATCAGAAGTCCCAGCTTACCGTCCCCCATAACCAGCACCCGCCGGTTCCCTTGGATAGGTACCTGCCGGCTTATTTCCAGGGCCGCCGCCAGTGGTTCGGCAAATACCGCTTCCTCATTGGTGATGGCCTGGCCCACCTCATGCAGGTTGGCCTCCGGAACCACCACATATTCCGCAAAGGCCCCGTCCCAATGCTTAATCCCCATGGCTCTGCGCTGGGTACAGTGCCGGGGATCACCCAGCAAGCACCACCGACATTTTCCGCAACCCCAATTAATATCGGCGACTATTCTTTTTCCTTCCCATTCCTTGTTACCCGGGGCCTCTGCCACCAGGCCGACAAATTCGTGCCCCGGAGTGCCATCAAACTGATAATAACCTTTTAGTAATTCCATATCCGTCTGGCAAATCCCCGCCAGCACCGATTTTACCAGGACCTCTCCCGCTATGGGTACAGGTACCGGCTTTTCTACAATATCGATCATGCCTTGGTGAAAACGTACAGACCACAAATTTTGACACACTCCTTTTTTCATCTGACAAACTTGACGTAAGCCTTCTGCCTTTCCCAGTCAAATGACATATCTCTATTGTAAATGTTATTTCTTTACCATACCCAATGCTCTGAGTCGTTGTCTATTTTCGAGCAGTATGCGGAGCTGTATGTGCCCCTGTCTCGGAATGCAATATAATAGCATAAATAGCAGTCTTTATCTACGTAACCAACATCTCTAATGAGAGAGACATACTCTGTATGCCCTTTGGGGCAACCCACAATCTCATAGCTCCACCGTCCGCCCGTTATTTCCTCCAACTCCTCGTCGGAGAGTTCCGTTACCTTTGATTTTGACACCAGAGCATACAGTTTTTCCGCCTCACCATCAGTCACTGTAACGTCACGGCTTGCGAAAAAGGCTTGAAGCTCCTCTTTAGACCGGCATTTGGCCGCCTCTTTAAAAACTTCACTGCCCGGCTTTTCCATAAACTCTTTCAGGTTCATTTTTTATCCACTCCTTTATGAAAACAGTTCTTTTAAATACACCCCCGCCAGCCTCAGATAAGCTTTACCCCTAAATCCTTGCCTGTTTCCCAGCTGACTTTGAAATGGGAAATATCCTTAACAATAAGTGTCTGGCCATATTCCCGGCCTAAATATTTATAGTCGATGCCCCTCCAGGATAGTATCCCTTTTCTTTTCACATCAGTACACAAACCCTTCTCTACCAGGTTTCTAAGAAAAGCAGGCAGGACCTGATGATTCTTAAGACGGATTTCCATGCCCACTTTTTCGGCTATTCCTTCTGGCGTGACATCAAAACCAAACACATAATAAGGCTTGCATAAGTCATCTGCCAAAAGAAACATCTTCTCTAATGCGCCGTAGCGGCCCGGCCAGGAAATTTTTTTTAAAAAATCCTCGATTTGCTCTGAAGTGAGGGGCGAAGTATATATCCTCACCCGGTCTTCTTTCCTGGCCAGCATTACTCCTGTACCTAACATTACTCCCGTATCCGCGATCTTCCCCCAGGGCAGCAGGCGGACAACCTGATTTAGACTCTCCCTGAGCAGGTTCAACTGGCGATCTCCCAACAGGCTGCCCAAGGCTTTCTCAGACCACCAGAGATATGCATCTGATATTTCGCTGGAAAAACCCCTGGTGATTTTTGCGGCATCAAAAAAAAAGCAAGGCTCCGGGATCTTGTTTTCCGCTTGTTTATAATCCAGCTCAAACCAGATGTTTCTCACCTTATGGCTAGACGGCAAATCATCCTGGGACCAGCAAGTGATAAAATCTTGCAAGCGCTGCCATACCTGGTTTTTTCCTGCCTGGGGTAAAATACTTCGGTTCAAGGCCTCCCCCAGGATATCTTTCTCTGTTTCCAGAACCCGAAATGAAAAATCAACAAAAGGATCCTCTGTATTAAGATGGGTTTCCAAAATATATTTGCTTGCTGCAACATCTTGGAAGAAAACAGCCATTTTTCGCAGCCTTACGTAATTCTCCGGTGAAAGTATCTCCGGCGGAATATCCTCCTTGATATTGTCCAGATATGCAATCACATTACCAGTCACAGATTTTTGCCACCCCCATTATCCAATACCATTAGGTATAGACCCTCCCCATACTTATACAGGTCAATTTTATGGCAATACAATAGATTACACCCTCCTTTTTCACCTGATAACGTAGTGTAAGTCTTCGGCCTTTAGCAGTATCACATATCTCTATTGTATGGGTCTTTTCCTTACCATTCCCACGGCGGCCCTTCCCAGTATTCTATCTCGCTTCTACGCGTGCATTTAGGATTCACTTTTTCTTCTTGAGAGATATACTTGCAGAAGAGGCAATTCTCATCTACATAGCGGTTGTTGTCACCAAAAACCCATATGACAATCTTGGTATGCCCCCTGGGGCAGTCCTCAATCTTATAGTACCACCCTCCGCCCGTGATCCCGTCCAACTCCTCGTCGGAAAGTTCCGTCACCTTTGACTTGGACAGCATTGCATACAGTTTTTCCGTCTCATCCTCCGTCACCGTAACGCCACGGTTCACGAAAAACCCTTTTAGCTCCTCTTTGCTCTCGCACTTGGCCGCCTCTTTGATAATAATTAAACTATCCGCCTTTTCCATAAACTCTTTCAGGGTCATTTTTTATTCACTCCTTTCTTTATCTTTTTGATCACTCTTTTTTGGCTTTATCAGCCATTTCCTTTATCCAGTAATACGCTAAATTAGAAAAATATTACACACCTGTCACTTCTTAAAAGTAAAAATTTTAAGAGAGCATTTTTTCAAGCAGCCAGATGCCATTTTTTCTTGATAAGTTTTACTGTAAGAGTGACATCTTTTTTACCTTCAAGGGAGTCTTCAGTGGTGAAAATCCTAAGGGTAGCCTCAGATTTTGTCTTCCCCTTTTATTTATCTCGCTATACGGTAATACGTACTAACCACGTTTTTATTACATTCTTTTGATAAAAGATGTGAATAAAAAAGCAACTGCATTTTGTACAGTTACTCTTTGTGTAAGTCTTTGCCCTTCCTTTTTAATTTTTTGCAAAAAAAGGAACCTTCCCGGCTCCTTAAGCTTGTTCTTCCCTTTTCATAAAACGCCTTCTCCTTTGTCAGAAAACCTTTCCGCGGCAAGCCACAAATTATCCCTTAGAATGACAATCCTCTATAGGGGCTGGATCGTAGTCATCCTGAGATCCAGCCGCCACCCTTTCCAACTCTTCGTCGGACAGTATGCGGGTTCGATTTTCCGCCAGATAGCCTTGCAATAAAACAAAAGCCTCCTCTTCCTCTTCCTGGGAAAGCTCCACTCCCTGCGCCCGGCAGATTTCTGCCAGTTGGCCGGCGGATGCTGCACTGGTCAGCAGCGTGCACAGCACCTGATCTTTATACGCCATTTCACTGATCTGCCTAACTTTTTTCTTAAAGTCATTTTTCATAATGGCCGACTCCCTTTCACATTATTTTTCCAAAACTTAGCATTATTATAAATCTTGCTCAACCAATTTTCATTAACTATTTTGCGGTTGTGAAATTTTATTTTTTCTGATATTTCCCCCCGGGCACTGCTTAGCCAAGTTTTTTGATCAGGGTAATATTGGTTTTTACCGTATAGGCACAGGGCTCCAATACTTTGGGCATCACAGACAGCATGTTTTTATTGGCAGAATTCGTGTTAAATAAAGCCTTGGTAATTTTTCCGCTGTCACACAGCCATTCCAAACTCTTCAAAAGCATGATCAAAAAAAGACCGGTGCCTCTGTGATCCGGCTTTAAAAACATATCCCGGTACAATACCGCACTGGGCCCGATATCACAAATAATCAGCCATCCTACTGGATCTTCATGCACTAAAAGGATCAGGCTTTTTTCTTTATTAATACTTTTGGAGTGGGAAAAAGGGTCCACATTTCTTTCATACCACTTGCCCCGGCCCTCCCTGATGGTATCCCGTGTTTTGGGCGTCATATCCTGATAAGGGATTAAACGGTATGCTGGGGGTAAATTTCCTCTTCTACCACGCAGCAAGGACCGGATACGCGCCAGCAGTTTATCCAGATATGTCTTTTCCACCTGGATATTAAAAATATGGGTCCGCAGAACTTCTTCAAAACCCAGCCGGGAAAGAATACGCCCAAAAGACGGCGCCCAATCATACTCTTTGACATAGAAAATTTTCACTTCCCCGCAGCCCTTTTCTTCCGCAGCTTTCACAAGCATCTCCAGGAGGGCTGCGCCAATTCCCTTATTTCTGTATGCGGGCAAGACATGGACGGTATGAATCAAAGCGGAGAGACCTGTTTTGCTTTGATAGAAGGTCAGCACCCCAAGCCCCGCTTGGACAGCATCATCCCTTACACCTAGGGCGATACATTGATTTCTGCGGAAAAGCTCCCGCACCAAACCCCGTTCAAGAAACAGTACAAAGTCCTGATAGTCTTCATATTCATCCATGGTAAGCAGCTTATAGAAGATCATTCTGTTTACTCCTTATCCTAAAAACAATTTACCGGCCCTTATTTTCTCTTATCAGCTGTGCTGTCTACTCCCGGGCCATGAGGCTTTGATACATCCCATTTTTCTTTTTCAGCCCATGATGCGTCCCCCTTTCCCTGATTCTTCCTTTGTCCAACACAATAATTTCATCGCAATCCCGCACGGCGCTGAGCCTGTGAGCTACTATCACCGTCGTGCACTTCCGGTCTTTTATGTTGTCCAATATTTTTTTCTCGGTAACCGCATCCAAAGCGCTGGTCGCCTCATCCATCAGAAGGACGGCAGGATTTCTCGCCAGGGCCCGGGCAATTTCCAGCCTCTGTCTTTCTCCGCCGCTAAAATTCCCTCCCCATTGATCCACAGGCGCATCCAGTCCGCCCCGGGCAGCTATTACCTCTTCCATGCAGGCATCTTCCACTGCTTTTTGAATATCCTTCTCCCTTATGGCCGGGTCCCACAAAGTAATATTATCCCGGATGCTCCCCTTAAACAGGGACGCATCCTGTTCCACCAGAGCAACGGACCGGATAAATTTTTCCCGCGGTACTTGACCCATGCCGTCAAAAAACACATCTCCCGACCATGGTCGATAAAGCCGGGCGATTATATTGATCAGGGTTGTTTTTCCACTACCGGACATCCCGACAAGGGCTACCATTCTGCCGGGTTTTAGCGAAAGGGAAAAATCTTCTGTCAGCGGTGGGCTGTTCGGATCATAACCAAAGCATAATGATCGAATATCTATTTCCCCTTTTAGCCTGTCTCCTGCCTCCAGGTCGGCATGGTCCAGGAGGAATACATCGTCCGGCGCACTTTTTAAGATATCCTCTATCTTTTCCCGGAAATTTTTTAATGATTTAATTTTCATCATGGCTTCCTGAAAGGGCAATCTTTTGGCAAAAAGGCCGCTTAAAGAAGCGTAAAAAACGATCCATCCACCGGGAGTCATTTTTTCGTGCATTATTCCCAAACCAACCACGCCAATCACCAAACTAAAGCACAGGTATTGGAACAATTGTGCCGCCACAGCCATATCCATACTCTGCTTTTCAATAAATTGACGGTCATTGGCGGCCTTTGCCTGGTGCCTGGCGAAATTTGCAAAAGCGGCATTTTCACCGCCCAGGGACTTTACCGTTTCGATGGCAGAAATCAAGCCGAAAACAACCCCGTTGTATATGCTTTGCTCATTTTCTCCTTTTTTGATCAAATCATATTTCTTGTTTGTAGTGACCAGGACAAACAGCAGATGGATCAAAAATGCGCCCAACATCACCCCGGCCAGGGGAGGAGAAAAAAGGAACATCAAAACAGCATAGGCAGCGACGAAAGCCGTATCGGAGAAAATATCATACACCTGGGCATAAAGGGTCTTTACCAGAGCGTGGGCCCCTTCAATTCTGTTTCCCGCCCTGAGCCTTGCGGTAAAAAAACTGACCGGCAACCGAAGCAGATGCCTGAATACTTCCTTGGTCAAGGCAGCGCTTTTTTTATCTTGATAAAGGTGTTTAATATACCCGCCCCAAAAGGTAAAGAGGCCCTGAAGCACCGCCACCGTCAGCATCCCGGAAACCACCGGCAAAACAGTTCTATGATTCATCCATACATCCTGCCAAAAGCAGGCGATCCAGATCCAAAGCGCAATTTCGCAAACGGCGTGCAAGACAGCCGACATAAGCAGCACCGGGAAAAAAACACGGGGATGAAGAAAATAGGCATACCAGTTTTTTAAGGAAGCCTCTTTTTTTGCAACCTTTGTGAATCTGTCGGTTTTTTTAAATGTAATCACAATTCCCGTAAAATGCCTGCTGAAAGAATCTTCTTCCTCCAAAAAAGCGCCTACCGTGGAATCCCGCAGATAAAAACCTTTCGGTCCATAACCCTCCAGTACAATAAAATGATTGAATTTCCAGTGGACCAGCACCGGGAACTCCTGTTTTTTTACCTGTTCACATCCCATATGAAATCCTTGGGCATCAAGGCCGTACTTTTGGGCGACTTTGATGATATTGGCCGCATTACTTCCGTCCCTTGCGGAAATATGGCATTCCCGGCGCAAAGCATCTAAAGAAACTACCCGGCCAAAGTAAGCAAGGATCATGGCCAGGCTTGCCGGACCGCATTCCGCGGCTTCCAGTTGAAATACCGTAGGCACTTTTACACGTTTTGTTTTTTTCCTCTGTATCATCATGGAAATTGCTCCTTACAGGCTTTGTCTTGCGGCAAAGCCTGCAAATATGCCGTTTCGCCGCATCAGTTCGCTGAAGGTGCCTTCCTCAAGGATTTTTCCCTGATCCAGCACCAAGATCCTATGGCAGTTTTTTACCGTGCTGAAGCGATGGGCTACCACAATACGGGTTATTTTCATTTCTTCCAGGGTTTTTTGAATCATCTCCTGGGATTGGTTGTCAAGGGCGCTGGTCGCTTCATCAAAAAGGAGGATTTTAGGATTTTTCACAAGAGCCCGGGCAATCAGAATCCTTTGTTTCTGCCCCCCGGAAAGGGTCCCTGCCTCTTCAACAACGATGGTGTGCATCCCCATGGGCATTTTTTTTAGCTCTTCATCCAATCCGGCAAGCTTGGCCGCCGCCCAGGCATCATCAAGGCTTAGCCCCACCTCCCCGCCGGTGATGTTATAAAAAATATCTCCTGGAAGCAGCCTGCTGTTTTGCAGCACCACACCCAATTGCTGCCGCACCCCAAGAATATCCAGAGATGCCAGATCCCTGCCGCTGTAATAAATTTGCCCGCTTTCCGCCTTTTCAAAGCCCATGAGCAGGCGCAACAGGGTGGATTTGCCGCTTCCCGAAGGGCCTACGATACCGATATATTCCCCGCTTTTGATGGTGCATGTCACATCTTTGATGATATAGGCCCCTTGAGTTTGATAACGGAAACTGACCTTATCCAGGACAATGCTTCCATCCAGGACACCGGGAGGGATTTTTTCATGGTCCAGCTCAGGGCAGATTTCTAAAATCGGTTTACCCCTTTCATATAAGGGCATAACGGCGGTTAACAGCGGAATGGCCTGCATCAGGTGGAGCAGTGTGGTCATAAACATGGTAAAAGCGATAAAAACAGCAATCCATTTTCCAGTGGTCAAATAAGAATCATGGGCTGTCGTATAAAAAAAAGCCCCGTAGGAAGCAGCAAACCATACCACGTGAAAAACATGGATAATGTTTTGCAACATGTCGTTTTTATAGTCTATTTTTTTCTTTTTGTCAAAAACAGTTTCCCACAATTGAAAAGCTCGTTCTTCCGCCCCTGCCATGCGCAGCTTCGTCATCCTTTCTGTCCACTGGGTTCTCAGCTGGGTCGCTTTCACGAAATAGCTCATGGCGGTTTTTTGATATTTGATGTGCAGACGGCTTACCCCTAAAACAACCGGGGCGGCCACCACCATAAACGCCAAAGCAAGGATACCCGTCCGGGCATGATAACAAAAAAGCAGGGCAAGATAGCATACTAAATAGGGCGCCGAAACCAAGCTGTTTGACACGGTGCCGGCGATCATGGACCGGATTTTGCTGATATTCATGGACCGATCGGCCAACTCCTCCGCCGGAAAACGCCGGAAAAAAGAGGAAGGCAAATTCAGCAGCCGGTCCCAGACCGCACCTTGCAGAGCCGCTTCCAGACGGGTTTCCAGACGTAAAAATACCGTCAGGCCGACACTTTTGAAAAGCGCCAGAGAAAGGGAAAGGGCCGTAAAAATCAACAGCAGCCGGAGGAAAAGGGCTCTGTTTCCCACCTGTATTATATGGTCGAAAAAATAGCCAGCAAGAACAGGCAACACCGCTCCGCAAAGGGCACCGCCCAATCCTGCCAAGAGCAGTCTTTTTACATCCTTTTCTATCCCTGTCCGGGCGGCATAGTCGATTAGACGAGTCAGCTTTATTTTATGGGCCGCAAAGGGTCTGTAAAATACATAGGCAAAAGGCTCCAGCTTTTCTCTAAAATCCGCCGTCACTTTTTCGGTAATATGCTGCAGGCTGTCATAGGCTGTATACCCTGCCGGGGAAGACGGCAGCAAAACAACAGGAGTCCCGTCTTTTTTAAAGCCCAGCAAAGGACCGCAATCAAATTGCCACCACCGGTCGTTTAAGGATACCTGCCGGTATTTTATTTTTGCCGCATGGGCAATTTCCCCCACCGGGTTTTTACCCGTAAACCAACCCCGGTTCAGGGGTTCCGTAAAGTTGATATGAAGCTTTCTTCCGATAATCCTGCAGGATTCCAGTAAAGCGTTTTTATCGTCGTCCACAGGCCTATCTCCAGATCCCCGGCAGCCATGCCAGGATAAGGGCAAGGATCGGAAAAACTAGGGCGATGATGAAAAGCCGTTTGGGGGGAGGTACAATTTTCAAAAGCATATGGTGCTGCTCCGATGATGACAGTTCGTATAACGCAGCATTTCTATATAACTCCGGTTTCATCCCGTTCATCTCCTCTATGACTGTCCTATGGGGCAAATATTATATTTATAATAAATCTCCGTCCAGTCTCTGCCGATCGTCCTGTCCGTATCAGCATCAAACCTGAAATTTCCAAATACCTCACTATAACGCTGATCAATGTCTTGTGGTGAGGATAGAAAGATATCTCTTCCTCCCATTTATCGTACTGCCACCACAACATCTTTTTGAGCATTTTAAAAATAGGCGTTTGCTGCTGTTTCCTCCTCGATAGCTGTGGCCTCCCCCAGGATAATAGATTACACCCCCCTTTTTCACCTGATAACGTGGTGTAAGTCTTCCGCCTTTAGCAGTATCACATATCTCTATTGTATGGGTCTTTTCCTTACCATTCCCACCACTGTCCTTCCCAATATGATTGCTTGTCGATTTTTGAGCATCGTCTAGAAGTGCCCCATTCTCCTTCTTCTGATGCATAATGAGTGCATTCTAAACATCTATCATCTACATAACCCTTACTTTCAAAAGCATAATAAACATATTTTATATGCCCATTGGGACAATCTCTAATCATAGAGAAGAGCCCTCCGCCCGCGATCCCGTCCAATTCCTCGTCGGATAGTTCCCTCACCTTTGCCTTGGACAGCATTACATACAGTTTTTCCGCCTCATCATCCGTCACCGTAACGTCACGACTCACGAAAAATCCTTTTAGCTCCTCTTTGGTCCCGCACTTGGCCGCCTCTTTAAGAACTTCACTGTCCGCCTTTTTCATAAACTCTTTCAGGGTCATTTTTTATTCACTCCTTTTTATTCCCGCTTTTTTGATCACTCTTTTTTTATCTTTATCAGCCATTTCTTTTTACCCAGTAATACGTTTTAATCAGAAAAATATTACACACCTGTTATTTTTTTGATAAAAAAATACAATGAATTAGTTTTTCATTGTACTAAATCATCACTGGATTAAACTCCTCCTGCTATGTCAGTTTAAGCCCAAATACGTTTTGTCCGTCAACTCTTTTGTATTCCACAGATTTGGTAAAGCCCTTGATCAGCATAGCGCTCACTTCATCAAAATCGTCACTCTCGAAATGGTTCCCGGCAGGGAAATTATCTTTAAATACTATTTCTTTGGATTTGTCATTTTCGTTATAGCGAACGGATATGGTGATCCTTTCCCCAGATGACTGGCGCCGCATCAGATAGGTCACATATTCCTCGCAAATTAAATTAATTTTGTTGGTTTCCCGCTTGCTCATATCGTATTTCAAGCAATACTCGGTCACCTGTCTCATAATTTCATACAAATCGATTTCCTCCACTGCATATTCCCCGGTAAAGACCTTCAGTTTGTTAATAAATATTTTGGTCTTTTCCTTTTGGGGATGATCGAAAATGTCCGACGGGGTACCGCTTTCATAAATCCCTTTCTCATCCATATAAAATACTCTGGTGGCTACGTTTCGGGCAAAATTCATTTCATGGGTAACAATAATGCAGCTTAATCCTCTGCGTACTAATTTCCGAATCACAGACAGCACCTCGTCCACCATGGTGGGGTCAAGAGCAGATGTCGGTTCGTCAAAGAGAATCACTTCCGGACGCATGGCCAGGCAGCGGGCAATGGCCACCCTTTGCTTCTGTCCCCCGGAAAGCTGGCTGGGCATATAATCGGCCCGGTTGGCAATGCCCACTATCTCCAAATATTCCATAGCCTCCGCCACAGCTTGTTCTTCTGAAAGTTTTAAAACATGCATGGGAGCAAGAATCACGTTTTCTAATACCGTCTTATGAGAAAACAGGTTGAAGGATTGAAAGACCATTCCCAATTTCCGGCGCACGGCATCAATATTGGCGCCCTTTTTGGTGATTTCATCATTCCCGATGAATATTTGTCCCGCATCAGGTTGCTCCAATAGGTTGATACAGCGGATAAAGGTACTTTTACCGCAGCCGGACGGACCAATCACGGCAATCACTTCCCCGTCAGCGATATCAACGCTGATATTCTGTAAAACCAGATTATTTCCATAGCTTTTAGTTAAATTGCGGATAGATATCATGACACTTTTTCCCCCTGTTTTTTAAAATCCTTTGAACTCAAATGCTTTTCTTTTTCTGCCAATTTAAAAAGCAAACCGGAAAAAGCACCAATCAACAAATAGGCCACGGCGGTGATGATAATGGACAGGTAGGGATCCAGGGTCCGGCTGGTGATGATCTGACTGGCCCTGGTCAAATCATTGACCGCCAAAAAACCAACCAAAGAGGTTTCCTGCATCGTGATAATCAATTGGTTTTTATAGACGGGCAAGGCATTTTTAACCGCCTGGGGAAGCACTACCAGCCTGAATACCATAAACCGGGACATGCCCAGGGTTCTGCCCGCTTCAATCTCGCCCTTATCCACAGTTTCCACGGCACTAACCATAATATCGCTGACATATGAGCCTGTTTTCACGGCAAAGGCAAGAATGGCCAGTGTAACCGTATCAATATTGGTATCGGCAAAAAGCAAATAGACAAATATTATCAAGAGCACCAGGGTAGGCAGTCTGATAAACAAGGTTTTAAGCCAGGTTACGGCCTTTACAATCCCAGGGTGCTTAGAAAATCTCAGCATAGAGAACAAGGTCCCGATCAGAGTTCCCAAGAGAAAAGTCATGACCGTCAAATACAGGGTCATCCCGAAGCCTTTAATTAAAAATAAATACCTGTCTTCATAAATTAAATTTAGGTAGATCGAATCATTAACGCTTTGGATTAATTCAGCCATTACTTTTCCTCCTTATTCACCACAAGGACAATGTCCTTTAGGTACACCCAATCCGACATAGTGATGCTACCGTTCATTTCCAAATCCTTAGCCATCATTAACGTCTCAGGGCATAGTACCAGATCCACCAAACCAAGGCTAATCTCAATCATCATTTGCTCCCAGCTCTTGTCGATCAACTCCAATTTTGCGCCGATGCTGTTGGCAAAATGAGTGATCAGCTCCACATCACAGCCTTCCCATACCCCGGTGGAGGCATTGATATAAGATATCGGTTCCCAACCGTCAAAGGCAGCTACCTTAAGCACTTGATCCGTAGTTACCGTATTTTTCACTTCTTTGGGCTGATAAGGTCTTACGGCCGATTCCTCCGCCCTCCTTAAAAGGTCGGCATACTCCGCCGTTTCTTTAAATTTTCGAATGAACCCATTGAACTGTTCCAACAGTTCCTGCCGGTCGGAGTTAAACATGTAGGCATACTCTAGGTTTTCTTCAACGGTAAGGGCAATTTCATACTCAGGCTCAATCCGGCAAAACACACCGGCCTCATCCCTTTCCAAAGCCACCGCGTCAATCCGGCGAAAGGTTAAGGCCAGCTGCATATCCGCATCATTGTCATACCGATAAATATCCACACCGTAATCTGATTCCGACAGAATATAGTCCGAACTGTTTGCCATGATCACACCTATCTTCTTACCGACCAGATTGTCTTTTGTTAGAGGCTCACCGGAGGTTTTGGCACAGCCGGTAAGGAAAAAACAAAGGACTAGAAACAGACAGGTTAATTTGATTATAAACTTCTTTGATGGAAATTCGCTCATCATCCAGCCCCTTTTCCATTAGCATGTGGATCTCTCCTTTTATAATTTGTTTAATTGTGCCGAAGTAGCTAATTTGATTCCTTTTAACCTGTGGAAAACAGTTTATTGTTCACCATTTTAATTAATGTTGATAATTCCAAAAAATCCTGTAATGTCAAATATTTCCTTAACGGTCTCATTTGCTCCAATGATTTTCATTTCCGTACCCAGGGCGTTGACCTTTTTCTGTGCCGTTAATAGTACCCTAAGCCCTGCACTGCTGATGTATTCCATTGTATTAAAATCAAAAATAAGATTGATCACTCCCCAAAATTGCACCGAGTTTGTTTGCCAGTGGTATTTCCCCTAGTATTTTTGGAAATTTTCATGTTAATCTCTCCTTTTTGATAAATTCTTAAGGACGTTTCTGTCCATATAAAACTACCCATGCTCAGTAGTGTGTCTCCTAACCGCTAAATCGTTAGTCTTTTTACCAGCCTTTAGAAAAACCTTGTTGAGCTACGATATTATATAAATGCAACCAAGAAAAAAATTCAACAATTACTACAATATTCCTTCATTATACGTCCATTAAATAAAAAGGTGAAATAACCAAAAAATAAAATACTGCCATGAAATAAATATAGCAGTATTTTTATCCTATAAAAATCCATGGGATACTTCTGGTATTCACATATGATCCCAGTGAGATTTTTTATCAATCACAATGATCACCACAGATCTTTTCCATCTACGAAACACTGGGCGCCGGCCTGATCAGCACTCAGTCCTACAATCATAAGGTTTATAGGCTATATTTTTTGAACATCGTAATCAATGTGCTTACAAGTATCACAACATCTCTTATAAATGTGTTGTGAAAGGGGTTCATAACTCAGACAATTTTGAGCATTGTTCATATAGTACATCCTAAATGTCTCATCATCTGGTGCTAATTCACATGTATATGTAAATTCTAATATACTATAGACCTCAGAAAATTGTCCCCTACCCCCAACCGCTTCATCAAGCTCTTCATCTGTTAATAGCTTTTTAACAGGCTGCAACAGTTCCCGGAAATCTTCCGTACTAAAATCAAAACCTAAGCTCTTGGCCAGTGGTATCACTTCTTCCAGGATAATTTTTTTCTGTTCCCCTTCAGTTAAGCTTTTCCCTTCGTACTTATTCAAAATGCCTTTGTACTTCCTTTTTAATTCTTCATCCCTTACTGTTAATAACAAAAAACTAATAGCTTGTTCCTTTGACATAATTCCACTCCCTTAATTTAATATGTAACTATCCATCCTAGATTGGGCAATTATTGCCTGCCCCATTTTTTACATAATCAACTCTGATTTGATTAACGGCTGTTAATGTAGTTGAAAGTACGGGTCATCATCATTGTAGCTTCAGCCCAAGTCACATAGTCAAATGGGGCAAAATTGCCCGGTTTCCCACCATCTATAATACCAGCTTCAACAGCCGCAGCAACATCTTTTTTGGCCCATCCGGAAATTTTATGGTAATCATTAAACCCGGCAAGCGCCGCATTAACATCAGAAACTTCCGTTGTAAAGCCGGACGCTTTTATCGCTCTGGCTGCCATGGCAACCATCTCCACACGGCTCACCGGATTACCGGGGCGGAAAGTACCATCTTCATAGCCGATCACTAAACCGGCCTTGGCCGCTACCCCCACTACACCAGCATATTTCTGCTCGGGAGAAACATCGGAGAATTTGGCAGCTGAGGCATCTTCGGTAAGGCCCAGAGCCTGCACCAGGATACCGGCAAATTCAGCCCGAGTAACCTGTCTCTCCAAGTCGGCACTATTATATTTTATGATTCTTCCCGGCATTGGGGCTCTAATATGACCGACTTCCCGGATATGCTCAGCCAAAGCATCCCTGAGCAGAATGTGGGTATCAGTGGATGCCACCGTTTTGTAGACGGCAAAACCGTCACCCCCTGCGGATATATAATCATTAACAGCAACCTTATACTTTTTGCCAGTGTCCGCCAAATCAATGGGAGTACCGTCGGTTTTCCAGATACCGACAATTCTGCTGCCACTGGGTGCAACCGGATCATAGGTAAATTTTAAGCCCGCCACCTGAATTCCTTTGCTCCCCTCACTCACCCCTTGTTCCAATAAATCTTTAATTTGGGCACCGGTGAGGTAGGCTGTGGTAATATAGTTATCAAAAGGCAGGAGGGCATACAAGGCTCCCATGGTGATATCGCCCCGGGGAATGTCAACTCTTAATGCACCACTGTTAATAAAGGCAAAATCGGCATTTGTTTTCGTTTTCATCACATCCGTGACCCAGTTGCCGGCCGGTGACTCATCCCGGGGATTACTCTTCCAGCCAATGGTTAAATCAATATCAACCGTACCTAATTTTTGATTAGCGATGGAGGCTACTTGCATTTTGGCCGCATTAACAATATCCGCCACTTCCTGATCCACTATCGGCGATGAAGCCTGATAACCATAGGGAAAATTTACGTTGCTTGTATTACAAGGAATGTATAATGGGTTAAAAGAAAGGGTTCCGTCCCCATGACGGGTAATTTTTAGATCAATAAAACCTTGACCGGAGGAGCCGGCAATCACCACCGGTGTTCCGTTGGCAGCAACTACCACCAGTTGATTGTGGGTATGACCGCCCAGCACTGCATCAATAACTCCGCCGAGGCCTCCCAGTTGGTTGGCAAGGTCAAAAACCGGGCCGGTCTTCCCATTATAATCGTCTCCGCTATGGATCAGGGCAATGACAATTTGAGCACCTTTTGCTCTGGCATCTTGGGCCGAATCTTTGACACCCTCGACAATACTTCCCACCTCATAGCTTTTGACATAGTCCGGCAATACGATGTTTGGCAATTCCTCGATCACCGCACCGACCACGGCGATCTTTACCCCATTCAGATCAAAGATTCTGTAAGGATCAAACACAAGTTGATTCGTGCCCTTATAAAAAAGGTTGGCACAAATTACTGGATACTTGGGAGTGTCTGTCTTGATCACTGTATCCAGACCCCAGTCAAATTCATGGTTGCCTAATGCGGAAGCAGCTACCCCAATACTGTTAAAAACATGCATCACAGGAACGCCTTTAAGCAGGTTGGACACAGCCGAACCCTGATAGTTGTCGCCGCCGGAAAGGATTAATGTCCGGTCAGGGTTAGCCTGCTTAATCTCGTTAATATTTTTAGCCAGTACGGCAGCTACCGGGTTGCCTTCAGTATCTTCCAAAGTGCCATGAAAATCGGTAATTTCAATAATGTCAAAAACCTTGTCACCGGCAGCAGAAGCACTGACACCGGGCATAGCCAGTACAAAAATAAATGTTAATAAAGTAATGGCTGTCAACAATCTTGGAAATTTCTTAGAAATAAACATTGGTTACTCCTCTCTTTTTACTTGGTTTACTTGGTATTTTTAATTATCATCCTGAGCATAAGCGAAGGGTCTTTGTTCTTAATATGGAGGTGCTTTTTTACTATTCATCACTTAGGAGTATATCGAATGCATTGTCGTCAACCACTTCCTTTCACTCTCACCGGAAACCATCAATTGTTTACATGCAAACCTAATAAAATTATAGCAATTAACGACTAATAAAATCACTAACAAAATAACTTTTTTGGCTCGGCTTCGCTCATTTGCTTGGCCAGTTCATAGCTCCATGATCACTTGTTTCCACGGTATTGATCTTAGTATGTCCCACTGGGCCCAGGATGTTGTTTTGAAGTTTGCATGGGGCATGGAAAATATTACATTGATCTAAAAGGAATTATTTATTCGTTGTAGAAATTTAGTACGGACAAGCAACAAAATGTAACCAGAAACAGTTCAATTGTACCACAGTAGCATCCGAGAGGAGTAATGAAAATGCAAATTAATCGGTGGCTGGCGGGATCACTAGTTATATTGTTAACTATCTTCAGCTTGATTGGGCAGGAAACGGCCCGAGCTGATACAAACCCAAATACGACAGCAAAGTTGCCGGAGATAGTAAAAGGGATGAGTTTGGAAGAAAAAGTTGGTCAGATGTTCATGCCTGATTTCCGGCAATGGGATGGTAAAAATGTAACTGAGATCAATGAGGAGATTGTTCAGGCAATACAGCAGCATCATCTTGGTGGCGTTATTCTTTTTCGTGAAAACTTGGTTGACACCGGCACAAGCTGTACGGCTGGTGGATCAACTGCAGCGGAGCTGCCGGTTCGATCCCTCTATTGATTAGTACCGACCAGGAGGGCGGGGTGGTAAACCGCCTGCAATCCGGGACCGTAATGCCAGGGAATATGGCCCTGGGGGCCACCCGCTCCACTGAAGCCAGCCGCCGCGTAGGTCAAGCAATTGGCACAGAATTACATGCGCTGGGAATAAATATTAACTTTCGCTCCAGTGGTTGATGTTAATGTCAACCCTGATAATCCGGTGATCGGGGTGCGCTCTTTCGGAGCTGACCCCCAGCTGGTCTCCGAGCTGGGAGTCTCATACATACAGGGGCTTCATGATGCGGGAGTAGCCGCCACAGCCAAGCATTTTCCCGGCCATGGCGATACGGCTGTAGATTCCCACCTGGGGCTGCCTTCGGTTCCGTACATGACCGTTCGCGTCTGGACGCGGTAGAGTTAAAACCTTTCCAGGCGGCCATCAACGGTGGGGTTGATCTGATTATGACGGCCCATGTAACCTTTCCGGCTATCGATTCATCGATGGCTATCTCCTCGTTTGGATAACACTCCCATCTACGTACCGGCAACTTTATCACCCCGGGTGCTTACCGGATTAATTAGGGATGAAGTTGGGCTTTGAAGGAATAGTCGTAACAGACAGTCTGCAAATGAAAGCCATTACCGATCACTTTGGTCCGGAAGATGCTGTCATCAGAGCCGTTCAAGCCGGTACAGATATTATTTTGATGCCGTCCAACCTAGAGCCGTGCTTATCAGGCTATGCTGGGAGCAGTTAATAATGGTGATATTCCGGAAGCCATGATTGATCAATCAGTGGCCAGAATATTAGCTCTGAAGCTAAAGCTGGGTGTAGTGGAAATTAATAATGGCAGACTACAGCCTGGTAATCACAGTCAGCCGGTCTCTGGAGGATAAAATTAATGACTGCGCTTGACTGTAGTGGGATGTCCAGAGCATAAGTCCCTGGAGCAAGATGTGGCTGGACAGGCGGTAACCTTGCTGAAAAACGAAAATAATATTCTGCCTTTTAAGCTTAGTAACGGTAAAAAGATAGTGTTGCTGGCTCCGTGGCAGGATCGTTTGAATCTAATGAAAGAGAGTCTCATGCAAATTATTAGCAAAAAATCACTGCAGATAGATATTAAGGAGTTTGCCTATACCGATCTTGTGGCCTTAAATGATGAACAAAAGAAGGCCATTGCCGGTGCCGATTATGTAGTGCTGGGCTCTTCCAGCTCCGATGTCAACAGTCGCACCCCCGGGAAAAACTGGACGCCCGACTATGTGCTAAATGCGGTTAACTATTGCCGGGAGCAGCACAAACAAATAGCTGTGATTGCTATCCGAAACCCTTATGACATTATGTATGTACCAGATGTACCTGCCTATATCTGCATTTATGGGCGGGCTGAAGGTCCGGATATTCCAGCCGGCATAATGGCCATTTTTGGCGAGCTAAATCCTAGGGGGAAATTACCGGTAGCCATTCCCAATACTGAAGGGGGCACACTCTATCCCCTGGGATCTGGCTTAAGCTATGACTCAGGGGCCAATAAAAATCCGGCCGGCTCACCGCGTATTTTGCTAAATGATCAGTATCTTTCTTTAAATCCATCTCCTTTTCTAGAAAACGGCCGTTGCATTGTACCATTGCGAGTGGTAGAAGCTATGGGCGGGGAGGTAAGCTGGGATCAGAAGCAACAAAAAGCTACAGTCAGTTGGCCAGGAAATATTACTATTATCAAAGCCGGAGCTTCTTCTGCCCTGGTTAATAATCAGTATATCCCTGTGGATGTTGAGGCGCGGCTCCGGTCCGGTTGCATGCTGGTACCGTTACGTTTCATTGCTCAGATCAGCGGGGCTGAGGTACGATGGGATGGTACCACTTCTAGCATATCCCTGCAGCTACCAACCGAGGCGCCAAATTCAGGACAATAAACTTGCTGCAAAATCTCCTTATCAACCATTGGTGGCAATGCAATCTTTTTCATAAATTAATTTCCCGTCAGTGATAGCTTGGAAGCGAAGATACATTTTGTTTTATTTATAAGTTTATCGATTTTTTCAATATTTCTCTCCAAATTATTATCTCCTTTCCAAGAATATTGACGGGCAATTAATTTGTTATTTAAGACAATCCTACTAACAATATATCTTACCACCAATTTCCAGCCAAGAGTGACACAGGGGAACCCCCTCCGGAGATGCTGGCTTTGAGTTTGACTCCTTAAGTTCCTCCAGGTGAAGTTGAAGCCTGCCTCCCTGGCTAAGGAGACCAACTCCCCAAGTTTCTCATAGCTAATCTTTGAACTTTCCAGCTTCTCCTTCAAGAACCATCCCCCTGTGTTCCCCTAAGTGGTAAATTTACGGCGCTGTCCCTCCCCATCCGCGGCAAGGAGTGCATGAACAACCATTTCCGGGGTGATATCTCCCCCTTCTTTGTGAATGCTTTCGTTCTCCATACAGGCACGAGTGGCTGCTTTTTTCAGCTCGTCAGGTGAAATACCGGCTAAGCCCAGATCGGCCAGGGTAGTTGGTAAGCCTACACTTTCCGCGAAAGAATAGACCTGGTCAATTAAGGCCTTTGGCTGATCGTTGAGAAACAGGGAAGCTAAAACCCCTATGCAAACTTTTTCACCATGGTAATAATTGTGTGTTTGGGGAAGTACTGTCAATCCGTTATGAATGGAGTGGGCCATAGCTATCCCGCCGCTTTCAAAGCCCAGGCCGCTTAACAAAGTATTGGCTTCAATCACATGCTCCAGAGCAGGGGTGACAGCATTAGCCTTACATGAAACAAGCGCGGCCACACCGTATTCTAAAAGAGTGTCGTAACAGAACCTGGCCAGGGCATAAGCGGTCAGAGAGCCCAATTCTCCTACCTCGTTTTTGGATTTTGTTTTTCGGCATGATTCCGCTTCAAACCAGGTTGCCAGAGCATCCCCCATCCCCGCAATCAAAAAACGTTCCGGTGCATGGGCGATGATTTCGGAATCTACCAGAACCAGGTCGGGATTTCTTTTCTGGTATTCAATCCGGACGACAACGCCTTCCTCGCTGTATACAACCGCGCAGTCACTGCAGGGGGCATCGGTGGAGGCTATTGTAGGGATAACAACTACAGGGGTACCCAGGCGATCCGCCACAATCTTACCTGTATCAATTGTTTTTCCTCCCCCAATCGCAACGATAAACTGTGCCTGGCACCCCCTTCCTAAATTGGCAAGGCGTTCTATTTCCTTATCACAGCATTCCCTCTTAAATTCCTCATAGAATAAGCGCAGCTCTGCTGTTTGTTCCGGCATCTTATCTCTCAGCATCTTCATAGCTGAGGGCGCCATAATACACAAACCTACTTTGCCGAAGTTTGGCAATTCATTTTCCAGGCGTTCAATTGCTCTAAAACCCTGTATGTAGCGCCCGGGAAATAACGTTTTAGTAATCATTATCATTAGAACCTCCTTGTTATGGTAGTTGAATTACCCTCGTATATTTACATTATATAGCCCAAAAACTAACAAAAGAGCTACAAAATGAGTCTAATCTTAATATTTTTTTACTCTCCTTTATATGAACTGCATTTCTTAGCTATTTATGTAATCTTAGTAATGAAACGATGCAGATGTCAATATGATAATTTTTCAGGTTACTTTTCTGTATTTAATCGGTTATTATCAAAATCAGGGCTGTATCTTTAATATTATTATTTAGCTCCATATATTATCGCCTTATTATTATAATCTAAATGATCCTTCATAGATCCGCCAATGGTATGGCCGGCCGGTTTATTTATCCCTCCCGAAGGATAATTATAGATATGGGGAGAATGGTTTATACCAGAAATCGGACGGAGATAACCACGTTCTCTTGTAAATAATAAATTAAAGGGGAACCGGGCTGATCAAATGCACTAATTAAGACAGACTACATATTCCGCTCGGCAGGGATACATGTTTTGGAAATTTAGTATTATTATGAAGTGAGGGTCAAAAATGACGGACATTATCAAGCATATTAAGGAAGCTTTAACTCAAAACGCTGACGAAGCAACAAAGATCAATGGTAAAAGATTTTTTAAAGAAGAAGTAAAATCATACGGGGTAAAAACTTCGATAGTCTCAAGAATAGCTAAAGACTTTTTTAAAATAATCAAAAATTATTCCAAAGGGGATATCTTTAAATTATGTGAAGAATTATGGAAATCGGGTATGATGGAAGAGTCTTTTATTGCCTGTAACTGGTCCTATAAGATAAAGGAGAGCTATACAGAAGATGATTTTTTGTTATTTGAGAAATGGGTAAATCAGTATGTCAGCAATTGGGCTTCATGTGATACTCTTTGTAACCATACCATAGGAAGCTTTTTGGAAATGTATCCGGCATATATTAATGAACTTAAAAAGTGGGCCAAATCAAAAAACAGGTGGGTCAGAAGGGCATCAGCCGTTTCTTTAATAATACCTGCAAAAAACGGATTATTTAAGAAGGAAATATTTGAAATTGCAGACAGTTTATTAATGGATACTGATGATTTAGTGCAAAAAAGTTACGGATGGATGTTAAAGTCTGCATGCAATAAATATGAAGAAGATGTTTACCAGTATGTATTAAGCAAAAGAGCCGTGATGCCCAGGACTGCATTAAGATATGCGATAGAAAAAATGCCTAAAGAGAAAAAAGCAGAGGCAATGAAAAAAGGGGCCTCAAAATGAGGCCTCTAACCTGTTAATGCCATACCAAGAATTCCGGCCGTCTCAGTTTCTTTAACAGGCACGGTGTAACAAAAAGCTGCCATGTCGTTCAGGCCAGGATTTTGCTCATTATAAGCGCACGAACCATCCCTTTGCTTCGATAAGGAATAACTAAAATTATTAGTTTTATTTTTGTTCATTTTGTTGTCTAATAACTACTATGTTTTCATGAATTTTGAAAATTACTATTAAGAGTTCGCAATATAAACGAATAAACAATGGGCCAATTACTATAGTAAGAATACCCAAAAGTGATGATACCCCACCTTGGAAAAGCATAGCAACTCCTGCTATTAATGTGAAAACCACACCAATCCAGAATAAAAACTTAATAATAGTGGGAGTAATCATCTTGTCGAATTTAGTAAAATCATTAAATGACATACTTCTTCCTCCTCTCTTGATAAATTCTAAGATAATTGTATTCAGAGAAAGTAATTATAGAATTATTTAGTTTCAAGAGAGGCTATATCTAATTTCAACATTTATAGATTCACTCCACCTGCATCCCCATAGAAGACCCTTACTCTGATTTGCATTTTCTCATCTCTATAACAGATTGGTGAAGAATTATACTACTGCATCAAGGAAAGCCGTGATAAGTGAGTAGAGTTTTTCTCGGATATAGATATTTGTTTTACCCCGGTGTTTACTCGAGAAAAAATGGAAAAACATCCTTAGGTTTTAGCTCGGGAAATGATTAGAATTTTTGATAATTATAAAGGTTCAGGTAAGATCTGGTGTTAACGGGAATACCAATAAAATTATCGGAGAGCATAACCAGGAAATTTTACTACAAAACTTTCCAAATTTGTAGTATAATTTAACCAAACATTTGTTCTGTGTTTAATTATAATATATGGAATAAAAACCTTATTTAGTAAAAAGACGATTTCAAAGAAGGTTTTGTTCCAAATACCGGCAATCATTTACCTGTATCATAACACACAAGTCACCCTGCACTATTAATTACTGGGGTAATTATTTTTAATCTTTGCTATACTTACACTTTTTCTGTGCTGCTTAATTCATCACATCCTAAGGGGAACAATTTCCCAATCTACCGCGTCTAATCCTATATAGTAAAAAAGGAGGCAAGAAAATGGTAAAAAAGAAATTAATAGTACTTACTCTATCAGGAGCAATTTTTTTGATGGGATCAGGTAGCGCTTTTGCTGATAATACGGTGAATACCCCCATACCCACGGATACCATGCCCATATCTGCTCCTATTAACGACGAGGATGCAACAAAGCCCATTGAAAGCAAATTTAGCGATATCCAAAACCATTGGGCATTTAAGGAAATAGTTCTTCTGGAAAATAGAGGAATATGGGGAGATTTATCTGGTGAATTTCAACCTAAACAGATAGTAACAGGTGCCGATTTTGCAGCATACCTGGACAAAATTTTTGAATTTGAAACTGAACCAGACTTTGCCTTTAAGCATAATAGTGAGGTAAGCAGAATGGAAGCAGCAAAAGCCATAGAAAAATCCTTTGCTGCAAAAAATATTTCCGTATTTATGACTCTCATATTCCCTGTTTATGATGACACTACCAATTTAGGGCCGGAAGAAACCAGCGCCTTGTCCTTTGTTTTTAATACCGGTATTATGAAAGGAAAATCAAAGAGTAAGTTTTTACCTGATGATAGCATCACCAAAGGGGAATTAGCGGTAATACTCCAAAGGACCCTTACCACCATAGAGAACGCTGTTTCTAAATAATCAGGTATCATAACGTACTAAACACTGACAACCGAAATACTCAATTATTCTATTATTTTTGCAGGGGATAAGTACCTCCATTTTCGGTTGAATCTAAGGGAATCGAGGTACCTTCCCCCACAATTATTCTTATTCCTGAACCCACCTGGCTTTAATAACTAGGAAAACCCCTTCCCACATTCCCTACACTTCCGTATAATAGAAATTAAAATTGGACCACAATTTGGAGTGCGTATGAATCTTAAAGAAACACTTAAGGAGCTTCCCCAAAAACCCGGAGTCTATCTAATGATGGATTCACGGGGAAATATCATTTACATTGGGAAGGCAAAAAATCTAAAAAACAGGGTTTCCCAGTATTTTCGTAACCAGAAAAACAGAGATCCTAAGGTCGCTGAGATGATAAATCATATCTCTGCATTTAAATATTTTGTTACCGATACGGAATTGGATGCCTTGATCAACGAATGCCGCCTGATTAAAAAAATAAAGCCTAGATATAACAGGTTGATGAAGAATTCCGGAAAGTATATTTATATCAAAATATCCTGTGAACAATATCCCAAAGTTATTAAAGTTAATGAAAAAGCTGATGATGAAGCCCAATATTTCGGCCCTTTTACCAGCCCCCACCGGGTGGATGCGGTACTGCAATATTTGAATGAATCCTACCCGATCCGGAAATGCCCCAATCCCGGATTAGTAAAACGCCCTAACGGCTGCCTCTATCAACAGTTAGGCTCATGTCTGGGAGTTTGTACCGGGCAGGTAACCCCGGAGATATACCGAATCCACATTGAAAACATCTGCCGGTTGTTAAATGGAAACGATGCGGCCGCTGTCCCGGCACTTCTGAAAAAATTAGATAGGGCTGTTGAGCACCTTAATTTTGAAAAAGCAGCACAATACCGTGAGTATTTTTTTGGGCTGAAACATATTTTTGCCAAGCAGCGATTGATTCACTCAGCAAGCAAAAACAGGAATATCTTAGCGGTAGAATTTATTGGCTCCGAGCAGGTGAAACTATTCCTGATCAAAGGAAACAAGCTTCTTTATAGAAAAGTATTTGATATTGCTGCCTCAAACAGTATAGAGTTGATGCAGTGCCTGAGGTACATTCTCCCGAAAAAAATTTTGTCCGAAAACAGTGGCACATCCGGGGTGACACAATATGATATTGATGAAGCGCAGATTATTTACTCTTACCTGAAAAAACATAAAAAAAGCATCCTTAGTTTTTGGATACCATCTACTAAATTACAAAACGAAGTCTCTGTTAATGCCTTAACTGACACCATACTCAAGAAAATAAGGACCCATCACAATCAAAACACAAGGTAAGGTTTGGCCATAATCGATGGACGGAGTTATTACTGTGTCAATAACCTCGTTCCCTTATCATACCATGAGTGACCGTCTTTTTATATGTAGCTTACCAAAATGCAATAGCTTTATCTGTGCAAATTAGCAATTTGCAGCAGATTTTATCGATATCTCCCCTGGTAAAGGCGACTGATAATACCTGCTATGGGATTAACATTTTTTAATTCAACTGCTTTGTGTAAACATAGTTCATGACAGCACATGCATTCAATGCATGTACTATAGTCGATTATTTTATTCTCCTTATTAATCGCCTTTACAGGACAGCTTTCAACACAAACATTACAATTTTTACACGCTTTGATATTAATTCTTGGCCTAGTTTTTAAAAAATCAATAATCTTGATTAGAACCTTATGACTATTTTTTTTATACAGCTTGTCACTTCTAAACTTCCTGGGCAGCTTAAAGCCCACAAAACGCGGCGGATTTGTATAATCGCCGGAAATGCTTATTTTATCTAAATCGGATTCACCTAATTCTCTTTCCCGAGCACTGATAAGAATAGGTATATCGTCAATTTCCATACCCAGCATCGCTGCCGCCACTGTGTCCAAGGCAAGTGGATCAGTGCTAAAAAGAATTTTACCTCCCTGGTATACTTCCCCTGCGGTCGGCCCCTCCCCCTGCATCGCAGTAATTCCATCCATAATATGTAGGCCGACGTTCACTGCCTGATGAATATCCACAATCAAATGTCCTAAATCTATGTGACTTGGTGCTACCCGGTGATACTCAGCTTTTCTTAGTCCTGGTATGCAACCAAACAGGTTCTTAACAGCACCGGAATAAATACCTGCTGAATGAGTTTTCAATTTAGGTAAGTTGATTACAAAATCAGCTTCAAACATAGGCTTGGCTAAATACATCTTTTCAATATAACCAGATTGAGACCTTACCTCTACTACGCCTTCTTTATCAAAATTCTTGATAACAGCCCCCTCATCACGGGCTACATTTACCAGACCGGATATCACCATACTTTGTGCTGTAGGTGCGATACCTCCGATTGCCCCCCCGGAACTGTCTCCGATCCAAACAATACACCCTTGCTTTTTTAAAACCTGGACCATAGCTCGTACAAATTCCGAATGTGTGATGGCAGCGGTATCAGAAGTCTTAGGACCTATTAAATTAACTTTCAATAGCACTTTCATTCCCGGGGACAAAAACTTTGCCCAGCCGCCTAAAATTTCCATACCTTCTTCAATTGTCTTTTTTATAAGATTTAGACGATATTCCGAACAATCTTTGATAATCACTTGGGCCATCTATTAAACTCCTTCATTCATTCATACAATTCTTAACTACTACCCTTCTTTAACATGTTAACCAATTTAATTATATTTTATTATTAATAATGCAATACCTTTCTCCTCAAGAGTGACACCCTTAACCTCAATGATTTTTTTGTTTGAGGTCTCAAAATAATAGTCAAGAAGCAAAGGGATGGTTTTCCTACTTCCCTTTGCTTCTGTCCATTAATCATCTATGCTCTCTTGCACAAATTTCTTTTACCACTAACCGGAATACACCCGTCTTTGCAAGCACAGCCTCCGGAAATTCCCAATCACCCCGGCCACTGTATCGCTTCATGATGACCTGAAGCGCTTGGGTCTTTTCCATTGCATCAGTTAATTCTGTAATTTCTCCTTCCCCAACGATGCTCTGATAGCGTACAGAAAAATCGCAAGCCTTTTCATTTGGGTTCACAATCCCACCCCCGTCCAGTTCGAATCCTGCATAACCCAAACGGCGAATTAAGTCCACCTTGCGCCCAACCGAGGCACCATGAAAATAGAAAACCTGCATTTCATCCTTTCGCTCATAGCCAAAGCTCAGGGGAACAATGTATGGATGGGTTCCATCCGCAAAGGCAAGACGGCAACAATCACAACTTAAAATAATTTCATCAATACGGGTAGGGTCATTAACAGCTAGGTCTTTTCTTCTCATTTCCATTTGCTCCCTCAACTTTTCTTTTTATCTACTAGTAGAGTAGTCCCAACTCCAACGTTTTCAGAATCAACTTCTTCTATTATTGTAACGATAGCCTCTGTGGGGATTTTGGTAATTCGGCTAGTAGTAGCAGCAAACTCTTTTACAAGTTCCTGTTTTTGTTCTTTAGTCATTTTGGGGCCATGAAATAGAATTACCGGCATAAATTTTACCTCCTCCATTTTTATGATAAAATTTCTCCACTAACTTAAGTTTTTCCTGTTTAGAATGCGGACTTGATATCCTTCTATATGAGATCGTCTTAACCTTTGTGTAAAACATGCTTTGCCCCATATTTAGCCTTTTTTTGAAATTACCTCATTCAATATACCGGCTTTAATTTTCTGGTGAAATATTTAGCTTTTCCCAGATAAATATACAGACTTCATTAAGTACCTCAGTAGCTTCGCGAAACATAGGAGCGAGCAAGGGAAAGCAATGGAACATACCTTTCCATACCTTTATTTTAACTTTTACTCCTGCTTCCTGCGCTTTTTCCGCAAACATGATAGAATCATCACGCAAAGTTTCGTCATTACCAACCTGAATCATTATCGGCGGCAAACCCGCAAGATTGCCAAATATAGGTGAAGTATAGGGATGTTTCGGATCACCGTCACCCACATAATAATCTAAATAAGTTTCAGTCATTCCTTCCGGCGTACATGGATCTGCCTTGACACGGGTTCTGTGGGATTCACCTGACATAGTCATGTCCACACAAGGAGAAAATGCTACACAGGCAGCGGGCAATGGAATTCCATCCTCCTTAAGTTTGAGAAGTGTGCCAAGCTCAATACCTCCCCCTGTAGAATCTCCGGCAAATACGATATTGTCAGGCTTATAGCTTTGCCGAAGTAACCAGCAATAAATTTTAAAACGTGTTTTTCAGTGGTTTCACACCGTCCCTGCGTTGGATCAAAAAAAACAAGGTAATCTGATCATATTCTGCCACATGGCATCAAAGATCTAATTACCTTGGATAAAATGGGGGAAACTATAGTGTTATTATATTATTTATTCGGGGTTATCTTTTATATAATATTTATGATGTTTTTTCTAGTACAATATTATCATAATAATGGTATCCACTACCTCCGTTAGTAAGAAGATAGATTCTGGTCTTAACTGCTGACGCCGGTACGGAAATTGTTATATCCGGTATGCTTTCCCATCCGGCCCCCCGGTGTTTATAAATATTATCATTAGCTACTATGCGTTTTCCGGAAGCGTCAATAAACATTACTGCTATGCGCGCTTCTGTTGCAGAAGTTCCTTTCTTGGTACCTGCCGTTAACTTATACTTACCCGGTGCAAGGGACAGGTCCTGGAAAAATGCCCAACCGTAAACAGCAGAAGCAAACAGGTTCCCGTTTTTTTCACTCTGTACAGAAACATCAGAACCACTCCAGCCCGACGTTCCCTGAGTAAAATCTCCATTAACCATCAAAGAAACTATGTTTTTAGGGTTCTCCTTTAGAGAAATATCATCATAATCATGATATCCGCTATTGCTATTTGTTAAAAGATATATTCTCGTTATAGCTACAGAAGAAGGAACAGTAATAACCTTTTCAGGCATGTCCTCCCAACCGGCCCCTTTGTGAGCATAAATGTTAACATATGCGACAGTCCGTTTTCCGGCTGCATCAATAAACATTACCACCATGCGCGCCTCAGCGCCGGATGTACCTTTACGCGTCCGGGCAGTGAGCTTGTACTCTCCAGGGGCAAGCTTCAGATCCTGAAAGAATGCCCAATCATTGCAGGCGGAAGCATATCCGTTTCCACTGTTATCTTTTGTTACCACTACACCTGTCCCGCTCCATCCTGCTTTTCCTGCACTAAAATCGCCGTTTACAACATTGTTGCCTGTATCACTACCCGGATCAGGGGTAGGGGGTTCGATGACCGGCGGTTCAGGATTATCAGGTTCTTCAGGTTTTTCCGGCGGATTCTCTCCAGTATTCCCATTTAACTCTCCATAAACTTTTTTCAATAATGCCGCCGAGAGCAAATCCTCTCCCTGAGGAGCTTTAACTGGTGCCAATTTTTGGTAAGAGGTGTTAAACAAAGACGGCGCCCATGGATAATAAGCAAGCCACAACCCGATAAATGTTTGATTGGGGCTTGTCCCGGTTCCGGTTACTTTATCGGCAATAGTTCCTCCGGATTTGATTAATTTTTTTTGAATAGTATTACCAAACCTTTGCATATCAGTTTCGGTAAAAACTATTTTATTCCGATAAGCGAAATAGGCAAAATCAACATCAATGGCCCCATGAGACAAATCCTCATACCCAGTATAGCTTCCACTGCGCATATAGCGCCAATAGTAACTGTTGGAGGCAGTGTCCAGTACAAGATTGTTCTTAAAGTGAACAGCGATTTTTTTTGCTTTGTTGAGGTAGTCTTTTTCCCCGGAAGCTTGATAAATCTCTAAAAATGCCGTTCCGAGAGCTAAGAACATATTATAGGGGCGGTTCATATACATTTCCGTTTCTGTTTGAATCCACTGGCTGTCGTGGACAGCTACTGCATCCTTAGCTGCTTTTAGATATTGATCTGCATAGCTTTTATAACCTGCTAAGGCCGGATTGCTTTTGACAATAGTTGCAAACTGAGCATAAGGTTGGGCAATCATAGCCGTATGTACTTCAAAGATTTTCAAAGTTCCGTCTTTTGTATAGCGGTTGCCCCCACTCCAGGCCGGCAGGCTTAACCCCCGGTAATCTTTAACACCTCTGACACTATCCCGCTGTTTCAATACACTGTTGGCGTGCACGATATACTTATCCAGATATTTGGTGTTTTTCGTTGCCTCATACATTTCTAAATAAGCTCTCATCACATAGCTTTCATCCCAGGCTAGTTCCCCATTCTCATTATTGTAATCCTTATACCAATTGCCGTTGTTTTTGGTATCCAACCGGTTAAAAAGCTGCTGCAGTTCCTCCCCGGTTACGGCACCTTGAGCTGTAAAACATGTGAAACCGTACATAGCCAGCGATACAACTATTATCAACATGTAAGTCCATTTCCTTCTTGGTACCATAAACAACCTCCTGTTTTTCTCTTAAAATGATTTGTTTGCCAGAATTATTGCCAACAATCACCTCCTTTGCCTGGCTTCCTCCTAGTTCGCCAAAATTCGCCACCATCCCTGCCCATTTTCTTTGCCAATTTATGCCAACTAATATAAGCCTTTAATAACAATGTATTTAAGGTAAGAATTTATTACAGAAATCCATGTATTAGGGTTTGTCGACCTTACCCTAAAATGGGTCGGGGGAAATATGGAGGGTGACTATAGTTACAGAAATGGTGAAACATCAAGCTGTGGTCAAAGGGCTACGTGTTCCCATAAAAAATTTAAATTTCTTTGTTCTATTGGAAGGATAGTCTCAAATAACGGAGAAAAATAACATAATCTCCGCATTATGTATAGGGAGGTAAGTCATGAGTAAAAAAATTGAATTTGTGCAAAATTATTCCGACCTTAGTACTCAAAAGGGGTTTCAGTTTGAGTTTTACTGCAACCGGTGCGGATCTGGTTTCAGAACTAGATTTAAACCTTCTTTAACGGGCAAAGTATCCGGAGTACTGGATGCCGCCAGTAGTGTATTTGGCGGTATTTTTGGCCGGGCAGCGGATATTGGAGACAGAATTCATTCTGCCGGATGGGAAAAAGCCCATGATGAAGCATTTGAAGAAGCCCTCAACGAATTAAAACCTGAATTTATTCAATGTCCCAGGTGTTCTTCTTGGGTATGCAGGTCAAGCTGCTGGAATACCAAGAAAGGATTATGCAAAGAATGCGCACCTGATTTAGGAGTGGAAATGTCTGCCGCCCAGGCATCGCGTTCGGTGGAAGAAGTGTGGGCTCACGCCTGTATGTCTGATGAAGACAAAAAATTAAGTGAGCAAAATTGGAGGGAGACTATCAAAGCAACCTGCCCGAAATGTGAAAAACCTTTAGCATCAAATGCCAAGTTCTGCCCGGAATGCGGGGCCAGTCTCATCAACAAAGAAGTCTGTCCGACGTGTGGAGCCAAATTAATTCCGGATGCAAAATTCTGCCAGGAATGCGGACAGAAAATTTAATACCTTTTCAAAAAATTGAAGTCCTATCTCAGTTCCGGAATTACAAAATAAGTCCCCGCCTTTAAAAACGGGGACTTATTTTTGAATTTTTTAGAATTTTAATGTTGCGGCGGATTCTGAGGGTCATTAAAAGAAGGATGCTGCGGGTTATGCAACTCGGTTCCTACAAAATTACCCGGGGTTGATAAATTAAAGTATAATCGGGCATCTTTATCAACACCCCAATCCCTATTTGAGCCGGTATCCTCAATTTTTTGGAAACAATCTCTGAACATAGTATTATGAGCTTCTTCCCTATTAAGTAGGAAATCAATCATTTGCCGGACATGTTTATCATTAATCTGGCGATGCAGGTATTCATAAACAACTTTGGCCCTTTGCTCAGCTGCAATATTGGATAGTAAATCTGCAGGTAAGTCACCGGTAACATTTACATAAGCTGCTGTCCATAATTCACCGGAAGCATTTGTCAACATGGGGTTTAATCCAGTCAAAACATGTGCCTCAATATTTCCTACAGAAGCCGCCGGAGCCTGAATGTCATGGCCATTCAACATATTAATTGCTGTAGCAACCATCTCCATGTGGCTGAATTCCTCAGCAGCTATATCCATAAAAATATCCTTTATAACCTGATCTTTAATCCGGAAACTCTGGGAAATATATTGCATTGCGGCCTTTAATTCCCCTTGAGGTCCACCCAGTTGCTCCTGGAGCATTGCAGCATATGTTGGGTTGGGACGTTCAACTTTTACTATTTCTAAAAGCTGCTTTTCATGTTTAAACAAATTAAATACCTCCTAAATATTTTTTTAGGGAAAATTATATTTTTTTAGTGCACCTGAATAAGTGGCATATTAATTGACTATAAAATTTTTGGTTGCATTCCAATTAATAAAGTCACCAATCTGAACTAAAAATATGCATTGGAGAAATAATTGCTTTTAGATTGTCCGGGTACTAATTGAGATACAGGAAGAAGCTGGTTTTTAATACAAATTTTTTACCATCACAATAAAAATCACAATAAAAAAATTGACCGTCCCCGCAAATAAAGGGGACAGTCAATATTTTCTAATGGGGATTAAAGAGTAAATCTTATTTCCATCCAATCAAGAGCCATAAAATCATTATCACCTGCATTGGAGGTATTTTCAATCACAACCCGGTTGTTAATCCTGAAAATCCCGGGCGGAATATCTAATATTAATTCCCTCCAGTTTTCAAACATTTGTCCAAAAGGCCTTCCATGCACAAAAGGTACCGGCCCGTTATGTACTCTTGCTCCATTAAATGTTACGGCCGCTCTGTAAAGGTTTTCCGAAACGTTGTAGTGATCATCTAAAGCACCGCGGATTACTAACTGTGCTCTTCGGGAGCCGCCTATTCCAATGGGCAAAAAAGAAAGTAAATTAAAAGCCCATGTCCCTCGGTTATTGGTATATAAAATATCTGCATTACCGCTGGGATTTCCATAATTCGGGTAACCGCTTAATTCTTTTTTAAATACCATTGAAACCGATGGGGCGGGATTACTTAAAATCGGTGGGGGATCATTTCTGTTTTCTGTGCTCTTATCTTCAAAATCGGGAATTTTTCTCTGAAATGGTGCGCCATTTGGTGTGTTATGGTAGTAGTAAAAACCCCTACAATAAGGATACCAATTACAGGGAAACATTAGTTCACCACCTTAGTATTTTTCTATATTATATTCAAATATACCAAGTAGGTGACAAATCAAGGGGATAGGTACCTCAGTTATCTATTTAAACCGAGGTAACTATCCCCTAATTTTCTTAATTCTTCTTTTATAGTGCTTTTATTAATTCCCTTATGTTAAATTCCCCTAGTCCTAATTCTATATATCCCAGCTACCGAGGACGGTTGTCCAAACCAATTGAAAAGCGTGCATGTAACACTAATAATATATCACTTAGATAAAAAAAGCGTCGCTCTTATTAATTTACTCTTCGCAGCCGCACAAATTTGATATTTTGATATCCATGGTAAAGCGGCAGTGATTATCCATATTTTCATAAATATCCTTAATAAGCTGAAAAACTAAACTTTTTTCCCCTCTGACAACAGTTGAGAGAATTCCTATATCATGCTCCAGACCTGAATCTCTGATGATACCAAGAACCTGCCCTATTTCCTCAAAATAATCAATACTACCTATCGGTAAAAATGATATCTGGCAGGATGCTATTTTTTCCATAGCGCACATATGAATCCACCCTTTCTTTTCCCGGCCAGTTCATTTTCCCTTTCTGTATTGAATTCATCTTCATCTGCAAAAGGGGAAATGAAAAGGCATTCTCCCGTTTTTAATAGGTTTTTCGGCTTCAATTCCCTGATATCATCAAGTGTCTTGAAATTAGCATACTTAAATACCGAGTTATTACTCACTTCTTCAGATTTGTACAGTTTCCCCCAGTCACTATCCCCGTTGATTGTTCCTATGAGCACCTGTCCGCCCACTTTTACCACCCTGAAAATCTCTTCCATCGCTTTAGGGATGTCCTCAATAAATTCAATAGCGGCCATAGAAATCACCATATCAAATTCATTATCCGGGAACTGTAAATTATGTGCATCCATGTTGAGAAAATGGATTTTAATATTTTGTGCGGATGCTTTGGCCCTTGCAAATAACAGCATTTCCTCCGAAACATCAATTCCGGTAACATGACAACCGCTTTTCGCCAGCTTGATACTGAAATTTCCGGTACCACAACCTATATCGAGGACCTTCATCCCTGCACTTATTTTAAGCATTTGAAAAGCCAAATCTGTTTCAACCTTGTCAATGAAGCTTCCTTTTTTTTCATTATACCAACTATCATATTCTGAAGCAAACTCATTAAAAACTGCCATCACACCCACTCCCCATTGAATTGAAATACAGGAGCCACGGAAACTTTTTGCATACTTTTGGAATGTATAATGTAGAATTTTTCCTTGTATTTACTTTTATTACATGCATGCTTTTAATTCTACATTTTACTTACATTTTACATTATTTTTTGTCTTCTATCACTGTTCCATGATTTCTCATTTTATTAACAAAATTAACTAACCCCTTAGAACCAAGAAAAATTGCCAATCCGATCATAAATTCAACTATTGGCCCTCCGGACTTAATTACTAGAACTGATGAGGGACTATGCTCAACGACTGTGGATAAATAGATATTACATAATAATGTAACTAATTTGGGCAATGAATTTCCCATGAAGTATAAGCCAAGAACCGAAAAAGATACTCTTTGGATGCTATTTATATCCAAACTTGAATTCTCTTTATCCTTATTTTCTGTTTTAACCATAATTACCGATAATTTATCTGAAAAATACCAGAGCAAGACCCCAAAGAGAATATATCCCAAAGCAAAGGAAAGGGCCGATATATAATCATGGTACGAAGTTGTCACAACAAAAGAAAAATAATTAAACAACATATTAATTGCTTGTATAATAATAAACATGCTTAATATCTTGCAAGCCAAGCTTGCTACCTGACGATTATCCATTTTCATTCTCCTTTTTTACCTTAAGAATTCCCGGAGTAGGCTCTGGTAATCTCATCACGATACGGTCCAGCTTGTCCGAATTTTGCTTGTAACCATCAAAGAGCGCAGACAGTTTTTGGCCATGGCCACTCTCAATTCTAGTTACGGTTTTTGTAATGTTATCCACTTGGGTAGTTAATTTACCAACCGTGGTAGTTAATTCACTAACTGTGGTAGTCAGTCTCCCAACTTGTGCTGCAATCAACTCTGTTAATTCTCTCCCTGAGGCTATCTCTTTTTCCATAATGCCCATTCTTTTATCCATGGTGTCTATTCTTTTATCATTGATGTCCATTTTATTATCTATTGTGTCTATTCTTTTATCCATAGTATCTATTCTTTTATCCATGATGTCTATTTTTTTATCATTGATGTCCATTTTATTATCTATGGTGTCTATTCTCTTGTCCATTTTTTCTAATAATAGTAGAATTTTTTCTTCATTATTCATGTCAAATGCCCTCCCTTTCTATTGAATGTAGAATGTAAAATTGTTGCTTTGCTTTTCCTGTTTTGATTGTATTTATCAATATATTCCCTACGCATCTCCACATCTCAAATCTCATTATCCGCATTCTTTTAATTTTACATTCAACACGGATGTGAAGAGACAATATTTTGAACTAATACCATCTTATCACATATGAGCAAGAACGTATAGAAGCAAACCGCTCATTATAATCAAGGGAACAGATACCCCCCATTAGTCTCAAAAAAGGTGATTATTTTAGTTTGAAAAAGAATCAGCTGTTAAATTAAAATTACATACTTTTGTCACATTTATCTAATATAATATTTTATAATAATCTTGAAAGGGTGAAAAATATGAAAGATTATCTCGAAACCTCCATATTTAAGCTTCCCCATAGGCTCATTAGTACTATTGTTGTTCCATCTGCTGGTTTTTAAAGCTAGTAGACGAATTGACCCGATAAAACGAATCCCGTAAAAAAACCATGGAAAAAACCTTTAATGATGGAGGATCTTATGAAAAAAGAGGTAAATTATAGACTAATAAGTCAAATATTTTTCTTTTCTTTAATTGCCCTAATCACCATTAATTATTATTCTAGAGCAGTTGGGATAGCTATCCCCTTCATTGGTTCAGCCTCTTTGC
The DNA here is from genome assembly GCA_050952445.1 of Bacillota bacterium. Lineage (GTDB taxonomy): Bacteria > Bacillota > Dehalobacteriia > Dehalobacteriales > Dehalobacteriaceae > JBMNKX01. The sequence continues at coordinate 78,636 of JBMNKX010000004.1, read as the reverse complement.
ATGCAATCTGTCCTTTCGGCGGAGTAGCCGCCTTTGCAGCTTTATTTCAATATGACATATTGATCTCTAAAATTCACACTTCTTCCTTTACTATTTTTGTCATTATTTTTGTTTTAGGCATCTTCTTCGGGCCTGTAGTATGTAGCTACATGTGCCCCCTTGGTTCTGTACAAGAATGGATCGGAAAACTGGGGAAAAAAATCTTTAAGCAACGATACAATCATTTTATGCCGGCTAAATTAGACAAAGTACTTAGATACATAAGATATATTGTCCTCATTCTTGTTATCTATATGACTACCCAATCATTGAAACTCGTTTTCCTAAAGGTCGACCCATATTTTGCCCTGTTTCACTTTTGGTCAGATGAAGCAACCCTGGGAGGACTGATTGTATTAGGCATAACCCTCCTGCTGTCCCTATTTATAGAAAGACCCTGGTGTAAATATGCTTGTCCCTTTGGTGCGCTGATGGGTCTGACAAACTTCTTTAGCCTCTTTAAGATAAAAAGAAATAACGCTAGCTGTATACATTGTAAAATATGCGATCGGGTCTGCCCTATGAATATCGTGATTTCGGATAAAACCAACATAACTGATCATCAATGTATTCGCTGTAATCAATGTACTTCAGAATTTTCTTGTCCGGTACCCTCAACTACAGAGCTTAAAATAAAAAACTATGGAGGAGGAGACAAAAAATGAAAAGCAGAACTCTTTTTATAGCCATTATCATTATTACTTTTGGAGGTCTCCTTCTTGCCGACGGATTAGGATATTGGCAGACGACTTCAAATAAACAGCCCACGAGAATAAATCAGGGGGCCTATAAAGGCTTGCCAAACCCCGAAGATATAAGAGGCTCCTACACATTCCTGGATATTGAAAAAGCCTTTGCAATCGATTCATCCGTTCTGGCCAGGGCCTTCAATATAGATACCAACAATCCTGATCTGCTCAAAGCTATGGACATAGAAAAAGCCTATTCTTATTTGGGAGATGATTTTGAAATCGGTACAGGTTCCGTTAGGCTCTTTGTTTCCATTTATACCGGAGTACCCTATGTCTCTGTTGACAATCTGCCCAGTACAGCGGTAAAAGTTTTAGAGGAGCACGGAAAGTGGACCGATACTTTGGAAGAAGAGCTAGGTAATTATATTATCCCAGTAGATGATACACCGATACCCTTTTCTCCATCGCCAGACACAAAATCCCCTGATGAAGAACACCCAGTAACAGGTGAAATCTCTGGTAAAACTACAGTGAAGGATGTTATTAACTTCGGCCTAACCTTGAAAGAAGTAGAAGAAATCATGGGCATGGAAATTAAAAATACTAATTTGCCTATCCGGGATCTGTGCGAACAAAATGGTCTCTCCTTTGGAACAATAAAGGCAGCCATTTATTCGAAATTAGCGGAATAAACAGGGGAAATCAGTCTGACTCTTCCTGCGGTTTTTTTCTTTAATTCTATATTTATTCACATTTTACATTTTTCTTTTAATTTGATTTTCTCCCGGATTAACCGGCATGTGATAAATATTTCTTCTACTTTCAAAAGGAGGGACACTGCGATAAAAGAGGCACAGCCTAAAATACTGAGGCCTCCGACATATATAATCCGGTAGAAAAAGGATGCTGTTTCAGGGGGAAGCAGCCATTGGCCGAAAAGGATACTTAAGGCCATGACAGCGGAAGCGGCTGCCATTTTCCCCACAAAAAACACCAGCCCGAAAAAATCTATGCCTTTTATTTTCCGATGCAGAAATAATAACATGATCAATACATATACCGTGCAAGATATGGAAGTGGCTAAGGCCAATCCTCGATGAGCCATGGGCCGGACCAGTATTATATTGAGTGTCATATTCAGCCCCAGGCACACTGTTTCAAATATCACCGGGGTACGTGTATCTTGTAAGGCATAAAAAGTGACATTAATGATCTCTCTGAGACCAAAAGCCACAAGGCCCAACCCGTAATAGAGAAAAGCCCCGGCAGTAAGCAGGGTATCGTCCCGGTCAAAAGCACCCCGCTCAAAAAGCATGCTGATAATAGGCACTTTCAGCATAATGATGATCATCATGGCGGGAAAGGTTAAAAACATAATAATCCTTATGCCGCCTGTAAATATCTGGGTGAAATCGCCTATTTTTTTTGCAGTAAATTTCTGGCTTAAGGTAGGAAAAAGAACTGTGGTGAAGGCCAGAACAAATATCCCCAGGACAAAGCCATTTAAACGATTGGCAAAATTCAAGGCGGAAATACTTCCTTCCGGTAGTTTAGACGCCAGCAGCCGGTCCACAACTACATTTAACTGCAAAACTAAATTACTGGCCAAAATAGGGAGCACTAAGATGCCCATTTTCTTTAAAACAGGATTTTTCAGATTTAAAGACGACCTCCATCTGTAGCCGCTTTTCTTTAAACTGGGAATTTGGATCAAATATTGGCTCAATACCCCCAAAGCCGTGCCCAGTGCCAGGCCCTTTATACCCCACCACTGCCCAAATATGATCGCGGTAACAATAATTACCACATTGTAAGAAATACCTATAGCTGCCGGAATGGAAAATATTTTGAGGGAATTTAACAATCCATTGCTAATCCCCACAATTCCCCAGACGAATCCTACCGGAATCATAATGCGGGCTAAAACAATTGCCAGGTGATATATTTCCCCTTTAAAACCAGGAGATAACAGCATAGTTATTTGAGGCATAAAAATAAAGGCGCATCCGCTTATCAAAAAAAGGCTTAAAGAAACAATATTAATGACACTGTTGGAAAACTTCAAGGCTTCTTCTTTACTTTCTTTCAGGAGCATTTCATTGAAAAGAGGGATAAAAGCGGTTTGTATCGAGCGGCTGCAGGAAGCAAATAGTACAGCAGGAATTGTTAAGGCTATTAAATAGGCATCGGTGCTGGAACTTGCCCCGAAGCTTGCCGCAATAACCATTTCTCTTACAAATCCCAGCAGCTTACTGATCAGAGTAATAATAATAATGATTAAGGCAGACTGGGCTGCTCTTTGGATTTCAGACATTGCCTTTCCCCTGAACCGTATTCTTTAAGGATTCTTCTAATTCCGCCGCCAGCCGTTCCCGGGAAAAACAACGTAAAGCATCTGTCCGGGAAGCCCCTCCAAAAGAATTCCGCAGTTCAGTATCCTGATACAATTTTAAAATAGCCTGGGCCATCTCTGCGCCATTTTCAGGGGAACACACAATCCCTCCCTGAAAATGAGCTATCAATGATGCCGATTCTCCCTCATGAGGTACCGCTGCAACCACTGGCTTCCCGCTGGCCAAATAATCAAAAAGCTTATTAGGTAAAGTACCCTGGAAAAAAGTATCCTTTTTGATGGCCAGCAAACAAACATCGGCACTTTTGAGCAGATCCTTGACGGTGTTTTTCGGCTGCGGGGGTAAAAAATGGACATTTCTTAACACTCGTTCCGCGCACATGTTAATGATATTTGCTTTATGATCCCCTCCACCTACAAAAACAAATTGAATTTCCTCGAAATCTTTCAGCCGGTCCGCCGCCTCAATAATTGTTTCCAAATCATTGTTGACCCCGTGAGCACCTACATATATATTGATAAATTTCCCTTCCAGCCCGTACCTCTTTTTGAAATCAATCAGTTGAGGCTGGGAGAAAAAATCCGGATCAATACCGTTTGTAATCAGCTTTACTTTATTGTTATCTCCTAGCGCTTCACCAACCGCTTTTTCTATCCCTCCGGTCACAGCTATAATCAAAGCGGCTTTGCGGTATAAGAAAATTTCCAGCCACCGGGCCATTTTAATAAATATTTTATTTTTAAGAAAGCCCAGTACTATAGCAGACCGGGGCCATAAATCCCTTACCTCCAAAACAAAACGCCCTTTTTTCCATTTGCTGAGCAAATACCCGGCCCCTCCGACAAAAAGTGAAGGTGAAGAGGCAAAGACAAGATCATAATTACCCGGAATTTTTAACCCGCAAATCAGAGCACAAAACATAAAGGACAAATAGTTTTTCATCCGGTCGAGAAAGCCCCGGCCGTAATTGCCTGAAGCATAAGTTTTATATACAGTAATATTTCCCCAGTATTCTTTGACAAAAAGCTTTCCCCGGTATTTTTCCGCAATAGCACGAGACATATGATCCTGAACATAAGACGTAAGAACATCCACTTTGTGGCCACAGTCCGCCAAATACTTCACTTGATGGTAATGCCGGCTTCCCCCGGCCTGGTTCGGAGTGAAAAAGTATTGGGTAAGATATAAAATTTTCATTTTATTATGCTCCGCCTTTCTGGCGCTAATTTTGCACCGTACCGGAAATTATTAATGACACAAAGAGCAACTCCATATAAAATCCACATATGGCGGGAGGAAACCATGGACCCGTTGCTCACAACTCCCACGGAAAAAGTGATTAAAGAAATCAGCACTCCTTCGGCAAGCATCCTCATTAATTTGGAGGAAGAGGTGCGAAATATAGATAATAAATCCCATGAAAGCTTCAGGAAAAAGATAAGATACACCATCCAAATGACAACACCGTAATCTACAAGGACTTCTACCCACCAGTTATGCAGTTTCACATTTCCCCCCGTTTTCTCAATATTATGCTGCATCAGATAGGAGGTATTTCCCGCTCCAACGCCCAAACCGTGGGATTCTTTGACCAAATTCAACCCAAAGACAATTAATTTTTTGCGCACATTGATTGATCCGTCATCACTCCAATGGTGATAAACAGAACCCACATTAGTGATAAATTCTGTTTTTTCCTTTTCCCAAAAACCAGAAAAGGCAGGAATGACAGAAAGGCAAAAAGCCAGCAGCACAACCCCGGCCGTACCAATAATTACCCCCCGGAGCAATTTGCCCCAGCCGTTGCTAAAATAAAAAATCAGGGCTACAATGAAACCTATGGATATCGCCAGCATATTGGCTCGGGATGTTGAATTAATGATAAGATGCACTCCAAGTAAGAGGAAAAAAACACTTCCGATTTTTATAACGGGATTTTTAACGTATTTACTGTATGTATACAAAAGAGGCAGATACATTGATAAATAAGTGGCAAAATTATTGGGATGGCCGAAGGTCCCCATGAGATACATATTATGATTTTTCAAATAGTAATAAGGAAATCCCCCATAAATATGTAGTCCCGTCACCAGTTCCCACAAACCCAGAAGTATTAAGAATATCAGTACCAATAGGATCGCCTGCCAGAGCAGCCGCATTCCCTTTTCCTGCCGAAAGTAGTAAACATTAAAAAAAATTAAGGATAAACCGGAAAATAAAAAGCCGATATTTTTAAATGCGTGCAGCTTGCCGGGGGCCCAAAAGAAAGACACCAGCGCCCAGGAAAACCAAAGGGCAAGGAAAATGAAATATTCGTTAACATGAAAATCATATTTCATTTCCTGCCCTTTCCGGGTTAGAGCAATGATAAATAACACGAGGTGTGTTACTAATAAAATCCGGTAAGCAAATAAATTGGGGATTGCACTGAAGGATAAAAGGGTACCTAAAAAAGCTGTTACCAGTGTTATCACCCATAATACTTTTAAACCAATTACCGCTTTCATCCCTGCTCACCCACCTAAATCAAAATAATTTTTTCTCTTCCTTTTTTCACATCTCCGGCGGCATTACGAGTATCAATCACCACCAGGGCCTTTTCCACCAGCCATTGGTAGTCGATTGACGAATGATCGGTGATAATTAATAAACAATCCACCCCAGCCACTTCATCCTCGGATAGCTCCACTGCTTTTAAGGAAACTTGATCCGGCAAAATAATCTGAGAAATAAAAGGATCATAATACCTGACGTCTGCTTTTAATTTCAGGAGTTTTTCAATAATCACCAGAGCAGGTGACTCCCGAGTGTCAGCCACATCCTTCTTATATGTGACACCAACCACAAGTATGCGGGAGTCCTTTAAACACTGCCCTCGGTCGTTTAAGGTCTCAGTTACTTTATTCACCACATACTGGGTTACCTGATTGTTAATTCTTCCCGCCCATTCAATAAAGCCTACATGATAGCCGTATTCCTTCGCCTTCCAGGCTAAATAAAAAGGATCTACGGAAATACAATGGCCGCCGATTCCCGGCCCGGGATAAAAAGTTTGCATACCAAAGGGCTTGGTGGCGGCAGCTTCCACCACTTCCCAAATATCAATACCCATGTGGTTACAGAGCATCATTAATTCATTAATCAGGGAAATATTTACCGCCCTATAAGTGTTTTCCAGCAGCTTTGTCATTTCGGCCACCCTAGGAGAGGAAACTGTTTTGACCTCACTAATTACCTGCCGGTAATAACAAGCTGCTACCTCCCGGCATTTTTCCGTAACCCCGCCTACCACTTTTGGAGTGTTGGCGGTTCCATACTGTCTATTTCCGGGATCAAGACGTTCCGGGGCAAAGGCAATGAAAACATCTTTCCCCGGCTCCAGCCCCAAGCAACGCATCCGGGAAGCTATTATTTCTTCGGTGGTACCCGGATAGGTAGTGCTTTCCAGGGAAATCAACCGGCCTTTTCTGTCATACTTGCATATTTCATTAACCGCATCCTCAATAAAGGAAACATCCGGATCCTTACGGTTATTCAGAGGTGTGGGCACACAAATGACTACTACATCCGCTTCCCCTAGATACCGGAATTGGTCTGTTGCAGTAAGTTTCTGTTCCCGCACCACCTGTTTCAGCCGGCTGCTCTCAATATCCAGCAAATACGACTGTCCCCTATTTACCTGTGCCACCCGGTGAGTATCCCGGTCAATGCCCGTCACCTTAAAGCCTGCCTGGGCCGCTTCCAAAGCAAAGGGCAATCCCACATAACCTAACCCGATTACTACCACCCGGGCGGAGCGGTTTAATATTTTTTCTTGAATCAACGTTGCCCAATCACTGTTATTTATGCTCATCTTTCTAACTCCTGTTTATAAATTTTTCACTGTGACTCTACTGCAAAAACCCTTTGTTGCATGAGTGTTATATAAATATGCAAGCAAGCATAGGCAAAACATGGATACAACACCCGGTGAAGTATTAATAATTTTTTGCAGTAGCATCAACTGTATTTCTAAATTCCGGAAGATACCGTTTAATTAACTCAATGGTTTCCCGGTGATTTTTAGGGCTGTGGGAGGATATCTGATCCCACCGGTTATCTTCTCCCCTTTCGGAGCAGAGAGGCGGAACGATAATCAGCCCCTTCCTTTTAACAGCCATACGCTTTTCTTCTTCCGTCAACAGCTCTTCAACCAGCTTTTCCCCCGGCCGGGAGCCTACAACCGCTATTTCAATATCCCGGCCCGGTTCCAATCCGGACAAAGAAATTATATCCTGGGCCAAATCCAATATTTTCACCGGTAAGCCCATATCCAAAACGAATAATTCACCTCCCCGGGCTAAAGCTCCGGCCTGAATTACCAGCTGGACCGCTTCGGGAATAGTCATAAAAAACCGGACCATATCAGGATCAGTAATAGTTACAGGCCCCCCTGCTGCAATTTGTTTTTTAAATAGAGGAACCACACTTCCCCGGCTGCCCAGAACATTGCCGAAACGCACCACGGCAAATTTGGTTTTGCTTAAAAAATTCATCTCTTGGACCATCATCTCGGCAATTCTTTTGGTAGCCCCTAAAATACTTGCGGGATTAACCGCCTTATCAGTAGAAATAAAGATAAAAACTTCCGTTCCTGCCTGCAACGAAGCTTCCGCTACATTTTTTGTACCCAAAACATTGTTTTTCCAAGCTTCTTCAGGATGCAGCTCCATAAAAGGTACGTGCTTGTGGGCCGCAGCATGAAAAACAACCTGGGGCGCATATCTACAAAATAATACTTCCATTTTATTTTTATCCTGAATATCAGCGATCACTGGTTCCAGCAACAACCCGGGATTACAATCCTTTAATTCATTAAAAATATCATAGATGCTGTTTTCCCCGTGTCCCAGCAAGATCAACTGCTGGGGACGAAATCGGGCTGCCTGCCGGCATAATTCACTTCCAATAGATCCTCCCGCTCCTGTGACCAGCACCCTTTTCCCCTTTAAATACTCCGCCGCAAAGCTTAAGTCGGTTTTAACAGGCTCTCTGTGCAGCAAATCTTCTACCTGGATATCCCTAATATCTCCCAGGGACCACTCCTCTTCCAGTATTTTGCGAATTCCAGGGACAATGCGGATTTTTGCCGGCGTCCCTTTGCTAATGTCCACAATTTTTCTGATTACTTCAGAAGAAGCAGAAGGGATGGCAATAATAATCTCTTCAACAGCATACCTTTCCACCAGTTGAGGAATATCTTCTCGAGTTCCTAAAACCGGCAGACCGCTTACCGTCATGCCCCTGCGCTCCGGGTCGTCATCCACAAAACCAACAGGCCAGTAAGCCATTTGGTTATCCCGCATCGACCGGGATACAAAACTCCCGGCACCTCCCGCCCCTATAATCAATACCCTTTTCCCGCTTTTTACTTTTGGACGTAACAGTTTCCGGTAAATTGGCCGGGCAAAACGGGCTCCCGTTAACCCTAACCAGGTGATGCCCCACATCATGATCAATTGTTCCCCAATGACTTTTCCCGGACCCCAAGTGATTATTAGAGCAAAAAAGGCAGAACAGATCACACTTGCTGTTTTGACTAAATCCATTAATTCCCCAAATCCGGCATAAAGCCATACCTTGTGATACAAACCTAATAAATAACAGCAACAGATACCTACCAGGACAAGCAAACCCGGTATCATCAAAAAATTTGCCATCTGCAGCATCCCGGGCCTAAAATTAACATCTATTGTCAGCGCCAAAAATGTCGACAAACAAATCACTACAGCGTCCACAAAATATAAACTTTTCCCACTTATTTTCCCTTTCATTAAAACCCTCTCCAAAATGCTCGCCTTGTTTCCCAACATGTATTTTGGTCTATATTATTTTATGTACTAGCTTTAAAAGGGTTACAATGTTTTGGGGTATTTCACTAAGAGCTCGGGGTTTAGCTTTAAGGGTGAATATCTGGGGATCCAGGTTACCGGTTACCGGATCCCAAGGCCCCAAATAAATACCACAAAAACTTTTTACCCCAACAACCTGCGGTACAAACTCTCCAGCTCCCGGGCCACCTGAGTCCAGGTGTACCGGGCCATTACTGTTTCCTTCCCTCTACTACCGATCTCTTCGGCTTTTTCCCGATGTGCCAGCAAATGGGCAAGAGCACGGGCCAACTCCTGGGAATTCCTGGGGGGGACCAGTATTCCGTTCACCCCGTCTGTCACAAAATCTTCAATACCTTCTCCCCGGCAGCCGATCACAGGTTTTCCTTGGGCCATAGCCTCTATATATACCACACCAAAGGCCTCGTTCCAACTGGGCAGCACAAAAATTTCTGACAAAGCCATATAATTCATTACTTCAGCACCGGACCGGCGTCCCAGAAATCTCACATAATCCTCTAAGGAAAGGTCGGTTACCATTTTTTTGAGTCCCTCTTCCTCTAACCCGTCGCCGATAATTACATAGAGCAGGTCCGGAAAATCCTTCACTAAATGGGCCAAAGCTTCTAAGACATAGCGATGTCCTTTTCTTTCAATTAAGTATCCTACTGATAATAAAATCCGTTTGCCTCGAAACTCCTCCGGAAAATAGGAATAATCAGGAGCCATTTCTTCCCATAAAATCCCATTAGGAATCACATCTATTTTCTCCAGGGGCATCAAATCTGCCATTTTCTCTTTCAATAAGGAGCTAACCGCCACAACACTATCGGCGGCATTTAACGTTCGGCTCACAGCCTTACGACAGGCGGCATCTATCCATATATTGGAAAAAATATCCTGGCCATGAATAGTTAATGCCACCGGCCTGGAAAGGTGTTTCTTAAGCAATACCGCAGCATAACCGTCCGGTAAAGCGGTATGAGCATGAATAACATCAAAGGGAAATTGAGCAAAAATCTTTTTGACTGTCTTTTTGATGCCCCAATAACAAAACCATCCCAGATACCGATACAGGTATTTTCGGGGCAGAACAAGGTAACGGGGATAAAACACCTCTACCCCCTGCCTCTCCTCCCGCCTAGGAATTTGGGCATATTTACCCCATTTTTCCTTAAATATCCTCAGCAGTCCCGGTGACCAGGGCACAGGTGACACTACTTTTACCTCATGGCCTAATTTAACCAGTTCACTTACCTGGTGGGCCACAAAGATGCCGTACACTTCATGCATAACATTGGGATACATATGAGAAATTACCAAAATCCTCATTGAATTCCCCCCCATTCTTGATAAAGGGTCCAAAGCTTTTCCTCCTGAGTTTTCCAGTTATAAAAAAGCCCCACTGCTTCCATTCCATTTTTACCAAGGCTTTCCCTTAAGCTCTTTTTTTCTACCAACTCAACCATTACCCGGCTCACAGCATCAATATCCCTGGGATTCACGGTAATGCCGCACCGGGTCTCTTCCACCAGCTGTTTCCACAAGGGGAAATCGGAGGCAATTACCGCTAAGCCCGCCGCCATATATTCATAAATCTTGGTAGCCAGGGAATCCAGATAGTTTTTTTCCGGATATAAGAGCGCCAAACCAATATGGGAAGCACCGTACAAACCATAGACTATTTCCAAAGGAACGCGCCCGGTAATAGTTACATTGCTTTCTAAATCATAATCCCGGATTAGTTTTTTAATTTCAGGTTCCAGGCTAGCCGGTACCCAAGCACCTACCAGATAGAGATGAAAATTATAACCCCTTTTTTTCACTTGGGCAAAGCTGAAAATAATCTCCCTAATTCCCCTGATTTCGCTGATAACTCCCGCATAAATAAATGTTAAGTCTCCATACCCTTTTTCCCAAATCCTACCGTCAGTTTCACTTATTAAATCTGTTAATGGATAATTTAAAACAGGTTCCATTCGTACAGGCAACCCGCTGAACCTATCCCGGTAAGATAATTCCGCTAAAATTACCCCATCGAAATATTGGGCTGCCTTTTTTTCCAAAAGGTCAAACGCTTTAGCCAAAAAGGAAGAAAAAATTTTAGGAATCCATGCCTTGTTAACCAGGCTGGCCGGTAAATTTTCGTGCACATCATAGATTACTTTCTTCCCGGCAAAGCGTTTCAAAATTAACCCTATAGGAATCAGCTCCGGATCATGGAAATGAATAATCCGGGCGGCGCTCCTCCAGGCACGGACCAGCAATCTGATCCAATTGAGAGGCCTCAGATATCTTTTTTTGTAGCAAGGCAACCCATAAATAAGCACATTATTCTTCTCTGAGCTGATAAAATCCGCCGGGGCATGTAATTCCACCCGGTACTTTTTCGCTAAAGATACCGCTTCTTTATAAAAAATCCGGGGATCATCCCAATAATGAACTGATGTCATCATAAAAACAGCATCGTGCTTCAGAGTCATTATTTCTCACAACCTTGATCATCCTCTTCATACAATAATATGCCGGAAAGAAAAGAAATGCTCTTCAGGTAAACATCAAATAGCAGGAGGAAATTTTATGTACATTCATTTGTCCCGGCCGGACATTACAGATGCGGAATTTAAACTGGTCAAGGAAGTGCTGTTTTCACAAACATTAAGTATGGGACCGAAAACAAAGGCTTTCGAAGAAGCCTTTATCCGGTTCACCGGAAAAAAATTTGCCCTCGCAGTAAGCAGCGGCACTGCCGGCTTGCACCTGCTGGTGCGGAGCTTCGGCATTAATCCCGGAGATGAGGTGATTACCACCCCTTTTAGCTTTATTTCTTCCAGCAACTGTATTCTTTTTGAAGGTGCCACTCCTGTTTTTGCCGATATTGAGCCGGAATCATTAAATATTGACCCTCTGCAAATCGAAGCCAAAATCACCCCAAAAACCAAAGCTCTTCTCCCTGTACATGTCTTTGGACACCCGGTTCACATGGAAAAGATCAAAGAGTTGGCGCAAAAACACAACTTAATCATTATTGAAGATGCTTGCGAAGCTATCGGAGCGGAATTTCAGGGGAAAAAGGCGGGAACATTAGGGGATGCTGCGGTATTTGCTTTTTACCCCAATAAGCAAATTACTACCGGGGAGGGAGGTATGATTGTCACCGATAACCCCCAAATAGCCGAATTATGCAAAAGTATGCGCAACCAAGGAAGAGAGGAAGGTATCGGGTGGTTAGATCATAAGCGCTTAGGTTTTAATTACCGGATGGATGAGCTTAGCGCCGCTTTGGGTTTGGCCCAGATGGGGCGCATTAATGAAATAATGGAGAAAAGAACACAGGTGGCTCAAATGTATCATGAGAAATTAAAGGATATCCCGGAAATTACTCTTCCCACCCATTCTAAAAATATTAAAATGAGCTGGTTTGTTTATGTGATCCGGTTAAAGCCAAACATGAACCGCAGCCGGGTTATGCAGTACCTGCTAGATCACGGCATCCAATGCCGTCCCTATTTTTCCTGCATTCACCTGCAACCCTTTTACCGCAGCATGTTTGGCTATAAACCAGGCACCTTTCCTGTGGCCGAAGCTGTTTCCCGGTCTACTTTGGCACTGCCCTTTTACAATAATTTAAAAGAAGAGGAAATTGATTACGTGGTCAAAACACTGAAAGAAGCCATAGTGAAATTATAATTTACTACCTTCTAAAACCGCCTGGGCGACCTGTTTCAGCAAAGCCTCCGGCAGTTCGGGATAAAGGGGAAGGGCTAGGGTTTCTCGGGAAGCAGCCTCTGCTTCCGGCAAATCTCCTTCCCTGTACCCCAGATACTGGAATGCCGGCTGTAAATGCAAGGGTAGGGGGTAATAAACACCGCAGCTAATACCTTGGTCTAACAGGTATTTTTGCACAGCATCCCTTTTCTTGCTCCGAATCACATATAGATGGTAAACATGATCGTTCCAGGTTTCCCTGTAGGGAACAACAATATCACTGCCCTGGAATAATTGGTTATATAATTCCCCTTTTTCCCGGCGCAGCTGATGCCATTTATCTAAATAACGGAGCTTCACTCTTAAAACAGCCGCCTGAAGCTCGTCTAATCTGCTGTTCAGGCCGGTCATATCATGAAAATATTTGCGGCTGCTTCCATGAACCCTGAGCATTCGGGCCATATCCCGCATCTCGCGATCACCGGTTACAATCATCCCACCGTCCCCGTATCCCCCCAGGTTTTTCGAAGGAAAAAAGCTGAAACAACCGGCCTGCCCCATGGAGCCGGCTCTACGCCCTTTATATTCCGCCCCGATAGCCTGACAGCAGTCTTCAATAACCACCAAGCGGTACTTACCGGCTAAATATAAGATTTTATCCATATCAGCAATTTGCCCGAAAATATGCACCGGAAGGATAGCCTTCGTCTTTTCGGTAATTTTCTTTTCAATTTTATTAACATCAATATTATAGGTTTTGGGGTCAATGTCCACAAAAACCGGCGTGGCCCCCAGCCATGAAATCACCTCTGCCGAAGCAAAAAAAGTATAAGGTGTGGTAATTACCTCATCCCCGGGTTCCACACCAAGGGACATCAAAGCAATCATTAGGGCATCTGTCCCGCTGGCTACTCCAATGCCGTAGGCCGTGCCACAGTAGGAGGCAATTTCTTCCTCCAAGGCAGCTACTTGAGGGCCCAAAATATAGGTTCCTGCCGTTAAAACCTTTGTTATTGCTTCATCAACTTCCTTTTTAATATCTTGATATTGAGCTTGAAGATTTATTAAAGGTATTTTTATCATTTTTCTCCCTCTTTCACGTAATCCGGCAGCAGTTCTTTTTTATCAACATCCTTAAAATACCGGGCCGGAATCCCTTTTACCACTGTGCCGGGCCGGGTATTTTTGGTAACCACCGCTCCTGCCGCCACAAAAGTTTCCTCCCCAATTACTACTCCGGGGAGTAGGACAGCACCGCCCCCAATACGGGCACCCCGTTTAATCCGAGGACCTTGAGCCAGCTTAAACCTTTCTTCCGTTCTTCCCATAAAATTGTCATTGGTGGTAGTTACCATGGGAGCAATAAACACTTTTTCCCCGATTTCCGTATAAGCGGTAATATAGCACCCTGTCTGTATTTTCGTATAGGCACCAATGGTAACTCCATTTTCCACGGCAACGCCCCTGCCAATAAGCACATATTTATCAATACGGCACTTTTCTCTGATGGAGGCCATATCACCAATATAAACATGTTCCTGAATTGATACCCCGGCGGAAATAACCACCCCGGAACCAATTTTTGTTTCAGGCCCGATACGCAAAGGCGATAAGGAGCCGGTAAACTTAACGGTACTGGTATCCGCCAAACGCGGCCGGCGGCCGAGAGAACAATTATCCCCAATGATTACGTTGTCCCCAATTACAGTTCCCGGATATATGGTTACATTATTTCCGATCTGAACATTTTTGCCTAATATTACATCGGCATAGATTACCGTATAATAACCGATACGACACTGCTTTGCTCCATAAACAGTTTTATCAATATAGTTCATAGCGTCCTCCTTTTAGCTTAATGGCAGTTCCATCATTTTGTCTTTATTAGCAGAACGCTGCATTGCCAACACAATTTCCAGGGATTTTCTCCCTTCATAACCATTAACTGCAGGGGGTTTTCCGGTATTGATACTGTTTATCATGTCTTCAATACAGGGGAGATGACTTAAATGAGCACGGAATATTTTATTTTCAGCGGGAAATAAATCCCCTCTTTCCCCTGCTATCTTCCAAACCTTGATCTCATCAGCTTTTTTTCCGCCGATCACCGCCGTCCCCTTCTCCCCAAAAATAGCAATACTTTCTTCCAGGCTTTCCGGGTAAATGGTAGAAGCAGCCTCAATAACACCCAAAGCCCCATTATTAAATTTGAGGACGGCTACAGCGACATCCTCTACCTCCAGATTTAAAAGCCTTTTTGACGTATAGGCGGAAAGTGATTCCACCGGACCCATAATCCAATTTAACAAATCAATATTATGAATAGCCTGATTGATTAAAACACCGCCTCCCATGGCCGGACTGCCTCGCCAAGAGCTTTGTTGATAATATGAGCGGTTCCGGTTCCAACGTACTACAGCCGTCCCATGAGTAAGCTTGCCAAAATACCCCTGATCCACCGCATTTTTCAAACAGACAACCGCCGGTTTAAAACGATTTTGTAAAACCACCCCCAATTGTACCTGCGACTCGATACAAGCCTGAATCAAAGCATCCGCATCCTCCAGTGACAATGCCATCGGTTTCTCCACCAGGACGTGTTTGCCGGCCCGAGCGGCAGTAATACCCATCGAAGCGTGAAAAGCACTGGGTGTACAGATACAAACTACATCCACATTCTTTTTTTTCAGTATTTCTTGATAATCAGATGTCCATTGAACATGATACCCGGATGCTAATTGTTGTGCTTTTTGCCTGTCAATATCATATACAAATGTTAATTCCGCTTTATCGGCAGCATTTATGGCTTCAACATGCTTTAGAGCAATATTGCCGCACCCGGCAACAGCAAATTTAATTTTGTCCATATTAGCGCTCCCTTGGGTTATACAACCCTTTTACCATATAATATGGCGGGAGCATAAAGAGTGTTATAAATCAATAAAAAAACCCTTAAGGGTTTTTTTGGGTGTTTCATTGAATCGTTTTTCGGTTACCGGGATCCGATATCCAGGATGGTTCATTTACTAATGTAAACATCGTCAACAGCTTTTCTTAGATATCCTCGATGCCCTCGACTTTTCACTTGATTGGATATAATCAATGATACCCAGGCTAATGGCTTGGGCCAATTTCACCTGGTATTGGGGATTTATAAGCAGGTTTTTCTCTTCATTGTTGCTGAGAAAGCCTACTTCCCACAGCACAGTTACCATAGGACTGTTGCGCAGCAGATAAAATCCGGCAGGCAGTGGTTTTTCTTCATTATCTGGCTGGATTATTTTTATTTGTTTCCAAAGAGATTGAGCAAGATGATTGCTCTGGGGATTTTTTCTCTGAAAAAAAAACATGGACCCTTTTTTTCTCTCATCCTTCATATGATTAACATGTATACTGAGAAAAATATCCGCCTGGCTTTCCACGGCCACTTGGGTACGGGCCGCAAGATCCCGACGCTGGCGGCTCCGAAATAAGCTGTTCCGATGTCCCAAATCGCTATCTGCTTCCCTGGTCATGATGACACCGGCTCCCAAGGAAGTCAGAATACTTTTTAATTCCAGAGCAATATCAAAAACAATATTTTTTTCTAACACACCCTGTCCATCATGAGTTCCCCCATCAATTCCCCCATGACCCGGATCAAGAACAATTACTATGCCCCCTAAAGGAAGCAACGGCCCCGGCGGCTCTTCCATCCGGTGGACCCAGTTTGTTAAATACACTCCCAGCACTGTCAATAATCCCACCAAAACTAGTAATAGCAAGGGCCTTGTAATAAAGAACACAATCTGGGGTCTTTTCATAGCACACTCCCATTACCCATGATATTGATAAAAATATATGAAAAAAAGGTGCAACCTATGTTACACCTTCAGATTTGAAAAAAAGATATTTATTACGCTTTTCAATTGCTTTACGATACTTATCTAATATATAGAGCATTACTTCTATACGATCCATGTGGAACACTACTTTCATAAAACTGGCATATGGAGTATATAAAGTAACGGAAGTACTTCCCGGATTAAGCAGAATCACATCCCCATCTCCGTAAATCATCGGCCGGTGTGTGTGCCCAAATATCAAAACATCCGGGCATTCCTTAAAATGCTTGATAATTCTCAAGGGGTTATTACGCACATTACTTCCGTGGCCATGAACAATACCGGTGCGCCAGCCTTTAAAATCCGTAACAACCTGTGTCGGAATCTTGATCTTTTTATCATGATTCCCTTTGACTGCAATAATCGGTGCCAAAGTCGATAAAAGCTGTAATACCTCGTGATTCCCCAAATCTCCCACGTGGATAATAGTGTCACACTCTTGAAAGGAAGACAGCACCACCGGAGGAATCCCCAGCGTTTTTTTCTCCCGATCCCGATCCCTGACATGAGTATCAGAAATCAAGCCTGCAACAATTATCGGCCCCACCCTCTTCCTGTCCGGAATAAATCATAGATACCAAAATATATATGTCCGAAAGGAGAGGAATATGTTTTTTGATTAATGAAATACCCTAATTAAAATTATAAATTCTCGAGTCTTGACTTCCCACGGTGCCGGTACCAAATAAAAATTACACTGCCTGCAAGCCCAATAATGCTTATTACCTGGGCCGCTCTAAAGGGACCCATCATCAAGCTGTCCGTTCTAAGATATTCCACAAAAAATCTTACCAATGAATAAAGGCCAAAATAAACGGCAAACACATCCCCTTGCTTAATAAATCTTCTCCGGCGCAGCCACAGCAAAAAAAGAAAGATGAGAAAATCACACACTGATTCATAAAGAAAGGTTGGATGCCGGTAAGCACCGTCAATATACATAGCCCAGGGTAAGTCAGTTTCATAACCGTAGGCTTCCTGATTGAAAAAATTACCCCACCGGCCGATAGCCTGGCCTAAAATAATACTGGGAGCAACAATATCTGCCATTTGCCAAAAGTTTAATTTATAATAGCGGATTACCAACCATGCTCCCAAAACGCCCCCGATTAAAGCGCCATGAATAGCTAAACCGCCATGCCAAACTGCCGGAATCTCCGCCGGATTTGCCAAATAATAACTTAGATCGGAAAATAGGACATAATAGAGGCGGGCAAATACAAACCCTATAGGTATGGCTACTATAACTAGGTTAATCACATGCTCCGGATCAATCTTTTGTTTCCCGGCTTCCCGATATGCCAAAATCGTCCCTATCGCCAAGGCCGTACTCATCAGAATCCCATACCAGCGAATCTCAAAGGTACCTATTTGAAAAGCAATCGGATCAGGTATCCACATCAGTATTCAAATCCTTTCTAAATAAGGCAGTCCGGCTCTTTACCGTGCCCGGCCTGCCAAAATCATATAAATAATCAAAGTGCCGAAAATTGTGCTTAAAAAAACCGGTAAAAAAGAACTCCCCAACCCTGTTTTAGTGCCAAAAGAAACCTGGATGGTAATCCATTCTATATAGGTAAAAAACCAAATTATTTCCGTTTTTAAGAAACCTAAAAAGGTTCGGGAAAAAATATACTGTCTTTGGGCATTTTCCGCAGTAATTGCCCAAGGATAATTATATAAATGAGGAAAATAACTTACCCCTGTTAAAACAAAATAAATAAATAACGCCGCCACAGGTAATATCCAGAGCATCCCCTTGCTTCCCCAAGCATCCGCTTCACCGGAAAAACCAAAATGGGTGGGAACAACATCCGGAAGACGGGGCCAGTAATAAAGAACTAATGATAACAGAGTAATTAACCCTATAAGCGCTGCCCCAGACAGCAATATTTCCAAATACGACCTTGGAATATCAAGGACCGGCCGTTTCTCTTTATGAGCCAAATTATTCTTCATCAACCATCACCCTTGCTTTTATATTAATATAAAACAAGTCGGGTAAAAATACAAATAAAAAAGGCAGTGGTTAGGGTCTTCTTTTCACTAATCACTGCTTTTCTTCATATTGTTCTAATCTTGCTAACATTTTTTTATCCGCCAAACCGTCTGGCGGCAACATATGCAATAATTCAAAAAGCTTTACATCAAATTCGGTCAGCTTTCCATATCTGCCGTCTGCCGGATCAAAGCTAAACCCCAAATGCTGCAGCTTTCTTTGCAGCATTACTACATCCTGCCCGTAAACACCTTTTTTCAATTCCCTGGTAAATCCCCAGTATGCCGGTGTATATCCGACCACAATTACCCGTGTCCCTATAGGTATCCAAGGATAAATCTCTTCCACATTATGGTTAAACATGCGGAAGCATCCATGGGAAGCCGAAGAACCAATAGACCCAGGGTTATTAGTACCGTGAATACCATAAGTTCCCCAGGGAACATTTAATCCCATCCACCTAGTGCCAAATCCGCTTCCCCAGTGAATTCCCTTGTTCACAATCTTATAATCTCCAATAGGACTGGGGGTTTTTGCTTTCCCAATGGCAACCGGGTATGTTTTAAAAACCTTCCCGTCTTCCATAACATCCAGTTGCCTTCTATCTACATCAATACGTATTGAAACGGTGCCTTTCGGCCCTTCCTTTATAGGTTGGGTCATCACCGAAGCATCATATAAACGGGCTAACACCGTCCAAGTTTTTGGTCCAATAATACCATCAACAGCTAAACCGTTGTCCCTCTGAAAATATTTTACCGCTTTCTCCATTTCTTCATCATAATTTCCATTGACCTTTCCCTGATAATACCCTCTTTTTTTTAGAAAATGCTTCAATTCACCAATATGCTCTCCGCACTGAACCGGGGAGGTCAGTTTTAAAACTTGGGATTGAAAATCAGCACAGGAGCAAGCAAAAGCAGGCCGATGAACCAGCACCAGAAGAAAGCAGCATAAAGAAATAATAATAATATACCGGTAAATTGTCTCATCCCCTCCTCTCCAATAATGGTTGAGTAATGATGCACCTGCAAAGGTTTTTGCAGGAGCATTACTTTTTTTGAAATCAGGCTTATTATTTCATTATCTGACGAAAATTATTTTTCCGCTTTCAGGAAAATAATTTTCAAAAATTCAAGCACTGCCGTGCCTCCGGACAATTATGCAATTCCAATATTCCCTGACCATATTTTGCCGCAAACACCGGGTTGTTTTGGATCATAGGGCTTAGCCTTCTCAATATTTCCTCAGCTTGAGAGGCGTAATTCTTTTTCCCCGACAACCCAGCCAATCTGACCAAAACAATGGCGGCTTCTGCGTTTTCACAGAAGGGAATATAGGAAATACTTAATAAACCGAATTTAACCCCTTCCACGGGAATATCCGAAAAGCCTTCCTCCTTCAACCAGTATCTTTTATTTATAATTTCCGCCAGCACCTCCGCCTTTTGCAAATACTCTTTCTTTCCGGTGCACTCATAAGCGTCTATCAAGGAAGAGGCAAATTTCACCTGGTCCGTGAACAGATCCACATCTTCCTTTCGATCATGGGAAATAAAGTGGGAGACACCCTTGCCTAAACGATAACACTTATCCCAGAGAAAATCTAAAATTCCCCGGGCTATGTCCAGGTAAGCTTTATTCTCAAGTATTTCACCGGCCAATATGAATGAGGAAGCTGCGATACTGTTCCAACCGGTATAAGAAGTAAAATCTATCTCCCCTGCCTGGCTTCCTCCAAAGGTTCCGGTGTGAGTATCGTATAAATTATCCAATAAATAATTAATAATACTTTGAGCTCCCTTAAGATAGCGGGTAGTTCCTGTTTTATGAAAAGCGGCCAGGTAATTTTTTAAAACCCCGGCGTTTGTTTCCAGCATTTTTTCATAATGTGGTACCGTCCAGTCAACGCTTTCACAATAACGATAAAAGCCGCCCTGATCCCAGTCGTGAAGCTCCCCGTAATACATGGCATCCAATGTTTTTGTCAGCATTAGCAAGGCCGGTGAAGAAGGATCAAAATCCAGATACCGGATGAGAAAATCATTAATTTCCGGATAGGGAAATTTTCCCCCGGACAACCCAGTTACAAAACCCCCGTACCGGTCATCAAAGGATTTTTGGATAATAGAAAAAGCACCGGTCACCTCCAGCTCAAAACCTTTATTTTGAGTTTTACTAGGTAGAATATGACCGGCTTGATTATGGCAATTTTTCAAAAACGTCTTTTTCAACTTGCCTCTTTTAAATATTTGCAGTACTTTTTTTAAGGATACTACCATTAACTGAGCTGACAAATAATTTTCTTCCCATATTACATGGCCCTCCGGGGATAAAATAACAATACTGGGAAAACCCCCGCAATGATACCGGTCACTAATATGGGGATATCGGTCAACATTAATTTTTACAGGCAAAAAACAATTTTGGACCAAATGCACAATTTCCGGTTCTTGAAATGTTGTGCTATCCATAATATACCCCCAACCGGACCAGGGCGCAGTAAGATACAGAATTACCGGTTTTTGCGCTTCTAACGCTCTTTTAAAAACATCCCGTCCCCATAACAACCAGTTTATTGACTCCGGCATTCCTTTGCCTCCTTGTCAGTTTAGTACTATTTTTTGTCATTATTAGGTGTTTTAGTAATGTTATTTATTGGTAAAAAGTTGGCAACCAGGACCCCAAAGAAATACTCCGGACGCCATGCTTTTTTCAATTTATTTTATGAATTTTTAGAACCCAAAATGCTGCATTGAAAGCAAAATAATAATGCCGGCTTGGTTTTGGGGATCTCATTATTGAAGCCTACATAATTCACATTAACAAATAGCCTGTATAATTAAGCCACTTCATTAACATAATAATGAAAACAAAGTATCATACTTAAAGCACATCGCCGGTTAAAGGAGTGAAAAAGGTGCATCAAAATTCAGGAATGCCAGACAATGCGGTACATGCATACAAATGTGCCCGCTGTGGAAATATGTTTGAAGCAGAAGAAAAGGTGGCAATAACATGCCCTATTTGCGGTTATAAGTGTAGTGAAAACCTCTGTCATGAAGTCCATACCTCAAATGAAGATTATTAGACTCCATTCAGGAAGGATGTCATGAAATTGTTAGATAAAAAAGAGAAGCTTACTGCTGATTTAGCAATCATCAAAGAATTGGAAGGATCCGCTTCCCGTATTAACCTAGACGGGGAATCAGAAGCCAAAGAACCGGTAAAAATAGTGTCCAAAAAAAAGCTGTGACTTGGGTTTGGGAAAGGATTTTTTAGGTCCTTCCCCCCTTAAGAAAAATTTCTCCCTTGCCTGGGAATAACAATGATCCACCCTTTGGCATCATCTAGAAGCTCCGGAGGCAGTAAGCCGTCCTCCCCTTGAACAGGCCCGTGATGCAGCAACAGGTAGCGTTCCCGCACTTGTCCGGCCTGACGAAGCATTCTTTGGACATATCCCTTGGCATTTAAGCAAGGAAGAATAGAGCCGTCTTTAAACTGAATTTCCGAAAGATAGCCTGGTACCTGAGCCTGGGTGCAGCCGGCAACACGGATCAGATTTATGTACCCTGTGGCCCCCGCATCCCGGAATGGTGAGCGGCGCAGGCGCAGCGGCACCAATGCCAGCTCCCGGTGGAAAACCAAAGGCAACCACTTTTTCTTTCCCAGGTATTCCCCGGCCCATTTCCGGACGGCTACCTGGTCCACCTGAAAATGGATCCCCATAGCTCTAATTACACCAGCTACCCTTCTCTTTTCCACTATTTCCCCTACACCGGACAAGAGAACCCGGGTAAAATTCCCCCCAGTCTCTGCATCCTGACAGGGTACCAAAGCATTTATTTTCAACCAGTCGATTTTCACCCCACTCCCTCCCTGCTTCAAATCTCGTATAACTTCCGAAGACTCTCATATCTCTTACTGGATAATTGGTTGGGAAGGCCCGTTAGCTCCCTTTTCTTTTTTTGCACCGGAGCCTTGAATTGCCTGAGCTTGTCCATGCGTTCAATATCGGCTATTGATTTCACCTTCCGGCTCTGCCAATCCCGTAATATTGCTTCCACATACTTTTTCGGGTTGTCTGCAGAGCGTGACCTATTCAGGGCTTCAATCACAACCCGGTCGGTCATTTCCCGGGCAAAGGGCTGAAACAGGTCAATAACAAAAGGACTGAGCTCTCCCGGAAACAGCTCATCATAACGCCGGCACCAGTTTTCTTTTTGCACATCCCCATGATCATCTTCTCTATTTTCTTTAAATCTTTCTTTAGGGGACACTTCAATCCCTTGTGCCTCCTGGCTTTGGTCCGGGTAAACCCTTATTCTTTCAGGAGAGGGTCCACTCCCTCTTTTGTATAACCCTTCACTCATCTTTTCCCTTAACTCTCTACTATTTAGATAGTCCTCCCCCCACTGGTCCACCCTGGTATTAATAGTATAAGCAGGCACTTTGCCCACATTGTTTTGAGTGCGTAATATAATGCGGGATTTAATTAAGCGGTTTAGCTGCCGGGAAACATATTTCGGAGAACTGGCACATGCTGCGGAAAATTCCCCCAAGGATATTTGATCTTCCTTTTGCCCCCAGCTGTACGTGCGCCGAATCAGATATAAGCAAATCCCTTTTTGAACCCCGCTCATCTTTGTCATGGCCAGTGCCTCTAAAAGAAGGTTTGCCACTTTGGCATACCCATCCTCTATGTCCGCTTTTAAAAAAATACGATCACCCCTTGGCATACTCATCCCCCTTTAGCAAAATATAAAATCTCAAATATCTCCTTATTTATTGTCATTTTGTCAATTATGGCCGTCAAAAAACCCTTGCCAACCAGTATCCTCTCTGAATTTTTTGAAGAATTTTACCATTTATTACTTCTATTGTATGATTAATATGACGTATTGTCAAGTTTATAAATAGGCGGGCTTATTCGTAGGGGAAATTTTAATTTATTTTTCTTTACTACTATTAATCCTTATAATATATATTATTATATGCTATAATGATAATGATTAGCTGTACTGAGGTGGAAAACTTGCTGTCAATAAAAAGAATTGATTCCCTCACCTGGCCGGCAAAAATTTTAAATCTGGTGGGTATGATTAGAGAATATAAAGGCAAAGAGTCCCTATTTATGCTGCAAACTCCGGAAGTCCTGGAAACCTTAAAGAGAATTGCTCTGATGCACAGTGTGGAATCGTCAAACCATATGGACGGTATGACCATTCCGCATAAAAGACTAGCTTTGCTTATTGAAGGAGTTCGGCCCCAAAGCCGGCAGGAAGCTGAAACAGCCGGTCATCATGCTGTATTATGCCTGGTACATAAATCAGCCCGGCAGATACCTCTTCAACCGGATACCATCAGGAAGCTGCACATGGAGATGATGCAATACGGCACCGATCATAAAAACAAGGAAATACTTCCTTTCGGGGAAGAAAAAGGTCCTTTCAGTTCTGTTCCGGACCGGCACGCAAATGAAGCCCTTGATGAGTTAGTAAAGGAATTTCGCTCCAACAGAGATCAAGAAAAAATCGATGAACTGATCCTTATTGGGATCTTCATCTTTGACTTTATCCGCCTCCGCCCTTTTAACCAAAGCAATGAACGCATGTCCAGGATGCTTGCACTGCTGCTGCTTTATCAAGCCGGTTTTAACGTAGGCCGGTATATTTCCCTTGATAAAGCAGTTGAGGAAACAAAAGAACAGTATTACGAAACACTGATAAAATCCTCTATCAGTTACCCCGAGGACACCAGTGGCCTCTACTGCTGGCTGGAATACTTTTTTACAGTGCTTTTTAAGTGCTATCAGCGTTTTGAAGAACGAGTCGGCTTAATCATCAACAGTCAAAGGGGATGGAAGGAAAAACAAATTAAAACTGTTGTGGAAAAAATGATAACCAACTTTACCATCCAGCATGTTCTGGATAGCTGCCCGGGCATCAGCCGCTCCACAATCCAACGGGTATTAAACCAGTTAAGTCATGAACAGATAATAGAATGTATGAGCCGGGGCCGAAATGCTCAGTGGAAGAAGGTCTGAAAATAGTTCCTAGTGCAAAAATTATTATAGTACATTATTCTGTATAAATATACCGTTCACAACTACCTACGGGCAGCGCCAACGGCTCTTCTTGCAGCTTAAGGAGTGCCGACTTTCCTTTCCATCCATGCTTCGCCAACACTCCCTTTATATATTTATGCAAGATTTATGCAATAAAAAAAGGGTTTTTGCAATAAAATCATTAATAAACATATATTAGAAGATACTGCTGCCATTAAAACCGGCTATGTGAAATGCCGACCAAAATATACAGCCCCCCGAAAGAGGGGTTTCAGGGGAGGATCAAATGAAAAAACACCAAAACTCAGAGCACATGAAAAAGGAGCACAAAACAGCACAAAAAAGTTATCAGTACCTGTTGTCTTCCGAAAAATCCGCAAAAAATAGCTTGCCACTAACAAAAGAAGTGCAGGAACAGTATAGATTCAAAGGTGCTAAATTTATGTCGGACTTAAAAGAGGTTAAATTCACTCCCGGCAAGCGAGTTGCGGTAAGTGAAAATAAATCGTCTTCCATGAAAAAAGGGAATTGGGGTCCCTATCGTAAAGGCGTCGTAGTTGGCGACTACCCCCTTTTCGTCCAAATTAATCACGGGGAGTCTTGGAAAAACGAATCCTATTTAAAAAAAGATATCCTCATTGGCAGGGTAATAATTAAAAGGCAAGGATATGATGATAATATTTGTTAATGAGCAGTCTTCCTGATGTCGGTATCAGGAAGATTTTTTTTTGGAAGCAGAGGGCATCGCCTCCAACGAAGCACAGTTTCCGTTCATAACGATCTCTTTTTTCGCTTATTGATGGTCATACCTACCCCAAAAACCCTGCGTAACAGCTCAATACCAAATTTTACTAATCACCTTCCCCGTCTTACAATATCCATAGCATAAAGGAGAGGAGGTGAAACTTATGGCAGTAATTGTAACCCCCTTACAATCCCGGTTACGGCTCCAATTTCAGACCGGCGTAGACGGGGACGGAAAACCGGTTTACAAAAACAAAACCCTGAACCGGGTTAAAACCGCTGCTTCCGATCAGGATGTCTTGGACAGCGCGGTTGCCTTAGCAGGCCTCTGCACAGACTCCCTGAACGCCGTCATCAGACTCAACGACAATGACTTAGCAGAACAGGGGTAAAACCAGTAGTTTGAGATTTACTAATCTCAGAAAGGAGGTGAGCACATGGCCGAACTAACAAAATCTCTCCGTATGACCTTTGGAGCAGCCGACGGCAGTAGCTTCAGCATCAGCTTGGACAAGCCTAAAGCGGATCTGACCACAGAGCAAATCGAAACTGCTATGGATACCGTTATTTCCAAAAACATTTTCCAAAGTACGGGAGGAAACCTGGTAGCCAAAAAGGATGCCAAAATCATCGACACTACCATTACCGATATGTATGATCCCCAGTAGCTGGGCAGAGAAAATTAACGGGGCTTGAATTATGAAAATTTTCATTCAAGCCCCTTTAATTTCTCTCATCTGAAAAATCATTGTCTGGATTTCAAAGGATAGGAGGTGTAATAATGGAGCATATTTTGGTTAATATCGGCAATTACGGCTTTCCCATGGTAGTAGCTATTTATCTCCTAATGCGTGTGGAAAAGAAGCTGGAGTCTTTAACAGCAGCCATTAACGGCCTGAAAGTGGTATTGGGACAAAATATTGTTCTTAGGGAAAAGGACAATCCCATCCGGCAATTTAGAGAGGAAGGAGAATACTGATGCCCAAATGGAGCTATATTATATTGCACCATACCGGTGCAGAGGAAAAGAATATAGAACAAATCCGGCGGTACCATAAGAGCCTTGGGTGGCATGACATCGGCTATCACTACGTTATTGAGCGGGACGGTACCATTAAACCCGGCCGATCCTTAGATTTAACTGGGGCACATTGTAAGGCTAACGGCATGAATTACAAGGGCATCGGCATTTCCCTAATCGGTAATTTCGAAAAACGCCGGCCATACCCAAAACAGTTAGCAGCCCTTCAGCGTCTTTTAAGGGAACTGCAGCACCGGTACAATATTCCCGAAAATCATATCCAGGGCCATAACCAGGTGCCTGGAGCATCCACCCGCTGCCCCGGCAGGCTGTTTTCCAGGACTGTTTGACAATAAGGTAGAAGGCTGACCATTATTTGGTCAGCCTTCTACCCGGTTTCAATATATTATTTCTTAGATTAGGGACAGGTTCATTGTCCCTCCATATTAAAAACCTCGTCTTCTTTTGTTTTTCTCTTTGATAAACTCTCGTGCATTTTTCATTCCGCCCATTTCCGCGAACATAGCAGTAATCTTTTCAGTCTCAATCTGCTTTGAATTTAAACCCTCATACTTAGCTTCTTTTTTTAGTTTGAAATAATTGGCAAGCCGATCTGTAGACAGCAGGCCGTCATTTATGGCCTTTTGTACTGCACAGTTAGGCTCACTAGTATGAGTACAATCATGAAATTTGCACTTTGTTGACAGTTCATCAATATCGGCAAAGGCTTTTGTAAGGTTAGCGCTTTCCATCCCGAGTTCCCTCATTCCCGGAGTATCAATAACAGCGCCGCCACTCGGAACAACAATTAGCTCTCGCCTAGTCGTAGTATGCCTGCCCTTATCATCGTTTCTTATACCTTGGGTTTGAAGAGCGTTTTCGCCGATAAGTTTATTTATCAAGGTCGACTTACCAACACCTGATGAGCCGATAAATGCGATAGTTTTGCCACTACCAAGGTAGCTTTGGACAGATATACATCCATCTGCAGTTAAACTCGAAGTAACAAGCACATCAACCCCACAAGCAACAGAATCAAGTTCTAACAGCTTTGGGGAAATACTATCGCATAAGTCAGCTTTAGTGAGAACGATAACTGGTACTGCCCCACTATCCCAGGCAATCGCAAGATAACGTTCAACTCTGCGAAGATTGTAATCGTTGTTAAGAGACATACAGATAAACACCGTATCGATGTTTGAAGCTACAACCTGTTCATCATTCGATGCTCCCGCCGCCTTTCTAATAAAGGCACTTTTCCTTGTCAGAACATGGTGAATGATTGCATTCCCTCCAGTATCCTCAATTCGGTCAAGCATAACGAAGTCTCCCACTGCCGGATAATCAAGTAATGTTTTTGAATCAAAACGGAACTTCCCGGAAATTTCTGCTGTTAACTCGCCATTCTCTGTTACTACCTTATATAGGTCTTTATATTGGGAAATGACACGCCCGATATAATAACTCGAATATAAAGCAGATTCAGTAATAAACCTTTGGGTGAGCCCTATATTTTTCATATCTATTTTACTCAATTTTATAACCTCCAAAAGTTTTGAATTATTACTTTTGGGAGGTATATACATTAATTTATTTTGTATGCACCTCCCCCATTGTTACAATCTCCACCGTACAACTATTAAACATAAAGCAATAACTCCTTCCAAAATCAGATTAAGATTATATATTAGTTTCATGATATCATAAAAGCATTGAATCCTAAAGCATAGTATCCCTCTCGAATTATATACACTACCTATATTCCCATACCGGATTGTTATATCAAGGGGCCATAATCAAAGCTACAGCACCGTTAAAAATTCAAACGTAATACTACCGTCAAATAAGAAAAAAGGAGTGATTTTCAATGGCCTGCAACCAAAGTAATTTGACTTCTGGGCAAATGCGCGTGATAACACCTACTAATATTAAATCATCCTCCTTAATTGGATCTCGACGACTTATGGTAAGCAATAACCCTGAAACACTCAATATTATTAATTTTAGTGTCACAAGAGGAACCTTATGGCACGATTACGTTAACACATCTAGCACAACTACTCTTCATAGGGTTTTTGGCTGGCATCTAAATAACACTGGTGAAACCATCAAAATCGGCCTTACGGTGCAGAATTTGTCTTCAACAAATACTATTGAATTACAGAGTGTCAAACGTGAAAAATGTTCTACAAATAATAGCTCACAATATATTACCTATGTTGGACAACATCTGGCAAAAGGATGTCTTGATGGAACTCTCGATACTATAAATCCTATTTATAACCGCTTCGGTCAAAGTGTCGGTTTAATTGAGGCATATTATATACCAAATGGATATTTGGTCGGTTTCTTGTTTGAATTTTCTGTAGTACGTTATTCTGGAACAGGGAATCTCAATTATTATATTAGAACAGTAACAAGTAAGAACACAAGTGAAGATTTAAGGATAATCACAAGTAGTCCGTTTTCTAAGTCCGGCCCACACCCGAGAGGAAGTTGGTCACAAGCAGATATTGCAGGAACGACACCAATATATACGGTTGGGCAAACATCTTCTACCAGTATTTCAAATGGTTTAACAGATAGCCTACTTAATGCATCAACTAGTTATGATAATAGTAATGCTGTAAATAATCCGGGTCATTTTGGAACAACTTATCGAGTGCGTATACCAGTAAATAACATTTTAGGGGTCGCAAAAAATATTCGCATTAGGGTTAATCCAAGAGGTGGGGTTTATGCCGGGGCAGCGAAAATTTCCGCAGGGACTTACGGTATACCTGTACTAAATACAACCAAACCAAACGCAGCTCAAGTAATGGATTATACAGCAAATCCTGGAACAACCTATGCTAAATTTACGGTAATGCATGCCGGTGCTTCAAACTTACCTCTTGCAATCTATGTCACGACAATTTAGTGCAAAATTGAAATATAGGCAAATCATCATTTCCTTGAAGTTTCTTTGGCTACTTCCTCTTTATCTATTAACAATTGGCCTTATTTGTTCATTCGTAATAATGCTTTTCATACTATAGCTTTCTACGGGCAACTTCCGT
Organism: Bacillota bacterium; assembly: GCA_050952445.1. Lineage (GTDB taxonomy): Bacteria > Bacillota > Dehalobacteriia > Dehalobacteriales > Dehalobacteriaceae > JBMNKX01. Next base: position 49,200 of record JBMNKX010000004.1, on the reverse strand, counting down.
TGTAGTTGGATCGTGGTAAATATACCGTGCTGTAACTATTATTTCAGCAGAACTATTGGGGTTACTTTTCATAATAACAACATCGGTTATTGCACTCCCTGAAGAGCCAATAGGCCAGGCATCGGAGTAATAAGAGATATTTCTTCACTTGTATTATCGCTTGTAACTCTAGTTCGCTTTTTGTTTCATCCTCACTATTCGATTTTAGTATCCCACTCCACTTCAGCACCTAACGCTTCCGAAACAAACCTGACTGGAACCAAGATTCTCCCGTTGACCGCTTTTGCCGGAACGTCAAGTTCCACAGATACGTTGTTTTTATAGGCCACTTTTTTGCCAATGGTTAATTAACAGTATCATTGCCTCTATTTGCGGTTATTTTATTAGTATTACCATCCCACTTACATTGCGCCTAAAGCTTCAAAGATGGCTCGGAGTGGCAATAGCATCCGACCACCCTCAAGAACCGGAGGAAAATCAAATTGAATCAGTTATATGCTTGCAGCGATAACAACCCTACCACCAGACTTATATAAATTCCTTATAGGTAGCCTAAAAACACCTTTTTGGAAAGGTCCCCCTTGGCGAAAGCATTATGTTTCAATTCCTTATAGGTAGCCTAAAAACAATGTAATTTGCTCTCCAAATTCATCCTTATGATCAGGGTTTCAATTCCTTATAGGTAGCCTAAAAACAAAGGCAACTATGTTTTTGAGGGTTCGGCCCAGGACTGTTTCAATTCCTTATAGGTAGCCTAAAAACTACGACTTTTGCATCAGCTTCAAATTTCTTACCAATGTTTCAATTCCTTATAGGTAGCCTAAAAACAAGTCGTACGCTTAAGCGCACAGGTTGACGAATGAGTGTTTCAATTCCTTATAGGTAGCCTAAAAACGCGGACGGTACGGTGGTAGGCCGAGTAAACGTAATGAGTTTCAATTCCTTATAGGTAGCCTAAAAACGTATGAATTGGCACAGACTGAACAAACGTGGAAATATAGTTTCAATTCCTTATAGGTAGCCTAAAAACGATGGAGAATTGAGATGGACTCTTACTGTAGATGGTGGGTTTCAATTCCTTATAGGTAGCCTAAAAACGTCCATTGCTATTGCCTTTTCCTTGTTCATTACCCTGTTTCAATTCCTTATAGGTAGCCTAAAAACCCTCCCTTTGGTGAATTGTGGAAGAAGGGAGGTGGAAGTTTCAATTCCTTATAGGTAGCCTAAAAACAGGGTCGGTTTCAATGGCCAGGCCTTGTTTTTTTAGTTTCAATTCCTTATAGGTAGCCTAAAAACCGGAGCTTTCCGCTACTGCGTTGTTTTGCAATATCCAGTTTCAATTCCTTATAGGTAGCCTAAAAACTAATGGGCACTGAAATAGTTAGCATCAACCTTAAATGTTTCAATTCCTTATAGGTAGCCTAAAAACCTGCTACGACGGGTTTGCTAATTATTTAATCCGTAAACAGTTTCAATTCCTTATAGGTAGCCTAAAAACAAATGAGGGAGCAGATTCAACTACAAATCCTAATGGTTTCAATTCCTTATAGGTAGCCTAAAAACTTACCGGCCAGTTCTGTGAGCTTCTTTTTACCAATGTTTCAATTCCTTATAGGTAGCCTAAAAACAAGCCCTTTTATGTAGTTCATGAACCCACTGGAAAGGTTTCAATTCCTTATAGGTAGCCTAAAAACCCATATACCCGCCGTTCCTTTGCCTTCATTATGCTGTGTTTCAATTCCTTATAGGTAGCCTAAAAACCTAAATCTCTTGCTAGTTCTAGGGCTGATTTTTTTTCGTTTCAATTCCTTATAGGTAGCCTAAAAACACCGTAGATACCGTCCAGTCAAAGGTCGAAAGCTTGGGTTTCAATTCCTTATAGGTAGCCTAAAAACAATAATAGCCATATTACTATCATACCATCTTCGTTTTTGTTTCAATTCCTTATAGGTAGCCTAAAAACAATGTTACATTAGAGCCTGCTGTGTCATCCATATAAGTTTCAATTCCTTATAGGTAGCCTAAAAACCGTGCTTATCTACACCACCGCCCTATAGAGGTGGTGTTTCAATTCCTTATAGGTAGCCTAAAAACGAAAGAGGAGGCATAGGAAGAATGGGCGTAGTCAGGTTTCAATTCCTTATAGGTAGCCTAAAAACGGAAAACTCGCTTGGCTTCATCATGCGCTTGATAACGGTTTCAATTCCTTATAGGTAGCCTAAAAACTAAATTATCAGCACATAGTTTGGTTTTTCTGCTATGTTTCAATTCCTTATAGGTAGCCTAAAAACTCAACCAGTTCCATTTAGAGAAGGATCAAAAGAATTGTTTCAATTCCTTATAGGTAGCCTAAAAACATAAAAGATAGTGCCGTTAAGGAAGGCCAGCCATTAAGTTTCAATTCCTTATAGGTAGCCTAAAAACACATGCCCAGCTTGCAATAAAGAGTTTATATTGTCGTTTCAATTCCTTATAGGTAGCCTAAAAACGTTTATAACTAGTATATATTCTAGTGCGGAAACAGGTTTCAATTCCTTATAGGTAGCCTAAAAACCGATCGAAAATATAGCTTTTTCCGGCGGTCCGGTAGGTTTCAATTCCTTATAGGTAGCCTAAAAACGCTATCCGATACACATTCTCAACTAGCCGGGAAAGTTTCAATTCCTTATAGGTAGCCTAAAAACTAATTCTTCCCCAAAGATGTGTTACCCACATAGGATGTTTCAATTCCTTATAGGTAGCCTAAAAACCAGATAAGGGGAATACGGTATTACTCAAGTTTACACCGTTTCAATTCCTTATAGGTAGCCTAAAAACTTTTACAGTATTACTTACACATTCTACTTTTCCTTTGTTTCAATTCCTTATAGGTAGCCTAAAAACTCATGCTGGAAAAAATGAAAATTATCAATATGAATATCGTTTCAATTCCTTATAGGTAGCCTAAAAACGAGGGATCTACAGTTGGCGGCTTAGTGGTCTACGAAGAGTTTCAATTCCTTATAGGTAGCCTAAAAACTCACGATTATGCAGGAGCAGCAGCCGATTGGACATGTTTCAATTCCTTATAGGTAGCCTAAAAACCACGCCCACACGCGCGCCTAATATCGATATATGTGGTTTCAATTCCTTATAGGTAGCCTAAAAACGAGCGTGGAATACAGGAAAGACCATATCCCGAAGGGGTTTCAATTCCTTATAGGTAGCCTAAAAACCTTGTTGTTTAAAGTAGATAACCTTGTGTTATCTAGTTTCAATTCCTTATAGGTAGCCTAAAAACATAAAATTTTATAATTGTCTTCACCTAATAGATTTTTGTTTCAATTCCTTATAGGTAGCCTAAAAACTCAAACTGACATACCGTACCGTACCACACCATACCACGTTTCAATTCCTTATAGGTAGCCTAAAAACAAATAACCCTTGTTTTGAGCCAACCAGACACACATACACGTTTCAATTCCTTATAGGTAGCCTAAAAACTTTGGAACTGATTATGAAGCTATTAGTTCAGAAATTGTTTCAATTCCTTATAGGTAGCCTAAAAACTCTAGTGTAGCCAAACTTCCCCATCTCCTTTTTAAGTGTTTCAATTCCTTATAGGTAGCCTAAAAACGTCTGAATCTACATATTTATAGACTCCGTTTTCAGTGTTTCAATTCCTTATAGGTAGCCTAAAAACATATTATCAACTCCTTGCTCTAGACTCTAGGCGCGTTTCAATTCCTTATAGGTAGCCTAAAAACGAAGGCGATTCCCAATCGCTCGTTCTATATACTCCGTTTCAATTCCTTATAGGTAGCCTAAAAACCCTGCGTTCTGTTGTTGCCTCATTGTGGCTGTATGAGCGTTTCAATTCCTTATAGGTAGCCTAAAAACACCAGTTGACCAGGTTGAAATGCTTTGTGGGCTGGAGTTTCAATTCCTTATAGGTAGCCTAAAAACGTCGCTGACTGGGGAGTGAAAGAGCTCCACGTAGTGTTTCAATTCCTTATAGGTAGCCTAAAAACCCAAAGTTCGGCCATTGCCGGATTCAATCAGCAACAGTTTCAATTCCTTATAGGTAGCCTAAAAACACTGTCTTTTTAGATAAGAGGTTCTCCTGTCATATGCGTTTCAATTCCTTATAGGTAGCCTAAAAACATATTCTTTAATGAAGGATGTTTTTCTATTGTTTTTAGTTTCAATTCCTTATAGGTAGCCTAAAAACTGCTTTTTATCGAACTATCGCTATTCCGTTAGTTGATGTTTCAATTCCTTATAGGTAGCCTAAAAACTAACAACTCTCGTCTTCCATGTACTCAAAGTGGTTAGTTTCAATTCCTTATAGGTAGCCTAAAAACGGCCCCGGGGAGGTGGGGCCAGGGGAGGAGAAGTCGAGTTTCAATTCCTTATAGGTAGCCTAAAAACTCTAGTTCGACAATTTTCCCCTTAAGCTTGTTTACGTGTTTCAATTCCTTATAGGTAGCCTAAAAACTTTGCGCATGATTTACTTGGGATAGTACAAGGTTTGTTTCAATTCCTTATAGGTAGCCTAAAAACATTGATTGAATAAGAGGGGCAAAGCCCCTCTTACCTGTTTCAATTCCTTATAGGTAGCCTAAAAACAAGCTATCAAAACTTGAAAAATATGTTTTAGATTATTTGTTTCAATTCCTTATAGGTAGCCTAAAAACAGCTTTCCTTCTTCATCTTTGTCCAGCTCATTAATCAGTTTCAATTCCTTATAGGTAGCCTAAAAACGTTCCCCCGCCATCTCAATCGGCATCATGTTGCCGTGTTTCAATTCCTTATAGGTAGCCTAAAAACAAATGAAATATTTTTAAGAAAAAGGTTGATAAACGAACGTTTCAATTCCTTATAGGTAGCCTAAAAACGCAAGCTCACTCATAGCTAAGAAACTAGGCATTCTATGTTTCAATTCCTTATAGGTAGCCTAAAAACAATAGAGAATCTGCTGCTGTAAATCCTCTTGAATATTGTTTCAATTCCTTATAGGTAGCCTAAAAACATGCAAGGGTTATTTAGGTTTATATTTTGTTTACGAGTTTCAATTCCTTATAGGTAGCCTAAAAACTGTATCAACAGTATAATCCTTGCCATCTCCACCCATGTTTCAATTCCTTATAGGTAGCCTAAAAACTTGGTAATATTGATATTATTGACATTATTGATAGTAGTTTCAATTCCTTATAGGTAGCCTAAAAACATCTATTCTATCTATTCTATCTATTCTATCTATTAGTTTCAATTCCTTATAGGTAGCCTAAAAACCAAGACAGCAATATATCAACCTGACAACCTGTCAAGTTTCAATTCCTTATAGGTAGCCTAAAAACAAAGAATTAGAGTGGCTTTTAAAACCTTACAATGTTGGTTTCAATTCCTTATAGGTAGCCTAAAAACTACTAGAGATCGTAGCAATCCAAGAAGCACTTTTTTCGTTTCAATTCCTTATAGGTAGCCTAAAAACCCCTTTCTAAAAATTCAGGTATTTTTTACGGAAGTTGTTTCAATTCCTTATAGGTAGCCTAAAAACCAAAAAAGGACATCCAGGTGTTGATTTTGCTGCTCCGTTTCAATTCCTTATAGGTAGCCTAAAAACTAAACTATTATAACTATTATAACTATTATAACTAAGTTTCAATTCCTTATAGGTAGCCTAAAAACGAAGAAACCCATGAAGGAACAAAACATGAAAAAATGTAGTTTCAATTCCTTATAGGTAGCCTAAAAACAAAAACATTTGCAAAACTAACAAGTGCTCCACCCACGTTTCAATTCCTTATAGGTAGCCTAAAAACCTGATGGGGTAGAACGAAGATCATTAATTTGTTCATGTTTCAATTCCTTATAGGTAGCCTAAAAACTATTGCTGTCTTGTGTTCCAATTGACATTTTGTCAGTTTCAATTCCTTATAGGTAGCCTAAAAACTTTACGTGTTCTGTTAAGAATATAATCACCATTAGTGTTTCAATTCCTTATAGGTAGCCTAAAAACGAAGAGATTCACCAATTTCTTCTGGCCCTGAAGCACGTTTCAATTCCTTATAGGTAGCCTAAAAACAAAGAAGAAGAGAATTGTATAGGAAATATTTTTAAAAGTTTCAATTCCTTATAGGTAGCCTAAAAACGCAAGCTGTTTAATAAGTGCTAACTCCACTTTTAACTTGTTTCAACGAACTAATCTTGAATTTCCCTCCAGTATCGGTTTCCTGATTACCATTAAAGCAGCCTAATCATTCATTGCAAAGGAGGTGTTTTCAAGATGTCGTTCGTTGATTGGGTCGAGGAAAAAGTCAATACCGAATTCGGCCCAGCAATTAAGCGATTTAATGCAGCAACGGGCGAGACTACCTTTTTCGCTCCTCACGGAGAGCAGATTGGCAAGTCGTTTATTGACCCGCTTGCGAAACGCCCAATCAAGAAAAATAACACCTGCGAGGTAGAAACCGCCCGTAAATTAGCACGGGAACAACTGAACCAATACCCGCAGGAAGATGCCTTCGTTAAGTACGTTAAGAACAGTTTGGAAGAAGCTCAAACGGTGGAGCGCATTGACAATATGATGCGCTTGCTCAACCAACATTTTACCACTAAAGCCGCAAGTACGGCTACTGCTTCAAAATCTCAAAAGGAGGGGTCAAATATGCGAGATGAGATAAGGAAGCGTTACGAAACCGATGAGATATTCCGCAAGAAGGTTGACAAGGTTGCCAAACAATGGCAGGCATTGAGAGGTAACAGAAACTCTCTGGAAAGCTACGTGGAGGTAGTGCTCCGCAACTACGAGGTATCAAAATCTATTGTCAAAGGGACATCCTTTGCCCGTTCTGACGATGAAATCCTCCAAGGATTCTTAGATTCAGTTAAGGTGGAGGTCGTCCAAAAGAACTTCCGGCGAGCTACTGCTCTACAGAGAGAGGTTGAGGAGGGAAGCTACGATATGAACAATATCGCGCGGTTTCTAGAAGAAACCTACGGGCTGAAACGCCCGCCATTTACTGCTAACGACTTTGTAGGATTCTCTAAGGACAAGAAGGAACGCTACGAACCCTACCCGCCGAGTATGTACCGTACGGTAACGTTGCAGGCCAAGGATTTGCAAGGACGGTTAAGCCAGTGGCTAAAGGAATTGCCAAACGTCCTCAGCTATCGGAATAGGCTGACAGATACTGCTAAGGAGAAGGTTACTAAACAGTTAACCGATATTTTCTCCATGATGATGACTGTAGGTACTCTAGATGATGCCACCGTTGATAAGATTTCTACTCCTACTCGTAAGCGGGACGGCATCACGTACACTCAGATGGAGATGGAAGAATTCTTCAAGCGAGGGCAGGAACTTGCCAGCAACTGGTACACCTTTGCGAGAAGAGTTAAGGCGACCGTGGAAAAGGAAAAGGCTGAGAGAAGCTACCTCTCCGGTGACTTGAAAACTTTGTCCAACGTGGCACGCTGGCAGTATCCTAACAACATCCAACCTGACATTGAGAAGCGAGACGATAGCGATTTCTGGAGCAGCCTTTTTAGAACACTACCACCTAGTCACGAACTCAGCAGGCTGATTAACCAAAAAATCTTTAACGAGTAACAGAAGGGAGATGAATATGATGCTACCTATTTTTTACTGGATTAAGTGGAACGAACTGATGAAAGACGAACTGGCTGAGAAGTTATCTCAAACCTGTTTCGGAAATTTCGGGTACGACTTCCTCTGCGCCTTTGGAGATAACGAATGGCAGGCTTTACGTCACTGTCCATTGGGAATGCAATGCTGCGAAGCAACTTACCATTACGAGTTAGTACCTCAACACATTAAAAAGCAACTGGAGTATGCTGGATAAGACTTTCTCCTCCGAAGAAAAAAGTTCCTCTCTATAAAGTTCCGTTGGTGTAACTTAAAATTTTATCCATTAAGGAAGCTAAGGAGGTGAGGTAATGCCTCTACCTAAAAGAGGTACACCCGAATATGAAGCTTGGCGGAACTCTCCAGCCTACGAGGAATGGCGGAAGAAGACAAGTCAAGTAGTAAAGAATCTCTGGCAGGACCCGAACTCAAAACTACGCCAAGCGATGCAGTCCGATAAATATAGAGAGAAAAAACGCCACTTTTTGAGAGCGCAATGGCAAGACCCAAACTCAAAAATTCGTCGCGCTTGTCAGTCGGAAGAATTCCGGAAAAAAGTAAGTCACGGAATAAAAGTAGCGATGAACGACCCGAAGGTGAAATCACGACAAATCGAGGGCGTAAAACGAGCTTGGAAAAATCCGGAGATTAGAGAAAAGTATCTGAACTATCTCCGTGACCCAGAAGCTAACAAAGAACGCAGGAAACGCATCTCCGAAGGAATGCGAAAAAGCTCAAAACGTATTGGCAGACCACCTAAAGGCGGTGATAAAGAATGTTCTGGCTGATATGGTCGCTGGTAACTTTATCTGTAATCGGAAACGGATATCTTTATTTGAAAAGAGACAAAATCGCATTTTAGCACGTGAAAACATCGTTGGATTAACGTTTATAAGCCTCTATGCACCTAGGAACTTTTTTCTTCAACTATTTTTATACGTTGAAAGCAAAACCAACTTAATTTAAGGAGGTTTGATAACTATGAAACGAGAGCCTTTCTATACAAAGGACTTACATTTCGCTGCTTACCTAATGTTGAACGGTTATGAGCCGGAAATCAGAATTCCATTTTCTAAGGCGAGAAGAGCCGTATTCCTTTACCCGGAAGCTGACTTCTCTACCCTGCGGGACTTGCGGACGAAGTTCGAGGGTGATAAAAACCTGACCGTCAACCTATTTGATTACGTAAGGGCAATGCGGGAGCTAGGAGACCGCATTAACTACATTAAACGAGAGACATTGAAAAAGGAGGCTGGTCAAAATGACCACAGCGAGGGCGTTGGAATGTAACAATCAGGACAACTTGTTGCAGCTACTTTCACCACTTTCGATGGAAGACCTGAAGCGTAGCGGACTAAATGAAGAAACCATTAAGAAGATGAGCGTTAGGGATGCCACAGACGTTGAAAGGAACTTGACTCCCTTCCCACAAAGCACCGGTTACGTTATTCCTTATCTCAACAAAGATGGAAATGCCATTCATGACAGGCTTATTACTGGAGAGAAAGAGGAAATACCTTTCTTCCGTATTCGCTACCATCAACCGCCGGTCAATTCAGAAGGGAAACAGGTTAAGTACGCTCAGCCAAAGGATACTGGCGTTCACGTTTACGTACTACCGGAAATATGGAAGATAGCCAAAGATACTTCTAAACCGCTCGTTATCGTGGAGGGCGAAAAGAAGGCTGCCAAAGCAGTACAGGAAGGAATTCCCGCTATTGCTCTTGGCGGTGTTAATAATGTCAAGCACGGTAAGTACAGAATTAAGCCTAACGAAATTGAAGAAAGCAAAAGAGGCTTTATCACTTTTACGATAAAGGATGCTGATGCCATCCAGTTGCTGGAAGAGTATGTAGCTCCAGAACTTCTCGAATTTGACTGGAGACAGCGAACAGTCTACATTGTCTTCGATAGTGATTCATCAACTGGCTTTCCAGTCAAGGAGCAAGTCCAACAAGCCGCTTTTGATTTTGCTTTCTGGTTGTTCAAACGTGGTGCTGACGTAAAACAGGTCATTCTGCCTCCTCCTGAAAAGGAAGGAGAAAAGGTTGGACTGGATGACTTCCTGCTTACCCACACCGTTGACGATTTTTGGGAATTGGCTAAACAGGCTCGATTTCCGATACAACCGCAACTGCGAAGCTGGTTGCAAAGACACCTAAGAAAGCGGGGTCTAAACCGGGACGATTACGAAATGGCAGCCACAGCAATAGTAGCCGACCTAGATTATGAAGGACGGCGTTATCGTGATGAGGCGGATAACAGAAAGTTCTACTACTTCGATGGGAAAGAGAAACTCCTTTACGAAGTAGATTGGACTGAAAATGCAAATGCTTTCCGGGTTGGAGAGTTTGCGGAGTTAATCACAGCTAAATACGGCATTGGAACTGCTGACAGAGAAGTCATAAATCGTCTGTCAACAGCTTTCATCCAAGGCTGTCCTAGGGTAAGGACTCGTAAGGTTTCCTATGTGAACGAACCACCAAAAGTATCAACGGATGCCTTATACGTCCAGCTAAGCGATTCGGCAGTTGCGAGGGTGACTAAGGATGCTATCACTTTGGAGGATAACGGCGTTGACGGCGTGCTGTTCAAAAAAGGAATCGTTAAGCCGGTTAAGATAGACTTCCAAAACCTGCCTTCCCAACCAAAAAGGTTATGGCGTCAGGTAGTAGGCACTCTTAACCTTGACAGTCACTCCATTTTTACGGATGAAGAACAAAGAGCACTGCTTGAAGTCCTCTGTTACCTCTCTCCTCTTTTCCGGGATTGGAGAGGATTGGAGTTGCCAGTGGAAATGGCTATCGGTGAAGCTGGTTCAGGTAAATCTCGTTTTTACTACGTTCGGACAGGAGTTCTTGTTGGAGAGATAGGCGTTGGAGTCACTCCAAGAGATTTGCAGGAGTTGAGAACTTTCCTTGCCAGTGCCCGCGGGATTTACGTATTTGATAACGTTAGACCAGGCAGCCTGAGAAACTACAGGGAGCAGTTTGAGGAAGAAATCGCTAGAGCGGTTACGCTTAAGAAAATCCAATACCGTCCTCTCTACTCTAACACGGATGTGACAGTTAAGACAGACTGCACTTTTGCCATTACTGCTACTCGTCTACCCATCCACGCCTCAGACTTGATGGAGCGGTCGTTAGTTTTCCGATTCAAAAAGATACCGGAAGGACAAAAGGTAGACGACTGGGAGTGGAAGGTTCTTTACGATACGCCTGGGAGAGAAGCATTGCTAACTGATACGCTCATTGCCGCTCAACGTTTCTTCCAGCTTGTTGATGCGAAGTTTGAAGCCTACCGGCGTAAGAGTGTACGCCTTGAGGGTTTCGAGAGGGCACTGTTGTTGATGGCAGAGGCTCTTGATGAAAGCAGGCAGCTACTCTCTACCATGGAGTCTGTTGTTGACAAGTTGCCAGAGGTGATACGGGAGACGCAATACCAAGCTGATAACGCATTAATGGTTCTGAGAGAATTTGCAGAGAAGAGAAGACAAGAAGTAGAAGCAGGACAAAAGAAACCTGTCTTCCAGCTTAGAGAAATTACTGATTGGGTTCTAGCCAATTCCAATGGACCAAGCACTATTCCGTATCCCTTCCATAATCCGCAGGAACTCGCTGGTTACATTCGGGAGCAGGAGGAGCTAGTAGCTGAAGTTACTGGAATACGAGTTCACCGAAGAGACCCGAACACTACCTATTACACCTGCTAAAACCATATCTCTCATTTAAGCTCAGCTAAGCGATAATGCTTGGCTGGGCTTTTCTGTTGGTTCCCGCGCCTAGCTTTGCTAGCATCGAAGCTAGCTAAGCTAGCACGAAGCTAGCAATCGAAAATCCAATAAAATCAATAGTTTGCAGCGTTTTTGCTAGCTTTTTTAGCTTTTTTAGCATATCTCTTTATATGGAATTTTTTAAGAGAGGTGTTTATAAAAACTATATATAGAGATATACCCAAAAACCTAAGATAGCTAGGCACGAATCGTAAAATACTTGCAAATAGTAGATTTGCCGTTGCTAGCTTCGAGCTAGCGGGAGCTAGCCCTAAGCTAGCAAAGCTAACAATAAACTCCTCTGTCAAGGCAGCTACTTCTCCCTTCTTCCGGAGTAAAAAAGTTCCTCCCTATAAAGTTCCTGTCAAGCCCTTTATAATTTAATCATTAACAGTAAATGGTAGGGAGTGAGAATATATGCGTAATTCCACTTATGAGGAATTCTTGAAAGAAATCGAATATCAACACCAGCGATGGAGCAACCAGCAGTACGCCATCCTGATTGAGGTCATGCCGTGGGTTACGAATTACGACCAGGAGCTTTGGGATACAATCTGTGCTTCATACTATCACGATATTGATGAATTACCGGAAGCACCGCTGGTTGTCGTTGAAGGGAGAACGTATAAATGGCACGAGGATGTAATGGACGCTCTTGGAGACGGTTTCTCTATGAAGATGTTACCAATCATGCTAGAGTTAGGAGCGACAGTCCGACCAACCTACTACATCAACTCGCCAGACGAAAGAGTCCGCTACTTCTTCGATGTTATCGTCCCTCGGCACGAGAAACGGCAGTTTCTTGAGAAGTTTTTCGATGCCGTTAGAAGTAGAAATTAGTGGGAAACATTGGAGGTGATTACTATGCCCTACCCTGTTCTTAAAATAAGCGACTGCGACTCTACCTCTTATCAAAGGCTCGACATTTACAAGCAAATGTGTTACGAAAACAGTCTTCCAATGATTGTTGTAGATTTCCAAACGGAGCACAATTACTGCGAAGTTACCCTTGACCTCTCTTCCACCGGACTAAAATTCCTCCCATCCGAGATGAAGGCTCTGGAGAGAATTAGCAAGCGTCACGGATGGCTTGACCGTGTTGACATTACCCCTACGAAAGCAAGATTCTTATACAGTAACTGGAGTGACCCATCAGAACAGGAAGACTACAGCTTCCTTCTGGAAGACATTTTGAAGTGGGTGGATAAAAACATACCTCGTTCTCACATTTTTACTGTTCTTACCGCTCCGGTTTATGCTACCGCTCAAGTATCCGTTGGCTGAAAGAGGTGACGTTATTTGAAGCTCGAACAGGCATTGGAATTAGCGAGTAAACACGTGCATGGTTGCATTTTATGCGGTTCTGAACACGTTTCTTACATTGGGTGCTTTCTTCCGGCTCCAGAGCAATTATATCCGACCAACAAGCGGCAGGTTGCGTTCTATGGTATATGTCAGAAATGTTTGAAAGACCGTAACGCTCAGCAGCGTATCGAAGCTAAATTGATGGAACTCCGTTCTCGCAAGTAACTTCATCCTCTCTCTCTTATCCAGTGTGGCTATCTTGCGGAGAGCCTCAGAAACGGGCTCTTTTTTCTTGAACAATTTGACAAATTTCGACAGAAATTTTGGTGTCCCTCTTTTATTCATGACTGACCTATACTATAATATAATCATAAGATGTTAAAATTTTCCAACAAGGAAGGAGATGGTGCTATGACCAAACGTGAAGTGCTCAAAAGAGTACGAGACATCATCCGATGTCTGGAACACCAACAAACGCTACCTACAGATACTTGTTCTGTGGTAGCTGCGAAGAAGCTGGAGATGCTCGTGAAAGAGGCTCCAGCTTCTCTCGTTTACGACCTCTCCTGCATTCACAGCCAGCTTCTCCACTCCGGAGAGGACGTAGGCACTGTCCTGAACCGACTGAAGCAACTCCTACATAACGAAGGGAGGTGATTTACTGTGGCACCAAGAGCCAAGAGTGAGTCAGTTGAACCCAAGCAGTCCTTAGTAATTCCAGCAGGTAATACCCCACCGGAATTGCAGGCATTGCGCTCAAAAAGAGATGCTTTCCGTGCTAACCTCCAATACGCTATCAGGCAGGAGGAAGTCTACCGTGAGAAGTTTGAAGCTGGTGACGAAATGGCGGAACTAAAGATGCTGGAACAAAGGCTACGGGTTGACTGGTACTCCAAGAAGATTGCCGAAGTCGAGCAAGAAATCCAGCGATACTACCTTAAACGCAAAGCTGAGAAGAAGGAAACGGAACCTGAACAGGAAAAAGCCAAGAAGGAAGGCGCTGCGTAAAGAAAACGTGGCGCCTTCTGGTTTTTTCTCTCTTGCAAACCAATTATACGACTCTATGCCCTACGGAACTTCTTTTCTCAATACTTTTATACTCCTGATGGCACAAGCAACTTTTTTGGAGGTGAGATTATGACGAAAGTGCGTACCTGTAAGACCTGCCCTCTCTACGATAGAGAGCTTTCTCGTTGCCGGATGGGTTTCGTTAACCCTCATACCAAACAGGCTACCACGAAAGCGTTGGTTACTTACGGCAGCGATTACATTTGCCATTACAACCGATGGAAGAATTCTGGTACATTAAAGTATCAGCTTTATCTCTAGGCAGCTTAACCCACCTCGATTTACTTTCCGTAGTTGACTTTCCTGATAGACTTTGATATAATGTCTATCAGAATACATCAAATTGATTGAGGTGGGTTGTATGGCTCCTCGGAAAGCGGAACCACGTACTAAATTAGTAAGCGTCACCTTTACCGAAGACGAATATGAAGCCATTAAGAAAGCAGCGTTGATGACAGACCGTAGTCTAGCTGCCCTTGTCCGGTGGGCTGCGATAAAGTACCTGAGAGAAATGGAGTTGCTCCCTGCCGGTAACGAGTTTGTGACGGAGGAAACCAAAAATGAAACCATGGCATAAGGCTCTTATAGCTACAGGAGCCGTCCTTGTTATCACCGTAGCCTGTATTCGCATAGCTGCTCCGGAGATGCTTGGAAAAGGCTATAACGCTACAGATAGGGTTGTCAGAGAGAACCAGATAGAAGCAGCAGAGAAAGCAGTTGCTAGCATAAAACCGGAGGACTTCCAAGCCGTAAACAGTTTCGTCCGGCAGGCTCATTTCCAGCTAAACGACTTGGTTGCTTCCGGTCATTATAAACGATTTACAGATAGTTCGGCGTGGGCTTCCAGCTCGAAAGAGTACCTGTGGGAAGAGAGGGTTAAGAGCTACGTGTCTGGTGATGGTGAATTTAACTTTGTAGCGAGTGCTAGACAGGCTGCGGAGAAAGTTGGGGCCGAGGACTTGAAGGCTGACCTGGAAACATTTGCTCGAATGATGGAGCTTGCCTACGAGAAGAAGGACGTTCACCTACTGATACTAGCTCACCGTATCGTGCATGACCTTGATTATTGGGTGTTCAATAACGAGACGTTCAAGTCTAGAGATTACTGGGGAGCTACAATTACCTTAGAAGGCAAGGAAGGCAGCTCTGTTAAGCGGCTGCTTGACAGTTGGCCGGATTACAAAGAGAGAATCTTGCCAGGTGACAGCATCGTAGAGGCTGATGCCTCTGGTAGAGTTGTTGAAGATTTTTCTGCGAGCAGCGGAACGAAATAGCCGGTTTGTGCGTCTATACTTTTTGGAGAAAAAATTCTTAAGGGAGGTTTTGCCAGTGAGGAAGAAGTGGTTAGTAGTTACAGGTGCTGTTGTGTTAACACTAGCCCTGGCTGCGGGCGCTTTCGCAGCTAACCCGATTAAGCTCATTGTTAACGGCCAAGAAATCAAACCAGACGTTCCACCACAAATTATTAACGGAAGAACTATGGTTCCTATACGTTGGGTAGCTGAAGCTTTGGGTGCTGATGTTCAGTGGGACGAACAACAAAGAATAGTTAGGGTAGACTTTGGAGAGCTTCCGCAGTCGATACAGGAGAAATGGCAGTATCCCAAACCGGATGGTGGCGAGCTAACATTGGGATACTTAGGTCGTCAAGCTGGATTCCTTCTACCTGTGGTAGCCACACTCAATGATTTCCTAGCGAAACAGCAAATAGATTCTCTCTACTCCGGGCAAGGGACTGCCAATCAAACGGTTTTAGTTCGTTACGAAATTTTGGATTCAGGGCGTACTGACGGAGGAATGAATTATAGCGATGCAGGTGCCTATGAACTTACTTGTCGCCTCTACTATAGCGAAATTCAGCCAGAAGAAGGGTATCCACCCTATATCATCAGGGCTTATGAGCAAAAGGGGCCGGGCGGGAGGCTTGGCGGCAGCCATGAGAACCTGAAGGTGGTCCGCAGTTGGTATGAAGATGTTATGTTCGTCGTGCGGCCGAAAGGCGATATAGCCGATGTGCAAAGGGACGATGCTAAAGGCCGCACAACCTGGGTTAAAGGCCGACAGGGATGGTACGTAGATGAAAGCGCCACTCAGGTATTAAAGAAGGGAGAGCTTAAGCAAATGCCTATTCTCTTTGATTACCCACTTCCACCGGCAGGTTATAATTATACCTTGATGAAACAACAGTAACGCAGAATGAAGGGGTGTTCTATGATAAAGAGGAAATGGATGCTTCTTACTGCTTTACTGCTAGTTACTTCTCTAGCGGGAATAGCCTTCGCAGCCAAGCCAATTAAGCTCATTGTTAACGGCAAGGAAATCAAAGTAGACGTTTCCCCGCAAATTATCAAAGGAAGAACTATGGTTCCTATACGTTGGGTAGCTGAAGCTTTGGGTGCTGATGTTCAGTGGGAACAAAGTAGTGAGGGTGGCATAGTAAAAATTACTGCAGAAGTCTTACAGAGGCTCCGCGCCATCGAGCCAGAACAGCCCAAAACAATAGCGAACGACTTTAACAGAGAGCAAGTTAAACAGTTCTTAGAACAAAATCAACTCCATTCCATCCGGGATATTCGTTCTTTAGGTCGCAAAGTCCCTTTTGAAATTGCGAGCGAAGATGATACTTGGGTTCGGCCTGTTTACTCCAAATACTGGCATAGTACATTCATGGGCGGTAAATACAGTGATGTTAGTACACTTGTAAGTTACGCCCAACGTAATCTTTTTGTCTACACCGGTGGCCTCTCTGAGGGAGCGGGATTATATTACAGGTTAGGGTTTACTGAAGAAAAACTGGGCGGCAGTTCCTTTAATTCATTGGACTCTTTTGAGCTATGGTTGATAAACCGTAAAGTCAAGGAGATTTACCGATTGGGGGATGAGTGGTTGGTGGTAGTCGAACCCCAACTTCAAGGTTATCAAATAGTGAAAATAAACTATGATGATGCGGGGATGACGGTAGACGAGACAACAGAGCCCAGGCTTATGCTCTTCCGGGTCGTTACCCCGGAAGATTTCGAGTTAGAGCGTGCTGCTCAAATTCTTCCTGTGCAATGAGAGAATATGAAAGGCTGTCTATATCTTCTGGTTGCTGAAGTTCCTGGCGGAAACAACGTGTTTTAAACTGTTTCTTCGTCCGTAGTCTATGGGCAAAAACTTCTTGAGGAGGCTTTACCAGTGAAAAAATGGTTAATAGCCATTGGTACCATTTTGTTAACTGTAGCCCTGGTTAGCATGGCTTTCGCCGCTAACCCTATCAGGCTTTATGTTAACGGTCAGGAGATTAATCCAGATGTTCCGCCACAAATTATTAACGGAAGAACTATGGTTCCTGTAAGGTGGGTTGCTGAAGCATTAGGTGCTGATGTCCATTGGGATGCCCAGAACAATGCTGTTGTTATTACTAAAGAAGTTCCAGGTATATCAGATAGTGCTCTGCCGGAAGTATTTCGAAATATCTCTTCAAAGTTCGAAGGTATAGAAATCCCCGTCTATCTGCCCACATGGCTACCGTATAGTGGCACTTTAGGTTTGGCCAACTTTAAAGTGTCGAAAAGCGGTTATAGCTTTACGGTAGTTCGGCCAGACAGCGAACCCCACTCGATAGCTAGTGAAGTAGTCACGGTGGCTGCTTCCCAACAACCTTTTTCACCTTACCCAACAGAGGAACAATTATTTTCAACTAGTCCCGACGAAACTCTCAAGTTAGGCAACATACAAGTCCAATCTTATAACAACGGGATGGGAGTTAAATGGTCCAAGGGAAACTGGGAATTCATAGCTATTGGGCACGAACCGCAAGATGGAATACGGATTGCGGAGGAGGTTATACAATCTACATCTGAAGCGGTTAGTTTGGTTCCAGGTGCTGTTCAAGGAAAGCTTCGGGCAGATCAGCTAGGTAACGCTATGTACGTTGCTGCAAGTTGGACTTATGACGGAAAGACGTGGTACACTCTGGAGGGCAGAAGTTCCGTAAAAGACCTGCTTAAAACGTTACAATCAGTAAGCCAGCTAAACAGGCAAGAACCGGTTAAGAGAAGATATTACCCACAAGTACCAGATAAAATCACCACCCCGGAAATGGCTTTGCAGGCCTATTTTGATGCTTTGAGTGTTGCTGCTAATCTGCAGTCGGCCCAAATGGGTGCTGCCGGTGGGACTATAGGGATGGAGCTAGAACCATACCCTACCGCTTATGGATACTGGAGCAAAGAGTGGCAGGAGAAACATCCTTATGACGAGTTCGTGGCCTCGTGGCAAGGCACGGCCAACGTAGAGCTGCTAAAACTCCTTCCTGCCGGACGGGAAAATGGGGAGCGCCGGTTCTTCGTAGAAGTCAAAACTATCGAGGCGGTTGGCGAAAAGCCGCGTTGGGGAGTTTTCTATTACTCGGGTTTTTTTGCCGTAAGGGAGACGCCCGAAGGGTGGCGGATTACCGATGGTAGCCTTGAGCCAGAAAACTTGGGATGGAAAATAGGGGGACATCAACCCTGGCTGGGAGACCCTGAATCCGTAGCCCACGTACAATTGGGGCAGAGCATTGACACCCCGCTGGGCGAAGCGATTACGGAAAACAATGCTAACGGTACGGTGACGGTAAAATACGTGGATTCTGACGGGAGTATAAATCATTGGGCTACATTGGTTCAGAGGGAAGATGGTATATGGGAAGTGATTGAAAAACAATAGACCACGGACTGGCGCTTCGGCGCCTCTTTTTTTGAAGTGGAATAACTTTTTTCCTCCACGGGGTGGTATAACTTGTCCATCCCGTGAATATGATGGTAATAGATATGGCATTTCTTTGCCAAAGTTAGTAGTGTCGAATCTTGTAGAAAAATTTAGAAGCCATCTTTTAAGTCCCTAACATACATCCTATAATAATAACATAGGAGGTGAAATCTGGTGAACGAGCTACTTACTACCAATGAAACGGCTGAAATTCTTGGAATATCGCCCATTGCGGTAGCTAATCTCCTTCGGGATAAGAAACTGCCAGGTATCAAGAAACGAGGTGTTGACGGAATTGACCGCTGGTTCATCAGGCGGGAAGACGTTGCCCTCTACTGTGCCGGGTTGGCTATTTTCAATATGCTCCAGCACAAAGCCAGAATTAGAGGGCAAGCTGCGGAAGAAGGTGTCCCACTGTGACTAAGGCAGTAGGGTACATTAGGGTAAGTACAGAAGAACAGACTCAGCACGGCTACTCTCTTGAAGCTCAGGCCCAAGCAATCAAGAAATACTGTGAGCTTCAAGGATGGGAGCTTGTAAGGATTTACCGAGATGATGGCTACAGCGGTGCTTCTATGGAGAGACCTGATTTACAGCAATTACTCGAAGACATTCACTTTGGAAAGTTCGATGTGGTAGTTGTCTGGAAACTTGACAGATTGAGCCGTAACTTAAAAGATACCCTTTACCTCCTCGATGATGCCTTTGAGAAGAACGGGATAGGTTTCACCAGCATACAGGAACAGTTTGATACTACCACACCTATCGGTAAAGCGGTCATGCAAATCATCGCAGTGTTCGCTCAACTGGAAAGAGAAATGATTACTGAGAGGATGAAGATGGGAAAGTATCAGAAAGCACGGTTGGGTCAGTTCCCAGGTGGTCACGTCCTCTACGGTTACAGGAAAAACCCAGTGACCGGAGAGTTCGAGATTAATGAGGAAGAGGCAAGAATTGTCAGGCTGATTTATCATTGGTACGTTTACGGTGACGAAACAGGAAAGCCACTGGGAATGGAAGCTATCGCTGATAAGTTAACGAAGATGGGTATCCTTCCTCCTTCTGCTGTCCGTGGAGTTCGTGTCGGAGTCAGAGGAAAGAGAGGCCAAAAAGGTGAATACGTCAAGCACTGGTCAAACGCTACTGTCAGACAGATTCTTACTCATCAGGCATACATAGGTAAGAACTACTTTGGCAGGGATGGTAAGAATGCCGAACCAGACAAGATAGAGGATGACTGGATTGTTATTCCCTTCCCTCCTATTGTAGATGAGTATATCTACCAGTTGGCACAGGAAAGAAGAAACAGAGCAAAGTTCTGGCAGAGAAAACACGAGACGCCATTGCTTACTGGCATTATTCACTGTGGCATATGCGGGTTACAGTTTAGAGGAACCTATGACCACGGAACAACGGCGGTTTACTCCTGCTACGGCAGACTTAAACGCTACCACAGAGATGGAAGTCCTACATGCAATTCTCCAAGAATTCCTGCTGACTGGCTCGACCAACAGGTTGTGTTGAAGGTATTGGAGGCCTTGCAGCAGCCAGAACAGATGAAAGAAGCGATTTTGGCTCACTTAGAAAGCTGGGAGCGAAGAAAACGGGAGCTGGAGCTTCTAGTCGGGCCTTCCATAAAGCAAATGAAGGAATTACAGGACGAGCAGGAGAGGTTGAACTACCTGTTCCGCAAAGGAAGAATATCGGTATCAGAATACGAGAAGGAAGCTTCTGCGCTGGATAAGAAGATAGCTGAACTCCGTGAACAGCATAAGCATCAGACGAATGAACTCCGTCACCTACAGAAGCTCGAAAAGGACTTAGACTTTATCAAGCAGGCTCTTGAGAACGGCTACTGGAAAGTAGAGTACGAAGCACTGCAAAGCGAAATTAAAATGATGTGGGACACCGCTTTAACTATTGACAATAAAACAGGAGAGGTAGTAGTTACCACTCCCAGACAGGAAAAGAAAATCACTATCGACTTTGACGAAGCTGGTAGACAAGCGCAGGAACAGGAAGAACTTCTTACCCTCGCAATGCACGGAGGTGGTAAGATAGCGATACGTCAGCTATTTGACCGGCTTCATATTACTGTTCACGTATACCATGACCGAGTGGAGGTGAGAGGGTTAATACCAATAGGGAATATCAATATTAGTTCGTTTCAATTCCTTATAGGTAGCCTAAAAACTTTTAGTAAATCCAGCACCAAAAGGATTTGAAGCATGTTTCAATTCCTTATAGGTAGCCTAAAAACTACTATTCAAATTATTATAAATTATCAGAATATTAGTTTCAATTCCTTATAGGTAGCCTAAAAACCCTATTTTTTTTACTTTGTCATCTATGCCAACAAATGGGTTTCAATTCCTTATAGGTAGCCTAAAAACACATATCAACGTAACAGAGGATTGACATTATTAAAGTTTCAATTCCTTATAGGTAGCCTAAAAACTAATAAATTCAATTGTTTTTGTAGTATTATTATATTTAGTTTCAATTCCTTATAGGTAGCCTAAAAACGGTGAAAAGGAAAGAGATTGTCTTTTTAGTGAAACAGGTTTCAATTCCTTATAGGTAGCCTAAAAACATCCATGCTTCCCTAATCATTTCATATATATCTAAGTTTCAATTCCTTATAGGTAGCCTAAAAACCATGGATCGCCTGCTTGAGCGGGCTATAGAGGCCAAGTTTCAATTCCTTATAGGTAGCCTAAAAACCCATTTCCAATTTTATATATTTCTAATTCCGGATAGTTTCAATTCCTTATAGGTAGCCTAAAAACCATGGATCGCCTGCTTGAGCGGGCTATAGAGGCCAAGTTTCAATTCCTTATAGGTAGCCTAAAAACCCATTTCCAATTTTATATATTTCTAATTCCGGATAGTTTCAATTCCTTATAGGTAGCCTAAAAACGTGTGATTTAAAACTTTTCTTTTGGTTTGTTGGAAAGTTTCAATTCCTTATAGGTAGCCTAAAAACTATGGATAAATTTTAGAATATCGCATATAATAGTATGTTTCAATTCCTTATAGGTAGCCTAAAAACTAATTCTTCATCAAGTTGATCCATTTTATCATCATGGTTTCAATTCCTTATAGGTAGCCTAAAAACGTGGAATGCCATTTATTACCATTCCAGTATATGGAAGTTTCAATTCCTTATAGGTAGCCTAAAAACTGTAGAAAAATCGGGGAAATATGGCAATTAGGGAATTTGTTTCAATTCCTTATAGGTAGCCTAAAAACTGTAGAAAAATCGGGGAAATATGGCAATTAGGGAATTTGTTTCAATTCCTTATAGGTAGCCTAAAAACTAATAGATAGAATAGATAGAATAGATATAATATTATGTTTCAATTCCTTATAGGTAGCCTAAAAACATAAAAAATCAAGTGCTACTGGCATAATGCAAATTTGTTTCAATTCCTTATAGGTAGCCTAAAAACTCGTCATTAATTTTTTCATTCCAATATTTTTCAGTGTTTCAATTCCTTATAGGTAGCCTAAAAACATCATTTTTATATTAGAATTAAAACTATTTTTGATGTGTTTCAATTCCTTATAGGTAGCCTAAAAACTTGCCCCATGCTGTGCAAGCTTCATTTTTAATCTGTGTTTCAATTCCTTATAGGTAGCCTAAAAACTTCATATTCGCCTTTAAAGATTTCATCAGTTTTATTGTTTCAATTCCTTATAGGTAGCCTAAAAACAAAAAAATGATTTACTTTTTCCGTCTTTGTGCAATGGTTTCAATTCCTTATAGGTAGCCTAAAAACAAACTCTGGGAGACGGCGGCAGATGGCGAGTAATATAGTTTCAATTCCTTATAGGTAGCCTAAAAACGCCAAAGTTCGGCCATTGCCGGATTCAATCAGCAACAGTTTCAATTCCTTATAGGTAGCCTAAAAACGAGGTTGTCTATGTTTAGCCGGAGGTGGTGAACTTGGTTTCAATTCCTTATAGGTAGCCTAAAAACAAGTCATTCTGACATATGTAATAAATCCATCAATATTAGTTTCAATTCCTTATAGGTAGCCTAAAAACTGTTCGATGCTAAGCGTTTTGTTTGGAATCATTTTTGTTTCAATTCCTTATAGGTAGCCTAAAAACATGATTTTTTTCAATTTCATATGGAAGATCAAAAGAGTTTCAATTCCTTATAGGTAGCCTAAAAACAAAAATTCAAGACTTAGAAGAAAAAATAGAAGAACTGTTTCAATTCCTTATAGGTAGCCTAAAAACGTCAAACTGACATACCGTACCGTACCACACCATACCACGTTTCAATTCCTTATAGGTAGCCTAAAAACCAATCAGAATATGATCAATTATTAAAAACTGAAAAGGTTTCAATTCCTTATAGGTAGCCTAAAAACTTTATAAGAGAAAGCCAAACTGGTATTTTGGGTCAACGTTTCAATTCCTTATAGGTAGCCTAAAAACCGATTTTGACCAACCAGGAGGGGTAGGAATATCAGTGTTTCAATTCCTTATAGGTAGGTAAGCGTCAAATACATTCTGACGTGAATTACAATAAGTCGGGCTCATCCACGCCAAGTATATCACAAAGAGCATTATTAACTGCTATCCTGAAATCATCATCCGATATGTCGTTGGCTTGAGCATATTCGACGGTATCATCAATAGTGCTGGCGAATTTCCGCGCTAAAAGTACATTCTCCCTTTCCATCATTGGAAAATGCTCAATAACATAACCTGAATAATCTAGTTCAAAATGATCCCTCGATATCTTTCCGTCAGCGAAATCAGAGACAAAGTCTATCATAAACGCTGTATGTTTCCCAACCTTCATTAATCTTCCTCCCAGGCATATTTTTCAGGTTTTGTTTCCTTGGGCTCCGGTATAATTACCTTCTGGGGTAATGCTGCACTACCGGGAAGCAAATCATCAATTGTGGAGGCATAGCCAGGTTTACCAAGGTTAGGGGCATTAGTGAAAATCCACGCCAAATATTCAAATGGATTCAGGCCGTTTTCCCTGGCGGTCACAACAAGACTATAATATACTGCGCTGGCTCTCGCACCGTTTGGCGTGTTGTTGAAAAGCCAGTTCTTACGCCCGATAACAAAAGGCTTAATGCTACGCTCCGCCCGGTTATTCGATATTTCCAGACGCCCATCCAGTAAATATCGTTCAAGATATTTGCGCTGGGATTGCGCATAATACGCTGCTTTGCCAAGAAGGGTATTGGGCAGGGCATTCAAGTGTTCAATCCAGTTGTAAAATTCATCTATCAGCGGCCTAGACAGCCTTTCACGCTCTTTAAGCCGATTTTCAGGGGTCAACAAAGCGAACTGTTTCTCGAAATAGAACAGTCTGTCGCAATAGCTGACTCCTCTTGCTGCATTGGAATCCGCTTGCTTGTCCTTTGGCAGGGTTTTCAGCGCATCAAAAAATTTTCGTCGCAGGTGGCTCCAGCAACCAACAACTATAATTTTTTCGGGCAGTTTGTGATACCCGCTATATCCGTCCGCGTGAAGATATCCTTTGAAATCTTTTAAAAACGTTTGCGGATGTATAGGCTTTCTATCGGGTTGATAGTCATAAAGTACGATCTGCTGTTTGGCCTCTCCGCTGGTGCGGTACAACCACATGTAACTCTTTGACTGTGCCGCTTTCCCAGGTTCTTTCAATACCTGAATAGTCGTCTCATCTGCATGAAGTACTTCGTGCTTACATAATCTACGCTTCAGCTCTTCATATATCGGTTCTAGCCAGGCCTCACTGGCTTTGATCAGCCAATTTGACATAGTCTGCCGGGAAAGCAGAATGCCATTTTGTTTCCACTCCTGCTCCTGTCGGTACAGTGGCGATGCCATCATAAATTTCTGCACTGCTATATGGGCAATTGTTTCAGGTGCGGCGAATCCACCTTTTATGACGGGTTCTGGCATATCTGCCTTAACGATAGGAACATGATCGGAAGTCTCTTCACAGTTCCGGCAGGCATAAATATGTTGCACATGACGAGTAATTATGGCTTTGGCAGGTATTATCTTTAGTTCTTCGCGGATTTCTTTTCCCATTGTATGCATATCGCTGCCGCATTCCGGGCATATACACTCTTCAGCCGACAACTGGTGTTCAATTATCTCAATAGGTAATTCCTTGGGCAATTTGTCAGTTGTTAGACGTGTCCGTTTGCGGTAATGGGCTTTTACTTCGGCAATTTTGGGTTCCGGTATGGTCATATCCGCATGTGATTCGGCTTCGTTGAATAAAGACAATTGCAAGCTATCAGTTTTTTCGCTTGATGTCCCAAATTGCTTATGCTTTGCTAGACGAATTTGTGACATTAACCACTCTAACTGTTTCTCTAATTCAGCGATCTTACGATCCTTTTCTTCAATTATACCAAGCAGTTTTTCTGCTGAAATTTCCTGTGTTTCCATAAGAAAATTATACCAGAAAAACTGCTAAAAAGCTAGATCTTATGGGCTTTTAAGCCCTTTTTATGATATCTATTTTAAGAAATTTGCCGCTCTAATACTTCGTTCCTCTTAAGCTTTTTCTCTAGTTTCGCACCTTCTATTAGGTATGATAGTTCTTTGGCATCAAGCACCATAGTAGCGGCATCTCCTTTTGCTGGCCAGCGAAAATGCCCACGTTCCAGGCGCTTGAAATACAGCCAGAATCCATCGCCGTCCCATTCCAGGATTTTTATCCTATCCCGATTCCGGTTGCAAAAGACAAACAGCGCCTCCGAAAACGGATCAAGGGAAAAGCTTTCTTTAACCAGGGTCATTAGGCCGTTAATCGATTTCCTCATATCTGTATATCCACAGCATAGGTATACAGGTTTTTGGCCCCATCTCATTACAGCACCCTCAATACGCGGCAGACTTTTTTTAATAGTTCTGGATCAGTACTTTCATCCACGGTAATACGACATCCGCCCACTTCAATATCCAGCGTGGATTTTACTTTTTGGTCTTGGCCAAGTTGTATCCATCCTTCTGGAATATAGTTAACAGGCTTTTCTAGCTTTGCGAGCTCTGCACATGCTGCCTTACGCAGCTTCCTTTGCCAGTAAAAGAAGGCGTTTCTGCTTATCCCTGTTGACTCACAGAATTCCTTAATGCTTTGCCCGCTATTCTGCTGTTCTTGTATCACTTTCATCCAGTGTAATAATCGGTATTCCGCAGTAACCTTTTGTGTGTCCATACAATCACTCCGTTTTCGTGTTGAATTAGTTGGCCTACTTTTTAAACTTTTTCAACTTTTTCAACCTTGTCATCGTGATTGTACAACTTTTTGTACTGCTAAAGCCACGTCACGATTTATTTGACGCTTACATAGGTAGCCTAAAAACGACGTAAGGATCTGCACAACGGAATTTTATATTATGGTTTCAATTCCTTATAGGTAGCCTAAAAACTGATACAATAGTATCAAGGTAAGAAATAAAGAAGGTCGTTTCAATTCCTTATAGGTAGCCTAAAAACCAATAAATGAATTACAAGAAAGTCGTACAAAAGAATGTTTCAATTCCTTATAGGTAGCCTAAAAACTAAAGAAAACAGCGATTTATGGTAGTGCTAAACAAGGTTTCAATTCCTTATAGGTAGCCTAAAAACCAGGCTAATAAATAGGTATGTGTTGAAAGTTCCATGTTTCAATTCCTTATAGGTAGCCTAAAAACGATGGTGGTTTCTTCAGAAAGGAAGTAGTTGGTTAGTTTCAATTCCTTATAGGTAGCCTAAAAACATGGAGTTTTACTTCTTTTATTTATCTTTATCCAACGTTTCAATTCCTTATAGGTAGCCTAAAAACCCTCGGGTTTCCATCCCATCTCTCCTGCTATCTGTGGTTTCAATTCCTTATAGGTAGCCTAAAAACCCACCGCGATCATTGTTCGGAGTTGCTGTTTTACCTTAGTTTCAATTCCTTATAGGTAGCCTAAAAACGTTTACAAGAACTGTATTAACTAAACACATACAAAGTTTCAATTCCTTATAGGTAGCCTAAAAACGGCGCAAGTAAGCTGGCACAGGTGATAGCGGAGCGGAGTTTCAATTCCTTATAGGTAGCCTAAAAACTTATAAAATGGAATAAACATTATAAAGAAATTCAAAGTTTCAATTCCTTATAGGTAGCCTAAAAACTCACTAAATGCGTTATCAATTGTTGTATCTAAAATACGTTTCAATTCCTTATAGGTAGCCTAAAAACTAAGCATCACCGGAACCTTCAAAATCCCATTTAAAAGGTTTCAATTCCTTATAGGTAGCCTAAAAACCATATATTCTTGCATGATTTCCGTTACCACTTCCAGGTTTCAATTCCTTATAGGTAGCCTAAAAACTCTCTCCCGCATATTGCCTGCCTTCAGCTGTGTCGGTTTCAATTCCTTATAGGTAGCCTAAAAACGTCCACTACCACCATGTCGAAAGGCCAAGCGTTTCTGGTTTCAATTCCTTATAGGTAGCCTAAAAACCACTTTTAACTTTAAGCCTGCTAAGTTTTTACTATTTTGTTTCAATTCCTTATAGGTAGCCTAAAAACGAAAATCCATATAGACCAGAAGAAAATGTTGCATTGTTTCAATTCCTTATAGGTAGCCTAAAAACATTAGAAACGGGAACCCACTCTTCGCTCACCTGTAGTTTCAATTCCTTATAGGTAGCCTAAAAACGATATCTACTGCTCTTTTTGTATTTGGAGTAGCATTGTTTCAATTCCTTATAGGTAGCCTAAAAACAATCAGGATCAGGATCAGGAGAAGAGCGAAGCCGTAGTTTCAATTCCTTATAGGTAGCCTAAAAACTGCACAAGATAGAGAAAGATTATATTGGACTAACATGTTTCAATTCCTTATAGGTAGCCTAAAAACTCTTTGTATATTCTTTGTCCATCAGGTGTTACACCAGTTTCAATTCCTTATAGGTAGCCTAAAAACTATCAATATCTTTTGTAAATTCTTTTGATTTAGTTATGTTTCAATTCCTTATAGGTAGCCTAAAAACTTCTACAGCACGCCTGCTAGGCGTACCTCGTATAGCGTTTCAATTCCTTATAGGTAGCCTAAAAACCCTGGCTAGCCGGTGAACAGTGGAGACTTGACGTATTGTTTCAATTCCTTATAGGTAGCCTAAAAACGAGTTTATATAAACATTTAGCGTATTGATGTCACCGTTTCAATTCCTTATAGGTAGCCTAAAAACTCAATTACTCGTTGGAAACGGACCGGAATGGAATGAGTTTCAATTCCTTATAGGTAGCCTAAAAACCTTCTTTCGGAGCCTCTTTTCGTTTTGGTATGTTTTGTTTCAATTCCTTATAGGTAGCCTAAAAACGTTGGATATCGTTTGGTTGATCCACTTTGGCAAGGACCGTTTCAATTCCTTATAGGTAGCCTAAAAACCTTCAATCCCCAGCAATTCTAACAATCTGCGGTCATGTTTCAATTCCTTATAGGTAGCCTAAAAACAGAGCTGAAACAGTGGCCCCGGAGATCATAGATATGTTTCAATTCCTTATAGGTAGCCTAAAAACTTACGAGTTTTGGCTGATACCCTCGACAAGCTCGTAGGTTTCAATTCCTTATAGGTAGCCTAAAAACCTCCAATTGCGCCGGTTCACCGATTACCGGCACAGCGGGTTTCAATTCCTTATAGGTAGCCTAAAAACAGCAATCTCACAATATTCCTCTGCTATATCTATCCCAAGTTTCAATTCCTTATAGGTAGCCTAAAAACCATTTACGAAAGACTTCAAGACGCAAACATGCCTAAAGGTTTCAATTCCTTATAGGTAGCCTAAAAACGGCGTGACTTATAGGCGAGAAATCAGTTTCCCGATGTTTCAATTCCTTATAGGTAGCCTAAAAACCGTCGGCTATAAGTGCCCTTCCATTTCTCTTTTCGAGTTTCAATTCCTTATAGGTAGCCTAAAAACTTTCAATTTTTGGTCTAAAATATCCGCATTATCGTTGTTTCAATTCCTTATAGGTAGCCTAAAAACGAGCATATGCTAAAATCTCCTTCGTACAACAAATTGCGTTTCAATTCCTTATAGGTAGCCTAAAAACTGCTAATGCGGCGCACATTGAGCCAGGCCTCATATGTTTCAATTCCTTATAGGTAGCCTAAAAACCAAAAAAGCAGAGATTCTAGCTGCGTTATAGGATAGTTTCAATTCCTTATAGGTAGCCTAAAAACGATGTACTGTGATGGCTATTCGGTTCATTACCAAGCAGTTTCAATTCCTTATAGGTAGCCTAAAAACCAGCTTAGCTGCTTCTTAAGGCGGTGAAGTGAATGGGGTTTCAATTCCTTATAGGTAGCCTAAAAACATAGACCAGTAAAAGGCATGGAACAATCCCCATGTTGGTTTCAATTCCTTATAGGTAGCCTAAAAACTGCAACTTGGCTCTGTCGATACGGTTGTTCGGACCAATGTTTCAATTCCTTATAGGTAGCCTAAAAACCAAGGCAGAGGCCGAAAAAGCAATCAAAGATTTTTGTTTCAATTCCTTATAGGTAGCCTAAAAACCATACATGGACTGTAGCGAATCCTCCACGGCTAGAAGTTTCAATTCCTTATAGGTAGCCTAAAAACTTTTCTTTCTATTTTCAAGTTTATCATATATTCTTGAGTTTCAATTCCTTATAGGTAGCCTAAAAACTACCGCAACAAAAGCGCCAGGCAGCAAGACACCTGTGTTTCAATTCCTTATAGGTAGCCTAAAAACATATTAATCAAACAGGGAGGGAGATGGTTGCCAGAAGTTTCAATTCCTTATAGGTAGCCTAAAAACTGGGTTCTCCACAGCCTCCCCTACTAGCAAACTTCCCAAGTTTCAATTCCTTATAGGTAGCCTAAAAACTTCAAACCATGCATACTTGATATATCCACGTCCTAAATGTTTCAATTCCTTATAGGTAGCCTAAAAACTGAACTGCCTCGAAAAGCTGACTGAGGATGTTGGGGGTTTCAATTCCTTATAGGTAGCCTAAAAACCATTTTACAAACATAATCGCCCTGGTAAAATTACTAATTATCAGGTTCAAGCCTAAAACAATAAGTCTATACTATTTGTAATCCAATTCTTATAAATGTTCATTTCGATCTACTGGCACACGTATTAATCTCTTAATCATTCATGTAGTCGATCTAGCTGGTTTTTTGCACTATTGCCAGTCGACATATTATTTTGTTTCTAAAAAAGAATGTAATCTATATCATTATATTAATAAAGTCCCTTCCTCATAAAATCCATTTTTTAATCCCTGACTTTTTAAGGACCTTCATTCTTAGCATTATATCAAAACATACTTACTCAACAAAATAAATATTCTATATTATTTATAATATCAATTCCTGCCCACCTTTTTCAATGCCTATTATTTCCCGTGAAGAATACCTTGTAGTTCTAAGTTGGTAAATTATTGCCGAATCCTCTTCCAGATTCATCACCTTATTTAATTCATGTTTCAGTTTTTTTAGGTTCGCATCACTTATTTCACCTTCAAGGACTGAATTTTGTACCCAATTTAAATATTTACGCGACTTTTTTAAAACTTTACCTACTCTTTTTACTCCTACATCGTAAACTAAAATAACAAACAATCCTATACCCCCTTTGCCGTTTACCACTGGGCCACAAACGGGCTATACTCCTCTTCTCCCATTAAATGTTTTTCAATCTTATACAATTCTAACCGAATTAATCTGCGATATGATACTTGGTGAGCCAATTTCCGGTGTTTAATAGTAGTTTGGAGACGCTTGTCCAACTCCTCAATAAATGTTTTTTTTGCCTTTTCTTTCATTAATATTCCCCCGGTTTCCTTTTCAAAATCCTTTTTGGTAATCATTCTTTTACTTATTAAGGTAAATATTAACCGATCAATAATAATTGGTTTAAACACCTCTGCTACATCCAGGTTTAATGAAAATCGGCGGAAATTGGTAGTATGTAAAAAACCTATTCTGGGATCCAGGTGTGTTTGGTAAATTTCACTTAAGGTAATAGTATATAAAATGCTATTGCCAAAACTAATCAAACAGTTTAAATAATTACGGGGTGGCCGGCGGCTTCTTTGTTCAAAAACAAAATCTTGATCATCTAAAATAACATCAAAGGCTTTATAATAATACTCCCTTATATTCCCTTCAAAGGCCATAAGTTCATTAATATCCTTGCTATTCATAGATAGTTCAGATAACTCATCAATCCGGGATATAAATTCACTTAAGTCCTTTCCTCGATTATTGTAATATTTGAGAACCTGCTTAATATTCCTAACAGCCCCTGTTACAAAGCCCCGGGCAATAATTATCCTTTTATCCATATCAGAATAATTCTCTGCCTGTTTTAAAATCATATACCCGGAATTTAAGTGTTCTCTGGGATAGAAGGTTCCCATGTAATAACCATGATAGTTGAAATAATGAACTAAAATTTCCTTTTGAGATACAAATTCAAGAAACTTCTTATTAAGGGTTACCTCACCCATAACCATAAGTTCATTAATATCCTCAACCGGGATAAACTTCCCCTTGTTTTCACTCTTAAAAAATAAAGTATTATCTTTCCGATGAAGTTCTCCATCGGAAAAAATATAGACAGATTTTTTCATGCTAATCTCCTTCTATGCCCAACACATCTCGGCATATGCACACTTAGAACAAAATTTGTTTTTTATCACCTGTGGCGGTCCAGGTAAATAAACAATGCGCAAAATATCACTCTTCGCCTGTTCAATTTTATCTACCAAATCTGGGGTTAACTCAACATCAATTTTTTTCTTCTCCTGGGGAAAAAGCAATTCGCCTCTCGCATTAATCCCAATAGATCTTAATTCCGTTAAATAATGGGCTAGCTGCATTTTTGCACTTAACTCATGCTTCGAACTCTTTTTTACCTCGCCTACTATTAATTGCCCATCCTTCCGTCGAACCATATCAAATTTAAGATGACCAACTGAAATCTCCTTTTTATCCCTTTGGTATGTATTCTCGTGCAAGAATCGACCATAATCTATATTTTGATCAGACTGGTCCGGTACAATTTTGTGCGCCATTAACCACACTTCCCGGTGACAAACATAATAGTACCACATGAGGGTACCGGTAACGTGAAAATCAGATGTATTCATTAAAATCCCCGCTTAATTTGAATTCAAACAAATATACTTTTATCATCAGTTTTTAAAAAAGCTCCAAATGTCGAATCGTATTCCATATCACAAAACAAAATCCCGTTATTTTGTTTATTATTCCTGGCAAAATACCAATAAGGTATCTTAACTTCAAACCATTTTCGTTCTTTAGTGGTCATTTCCATAATATCGCTATAGAAACAATAGGGTATTACCGATATTGTTTCGTATTTAGTCATTCTGGTCTTTTCTAACTCGTTTTCATTCAAGCGGTTATCTAGAATAGAAAAACGAATTTCCTGGCTTGATTCATACTGGTTTAATGCCTCCTGAAATCCCTCCCTTTCTTCAAAACAGTCATCTTCGTAAACTTTTTCTATTATCTCTAAAAGACTTTTTTCCGTTACATCTTTTGGAGATCTCAGAAACTCATCAAAAGACCTTTTAAGTAATTCCGGATCATTTATTGGATCATATATTTTTTTGGATTTTTCATCTGCCCTATAAATATAAATCCTACTATCACGTCCAGGATCACGATAACGATTAATTCGCCCTGCTCGCTGTGCAATTGCATCAGGAGGTGCACATTCCGTAAATAGCCAGTCAAAATCTATATCCAATGATACTTCCACAATTTGTGTCGCAATAATTAACCTTGCATTTTCCATCCTTTCTTCAATATTTTTTCTGTCCCGAAGAATAAACCGGGAATGATAACAGATTGGGTCTAAATCATGAAGGTCTTTAGCCAATAACTGACAACATTCAACAGTATTTACTACAACTAATACTTTATGTCCAACAATCACAGCTTTCCTAATATCGTTATTTGCTTCAGTTATCAGTTTATCCACAACATAATACTTACTCCTTTGAGCATTTAACAAATCCGTATCTTCTATAATATTTACGTTTGGTAGCACTCTAGTAATTGTTTTTATTAGGCCTTTTGGCATTGTAGCACTCATTAATAAGAAACGAGCACCTAAACCAGCAAAATGCTTAATTGTAGCTAGAATTAGCCCCAAGGTCCATCCATCATAAGCATGAATTTCATCTAAAACAATAACTGCATTTGCAGCGTTTATTTCCTTTATTGTCCAATAGCCAATATTAAAACCGGTATTAAGCAATTGATCAACCGTACCAACTGTTACTGGCCTCATAAAAGTTTGGTCAAATAACAAATTTCGGCAATCATTATTTTTCTCACTATCTGCTTCCTGCTCAGACTCAAGCATAAGACTTGCGGAAGAATGGGTCAATCCAACATTATCAACTCCAAAAAACTGGTTAAGACGGAGCCAGATACTATTAGCAGTTGCCATTGTTGGCAATAAATATATAACTTTAGCTCCGCCCATTTCCCCTGAATTCTTCATAGCCCATAAAAGAGAAGCCTCTGTTTTTCCGCTTCCTGTTGGAGCAATAGCAATTACATGACTAGATTGTGCCGCCACCTCATTCTGAAATAACCTTAGACCAGTAAATGAAATACCTTTTTGCAAACATCGTTCTCTAATTTTCTCAATTATTTCATCATTGGAGCATGATACTGTATAATTGACAGGAACCCTCCCTGAACCGTGCCAATCAGCATAATGCAAAATCCCTTTGGTCAATATATATAAAGTTCTTATTCTAACACTATTTTCCAGACCTTTTAACTCCCGTATAATTTCAAACAGTTCGGCAACTTTGTTTAACCCGTTTGCCTTGATTGTTTTTTCTGGTATTATCGGTAGTTGCCAGTTTTCCCGCCCAAAAATCTCATTAGCTAACTCTAAACTAAAAGCAATTCCATCATCATATAATTTTGGTTTATTAGTTATTTTTTCTCTCTCAAAAGATGTCAAATCAAAATTAAGGGCTTTATGATGTCCTAACACGGCTATCGCTTCAAGGGGCCACTTTGAATATAAAGAGCTTTTATTTAAAAAATTGGCTCCAACAAAGGTGGCCAAAAAGGAGATCAATTCATGACGGTAGTTCTTTTTATAATCAAATCTTTTTCCCCCCCTAAGTGCTTTCATCATATCTTGAAATGGCTCAATCATCTTTCCAATATCATGCAAGACTACTGTAAGTAAAGAACCCTGTAGAAATCTTTCAATCGAAAAATCATATTTATCTGCAAGTCTTTCGATTAACCTCCTTTTGGCTGTTACTGTTTCTTTCCATGCCACATATACAGCTTCTAAATGCTCTTCATAGGTCTGATCCGGTTTGGCATAATATATTTTGTTCATAATAATGCAACCACCCAATTGCCTGCATTTAAAGCTCTTACTGGTGTTTTAAGTTTTATTAGTGTATCAACAAAAGTAAAAGGTTGCCTCTCTTTTACCCTTCTTTCTAAACCTGAAAACTCGAATTCCGTTGGAAGCAAGTGAACCTGAGGTGTGTACAAATCCTTCATTAATGGTACTGACCTGATATCAATATTCGACTCATAATTAGCAACATGGTTACCACCAATCACAGTTTCTTTAAAATCACGGGCTAAAACAACTTCACCGAATTTTACCGGTAGTACTTTCCTTATTTTTAGTAAATCGTCACTGTTCCCGGCAGTTAATGCATAGTATGGATGAAGAAAACACCTTCGAATCTCTTCTGCGATGGACTTATCTTCAACAGCAACATAAATGGTCATCTCCAAATCAGTCAAAAATTCACGTAATAATACCGCAGAAATGGTTTCCCCTGACTTTATTTTATGATATTTCCATAAATCTTTTGTTTTGCCGTTATGGGTACCCACAACACCAAATTGGACCATTTTTTCTTTACAAAAACCTATCGCTTTTTCAAAAGACCATCCTGCCGCCGCACCTAATATTCCTATCAATGTAGTAATTGGGGGAAGAGGCAGCGTTTGTTGAAAAGTATGTGTCTCCGGAATACGAAACGAAGCTGTAACAGCATAGGAATGTATAGTAACATAGAACATATCTTCACATCCTATTTCAATAAGTAATGTTTATCAACCCATGTCCTCATTTCTGCAAAAGCATCTCCAACAGTTAACACGTTATCAGCTAAATCACAAAATATTTCCTTCTTCGCCCCAATGACACTTTCCAGTATTTCTTCCTTGTAATCCGCTAAGGTTTCATTAATTAATTTAAAATTTACCCCATTATTTTCCGGAACAACGCTCTCCAAAAAAATTGGGTTTTTTACAGTTAGAACTGCAGCTGCAATAAATTTAGGTGAAATATCCGCCAAAAATCTTGTTTGACGTCCAGACGACCACAAATTCTTTAGTGCAGTTAACAAGGCTTTAACTCGTTTTGCCTTCTCCTCAACAGGTAATTCTGTTGTAAACCCTTCTCCACAACCAATACGATCTAATTCTATTAAAATCGTCCCCCTGTATAAACCTGAATGAATCTCTGTTTCAAAAATATTTGGATTTCCACCAGCCTTTACTCCCATATAGTTAGTTCCAAAATCCAGATCCCCCTCATATCTATTCAAGGAAATTAAAGGAGATACTCTTAAAGGAGAAGTTCTTTTATTAGCTGACCCTTTCTTCTCTTCATCACCTTTTTCAGTTCCCATAAACCCAAATAAGTCATCGTCAATATACTCATTTGGCTTCTGCTCAGTAGTAGATGCCCCTTTAGCAATTGTAGCTGCAACACCTTCTGAAGTGGCCCATCCTAGAGATACCAACTGATCCCTCAACGCCCGTCTTAACCATTGGGAAGAACCATAAGGAAATTGGTCTGTTCCTTTTGTAAACTTTTTTATACTTACTATATTGTCAGCCTCTTTGTCGGAGCCATTTATACTCCCTATCGAAACTGTAGTTAAAAAAGTGATCGTTAAAGCCTTAGCATTTTTCATTATTTATTATCCTCCTTTTTCTTATCCTTGTTTAAACTATTTTTCGCATAATTATAACTATTAAGAGCAGCCACCATACAAAACTGCTTAAATTCTTGAAAGTTTTCATCAGTTAGCTTTCCATTATAAACATCCGCAGGAACAATAAAATCATTACCCAATTTGAATTGCAATCTATTTAATTGCTCTAGGAAATCTACTTTACGGCGGCTTTTTCTTAAAGCAAATAGATCACCTTTTTTCCCATTTGCACTTTTTCCAACAGCCATTCCCACACTTCTTCCTAAAGCTACAGATGTTTCCTGCTCTTCTTTAAACACTTCATCCTCCTCCTTAACTAACAACTCGTAAACCAGAATCATGTCCATTAATGGTTTGAAATAGGCTAAATTAGCATGAAACACATGCTTTTCAACTAAATCCAATATTGTTCGTTTTTTTAATATACGTTCACAAACCCGATTCCGTAGCAATGTTTTGTTCTCGTTTTTTATTTGTTTGTAATCAATTAAATAAGATAAAATCTCTCGCATTGAAGTTTTTGTTCTTGTTTCCAACTCATTAACCAGTTTAAAAAAATAGACTGTCTCTTTAAACGGCCAAATCATTTTGCCTGCAAAAGTATTTCCTTCGCTTTTGGTATGAATAACATAGAACTCCAGCGGGGCTCTATCAACAGCTAAATGAAAACATTTTTCCATGTCTAATTCTGCAATATATTCCTCATCATTATCACTATCGGCTTTTTGTTTTATCAAAACTTTTGCATATAAAGTATAGAGAAACGCAAATGTCACTTCAAATGGATGCTGGTAGTATCCTCCTAAAGGATGTTGGAAATTCTTGTAAAGGCTTGGTTCTTCATATTTTGCCTCCTGTAACACGTCATAAATACTACACATTTTATCCAAAGAAGTAGAATAATGTAGGAAAGAATATAAATGATTTCCTAAAGATAAATAAAATCCGTTTACCGGAACAAACTTTCCCAACAGAGAACATTTCCAACACACCTTTTCTGGTTTTCCTACTTCCGAGTTAAATGATAGGATACCTGAAGATCCTGTAATTAGGGGAAATACTGTTTGATTTGCCTCGTCTAAAGCTCCTGATTCATTACCGCACAAATAACAGATTCCTTTGCTTTTTTTATCATCTACTTTAATTCTGACTTTTGGTTTCACCATATTTGGCCCGTCCATCAGAAGCCCGGAAGTTGTAACATCTAAGCCATTCATATCCAAAAATTCGTCTAATCTTTCTTGTAGATATTTATATTCCGTAGGCAGTATACCTCTGGTTCTTTTAATAACCTTTCCGCCAAAGCTTATATTCCGTTTTTCTTTTCTCTCCCACTTAATCACACTTCCGGTAGGTCTTGCAGCCTTATTATAAATAATCTCAGCAATACCTACCGTCTTTCTCTTAGGGAAACTCTTAAAGCAATCATTCTTGCTATCATAATAAAAATTGTAAGAGGTTCTTTCTTCTTTTTGTTTTTTCGAAGATAAATTATAATATTTATTGATCAATAAATCATAAGACTTTTCAATCGATTGCTGAATGTCTTTTGCGGTACCAACAAGGATAAATTCATTA
This sequence comes from Bacillota bacterium, assembly GCA_050952445.1. Classification (GTDB taxonomy): domain Bacteria; phylum Bacillota; class Dehalobacteriia; order Dehalobacteriales; family Dehalobacteriaceae; genus JBMNKX01. The sequence goes on along the minus strand of JBMNKX010000004.1, from coordinate 12,100 downwards.
TTTTTTACACTAAAAGATATATCTTGAGGATTTACCTCCTCCATCATTTTTATTAGACCTACTAAACCTGAATCAAACCAAAAATGGCCAAGCTTCGGCAGGACTATTTCAATTATTTCTTTTTTTTTCACACCCTCACCTCCCTACTTAAGTAGTAGCTACTGTAATTTTCATACTTATACGCAGTACTTCACATATATTGTAATCTATTGCTCTCTTAGTTCGCAAAGAAATATATAACTTTATTGTGTTATATATAATACCCGACTTTCCAAATTTAGTCAAGTTATTCCGTGGAGAATTAATTGTTTAATTAAGCAAAATCCATTATAATAAAATTAGTTTACCTATAAGGAATTGAAATTTGTGATATATCATTTGTTATCACTACTTTATTTAGTCTACCTATAAGGGTTATTTTATTTTAATACCATACACCCAAACCCCTGTGAATTCTTACTTCCTAAGCCAGCGTCTACCGCCATTTGCAGTAATTCAACGGGACCGGTCAATTCCAGCTTACCGGAATATCCTTTTATTACTGTATTTTTATAATTAACCACATGCAGTCGCACCGGCCCTAAGGCTCGTACCTTTACTTCTCCTTCTTCCGATACCTCCTTTCCATTTAACGCCTGAAATTTCTTGCGCAAATTATTTGTTATTAAGGAATTGTATTCCGGTTCCCCCGGCTGATAATAACATGTATATTTACGCCCATCCGGCCGAAGCAAGGTGCTATATACCACAACCGGAGATAATGTTTTGAATACAATTTTTCCTTCCTCAACCTGGTACTGTTGAATATTTATTTTTTCTACCTTTGCCCGACTATTACCGATCAAAATATACTGTTTGGTTAGCAAACCATTAGCAATGGATTGACAAAACCTATCCACTGGAGAAGAAATAACCAGCCTGACATCTTCATTAAATTTTATCGTACCTTGTGTTCTACTAATATTAAACCTGCCGGAAATTCTAGAAAAGCTAAACAATTTGAAAACCCGTTTTCCGCTTTCGTAGCCTCTTTCATGTAAAAATGTTGCTAATTCAGGGTCAATAGTATTATAAATAACTGCCTGAATCAGGTGATTATAATTAGTTGGTATCTTAATCTCCGGTTCCGGCTTTAACATGACTAATAGATGCAAATTATTCACCTCCTGGCATACAAAATCAAATATAGTGTAAAAATCCATCCCACCTCTTAGCTTTATGTCGTTTCCATTCCCTAACTACTTAGACATCATTTTACAATTTCCTGTCGGATTAAATGAAATTCCGATAATTAAATATTTTTTTCACATAAAAAAGAGAGTATATACATACCCTCAAATTTTTATCTTCAATATTTTAAATACACTACAAATACAATAAATATAAGCAATAATTATCACTTACCCTCTTCGGAAACTTTTTTCTGATCTTTAGCAAACTCTTCTGGTGAGGATCAAATTACGTATGCTTAAAATTCAAAGGTTAGGGGACTGACCATTACTTAGTCAGTTTCCTAACCTATTACAATATATTATTTCTTTTATTGGGGGTACTAAGAGAAAGGGTTGTTGGCACTTTTTTGTTAGAAAAAGCTTTCCATTGTTCTCAATAAAAACAAACCGCCTATATATAAGGCGGTTTTCCTTCCCCAAAGAATTATTTTAATGGCATCACAATCCGGGTCAGCAGCTCGCTTTCCGGAACCTCGTCAGGGCTATTATAATAATATTCATATGCAACACCTGTAGGCTCATACCCATTTTCAGAGATCCACTTGGCCATCTCCATGTAGGGCTGCTCCATTTTTTTATAAGATCCTTTGTACATAGCTGAAGCGGCTTTTCCCTCAGGTATATTCCCCGCTTTTATCTCTCCTTTTCCCAGCAAAGTTTTTGCCACAGGAAAACCCATTTCTACATCCAGGTCCTGCATGTCCTGGTTGTAATAGGCGGTAAAGGGAGCACCGGCCGGCTCCTCTCCCATTTCTTTTAAATAATCCATAATACTGTGATAGCTTCTACCAATTAAATTAGGCAACTCTTCTACTTTTGTTCTTGTCCTAATGGATAATACCGGCTGCACTTTTTGCTGAATTAATTCAATTTTAATCATCCTTATTCACGCCTCCTTATACGGTAATTATCTGTATGTGCAAACTAACGTTGAAGTTTAATTTAGCAACTCTTTTGAAATATTTCTTTTATTAATATCCTCATGATATGGAATAAAAACCTCAGCGCTTCTGGTATGATAAATGTTATTCTTTAGGCTCTGCTACTGTTTGATAATCAACTGCTTTGCTTACATCGGGAACTTGGAAAGTGCTCCCGTAATCAGATATGGTATAGGTACTGGTCATATCCATCTCCATTGTAACAGGGCCAGGCTTCTTGGTATCGGGATTTTTTATATCCTTGATAACCATTTTGCTCTCAAAATCTATAAAATCGGTATAGAAGGTTTGGGGGTTAATCCAAGCAGAATAAACAATATCAAGATTCATATTCTCAAACATTTTTTGTGTTTCGGCAGCCTCTGGAATTTTTAAGTTCTGTGTGAGCTGTTTGAAGTAATCGCTATTTAAGACATCGCTTCCCATGGTTACATTGATAACCCAGTATTTTTGACCGTTTTTTTCCCGGTCGTTGCCTAAGGATACGGCCATACCCATTTCCTTCATTTGTTCCATTACCGTAGCCGGATCCTGGCTATTGGATTGTTTCATCAGTTCCTCGATGTTTATCCCAGACAGATCCATTTTAACCCAGCCGATTTCTGGCAAAGTCATGTACATTTTATTATCCTGAAATAGCATTTCCATTTGTACGTTTTGCGGTTCATTATTAGCCTCGGCACCTTCCGGCACTTTGATATCCATATTTTGCTTCATGTACATCAACATCGGATCGATTTGTATCCAGCATTCACTAGAGCTCACCATCTGCATCTTCACGTTTTCAGGGCTTTTGCCTTGTTCCTGGTAGATCATATCTATATCCGCATCAGAATCCATGGTCATTTTATAGCGATTAGCTTCTTGCATCTTCTTGGATGATTGGGTCAGTAATTCTTCGGCAGTCATCCCCTTGCGGGTTTCGGCATATAAAACGAGAATCTTTCTCTGGGTGTCCTTCCAGGTCACGGTTGCTCCAAAACACTCATAAATAAAGCGCATGGGCACATGTATCCGGCTATTTATTCGCTGGGGGGCTTTGGGCATCTTTTTTTCCTGACCATTAAAGAAAGCCGTGGTACTACCGATGGTCATTTTTAAAGTGCTGTCATTTTCCTGAAGGGTAATGTTGTCACCCTCAACAGAAAGGGAACAACCCAAGGTACGAACCAGTACATCAATAGGTACACTGGTGATTCCTTCCTGGATATTCAACTCAGCGGCAGTGTCATAGGTTCTTCCGTTGAAACTAAGCTGGCCAGCTGCAGATACCGGAACAGCCCATACCAAAATCAATAAGAGAGCGAGCAATAACAAAAGTCTTTTTTTCATTATTTGGACTCCTTTCTTACACCTAGGGAAACACAGGGTGACGGTAATTCCTCCTTTCGGATAAACATTTCCAACATAAATAAAGTTTATCACTCTTGGATAATAATTACAATAGTATTGGCACTGACTTATTATCCACCTCCTTGGAATCTCTTTGATTTCCTCCCATTTACACATTTCTGAAACACTCTAAAATATCATAACAGACCTTATCCGGTTATCGGACAAACCTAATTCCCGTGTGTTATAATATCAAACAGGACTAAATGGAACTATGGTGATATTGTGCGGCTGGGTAATAATCACACATCACAAATATTAAATATTTGGCATAATTTGCGCTTCCGATTAATAATTGAAGGAATCATCGTAGGCATTTTTGCCGGTTTAATAGTAATTTTTTATCGGATCTTTTTGGAACATGCCGAAAATATCCGGAACCAAATCTATTATTTAATAAGCAATAGCTCTGTCATGATTTTTCTTTTCTTTTTAGCACTTATTTTCGTGGCTTATATACTAGGTTATATTGTTCAGACAGAACCCCTTGTGGGCGGAAGCGGCATCCCCCAGATTAAGGGACAATTAGCCGGACATCTCTTTATCAGTTGGAAGAAAGTAATTTGGTGGAAATTCGTAGGAGGGGTGCTGGCTATCGGAGCAGGACTTTCCCTGGGACGGGAAGGCCCTTCAGTTCAGTTAGGAGGAGCCGTGGGGCATGGCCTGGGACGTTTGTTAGGCAGAAGCCGGGTAGAAAATAAGTATTTAATTACTTGCGGAGCCGGCGCCGGTTTATCCGCTGCTTTTAATGCCCCGCTGGCAGGGGTGATTTTTGCTCTGGAAGAACTGCACAAGAGTTTTTTCCCTGTTGTTTTAGCCTCCGCTATGACTGCTTCACTGGCAGCAAATTTCTTATCCCAGTATTTTTTTGGGCAGCAGCCGGTATTCAGTTTCCCTTCATTGCCTGCCCTACCTTTAAAATACTACGGATTATTAATTCTTCTGGGAATTATCTTGGGCGTATTGGGATTATGCTTTCAGGTTGCCCTGCTTCGAACCCAGCAGCTATATAAGGACTATATTAAGCCGGCAAAATATAGGCCCCTCATTCCTGTTATTATTGCCGGAGTGCTGGGCTTTTTCCTTCCCGACGTTTTAGGCGGAGGCCACAGCCTTGTTATCAAGCTGGGAAACTCCACCATCCCGTTATTAACTTTGCTGATTCTTTGCGTTGCTAAATTTGCCCTTACTATGGTTAGTTATGGCTCCGGAGTGCCCGGAGGAATCTTCTTGCCCCTGTTGGTTATAGGAGCTTTAATAGGCAATATAGTCGGTTTAATTATGGCAAATCTGTCCTTTCTGCCCCAGGAATTTGTGGGTAATTTAATTGTTTTTGCCATGGCAGGATATTTTACCGCCATCGTTAAAGCACCTATTACAGGAACGGTTTTAATCACGGAAATGACCGGCTCCTTTAGCAATTTATTTCCGGTCAGCATCGTATGCTTAAGCGCTTACCTGATTACGGAGTTGTTTAGATTAAAACCTATCTATGATGCCCTGCTGGAAAAAATTCTGGTGCAAAACCGCACACCTCTTTATGCTGAAAAGGAAAGGAAAAAAACCATTTTAGAAATGCCTATTTCTTTAGGTTCTTTTTTGGATCAAAGGTGCATCAAGGATGTTGAATGGCCTCAGAATTGTTTATTAGTAGGGGTAATCCGAGGAGATCAGGAAATTATTCCCCATGGAAATACCAAGCTGCAAATGGGTGATTATTTGGTAATTTTAGTAAATGATAAAGAGGAAGCAGCAATAAATGAGTATTTATTAAATTTGGCCCAAAACAATTCTCCTTCGGAGGAGCAAACCTAAACAGAAGGTTTACTCCTCTGCACACTGTCATAAACATGCTCGCGGAGGAACCACATATTCAAAATAGCTGCTCCTTACTTACCTGAATTTTTTATTTCTGCCAGTGGTAACAATTTTAACCCGAAACCCTTTCCGGCTCTGTCGCACTGTGGCTGTCATAAATCCAAAAAATACTAAGGACCAGACACCGCCTGTAATGAGAATTCCCAGAAACACCCTAAGGGGCGGCGCCCACATCAGAGGACGGCTGATGATATAAAATCCATAGTTTACCCATCCCAGAAAGCCCCCTTTAAAGGGCACGGGAGAAAGCTCCGAAAGAATTGCCACCAACTCTCCCGGAGGAAAAAGGTAAATCAACCCCAGAGCTAAAAAAAGCATAAAAAACAAGTTGATAAAACACATTATCATGGAAGCACCGGGTGAAATACGCTGATGAGCATTATCCGGATTGTAGCGGCAGTTATTGATAGAGTAAAAGAGACCGATAGCACTTGCACCCAAGCTGAGGAACAACGCACCTAACGCCATGGTTATGGTTAAGGGAGCAGATAAACCGATGGCTATGCCTGTGCCCAAAAGTAATGCTTCCATCAATAACAAAGTAGGAAGAACCGCAGCCAGTAATTTTCCCCAAACCACCGGCCACCCGGCCAAGGGGACACTGTTTAACAGCCAATCAGATTCCCCCTCCCGGCCAAACGACTGCAAAGCCATATTACCGCTGAACATCAGAGTGTACATAATTAAAATCACAATCAGAGAAGTCTGGGCAGAATCTGTCTGGCGCAATAGAAATTGGCCTATAAAGAAAATCAGGACAATTAATGGAGTCAGATAACCAAACCACTCCCCGGTATCCCGTTTGAAAGAAAGCAAATCTTTTTTAGCTACTGCCCACACCCCTCTCCAGGGAGATGCGGTACCGACCGCCTTCTCATTTCTCATTAAAATAGAACTATACTCCATCCGCAATTGCTTTGCCTTTTTTCCTTCGGCTAATCTCTTTTTTCGGCGTCTACCGCCTTCCCCTTGGCTTAAGGAAATAACCCCCCGGCGGAATCCCTGCTCCACCAGTAAAGAAGCAATTACAAAAAGGAGTGCCCCCAGAAAAAGAATCAAGAAACTCCATCCCAGCCCGATGAACAAATTTCCGGAAATACCCGCCACCAGCGCTTGAGATCCCCATCCCCAAGGGAAAAAATCCATAACATGGAGCAATTCTCCCTGCCCTGCCAGCCAAGCACCCATGTTTATCTTCTCTTCTCCGCCGATCAATAAATTAGGGATTTGAAAAACCAAAGCGATCAGAATCCCCGTGAAAGCTCCGATAACACCCATAGCTTCCCTGCTCCGGTGGGGCGGCACCACACGCATCACCAGAAGATTAATGAGTTCCGCCAAAGCTGTGCCGATTATCCAGAGTCCGAATCCCACCAGCACCATCAGAACATAAAATAATGCTTCCGCCTGAAAAAGCAGCCCGTAAAAAATTCCTGGTAAGAAAACAAAAAAAATGGCTACTAAAAAATTGCTACCAAGCACTGCCAGTGACTTTACGGCAAAAACCGCCCGCAGATTGACCGGTGCCATAAAAAGCAATTCCAGATCATCAGACATATAAAGAGCGGCAAATGCCGCAGTAACGCCAAAAAAGATCTCACCCACCAATCCAATCATAAACAGCAGGGAAAGAAATCCCCGGGCAATTTCCGGGGACATGGTTTTCAAGGCCCCATAGGCATAAAAACCCAGGGAACCAATTCCTATCACCAACGCTAATAAAAGGACAGCCGTTACAATTAAAGCACCTGCCGGGCGATGGTGCATTTTATTCCAGATTACCCGTATTTGATTTTTCAACAGCAATGTAAAGTCTTGGATAAAGGATTGTTCCGGTCGCGCTTTAATCACTGTTATCTTTCCTCCTCCAAGCTTTTTATTAATTCCGCAGTTTCATGACCTCCGGTAAGCTCCAAAAAAATATCTTCCAAACTTTCCTCCCCATGCCCAACCTTTCTGCGCAGTTCCTCAGGGCTCCCCTGGGCAATAAGTTCACCGTCCTTTAAAATAGCCACACGATGACACATGCGTTCCGCAATCTCTAAAATATGCGTAGAAACAAGCACCGCTGCCCCTTGCCGGGCCATTTCCTGCAATACGTCTTTCAACAGGCGGGCGCTTGCAGGATCAAGACCCACAGTAGGCTCATCCAACAGGATGACTCTGGGCTGGTGAATTAAAGCTCCTGCCAATATCACTTTCTGGCGCATGCCGTGGGAATAGCCCTCCAATAATTCATCAGCCCGGCCTTCCAAATTAAACATAGCCAGCAGTTGTTCTGACCTTTCCTTTATAATACCCTTTGGCACCCGATAAAGGGCGGCAATGAGATGCAGGAATTCCCGGGCGGAAAGCTTATTGTATAATTTAGGCTGATCAGGTACATAAGCCATCAGTCCTTTAGCTTGAACAGGGTATTTTTTGATGTCATAACCGCAGATGAACACTTCCCCTGCACTAGGCTCTAAAAGTCCGGTCAGCATTTTGATGGTAGTGGTTTTACCCGCACCATTTGGCCCTAAAAAACCAAGTATCTCGCCGGATTTAACCTCTAGGTTGAGATCCCTAACCACCGGGACAGATCCATATTTTTTTGTTAATTTTTTAGTTTTAATGAGAACATTATCCATTAGATAGCTGCTCCTTCTAAATCATCTTAAATTTATTCTTGATGCTCAAACTCAGGCTCATTGCTCCCCCTTCAAAATTGCTTAATAAACTTTATAATTAACCAAAAAGTAATACTTATCCTGCCAATAATAGAAAAAAGTATCCTTCAAAACTACAGCGATCCAATAAGCTCCGAAATCCCTTGTGCCTTAATGCGTTTCAGCGGTCCCACGACAGAAACTGTTGTTACCAGCATAATAATAGCCAGTATCAGGACAATTTGAACAGCAGGAAATTTCCAGATAATATGCTGCGCGGAAAGCAGCTTTGTAATAAACACCTTCTGCATTGCTATACCCAAAATACACCCGGTGATACATCCGGTCAAGCTGTATGTGGCCGATTCCGCCAAAACCATTTTATGAAGCTGCGTACCGGACATGCCTATTGCCCGCATCACTCCCAGATACCGGGTCTTGGAGGCCACGCTGGTATTCATGGTATTGATAATATTTAGAATACTAATCAAAGCTATTATCGCTACAAAGCCATATACAAAGACAGCCATTGTTAAATAAAGCTGGTTAACTTCGGCATTTTTCTGGCGCTGATCAAGGAAGGACACGGTATTACCTATCATACCTTTGATCGCATCAACAGTCTGTTCCGCGTTTTTTTCTTTGAGCTGAATGTCTATAGCTTTAAATGTAGATTTGCCTGTAATATTGTTAAATAATGCTTCAGTTGTAATAAATGTTGTCAATGTGAGCTCTTCACTGCTAAAGGGTACGGAACGCAGTATGGCCATAACAGTTAGCTCTTTTATTCCGTTAGGGGTATGAATATAAACACGATCTCCCAATTGCAGGTTAGCAGTCTCTGTTGAAATATTTTTTCTCAAATGCCGCGCAACCGCTATTACACCATTTTTCTCATTCATCTTATCCTCATTAAGGGTTCCTTCTATTAAATCTTCTTTTGACCAATGCAGTTGGTTTTTATCATAAGAAATAAGCCACGATTTCTCAGGAGGTATAAATAAAACGCTGTCTTCAACTGTAATTCTTTTTACACTATTTTTATATGTGCCGGTTAATCTAGACGCATCAAAGGCAGCATCCACATACTCAAACATTCTTCCAGAGACATTCTTAACCCCGTCAAGCTGAGACAATTTTGCATATACTTTATCGTCTATACCCTGCTCCGATATCAGGGAAATATCAGGAGTATATGGCTTGGTGGTTTTAAGCGAGGCATGCATAAAATCGACGAATACATTAAAACCCAAAAACAGAATAATGCTCACCGCAATAGAGCAGGACATCAGGAAAAGTGTTTTCTTTTTCATCATGGCAATATTTATTCCCATGGCAATTTCCACAGGCAGAATTTTCGCTAAATAACCCTTTTTCTTTGCTTTGGAAATTTTTATTTCGTTACTCCCGGCTACCGCACTTACAGGGGAAACCCTTGCCGCCTTTTTTGCCGGGAGCAATGAAGCCATAAACACAGTGAGAAAACCTATTACTATTCCGGCGGCTATTCCCGGAATACTTATACTGAACAAGGGAATATCCCTGAAAATGGTATTGTTAAAATACTTTAATATCGCGCTGCACACAAAGGTAATCGTGATGCCTGCAAGAGTACCTAAAGGGATTGCCCGGAGGGTTATCAGAAGCCCTTCCCTATTGACCAGCTTTTTGATTTGTGACTTTGAGGCACCAACGCACCTTAAAAGCCCAAACTGCCGCACCCTTTCCATAACCGAGATATTGAAGGTATTATAAATCATAACCACGCCTGCGATGAGGACAATGCAAAACAAGGTGGCCCCTATGGTATACAGCCCAACGGCTGCTTTATGTTCACTTTGTCCTATCACTGCAAGCAGGTGATTATTAAGACTTACTCTGTTATCAGGGATACTAAGTGTATTCTTAATGTCTGCTACGGCATCGTTAATTTTTACCTTTTCCTTAAATTCAACAAGATACAAATCCATTTTTTCAGTTGCAATGCCCTGGGCACCTGTCATTGATAAAAAAACACCCGGCACACCCGACGCCTTCATGTTCCCAAAATCATTATAGATACCGCTTATTACAAATTCTCTTTGGATATTTTCCCCAAAAGAAATCTGAACTTTATCACCAATATCCGCATTCAAATACAAGCTTTCCGTAGCCCATTGTTCCAGCATTATCTCATCTTTGTTTGTCGGAAATTTCCCGGCCAAAACCTTGATTTTCATATTTCCGGCGAAGGCTTCATCCACTGCTCCAAGTCTGCAGGAAATTCCGTTTATCGCTCCATCCCCTAAGTCCTTCCATCTCCCGGAATTCATAACGTCAATACGACTTTTTATGGAGGATATCTCCTTGTCAGAAGCATCAATAACAGCAAGATGGTAATTCCCATATTCGTGAATCACCTGTATTTTTTCAAACCGCAAAAAAACATCCAGCATGGAAAATACTCCTGTCACAAGAGCTACAGAAATTGCAACACTGAGAATGGCTAACCAGGTTTTTTTCCGATGCATTAACAGGTGTTTGGAGGCAAGTCCCATGAAGTTTTTCATTTTTTTCCGCCCCCAAGCTCAGTAACGGTTCCATCTACAACTTGAAGGACTCGGTCTGCAAAGGAAGCATAGTTTTCGTTGTGTGTAATCATAATCAGGGTCTGCTGATATCTTTCCACCGACAGCCTCATCAGGTCAATTACGTCTCTGCTGTTTTTTGTGTCAAGATTCCCTGTGGGCTCGTCGGCTAAAATAATTGCAGGTCTGGTCGCGAGAGCCCGTCCAATTGCCACCCTCTGCTGTTGTCCGCCCGAAAGCTGTCCGGGCAGGTGATGCTTTCTTTTATAGAACCTTAATGTATCAAGCAGTTCATCAATATATTTCTCGTCCGGTTTTTTGTAATCCAACAGTAAGGGCAGGATTATATTTTCCTTAACATTCAGCTCAGGAACAAGGTTGTACGCTTGGAAAACAAACCCTATGTTGCGCCTGCGGAAAACTGCCCGTGCCTCTTCTTCCATCATGAAAATATCCCGGCCATCTAAAAACACCTTGCCGGAGGTGGGAGTATCCAATGCGCCCAGCAGATTTAAAAGTGTGCTTTTACCGGAGCCGGACGGCCCTACAACGGCAACAAACTCACCTTTAGAATTAGTTCAGTGAAAAAGTAATGAATTTAGACTTAAAAACAGAGTATTACGTCAGCTAATGGCATTTGTTCTTAATCTGCTACCCAATAAACTGGAGAATAACGAATTATTTTGTCAATTACAAAACTGGATCAATGAATTGCCTAGTTATATCAAAGATTTATTCGCACAACCTAGGTGCGAAAGTTGAGTTATTTAATAACAACTACATTAACTGTACTATAACTATAAATTATTATTAGTCTAACAATTATAATATCAGGTTTCTTACCTGTATCAATTTAAGTTTTAAGATTTTATTAAAGCCATGCTTTATTTTTATAAAATATATATATTAATAATCCAATAGGTGGGATAACAAACAAAGTTACTAGTGCCCAAAATAATGAATTATAATAAGATTTCGTTTCATTTTTACAATCAATAAAAACCCATATACTAACAGTTACTAATAATAACAATATACATATATTAATAAAACTAGTTAAATTGATATTGTTCATTATTTAATATCCTCTTAATTAATAGTTATTGATTATGTATAGAGTACAATTAGGTTTGCAAAATGAAAAGGAAAAAACATCGGCAACTCCAAAAGTGGTAAATGACGAGCAAACCAAGAAGGAGTTGCCGTGGTTTACCCTAATATTACCATATCATTCGAAGAAATGCTATTATTCGTTTCTGACGAAGATCCCATGCTGTCGATGCTCAAGTGGCTGTACGACCAACTCTTGGAGGCGGAAGTCACTGCCAAAGTCAACGCTGAAAAATCAGAACGTCATCGAGAAAGGACAGGTTACCGTTCCAGTTACCGAGTGAGACGCTTCAATATACTCGGCTGAGAACCATGTATCTTTTTGTTCCGAA
>JBMNKX010000003.1:0-190909 GCA_050952445.1 Bacillota bacterium | reverse complement strand
GCAGGAGAATCAACACATATATTTTAGCCTCATCCACCGCTTCCTTGTCACACAAAAAAGGAAATAATGCTTTCTATGAAGAAGTTGAAAAATATAAATTTTATGAACAGCATTTGGTGTCTTAGGGAAAGTATTGGTGATGATATCTATGAGAGGATTGAAATGGGGGGATAAAATGGGAAAGGTCTATTTGATTGGAGTAGGGCCGGGCGATTATCAGCTTATTACCTTAAAAGCAGTAGAATGTTTAAAAAAGGCGGATGTTGTCATCTTTGACCGGTCGGTTAACAAAAGATACTTAGATTTTACCAGGGATGATGTTGAAAAGATTTATGCAGACAATCAAGCTATCCAAGCTATCAATGAGTTAATGATGCGAAAAGCTCAAGAAGGAAAAACAGTTGTACATTTAATATGGGGAGATCCTTTTGTTTTTAATCGGGGTGGGGAAGAGGCGGAAGAGTTGGACCAACAAGGCATATCTTTTGAGATTGTTCCCGGTATAAATACTGCTTTGGCAGTACCTGCTTATGCAGGTATTCCTTTAACTTACAGGGATTATGCGACATCGGTACATATCATAAATGGCCATAAAGGTTCCTATAAAAATATTTCCCCTGTAAACTATCAGCTGGCTGCAAAAGTACAGGGAACCCTGGTTTTTCTTCAGAGTCTTTCTAATATTAGAGATATATGCCATAACCTTATTACTTGGGGCAAATCTATAGATACCCCGATTGCGGTAATTACTCAAGGGACAACTTCTAACCAAAAAAAAGTGGTGGGTACCTTGTCAGATATTGAGGATAAAGTAAAAAAAGAAGGGCTGGTACCACCTTCTGTTATTGTAGTCGGAGAAGTGGTTAATTTACACAAAAAGCTTGACTGGTTTTTTAAGAAACCTTTGTCCGGAAAAAGAATACTAATTACCCGTACCAAAAGCCAGACAGGCAGTTTCGCTCAAAAAATTGAAGATCTGGGAGGAGAGGTTTATTCTTTTCCCACCATAAAAGTAATCGCTCCTTCGGATTATCGTTTGATTGACAATAAGATAAAAAAAATCGAGGAATATGATTGGATCATCTTTACCAGTGTTAATGGGGTCAAATCTTTCTTTTCCCGGTTAATAAATCTTCAAATTGATATCCGGCTATTAGCGGGAATTAAAATCGGAGCCATCGGTTCCGCTACAGGGAAGGCTTTAGAAGAAAAAGGGGTTTTCCCCGACTATATTCCTGAGAAATTTCAGGCGGAAGCTATGGCAGCCGGTTTGAAGGATATGATCAAAAAAGGACAGAGGGTCTTACTTCCTACAGCAGACATTGCCCGAAAGGTGCTGGAAGAGGAGTTATCTCGGCAGGGGGCTCTAGTGGACAAAATTGACATTTATCATACTGTTCCGGGAGAAGGGGAGAGAGAGTTCCTCTTAGAATGGCTGCACAACAGAGAAATTGATATAATTACTTTCACCAGTTCCTCTACAGTCAGAAATTTTGTCCGGATGCTGGGACCAGAAAATCTTTCCCTGCTGAAGGATGTCAAAGTCGCAAGCATTGGCCCTATAACCAGTGCTACTGCCGTAGATTTAGGGCTTAATGTGCAGATAGAAGCTCAGGATTACAATATTGACGGCTTGATAAAGGCAATTTTGGATCAGGAAGGCAATTAATTTTTTGCTAAAATGTTAATAAAATGTGGTTGTTGACAATACCCTTAATCTAAAGTAAATTAGACTAAGGGTGTATTTATGCAGCCCTTTAGATAGATATTCATTATAATCCAATAGCAAGGAATGAAGGAATGCACTCTGTAATAGTCAACAGGTATTAATATAAACAGTCATTTTAACCATTCCCTCTATTGTTTCATAATATTAGCGCACCTGTCCCTTTAATTTTATTAATTTATAAGGAGTGTAATAGATAAATGACAGAGATCCTTCAAAAACGAAAGCTAACAATAACATATTTAATTATGGCAGTTGTCACTATTGGGGTTATGGTTTTAATTGGTACTGCTAATGTTGGTAATAGTAGTAAAGAAGTTGTAGCCACTGTGAATGGAGAATCCATCAGTAAAAGCGAGTTATACGATCTTTTGGTGAAAAAAAGCGGGCAACAGGCATTAGATTCATTAATTACCCAAAAAATTATTGAATTAGAGGCAGAAAAGAAAAAAATAAAAGTTTCGGATTCGGATGTTGAAAAGGAAATGGAAAATTTATATGAAAATTATGGGGGAAAAGAAGCATTCACACAAAATATTGAGATGAGCGGTTATTCACTGGATGATGTTAAAAAAGAGATGTTATTAAATATCAAATTAAAAAAACTATTAGAACCAAGAATTAAGATAACTGAAGAGGAAATTAAAGACTATTTTGAAAAAAACAAAGATCAATTTGCGACAGAGGAACAGGTAAAAGCCCGCCATATTTTAGTAGACAGTGAAGAAAAAGCCAATGAGGTTAAAGCCAAACTTGAAAAAGGGGAAGATTTTACTAAATTAGCAAAAGATTATTCAAAAGATACAAGTAATAAGGATATTGGAGGAGACCTGGGGTTTTTCGGAAGAGGGTCAATGACCAAGGAATTTGAAGAGGTTGCTTTTTCCTTAGGAGTAGGGAAGATAAGCGATCCGGTAAAAACCGAATATGGGTACCATATTATTAAGGTAGAAGACAAAAAGGAAGCCAAGGAAGCTAACTATCAAGAAAGCAAGAAAGAAGTAAAGGATATTTTGTCCCAAAACAAAATGCAAACTGAATATGAGACTTGGATCCAGGAAAGGCATTCGGAGTACAAAATCGAAAATTTTCTGGGATAGTGTATCATGTTTTTCCTCCTAGGGAGGATGGAAATGCAGCTAATTCTGTAAGTAAATCCTGTACTCAGAGTGCAGGATTTATTTATTTTATGTACAATCATAGTGTAAATTTGCTTTTGGAAATACCGGAAATGTAAAATAAAGATATCATTTTATAAATTTGGGAAAGCTCACTCGATAAAATAAAGGGGTCTTGGTTTTTATGGTCTGGTATTTAAGGAGCGGGTTAGAGCATATGACAAAATTATATCTAATCCGGCATGGGGAAACGGATCTCAATACATCAGGGGTATTATACGGGTGGACGGATTGCGGCTTGAACATCCGGGGAATTGGCCAGTCTAAAGATTTGTCTCGGGCACTTTCCGATGTAAATTTTGATATTGTTATTACGAGTCCTTTAAAAAGAGCAATAGATACGGCATCAATTGTCAGCGGATGGGCTTCTGAAAGAATTGTGATAGATAAACGGCTAAAGGAATTTAACTTTGGTAACTGGGAGGGAAAACATTATCAAGAAATTAAGTCCAGGGACAAGGAAAAGTGGGATTTGTGGGTAAAGGATTGGAAAAATATCTGTCCTCCTTCCGGAGAATCATTTCTGGAATTTTACCAAAGGGTAAAGAATAGCATTGATCATATATTAGAAAAATATGATAAAAGGACGATTATGTTGGTTTCCCACCAGGGCTGTTTGCGCCTGATTATGTGTATTCTTTTGAATATGGATTGTGAGAAATATTACCACTTTACCTTCGAACAGGGAACATATAGCTTGCTTTATACAAGTAAAGAATATTGTGTAGTTAAAAAAATCAACCAAAAACCATAATTAACACCGGGGAATAGTTGGGTTAATATAAGCGGAAGAGATAGGTTCCGTGAAAGCTGTAATAGAAGAACTTGACAAATATCACCATTAGGTTATAATAAAGGTGATAACATAATTACTTGGAATAAAGAAAATTAATAATCAGTTGGCACATTTCTTTTCGGATAATCCTCATTATTGGTTTGTGTAATCACCTTATCAAAATATATGTTCAACATTAAGAACATGTCTCAAAATACCAACACTTGATAAGCACCTATCTATATAGTATTTCAAAAGTAATTTTTATATATATTGTCCAAAGTTACGAACACAGGATAAAATAGAATAATCGATAAAGTCAGTCTATATTATTGAGTTAATGGCGAAACTAATTTAGTGATGTTTTTGCATATTTTATATTAGTAAATAATATTAATAAAATATAAAATTAAAGGGGGGACTTGAGGTGATAATGGTACAACCAGGTCAATTCTACTTAAGTGTTGAATGTTGTGAAATGGGAAAAAAGGAACATGTTGAGAGAAATGTAATCATTGCTGGGTCACGAAAAAAAGAAAATGAGAGTGTCAAGTCAATCTATTAGCCGGTACATGTAGATATATTAATTATTACCCTTGGATTAAAGAGGGTTTAATAAACCCCCCATTTTAAAAATATTGTAGAAAGGTAGTTGATCCAAATGTTTATTTGTGACAAGTGCCTTACGAAATACAACCAAAATGAAGGCTTATTTCCTGCATTTGGTGCTTGTAAAATTTGCGGAACACAAGGAATATGTCACGAAATTGCCGATAAAAGGTTTGTAACAAGTCTGGTTGAAATTTTTAAGCCCATAAAAATTAAGGAATATAGTGGAGCGGATAGTAGTACTTCCCATCAAATAGGGGAGAGCTTGAGTTAACCAAATATTAAAAGGTTCTAAAAATATTTCAAAGAGTAATAGTAAAATATTTATCCATAATTTTAAAGCGTAAGGCCTTCCTAATAAGGAGGCCTTTTGATTTTGAAAGTATAAATTTTAGGGTTTGTTGTAAATTTTACCCTACCTTCTTAATGTAGCTATTAATCGCTTGGGATAGATTAATAAATCTAAAGCGTCATTTATATTTTTAACCACTAGGTCTGCATTGGTTAAAGCATTGCAGCACAATCCTTCGTTACCTAAAACAGCAATGCCCAGTGCTGCACATCCCAGCATCGCAACGTCATTGGCTCCATTTCCTACAGCAGCCACTGAAGAAGCTCCTAAACGTTCAATGTACTTTTCTTTTTGTGCTGCTCCCGGGAAGGAGTTGTCCAGTAGGTGATGAGTACATTTTAAATATTGGCATTGTTCAACAACGGTACCAAAAGTATCCGCACTAATGATGTGAATTTGCAGATGGGAGGATAGGATGTCCAGCCTTTCAATAATTCCCGGAATAAGCTTGCCGTCAAAGGCAATGGTGCCGTTAAAATCCAATACCAAGTGTTCTAACACCATTTCACCCCAACTGGGAATTTCAAATTTTATCATGCTTGCACCTCTTAAATTGTTAATATTTCTGTATATGAATTATAACATATTTTCTAAAATGATGAAGACATTATAGGACCTTTTCTACCGGATTATTCATTACTGCATGAACATCTGTTTTACCGGTTTCCGGTAAAGTATGTTTACCAGCGTAAAAAAAAGCTATAGTTTGGGGTTTGAGAATGGTATCAGTTTTTTCTTATTCTTTCTAAGTAAAAACTGATAAAGACGTTGAAAGCATAGTCATAAATTAAGAACAAAATCTGCAGGCCCAAGAAGATTAATTTTATATCAAAGGGCAGAATAATATTAATAAATAAACCGGATACAATGTGGTATGTTACTATGGTTCCCAGATTTAGTATCAGCAGTTTTAATAAGGTTTTCAGGATGAAAGACGGGTGTTTGTCTATGAATACTTTCCAAATACCATAGTGCCCCAGGATAAAAAAATACGGAATCAGCTTAATTTTATTAGGTATTAACATTAATGCCAGTAAAGAGGTGGCGGTATAAAAAGTTACCCCGACACCAGTTCCAAATTCTAAGACTACAATGGAAACAAAAAGGGAGCTTAATCCGTAAAAGAATATTCTGTTGGTGGGTAAAACTGTGGCCAAAAAAAGGGCCATTATCGAACAAGCGGCAAGAATGCCGGTGTAAGCAACTTTGCGGGCAGGGGTATTTTTTTTGTTATCAACAGCATTCAATGAAATCTCCTCCAAAACACTCGCAACAGCAGTCGGAGCAGTAAAGGCAGGTGCACAGTTCACAAAGCCCATTGTTACGGTAACCTCTTTGCATGGAGGCATTATGATAATAATTTGTGTTTTTCTGTAAATTGTTCCAGACACTTAAATATTCTGGGTTTCCCGGATCCATACGCAGTGCGGTTTGAATGTTATCAAAAGCCTGCTGGTACCATCCTTTGTTCAGAGCAATAACTCCATTTAAAAAGAACCAGTCCGGGTGTTTGGGATCAAGGGTTTGCAGAAGGGAGTAAGCAGCTTCCCAATTCTTTACCTGGATGAGATTTCGCACCTCTTGAAAAGTATTATCACGATTATGGTGGTAATTCCTGTTATTGTACCCTGAATTATTGTTGGATTCGGAATGGTTATTCATAAGAAATTCATAAGCTTCATTAATATCTTTCAGTTTTTCTTGGGCCAAATCCGCCAGGGGGTTATCCATATATTTATCAGGATGGTATTTTTTTACCAGTTCCCTGTAAGCATTACGAATTTCTTCCTTTGATGCATGAGGTGCTACGCCAAGGATTTCGTAGTAGTCTTTTTTCACGTTTTTGACAACTCCTTTGATTTAATACATTGTCTGTGGTTTTTCTCATTCCCAGGAAAATGATATTTTCTAGAATGCCTTTATTTTTTGTTACATTAAGAAGTTCGTAAGCTTGTCCAATCTGGCTTAAGGTATACATTATCAGAAATTGGGCCTGGGGTTTTATTTGTTGCAGAAAGTTTTCGTATCCTTCTCCCTGATATTCGTAAGCATAAAGATAAGGGTTGTACCTTCCTTTTATTATATCATCTCCTAAATCATCGAAAGCATCGATTAAATAAATCCATTTACCCAGATTATAGTTTAGCCATTTGATAGCTTTCATTCTGGCTGAAGGAGTGGATTTAACTAAATATATTTCCTCTAATATTTTGGCGAAAGTATCTGCGGCAGCATCAATACTCTTACTTTTGTTTCTTTCTAATAGGAATAATTGACCGGTTTGTTCAGATATTAACCTGTCAATTTTAGGGTGTAGAGCGGCTGCCTTTTGATATGTTTTGGAGAGTAATTTAGTCCCTGCCAGAGAAAAATAAGACCTGTCGTCCTGCCAATTATCCAGGAGATTATGATATGCCAAAAGAATGTTGATATCGGCGGCAAAGGACAGATAGAAATTATCAATAATTACCGGCTGTTTTTGCACGGGATGAACCGGGCATCGAACCGGCAGAATTTTTTCCTCTTCGTTATTTATTGAGGAAAGAAATAAACCTAAAAAGGCAGTATCGTAGTTGAGCAGCAGACGGCTCGCCTGACCATATCTTTTTTTTAGTTCCAGGCAAAGGCCGCAGTAGTAAGCTCGAAAAAGGGAAAATTCCCTGATTTTCAGTTCTTCTTTTTCTGGTTTTATATATCCAAACATAAACCAAGAAATTCGTGAAAAAAAGCCAATATCCTGCTATTAGTTATAAACAGGAAATCAGTTATACATAATAATGATTTCCCGCGGAAAGTAATATTTTGCGAGTTTGAAAGCATAAATATTCGTCACCAGAATTCGCATGGGCAACACTATATACTTGTCTCACGACGAAAGGGGTACCGGGCCAATTCACGTCCATGTTCAATGGCCCTCTCGCCCCGTTCATGGGGCTCGCCCCCTTTTGTCGTTCGCCTGCGCAGGGTGTTGCTGCTATGCTGCGTAAAAGGGTTCCTACATATTTATACAACCGCACAAATTATGTTAGGGTTTTCGCAGGAGAATCATAATAATTTATTTTAAAAAAAACAATGAAAATGCTCAAGATTATCAAAAAAATGCCGATAACTTCATTAACTTATATACAAATTAAAGTAATAGGGGGGTAGCAGCGAATATCAAATCTATTGTTAAATTATTTTCAACCATACTAAAAAACAGAATAAAAGGAGGTAGCATGAAAGTTGAAAAGTCTTTTTTCCTTTAATAGTATTAGGACAAGAATGATAGTAATGATTACGCTTATTCTGGTGATCGCTTGTGGGGGAGTAAGCCTTTTATCTTATTATGAGGCATCTCAGGCGTTAGTGGACGAGAATGGGAATGAATTAATAGCCCGTGCCCAGGATGGGGCAAGTGTGATTGAACAGCGGATCCGGAGCGACATGCTGGCTTTGGAATTAATTTCTCGGAGAAATGAGATCAGATCTATGAAATGGGAGGTTATTAAACCTATTCTTGAATCCGAGGCGGGTAAACTGGAATATTTGTCTATGGGGATTGCCACTCCGGACGGCAATTTAATGTTAAATAATGGAACCAGGATTAATATTAATGATTGTAATTTTTTTAAAGAAGCGTTGTCCGGAAAAGGAAATTTTTTCGAACCAACGCCTATTCCCGGATTAAACCGGTTGTTGACTCCGGTGGCTGTGCCAATTTCAGATCTTACCGGTACAAGGGCAGGGGTCTTAGTAGCCTTTGCCGATCCCCAATATTTAAGCAATCAGCTTGCAGATTTCAAAATGGGAAATACGGGCTTTATCTATGTGTTAAATAAAGAAGGTGCGACAATCGCAATTCCCGGTGAGGAACAAATGGTTTTAAACAGGGAAAACCGGATCAAAGAACAGGCGGGGAATCCGGAATTTGAAGAACTGATCCAATTAGAAAAACGCATGATCAGCGGAGAAACTGCTTATGGGACATATTTATACCTGGGGGACAGAAAGGTTATGGGTTTTGCCCCCATTAAGAATACTACCTGGGCTGTTTCCGCCTGCATTATTGAGGATGAAATACTTGCGCCTACAAAGGCCCTAATGACAAAATCCATTGTTGTAACTTTAATTTTTTTGGTGTTGGCAGTTTTGGTGATTATCTATATCAGCGGTAGTATTGCCAAGCCTATTAAGGGGGCGGCTGGAGTGGCCGAGACTATTGCCGGCGGTGATTTGAGTATTGACGTATTAGAAACTAATTTAAAGAGAAAAGATGAAATAGGGACTCTGTCTAAAGCCCTTCATCAAATGATTCAAAACCTGCGTGATTTAGTAATGCGTATCCAAGAAGGATCTGAAAGCCTAGCGGCTTCAACGCAGCAAATGTCTGCCAGCACCCAGCAAATATCTAGCGGGGCCCAGGACCAAACCAACCAGGTTCAGCATGTCAGCGAAACGGTAAATCAAATGGCAGCCGCCATAGAACAGGTAGCAAAGAATGCCCAGAATGCGGCGGAAGCAGCCCAGGAAACAGACATCAACGCTCAAAAAGGGGAAAATACAATTAACAATGTAGAGGGCGGAATGATATTAATAAACGAGAATATGCAAAAGCTGAACCAAAACTCGGTAAAAATCGGGGAAATTATTAATGTGATTAACGATATTGCCGACCAAACCAATTTACTGGCTTTAAATGCTGCAATTGAGGCAGCCCGGGCCGGAGAACACGGCAGAGGATTTGCCGTAGTGGCAGATGAAGTAAGAAAGCTGGCGGAACGTTCAGGCAATGCCACGAAAGAAATAGCCCAGTTAATCGATACCATCCAGCAAGATACCCAAAATGCTGTGGAAGCAGCCAATAAAGGCGGGGAAATGACGGGAGAAGCCAAGCAGGCTTTTGCAGACATATCGGCATTGGCCAATACTACTGCCGGAAAAGTTCAGGAGATTGCTTCAGCCATGAAAAAGTCTGCCGAGAATAGTGAAGAATTGGCTCGGGCGGCTGAAAATATATCCGCAGTGACAGAAGAAGCTGCGGCCGGGGTAGAAGAAATATCCGCCTCCTCTCAGGAGATGGCATCTATGGCTGAAAAACTACAGGCTTTGGTAAGCGGTTTTAAGATTAATAGCACAACTAATTGGGAAAAAGAGGATTCGGAAATAGGGGATCAAGAATAAAGAAGGTGTAAATATGGAACATCAGTATGTAGCTTTTTGTCTTGAACAGGAAACATATGGCATCAACATAAAATGTGTTTCGGAAATTATTAGGATGCAGCCTGTTACCCGAATGCCCAAAAACCCTGATTTTGTAGAGGGAATCATTAACTTAAGGGGAAGGATTATTCCTGTCATTGATCTTAAAAAACAATTTGGGCTGGGTGGGGTCAAAGAGAGCAGCGATACCCGGATAATGGTAGTTGAAATGGGTTATGAAATAGTTGGGATGATTGTTGAAAAGGTAATAGCTGTATTGTCTTTGGAAGAGAATAAAATTGAGTCGGCGGCGGCCATTGAATCTAAAATCAACACAGGCTTTATTCAGGGTATCGGACATTGGAACGACAGGCTGATTATTCTTCTGGAAACAGAAAAGATACTAAAAGACCAGGAATTAAAACAATTAGGCCAGATGGATTTGGAACAAGAGGAAGATGTAGGATAAGAAGAAGGCACCTTTTTGGTGCTTTTCTCTTATAACAGGGGAGAGAGAAGTCGGCAAACTGATTCCTTGATCTTGACAACTATAGAGCGCTTATTATAGATTTCCAAGGTGATTTCTGTAGAATCTTCAATATCCTGGAGAAACAAACGATCTAGTTCCTCAGCTACCTCGGAACTATAAATGAAAGCATTGATTTCAAAGTTAGTATAAAGGCTGCGTATATCCAGATTTGCCGTACCCACGGAACTGATAAACCCATCTGCTGTGATCATTTTACTATGAATAAAACCCCGGTGGTAAGTGTAGGCTTTAATGCCTGCTTCCAACAATTCTCCGATATAAGATAAGGATGCCCAGTGTACAAAAGGATGATCTTCTTTTAAGGGAATAATTAGCCGGACATCAACACCGGATAAAGCAGCAATTTTCAAAGCGCTTAACAAGTCATTATCCGGAATGAAATAGGGAGTTTCCAGGTAAACATGATGACGGGCATTATTAATGATTTTTAGGTAGCTGTTTCTAATGGTATGCCATTTGGAATCAGGTCCGCCGGAAACAATTTGGATTGCAGTATCTCCGCTATCTCCGTCAGACAAGTGTTTTGAGAAATGAACCTTTTTAAAACTAAAAGGGGTTTCTTCTCCTGAAGCAAAGCGCCAATCCAGTATAAACCGGAATTCCAGGTCCTTTACGGCACTGCCGTTGATTCTTAAATGAATATCTCTCCAGAAACCAAACTTTTTAGATAAACCTAAGTATTCATTACCAATATTAAATCCTCCGATATAACCTGTATTTCCGTCTATAATACAGATTTTTCGGTGATTTCTGTAGTTAACTCTCAGGTTTATATAGGGAATGAAAGGTGGGTAAAATTCAGCTATTTTTCCTCCTGCATTAATTAATGGTTGGAAAAACTTTTTCGATAATTTGCGGCATCCCATACCGTCATAGAGAACCTTTACTATTATCCCTTCCCGGGCCTTAGCTGTTAGAAGATCTCGAATTTTTATTCCTAGGTCATCGTTTCGAATAATATAATATTCCAAGTAAATGTATTGCTGTGCTTTTCGAATATTATCTAACAAATTCTGGAACTTTTCTTTACCGGTGGGGAGGATTTTAACCTTATTATCCTGGGTAAAGGAAGCTTCACTACTCATGAGATTTAGGCGGATCACATCTGCATATTTTTGTACCAGGGGATCCTTAAATTTATATTGATTTCCATAGATCATAGCATATTGGTATCTGGTGGCTCGAATGATACTATCTTCTTCTTTCCCTTTTAATTTAAAAAGCTTTCTTTTGCGTAAGTCTTGTCCCAAAAAAAGGTAGAGAATAAAACCTATAATAGGAATGAAAAAAATCACCATTAACCAAACCAGGGTTACGATAGGATTATGACGCTCAAAAAGCACCAGAACTACTGCCAGTACTAGATTGAGCATAAATACCAGGGTAATGATTTCCCAGATTGGTACATTGTTAGGCATCTGTTTTACCTCACTAAATTATTTAAAAAGAGTGAAAAGTGATTAGTGTAAATGATTGTTTTCACATAATATGTTAATAAATCGAAAACCAATGCAAGATTTCCTAAAAATAAGGAAGTGCCCAAGGTATTTTTTCACAAGCCGCAAGCCACAGTCACAATCTTTGCTAAATATTATACCACAACAATTATCATATTTATTTCTTTTTGCTGTTTCAGATAAAAACTAAAGATTAATCAAAAAAGGTCGATATAATATTTGTAGTCTGCTTTTTATCAAAAAAGGAGGATTTTAGGTTATGGACAACACAGAGGAAGTATTAATAGAACAATTGGTAGTCTTTAAGCTGGATGAGCAAAATTTTGCCTTTAATATTGCATCTGTCCATGAAATTATTCGCATGGAGTATATTACAAGTGTTCCCCGAACGCCACCTTTTCTGAAAGGGGTAATTAACTTGCGGGGAAGAATTGTACCTGTGATAGATCTGAAGAAACGCTTTTCTCTGGACCGGGAAACTGAGGTTACCGGTGAAACCAGGATTGTGATTGTAGATGCGGAAAAGGATATTGTCGGGGTTATTGTTGATGCTGTTACCGAGGTATTAAGCTTATCCCGGTCTGATATTGAGCCCACGCCTCCGGCGGTCGAAGATGTTGATGCTGCTTTTATCAGAGGGGTAGGAAAGGTAGATGAGAGACTAATTATGTTACTGGATGAAAAAAATGTTTTCGGTGTTCTTGAAAAAAGTAATATTGCATAGGCAGTGGCCGGAGGTGAATATATGTTTTCACAGGAGGAAATAGAGGTTTTTTTTGATGAATTAGATGAAAAACTGGATATTATCAGCCAAGGACTATTAACCCTTGAAAAAGAAGGAACAGAAGCAGAAACAGTTGATGAAATATTTCGTGCGGCTCATACTATAAAAGGGTCCTCCGGGGTGATGGGGTTTGAAGGAATGGCCCACTTGACTCACCAGATGGAGAATATTTTGGACCAATTACGCCAGGGATATTTAAAGGTTAATTCCGGCCTAATTACCCTTTTGTTTGAATCATTGGATATGCTAAAAACCTTACAGGATGAACTAAAAAATGGTGTAGAGCAAAGCGATGTAAATTATTTGGTGCAAAAGCTGCATAATTTTTCAAAGAGTCTTACCGATTCACAGAAAAATGTCCGGCAAAGGGAAGATATTACAAATGATTTTTGGGCGTTGACCAGTGACGAAATAGATAAGGTGAAAAAAGAGCAGTTAATGGGGGTTTATCCTTATGCTGTTTATGTTAAATTTGCCCCCGATTGTGCCATGAAATCGGTAAGAGCTTTAATTTTACTGGACAGCTTGGCAGGGGTAGGGGACTTGCTCCGTTCTTCTCCTGAAAAGGAATTATTAAACGAAGAAGAATTTGAGGGAGATAATTTACAGGCAATTCTTCTTTCCCATAACAATGAAGAAACCATCGAAAAAATAATTGATACCGTACCGGAAATTGCATCTTTCAGAGTTAAGGTTATAGGGGAAGGTCTCAATCATTCTTTTTTTGCAGAAATAGAAGATAGGGAAGAGTTAGTAAAGATAGAAGATATTGAAAATACAAAGAAACCAGATAAATCCCTTCCTGATACCAAAGAAGGTTTCCCTCAGGAGAAATTTGGAAAATCAATATCCCATACCGTACGAGTTGATATCAGAAAGCTGGATACGTTGATGAACTTAATCGGTGAGCTGGTTATTGACAGAACAAGGTTAACCCGTCTTCATGCGGGTTTTGAAAAAAAATATGGAGCTGTAGGCGAAATAGGAGTTTTAAGAGAGATTTCAACGCACCTTGCTCGTGTTACGACGGAACTGCAAGAGGAGATCATGAAAACCAGGATGCTGCCTATTTCCCAAATATTTAATCGGTTTCCCCGTTTGGTCCGGGACCTTTCTCAAAGATTTAATAAAGAAATAAAGCTTTTTATTGAAGGTAAAGAAACGGAATTAGATCGTACCTTAATTGAGGCAATTACTGATCCCTTAATTCATCTAGTGCGTAATTCCGTTGATCATGGGATAGAGCTGCCGGAAGAAAGGGAAAAAATAGGTAAAACTTCTACCGGTCAGATTTGGCTTAGAGCCCGGCAGGAGGAAAACCATATTATCATTGAAGTAGAAGATGACGGAAAAGGCATTGATGAGAAAAAAATCAAAGATACTGCTGTGGAGAAGGGGATAATAACCCGTGATAGAGCTGCAAATCTCACGACCAGGGAGGCTTTAAGCCTTATTTTTCTTCCCGGATTTTCAACTTCTCAAAGTGTTAATGATATTTCAGGCCGGGGAGTGGGAATGGATGTAGTTCGGAGCCAAATTGAAAAGATTAACGGAGTGGTTGAGGTATCTACCGAACTGGGTCGAGGGACAATATTTACTGTTAAGCTGCCTCTGACGCTGGCAATTATTCAATCTCTTCTTATTGGTAATCGAAATGAGGTATATGCATTTCCGCTGGCGAATGTACTGGAAACTATTCAGGCTACTTCTCAGGATATTAAAACAGTTAAAAACAGTGAAGTAATGGTAGTAAGAGGTCAGGTACTGCCCCTTGTGCGCTTACGACACCTTTTTTATGATGAGGCGGATCAAGATGATAACCAAGAAGTTTATGTGGTAATTGTCAGTGTTGATGGAGAAAAAACAGGGATAATTGTTGATGATCTAATTGGGGAACAAGAAATAGTGATTAAAGGATTAGGTGAGTATTTAGGTAAGATTCCCGGATTTGCCGGCGCAACTATTCTTGGCGACGGGAAGGTCGCGCTGATTATTGACGTAAGAGGTTTATTAAATGATATTAAGCATGTAAGCTAATAAAGAAAGTAGGGAAAATATAGGTGCAAAAAATAAATGTTCTTGTAGTAGATGATTCAGCAGTAATGAGATTGCGCCTGAGGAAGATACTGGAGAAGGATGACGAAATAAAGGTTATTGATGTCGCAAAAACCGGAGAAGAAGCACTGAGTAAGGTATTATTATTAAAACCTGCAGTTGTCACAATGGATGTGGAAATGCCAGGTATCAGTGGTCTGGAAGCACTGGAGAGTATTATGAAACGCTATCCAGTCCCTGTTGTGATGTTAAGTGCTTTGACTGCCCATGGTACCGAGGAAACGTTAAAGGCTCTGGAATTGGGGGCAGTGGATTTTGTCCAAAAGCCGGATTATAATGATAGTGGGTCTTTGGAATCATTTGAAGAAGATTTACGCACAAAAATAAAGTCGGCTGCAAAAACTTTTGTCCAAAGAAAGAAAAAAGCCGGGGCAGTGGCTCGGAGTACTTCCTCTCTTTCTTCTCGCAAACAGCGAATTGAGTTGGTGGCAATTGGGAGTTCTACCGGGGGCCCGGCTGCTCTTCAGCAAATAATTCCTTTCTTACCTGCTGACTTTTCGGCTGCAGTAGTGATTGTACAGCATATACCAAAAGGTTTTACCCGTCCTATGGCTAATAGGTTAGATAAGGTTAGTCTTCTCAAAGTAATTGAAGCCGGGGACGGTACTGTGATAAAATCAGGAAAAGTATATATTGCACCTGCCGGACATACTTTTTCCCTAAAAAAAAGCGGTTCGGAAATAATATCTGTTTTAGACAAAGTAGAAACGTTTTCTTCGTTCAAACCCTCTGTTGATGATATGATGTTATCTGCCGCCCATGTATATGGCAGTAAGGTTTTAGGTGTGGTTCTTACCGGAATGGGGAATGACGGAACTAAAGGACTGGAGGCCATAAAGAAAAATATGGGAAAAACTATTGCCCAAGGGGAAAATTCTTGTGTAGTGTTCGGGATGCCCAAATCTGCTATAGAAGCGGGGGTTATAGATGAAGTAGTTGATCTGGGTATCATATGCGATACTATTATAAAAAATGTTGTTGGATAAACTAAAGAAATTCCTGGTTATACCGATAATAACAAGAGCAAGAAATATTTGGAATTGTGTGGTGAATCTAATGAAAGTAAACCCATTTACTCCTTCACAGATGGTAAAAAACTATGTACAGCAGAAAAAAGTGCAGGAAAACGGGAAAAGTGCCGGTATATCCTTTAAAGACAGCATGGAAATTTCCCGGGAAGCACGGGAAATCCAGGATTTGAAAGCAG
Organism: Bacillota bacterium; assembly: GCA_050952445.1. GTDB lineage: Bacteria > Bacillota > Dehalobacteriia > Dehalobacteriales > Dehalobacteriaceae > JBMNKX01. The sequence goes on along the minus strand of JBMNKX010000003.1, from coordinate 174,975 downwards.
AGATGAATAAGGTGCCTGATGTTAGAAATGAAAAGGTATCCCGTCTTAAAGAAATGATTGAGGCGAACCGGTACAAGGTTGATTCTTGGGAATTGGCCGATAATATCATTAAAGAACTTATCGAGATTGAAAAAAGTCGAAAAGGTTGATTGTTGTGGAAAAAAGCCTTCAATTAATTGAAAAAGGGATAAAGGAGCAAATTGCCCTTTTACAGGTAGTATTCACTCTCATTCAGCAACAGCGTCAGGCCATAAAAAAAAGGGATTTGCCCATGCTTCATGATATCACGAACAAAATCGAGATTCATTTAAAGAATATTGATTTACTTCAAAATGAAATAGCTAAAGCAATGCAGCAGTATAGAATTATTACCGGACAGTCTCCAGATATATCTTGGAAAGAGGTTTTGCAGAATTTGCCGGGTGATAAAGGGAAAAGACTTCAGACCTTGGTTGACGAGTTGTCGGGCTTAACAGAAGAGGTGAAAATGTTAAACAGCAGTAATCAATTAATGGTCAAAAGTTGTTTGCAGTGGGTAAGACAAGTCATCAATATGATTAGTCCGGGGGGATCCGGGGTCTATGGGTCGAACGGCAGCTTCAATACAAAACTTCCGTCTACTGTGATGTTGGATAAAACAGTCTAAAAGAGGGTGAATTTATGTCTTCTTTTTCCGGGTTGCGCATAGCGTTAAGTTCAATGCAGGCCCAGCAGATTGCCCTTGAGGTAACGGGCCATAATATTGCTAATGTACAGACTAAGGGTTATTCCCGGCAGGAAGCAGTATTCTCGGCCAACAACCCTTATCAGGCTGTACTCTATAATGGCCAGGCGGGTAACGGAGTTCGGATAACTGATGTGCGAAGGTCAGTTGACCCTTATATGGAGCAGAGAATTCAAAATGAACAAGGTCGGTTGAATGCTTGGACGGCAAGAAGTGAAATGTTGAAAAAGGTGGAAGGCAGCATAAATAGCTTGGATATTCCGGACAGGTTAAATTCTTTTTTTAATGCCTGGCATAATTTATCCCTGGATCCTAATCTGGATTATGTTCGGTTTGCTGTACAGCAAGAAGGCGCAAATTTGATTGATACATTGAGAACTGCCGGAACACAATTAGTAGAGATTCGGGATGAAATAGATTACTCAATCAAAGACATTGTGTCGCGAGTAAATTTATTAGGAAAAGAAATAGTAAATCTTAACATTGAAATAATTGGTAGTCAAAAACCCAATGATTTGCTGGATAAAAGGGATGGTCTTCTGAAGGAATTAGTTGGTTTGACCGGAGCCAAGGTTGCCTACCATAGTGACAGTACCGTTTCCGTGACTTTACCCGTAAAAATGGGATTTATTGAAGAAGCAGGGGAAATGAAACTGATAGAAAAGAATATTTTTACCGAAATTCCTTTGGAAGCAGAAGTTATAGCAACCGGAGGAAGATTATACGGCTTAAAACAAGTACGGGACGGGGAAATTAATTCTTATCTGACAAAGCTCAGTAATATTGCAGAATCTCTTACCTCTCAGATTAATCAAATCCATGTACAGGGTATTAATGAAGGCCCCGATGCTACCAAAAATACCGGGATTAATTTTTTTAGTGAAACTGATTTTCAGGATAAAGTTACCTGGATTGATAGCTGGTCATTAAGTGATGAAGTAGCAAATGATGAAAGGTATATTGCTGCAAATAATGGTAAGACCGGTGGTATCGGGATGGTGGCACTAGATGTTTATAATTTGGGAACCAGGTTTACTAAATTTGTTTCCGGTTTTCTTTCTGAGATTGGGACGGCCCGAAAAACTGCTTATTTTCAGGAAACGGCACATCAGGATATATTAGTAGAAATGGAAAACGCTAGGGCATCTGTTTCCGGGGTTTCTTTGGATGAGGAATTTGCTAAAATGATTCAATTTCAACGGGCTTATGAAGCATCGGCAAAGGTGCTAACCGTTGTGGATGAAATGCTGGCAGCTTTAATCAATACGGTTAGGTAAAAGGGGGTTGTATTAAATGCGGGTAACTGAGGAAAGACGTATGGCTAACTGGTTAAGGGAGGCAGAATTTGCCGCCCGGCGTCTGGAACGAGCAGAGATGGCGGTTGCATCTGGTAAATCTCTGTTGGAATTATCCGACAATCCCATTGATGTAGGTAAGGTTATCATGCTTAAAGAACAAATTAACCGGGAAGAACAGTTTATTTCATCTATTAACGAAAGTATTGCTTGGTTGAAAACTTCCGAAAATACCCTTGCCACGGTTTCCGATGTACTAATGAAAGCTCAGGAGATGGCTTATATTGGAGCCAATGACACAATAACCGACGATATGCGCCGGTCCCTAGCTGAGCAGATAGACCCCCTGGTTGATTATGTTCTTGATTTAGCTAACAGCAAGCATGCAGGACAATATCTATTTGGAGGAGAAAAAACTGATATCCAGCCTTTTAAAAAAAATAATAGCGGTACCGGAGTGGAATATCAGGGAGGAACTGATTTTATTTTTCGTCAGGTTCAGCAGGGAGGAAAAATATCCATTAGCAATTCGGGACAGAAAGTATTCCTGGATTCAGGGGTTTTTGATTCCTTGTTCAGTCTGAAAGAGGGACTTCAATCAGGTGATAGGGAACTAGTGGCAAATAGTATCCAAGGGTTAGGGGACGCTTTTAAAAATATAGCAACCCAAAGAGCCTTGGTGGGGAGCAATATTAACCGGATGGAAAATGCAAAAGAACATCATGACCTTCAAAAGTACTATTTCCAAACCACCATTGGAGAAATTGAAGAAAAGAGCCTGATTGAGACCATTACATTATTAAAAAATGAAGAACTGGCGTATCAAGCGACATTGGCGGTAGGAGCAAGAATTGGGCAAATAAGCTTGTTGAATTATCTGAAATAAAAGATGTGTGGGGCCAGTTGGAAAGAAATACTTGAGGACAAACAATCGGAATCTCGAAGAAATACCAAAAATAAAAGTCCGAAGGGTTTTTTGTGAAGGATTTTGTGAAGGAAGTGGTAAAATGGATGAATCTAGCGAAATGAAGATATCTTTCCGGAAAGGACTGCCCGGTTTTGAAGGAATTAAGGAATTTGTCCTTCGGGATAACCCGGGCAGTATTTTTTACTGGCTTATCGGGCTACCGGAAAACCAGGTTAGGTTTCTCCTTGTAGACCCTTTTGTTTTTTTCCCCAAGTATACCTTTGATTTGGACGATAGAGACAAAGAAAATTTAATTATCGAAAATCCCCGAGATGTCTTAGTTTTTGCAATTGTTTCTATTCCCGAAAAGGTTTCCTTGGCTACGGCAAACCTTCTGGCCCCTATAATTATTAACCGTACCACCTGGGAAGGACAGCAGGTTATTCTTGAAAATTCCCCATATACCACGAAGCATAGGCTCTTTGAAAACGACCGCCTGGTTAAGGAGGGATAGTAATGCTGGTTTTGACGCGAAAACGAGATCAGGTGGTTGTTATCGGAGACAGTATTGTAGTGAAGATTATTGATATTGGGGGAGACACTGTTAAAATTGGGATAGATGCCCCTAAAGACGTCAGCATCCACCGGCTGGAAGTTTACGAAGAAATAAAAAAAGAAAACCAAGCCGGATCTAGGAATATTGATAGTAACGTAGTTGCGGAATTGGAGAAAATGATGAAAGGCAGTTGACATTATTCACATTGTTTAATAAGCCCATTTTGGGCTTCTTTCGTTTTCCGGGCACATACTACTACAGATTACTGCTTTCCTTTCTTTCATATCATGCCATGGAAAGTAAAAATTTTCTTAAAAATATCTAAAGTTTTCCTTATCCCTACCGATAATATAAACATAAGCAAGATATTAAACCTATTACAAGGCGGCCGCCTCCAAAAAGGGTTTGGTATAATAAAAATATTTTTTATCAAGGAGGATAAAAAATGAGAATTTATAACAATATTAGTGCCATGACGGCGTATAACACCATGCAAAGAACCGACGGGTCTATTTCCAAGAATATGGAAAGACTGGCGACAGGTCTGCGCATTAACTCTGCAGCGGATGATGCTACCGGATTTGTTATTGCGGAACAGATGAGAAACCAGGTTACCGGTTTTAATCAGTCCATCAAAAACGCCCAACAGGGTATGTCCATGCTGAAGACCGCGGAAGGTGCCATGGGCCAGCAAAATGACCTTTTAAACCGGATCCGTGAACTGGTGGTTTCCTCCAACAGTGGTAATATGACTGCAGATAATTTAGCTACAATTCAGGGTGAGATTACAGAGTTGGTAGGTCAAATAAATGATATTGCCACAAACACCGAGTATAATGGGAAAAAGCTGCTGGACGGATCTCTTGGGAAAAAGTTGGATATTAATACGGATCCAGCAACTTCAGATCTACTAGGTATAGCCGGGGTATCCAAGGCTTCCATTACCGGTACTACTGCTGCAGATACTTACACTATTACAGTGACTGGAACCAAAGTTCAGATGGCTAATACAGGCAGTACCAAGACACAGACAATTGATACGACAACGCCTTCATACAGCGGTACCCTAGACTTTAGTGTATTTGGTATTTCCATTGATGTTAACATAACTGATGTTGCTGGTATGACTGGTAAGAAGTTGGTTGTAGAGGAATCGTCATCTGGTGCGGTAGACTTCCAGGTAGGGGCCAATGATGGACAGAAATTAACTGTTGGTATTAGTAATCTAACGGCAGCGGAATTAGGAACCACGAAGGCCTTAAATCTTGTAGATGTGAAAGCTGGTACTGCAGGTTTTACAAACAACCTTAAAGCTGTTGACGAAGCCATTAAACAAGTTTCCGATGAACGGGCTAAAATGGGTTTTTATATTAACCGATTTCAGGCCAGTGTCAATAACCTCAATGTTTCCAAGGAAAACCTGCAGGCTTCTGAATCGCTGATTCGTGACCTGGATATGGCGGATGAAATGGTTTCTTTGACCAGAAACCAGATTCTTTCTCAGGCCAGTACTGCTATGCTGGCTCAGGCTAACCAGAGACCTCAGGCTATTCTCCAGTTGCTGCGTTAGTTTGATATAAAAAATATTTTTTATCAAGGAGGATAAAAAATGAGAATTTATAATAATATTAGTGCCATGACGGCGTATAACACCATGCAAAGAACCGACGGGTCTATTTCCAAGAATATGGAAAGACTGGCTACGGGTTTACGAATTAACTCTGCAGCGGATGATGCTACCGGATTTGTTATTGCGGAACAGATGAGAAACCAGGTTACCGGTTTTAATCAGTCCATCAAAAACGCCCAACAGGGTATGTCCATGCTGAAGACTGCGGAAGGTGCCATGGGCCAGCAAAATGACCTTTTAAACCGGATCCGTGAACTGGTGGTTTCCTCCAACAGTGGTAATATGACTGCAGATAATTTAGCTACAATTCAGGGTGAGATTACAGAGTTGGTAGGTCAAATAAATGATATTGCCACAAACACCGAGTATAATGGGAAAAAGCTACTGGATGGAAGTCTTGGAACGAAATTGGAAATTAATACGAATCCAGCAACTTCAGATCTTCTTGGGGTAGCCGGCGTATCAAAGGCTACCATTACAGGCACTACTAAAGCAGGAGATTACACAATTGATGTTGATGCAACCAAGAAATTAATTACCATGAAAAATTCAGATAATTCTAAAACACAGACAATTACCACAGCAGATACCAAGTATAGTGGTACCTTAAACTTTGATGTGTTTGGTATTTCTATTGATGTTAACATAGGCGATAATGAAACAATGAAGGGTAAGAAGTTGGCTATTGCCGAATCGTCCGATGGAAAAGTAGACTTCCAGGTAGGGGCCAATGATGGACAGAAATTAACTGTTGGTATTAGTAATCTAACGGCAGCGAAATTAGGAACTACGAAGGCCTTAAATCTTGTAGATGTGAAAGCTGGTACTGCAGGTTTTACAAACAACCTTAAAGCTGTTGACGAAGCCATTAAACAAGTTTCCGATGAACGGGCTAAAATGGGTTTTTATATTAACCGATTTCAGGCCAGTGTCAATAACCTCAATGTTTCCAAAGAAAACCTACAGGCTTCTGAATCGCTGATTCGTGACCTGGATATGGCGGATGAGATGGTTTCTTTGACCAGAAATCAGATTCTTTCTCAGGCCAGTACTGCCATGCTGGCTCAGGCTAACCAGAGACCTCAGGCTATTCTCCAGTTGTTGCGTTAATTTAGTGACTGATTGCTTCATTAAATTGAAATTGCTCAGGTGCGGCCGGTGCCTTGCCGGCCGCTTTTCATCATAGATTTTTTTGGTGATTATTGTTATTTAGGAGGTGATTCTGTGGAAGTGGGAGCCGGCGGGCTGCGTTTGCAGTTGGCCCAAGAGATGAACCGGGAAAACGCGCGTCTTCAGGAATATAACCATCTTAGCAAAAAAACAGAACAGGTACCGTCCATTGAGCCGGGCACAGGGGTAAAGCCTTCTTCTCAGCAGGTGATTAAGGCGGTAGAGCAGATAAATAATTTCTCCACACTGATGAACACGCACCTGCAGTTTAAGATTCATGATGAAACCAAGCAGCTGATGGTAAAAGTGGTAGATGAAGAAGGCGAGGTTATCCGGGAGATTCCTCCAGAAAGAGTAATGGAAATGCTGGCAAAAATGAGGGAATCTTTAGGAATGATTATGGATTGTTATATTTAAATTTAGGTGGGGGAGGCCGGAAAGGATGCAAGTTTTGGGAATAGGATCGGGAATGGATGTCCAGGGTTTAATTGATCAGTTATTGACAATGGAACGGCAGCCCGTAAATTTACTCACTCAGAGAAACAGTACCTATCAGAAACAAGTGGCGGCCTGGTCGGAAATAAAGACCCGTCTGGTTAGTTTTAAAGACAGGATTGCCGATCTGCGGAACAGGGATAATTTCAACAGTAAGAGTGCCGATTCTTCCAGTACTTCCGTAGCAACTGTTTCCTGCGGAACCGGAGCTGCGACAGGGGTGTATCATCTGAAAGTTGATTCCCTGGCTATGGCTACCAAAGTGGAGAGTTCCAGCCGCTTGTCACCTGTATTGGACCCCAATTCATTGTTAAAAGATGCCGGCCTGGGAATTGCCGTTACAGCAGGGACGGTTAGTATCAATGGAGTGGGAATCTCTGTAGATCCGGAAACGGAATCATTAAATGATGTTTTAACCAGAATTAGTGCTAATGTCCCTGGTGTAAGTACTTCCTATAATAGTGAAACAGGAAAAGTTGTTTTTAATGGAGATGTTCAACTAGGCAGTGGGGGAGATACGAGCAATTTTTTTAAAGCTATCTGGGTGGACGGACAAACGGGAAGCAATATTACCAGTGCTGTGGCTTTGGGCACAGTCCAACCTAATGCTGTCCTGGATTCGGCTAGATTTAGTACTCCCTTGGCTGCTGCCGGTAGTTTTGAAATCAATGGGGTGACCATTACTTATGACGGAGCCACAGATACTTTAAACAGTATTATAGAAAGAATCAACAACTCTGATGCAGGTGTAACTGCGGGATATAATTCCCTGAAAGATACGATGATTCTTACAGCAAAAGCTACAGGCAGTATGGCTATTGATCTCAAAGACCTTGATGGAGGGAATTTACTCCAGGCTACCGGCCTATTGGGAACCGGCCAGGTTTTGGGTGCAAATGCCCGATACTGTATTGAGGAAATCAGTGGGGAAAGTTTTTTAACCAGTACATCAAACAAGATCAGTGAGGTCATTCCCGGGGTAGATATTTCACTGGTAGGTGAAGGTGATTCAGTCTTAACAGTAGATAATAATCCTAATGCTACGATTAATAAAGTTAAAGGTTTTACGGAACAGTACAACAGTTTGGTAAGCGTGATAAACTCTAAACTCGCCAAGGATGCTGTACTACAGGGGGATAGTTCTTTGATCCGATTGAACCAAAACCTGCGCCGGTACACTACTAACTTGGTATCCGGGCTTTCCGGAGATGTAGACCTGGCTGGGGAAATTGGATTAGAGATCGATGCAAAAGGGGTAATGACCATTGATGAAAGCAAGCTGCGGGAAATGTTGGCCAGTAAGCCTGCTCAGGTTTATGATCTCTTTAATTCGGCTGATGGGATTGCGAATCGCTTAGAAAGGGAAGTAGATGCTTGGGTAACAGGAAGCAGTGGAATAATTCCGGTGAAAGAAGATTCTCTAAACCGGCAGATTGAAGATGTCAATAAAAGTATTGAATCTATGGAAGCCCGTCTGGAACAAAGAAGACAACTGCTGGTACGTCAGTTTACCGCTATGGACAAAGCTCTGGCTTCTATGAATAGCCAGAGTACGTGGCTGGCCCAACAATTAGCTTCATTGCCTCAGGCATCGGAATAGTAAGAATAGGAGGGTATGATGAACGTGAATAATCCGTTTCAAGTATACCAAAAGACCCAGGTCCAGACCCAATCACCAGGCAAATTAATTTTAATGTTATATGATGGAGCCATTAGATTTTTAAAGCAGGCCTTGTTGGTTATGGAAGAAAAAAATTACGAAAAAACCAGTGAACTATTGATAAAGGTCCAGGATATTTTTAGCGAACTTTCTCTTACGTTGAATTTTTCTGCCGGCCCTGTGGCGGAACAGTTGCATACCCTTTATGGATCTATAAATATGCTTTTAGTGGAAGCAAATATGAAATCTGACCCGGAAATAGTTGCTCGGGTACTGGCTATGGTAGAGGACTTGAAGCTGGCATGGGAAACAATAATAAACGGCCCTTCTGTTTCGGAAAATAAGAAAATAGTTAGTGCGTAATAAAAAGAGCAAATATTGATTGTTATACTCGAGGGATTATTTGCCCAAAGGGGTGTAAATTAGTGAATTCCGCTTTAATTGAATACTATGAAGAATATCTTAGGCTTTTAAATAGGCAGGAAGATGCCATAAAAAATGGCAAAATTAATACCGTCTATGATTATTTTTTTGAAATTGACAACTTACAGAAAAGAATTGAGTCAAAAGGTATATTAGTAAAAACAGAAGACGGACCTCATGAATTAACAATGATTAATCGGGAAAACAACCAAACGACTCAAGATACTAAGGTTTTAAGAAAATTAGTAATAAGCTGTATCAAGAAAAATGAGAATAATATGGAGCTTCTTGAAAATCTGATTAAAAAGAACAGGAATGAAATAATTGGATTATATAAAGTGAAAAAAGTAGCAACGGCTTATAAAACAAAAAAAAGATCGGGGGCCAGGTTAATTGACCAAAACGCCTAATAAGAATAATTCGTATGTTAAACAGGTATTTTGGGTGTACAAATATAAAAACATTGCGTAATTTAAAAAACATTGTTGAAACATTGTTAAATTTAGCCTATAATAATAGAAAATAATGGATAGATTACCAGTCATAAAAAGCAAACTAAGGAAATCATGAGAACGTACAGCATTGAATCTAAAGGGGTGATTGGGACGGTATTGGTTTCACCTTATCAGATTGCTCTGCTGCTGACAGGAGTAAAAGAATGGAATCTTTTCTACGTCTGATTCCACATTAAAGGTTTGTGTCTGGATAATTCTTAAAACTACTCCGGTTGGGGTAGTTTGTGTTTTTTATCAAGAAAGATTTAGTTTGGAGTGTCCAAAAATGAAAAGTGTTTCGTTAAATAACAACATGATAGATTTTTTATTAAAAAACCTGGACGTTGCTGCCTTACGGCACCGTGTTACCGCTAATAATGTGGCAAATGTGAATACCCCGGGTTTTCAAAAATCAACTGTTTGTTTTGAAGAAAAATTAAAAAAAACGCTTAATAGTGAAAAAATAGGGTTGGTTACCACTAATTCCGCCCACTTTCCTATAGGTAAAGGTGGTAGTAATCAACCGGAGGTTATAAAAACAGACGGTACGACCCAGCGCCAGGACGGCAACAATGTCAATCTGGAAAAGGAATTGAGTACAATGGATATGAACGCCATTATTTATCGTTTAATGGTTCAGGAATTAAATAACCGTTTAGGTAATTTAAGTTATGTTATTAACGAGGGGAGACGTTAATTAGTGAAGATTTTCAGTAGTTTTGCTATTAGTACTTCGGCTTTGACTGCCGAAAAATTACGTTTGGATGTTATTGCTAATAATCTGGCTAATGTTAATTCTACTAAAACTTCTCAAGGAGGGCCATTCAAGCGGAAAACGGTGGTTTTCCAAGAACAGTTGGACCGAGAAATTTCCCGGACGAATAAAGTGATGGGACCAATAGGTTCCGGTGTGCAGGTTTCAGCTATTATTGAGGATAATAAAACACCATTCCGCATGGAGCATGATCCATCTCATCCTCAGGCTGATCAAAATGGATTTGTGCAATATTCTAATGTAAATTTACTGAAAGAATTGACTGATGTAATAACTACCCAAAGATCATACCAAGCAAATTTAACTGTTTTAAATACAGCACGGCAAATAGTGGAAAAAGCACTAGAAATTAGAAGTTAATAAGGAGGAGGACAATGAGGATTTCCAGCAGTTTGCCGGTAGAAAATTTAATATTTCCCAAGACAAGCAAAACCGAAACAGCTTCTACGGAAAGTTTTTCCGAAAAGTTGAGCAATCTTCTTCAAAACGTTGAGGAGGCTCAGGAATCGGCGGACGAATTAACAGCAAAATTGATTACCGGAGATGTGGAGAATGTGCACCAGGTAATGGCTGCTGCGGAACAGGCTAAGCTGATGCTTCAGTTAACAGTTCAAGTACGTAATAAGATTGTAGATGCTTACCAAGAAATTATGCGTATGCAGGTTTAATTCTGGGAATAAACGGATGATTATTGATCCTGGTGGGGATGTGAGTAATGGATTTCAAGGGTATCGGGCAGAATCTCAAAAACAGATGGCAAGGTTTTAATCTTCGGGATAAAGTTTTAATCGGGATTGCGGGGGTTATGTTCCTGGTATCTGTGATTTGGTTGTTTCAAGTAATGGGTAAGACAAATATGGTACCTTTGTTTTCTAACCTGGATGAAAAAGACGCAGGTACCGTTGTTGAACAATTAAAGGCGTCTAATGTTAAATATAAGCTTGCGGATCAAGGTTCTACTATATTGGTTCCTGAGGATGATGTTTACGAGTTGCGTTTAAAGCTGGCAACCAGCGGAACAATTACATCAGGGGGTGTTGGTTTTGAGATTTTTGATAAATCTCAATTAGGAACTACGGATTTTGATAGACAAGTTAATTATTTACGGGCTCTTCAAGAAGAATTACGCCGGACTATTATTCAGTTTGATGAAGTGGAGCAGGCACGGGTTCATTTAGTGTTGCCGGAAAAAAGTGTTTTTGTAGAGGATGAAAAACCGGCATCTGCATCTGTAGCACTAAAATTAAAGCCAATAAAAAAACTAAGTAATGAACAAGTTCAAGGGATTGTTCTGTTGGTTTCCAGCAGTGTGGAAGGTTTGAAACCGGAAAATGTAAGCGTAGTTGATATGGCCGGTAATGTTTTAAGTGACAATGAAGCCGGTGATACAACAGTGGGGATGGCTAACCAAAGTGTTAAACGCCAGGATATAAAGAAAGCGCTAGAAACACAATTAGAACAGCAAGTAAAAACTATGACGGATAAAATTTTTGGACCGGGAAAGGCCATAGTAGTTATTAATACAGATTTAGATTTCTCTCAGCATGAAAAACGTTCGGTAACCTATGGCAAAAATGTAGTGCGCAGTGAGACGGGAGTAACCGAATCCAGAGGGACATCATCCGCTGGTGCTTCAGGAGTTCCGGGAACAGACAGTAATGTACCGGAGTATGATGCCGTTGAACCTGGCAATTCAGGGAATACGAGCACCGGGGGAAACAATGGGTATGTAGAAAACACCCGGAATTATGAGGTGGATACTACGGAAGAAAAATATGTTTTTGCCCCGGGAGAGATAAAAAGAATTTCAGCCGCTATTGTTGTGGATGGGTATTTGAGTCCGGAAAAGACTCAGGAAGTACAAAATTTGGTAGCAAGTGCAGTCGGTCTTCAACCGGATAGAGGCGATATGCTTACCGTTTCCAGTATGTCTTTTGATACCACAGAACAGGATGATATAGATAAAAGTATTGCAGAATATGAAAAAAAAGAAAAGGAACTTCAACAAAAAGAAGCAATTAGATTTTGGGTTCTTGTAGGTACTGGGCTGTTGGGGGTGATTATTTTAGCGATTATTTTTAGAGTTGCTCAAAAGAAAAAAAGCAGTGCTTTGGTTGATAAGATAATTGATGAACCGGTTGCCGTTGAGGAAATTCCGATAAAACCAATTTCTGATGATATAGTAACAAATTCTGAAGCGGAAGCTTTTAAGAAGCAGCAGGATAAAGCTAAAAAGTATATTGAAGAGAAACCGGAAGAAGCAGCTAACATCCTGAAAACATGGCTTAATTTTGAGGAATAGGGTGATGACGGGTGGCAGTAAATCGAAGGGTCAAGGGTTTGAAAAAAATAGCCATTGTCTTAATGTCTTTAGGAACAGAAACAGCTTCAAAAATGCTCAAGCAGTATTTTTCCGAAGATGAGATAGAAAAGATTTCCTATGAGATTTCCCAGACAAGAACAGTATCTGATAATTTACGTAGCGAGGTTGTTACAGAATTTTTAGAATTGCTGGAAGCCCAGCAGTTTATGCTTAACGGAGGTATTAAGTATGCTCGGGAGTTATTGGAAAAAACGGTAGGACCTCAAAGGGCAAAGGAAATATTAAACAGGCTGATGGAAGTCAACAAAAAGATGCCTTTTTCTATGATGAGGAAAGTTGATCCTAAACGATTGGCAAGTTTGATAGCTGATGAACACCCGCAAACCATTGCCTTGATTTTAGGGTATTTGGATCCAACTCAGGCTTCGGTGGTTATGTCATCTTTACCTGATGAAATGAAACCCGATATCGCCAGAAGAATTGCTCTGTTAGAACAGGTATCTCCTGAGGTAGTAGATGAAGTGGAGCGAATTTTGGAAAGAAAGATTTCCGCTCTTTACAAAACTGATTACAAGCAAGCCGGTGGTATTACTGCTTTGGTAGACATCTTAAATCGGGTGGACCGGGGGACAGAAAAGAATATTTTAAGCAGATTGGAAGATCAAGACGGAGTTTTAGTAGAAGAAATTCGTCAAAAGCTTATTGTATTTGAAGATATTTTGACCCTTGATGATGTTTCCATCCAGCGGGTACTCAGGGAAGTAAACCAGAATGAACTGGCTCTTGCTTTGAAAGCGTCTAATGAAAATGTGAAGAAACGAATATTTAATAATTTGTCTCAGCGGGTTAGAGATATGCTCAGGGAAGAAATTGATTATATGGGTCCGGTGCGGATAAAAGAAGTAGAAGAAGCTCAACAGAAAATTGTTAATGTTCTGCGCAGGTTGGAAGAGGCCGGAGAAATAGTTATGCTAAGGGGTAATGATGAAAATGCCATTGTCATCTAATATAATCAAGCGGCATGATGTGAAGGAAGATGAAGAAACCTTTATTCTGAACACAAAAGCTGAGGAAAAAGAGGAAGTCTCCATTGATGTGAGTGGGGAAATCACAGTTATCCTTGAACAGGCAAGGGCTGAGGCTGAAGATATTAAGAAAAATGCTTTCAACGAGGGTTACGATAATGGCTATGAGAAAGGATTTGCGGCCGGTAGTATGGAAGGACAGTACCGGGCGGAAGAAACCTATAAAAAGGCTCTGGAAGTATTAGTTGAAACAGAAAAATATCGCATGGAACGTTTAAATGGCCTACAAAAAGAAATTTTGGATTTAGCAGTAGCTATTTCTGAAAAGATAATTTTTGCGGAACTAACCTTAAATGATCAGATAGTTGGGCAAATTGCCGGTAATGCAATTAAGAAATTAGTAGTTCCGGAATATATTATTATTCATGCTCATCCTAAAGAAGCAGAGGTTTTGATTCAGCAAAAAGATATGCTTTCTAAGCAGGTAATTGGTGATGTGCCTATTAGGATTGTAAAAGAGCATGATTTACCGGCAGGCAGTTGTTTTATTGAAACCGAAAAGGGATTTTTGGATGCCTCAATAGATACACAAGTTTCTGAATTAAAAAAATACTGGAAATTGCTAAAAAATAGGATGTGATCTGATTGGATGTTTCCTTCGATTTTACTTATTATCATCATCTTTTAAAGCAGGTGAATTTTATCAAGTATATTGGAAAGGTGACAAAGGTGGTGGGTTTAACCGTAGAGGCAGAAGGAATTCAGCCAGCAGTAGGTGAAATTTGTGAAATTGTTTCGGAGGGGATTGAAAAAAAGGCTCTGTCGGAGGTTGTTGGTTTTAGAGGACAAACTGCCGTATTGATGCCTTTGGAGGATGTTCAGGGAATTAAATCAGGCAGTCATGTTTATCCTACTCAGAAACCTCTCACTGTCCGGGTAGACAGTAATATTTTAGGACAAGTGCTGGATGGCCTGGGAAATCCTTTGGATAAATCTCTAGTTTGCACTGAGGAAATATCGATTAATCAGATTCCACCCAATCCTTTGGAAAGAAAGCCTATAGATAAAATTTATCAAACAGGGATTAAAGTATTAGATTGCTTGCTTACTTGTGGTCAAGGCCAGAGGATGGGTATATTTGCGGGAAGCGGAGTAGGCAAGAGTACACTTTTAGGGATGATCGCTCGTTCCAGCGACGCTGATGTCAATGTAATTGGGCTGGTAGGTGAAAGAGGCCGGGAGGTAAAGGAATTTTTGGAAAATGACTTGGGCAGGCAGGGCCTGGAAAAATCGGTAGTAGTGGTAGCAACGTCAGATCAACCGGCTTTAGTACGTGTTAAAGCTGCTTTTGTAGCAACAGCAGTAGCAGAATATTTTCGTGATAAGGGTAAATCCGTAATGCTGATGATGGATTCCGTAACTCGGTTTGCTATGGCACAAAGAGAAATTGGTCTGGCAGTAGGTGAACCGCCGACGACCAAGGGTTATACTCCTTCAGTGTTTGCCCTCTTGCCCAAATTATTAGAACGAGCTGGTAACAGCGATAAAGGGTCTATTACCGCTCTCTATACAGTATTAGTAGACGGAGATGACCTAAACGAACCTATCGCGGATGCAGTCCGGGGTATTCTTGATGGACACATTGTTTTATCACGGGATTTGGCACATAGCAATCATTACCCAGCGGTTGATGTTTTGCAAAGTGTAAGCAGATTAATGAACCGGATTGTGTCTTCGGAAGAAAAAGAATTAGCAGGAAGGGTACGAGGTATTATATCCAGTTATAAACAAGCGGAAGATTTGATAAACATTGGTGCTTATAATTCTGGTTCCAACAAGTTAGTTGATGCGGCGATTCAGTATTTTCCCCGGATAAAGGAATTTTTACAACAGGATGCCGGGCAAAGCTGCCTTCGTAATCAGGCATTGGCAGAGTTACAGGAAATAATGGAGGAAGGATAAGTATGAAAAAATTTTTCTTTCGTCTGCAGCCTGTGTTAAATGTAAAAGTTATTCGTGAGGATCTGGCAAAACAGGAATTTGCCCAATTGCAGTTTGAATTGGAGCAGGAACAAAGCCGGCTGCAATTACTTCAGGCGGAATGGGACGAAACCTGTGAGTGGGGTAATGATTACCTGGTAACAAGTTTATGGCATCAACAATTATATAGAGAAGCATTGAAAGATAATATCAAGATGCAAGAGCAAAAAGTTTTCCAACAAAAAGAGCTGGTAGAGCAGGGAAGGGAACGCCTTATTGATGCGGTTAAAGAAAAAAAGGTTTTGGAAAACCTGAAAGAACAACAGGCTAAAGCACATCAAAAGATGATAGCTCAAAAGGAAGGATATTTTCTGGATGAAATAGCAATAGCAGGTTATTCCAGGCGGTTTTCCGATTAATTACAATCAATGCTTAGCGAAAGGGGGTGAGAATGAGCATGGTATTAAGTATAGGTTCAACAAGCCCAGTTACGGGAGAAACACAAACTACCTTTTTAATGACCAACAGAAATAATGAGACAGAAGAGAAAATGGAGTTTTTTTCGCTTTTGTCTGCTTATTTGGCTAGGGACGGAACTCAAAAAGTGTCCGAAATAATACAGGAACCGGTTAAAACGAGGGGAGAACCTCCCCAAGAAAAAAGAGAAACAAGAGAAAGCAATGCGGCACCGGTACCTAAGCCTGTGAGCATAAAAGGGAAAAAAGCAAATGAAGAGGAGGCACCCCAAAATACGGGTTTAGAAAAGGCTGGGTCAGCGGTAACAAAAAAAGAAGCAATGAAATCCGGTACAAGCTATGTTTTAACAAACAACAGAGACATCATCAGCAACAATGAAGAAAAGAGTCAAGAGAAAGTAATCATAAAAAATGGGGAAGAGATCGTCTTAAAGAATGTTAATAAACAAGAAAAGAAAAAAGTCATCAAAGACAAGATAACCCTCCCCATAGAAGCAGCCGAACTCAAGATACCAAAGGGACGGGAAGCACAAATAGAGTCAGGAGTAAAAGAAAAGAAGCAAGAGTATCCAACCGGGGAACCGGATAAAGACCCTCTTGTAGGTGAAGTGATACAGGAACCGGTCAAAACGAGGGAAGAACCTCCTCAAGAGTTAAGAGAAATAAGAGAAATAAGAGAAAACAGTACTACACAGTCACCTAAGCCTGTGAGCATAAAAGGGAAAAAAGCAAATGAAGAGGAGGCATCCCAAAATACGGATTTAGAAAAGGCTGGGTCAGCGGTAACAAAAAAAGAAGCAATCATTACCGATCAAGGCCTTGTTTTCACAAACAGTGTTATAATCAACAACAATGAAGAAAAGAGTCAAGAGGAAGTTATCAAAAAAAATGGGGAAGAGATCGTCTTAAAGAATGTTAATAAACAAGAAGAGAAAAAAGTCATCAAAGACAAGATAACCCTCCCCATAGAACCGGCAGAATTCAAGATACCGGAGAGACGGGAAGCACAAATAGAGTTTGAGATAAAAGAAAAAAAGCAAGAGTATCCAAGGGAAAATTCGGACAGAGACCCTCTTATAGGTGAAACAAAAAAGGAACCGGTCAAAACAGGGGGAGAACCTCCCCAAGAAATAAGGGAGATAAGAGAAAAAAGAGAAAGCAATACGGCACCGGTACCTAAGCCTGTGAGCATAAAAGGAAAAAAAGTAGTGGAAGAGGAGGCACCCCAAAATACGGATTTAGAAAAGGCTGGGTCAGCGGTAACAAAAAAAGAAGCAATGAAATCCGGTACAAGCTATGTTTTAACAAACAACAGAGACATAATCAGGAACAATAAAGAAAAGGCTCAAGAGGAAGTTATCAAAAAAAATGGGGAAGAGATCGTCTTAAAGAATGTTAATAAACAAGAAGAGAAAAAAGTCATCAAAGACAAGATAACCCTCCCCATAGAACCGGCAGAATTCAAGATACCGGAGAGACGGGAAGCACAAATAGAGTTTGAGATAAAAGAAAAAAAGCAAGAGTATCCAAGGGGAAATTCGGACAGAGACCCTCTTATAGGTGAAACAAAAAAGGAACCGGTCAAAACAGGGGGAGAACCCCCCCGAGAAATAAGGGAGATAAGAGAAAAAAGAGAAAGCAATACGGCACCGGTACCTAAGCCTGTGAGCATTAAAGGAAAAAAAGTAGTGGAAGAGGTGATGCATAATAGTCCGAATTTTGAAACGACAGGCATACCGGGAAAAGAAAAGGAAGTTGAGATTAGCTTAAAGACTGAAGACAAAAGCGTTATAAAAAACATGTTAAGCACCCCATTAGAATTGATTGAATCAAAGATACGGGGAACCCCAATTAAGGATAACAAACAAGGGTTTATTATTGGGAATCCTGTCGGAGATAACGATGCGGAAATAGAAACAAATGGTAAACATTCAGGTCAGATTCCGGAGACTTTGAAGACACCGATAATTAAGCAGGTTGCTACCGGGCAAAAGTTTGTTTTAGCATCGAATTCTGTTTTTTATAAGCGGTCCGAAGCAGAGGTAACAAGTTATGGACAAAAACACAAGTATGCTAGCTTTGAAATCGAAAACATAAGCCATGATAATGGGGAAATAATGCATTTCGATATGAAATATTCAGGTTGTAAATCAGAAGATGCCGATAATGTGAAAGAACAAAATGGACGGAATGGTTCGCGGGAAAATGAAACTAGCTTTGAGACGGGAAGGTTAAGTTTGGGACAAGAAGTTTCATCTAATTTATCAGGGGATATAAATGAGTCTATAGAAAAAACCGCAGTGAAGCAATTACCCGCTAAAACTATTAATTTTATCAACAGTACTTTGTCCAATCAGAAACCCCGCGTGTTGCAGTTACAGATGGAACCGGAACATTTGGGCAGGGTTAAGGTAACGTTAAATTGGACAAAAGGGAATCTTTCAGCCCGGTTTTATACTGAAAATGTTGAGGCGGCTCATGCTGTGCAAAAAAGCTTAGAGGTGTTAAAACAGAATTTGGATGCGCTGAATATTAATGTTACTAATCTGGCTGTTTCTTGTTTTGATCAGAGTGGGAAAGATCCTTTGTATTCGGGTATGAGGCAAATATTTGGCGATAAAAGATCTAGAACAAGACAAAATGATACAGGGTTAAGCTTTCCCGGAAAAAAATCTAACAGCTATGTCGGTACAGGCAGTCATGCTGTGAATTTCTTGGTATAAGGAGGTGGGAATGTGTATATTACAGGATTACCTGCATTGCAGGAGGTTGAATCAGGAAAGAGTTCGTCTCAGTTGCTCGCAGGAAAGGATGATTTTCTTAAATTGCTGACAACTCAATTAAAACATCAGGACCCTTTAAGTCCCCAGGATAATAACCAATTTATGGTGCAAATTGCTCAGCTTTCGATGGTGGAACAAATGCAAAATCTTAATGATACATTGGAACATTTTTTTCAGACTGAACAGCAATTTCAATCCATTTCATTGCTGAATAAAAAGGTAATTATTGATGACACTGAGGGAGCACAAATTACAGGGAAAGTTGAATCTATTAGCTTTACACCTCAGAGTCCGAAAGTAGTGGTAGACGGTCAAGAATATTTTTTGAGCCAGGTTCAGCAGGTAGAAGTCACAGGTGATAATAATGGATAATAAAATTCCAAATAATTACCTGCCGGAAATAAGACCTATTGTCCAGCCCAAGGGGATACCTGCTGGTAAGAATAGTATCCGTTCTCCAGGTACTTCTTTTGAAGATATTTATCAGAAAGAAGTGGACAAGCATAATTTGTTAAAGTTTTCCGCACATGCAAAAAAAAGACTAGACGAAAGGAAAGTCAACCTTGATGTACAAGCCTTACAGGAAATTAACAAGGCGGTACAGAAGGCGGAAGCCAAAGGGGCCAGAGATTCTTTGTTGTTGTTAGGTGATTTAGCTTTAATTGCCAGTATCAAGAACAGGACTATTGTTACTGCAGTGGATAAAGAAAACATGAGGGAACATGTTTTTACTAATATTGATAGTGCGGTAATTATCAGGTAGTTTTATTAACGGCTGGTCCGTAAGGGAGCCGTGCTTGGTTGCAGAACGACAGATGTAGCCGAAATTTTATAAATTTGAGGAGGTTCTCAGGACATGATCAGATCTTTATATTCTGGTGTTATTGGGATGAAAAACCACCAGGTGATGCTTGATGTGGTAGCAAATAATATTTCTAATGCAAATACAACAGCTTATAAATCGTCGAGGGTTACTTTTCAGGACTTACTTAGCCAGACAATCCTGGGTGCTGCAGAAAGCAGCGGAAATGCGGCGGGAATTAATCCTTCCCAAGTAGGAATCGGCAGTTTAGTGGCAGCCATTGATCCCCAGTTTACCCAGGGTCCTACCCAATATACAGGACGTCCTTTGGATGTTGCGATTCAGGGAAATGGTTTTTTTGCTGTTGATGGCGGGGAAGAAGGAGAACAAAAGATTTTCTTTACCAGAGACGGTTGTTTTAAGTTTGATAAGGAAGGATACCTGGCTAATAATGTGGGTTACCGGGTTTTGGATTCTGAAGGAGAGGTTATTCAAATTACCGACCCAATTGCATCATTTACTATTGACCGGCAGGGTAAACTTACCGCCCTTGATGAAAATGGAACAGTTATTGCTGAGAAAAATATTGGTATTGCTTACGTACTAAACCCGGAGAGTTTACTGAAAGAAGGTTATAATTTATATACGGAGTCTGTTAATACTAAGTATCCTGATGGTGAGGAAGATAGTCATGGCATTGGTGCTGCCGGAATTGGCGGGAGGGGCATAGTAGAACCCCAAACATTAGAGATGTCTAATGTAGATTTGACAACAGAGTTTGCTAATATGATTGTAGCCCAACGTGCTTATCAGGCTAATGCCCGGGCTATTACTACATCCGACCATGTGCTGGAAGAATTGATTAATTTAAAGAGATAGTCTTTTAGGTGGGGTAGAAAAAGGTAAGCCTGGTTAGACCAGGCTTACCTACCTAATAACGAAATTTGGTAAAATTTTAGAAAGGGTTGTTACCTGTGATTGAGGTTACGACACTCGACGGGCGCACAATTGTAATTAATGCAGAATTAATTGAGAGGTTGGAAATGGTTCCGGAAACGGTACTTTCACTAACTAATGGAAAAAAAATTCTGGTTCGGGAAAGCATTAAGGAAGTGGTTGATAGAATCATAGAATATAAACGACGGGTAAATTGCATTCCGGAGGTTATAAAGCCTGGAGAGGATTTCTCTTGATTGAAAATCTGTAAGGAGTAGTTTCTATGAAACAAAAGAATAAGGAAAATGATAGTGGCGAAGATATGCAGAAGAAAAGCGGCAAACGAAAAATAATAATTATTTGTTTGATGGTATTTGTGTTGACGGTTGCAGTGAATGTGATGGTTTTTTCAAATAAAACGGTACTGAAAGCATGGAGTAAACACCTGAAGGCAGATGAAGTAGATATACTGAGTTTTGAAGAAGTGCTTGTTAATTTAAGCGATATAAATTACAGTCATTATTTAAAGACTTCTATTGTTTTAGAATACCAGGGCAAAAAACTGGGGAAAGAACTAAACGATAAGACCTACCGGGTTAAAGACACAATTATTAAAGTGTTGCGCAAAAAGTCAACTGAGGATTTAGATACTGCTGAGGAAATAAATAAATTAAAAAAAGAACTATTAACCCAAATTAATACCCAGTTAAAGGAGGGTAAGGTAGATTCGGTGTATTTTGAGGATTTTATTATTCAATAGGGGCTGGTAGACGTATGAGTGATTTTTTCAAGACAGAAGAAGAAATTGAATCATTTTTATCCGGAAAAAAGACCCTGGTCTCCAAAGTAAAAAGGGTGTCTTTTCCTACACTGAATAAGATGGATTTGGCACCAAATACGCCCGATATGAGAATGTTAAAAGATATTAAACTTAATATCAGTGCTGAGCTAGGACGTACAACTATCACCGTAGGGAGATTGCTGGGATTAAAAGAAGGGGACGTCATTGAGCTGAATAAAATTGCCGGGGAAAAGATAGATATTTATGCTAGTGATCAAAAACTGGGGTTAGGAGAGATCCTGGTAATTAATGAAGTATTTGGGATTAGATTAAATTCAATTGGTAAAGAGAGAGAAAAGAAAGAGGAATAACATGGGGGAAATCTGGTGGGCTTTCTTGAAACTAGTGATTGCACTCCCAATTGTTTTAATTATTACGATTGTAGTTATACGCCGAGGTCTTAAGGGCTTTCAGTATGGGAACAAGTCGGGACAGGGGATGCAAATTGTGGATTTTTTGTCTTTGAATTCACGGACAGCGATCTATGTTATAAATATTCAAGGAATATTTTATTTGATTGGCTGCCAGGAGGGGCAGTTAGTTTTACTTGATAAATTGGAATCTTATGTTGCTTCAGATCAGGGGAAAAATGTTAATTATGAGGTTCTGTTTCAGAATAAAGTGCTTCAAAGGTTTACGGACAGGCTAAAGAAGGGTACTGGGTGGAAGAATGAGCAGGACTAAAACTATATTCACTTTAATAATTATCACTGTTGTTTTACTAATTCCCGGCTTGGTTTATGCTCAATCTATTCCTTTTCCCAATATTGATTTAAAGGTGCAAAATACTGACCGACCCCAAGAAGTTATGGATAGTGTAAAATTACTGGTAATTATTACCCTTTTATCTTTAGCTCCGGCATTTTTGATTATGATGACAAGCTTTACCCGGATTGTGATTGTTCTGTCCTTTATTCGTTCTGCGCTGGGAACCCAGCAAATTCCCCCCAATCAAATTATCATTGGCCTTGCCTTAGCATTAACCATCTTTGTGATGAATCCTGTCTACCAACAGGTAAATAAAGAGGCAATAAATCCTTATTTAGCAAACCAAATAACCCGGGAGCAGGCGATGGATTTAGGTGCCCGGCCGATAAAACAATTTATGTTAAAACAAACCAGAGAAAAAGATATTGCTTTGTTTTTAAAAATAGCCAAAGTTGATAAGCCGGAAAATGCCGGTGATCTTCCTTTATCTTTGGTATTGCCTTCATTTGTGATTAGTGAATTAAAAACTGCCTTTCAAATGGGTTTTCTTATTTTTGTTCCTTTTTTGGTAATTGATATGGTAGTTGCCAGTATTTTGATGTCAATGGGTATGTTTATGCTGCCCCCGGTGATGATTTCTCTTCCTTTTAAAATATTGCTTTTTGTCATGGTTGACGGTTGGTACTTAGTCGTGAAATCTTTGGTAGAAAGCTTTTAGTCATATCCAAAGCTATTGATAATTTTCTGCAAAATGGAGGAAACTGTTGTGGATCAAGGGTACGTATTAAAAATAGCCCATGATGCGTTAATACTTATTCTTATGCTCTGTGCTCCGGCGTTGGTGGTAGGCTTACTGGTAGGTGTAATTATTAGTATTTTGCAGGCTGCGACCCAGATTCAAGAACAAACTCTTTCATTTGTCCCCAAAATTATTGCTATTTTTTTAGTGCTATTGATTACGGCTTCCTGGATGATGAATTTATTGATTTCATTTACGAAGAACATATTTAACCAACTACCGAATTTAGTAAGATAGGGGAAAACAGTGTTAGATATAACCGCATGGGTAGTTTTTCTGCTGGTTTTGATAAGGGTTACGGCATTTTTGGTGGCTTCGCCGGTTTTTGCGATGAGGAACATCCCTAATAGTCTCAAAATTGGTTTTGGATTTATCCTAGCTTTAGTTTTGACACCTCAGTTATTGAAGCAGCAGGTTGTGCTTCCCGAGCACTTTATCAAGATAATTGGGATGGTCATAAATGAAACAATAGTAGGATTAATAGCAGGGTTAGGAGCCAGCATGCTGATGACTGCAATTCAGGTTGCGGGGCAATATCTTGATCTTCAGGCCGGTTTTGCTATGGCTCAAGTATATGATCCTGCCAGGGGTATTAATAATACACTGATTGGTCAATTTTTATATATTCTAGGGCTGATATTATTTTTCTCGACGGATGCCCATCATTCTTTGATTCTTGCACTGGCAAAAAGTTTTGAAATTTTAGAATTGGGAAGCTTTCATGTCTCAGGCAGTTTATTTTTAAAGTTGCTTCAGATATTTTTGATGATGTTTACATATGCTTTGCGTATTGCCATACCGGTAATTCTGGTATTGCTTATCATTGATTTATCTTTAGGTTATATGACAAGGATTGTTCCTCAGCTCAATATTTTTATGTCAGGTTTTCCTTTAAAAATTGGTTTTGGTTTATTAATGCTTGCTCTGTTGGTACCAGTAGTAGGCTCTGTGGTAGGAAGCTTGTTTCAGACAGTGGAAAAAGAATTGATGCAAGTATTTGGAGGGTTGTGATCATTGGCTCAGGATAAAAATTCTTCTGCTGGGGAAAGAACTGAGGAAGCTACACCACGAAGACTGGAAGAAGCCAGAAAACGAGGTCAGGTGGGGAAAAGTGCCGATTTTAATGCGGCTGTAAGTTTATGTGGTATGGTATTAGTTTTATATGCTTTAAAAGGATATATTTCTACTATTATCAATGCCTATTACAAGAATTTTTTTGCTCATTCGTTATTAGTTAAAACAGAGGATTTTTCTGCTGTATTATTGGGAGCAAGTTTTATTTATTTTAGAATTTTGATACCTTTTTTTATTGCCGCAATAATACTTGCCCTAGCATCAAATTTGATTCAAATTGGCTTTGTATTCACATTAGAACCTCTGAAATTTAAAATTGAAAAATTTAATTTAGTTGAAGGGATGCGCAAGGTATTTTCCCTAAAAACTCTTGGGGAATTAGCAAAAAATTTAATTAAATTAACATTGATTGCAGCTGTTATAGTTAGTGCCATAAAAAAGAATATTTTAGGAATTTTCAGTTTAAGCAATGGAGGTATTCCTCAAATTGTTTTAATTGGAGTAAAAATAATTGTTTCTGTTACGGGAGCAGTGATTATCTGTTATTTGGGAATTGCTCTTGCCGATCTTTTTTACCAAAAATACCGCTATAAAAAAGGCTTGCGCATGACCAAACAGGAAGTGAAAGAGGAGTTTAAACAGACTGAAGGTAACCCTCAGGTGAAATCTAAAATACGGGAAAAACAACGCCAAATGTCTACGGGAAGAATGATAAAGGAAGTTCCCGAAGCTACTGTAGTAGTAACTAACCCAACCCACTATGCTGTGGCATTAAAATATGATCGCAGGGCAAAAGATGCTCCTTTTGTAGTAGCTAAAGGAATGGATTTGTGGGCTGAAAGGATCAAGCAAATTGCCCGGGAAAACGATGTTCCTTTGGTAGAAAATAAAACTGTTGCTCAATTATTGTACCGCCAGGTTGATATTGGCGATGTGATTCCTAATGAACTTTACCAAGCTGTAGCTGAAATACTGGCAGTTGTTTACCGTAAGCATCACAAAAAAATTTAGGGTGGGCACATGCTCTTATTAATCCTAACTTGCTGGGATGGAAAATTATATGGATAAAATATCTTCAGGATTCATAAAAAAGAATTTGGATTTATTGATTGCACTTTGTGTTATTGGAATAATTCTGATGATTATTATTCCTTTACCTCCATCTTTACTTGATGTGATGTTAGTTTTAAGTATCACATCTTCAATGGTAATTTTTTTAATTACTTTGTTTACAACCGAGACATTACAATTTTCAATTTTTCCATCTTTATTATTAATTACTACTTTGTATCGGTTGGCACTGAATATTTCATCTACCAGGCTTGTTTTGTCAGAAGCATCAGCAGGAAAAGTAATTGAGGCCTTCGGTAGTTTTGTTGTTAAGGGGAATTATATTGTTGGGTTTGTTGTATTTTTAATTATCACGGTAGTACAGTTTGTGGTAATTACTAACGGGGCCAGCCGTGTTGCAGAGGTTGCCGCCAGATTTACCCTTGATGCGATGCCGGGAAAACAAATGGCTGTTGATGCCGATTTTAACTCTGGGCTGATTACAGAAATGGAGGCAAAAGAACGTAGGATAAAACTTCAACAGGAAGCGGATTTTTTCGGTTCTATGGATGGAGCGACCAAGTTTGTGAAAGGTGATGCTATTGCCGGTGTAGTTATTACTTTAATAAACATAATCGGGGGACTTATTATTGGATGCTTGACGATGGGTATGGATGCGGTAGAGGCCTTGAAAACGTATACCACTTTAACTATTGGCGATGGTTTGGTCAGCCAGATTCCTGCTTTGTTAATATCTACCGGAACAGGTATTTTAGTAACCCGAAGTTCTTCAGGGAACAACTTTGGGAAAGATTTTTCCCAACAACTCATTTCCTTTCCTAAAGTGATGTTTATAGCCGGTTGTGTTTTGTTAGTATTGGGTTTGGTTCCGGCACTTCCGAATATATTGTTTATTAGTTTGTCTATCGGAGTATTTTCACTATACTATGTTCTTTATAAAAGTGAAAACAAAAAAGAAATGGAGCTTCAAGAGGCACA
Organism: Bacillota bacterium; assembly: GCA_050952445.1. Taxonomy (GTDB): domain Bacteria; phylum Bacillota; class Dehalobacteriia; order Dehalobacteriales; family Dehalobacteriaceae; genus JBMNKX01. Next base: position 149,050 of record JBMNKX010000003.1, on the reverse strand, counting down.
AACAAAAGCAGGAGCAGAGGAACAAAGACAGCCGGAAAATATTTTAAATTTATTCAAAGTAGATCCCTTGGAAATTGAAATCGGCTATGGGCTAATTAGTTTAACAGATAAAAACCAGGGAGGAGATTTACTGGAGAGGTTGGCCACAGTAAGGAGACAATGTGCTTCAGAACAAGGGGTTTATGTAAGACCAATTCGTATTAGGGACAATTTGCAATTAGAACCAAACAAGTATGTCTTTAAAATAAAAGGAGTGCAGTTAGCAGAAGGGGAGGTTTTACCTAAATATTATCTTGCCATGAATCCGGATAATTCGGATTCCCAATTAGAAGGTATTCCCACAAAAGAACCAACATTTGGAATGCCTGCAGTTTGGATTAAACCAAGTCAAAAGATTCAGGCGGAAACGATGGGTTTTACTGTAGTAGATGCTATTACCGTCATGATTACACACTTGACCGAATTTATCAAAGCTCATGCATATGAACTATTAGGACGCCAGGATGTTAAAGAGCTCATTGATATGGTGAAAGAAAATGATCCTGCAGTAATAGAAGATTTGATACCTGATGCTTTATCTTTAGGAGAAGTTCAAAGAGTACTCCAGTACCTTTTACGGGAGCGTATTCCAATTAAGGATATGGTAACAATTCTGGAAGCTCTTTCAGATGGAGCAAGAAATAGTAGGGATATTGATTATCTGGTTGAATGTGCTCGGGGATCTTTAAGCAGGAGTATATGTAATTTATTTTTAGGGTTAGATGGAAAGCTGCATATCATTACTATGGATCCCAAGCTAGAACAAAAGATTGCCGAATCTATCCAACCTATACAGGAAGGAGGATACCCGGTATTAGACCCTGGTTTGGCTCAAAGTATTATTGACCAATTAAACAATTTATTGGAGAAATGTTCTTTACAAGGAATAACTCCGGTTTGTGTATGTTCCGGTAGGATTAGGCTACCCTTTAGACGTTTTATTGAACGATATTTACCACATTTAAATATTATGTCCATTAATGAGATCGCTTCTAATATTGAAATTTCATCCGCCGGGATGGTGATGATGTTTGAAAGTAAAAAGATATCTGGTGCGTAATATGAGTGATGCCGTACAGTTAATAAAAAAAGAGATGGGACCAGATGCGGTAATACTAAGCAGCCGAAAAATCAGAAAAAAAGGTGTTTTTGGTATTCTCAGAAAAAGAATTTGGGAAGTGACTGCGGCTGTGGATGAAGTTCCAAAGTTTATGGAGCAGGTTTCAGCATCTGTGGAGCCGCTCTCCGCCCTCGCAAAGAAGGAGGTTATTATTCGTAAGGTCCCTGATCATGCTGTTGCTGAATCTGGTGAGACTGATTTACATAAAAATGTGGAATTTCAACTTCTGGAAATCAAAAAAATGATTAGAAAAATATCCCAAGCCCATGGGATAGAAGAAGATTCCGCACCTGATGAAAACAGGTGGTCAGAATTAAAAAAAATTTTGACGGATATGGAAATAAAAGAAGATTTGGCGGAAAAGATGTTAAATGAATTACCGTTTTCATCAATAATAAATGCTGATAACAACAATGAACAACTTTATCAGATGTTGACTGATAAAATCAGTAGGTTATTAGAACCATTCTACAGTGGTTTATTACGGAAAAAAATTATGGTATTTGTAGGGCCTACCGGAGCAGGGAAAACAACTACACTGGCCAAAATGGCCGCCCGGTCTTCTCTTTTAAATAAAGAAAAGGTAGGTATTATCACTATTGATAGTTATCGCATTGGGGCTGTTGAACAATTAAAAACTTATGGGGAAATTATCGGAGTGCCGGTTGAAGCAGTTCTAACACCGGATGAACTGCAAACAGCAATTAGGCACATGGAAAATAAGGATATGATTCTTGTTGATACAGCCGGTCGTTCTTTTCGGAATAGGGAATATATCAATGAGCTTCAGGATTTTTTAGAGATACTCCCCAATGCGGAAATTTTCTTGGTATTAAGTTCAAATACCAAAGAAAAGGATCTCATGAATAATGTAAAATGCTTTAGTAAATTAGGGTTTTCTCAACTAATTTTTACGAAAGCGGATGAAACGGAGATGCTTGGCAACATATTTAATGTTGCATTGGAAGCCCAAGTCCCTGTAGCATACATTACTAACGGGCAAAATGTTCCGGAAGATATGGAAAAAATGTATCCCCAAAAATTAGTCCAGTTAGTTTTTAAAGGGGTGAATTTTAGTGATAGATCAGGAAACTAAATTAAGAGAATTGGCTCGAAATTATGGTAATGGTGGAGATAGTTCTCCTTCTATTCCGCGGACTATTGCTATTACTTCAGGAAAAGGAGGGGTGGGAAAGACAAGTGTAGTAGTTAATTTGGCTTTGCAGTTAGCAAAAATGGAAAAAAAAGTTGCCATCATTGATGCGGATTTTGGTTTGTCCAATGCAGAAATTCTGATGGGCTGTATTCCTCCTTATAGTATGTATGATGTTTTTAATCAAAAAAAAACCATTGCAGAGATTGTAGTTGATGTATATGGAATAAGTCTTATTCCTGGAGGAAGCGGCTTTCAAGAGATGGCCAATTTGGACAGGGAGCAGTTAGACAAGTTATTGACACAACTAAAAGATTTTGTGGTTGGGTATGACTTTCTCTTTATTGATACAGGAGCTGGCATATCAAAAAATGTATTAGGTTTTGTAGTTGCTGCTCAGGAAGTTATTGTAGTTACTACTTCAGAGCCTACATCCCTTACTGATGCCTATAGCATGATAAAAATTCTTTCTAATTTCCATATTCACTCCAAAGTTAATGTCATAATTAACCGGGCGCTTAATTATGCCGAAGTAGAACAGACCAGAAAAAAATTAGATACGGCTGTTGAGAAATTTTTACAAATAAGAATTAACCACCTTGGTTATATAATTGAGGATAAATGTGTTGCTAAAGCAGTTAAAAACCAGCGACCGTTTATTATTACTAACCCTAATTTTAATGCATCACGTGATATATATAAGATATCTTGTTCCTTATTGCAGCTGGAAACTAGTAAGGTTAATACCATAGATAGGCTAATCGGAAAACTGGTAAACTTGTTTAGGTAGGGTGGAGTGTGGTGAAGTTAAGAGAAATTTTTGAACTAAAGCAAAGAATAGATCTAAAACCTGAAAACGCTGCAGAATATTACGTTTCTTCTATTCAGGAGATAAAAGAAGACAGAATATTAATTGATATGCCCTACCTTGCTCGACGGCCTTTGCTGTTACAGTCAGGTACTTGGGTAAAAGTGAGTTTTATCAAAGATGACGGAGTATATCAATTTGATTCTCAAATAATGAGATTTTATCGGGACAGGGAAAGGCTCTCTTATTATGAGATTTCTATTCCGGAAAAATGGGAATATAATCAGCGTCGACAATTGTATCGTCTGAATATTGTATTGGACGTTGAATTGATTGTCAAAGATCTAGAGGCACGGGACAGATTGACTGATCCTAAGGTCATAAAGGGTAAGTTGGCAAACTTAAGTGGTAATGGGGTGAAAGTTATTACCGCGGAATACATACCCAATAACCAAGAAATAATGCTGATATTGGATATTCCTGAAGTAAGTGTTTTTAAGATTCCGGTAGCGGTTGCTTGGAGCAGAAAAGAAATAATGGACGGTAAACTGGTGTTCCATACTGGCTTAAAATTCAAATATATTAGCATACGAGACCAGGATGCTATTGTCCAGTTTATCTTTCGCCAGGAAGCAAAGTGGGGTCATAACAATAGAAGTGAGAGAAGGAATAAATTATGATCAGAGAAGTATGGAATAAATATTGGCAAGATAAGGATGAGGAGTCACGGAAAAAATTAATTATTCACTATATTCCACTGGTGAAAAGCATTTGCCACCGGATGCCTGCCAAAATTCCATACTACTTAGACCAAGAAGATATGCAGAGCTTTGGCTTAATGGGACTAATTAAAGCCATTGACAATTTTGACCCTGAATATGGAGTTAAATTTGAAACCTATGCCCGTTATCGTATTAGGGGAGCTATTATTGATGAAATCAGGAAGGCTAACTGGTTGCCAAGATCACTTTTTCGGAAAATTCAAATAGTATCAGAAGTATATCAAAAAGCGGAACAGTTAGGGTTATTTCAGACGGAAGAAGAAGTAGCGGCGGCGGCAGATTTGACTGTAGAAGAATTACATGAGGTAATGGTTAGTACCAGCCATATTAGTTTTTTTTCCTTAGATGAATTCGTTGGCGGAGGGGATAAGGAGGGGCATTCCCCAATGGATGTCATTGCCGCAACAGATACCGTTGATCCGGAAAATATGGTTGAATTATTGGAAATGAAAAACAACCTGGCTCGAGCTATCGATAAAATGAATGAAAAAGATAAACTTGTGCTAGCCATGTATTATAATGAAAAATTGACTTTAAAGGAAATTGGTCAGGTTATTGGTGTTTCAGAATCCCGGGTAAGTCAAATACATGGTAGAGCTATTCTACGCTTAAAAGCATTAATGGGGGAGTTAGGATATGCCTAAATTAATATATGTTTATTTCGTATGGGGCGGACAATATTTCGTATACTGGATTATCGCCTTAACTATCTTGTTGGTGTGCGTCGCTCTATTAATATGGTTGAAAAAAAAGATTTTACACCCGGGTTTTCAAGAGGTCCTTAATGGATGTATGGATTCTGTTATGAGTAATAGTTTTAAAAATGAACTTCAAAATCCCCAAAGCAGTAATCAGGAATTAGTAAAGGAAGTAGACAGGCTTCGTCGGCAATTAGAAGCGTTGGAAGGGTTAATGGATCGGTTAGATGTAAAAATGGCAAAAATGTTGAATGTTTCAAGTAAAACAGCGGCTACAAGATATAATGATAGTCAGAGAACTGAACATGGAGCAATTTGTGAAGCTTTTGATTCCGGACAATCAATATCAGAAATTGCACAACGTTATCATAAAGCAAAAGGAGAAGTTGAACTGGTTTTAAACCTAAGGCGGCATTTAAATTAAAACAGTTTTATTGGCTGGGAGGAATACCTGAATGGGTGATTATGTTTCTATCGGAGAAATCAAAGTGATCAAGAGCCCGGGAAAGCTGGTAATGATTGGCTTGGGATCATGTGTTGGTGTGTGTTTGTATGATCCCTTGAAAAAAGTAGGTGGAATGGCTCATGTGATGCTACCGGAAAGCTCTCAGTTTAAGCATATTAATAATCCCTCCAAATTTGCCGATTTGGCTATTCCGATGCTTCTAAAGGATCTTACTCGGAATGGAGCGGTAAAAAATCGCTTGGTTGCAAAACTGGCAGGTGGGGCACAAATGTTTTCTTCAAGTGATGCTTCACAAATAATGGATATTGGTGCGCGCAATATTGCTGCGGTAAAACGTTCTTTAGCAGGTTTAGGGATAGTTATTAAAGGGGAATGTTTAGGTGGAAAGAACGGAAGAACGATGATTCTTGATACTGAAAACGGAAATGTATCGGTGAGAAAAGTGGGATTTCAGCCATACAGTATTTAAATTATGAAGAAAAAAGTGCTTCCTAATAGGTGGGGGTAGTAGATGAAGTATAAGCAGTTTGCCGTAAATATTAAGAAGGATCTGGGTATTGATCTTCTCAATTATAAGAGTACTCAGATGCAGCGTCGTATTACTAATTTTATGGAACGTTTATCATGCAAGGATTTTGCAGAGCTTCTTCAATTGCTTAAGGTGAATAGGGAGGTGAAGAATCAATTTATTAAACACTTGACAATTAATGTAACAGAATTTTTTCGAAACCCGGCCCTATTTGCTTATTTAGAAAAAGAGATAATGCCGACTATCGCGAGTAAAAGAACTACTTTTAAAATTTGGAGTGCCGGTTGTTCTAATGGATCAGAACCATATTCACTTGCAATTATGATGCAAGAGAAATTTCCCGGGAAGAGATTTGTGGTTGAGGCGACAGATATTGATGAAGAGATGCTTAGAATAGCAAAAATCGGGGAGTATCCGATTGACTCTATTAAGAATTTATCTAAAGAACGTTTGAATAAATATTTTACCATTAATAATGAAAAGGTTGCTGTAAAGCCACAATTAAAATCAAAGGTTACTTTTCGGAAACATAATTTAATGTCAGATCCATACCCGGAAAATTGTGACTTGATAGTTTGTCGAAATGTATTGATTTATTTTACACAGGAGGCACAAAATTATTGTTATGTCAACTTTTCTCGGGCATTGGTACTTGGCGGCGTTTTTTTTATTGGTACTAGTGAGAATATTTTTCATCATAAAAATTATTCTTTACAACAAATCCACCCGGGCTTTTATCGAAAGGCCCAAAAATAATTACGGAGGGGATTGTTTGATGTGGATAAGTTAAACAGCTTAAATTCTTTTCAACTAGATGCCCTACAGGAATTAGGCAATATTGGAATAGGTAATGCAGCTACTTCAATGTCGGAAATGCTTAACAGCCAGGTTAATATTGGCCTCACAAAGGTTCTTGTTGTGCCATTGGAACAAATATATGAAATATTAGGGGAAAACCCGGAGGAGTGGGTAACATGTGTTTCCGTTAAATATTCCGGAGATGCTTCATATCATTTTTTGTTTGTTTTAGAACACCAGTCCTCCTTGGATTTAATAGATTTATTGTTAGGTAATAAGCCAGGAACAACAACAGAATTAAATGAGATGGGGATGTCGGTTTTAAAGGAACTGGGCAATATTATATCTGGTACTTTTGCTACTGTTTTAAGTTCTCTCACAGTTATTAATTTTACAGGAAGTGTTCCCATGATTGCATCGGATATGTTTTCTGCTATTATCAATGCTATGGTTGTAATAAGTGGTCAGATAGATGATAGGTTTTTGTTATTTGAAACAGATTTTTTCACCGGATACGAAAAGGTTTTTGGAAGAGTGATGATTATGCCGGAATCAAATTTTTTAAGCAAAATAATAGGTCAATTAGGGATGGAAAACATTAAATAAAAGGAAGCCAGGAGGGATAATATGGCAAAAGTTTTAATTGTTGATGATGCTGCTTTTATGAGAATGATGTTAAAAAATATTATTGAAAAAAGTGGTCATGAAGTAGTGGGAGAAGCGGAAAATGTACCTATGGCTGTTGAGCTTTATAAATCAGTTAAACCAGACTTAGTTACAATGGATATTACTATGCCTAAGCTAAGCGGCATAGAAGGCGTCAAGCAAATTATGGAAATTGATCCTAAAGCTAACGTTATTATGGTAAGTGCTATGGGGCAGCAAGCAATGGTAATGGAGGCCATTAAAGCCGGGGCCAAAGATTTTATTGTAAAACCCTTTCAACAAGAAAGAATAATTAAAGCGGTGGAAAAGGTAATATTACGTGGAAAAATGGCTTAATAAATGAAAGGTAGAAAGGTAGGTAATAACAATGTCCGATGTTCTGTTTCAGCAGGAAATTGATTCTTTAATTGAATCATTGGATTCAGGTAGTATAAATCCTGAAGATATAAAATTATCTACTGATGTGTCAATTAAAAACTTTGATTTTAATAGGCCAAACAAATTTTCCCGGGAACAATTAATGAGTCTGGATCTGATCCATAATACATTTGCTCGAATACTGAGTAATTTTTTATCGGCATATTTACGTGCCAATATCAGAATCAGGGTTACATCTGTCGAACAACTAACATATGAAGATTTTGTGCGCTCTATACCCAGTCCGACCTTAATAACGATATTTACCATGGAACCGTTAAAAAGAACAGCAATTATGGAGACTAATCTGCATTGCGTTTTTCCGATGCTGGACCTGATGTTTGGCGGAAAAGGCAATGTTCCTGGTAAAGTCAGGGTACTCACGGAAATTGAAATGTCAGTAATTAGAAAATTATATGAAAAGGTACTGGATAATTTTAGCAACGCCTGGTCGGATATTTTTGAAATTCAGTGTACTATTGAATCTATGGAAACGAATCCCAGGTTTAGTCAGACAATTACCCCTAAGGAAACGGTAGCTGTAATTACCTTTGATTTTTTTGTCGGGTCAATTAAGGGATTAATGAATCTATGCATTCCTTTTATTGCTCTAGATCCGATTATGGCAAGGCTTTCTGCTCATTACTGGATAGCAGAAGGGGCCGCTTCTAACAATAAACAGGAAGTGTCTCGTGTCGAAAAAATACTTTCCAAGGTTAAATTGAATCTTTCGGTAAATGTTGGTGAAATCTCTTTGTTAATAGGTGACTTTTTATGTCTTCAAGAAGGTGATGTTTTGCCGCTAAGTAGAAAAGTTTCCGAAGATATGGATATGTACCTGGAAAATAAGAAAAAATTTAAAGTCCAACCAGGTGTTATGGGAAGCAGGTTGGCTGTTCAAGTGACCGCGAGCTGTGAGGAGAGTTAATAAAGATGACAAGTAAATTCCTAAATCAGGAGGAAATTGATCTTCTATTAAGTAAAGGGGTGGACCAACCGGATACTATGCCGGCTGAAGAAATTTTGTCTGCCGGGCATGAATTGGGGTCTGAAAATCATATATCGGATAAGATATCATCGGAAGAACTTGATGCTTTAGGTGAAATAGCTAATATTTCTATGAGCTCTGGGGCAACAGTTTTATCTGAGTTAATAAATCACCAGGTAAACATTACAAATCCCAGGATTATGGAGCTTTCTTATCAGGATTTATTGGATCAGTTACCGGAACCTCATTTAGCAATTAAAGTGGAGTTTACCGATGGTCTTACAGGTTCAAACCTTTTGGTCATTAGCAATAGCGATGCTGCTATTTTGGCAAAAATGATGATGGGGGAAGATCCTACAACTGAGACGGAAATGCTGGATGAAATACAAATCAGTGCGGCAAGCGAAGCGATGAATCAAATGATCGCATCGGGGGCTACTGCTATGTCCCAGGTATTTGAAATGCCTGTAAATATTTCTCCCCCAGAGTTAAGTATACTAGGAGAAAAAGAAGATACTACGGAGGCACAGACCGAATTTATTATCATTAAATTTGATATGAATGTCGATAATGTTCTTAATTCCCAGTTAATACAGATGATACCTATAAAAACGGCAAAAGAGCAGGTATCTTTGCTATTTGAAGTTACAAAGGTTTACTCTTCACCGAATACTCAGGATATTTCCGGTACCCCGAAAGATTCCGAAAGACCATTTTTATCGGATACACCGGATACTTCTTCATTAAAGCCAAAGCCGGAAATTCCGGATACTACATTGTCTTATACTGAAGAAATCGATTCCGGCAGGGGATATCGAGATTTAGGAAACAACCAAGAAGATGAAAAAACCGGCGATTCTAATATCGATCTAATTTTAGATATTCCTATTACCGTTTCTGTAGTTTTAGGCAAAGCTCAAAAATCGATTGAAGAAATTATGAGTTTTCAGAGTGGTTCTATTGTTGAGTTAGATCGCTTGGTAGATGAAAGCATTGATATTCTAGTTAACGGAACTCTAGTAGCCAAAGGAGAGGTCGTTGTAGTGCATGATAATTTTGGGGTGCGTATTACAAATATTTTAAATACTAAGGAAAGAATAGCTCAATTAAAAAAAGGTATGTAATCAGAAAAGATTGATTTAGTAAAAACAAAACCCGGGACGGAGGTTCCGGGTTAATAAATTTAATAACTAGGACGATTATTGCTTTATATTCTATTGTTTTGTTAATTGTTTGCTTTGTGCGATATATGCTCTTAATTTTTTTTCCAGAATGAGAGGATTTTCCCCCTTTTGAATTGATAAGGTACCTTCAAGGATCAGTTTCTGGGAGAATCTTTTTTTTGCTGCAGTATACTTTATTCTGTGGGCTACCGGGAGCCAGAACAAGCTTGCCGAAGAAACCCCATATAAAATAGCGATAAATGTTCTTGCAATAGCTGGACCTAATTCTTCGGGTTCACTAAGAGTACCTAAGGTGTGAATTAATCCCATGATTGTACCTACAATACCTAAGGTAGGAGCTAAACTGCCGGCGGTTTCAAAAACAGCGGCATTTTCGTTAGCTAATATAAAGTTAATATCAATTTTGTTTTCAATAATGGACCTTAACAGGTTAGGATCTGTACCATCGACTACTAATTCCAAACAATCTTTTATGATAGGATCAAATTGCTTGAAATCGTTTGATCCAATTTCTTCCTCTAGACTTAATAATCCTTGGGTTCGGGCTTTACTTGAAAGGTTAATAAAAAATGCTATAATCTCTTCTGCGCTAGTGACTTTATTTTGCAAAGATTGCATAAAAAGTTTGGGCATTTTGTTTATCTCTTTAAGAGAAAATGAAGCTATGAGCGCCCCCATGGTTCCTCCAAATACAATTAATGCTGCCGGCAAGCTAAAAAGTGACTGGAGATATCCGCCGTCTATGATATAAGCAAAAATCAAGAAAGAGACTGCGGTGATAATACCTGTTATTGTAGATAAGTTCATTTGATTTCACCAATTGATTTTTTGAAAGTATTATTTTTATCTTATCATAGGAATTAAAAATATCCTAGTATAATAATGGAAAAAATTACAAGAAATCTTATTAAGATATTTCTCATAGAATATAGGGTTATTTAATAATAGTAACATGAAATATGGCTATTATTTGATTAATTAGGTTAAAATATGAAAGATAATAGGATATATTGACTTAATTATTTTTCTTATTTATGCAGGAAAATTTTACAATTTAGAGAAATACTATATATAGTTGTAAAAATTTTGCTAGCCAATTCTTATCTAAAATATACCTTCATTCTAACAAAGTTCAACATGTTCTATCAGTGTATTGATTAATTTTCATTTTCCCGGATGTTGTTTACTCATAATGTCAAACTTCTCTTCTTTATTTTATGGTTTCATTTTATTAAAACAGAATATATTCAATTAGAAATAGAAAGTGGGATTTATGTGGTCCATTTTGGCATAAAAAAAGAGGACATTTATTTATTTCATGAGGGAACCCATTTCTTTAGTTATCTTTTTTTAGGTGCCCACTATTCATGGGAAAAGGGGCAAGAGGGAGTGCGTTTCTCCCTTTGGGCTCCAAATGCCAGGGATGTTCAGGTAGTAGGTGATTTTAATCGGTGGCAGGGCAATGGTTATTCGATGCATAGAATTACAGGGTCGGGGATTTGGACTTTATTTATTCCTGGATTAAAACATGGAGATATATATAAATATAAGATTTGCGCTCAAGGAAGGGAGTTTTTAAAGTCAGATCCTTATGCGTTTTTTAGTGAATACCGGCCAAATACGGCGTCTGTAATATGCTTTTTAGACGGATACGAGTGGAATGACCGGGAATGGCAAAGAGAAAAAAAATTATACAGGCCTTATGACCGCCCAATGAATATTTATGAAGTTCACCTGGGCTCATGGAAAAAAAAGGAGGGAATTTTTTTAAATTACCGGGAGCTGGCACATGAGTTAGTGGGTTATCTAGTTGAAATGGGATATACCCATGTAGAGCTGATGCCTTTGGCAGAACATCCTTTTGACGGATCTTGGGGATACCAGGCAACAGGTTATTATTCTGTAACAAGTCGATATGGTACGCCTTTTGATTTTATGTATTTTGTGGACCAGTGTCATCAAAACGGAATAGGTGTAATTTTAGATTGGGTACCCGGACACTTTTGTCCTGATGCCCATGGTTTGGGAAATTTTGACGGTACATCATTATATGAATATGAGGACCCACAGCGGCGTTGGACCTCGGATTGGGGTACTCTGAATTTTGATTTAGGTAAACCGGAAGTAATAAGTTTTCTTATTTCTAATATTATTTTTTGGCTGGATGTCTATCACTTGGATGGTATTAGAGTAGATGCTGTAGCAAGTATGCTTTATCTTGATTACGGAAAGAAAGAAGGTGAATGGACTCCCAATATCGCCGGGGGCAATGGGAATCTTGAGGCGGTAGCTTTTATGCAAAAACTTAATCAAGTGGTTTTTAACTATTATCCGAATACATTGATGATTGCCGAAGAATCTACGGAGTGGCCTCTTGTTTCAAAACCTACTTATTTAGGGGGGTTGGGATATAATTACAAATGGAATATGGGATGGATGAATGACATATTACGCTACCTAGAGACAGACTTTGAATGCCGGCAATATGTTCATAATAATGTTACATTTTCACTTTTTTATGCATTTGCCGAAAATTTCATACTTCCTCTGTCTCACGATGAAGTAGTACATGGAAAAAAATCATTACTTGATAAAATGCCGGGAGATTACTGGCGCAAATTTGCAGGGCTGCGGGCTTTTTATGGGTTTATGTTTGCCCACCCGGGTAAGAAATTGTTATTTATGGGAGGTGAGTTTGGACAGTTTAATGAATGGTGTCATGAGAAAGGTTTGGAATGGGATTTATTAGACTATGAAATGCATAAAAAAATGCTGGTTTATGTAAAATCTTTAAATCATTTCTACAGGAAAAATCCAAGTTTTTGGGAACTTGATCATGAGGAACAGGGTTTTTGCTGGATCAATCCTAATGACCGAGTACAGGGAGTAATTAGTTTTATTAGAAAAGGAAAAAAACGACACAATATGACAATAGTAGTTTGTAATTTTTTACCTGGTCTATGGGATAAATTTCGTATCGGAGTTCCACTGCCCGGCATGTATAAAGAAATATTTAACAGTGACAGAGAAGAATTTGGCGGATCAGGCCAGATTAATGGCTGGCCTGTATTCTCGCAATCCAAAGCTTGGCACAATCAACCTTATAGTTTGGAAATCAAGATCCCTCCGTTGGCGACTGTTTATTTAGAGTTAAAAATTATAAAATATCAAAAATTTGGTGGTCATAAATGGAAAATAAAGGGGAATAATCGGCTTAGAGATTATCAATGTTATTAAACCGAATAACACCAAAATAAATAAATGGGAGGGGAGAATAGTGAAAAAAGAGTGGGTTGCTTTGGTAATGGCGGGAGGACAGGGCAGCCGGTTAGGGGTTTTAACAAAGAATATAGCCAAACCAGCTGTCCCCTTTGGAGGTAAGTACCGGATTATTGATTTTACTTTAAGCAATTGCAGTAATTCAGGTATTGATACTGTAGGAGTGCTTACTCAATACCAACCTTTAGTGCTTAATGCTTATCTCGGTAACGGTTGTCATTGGGATTTAGATTGTATTAACGGTGGTGTTACTGTTTTACCTCCTTATGTAAGACAAATGGGCGGAAAATGGTATCAAGGTACAGCCAATGCTGTGTATCAAAATATGGAATTTGTTGATCTTTATCATCCTGACTATTTACTGGTTTTATCAGGAGACCATATATATAAAATGGATTACTCTCTGATGTTGGATTATCATAAAAAAAAGAATGCATCTGTAACTGTTGCAGTAATTGAAGTGCCTTGGAAAGAGGCAAGTAAGTTTGGTATTATGAAGTGTGACAAAGATAACCGGATTACTGAATTTGAGGAAAAGCCTAGAAAACCAAAAAGCAATTTGGCTTCCATGGGAATTTATATATTTAACATGTCCTTTATAAAAAAATATTTGGAACAAGACGAACAAAATCCAAAATCTGAACATGATTTTGGGAAAAATGTGATACCTGCAATGGTGCAAGCCAGAGAAGCTGTTTATGCTTATACTTATCAAGGTTACTGGAAAGATGTAGGTACAATTGAAAGCTATTGGCAGGCAAATATGGATTTACTGGATGCTGATAGTGGATTGGATCTATATGACCCTAGTTGGCCTATTTTTACAGAAACATCTGCCCTGCCTCCTCAGTATTTGGGACCGGCGTCTCAGGTAAAATCTTCTCTAATTAATGATGGCTGTGTTATCTTTGGCGAGGTAGACAATTCCATTATTTTTTCCGGTGTCTGGGTAGGACCGGGGGCATCAGTTCGAAATTCTGTGATTATGCCTAATGTCAAAATTGGTTCAAATATTCATCTTGAGAATGCTATTGTGGGGGAAAAGACTATTTTGGGGAAAAATTGCAGCATCGACAGTGATTATTATTGTCAATATTATGAAACTTATGGTAAGGTTTCAAATAAAAGCATAGTAGTAATTTCCAATGAAGGAAGAAATGTAAAAGCCCTAATATCATAGGAAAACTGAGCAAAAAATGATTGATATATCTGAAAAGGGACTTGTACCGGGAGGCTCTAAAATGAAAAGTCTTTTTGGCATTATTAACTTGATTACCAATGAAAAGGTTCTTAAAGAACTTACCTATCGACGTTCTCTTGCTTCCGTTCCCATTGGAGGCAGGTATCGTATCATTGATTTTGTGTTATCGAATATGGTTAATTCAGGGATCAGAAATGTGGGGATACTCACAAATAATAATTGTGGTTCTTTATTAAATCATCTCGGAAACGGCGAAGAATGGGGTCTAAACAGAAAGCAAGGCGGTTTATATATTGTACCTCCCGACTCTTTTCAGGATGTTTTAAACCCCGATAAATGGAGTATTAAAAATTTAAAGAAATATATTAATTTTATTAAATTGTATGCTAACAAGCATATATTATTATCTGGTTGTAATATGATTTGCAATCTGAATTATGAAGATGTTTTTAAATATCACCAGGAAATGAATGCGGATATCACGGTGATTTATAAAGAGTGTTCGGAATCAGCACGGTCATTTATTTCTTCCTGTTATTCTCTGGAAATAAGAACAGGTGGTAGAATTGTTGATATAAAATTTTATCCGGATCAACCGGCCGGAAATAAAATATCTATGGAAATGTTTATAATAACGAAATCATTGTTGTTGGATTTCATTGATGGAATAACAGGGGAACAGGATAACTTATTTATAGATGGTTTTAACCCTAACAATAAGGAATTAAGAATATACGGTTACCCCTATGACGGATATCTTGCTCAGATTAATTCAGTTAAGAATTATTACCATCATAATATGGATTTACTTAAACCCCGAGTTTGGAGAGAACTTTTTCAATCCCGTGCTATTTATACAAAAGTAAAGGATGGTGCGGCGACAAAATACACGGGAGATGCTTTTGTTCGGAATTCCCTTATTGCTAATGATTGCGTAATAGGAGGACGGGTGGAAAACAGTATTATCTTTGAAGGAGTTCGGATAGGTAAAGGTGCACGGGTTACCAACAGTATTGTTCTAGAGGGATCGGTTATTGAAGATAACGCTGTAGTCCGTGATGTCATTTTAGATAAAGGTGTTTATGTAACTGCGGGAGGTTTATTAGAAACAAGAAATGGATCTCCTAATATTATTGGAAGAAGAACCGTTATATAGGCAGTAAAGGCAGGTGCTAAAGTTGATTAAAGTACTCTTTGTGGCTTCCGAAGGAAGCCCTTTTTGCAAAACAGGGGGATTAGGTGATGTTATTGGTTCTTTACCTAAAGAGTTAATAAAAAATGATATTTATGCCGGAGTAATAATGCCTAAATATGGGGATATTTCTTCTGAATTCAAAGAGCGAATGACAGAATGTATACGTGTTACAGTACCTTTATCCTGGAGGAATCAATATTGTGGTTTGGAAAAAATAGAATATGAGGGGATTCCCTTTTATTTTATTGATAACGAATATTATTTTAGACGGGCTGGAATGTATGGTTTTTATGATGAAGGAGAACGGTTTGCCTTTTTTTGCCGGGCAGTTTTGGAAATTCTTCCTTATTTGGATTTTGATCCTGATATCTTACACTGTCATGATTGGCAGACCGCCTTGGTACCTGTTTTCAAGAAGGCATTTTATCCCCAATTAAAAAAGCCGATAATTTTTACTATTCATAATTTGCATTATCAGGGGGTTTTTCCCCAGAGT
Organism: Bacillota bacterium; assembly: GCA_050952445.1. Taxonomy (GTDB): domain Bacteria; phylum Bacillota; class Dehalobacteriia; order Dehalobacteriales; family Dehalobacteriaceae; genus JBMNKX01. The sequence continues at coordinate 133,231 of JBMNKX010000003.1, read as the reverse complement.
GTTTTAGGTGATATTCTTGGCTTAGGGGAAGAGTATTTTACTTCAGATAATTTGGAATATTATGGTAAAGTTAACTATTTAAAAGGTGGGCTTCTTTATGCCGATGTATTAACAACAGTAAGCCCTTCATATGCAGAGGAAATTCAAACTCCAAGCTATGGGCAAAACCTGGATGGGGTATTAAGGCAAAGAAAAGAGCGGCTTTTTGGTATTCTTAACGGTATTGATTATACTATTTATAATCCGGATGCAGACCCGCATATTTTTGTTTCATATAATCATAAAACTTGGCAAACAAAAGAAAATAATAAAATAGGACTTCAAAAGCTGCTGGGTTTACCGGAAAAAGGAGGAACTCCTTTATTGGCTGTGGTTAGCCGTTTGGTAAACCAAAAGGGTTTAGACCTAATAGCCGAGGTTTTAGATGAAATATTGGCTTTGGATGTTCAGATGGTTGTACTGGGAACTGGAGAGGAAAAATACGTCAGTATTTTTGATAATGCAGCTTGGCGCTTGCCCAATCAAATTGCTACCCGTATTTGTTTTAATGAAATTCTGGCCCATAAGATATATGCAGGGGCGGATATATTCCTGATGCCTTCTTATTTTGAACCTTGCGGATTAGGCCAGATGATTGCCTTACGTTATGGCAGTATCCCGGTTGTTAGAGAAACCGGCGGTTTGAAAGATACGGTATATCCCTTTGATGGGAAAACTAGCCAGGGAAATGGTTTTACATTTCAGGGTTATAACTCTCAGGAAATGCTGGCAGTAATTAAAAAGGCGGTACATTTTTATTACCAAAAAGATCTTTGGTCTTGTGTGGTGCAAAATGCGATGCTTACCGACTGCAGTTGGTATCGTTCCGCCAGAAGCTATCGTAGTTTATACCAAGTTTTAATAGAAAAGTGTTATGATAAAAAGGTGGATTGATGTGTTGAGTAAAGAATGGATTTTTCATAATTCACATGATTCATTTTTTCGCCGACCTTTTGGAGCTGTTCCCTGTAAGACAACAATTGTACTTCAATTAGAGATCAGTTTTCCAGATCCGGTTGATTCTGTGTTTCTTAGACTCTGGAAAAGTGACACCGGGGAAGAAAAGGTGGAAATGTTTTTATCGGAAAACCACCGGGGAAGAAAAGTTTTTTGTACTGAAATTACAGCGTTATCTAAACCGGGGTGGATTTGGTATTATTTCATTATATCCCTAGGAAACAGGACATATTATTATGGAAACAATGAGAAAAAACTAGGAGGAAAGGGCCGGATTTGGGAGAATAATGATCCTCCTGGATACCAAATAACAGTTTTCTCCAAGGAGACACCTCTACCTCCCCAGTGGTTTCGGGAAGCTATTATCTACCAGATCTTTGTAGACAGGTTTTATAATAGTCAAGAAACAATGGTAGTAAAAAAGGATTGTTATATTCATGCTCAATGGGATGATCAGCCGGTTTATATGGTTCATCCTTATACCGGAGAATATATTTTTGACTTTTTTGGAGGGAATTTAGCAGGAGTTATTCAAAAAATTTCCTATCTAAAGGAACTTGGTATTAATACCATTTATTTCAACCCAATTTTTGAATCTCCCAGCAACCACAAATATGACACAGGAAATTACAAAAAAATTGATTCCATGTACGGAAATAATGAAATTTTTGCTCAATTATGTAAGCAGGCGGAAGAGAAAGGAATTAACATTATTTTAGACGGGGTTTTCAGTCATACCGGCAGTGATAGTATTTATTTCAACAGGTATGGCAACTATTCTGAGGTAGGCGCCTTTCAATCAAAAGATTCTCCTTACTACCCCTGGTACCAATTTTTGGAATATCCCCATAAATATAAGTGCTGGTGGGGTGTAGAAACACTGCCTAATGTCAATGAACTGGAATCTTCATATCTAAATTATATTATTTATGATGAAGATAGTGTTCTCCGGTATTGGATGAAAAAGGGTGTCAAAGGGTGGCGGTTGGACGTGGCGGATGAACTGCCGGGTGAGTTCATCAAACAATTCCGCCGGGTGATGAAGGAGACGGAACCGGCATCGGTATTAATCGGTGAAGTTTGGGAGGATGCCTCAAACAAAATAAGTTATGGGGAAATGTGTGAATATTTGTTGGGGGAAGAACTGGATTCCGTAACAAATTATCCCTTTCGAAATATTATGCTGGATTTTTTTCTAGGTCGAAAAGATGCTGAGGAGTCAAATCTTTTTCTCTTAAGCCTTTTTGAAAACTACCCAAAACAACATTTTTTCACAACTATGAATCTTATAGGCAGTCATGATGTTCCGCGTATTCTCACACTGTTAGGAGAAGCTCCTGATGAGGAGTGCTTGACTCAAGCGGGTAGGGCATCATACAAGCTTTCTCCGGAACAGAAAAAGCTGGCTATAGACCGTTTAAAGTTAATGTCCCTTTGGCAGATGACTTTCCCGGGAATACCAACCATTTATTACGGGGATGAAGCTGGTTTGGAAGGCTATACCGATCCCCTGAATCGAGGTACCTTTCCTTGGGGAAAAGAAAACCGAGAAATACTAGACTGGTATAAACAAATTATCAATCTGCGTAACCGGTGGGATATTCTAAAAACAGGAGAGTGGGCACCAGTTTATGCCCGGGGGGATATTTATGCTTTTGCCCGTTGGATAGAAGAAAGCCGTGATGTTTTTTGCCAGAAAAAAAGAAATGGTTTAGCCGTTGTTTTGTTGAACAGAAATTTAGTTCAAGCAGTTAATTTTATTGTTGATATCGGTAAATGGTACCGGGGAAGAATGATAGATGTTTTAGAAAATAATAAAACAATTACTTGTAAGGATGGTGTTCTGGAAATCACCCTGGAACCTTTGCAGGGAAGATTACTAGTAAATGATGGGTATGATGACAAATAAAAGAGGTTGCGGCATTTTGCTTCATATCACTTCTCTCCCTTCTCCTTATGGTATTGGAGACATGGGAAAAGATGCATATGACTTTGTAGATTTTTTATTCCGAAGTGCCCAGGGTTTTTGGCAGATACTGCCTTTAAATCCTGTTGGTTCCGATGGTTCTCCATATCAATCATTTTCTGCTTTTGCCGGCAATCACCTATTAATTTCTCTAGAAAAGTTGATAAATCAGGGACTGTTGAAAAAAGAGGATATCGGGCTTATACCTGAGTTTTCTATTAGCCGGGTGGAATATGATAAGATACAAGCATTTAAGGATGGTATTATTCGGAAAGCCTTCTCCCGTTTTCAAGGAAGTAATTCACATGAATATAAGTATTTCATCAATAAGAATAATTATTGGCTGGCAGATTATGCTTTGTTTATGGCTTTAAAAAAGCATTTTAATTATCGACCCTGGAATCAATGGGATAAGGCGATTGCCTTTCGTGAGAAAAATGCGATGCAATATTACCGAGAGAGTTTAAAAAATGAAATTGATTTTCATAAGTTTAACCAGTTTATCTTTTTTCAGCAGTGGCATGAATTTAAAAAATATGCTAATAGCAAGGGCATCAAAATTATTGGTGATTTGCCTATTTTTGTTTCTCATGATAGTAGTGATGTTTGGGCATATCCCGAATTATTTCAACTTGATAAATCGGGAAATCCGTTATTAATTGCAGGAGTACCGCCTGATTATTTTAGTAAAACAGGTCAGCTTTGGAATAATCCCATATACCGATGGGATGTTATGGAGCGTGATGATTACCGCTGGTGGAGGCTTAGGATTAGTAAGCTTTTGGAGGAAGTAGATATTATTCGTCTTGACCATTTCAGAGGTTTTAAATCATGCTGGGGAGTACCTGCGGGAGAAGAAACAGCTATTAAGGGCAAATGGATTAATGGACCTGGGGAGAATTTTTTTGATATTGTAGAAAAGTATTTAGGTCATATCCCAGTTATTGCCGAGGATTTAGGATTCATTACTCCTGATGTCGTTCGGATGAAAAACCGTTTTAATTATCCGGGAATGGAAATTATTCAGTTTCAACTTGCAAGTGGAAGGGCAGAGGCTTTTCTTCCGGAAAATTATTCCCTCAATACGGTTATTTATACTGGAACCCACGATAATGATACTTTTTTGGGATGGTACCGGAAAAACCGGGTAAATCCGGAGTGGGCTGATTTATTCAATAATTACTTAGGCGTGAACACATTAAAATCTGAAGAAGATATCTGTTGGCGTTTAATCGAATTTGCTTATCAGACTCCTTGTTTTCTAGTTATTATTCCTCTTCAGGATGTCTTATGTTTAGGAAGTGAGGCAAGGATGAATTATCCTGGGACTACTGAAGGTAATTGGGGATGGAGATTTTTGAAAGTAAGTCTGAAGAGTGAAATAGAAATTAAGATGGCAGATCTTGCGATTTGCCATCAACGTAATAATTAAAAATTATCTGCCCATTTAACTAAGGGAAGAGAGAATATGTGTACAAAATACGGGCTTAAGGGACGTATTCTGAAAGCATACTTTATTGTTCCTGACTGTAATTCGAAACTTTGGGAATATTTATAGGTGCCATTTTCTGAGCTTGTTAATAATAAAGGCAGCAAAGTGATATTTTCCAGGGAGGTATCCCCGATCTTTTGGTAATAGATTTCCACAATAACATCTTCCGGTTTAATTGGACCTAATGAAACATTTGCTTCCACATGGATTTCATTACCAGGTTGTGGAAATTCCGGTTGATGTACTTCAATTGAATTAAAAGCTACGTGATGCCAATTATCAGAAATATACTGTTTGAAGGAATGTAATTCCGCAGCTAATTGATAAGAGTCCTCTTGAAATAGTATACCTTGTGCTGATGCAGGCAGGTAATATTTGTGACAGTATTCAAGAACCATGCGTTCGGTATTAAAATATGGAGGAATGGTCGCCAGAGATTCCTTCATATAGGTAATCCATTTTGTAGGCATACCATTTTGCCGGTGGTAATAATAAGGGATAATTACCTGTTCTAAAAGATCAAAAAGAGCATCTTTGTTTTCATTATCTTGGATTTCTTCGTTATTATATTCTTTTTCTGAACCAATGGCAAAACCGTTTTTTCCATTAAAAGCTTCTGACCACCAGCCATCTAAAATACTGCAGTTTAATACTCCGTTAAGAGCCGCTTTTTGACCGCTGGTTCCACTGGCTTCTAGAGGACGACGGGGCGTATTTAACCAGAGGTCTACTCCCTGAACCAGCATCCGGGCGGCATGGAGATCATAATTTTCGATAAAAAATACCCTTCCCCGAAATTCAGGGTCTTTTTCTAAATCACAAATTTCTTTAATTACTGCTTGACCGGAATGATCAGCAGGGTGGGCTTTGCCGGCAAAAATAATGATTACCGGCATTTCCGGGTTGTTAAGCAGTCTTGCCAGACGGTTCCGGTCTCTTAAAAGAAGGTTTGCTCTTTTATAGGTTGCAAAGCGCCGAGCAAAGCCAATTACCAAAGTATCCTTTTTAAGCTTGCGCATACTTTCCCTGATTAATTCTACAGGTTCAATATTACGCCTCATCCGGTGGTATATATTATTTTTGGTAAACTGCAGCATTGCTTCTTTAGCTTTTTGATGAGCTTCCCAAAGTTTTTGATCAGGAATTAGGTGAACTTTTTTCCACAGGTCAGACTGAGAAATTAATTTGGGCCAATGTGCATCCAGGTACTGGTTGAACAAGTCTCTCATTTCAGGAGAAACCCAGGTTTCTATGTGTACCCCGTTATTAATATAATTAATAGGAATTTCCTCCAGAGGAATACGAGGGAAAAGATAACAAAATAGGTTTCTGCTTACCTGGCTATGCAATTTACTAACTCCATTAGTATAGGAGGAATTATTAAGAGCTAGTTTGGTCATGTTAAAACCATGACGTCCTTCGTCCCACCCCAAGGATAAGAATTTCTCCCGATCAATTATAATTCCATCAATATAGGTTTTAAAAAAGCTAATTATTTCTTCCGGATTAAAGACATCGTGTCCTGCTGGTACCGGGGTATGGGTAGTAAAGATGGTAGATGCTTTCACTGCTTCAAGAGCTGTGGAATAAGGAACACCTTTTTCTACTAGTTGTTTGATACGTTCAATAAGCAAAAAGGCTGCATGACCTTCATTAATGTGCCAAACAGTAGGTTTGATCCCCAGCTTGTGAAGAGCTTTGACGCCTCCAACACCTAAAATTATTTCCTGGGCAATGCGGGTAGAATGGTTGCCTCCATAAAGACGTGAAGTAAGACAGCGGTCTTCAGCACTATTTAGAGGGACATCGGTATCTAACAAATAGATTGTGATACGTCCTACTTGTTGCTGCCATACCTTGATGTAGACTATTCTTTCCTCGATGTCTACCGGGATGATCATAGGGCTGCCGTCAGGATGAGTTGAAGGGATAACGGGAATTTCATTAAAATTAACAAACATGTTTTCTTCTTCTTGCCAGCCTTCACGGGTAATTTTTTGGGAAAAGTAGCCTTGTTTGTAAAGAATCCCTATCGCTGTCAGGGGTAATCCTAAATCACTGGCTGATTTACAGTGATCTCCTGCCAAAACTCCTAAACCACCGCTGTAAACTGGGGTAGATTCATGAACTCCTATTTCTGCAGAAAAATAGGCAATTGACATTTTTACTTCGGGATATTTTTTTTCAAACCAACTTTCCCCCTTCATATAACTGTCAAAATCATTTAATACTTGGTTGTATTTTTCAAGGTAATCGATATCTTCCGCAGCTTGGTTCAGACGACCGGGATAAATATGCATCAAGAATTTAACAGGGTTATGGTGGGTTTCTTCCCAAAGCTGCTTGTCAAGGATACTAAATAATAGCTGGGCTCCCGGATTCCAGCTAAACCATAGATTATAAGCGAGTTCATGTAATCTTTTAATTTTGTGCGGGATTTTAGGCATAACGGATATTGTCCGAAAATAATTCACAGTAAACCTCCTTCAAATGGTTTTTGGGGTTTTACCAGCAATTTTATTCAACAGTAAAAGATAATATGAGAATTAGTTAAAAAACATTTATTTTAACGAGAGAAGCAAGAGAAGTCCCTCTGCATCCTTGATCACTGTATTTTGGAATTGTGCTATACTATTACGGTAATCTTTAATTAACTATAATGGGGAGTAGTGGGATGAATGCTTGAAGGAAAGTATGTTGGTTTGGATGAATTAAATCAGGAATTGAGAAGGTGCCATAGGTGTTCTTTGGCACTTACTCGTAAACAGGTAGTTTGTGGTTTCGGCTGTAAAGATGCCTTAGTTTTTTTAGCTGGAGAAGCTCCGGGAGGAGAAGAAGATTTATCCGGTAAACCTTTTACCGGACGAGCGGGAAAAGAATTAGATGAATTTCTTAATATTTTATCAATGAACAGAGATGAAATTTATATTGGAAATACTGTAAAATGCCGTCCCACAAGACCATCTTCCAGAGGCAGGTATGGCAAATATGTCAATAGGAAACCGACTGTCCAGGAAATAAAGGCCTGTGCACCCTGGCTTGATGAAGAAATTCGTTTAATTAATCCAAAAGTGATAGTTACTTTGGGGGGAGTACCTTTGTCCCGGGTTTTTGGGAAAACTGTAAAGGTAGGAGATTTTCGGGGAAAGGTTTTTTATTCTCAAAGATATGGGTGTTATGTTTTCCCGTTATATCACCCGGCTTCTGTTATTTACGACCGCAATAAGCGCAGTCTGTATCTTGACGATTTAGCAAATTTGAAAGATTTTTTACAGTGTCAGAGGTTATAAATTTTGGGCTCAAAGGGTTTAAACTAAATGTATTTTTCGAACAACAATAAGCCAAAATAGCACTAAAATACTATTGGAGGCTTTTGAATGAAAATACATATTAAATATGCTGCAATGTTAGGCTTGTTTTTTATTTTGACAACAGGTTGTGCCGTGAGAAAACAAGCACAAGATTTTTTTCCGCTTAAACCGGGTAATGTTTGGCAGTATGATGTGGATGTACAGGGGGAAAACATCCAAATGATGGTAGAAGTTGGTGAGCCTCAGATTGTTGAGGGAGATCATGTTTTTCCGTTTTCATATTCGTATCATGAATTAGCATTACCAACTCAAGTCGAATATTATAAGGTAGAAGACAACGCTGTATTATTTCCTAGAATTGATAATATTCAAGGACAATTTTTAAAAAAACCGATACAGGAATTTTTACAGTTTCCATTAAGTAAAGGTAAAAAATGGGGATGGAGCGGAAAATTAGTTCCTGTAGGAATAAACAAAGAATCTATAAGTGGTGATATTGTGACAGTGGTCAAAGATATTGAGACGGTAACGACTCCGGCGGGTACCTATAAAAACGCATATCGAATTTCCATAAATTCTAAGTTCCAAACTCAGGGTTCAAGTTTTAGCATTAAAGAAGATCGGTGGTATGTAAAAGGAGTGGGAATGGTAAAAGAGGTTTTATATGATGACCGGAAGGGGGAAGTACTTACTGCTGTCTTAAAAAAGTTTAGTATCGGTCGTTAGATTAGTATAGACGGCAATTAAAGCACAACATCATGTTGTGCTTTAATGATATAATTATAATGGGGTGAGGGAAATGTTAGAATTATTTTTTGTCCTGCTTTTTGGATTACTGATGCTTATGGTGACAAAAACATTTATTTGGGTTTTATTATATATAGTAATTTACAAGGTAATTGCAGTTGGTGCGTATGCATTGTTTCAAGGGATGATCAATTTGGATAATCCTGTCATGTTTATTATCAGCCGGATTGTGTTTTTCCTATTAACATTTAAGATCGGCACCGCAGTGTGGCATTTTACGGAACGTTATAAAATAGTTCATATTATTATTATCGCAGTTTTTGTTTGGATCATTTATTTGGTGGCAATTAATCCACCCCAGGGATATTATTATCACCAGGTACCGGATAAAAGCATTAATAATTATATATAGATACAATCCAGCATAATGCATTTGCCTGCTCACCTATACGGCTGTTGCATCTATGCTTCGCAAACTGGCTTATATATTAATGACTTCCCTGCGAAAAGTAATGTTTTCGAGTTCGAAGACATAAATATTGTCACTAAACTTCACATGGGCAACGCCAATAACTTGTTTTACGACGAAAAGGGTACTGGTCCAATTCATATCCATGTTCAATGGCCTTCTTTCCCGTCCATGGGGCTCATTCCCTTTTATCCTTCGCCATAGCAGAGAATTATTAATGCCATCATTTATGATATAAAAAGGATTTTTGCAGTAGAGTTAAATGTTAAAATAAAAAGGGGTTGTTGCACTAATAAAACAACCTCCTAAAAAGAAGAAAAGGCGGCGATTAGCAGATGCCAGAAGCCGTCTTTTGTTGTAAAATTCAGTTGATGAAAACAAATACTTTACAGTCAGATCATACGTTATCTGGGAATGTATATTAATTGGTAATCCCAATGGATATAAGTGAAATGATCCCGGCGGATGATTCGGTGAGGCTGCTCAGCACCCGTGCCGGAAAGATGGATTATAGCAAATGCACGCTTTTTACCGCAATGAGCTGCGGGTGTATTTATTTGAGATGATAATTTATTTTAATTATCGATAAAAGTCAAATAAAAAATATCTATTAGACAGCAGAAAAATTAATTGATTAAATATAAGTAGGTCAATATTTATGAAATGATTCTCCTGGGAAAAGTAATATTTTGTGAGGCTGCAAAAATATTCTCACCGGACCTCGCATAGCAACACCATCTGCTTATCTCATGACGAAAGGGATACCAGTCCAATTCATGTCCATGTTCAGTGCCCCCTCTTGCCCCGTCCATGGGACTCGCCTCCGCAGGGTGTTTCTACTATGCTTCGTAAAACGGTTCCTAGATATTTATGCACCCAAACAAGTTATGTCGGGGTTTTCGCAGGAGAATCATATAACTAAAAAGTAATTAAAAAGGTGGGATCAAGAAGTGAGGTTTTTTGCAACCAAGAGTGGTATTATTCTATCTGGTCTTATTGTCGGAATTTTTTCTGTAATGCTGGTTGTTTTGGGTAATCCGGGTAATATGGGTGTTTGCGTTGCTTGTTTTTACCGGGATGTAGCAGGGGCTTTAGGTTTACACCAAGCGGAGTTGGTTCAGTACATGCGTCCGGAAATATTAGGTATTTTGCTGGGGGCTTTTATTATTGCTTTCGCTACCGGTGAATTTAAGCCTCAAGGTGGATCTTCAACTATTTTGCGTTTTTTTATTGGGATGATGGTAATGTTCGGTGCCCTGGTTTTTCTAGGTTGTCCGTTACGGATGCTCTTTCGGTTAGGTGGAGGAGACTTAAACGCTTTAATTGCTCTTTTTGGTTTTGCCGGTGGTATTTTGACCGGGATATATTTTTTAAAAAACGGATTTACTCTGGGAAGAGCCTATAATCAGCCGGTAGGCTCTGGTTTGGTGTTGCCCTTTATTTTCTTCGTACTGGTGGTACTTACCGGGGTGGGTGGTTTCTTCATCACCAGTGTAAAAGGTCCCGGGTCACAACATGCTCCGTTCCTTATTGCTCTTGTAATCGGGTTGCTGGTAGGAATTGTTGCCCAGCGCACTCGGTTATGTATTGCCGGAAGTATCAGGGATGCCTTTTTAATTCGGGATTTTCACTTACTTGCCGGAGTTATTGCAGTTTTAATAGCTACCATTATAATGAACATTGTTTATGGAAAATTTAATTTAAGTTTTACCGGGCAGCCGGTTGCCCATACAGAGCATCTATGGAATTTTTTAGGATTGTATGTGGTAGGGTTAGGTTCAATTTTTCTTGGGGGATGTCCCTTGCGCCAGACCATTTTAGCCGGTCAAGGAAATATAGATTCCGCCGTTACGATTGTTGGGTTTATTATTGGTGCAGCATTGGCACATAATTTCGGGATTGCAGCTAGCCCGAAAGGTGTTCCGATGGCAGGTAAATATATGGTAGTTATTTCAATGGTAATTATGTTTGTGATCGGAATATTGCAAAGTGATTTTGTTTCTGCTTTTGTGGCCGGTGACAAAAAGGCTTCTGTAAAAGGATGATTTATAATGATCTATCTTGATAATGCTGCAACCACTTTCCCTAAACCTTCTCAGGTGTGGAAAGCCCTAGAGGAACACTGGTTTTTCCGGGGGGGGAACCCGGGAAGATCCGGACACCGGCTTTCATTGGCTGCGGGCCGGGCAGTATTTGAGGCTAGGGAAGAACTGGCCGAATTGTTCAATGCAGAAAAAACAGAACAGATTGTTTTTACTCTTAACGCCACCGACGGGATCAACATAGCTTTGAAAGGGTTGCTGAAAACAAGGGATCACGTAGTTACTACCAGTATGGAGCATAATTCCGTGATCCGTCCTCTGCGTGATTTTGAAAAGAACGGTGGCAGTATTACTGTTGTAAAATGTAATAGAGAAGGTATTGTTTCTTTAGAAGATATAGCTAATTCAATTAAGAATGAGACTAGATTAGTAATAGTAAACCATGTTTCCAATCTAACCGGGTCTATTCAACCGATTCGGGACATTGGTAAGCTTTGTTATCAAAAAAATGTTATATTTATGGTGGATGCGGCTCAAAGTGCCGGGGTTATCCCAATTGATGTTCAGGATTTAAATATTTCCCTTTTAGTTTTTACCGGCCATAAAGGTCTTTTCGGCCCCCAGGGTACTGGTGGATTATATGTAAAACCTGGTATTGACATTTCTTCCTGGAGAGTGGGCGGAACAGGAAGCCGTTCCGACAGCCAGTTTCACCCGGATTTTATGCCTGATAGGTTGGAGGCCGGTACTATTAATGCTTTTGGATTAGCCGGCCTGGCAGCTGGAGTTCAATTTATTAAACAAGAAGGATTGGATAATATCGGGTCAAAAGAGAAGGCCTTAACAAGACGTCTTGTGGAGGGGTTAAAAGAAATTAAGGGAGTAGAGGTTTATGGGCCGAGACAGATTGAACTGCGTTCTTCTGTTGTATCATTTAATATTAAAAGCTTGGACGGGGCAGAGGTAGCCGCGGTGCTTGATGAACAGTTTGATGTTTTAACTCGTCCAGGCATTCATTGCGCTCCTCTGGCTCATGAAACTATTGGTACCTTTCCCTTGGGTGCGGTGCGCATGTCGGTAGGCTACTTTAATACTGAGGATGAAATAGATCAGGCGATTAATGCGATATCCATAATTGCCCGGGAAGCAAATTTTGAGGAGGTGGAAAAATGAGAATAATAGATGTTTGCGGTATGTCTTGTCCGGAGCCGGTGATTAGAACAAATAAAGAACTGGAAACAATGAAAAAAGGCGAAAAATTAAAGGTGGTCGTAGACAATGAAACGGCTCGGGAAAATATTACTAGATTAGTTGATTCAAAAGGGTGTAAAAAAATTACTGTAAATAAAGAGGGGGATTGTTGTATACTGGAGATTGAGGTGTAATATGTCATCTAACAAGGTGAGTTTGATTTTTACTTTTAACTCATCACATTATGCAATTAAGTTGGAATCAGCTTGTCGGAAGGAGAAAATAACAGGGAAACTGATACCGGTGCCTCGAGCTTTAAGTTCTTCCTGTGGCACTGCTTTTCAAGCTGAGGTTGCAGATAGAGAAGCTATAGAAGAAATTGCCCGGTTATATGGGATTGAGATTGAACAGGTTGTGGAGTTTTTTAGTGAGCAAAAGAAAAGTATATTAAATAAAATTTTTACCAGATAAAAAAATGAAGATTTAATTTTAGACATACCCTCAAAGAGTTGTTCTTTTAATCCGAATACTATAAATGCCAAGGGTTTAATAGAAAAAACGTGTACAAAAACAGAAGGGGGTGGGGCAATAGAAAAAGCAAATTAATTCGAAAACAATTTTCCGGTTGTGATTATCAACAAATTGCTTTGGGTAACCTGTCTTTTAGACAGGTTTTTTTTCGTATCAAAATATATTTTTGGGGTCGGCTGGAAATAAGACATGAGCAGGAATGTTACTTACAGGTAATCGGTTACCAGAGATCCCCAAGAAGCACCCAAAAGTCTTTCTTATTGCAAAAAGCTATTATTTAAACTTATAATAAAATATAAGGGAGCATCTTTTCCCAAACCCATTGACCTTCTAATTTAAAGTCCCAAAGGACGGAATGGAGGTTATTTATGAAAGCGGTGGTTCTGTTATCAGGAGGGTTGGATTCGACTGTTTGTATGAGTGTTGCACATAGGGCTGGAATGGAAATAATCCCTATTAGCTTTAATTATGGTCAAAGGCATAAAAGAGAATTAGACTGTGCCAGAGCTGTAGCTGAGTATTATCAGGTTAAGAGACACGTAATAATGGAAACAAATATGCGTCAAATTGGGGGAAGCGCATTAACAGATTATATAGAGGTTCCCCCAGGACAAAAGTACAGCAAAGAAATTCCTGTTACCTATGTTCCAGCCCGCAATTTAATTTTTCTCAGTATTGCTTTAGGTTTAGCAGAGGTGGAAAAGGCGAAAAAAATTTTTATTGGGGTGAATGCGGTCGATTATTCTGGTTACCCAGACTGCCGTCCGGAATTTATTGAAAAATTTCAGGCTGTAGCGGATTATACTACGAAAACTGCTATTCAACAGGATAAAATTGTTATTGAAACCCCTTTACAATATCTTACGAAAGCGGAAATAATCGGATTGGGCATGAAGAATGGAGCCCCATTTCATCTAACCACCAGTTGCTATCAGGGTGGTGAAGAAGCATGTGGCATTTGTGACAGCTGTCTTCTGCGATTAAAAGGTTTTCGGGAAGCAGGATATGAAGATCCTATTAAGTATCGGAATAGATAAAACGCTACGTTACCTACTAAAAAGCCTGTCAGATAACAAGGATAAAATCCTTGGATTTGCTTTACAAACAAGCATGCTGTGATATACTATAACATGTGATAATTAAAGGTTTTAGAGATGGAGGTGAAGGGAAAATGGCTACCATAAAAAAAGATATGGGTATTATCGAAGTGGTTACCAAGTGGCCTGAAACAGCAGAGGTATTTATGAAACATGGAATGGGCTGTCTGGGATGTGCTGCAGCCAGATTTGAGAACATTGAACAAGGTGCATCTGCACATGGGATGAATATTCAAGCTTTAATAGATGATTTGAATAAAGTTGTGGAAGGAAAAAAATAAATCTTCGATAATGGTGTAGATGAAATATGAACCCGGGATAGATTCCCGGGTTACTGAATTTTATGGGTAAATTTCTAAGTGGCTTTGACACAATTTAGGTATAAGCACGGGGTATAACTACCATATACTGATAATTGTTTGATTTGAAACAAATTTGTGAAAATTAAGTTAAGTTATAGAAGGATTTTTCGACAATATATCGAAGTGCTTATTAATATATAAGTTTTCAGACAATATGTTCAAAATTCCCCTTAGGACATACTTCCTGAGGGGTTGGTTTTGTGTGAAGGGATGAATGAATTGGCTAAAATCCCCCCCATGGTATTAGTAAAACAAAAGTTCTCCCGGCCGATTATTTTTGATATTCAGAAAACGGTAGAATCCGAACTGGACAAAATTTTTCATGATCGGGAATTACTTACCGGAAAAAGGATCGCAATTACGGCCGGAAGCAGGGGAATCAGTAATATTGCCTTTATTTTGCGATGCGTAGCTGAATATGTAAATAATTCAGGGGGAAAACCTGTTGTAATTTCTGCTATGGGTAGCCATGGAGGAGGTACGGCAGAAGGACAACAAGAGGTACTTGCATCTCAAGGGATTACCCCGGAAAATATTAACTATCCTGTAGAGTCTTCATCTGAGGTAGTGCATTTAGGCAGTGTTCCCGGCCACGGCATTCCGGTTTACTGTGCTAAAGAGGCAGTTGAAGCTGATGGGGTAATAGTAGTTAATAGAATTAAAGCTCACACAGCTTTTCGTGGTCAACTGGGATCAGGGTTGGCTAAAATGATTGGAGTAGGGTTAGGCCGGGCACAGGGAGCAAAAGTTATCCATTCTTGTGGGCCCGGAGAAATGGGCAATATTATTTTAAAACTTTCCCGGGTGGTAAGGAGCAAAATATCCATATTAGCCGGATTGGCTATTGTGGAAAACGGGTATGGAGAAACAGCTTTAATTAAAGCTGTTTCTCCGGAAAATTTTGAAGAAGAAGAAACAAAAATCTATAATTATGCGCAGCAGTTCCAACCGTCCCTGCCCTTTGATAAGCTAGATTTATTGATTATTGATGAAATGGGCAAAAATTTTAGTGGTACCGGTATGGATACCAATATTATCGGAAGATGGCGTATTCGGGGAGTTGCTGAACCGGAAAGGCCTGATATTACTCGGATTCTGGTACTGAATTTATCGGAAAAATCCTATGGAAATGCCACCGGCATTGGGCTTGCCGATTTTACAACCAAAAAATTGGTGAATAAAATAGATTACCGATCCACATATTTAAATTGTCTTACTTCCGGCTTTATTCAGCGGGCTATGATACCTATTACCCTGGATTCGGATCAGGAAGCTATTGAAACTGCTATTAATTCCATTAAATTACAGGGGAATTCAAGTCTTAAAATAGTCAGAATAAAAAATACTCTACATTTAAATGAAATATACTGCTCGGAAGGACTAATACCGGACGTAATAGCCAGCAGCAATTTAAAGATTGTCGGAAAACCCCATAAGCTATTATTTGACCAAAAGGGTAATCTTATAAGGGGATGAGATATTGGACAAAAAAGTGATTAAAGCAATCATTTCCATTGTCGGAAAGGAAAATGTCCTGGAAACTCTGGAGGAGCGAATTTGTTATTCCTATGATGGAACTTTTCAGAGAGGAACTCCTGACCTAGTAGTTTTCCCCACTGGAACACAAGAAGTAGCAGAAATAATAAAGCTGGCTAATAAAGAAAAGTTTCCGGTATTCCCCAGAGGTGCGGGAACCGGTCTAAGTGGAGGTTCTGTGCCACAAAGTCCAGGTCTGGCTCTGGTATTGACCCAAATGAATAAAATTAAGGAAATTAGTACAGAAGACCTTTTGGCTGTAGTGGAACCAGGTGTGGTAACCGGGGTTTTGCATCAGGAAGTGGAAAAATTAGGGTTGTTCTATCCGCCGGATCCTGCTAGTTTAAAAACATGCACTTTGGGGGGAAATGTTGCGGAAAATGCGGGGGGGCCTAGGGCTTTTAAATATGGGGTTACAAAAGATTATGTATTAGGTTTTGAGGTTGTAACTCCGGAAGGTAAAATTATGCGTACCGGTGGCCGGACGGTAAAAAATGTTACCGGTTATGATTTGACTCGTTTATTAACTGGAAGCGAAGGTACTCTCGGAATTATAACAGAAATAACTTTAAGACTGCTGCCCAAACCCCAAGAAAAAAGAACTGCTTTAGTAATATTTAATCTTCTTGAAGATGCTTCTCACGCTGTAGCTGCCGTGATCAAAAATGGTGTTATTCCGGCTACTTTAGAAATAATGGACCAAATAACAATAAATTGTGTGGAAAAACATGCACATTTAGGGTTGCCTGCTGATGCAGGAGCTGTTTTATTAATGGAAATTGACGGGAGAAAAAGCCAGGTAGAGGAAGATATAAAAACGATAGAAAAGATTTGCCGGGATTACGGTAGCAGGGAGATTCAGTTAGCTACCCAGGCTGAAGAAAGGGAAAGGCTTTGGCAGGCGAGAAGGGCTGTTTCTTCAGCTATTGTACAGTTAAATCCAACTAAAATATCAGAAGATGCTACAGTGCCAAGAAGTAAAATACCGGAAATGGTTAAGCGGTTACGGCATATTGCAACAAAATATGAGCTTAAAATGCCTATCTTTGGCCATGCTGGGGATGGTAATCTTCATCCAAATATTCTTACAGATAAAAACAACCCGGAAGAGATGGAACGGGTAGAACAAGGGGTTAGGGAAATTTTTCATAGCGCGTTAGAATTAGGAGGAACTTTATCTGGGGAGCACGGAATCGGTTTAATGAAAAAACCATATTTACAATGGGAACTTGGTGAGGTAGGACTAGAGTATTTAAAGGCCATTAAAATGGCTGTAGACCCTAATAATATTCTCAATCCCGGTAAGATATTTTAGGAGAGTATTATGGAAAAGACTTATTCGGAATATTTAGAGAAATGCAGCAGATGTGGAGGATGCCAGGCCCATTGTCCCTTGTTTTATGAGACCGGTAGAGAAACTTTTGTGGCTAGGGGGAAAATTGAGCTTCTTGAAAAGATGCAGGCGGGTGAACTAGCTTGGACTGATAAAATGGCAGAATTATTTTCTACCTGTCTGCTTTGTGGTGCTTGTACAGAAAACTGTTCTAACGGTGTTAAAGCAGATCAGCTTATCCGAATGGCCCGAAAGGATCTGGTTGTCCGGCGAGGTTTACCGCTAATTAAGAAAAGTATTTTTCAGCATTTATTAGCTTATAATGGACGGCTGAATCTAGCAGGGAAGTTATTATGTTTTTACCAAAAGACGGGGTTACAGAAGCTGGTCCGTTCTACTGGGGTATTAAAATTATTGCCGAGGGAATGGGCAAATCTGGAAAGCCTGCTTCCTACATTTCCAGGGAGAGCCTTTCGGAGCAAAGTTCCGTATTTGAATAAAGTTGATAATCCCCGGCTGAAGGTAGCTTATTTTACCGGATGTGCTACCAATTTAATTTTCCATAATATCGGTTATAGTGTGTTGAAGGTATTGCGTTCCCAAAAAGTGGAGGTGATTGTTCCCGACCAGTGGTGTTGTGGTGTACCTACCTTTGCCGGTGGCGATTTTAAAACCGGGAAACTTTTGGGGGAAAGAAATATAGAGCAGTTTCGAAAGCTGCCGGTAGATTATATAATTTGTGATTGCGCCAGCTGTTTATCAACATGGTTGGAATATCCGGAATTATTGGAGAGTGAAGAAGCACTAAAAATTGTGCCTAAAGTAATGGATATTAATCGGTTTTTGGTTGAAGTTTTAGATATCAGATTTGATCCTCCCCCCCTTGGGATCAAGGTAACTTATCATGATCCCTGCCACCTTAAAAGGACTACCAAAGGGAAGTCATCGCCCAGGGAGCTATTAAAGCGTTTAAGTCCAGGGTATGAATTCGTTGAAATGACCTTGGCAGACCGATGTTGTGGCTCGGCAGGATCATTTAATTTAAGCCATTACCTTTTATCTCAAAAAGTTGCAGAACGCAAAATTGGGTCAATTCTAGACAGCGGAGCAGATATAGTAACCTCAGCTTGTCCTTCGTGTATTATGCAGTTAGGACACAGCTTAAGGAAACATGATATTAATGCAGAAGCAAAGCATGTGATAGAATTGGTTGCTAAGTATTGCGAATAATTAAGGAGGCAAGGAACGTGGGAAGATACTATGTTGCTGTGAACCAAAAGCTATGCAAAGCTTGTGGTATTTGCATTGGTTTATGTCCTAAAAAGGTTTTTACTGCTGATTTACTGGGCAAAGCCCATCCTAGTCACATGGAGAATTGTGTTAGGTGTCAAGTTTGTGAGATGCGGTGTCCGGATTTTTGTGTTGAGGTAGGTGAAAAAAATGACTAAAGAGAATGTTAGCTTAATACAGGGTAACGAAGCTTGTGCTTTTGGGGCTCTAGCAGCAGGTGTTACATTTTTCGGAGGTTATCCTATTACCCCTTCTACGGAAATAGCGGAAGTCATGGCGAGAGAATTACCCAAAATAGGGGGTAAATTTATCCAAATGGAGGATGAAATTGCTGGGATTGCTGCGATAATAGGAGCCAGCACTACGGGACAGAAAGTACTAACGGCTACCAGTGGTCCGGGATTTTCCTTAAAACAAGAAAATATCGGTTATGCATGTCTGACGGAAATTCCTTGTGTTATTATTAATGTTCAAAGGGGAGGACCTTCAACTGGTTTACCTACCTTGCCGGCTCAAGGGGATATAATACAGGCGAGATGGGGAACACATGGAGACCATTCTATTATTGCTCTTTCCCCTGTTTCAGTTGAAGAATGCTATACACTTACAGCCAGAGCTGTTAATCTGGCGGAGAAATATATGACACCGGTTATTGTTTTGCTTGATGAGGTTATTGGACATTTAAGGGAGCCGGTGAATTTGGATAAAGTGAAAAATCAGATAGAGATAGTGGATCGAAAAAAACCAGAAGTAGTACCTGAAGAATATGTTGCATACAGCGCGGGAGAAGACGGTATACCGGCTTTGGCACCTTTTGGCCAGGGATATCGTTATCATATTACGGGATTAACCCATGATGAAAAAGGGTACTCAACAATTGAGCCTGAAATTATTAACCATATGATCCGGAGAATAGTTAACAAAATTGAAGAGCATCAAGAAGACATTACTACCTGGGAGAAGGAGAATATAGAAGAAGCGGAAGTTGTCCTTTGTTCATATGGAGCCAGTGCCCGTTCTGCGAAAGAAGCGATGTTAGGATTGAATGCATTGGGTTATAAGGTCGGTTTATTCCGGCCCATTACAATTTGGCCTTTCCCGGAAAATGAAATTAGGAAAATTGCCGGGCGAGTAAAAGCAATTGTAGTACCGGAAATGAACATGGGCCAGTTAAAATTGGAGATTGAACGTGCTGCCGGGGGATTAACCAAAGTAATTGGACTTAGTAAGGTTAATGGAGAATTGTTTACCCCTGAAGAAATTATTGAGGCAGTTAAGGGGGTGCTGTAATTGATAGAAGCTTATAAAAAATATTTTAGACAGGATAGGATACCGCACATTTGGTGTGCCGGATGTGGAAACGGTACGGTTATTGGAGCTATGTTGCGAGCTATATATGAGTTGAACCTTGATCAGGACAAAACGGTAATTGTTTCTGGGATTGGTTGTTCCTCAAGGGCAACTACTTACTTAGATTTCAATACTTTACACACTACCCACGGGAGAGCGTTGGCTTTTGCTACCGGGGTTAAATTGGCGAACCCGGAATTAAATGTTTTTGTCATTATGGGGGATGGGGATAGTGCTGCCATTGGAGGAAACCATCTGATTCATGCGTGCCGGAGAAATATTGATCTTAATGCCATTATAATTAATAATAGTATTTATGGAATGACTGGAGGGCAGTATTCTCCTCTTACCCCTGTTGGAAAAAATGCTACAACAGCTCCTTATGGAATGATGGAAAGAAATTTTGATTTGTGTGATTTAATTAAAGGGGCAGGCGGAACTTATATAGCCAGAAGCACTTGCTACCATGTTAAACTACTTACGGATCTCATTATTAATGCGGTAAAAAACAAAGGGTTCTCTGTTGTTGAAGCGATAGCCCAGTGTCCGGTTAATTATGGTAGGAAAAATAAAATGAAAAGACCTTTGGAAATGCTTCTCTGGCAGAAAAAAAATGCGGTTAATGTAAAAGCTGCGGCTAAAATGAATAAAGAACAGCTTAAAGATAAATTTATTATAGGAGAACTGCATAGAGAGGAAGCACCGGAATTCTGTGCAGAATACGATATATTAATCGAACAAGTACGAAAGGGGAGGTAGGAATGGCGTATAAATTGGACATCAGATTAAGCGGCAGCGGAGGTCAAGGTCTAATTCTGGCAGGGATAATTTTAGCCAATGCAGGGATAAAAGACGGGTATAATGCAATCCAATCTCAGAGTTACGGACCAGAAGCCCGGGGAGGAGCAAGTAAAGCCGAAGTGATTATTTCCGATCAGGAAATATATTACCCCAAAGTGGGCAAATCTGATGTGCTCCTAGCAATGTCTCAGGCTGCTTATAATAAATATATACAGGATATCCGGGAAGAATCAGTCTTAATTATTGATAGTACACTAGTAAAAAACATTGAAAAGCACCAGGGAGAAAAATTGTATTATACATCAATTACAGAGTTGGCGATAAAGGGAACTGGGAGAGAAATGACAGCCAATATTGTTGCCTTGGGTGTTATTGCCGGTATTACACGTGTTGTTTCAGAAGAAGCATTGAAAGAAGCCTTATTAGAAAGAATTCCCGTTGGCACGGAAAAACTAAATATTAAGGCGCTAACATTAGGATTAGAGAAAGGAGCAGAGTTGCGGATAAGCTAAGGAAATTTATTTTCAGTTAAGTTTGCCTTTTCTGATAGAATATTAGGGTTTTTGCAAAATCTTCCTATTCATGCAGGAGGATTTTGTGTTTTGTACTTAAATCCGACTAAAATATTACCATGAAAATCTTTAAAGGAAAAAGGCATTCTATCGCGAATGTTAATAAATTTGTAAGCATTTTGTTGGATTATAAAAAAAGTCTAAACAATCCACCTAGGTAAATGTATAGCCGGAGGTGCCTTGAGGGAGATGGAATTACTTGAGAAATTAAACAAAGAGCTTCAGGCAATTTTTGATTCTTCTTTTGATGAAATATTTGTAACTGACGGGGAAGGTTATGTAACCTGGGTTAATAAGGCCGGACAAGGTTTTTATGGTGTGACCGAAAAAGAAATTATCGGAAAGCATGTTTGCGACTTGGAAAAGCAAGGTTTTTTCTCTCCCAGTATTACAATGCAGGTATTAGATGAAAAAAAACGTATTACTTCGATTCAAACTGTAAGAGGTGGACAAAAACTAATTGTTACTGCCAACCCAGTTTTTAATGAAGAGGGAAAAATAATCATGGTAGTAGCAAATTCCCGGGACCTTACAGAACTGAATAATTTCAAACATAGGTTAGAAGAAGCGGAAAAATTAATGGATGTTTACCGAAATGAAATTTTTCAGTTACATAAGGAAAAGTTAACTTTGGAGGAAATGGTATATACCAGTTCTGCTATGAAGCATATTTTAAATATTGCCGACAAAGTGTCCGGAGTTGATTCAACGGTACTAATTCAAGGTGAATCCGGTGTCGGAAAGGGAGTAATGGCTGCAAGGATTCATAAATTGAGCCGGCGATGCAACGGCCCATTTATCAAAATAAACTGCGGTGCTATTCCGGAAAATCTGATTGAGTCAGAATTATTTGGTTATGAAGCCGGGGCTTTTACGGGAGCAAAACGTGAAGGTAAGAAAGGACTTATTGAGCTAGCTAGCGGAGGAACGACATTTTTTGATGAAATCAGTGAACTGCCGCTAAATTTACAAGTGAAATTATTACATGTTATTCAAGACAAGAGTTTAATGAGGGTAGGCGGAGGGCAGAATGTTGATGTAGATATTAGAATTATTGCCGCAACAAACAGGGATTTAAAGCGTATGATCAAAGAACGGAAATTTCGGGAGGATTTATACTATCGATTAAATGTTGTTCCCCTGGTAATACCTCCTCTTAGGCAACGGAAAGAAGATATTGCTGCTTTAGTGAGATACTTTATGAATGCTTTTAATGGTAAATATGGGATGTGTAAGAAGATTTCACCGGAAGCATTGGAAGTTTTGGAATCCTATAGCTGGCCGGGTAATGTACGGGAGGTAGAAAATTTAATCGAACGATTAATGGTCACAGTGGACAACAGTGAAATTTTACCAAAACATCTACCAGAGTATCTTAATCAGGAGGACACCGGAGGATCAAAAGTTGCTGTTTTGGGTATTTGCGGATTAAAAGAAGCTGCTGAAGAAGCGGAACGCCAGCTTTTAAGAAAAGCGATGATTAGATATAAAAACACTTATAAAATGGCAGAGGCGCTTGATGTAAATCAATCAACTATAGTGAGAAAATTACATCGCTACGGATTATTAGATGAAGCCAAGGGGGCGCTTGATTAATATAATTTTATAAAAGTACATAGTAAATAGGCTCCGGAGTCGGGTTGTGGTACAGTAGACCCATTAGATAATTTCAGACTACATCTCGATTTAGCGGGTCTTTTTTTATTCAAATAATTTAGTGATTTTGAGTAAGAAAGTTTTATAAAATAGTGGTTATGCTATTGGTATTACGATAAAAGTCAAGAATTAGGTTTGTGTTAATGAAGAGAAGATTAAGGGGTGTGAAATAAATGACTGACTACTGTATCAGAGCAACTGCTAGGAAAGGTCAGGTAAGATGCTGGGCGGCAAACACAACAGCATTGTGCGAAGAGGCAAGAAAACGCCATGATACATACCCGGTAGCTACAGCTGCATTAGGACGATTGTTAACGGCCGGTGTGATGATGGGCTTAAATTTAAAAGGTAATGATACTTTAACTTTAAGAGTAGAGGGGGACGGACCTATAGGTTCAATAATAGTGACAGCAGATGCCGCAGGAAAAGCAAGAGGGTATGTGCAAAACCCACAAATTCACGTGCCGGGAAAGACTTCGGGAAAACTTAATGTCGGCGGGGCAGTGGGAATAAAAGGTTTTTTGTATGTTGTAAAAGATTTAGGCTTGAAGGATACATATACCGGCACTGTTTCTCTGGTAAACGGAGAGATTGGGGAAGAG
The DNA here is from genome assembly GCA_050952445.1 of Bacillota bacterium. GTDB lineage: Bacteria > Bacillota > Dehalobacteriia > Dehalobacteriales > Dehalobacteriaceae > JBMNKX01. The sequence continues at coordinate 109,887 of JBMNKX010000003.1, read as the reverse complement.
ATTACCCGGTATTTTACCGAATCAGAACAAATACCATCTGCTGTTGCTTTGGGAGTGCTGGTAGAGACCGATAATTCTGTAAGGGCTTCAGGGGGCTATATTGTCCAGCTTATGCCCGGAGCTAATGAAGAAACAATATTACAATTAGAAAAAAACATATCTCAAGCACCTCCGGTAAGTCAAATGGTAGATGAAGGATTGATGCCGGAAGAGATTGCAGAAAAAGTATTAGAAAATTTAGACCATCAGGTATTGGAGCGAGTTCCGGTAAAGTTTCAGTGTCAATGTAACCGGGAACGCCTGGTAAGGGTACTAAAAGCAATAGGATTAGTAGAACTCGAATCTTTATTAAAGGAAGAAGGAGAAGCTGAAATAACTTGCAGTTTTTGTGGGGAAAAGTATTTGTTTTCCGCTGAGGACCTCCGAGAAATAATTAATGAAGTAAAAAACGGCAAATAATAAAATCATAGACTACAAAATAGTAATTATTTAAGATTAAACAAAATAATCAATACGGGCATTGGGGAAAATATCCTGTATCGAAATTGAGAAAAATTCCTTTAATTTGTTGTAGGTTTCATTTGGGTAGACATATTTTATATAACCGAACTGCCCGAATTTAACTTTTCTTTCTTCTTCCTTCATGGGAAGTTTGGTTTCCGGAAATAACTGCAGAATATTTTCCTTGGCTCTTTTAGTAAAACGGTGTGTAATAAGCTCAAATGTTAAATCTTGTAAGCAGCTTTGAGTTAGCTGTTTTCTCAAGTTTTCCAGAAGGGCTCGGTATTCATCTTCCCACCCGTTGAACACCAGAATTGGGGCAATGATAAAACCCAGGGGATAACCGGCTCTGGCTACTTTCGATGCTGCTTCAATTCGTTCCTTTAAGGAGGGTGTACCGTGTTCGAATGTAGAAATTACATAGTTGCTGTTAAGACTGAAACGGAAATGGGTGTGGGAGTTGTGGTTCAGACCAAGTAATGAATCTACATTAGTAAACTTTGTAACAAACCGGAACCTTCCAAATTCTTGCCGGGCAAAAAAGTCAATTGTTTTGGCTAAAGCAGAGCTGTACGGTTCCAAAGAAAGAGGGTCGGAAGTAGCAGCGCCTTCAAAACTAGTTATTTCAGGTTTTCTTTCCTCAATATAATGGGACGCTTGTTTTAGTATTTCGTCTTGATTCACATAAATGCGCATATATGGTTTTTTACCAAGAGTTGTTTGAAGGTAACAATATTCACATTTACTAGGACAGCTGGTTGATAAAGGTAATTGGTAATGAGCAGAGGGTTTGCAACTCTTAAATTTTAAAGTTTTTCTTACTCCGACAACCAAAGTGTTTTTCCCTTCCGCATATGCCTGACCGGGAGTACTGGCAGGAATACCTGTAACCTTGTTATGGGAACCAATTATTTCAGCAGGTACATGCATCCTTTCAAAACGATCCCAAAGTTCCTTTCCCAATGGATATTCCAGTGATTTTTGTTCAAAAAATACTCGTTTTGGAACAAATAATTTCATAATTATAACCCCATGTTATTCTGTCCTAATTAACTTACCTTAGTCATAGACAAATTTAGTTTTAACAGTTATCAGCAAAAATATTAGAGAAAATTCTCCATCCCGGTAACCTAAAAAAATAACATAAAAAAGCTTATAGGACTTTTTTATTTGTAACCATAAACGAGACTATGCATATATTGTACTGAAAATCATTGAAAGGAGGAAACAAGCAATTGAGAGTACATATTGTGCAAAAAGGGGATACTATGTGGCTTATTGCAAAAAAGTATGGAGTGAGTTTAGATGAATTGATTAAGGCAAATCCCCAGATACCTGATCCAAACAAAATTGATGTCGGAATGAAGATTAACCTTCCCGGAGGTGGTGGGACAGAATTAGAATATATTGTGCAAAAAGGGGATACCATGTGGCTTATTGCCAAAAAGTATGGAGTAAGTTTAGATGAATTGATCATGGCAAACCCCCAGATACCTGATCCAAATAAAATTGATGTCGGAATGAAGATTAATCTTCCCGGGGGTATGGGAGTAGGACCTAAATATATTGACCCAAAATATAAAGGATACCAATATCCTGAATTTTCTCCGCTTCCTGGGGAAAAATCCGAGTTGCCTGATCACTTAAAAGCAATTACATATGTTGTTAAAGCTGGGGATACCCTGTTAAAAATTGCCGAAATGTTTGGTGTCACTTTACAAAAACTTATTGCGGCTAACCCCCAAATTGATAATCCGGATAAAATAAATATCGGTCAAAAAATATTTATTCCCTCGGAAAATCATTATGAACCCTGCCCTATGATGTACCAATGCCCTTTTATGAAAATGCTAATGCATATGCCTTCAATGCAAATTCCATGTATGGCCGGTCATCTATTCATGCACATGCCTTATTACTATATGCACGCTCCTTACCACGCCCCGTATTATATGAACCAATGTTTTTTTGAAGAAGATTATGATAAGAAAGGCAATCATCATCACTGCAGTAGCAGCAGTAATAGTTAACTTCTCTGAAGGAGTTCCGAAAGGAACTCCTTCAGGCTGCTTAATCTAATTAACGAATACCCTTTTGACTTGGGCTAATACGTGTAAAACGTTTTAATTCTAGAAAGGGGAATTTTCCTGAATTTTGAAACCCAAGACCCCGTAGAAACTCCCTAAATATCACAAAGCCAAGCCCTAAATTGCTGCTTCAAAAAACCAGGGTTAGCCCCTGGTTTAGTACGTTTAGAGGTTATTTAATTGTCGGTATTATGGCTCTTTCCGCAATTTCAATTGACTGTCTCACCATTTGACCGCATTGCCGGGATGGAACATCGCCAAAACCTTCATTTTGCACCGTATCGTAGATTCCTAATTCTTTGGCAATCTCCATTTTTAACTCATCAGACATAACACTTCTACGTCGTGCCATTTAAACAACCCCCTTAGAATTAATAACGTACTAAAATTATTATGTGTGATAACAAGTCAATTATGTTAATAAGATATTACCAACTTATTTGTGATATTATTTACTTTGTTTTTTTATAGCATCAGAAAGAATAGTTGGTCAGTTGAAAATGAGTAGGGATTGTTTCTTATAATACATATATGGAAGATAATTATGGTTGACAATTAACTTTGAAAAATAGGACAATGATTATAACTGAGCAGATTATATTAAATATTAATTTAATATAAAGGTGATGATAATTATTTGATAAAAATGTAAAAGTGAAAAAGTTATAATATATAGCAGGAATCATAAGATCAATAGTAGAATAAACCCTATTTAATTGTAAATTACCTAATAGATAATTTAACGGGTATTTATGCGAAAATTTACTATATGGGGAGGAATATATCGTAGAAAATCGAATTACAAGATTGTAAGTAAGATGTTTTCCAAAATGTGGTTTAGTTTTCGGCAAATACCGAAAAATTTTGTATTTGCAGTATTGAAAAATAGGAAAGAGGGGGTAAGCATGGACGTTATCGAACTTACAAGCGCGGCAGAAAGTAACCGGGATCAAATTCATGACCTGGAAAAAGAATCTGGCGTTGAATTAAGTGATTGCTATCAATGCGGTAAGTGTTCTGCTGGGTGTCCCTTGGCTTTTGCCATGGATAAGACACCAAGACAAATTATTCGGTTGCTCCAGTTAGGGTTGCTGGAGGAGGCATTACAATCAAAGACAATTTGGTTGTGTGCTACTTGCCAAACATGTGTCACCCGTTGTCCAAAGGAAATAGATCTTCCTACACTTATGGAGGTTATCAGGCAGGTAGCTAAAAAGAAAGGCATCATTTCTGAAAAAGAGATTAATTTGTTCAATGATATCTTTCTTCAGAATGTAAAAGCCTTTGGTAAGTCGCCGGAAGTTCTGTTAAGTGCCCTTTATAACTTGAGATCCGGACGTCTATTCCAGGATATAGATTCAGTTCCTCATTTATTCTTATCCGGAAAGGCACATCCCCTGCCGGAGAAAGTTAAAGATACGGCAGCAATTAAGAAAATATTCCAAAAGTGTCTTGAAGGGGGTGACCATAGTTGAAATATGCATATTTCCCGGGCTGCTCATTAGGTTCTACAGGTATTGAGTTTGGTACGTCCAACAAATTGGTAGCTAAAAAATTGGATTTGGAATTATGGGAAATTCCGGATTGGAACTGTTGTGGTGCATCGGCAGCTCATTTGACCAACCATAAGCTGGCATTAGCACTGCCGGCCCGAAATTTGGCCATTGCTGAAAAAGAAGACCTTGATATTGCTGTTCCCTGTGCTGCTTGTTTTGCCAGATTTAAAGCTACTGCGGAAGCAGTAAAAGCATCAGAGGAAACCAAAAATGAAATTTGCGATATTATAGAAATGGAATATGAAGCTAAAGGTGAAGTTTTATCTCTTTTGGATGTTATTGGTAAAAAAGTAAGTATGGATAAGATTAAAGAAAATGTCGTAAAGCCTCTAAACGGATTGAAGGTTGCTTCATATTACGGGTGCTTGTTAGTTCGTCCTCCTAAAATTGCCCAGTCGGATGATCCAGAAAATCCTATGGTAATGGATAATCTGATGGAAGCTATTGGGGCGGAAGCTGTTGACTGGGGATTTAAAACTGAATGCTGCGGAGCCAGTCACGTTGTAACTAAGCCTCTTGTAGGGAAACAGTTGATTCGCGATATTATCCAAAATGCGGTAGTTAATGGGGCTGAGGCTATTGCTACTGCCTGCCCTTTATGTATGCTAAACTTAGATATGAGACAAAAGCATATTAATGCAAAGTGGGGTACGAATTTAAATATTCCTATTTATTATTTTACTGAGTTAATGGCTTTGTCTTTTGGATACTCTTCAAAAGATGTTGGTCTGCGCAGGCACTTTGTCCCTGCGGAACAATTAATTCAAGAGGTGTTTACCCAAGGAGCAAGGAGGGAAGGCGCATGAGACGTATAGGTGTTTTTGTATGTCATTGCGGTACGAATATTGCTTCTACTATTGATGTCCCCAAAGTGGTTGAAGCGGCTCAAAATATGCCCAATGTAGTATTTTCCATGGAATATAAATATATGTGTTCCGAACCGGGACAAGGGGTTATTAAAGAAGCAATAGAGAAGCATAATTTAAATAGAGTTGTGGTAGCTGCTTGCACGCCTAGAATGCATGAACAGACATTTAGAAAAACTTTGGCCAGTGCAGGATTGAATCCTTATTTACTGGAAGTAGCTAATATTCGGGAACAGTGTTCTTGGGTACACAGCGATAAGGAAAAAGCTACGGAAAAGGCCATTGATTTGGTGCGTATGGCAGCAGCTAAAGTGGGCAAGAATTATAACTTATTTCCATCCAATATTCCCATTAACAAACGAGCTTTGGTAATAGGTGGGGGTATTGCCGGAATGCAAGTGGCTTTGGATATTGCTGATGCTGGTCATAAAGTTACGCTTGTTGAACGGGAGGCCACAATTGGAGGGAAGATGGCTATGTTGGATAAAACCTTCCCTACACTTGACTGCTCTGCCTGAATTAGCACGCCTAAAATGGTTGCTGCGGCGCAGCATCCTAATATTGAATTATTAACCTATTCAGAGGTAGAGGAAGTAAATGGCTATATTGGTAACTTTGAAGTAAAAATACGTAAAAAGGCTAAGTATGTTGACTTTGATAAATGTACAGGATGCGGTTTATGCGAAACTAAATGTCCGACTAAAGTTCCCAGCGAATTTGATATGGGATTAGGAAAACGTCCTTGTATTTACAAGCCTTTTGCTCAAGCGGTTCCAAATAAACCGGTGATTGATGCTGAGCACTGCCGAAAATTAATTAACGGAAAGTGCGGTGTATGTGCAAAGGTATGTCCTACGGGTGCTGTTAATTTTGAAGATAAGGATGAGATTGTTACCGGGACATACGGGGCCATTGTGATGGCAACAGGTTTTGATTTATTTGAATGGGAAAAAGTCTATGGTGAGTATGGGTATGGTAAGTATCCGGATGTTATTTCCGGGTTGCAGTTTGAGCGTATGGCAAATGCTTCAGGTCCTACCATGGGTAAAATTATTCGTCCCTCTGATGGGAAAGAACCGAAAACAGTTGTGTTTATTAAATGTGTAGGATCTCGTGATGAGGCTAAAGGCAAGGAGTATTGTTCCAGAGCTTGCTGTATGTACACGGCTAAGCATGCCCACCAGGTTATTGAAAAAATCCCAGGGGCTAATGCATATGTTTTCTATATGGATGTTCGTACCGCCGGAAAGGCATATGATGAGTTTTATAATCGGACATTGAAAGATGGGGCTATCTATGTGAGAGGCCGGATATCCAAAATTTACAAGGAAGGTGACAAACTCATTTGTAAGGGTGAAGATACACTCTCTTGTCACCAGGTAACTGTTGCGGCTGATTTGGTAGTCCTTGCCACCGCAATGATTCCTGCAGAAGGAGCAGATAAAATTGCCGGTATTGTGGGCTTTTCCAGTGATAATGACGGTTGGTACCAAGAAGCTCATCCGAAGCTTCGCCCTGTAGAGACCCATACCGGGGGAGTATTTTTAGCCGGTGCTTGTCAGGGGCCGAAGGATATTCCCGATACGGTATCTCAAGCCAGTGCGGCGGCTGTAAAGGTTTGTGCTCTCTTTAGCAAGAGCGAAATGGAAACAGATCCGATGATTGCACATGCTAATGAAGAAAAATGTTCCGGCTGTGGTGCTTGTGCAGAATGTTGCCCATATAAAGCTATTGAAATGAAGACATTGAAGGAAAGAGAACATGGACGTACGATAGAAAGACAAGTTGCGTCTGTTAATTCAGGACTTTGCCAGGGTTGTGGTACCTGTACTGCTGCCTGTCGTCCGGGAGCTATTGATTTAAGAGGATTTACCAATGACCAGATTCTTGAGGAGGTGGATGCACTGTGTCTGTAGACAAAAACTGGGAGCCAAAAATATTAGCTTTTTGCTGTAACTGGTGCGCTTATGCTGGTGCGGATTTGGCCGGGTTAAACCGGATGAAATACCCTGAAAATGTGCGTGTTTTAAGGGTCCCTTGTTCGGGCCGGGTTAATCCTCAGTATGTTTTGCGGGCATTCCAACGTGGTGTTGACGGTGTGCTGGTGGCCGGCTGACATCCGGGGGACTGTCACTATGTTAGTGGCAATTATTTTACTCGCAGGCGTTTCCTTCTCATGCAAAGATTTTTGGAATATAACGGGGTTGATCCGGGACGATTCCAGGCACGCTGGATTTCCGGATCTGAAGCGGAAAAATTCAAGCAAACCATGATTAGCCTGTGTGAAGATATTAAGGCTCTTGGGCCGAACAGGAAGTTGAGGGATGCCAAATGAGCGATATTACCGCCAAAATGCGTGAAATAGCAAAGAACCTCCTGGAAAAAGGAGAAGTTAATTATATAATTGGTTGGGAAAAGGGGAGATTTCCTAATCAATCACCACCCGCATTTATTACATCTGTAGAGGATGTTGGGCGGTTGGTATGGGATGAATATTGTTTAGCCGGGACAGTTAAATATTTATTGGATGACAAATACCCAACAGGTAAAATTGGGGTTTTCGTTCGTGGGTGTGATGCCCGGGCATTTAACCGGTTGCTTCAGGATAACCAAATCACAAGAGAAAATTATTACCTGATAGGTATTCCTTGTACCGGAATGAAGGATCCGGCTACAGGTCAAAAGGCCAAGAAATGCAACGAATGTACTTATCCTAATCCGGTAGTCTTTGATCAATTAATTGGGGAAAAAGTGGCGGAAGACCCCAAGTTGGAACGATTTAATGAAGTTAAAGAGTTGGAAAACAAGTCACCGGATGAAAGATATAATTACTGGGCTAAGCAATACGACAAATGTATCCGCTGTTATGCCTGTCGTAATGCATGTCCTGCATGCAACTGCCGTGAATGTTATGTGGACCAGTATCTAGTTGGTTGGCAAGGCAAACAGAACAACCGTGCGGAAAATCAAGTTTATGGTTTAACCCGAGCACTGCATATTGCAGATAGGTGTATTGAATGCGGTGAATGTGAAAGAGTTTGTCCTATGGATATCCCGCTTATGAATCTTAATCGTAAATTAATTAAAGATATTCATGAACTCTTCGGTTCTCATGAGGCTGCGGTGGATTTGGAAGAAAAGCCTGCTCTTGGAACCTATAAAGTAGACGATCCGGAAGAATTTATGTAGGGAGGTGACAGTAGTGAAAACCATTGCTAAAAACAAAATTAAAGATTTACTTGATGTGATGAAAAAAGATGCTAAGGTATTAGTTCCGATGAAAGTTGAAGGTGTAAGCAAATTTGCTCCCTGGGGTAGTGAAGGGACATTAGATTTTGATGCGGTTAATACTCTGCTGCCTCCTAAGGATGTTTTATTTCCCAATACGGAAAAGATGTATTCATACAAGGTATCCAACCAGGAGGTTACCGACCTGGTAGTACATTATGAAGGGGAAAAAACTATTATTTTTGGTATCCGACCTTGTGATATGCAAAGTATTGCCTGTTTGGATGATGTTTTTTTAACAAAGGGGTTTGTAGATGAGTTTTATAAAAACAAAAGGGATAATTTAGTTACTGTTTGTATCGGATGTACTAAAACGGCACCAACTTGTTTTTGTGATTCTATGGGAGTTAACCCGACTAAAAATGATAATGCAGACGTACAATTATATGATTTAGGTAATAGCTATGGTATTGAGGCTCAAACAGAAGCCGGGCAACAGCTTGTAGCTAAATGGCAGGGTTTAACTGATGGCTCGGGAGATGCTCCCCAGGTATCATGTAGTTTAAAGGTTGATATGGCAGGTGTACAGGAAAAACTGGCAAAATTATTTGAAAGCCCCATCTGGAAAGAAGTTAGTCAAAAATGTATCGGTTGTGGTACATGCACTTATTTATGCCCCACCTGCTACTGTTTTGACATTGATGGACGCAAAGATGGCAATGAAGGGTACAAATTTAGGTGCTGGGATTCTTGTATGTTTTCTGAATATACGAGGATGGCCGGTGGTCACAATCCCCGACCTAGTAAGAAAGAAAGGATTCGTAACCGCTATTTGCACAAACTGGAGTATTTTAATGAAAGATATGGTAAGAACCTTTGTGTGGGCTGCGGCCGGTGCCTGATAAAATGTCCGGTAAATATGGATATTACTTTATTTATTGATAAACTGAAGGAGGTGGCCGTCAATGAGTAACAGTGGTTGTGAATCAAACCCATTAGTACCGACTCTGTGCACCGTAACTAAAATCAAAGAAGAAACTCCAGATATCAAAACTTTTACTGTTTCTACTTTAGACGGCAAAAAACCCTTTGACCTGATGCCCGGGCAGTTGGGGATGTTTTCTCTGATTAATGTTGGAGAAGGAATGTTTTCTATTACGGCTAATGGAGAAGACTACATTGATTTTGCCATTAAAAGATATGATAATGGTATTTTAACAAGTGCCTTGCATGAAATGAAAGTAGGTCAAACAGTAGGGGTAAGGGGACCTTACGGTAACGGCTTCCCTATTGATAAATGTAAAGGCAAAGATATGCTCTACATTGGTGGAGGTATTGGTTTAGCTCCGGTACGTTCACTTATACGATACAGCTTAGAACATCGGGATGAATTCGGGAAAATAGATATTGTTTATGGGGCAAGGTCGTATGCGGATCTTTGCTTTAAAGATGATTTATTTGAGAATTGGCCCAAATTAAAGGATACGCACGTTCATGTAACGATAGATGTTGAAGATCCGGAATGGAAAGGAAATGTGGGTTTTGTACCGGCTTTTCTGGAAAAGTTAAATCCCGACCCTCAAGGCAAAATGGTGGTTTTATGTGGGCCGCCTATTATGATTAAGTTCTGCCTTGATTCTTTAACAAAATTGGGATATACTGATGATCAAGTAATTACTACGTTGGAAATGCGTATGAAATGTGGTATTGGCAAATGCGGTCGCTGTAATATCGGGAGCAAATATATATGCCTTGATGGCCCGGTTTTCACCATGGCTGAATTACAGGACCTTCCCAATGAGTTTTAGCCTAACAGTGTTGGCATTAAGACCCCGGTATATGATAGGCACCGGGGTTTTTGTTTTTGTATTAGAAAGGGTAATAAACTGAGGTTAGTGATTATTGGATTGTGAAGAGGAAGGAGTTGATATTTGTGCCGGGAGATTACCATATCCATGGTATGGGTCACGGCGAAAGGGGCCACACTGTAGATGATATTGAACCTTTTATTCTCAAAGCTCAAAAGGAGGGACTTGACGAAATAGGCTTTGTTGAGCACGATTGGTTTTTGGGAAAAATAAATTTTGAGACTTTTAAATACCTGCAGACAAAATACCCGCAAATAGCTATTCGAATAGGTTTAGAAGTAGACCATATTTTCGGGCGGGAAGAGGAAATTGCTCGTTTCATTTGGAACAAGCCTTTTGACTATATTTTAGGAGGGATTCACCATTTAGGAAGGGACAAATGGATGTTTGATCATCCGGATTATATTTATCGGTACAATGAGAAAGATATCGACGATCTCTATCGTGAATATTTTGCTACTGTGAAACAGGCTGCACAGACCCAATTATACCAGGTGATGCCCCATTTAGATTTGATTAAAGTTTTTGGTTTCCGGCCTTCAAAATCGCTATTGACTTTTACCGGTGAAATGTTTTATGTTTTAAAACAAAGATCTCTGGTAGTTGAAATAAATACTTCAGGTTTGAGAAAACCGGTTCAAGAAATTTATCCTTGCCAAGAATTGTTAAAAGAGTGTTTTACTCATAATATCCCTATTACTTTTGGTTCAGATGCTCATCAGCCGGAGGATACGGGTAGGGACATTAATTTAGCATATGAGTATGCAAAAAAAACAGGTTACCGTAAGTATGTAACTTTTGTGAAAAAAAGAATGATTATAAGAGATTTGGAATAGAACCGGTAATGGTATAATTTTGGTAATAATCTTCCTCAAAGACACCATTAATAAGATTCACAGTCTTCTATAATAGACTGTCCGGATTATTTTTATTACAGGAAGGGATTTCGGTTTTTATGCAGAAAATTTGGAGAGGATAAAAGCCAAGGGGGGATTTTATGAGCGTTTATGATAGAGCCCAAGAGTTGGCCAAAACTTTACAAGAATCTGAGGAGTACCAACAGTATATTGTGGCAAAAGAAAAACTTCAAAAAGATGAAGAAAATGCCCATATGTTGCAGGAATTTCGAAAGCGACAGTTAGAGGTTCAGATAGCAGAAATTTCAGGAGAAGATGTAGATAGTCAGATAGAACAATTGGAAAAAATTTATGAAATATTAAGTCTCAATCCTATTGTCAATGATTTTTTAACTGCAGAGTATCGTCTTTCACGAGTGATTACAGATGTGCAAAAGATCTTAGGAGAGGCTCTCGATGTTTGGGTGGATTTAGATGTTACTAAGAAAAATATGAATTAGTAAGATGTTTGGCGGTCTGGAAAGGAGAATGTTATGCCGAGATATAGTTTTACATGTAAAAAATGTGGGACGGATTTCACAGTGAACGTTCCCTGGAACCAAAAAGACGAAGCTGAGTGCCCTAATTGTAAGAGTAAGGATAAACGACAAGATTATAGCAAAATAGCAATTCTTTCCGGTCCGGGAGGCGGCTCAGGTTGTAATAGAAGTAATTGCACTTCGAATTGCTCAACGTGCAAAATATAAAAGTCTTTGTTCCGGGATATCAATGAAAATGGTATGAAAAATACTTATCTTGACACATTTTGTTTGTTTTCGTTATCATTAATGTAAATTATGGGATTAGGGGGACATAATATGATAATGCAAAAAATACGCAGAAGTAAAAAGACTATGCGCGTACCATTGATCATTATGACTTTGGTGCTGTCTTTTGGTCTCATAGGGTCTTTTGCCATTTGGAGTGCACCAGATTTAAACAATAATGCGGGGACAAAAAAAGTTACCCCGGAGGAACAGATAAAATATTTACAATCTAGTATAGATACCTGGGAAAAGTCATTAATAGAAAAACCCAAAGATTTTTCCTTACTAAAAAGTATAGCCGATGTGAGAAATGAACAAGCTGGGTTATATGCCCAAACCGGAAATCAAACAAAAAGCATAGAAGTTTATACAAAGGGATTAGAAAATTATCTTGCCGCCCTTGATAATGCTCCTGCAGAGTTAAACAATAAAGGCAAGTCCGATTTATTAGTAAAGGCTGCTATGTGTGCTTGGCAGGGCCAGCAGTTTAATACAGCGGAAACTTTATTTAAAAAGGCGCGCGGTATTTCACCTAGTGATTATGCTACTGTCTATAGTTATGTTATGTTCCTAATATCCGGAAAACAGAATTTTCAGTTGGCTAAAGAAGAATTATCCCAGTATAAAACTGCTCTGAAATCAGGAGACCCTCAGTTGGAAAGTGTCAACAACCTCATTAAAGGCATTGAGGAAATAGAAAAGCAAAATAGCAAAAAAAATAATGATACCAAAAATAAAAAAGATACGGGAAAATCCGAGGAAAAAAGCGAATAGGAGTTATATAAAATTAAAATTAACAGGCGTTGAACAGATTTCAGGGCCTGTTTTTATTTGCGCAAAAAACCGGCAGATTCAAATTAATTAATACAAGATTTTTCAAATTAGTATATTTAAGAAAGAGAAATTGTAGTAATATAAAAGCATATGCAATAATATTATAGATTTAACGGAATAATAGCTTGTCTTAAAGGAGGAAATTAATGTCTGAGTTTATATTAAATATCGTTGCCTTTATACCACTGGATATCAGAATAGTGATTCTAGGAGCAATACCGGTAACAGAGTTGAGAGCGGCCATTCCCATAGCTATTGCATTGGGAGTACCTACGGGTCAGGCTTTTTTTTTGTCAGTAGTGGGCAACTTTTTACCGGTTATCCCCTTGTTACTGTTAATTCCCCGTCTTTATGAGCTGTTTAGTAAAATAACTCTTTTTCAAAGCTACTTGGGAAAATTGATAGAAAGGACGAGAAAAAAAGGTAAGCAGGTTGAAAAGTACGGAGCATTGGGTTTGATGCTTTTTGTAGCAATACCTTTACCAGGAACAGGTGCATGGACAGGGAGTTTATTAGCTTTTATATTAGGTATTAATTTTTGGTATTCAGTAATGGCTTTAATTGGCGGTATCGTGCTTGCTGGTATCGTTGTTACTCTTGCTTCCTTGGGTTTTTTTCAACTTGCCAGGTATTTTTATGATTTAGAAGTATTAGCTGTTCTGGCATTATGCGGGATTGTTTGCTGGTGGATAATAAAAAAATGGAAAAGCAGATAAATTATAAATAAGTTTGGTAGAAAGTTTTTTGTGGGAAAGGCAAGAAGAGTTATCAATCGCTTATAAATTTATAACCTTTATGTCATTAACGAACCATACGTTACTTGGTACCAATACACTAATAGAAATACTCTAAGTGATATTTTTCGAAAACACATACAAAAAGTTACAAATTACTGCTTTTTACTGCTTTTTTATTTTTTTCAATTTAGCAGGAAATATAGTAGTGATCTAGAATAGTAAGTGGGTGAAAGTGGATAGGAGTGGGGCGGTAATAAATTAATGTGGAGTAAGATGCCATGTTCATGGGAGAATACCACCATACGATAGATCCCAAAGGCAGGTTAATTATTCCTGCTAAATTTAGGGATGAATTGGGGGAAACCTTTGTTGTTACTAAAGGGTTAGATTGTTGTTTGTTTGTTTATCCCATGAATGAGTGGAATATTTTAGAGGAAAAATTGAAGACTTTGCCCTTTACTAAAGCTGATGCAAGGGCATTTGTACGTTTTTTCTTTTCAGGGGCTTGTGAATGTGAATTAGATAAACAGGGGAGGATATTACTCCCAGCTAATCTTCGGGAATATGCCTTGGTAGCAAAAGAAGTAGTAATTATTGGGGTTTCTAATAGGGTGGAAATTTGGGCTAAAGAACGATGGATAGATTACAGCCAAAAAGCGGAAAAAGAATATGATAAAATTGCAGAGAAAATTGTTGATTTTGATCTTGAGATATAAGGAAGCTGTTCCTAAATAGAGGTGCTGTTGGTGGAGTTTTTACATGTTCCGGTTTTACTGGAAGAATCTATGCAGATGTTGAATTTAAAAAAAACGGGTTTATATGTTGATTGCACTATGGGGGGAACAGGCCATTCAAAGAGCATTTTAGAGCGAACAAAACCCGAGGGAAAATTGATTGCAATAGATCAAGACGAGCAAGCAATTGCTATAGGTCGAGAAAGGTTAATTGATTATGCAAGTAGGGTAACTATTATTCAGGGTAACTTTGGTAACATTAAAAATATTTTACAATGTCTTGGTGTCAATAAAGTTGATGGTTTTATTTTTGATTTGGGGGTTTCATCTTACCAGCTAGATAATCCTGCCAGAGGATTTTCGTATATGGAGGATGCTCCTCTTGATATGCGTATGAGTATTTTTAAAGGGCAAAAAACAGCCGCAGAATTACTGAATACAGAAAGCAAGGAAAAAATTGCGGAAATAATTTTCCGATATGGTGAAGAAAAATGGGCTAAACGAATAGCCCAATTTATAGATGAATATCGTAGAAAAAAAGAGATCACAACTACCGGTGAATTGGTTCAGATAATTAAGGCAGCAATTCCCGCAGGGGCCAGGAAAAATGGTCCTCACCCCGCCAAAAGGACTTTTCAGGCTTTGCGGATTGCGATAAACGCGGAATTGGAAATGCTGGAGTCGGCAGTATCCGATGCTGCCATTTTTTTAAAACCCGGGGGGAGGATATGTGTTATTTCCTTTCACTCGTTAGAAGATAGAATTGTGAAACAGCAGTTTCAGAGGTTATCTCAAGGATGTACATGTCCCCCTCATATACCCGTTTGTATCTGTAATGGGCAACCGATTTTAAAAATTATTACTAAAAAACCTATTATTCCCTCGGCTGCTGAAATAAAGGAGAATCCTAGAGCGCGAAGTGCAAAACTCAGGGTTGCCGAAAAAGTTCTAAATGATCAGGAGGTTGAATAAATTTGTTAGTGGCGAAACAACTATCCCAACCATATGAGGTTGAAAAGAAGGTTACCAGGCACCGCAGAAAACGGTTAAAAGCAACAAATTCTTTAAGGGGAAATTTGGAAATTATTACATGGATTTTAATCGCACTAGTTATTGGGATAGCATTAATATCGGTACATGCTCAAGTTATCAACCATGCTGATAAAATTATCCAGTTAAAAAGGGAAATATTGGGCTTGCAAAATTCAAATGAACGATTAAAATTAAAAATAGCCAGCTTGAAATCCTTGGATCGTATTGAAAATATTGCGCGTACAGAACTGGGAATGGTGCAACCTGAAGAGTCTAATGTTCACTATTTAATAATGGAACACAGTGAAGAGCAAAGTGAATTAAATTCTCAGGTTGAATCTGCAAAAAACCAAGGAGTAACGAGCAAAGAAGAATCACAAACATCATTAAAGGCAATTAATAAACTGGTAACAGATTTTGTAAATGGGATAGACAACGCTGAAGCATCCAGGGCCTTTATGGAGCCCTAAATTTGCCGGAGGGAAAGCGCTTACTGCTAATTATTTCCCTAAGGAGTGAGGGTTATCAGTGCAAACCACTAACATACTGATGAGACGAAGGATGGCGGTACTCTTTTTTGGAGCAATAGCTGCCTTCTTTATTTTATTATTACGTATAGCTTATCTCCAGTTTGCTTTAGGAGATGATCTGCAATTAAAGGCTGAACAGCTGCGAACCCGTGAAGTTACGGTAGCGGCCAAAAGGGGAACTATTTATGACCGAAATCGTAAAAAGTTAGCAATTAGCGTTAGTGCCGATTCTGTTTATGTTTCCCCTATTGAAGTAAAGCATTCCGGAAAGGCGAAAGAAATAGCTAAAATATTGGCACCAATATTGGATATGACGCCAGAAAAAATTTTACAGAAGATAACAGCTGACCGCTCTTTTGAGTGGTTAAAACGAAAAGTAGATTTTGATAAAGCAAAAAAGATTCGGGAATTGGATTTGCCAGGTATTAAAGTTGTTGAGGAATCTCAGCGATTTTATCCTAAAGATAACCTTGCTGCTCATATTTTAGGTTTTGCCGGAGTTGATAATCAAGGATTAGAAGGAATAGAAAAAACATTTGATAATGATCTCAAAGGAATTCCCGGTAGGATTATTATCGAATATGATGCACAGGGCCGGGAGCTTCCTCAGGCTGTACATAAGTATGTACCACCGGTAGACGGGTACAGTTTGGTGCTTACAATTGATGAAACCATTCAGTATTTTGCGGAGCGGGAACTGGATAAACTGATGAAAAGTTCATCAAAACCTAAAAATGCAGTTGCCGTTGTAATGAGACCCCAGACTGGTGAAATTTTAGCTTTGGCAAACCGGCCTTCTTACGACCCGAATAAGTATAGTGATTTTGATTCATCAACATGGAGGAATATTGGTGTATCCAATACTTATGAACCGGGTTCCACATTTAAAATTATTACAACTGCAGCTGCCTTGGAAGAGGGGGTAGTGACTCCTGAGGATCGTTTCTATGACCCGGGATATATTACTGTTGGTGATCGACGCATAAAATGCTGGCGTACAGGTAATCCCCACGGAAGCCAAACTTTTCGGGAAGTAGTTCAAAATTCCTGCAATCCGGGATTTGTAGAGGTGGGTCTGAAGTTAGAAAAGAAAAAAGAAGGCATTTTTTATAAATATATTAAGGCCTTTGGTTTTGGTAAAAAAACAGAGGTGAGCCTTCCTGGTGAAGCGTCGGGGATTATGATTCAGGAAAAGGATTTAAAGACTATTAATATTGCTACTATTTCTATTGGTCAATCCATTTCTGTTACTCCTCTTCAGCTCGTAAGTGCTGTTTCCGCAGTGGCTAACGGCGGGGTTTTAATGAAACCGCAGATTGTGAGGGAGGTTATTGATAATAATAATAAATCTCTGAAGAGTTTTGAGCCTAAACAAATATGTCGGGTGATTTCTACTCAAACGGCAAAAACTGAATGTGATATTCTAGAGAGTGTAGTATCCCAAGGGACGGGAAGTAATGCCTATATTCCAGGTTACCGGGTAGGAGGTAAAACAGGTACAGCTCAAAAAGCTGGACGAGGAGGTTATTTGCAAGGCAAATATGTGGCTTCGTTTATTGGAATAGCTCCTACTGATAATCCCCAACTTGTGGTGTTAGTAATGGTTGATGAACCTCAAGGATATCCATATTATGGTGGAACTGTAGCGGCCCCCGTTTTCAAAGGAATTGTGGAAGACAGTTTGCACTATCTGGGAGTAGCAACTCAGTTTAACCCAGATGAAGATAATAGACAAGACCAAGAAAATCAACAACCAACCCAAAAAATAATTACTGTACCTGAAGTTATTAATCTCACCGAAGAACAGGCCAAAAAAATATTGCAGTTAGAAGGGCTGAAGGTAGAGGTTAAAGGAAAAGGCTCAGTTGTGATAGGGCAAACACCAGGTGGAATGGCGAAAGTTCGTACAGGAAGCACGGTATTGCTTAGAATGGGATCAAAGGAACAATTACAGGAATCCGGTTATTTAACCGTACCTAATTTAACAAATAAACGAATTAGAGAAACAGGAGAAATTTTGAGTATTATGGGACTAAAAATAAATCCAAAAGGTTACGGGACATTAGTGCAGCAGGATCCGGCTCCAGGAGCAAAGATTAAAGTTGGAGGGACAGTCAAGGTGGTATTTTCTGAAGAAGATAGTACGGAAGAAACCATAGGACCTTAAACGCTGAATAGGAGTTGGTATCCTTGTCAACTCCTTTTTTGGTGTATCAGAAAGAATAGTTTTGGGGCCGGTTAGATATTTGGAA
This sequence comes from Bacillota bacterium, assembly GCA_050952445.1. GTDB lineage: Bacteria > Bacillota > Dehalobacteriia > Dehalobacteriales > Dehalobacteriaceae > JBMNKX01. The sequence goes on along the minus strand of JBMNKX010000003.1, from coordinate 91,999 downwards.
AAGAGCTAGGGTTATCACTAAAAAAGTTTTTATGTTTAGTAAGTATGTTTTTGGGTAAATAATATTCCACATAATGGTTCCGTTAGATAATTGGTTATAACTTCATAATTCAGATGAAGGAAACAAGTTGTGAGGAGGTGATTTTATGTTAATAGGTGAAATGGCTGACCACCTGAATACAAGTGTTATCGGAAATCCTAATGTCAGAATTACCGGTATTCAATATGATTCCAGAAAGGTAGAACCAGGTAATCTATTTGTTTGTATTTCAGGGTTAAAACAGGACGGCCATGATTTTATACCCCAAGCTTTGAAAAAAGGCGCTGGTGCCCTGATGGTGCAAAGAAGAATTAAAACAATAGATCTCAAAGTACCACAAATAGTTGTTACTGATACCAGGCGCTCGTTAGCAGATTTATCTTCCCTCTGGTACAATTTTCCTGACAAACAATTGCGGGTAGTTGGAGTAACGGGGACTAACGGTAAAACTACAACAACTCATTTAATTAAAGGTTTGTTAGAAACCCAAGGTAGTGCTGTTGGCCTTATTGGGACTATTCATAATATGGTAGGTGGAGATATATTAACGGCAAGTCACACTACTCCGGAATCTTTGGAACTAAACATGCTGCTTAGTGAAATGGTCAAAATGAAGTCAAAGGCAGTGGTAATGGAAGTATCCTCTCACGCATTAAAACAGCACCGAGTAGCCAGTTGCGAATTTGATATTGCGGTATTTACTAACTTGACTCAGGATCATTTGGATTATCATAGTAGTTGGGAGGACTATTTAAACAGTAAGCAAATGCTGTTTAGTAATTTGCACTTGGGGAAAAAGGACGGGCCAAAGTACGCAGTGATTAATGCAGATGATAAAATGGCACCGGAGTTTATCAGAACAGCAAAAGTACCTGTGTGGACTTATGGTATTAAAGAACAGGCTGTGGTTAAAGCCGATGACATTAAAATTTCTGCCCGGCAAACAGAATTCAACATCCGGTGTACCCAGGGTAAATATCATATAAAAGCCCCTTTAATAGGCATGTTTAATGTATACAATTTACTTGCAGCGATAACTGTTGCATTGGCAGAAGGTATTACCCTCCCAACTATTGCTGATTTTATAAGTAGCGCTCCTCAAGTACCTGGGCGTTTTGAGCTAATTGACATGGGTCAGCCTTTTGCAGTAATAGTAGATTATGCCCATACTCCCGATGGATTGAAAAATATTCTTGCTACGGCCCGGGAAATTACTCAAGGCCGCGTGATTACAGTATTTGGATGCGGGGGAGACCGGGACCGGGGAAAACGGCCTATGATGGGAGAAATATCCGGAAAGTATAGTGACTTTACCATTATCACTTCGGATAATCCGAGATCAGAGAATCCTGATGAAATTATCGCGGAGATAGAACAAGGTATGAGAAAAATATCTCCAAAATATCTAATAATTGAAGAACGGCGGAAGGCAATTCAAGAGGCTATTTTAAAAGCTGATCCGGGAGATATTGTGGTAATTGCCGGGAAGGGCCATGAGACATACCAGTTAGTGAAGGGTGAAACTTTGCATTTTGATGACCGGGAAGAAGCTCGGGATGCTTTAAACAAATTAGGAATGTGCTATAAAAAATAAGATACAAGGCGGTTACGGGAATGAAATTGGCTCTTATAAGCATAATTACAGCTTGGGCTGGAGGGCTGGTTATTAGCCCGTTAATTATTCCTTTGTTAAGGATTTTGAAATTTGGACAACGGGTTAGAAATGACGGGCCTAAGGGACATTTGAAAAAGGCAGGAACACCTACCATGGGAGGAATAATTTTTATTTTAGCTATGGTAGGTACTGTCCTGTGGTGGAGTAAATTATCGGATGAAGTTTTATTAGCTGTAGGTATTGTTCTAGCCTTCGGTTTTTTAGGTTTTCTTGATGATTTTATTAAGGTAGTGCTAAAAAGGCCCTTAGGTTTAAAAGCCAGAGAAAAACTGTTAGGTCAAATTTTATTTTCGATAGTCTTTACACTAATCGCTGTACAGCATCTGGGAAGGGGCACAGATGTAGTGATTCCCCTAACTGATATTAAATGGCAGGCGGGAATCTGGTATTACTTTTTCGCTCTTTTAATTATTATAGGGTCGGCTAATGCTGTTAACCTTACCGATGGGTTAGATGGATTAGCAACTGGAATTACTTTTTTGGTATTGTTAGGTTATGTTATTATTTGTCTTTTAGCAGTTATTAATCCTCCTGTGTTATCAATGAATTATTCAGATTTGGCTGTTTTTGCCGCGGCCCTTTCCGGGGGCTGCTTAGCCTTTTTATTGTTTAACCGGTATCCGGCAAAAATTTTTATGGGTGATACCGGGTCTCTTGCCCTTGGTGGTGGTGTTGCCGCACTGGCTATTTTGACAAAAACAGAATTAGTGTTACCTATCCTAGGAGGTGTTTACGTACTTGAAACACTATCTGTGGTACTTCAGGTATTAAGTTTTAGATTAACCGGGAAACGCATATTTCGTATGAGTCCCTTGCATCATCATTTTGAGCTTCTAGGATGGCATGAAACGAAAGTCGTGTATAGTTTTTGGATTATTTCGGCGCTATTTGTTTTCGGGGGGCTGGTGTTAGTAACATTTTAAGGTGATTTCCGGTATAAGTAGTTAAAACTATGTTTTATTGTTTTGGAGGTACAAAATGTGGGAAGTTAAAAACAAGCGAATTCTTGTTATTGGTGCGGCCAAGAGCGGTTTAGCGGCAGCGTCTGTCTTAAGTAGAAAAGGTGGGTTAGTGACACTAACCGATATAAAGTCCAGAGAACAGTTAGAAAATCATATCAAACCGTTAGAAACACGGGGAATTGAATTGATTTTGGGCAGTGACCCGGAAATTTACCCGGGGAAATACGATTTTGCCGTAATTAGTCCCGGGGTACCTTTAAGCATTCCACTTGTAAAAAAATTACAAAAAGTTAAAATTCCCCTCATCGGAGAGCTGGAAACGGCTTATTGGTATACAAAGGTGCCAATTGTTGCTATTACAGGAACTAATGGAAAAACGACTACTACTGCTTTGACGGGCCAAATTTTTAATGATGCTCAAATAGAGGCTTTTATTGGAGGAAATATTGGAATTCCATTGATTACCGGAGTGGAAAATTTAACTAAAGAAAAAGTGGTCGTTGCTGAGACATCTAGTTTTCAATTGGAAACCATATGTAATTTCCGTCCTAAGGTTGCTGTAATAATCAATATTACACCGGATCATTTGGACCGACACGGAACAATGCATGGATACACGGCAGCAAAGGCTCGCATATTTGAAAACCAGCAAGGGTCAGATTTCACTGTATTAAATTATGATGATCCCCGAACACAGGCATTGGCTAAGCAGAGCAAAGCTCATGTGATGTTTTTTAGTCGGAAAACAATCTTGCCTCAAGGTGTGTATATTGACCGGGATCAAGTTGTTATTAATACCGGTGCAAAAATAATAAATGTTGTAAACTGCAATGACATATATATAAAAGGTGGACATAATCTGGAAAACGCTTTGGCAGCAACTGCCGCTTCTTACTGTTTAGGTGTAGATCCTCAATCAATTGGCAAGACATTAAAAAGTTTTCCCGGGGTTGCGCACCGCCTGGAATTTGTACGCAATCTAATAGGGGTTACTTACATAAATGATTCCAAAGGGACTAATCCTGATGCAACTATGAAGGCGCTAGAGGCGTATGACCGTCCTATTATTCTGATTGCCGGAGGAAAAAATAAAGGTAGCGATTTTAAGGAATTAGCACAGTTAATTAGAGCTAAAGTACGAGTTTTAATTTTACTGGGAGAAGCGGCTCAAGCAATAAGGGAGGCTGTGGAAAAAACAGGATTTTCTTCTATCCAAATGGTTCAGGATTATCCGCAAGCTGTTTCTCTGGCAAATAAGGTTGCTTTACCTGGTGATGTGGTTCTACTTTCTCCTGCCTGTGCCAGTTGGGATATGTTTCATAGTTTCGAGGAGAGAGGAGACCTTTTCAAGTCACTGGTTTTTAAATTAAGTGAAAGGTGAGGAGATGCAGTTGAAAAAAAAGTCTGCTCCTGACTTTATCATCTTTATAACTGTGTTGGCATTACTCAGTATTGGTATTGTGATGGTTTTTAGTTCCAGTCAGTATGTTGCTTATTATGAACATAAAGGTGATTCATTTTACTATTTAAAGCGTCAGTTTTTTAATACTTTGCTCAGTGTTATTTTGATGATTTTTGTGATGAAAGTTAACTATGTAAAATTAAAAGAATTAGCTAAGCCGGCTTTGATCTTTTCTTTTGTTTTACTAGGCTTGCTCTTAATTGGTATCGGGATCGAGCATAAAGGGTCAGTAAGGTGGTTAGGTGCCGGTCCATTTCAGATTCAGCCGTCAGAATTTGCTAAATTAGTTATGATTATTTACATGGCGAAATTTCTCAGTGAAAACCAGCACCGGATGAAATCATTTCGGCAGGGATTTCTACCTCCCTTGTTGATTTTGGGAGGTGCCTGTGCCTTGATTTTGATGCAGCCGGACCTAGGGACAGCCGTGGCCTTGGCAGGAACAACTTTTATTATGTTATGGTGTGCAGGAGCTAAAAAATCTCACATGGCTTTACTGGCAGGATTAGGAATATGTTTGGTAGTTGCTGCCATAGTTTTTGAACCTTACCGAATGGAACGCTTCATGTCTTTTTTGGATCCCTGGAAGGATCCTCAAGATACCGGGTTCCAAACGGTCCAATCTTTGCTTGCTATCGGATCGGGAGGATTACTGGGGGTTGGATTGGGAGCTGGACGTGCCAAAACCTTTTATTTACCGGAACGGCATACAGATTTTATATTTTCCATTATTGCTGAAGAATTAGGATTTATCGGGGGAGCCTTGGTTATTATACTCTTCCTTTTGCTTATTTGGAGGGGTTTAAAGGTGGCAATAACTACTTCTGATGCTTTTGGAAGTATGATTGCTATTGGAGTTACCTCTATGGTAGGACTTCAGGCATTAATTAATTTGGGAGTGGTGACTGGGTCTTTGCCGGTGACCGGGATTACATTGCCATTTATCAGCTATGGGGGTTCATCTCTTATTTTTTCTTTAGCAGGTATTGGGCTTTTATTAAATGTGTCCTGTTATGCGGGGTTGGATAGGTGAGGAAATTGCGTGTAATAATTACCGGTGGTGGAACTGGGGGCCATATATACCCGGCTCTTGCAATTGCCAAAGGATTAAAGGAAAGTTTTGACAGTACGGAAATATTGTACGTAGGAACCAATAAAGGTCTTGAGGCGGATATTGTACCCAAATCGGGATTGGCTTTTACTACTGTATGTGTGGAAGGATTTACCCGCCCTATTTCCGTCAAGACGATATCAAGTGTTTTTAAAGCATTAAAGGGGTGTTGGGAATCTTTAAATGTAGTGCGGGCATATAAACCTCATGTAGTAGTTGGGACAGGAGGTTATGTTTGTGGCCCGGTAGTACTGGCTGCAGCATTATTAGGTATACCTACGGTAATTCATGAACAAAATGCCATTCCCGGTTTTACCAATAGGATTCTCTCCCGGTTTGCAGATAGGGTTTGTGTAACTTTTGAGGATTCGATTAAATATTTTTCTAAAAAGGAAGGAATACAATTAACCGGTTTGCCTGTACGTCCAGAAATCATATCTATGGATCAGAAAACTGGCATCCAGTCTCTCGGTTTGTCGGAGGACAAGATTACTGTTGTTATTACCGGGGGGAGTCGGGGAGCACGCAGTATTAATATGGGGGCTGAAAAGGTATTATGTGCATTTTTTAACCGTAAAGATATTCAGGTTGTTCATGTTACCGGTCATGATGGGTTTGATGATACTTTATCTACAATGAAAAAAAATGGCATTGTGCCAGGTAAGGGGAGTAATATTATAGTTGTTCCTTATTTATACCAAATAGAGCATGCATTGGCAGCTGCAGATATTATTGTAGGCAGGGCAGGGGCTTCCTTTTTATCAGAAATTATGGTGAGAGGAATTCCTTCAATTTTAATCCCTTACCCTTATGCCGCAAACAACCATCAAGAATATAATGCCCGGTCATTAGTTTGTCATGGTGCGGCAAAAATGATTTTGGACAAAAATCTAACGGGGAACATATTGTTAAAAACATTAGAGGAAATGATAGCAGATGTTCCTCTCCGGAAAAGAATGGCTGGTGCGGCCAAGGAAATGGGCAAAATAAATGCTTTAAATGAAATTATCGACATTATTGCAGGAATAAGCACAAAGCGGTAAACAACTTTGTGCCGTAACATTCGGTAAACCACGGCATATTATAATTATACGTTATATGTGGCTAACCAAAGTTTACTCCTGCTTCCCTAGGAAGGAGATGACAGAATTGGAATTGACAAAAGGGCCGGTTCATTTTATAGGAATTGGCGGTATTGGCATGAGCGGTATTGCAAGGATACTGCTACAAATTGGTTTACCAGTATTCGGTTCGGATATTAAAGAATCGGATACTGTAAAAAATCTAAAAAAATTAGGGGCCAAGATTTTTATCGGTCATGCTGCCGAAAACATTACTGAAAATATAAAAACAGTGGTTTTTTCCTCTGCTGTTTCACAGGATAATCCGGAACTGCTGAAGGCAAAGAAGCTGGGTATAAATGTTATTCCCAGAGCGGAAATGTTAGCCCGGCTTATGACCCGCCAGAAGAGTATTGCTGTTGCAGGGGCTCACGGAAAAACTACTACCAGTGCAATGATATCATTGATGTTAGAGTTGAATAATTGTGACCCTACCGTAATAATTGGGGGAGAATTAAAGCAAATCGGCAGTAATGCAAAATTAGGGAAGGGAAAATATTTGGTTGCAGAAGCTGATGAAAGTGACGGAACTTTTTTACTTTTATCTCCTCATATAGCAGTGATTACTAATATTGAAAATGACCATCTTGATTATTATCGTTCTGTTAACAATATTGTCAGTGCTTTTGTAAGATTTGTAAAACAGCTTCCGGAAGACGGTTTAGCCGTTATCAGCCTTGACAACAAACAATTGGCGGATATCAGGGATACTGTGCCAGGAAGGTATATTACATATGCGGTTAATCACGAAGGTGCTGATTATACAGTAAAGAATATTTCCTTTAAAGGAATGCAGTCTCGATGTGAGGTTTTTTACCGAGGTAGTAAATTAGGTGAGCTGAAGCTTCAGGTTCCTGGTTTGCATAATATATCTAATGCTCTTGCGGCTATTAGTGTTGGCAGGGAAATTGGTTTAACATTTCATCAAGTTGTTCTGGGCCTGAAAGAGTTTTCTGGAGCAAAAAGACGTTTTGAATTTATTAGCAAAACTAATGGTATCACTATTGTTGACGATTATGCCCATCATCCCACGGAATTACAGGCTACCTTAAAGGCAGCTAAAAATGCTGGATTTTCTAGAATAATAGCGGTTTTTCAACCTCATCGATATAGCAGGACAAAATTACTACAATTCGAATTTGGGGATTCCTTCCATGATGCTGATTTGATTATTATCGATGAAATTTATAGTGCCTCCGAAAAACCGATAACAGGTGTAACATCTGGGTTGATTGTTAATGCTATCCGTAACTGCAGCGATAAGGAAGTTCAATATTTTAAGACGGAAAATGAAATTGTGGACTTTTTAGCCAGGGAAGCCCGGTCAGGTGACTTGGTATTAACACTAGGAGCCGGGAACATCAGGAGAGTAGGAATTCGTTTAGCTGAGGAGTTAAGATTGTTGGGAGGTAACATAGTTGAATCTTGACCAATTAATCCGTCAAATTCCGGGTTGCTTTAAAGGAGAGTATAGACTTCATGAGCCTATGAAGTATCATACAACATGGAAAATTGGCGGTCCTGCTGATATGGTGGTTTTTCCAAGAGATATAGATGATATTTGTTGTTTGGTTAAGTTGTGTATTGAGAATAATGTTCCTTGGTATGTGGTAGGCATCGGTTCAAATCTATTAGTGCTAGACGGGGGGATTCGAGGGGTCGTAATTAAAATACAAGAAACGTTAAACAAGTGTGTTTGGACCCAACAGGGTGTAGAGGCAGAAGCTGGGGTATTTCTTCCCCGTTTGGCTAAAGAGGCAGCTCGCAGAGGACTATCCGGGCTGGAATGGTCCTCTGGAATTCCTGCAAGTGTAGGTGGTGCAATTGCAATGAATGCCGGTGTTGGAAATAACAATTTTGGAAGCCTGGTAAAAAAAGTTGAGGTGGTAGATGGAACTGGTAAAGTTAGATGGATAGAAGAAAAGGATTTGTCTTTCGGGTATCGTCATAGTATTTTTTTGGAGAAAAATAATTGGATTGTCACTAAAGCCATCATTTCCCTTGTTCCGGGAGATAAAGATGAAAGTAAAAATCTGATAAAGGAATACTTAAGTAAAAGACATTCTAGTCAACCTGTAGAGTTTCCTTCCGCAGGCAGTGTGTTTAAAAATCCTGCTCATGACTTTGCTGGCAGGCTGATAGAAAGTGTAGGGGGCAAGGGATTACGATGTGGAGATGCTGAAGTATCCTTAAAACATGCTAACTTTATTGTAAATCATGGAGAGGCGTCAGCAAAGGATGTACTTACTATTGTTGATGAACTTTGTAAGAGGGTACGAGAAAAATTCAATACACAACTGGAAATGGAGATTCGGATAATAGGAGATGCTCAGACACCAATGGGGGTGTGACATAATGGAGAAATTTGTTATTACAGGGGGTACACGTTTACAAGGTGAGGTAAATGTGTCCGGGGCGAAGAATTCCATATTGCCCATTTTAGCTGCATGTTTATTGAGTTCCGAGACATGTGTAGTACATAACATTCCGCTGTTTCAGGACGTGTTGGTAATGATTGATGCCCTAAAATTGTTAGGGGTTAAAATCAAATGGGAAAAAAATACCCTAATTCTTAATGCAACTAATGCTCAGGTTACTGAGGTGCCTGAAGAAATCATGAAAAAAATGAGGGCATCTAACCTGGTAATTGGACCTTTATTAAGCAGGTTTAACTATGTTAAGGCTCCTTTTCCCGGGGGCTGTGCCATTGGTTCCCGGCCTATGGATTATCATATTAAAGGGTTACAACAATTAGGTGCTGTTATAAAGGAAAAACACGGGTATATTGAAGCTTGTACTACAGGATTAACAGGCGGAGAGGTGTATTTTGATTTCCCAAGTGTGGGTGCAACGGAAAATATTCTAATGGCAGCATCCTTGGCTAATGGAGTGACATTGATCCGAAATGCAGCCCGGGAACCGGAAATTATAGATTTAGCTGCATTTTTAAATGGAATGGGAGCAAAGATTGATGGTGCCGGAACGGATACAATCCAGGTAACAGGAGTAAAAAAGCTTTATAGCGTAGAACATACAGTAATACCTGATCGTATAGAAGCAGGGACTTTTATGCTGGGGGCGGCAATAACTGATAGCGATATATTTATACGAAATGCAAAAACAGAACATTTGCAATTATTAATTGCTAAATTGAAAGAAGCGGGAATTGTAGTTGTTAAAGACATGAAAGGTATTAGGGTAAAAGGGACGAAAAAAATAAAAGCGATAGATATAAAAACGATGCCGTACCCTGGATATCCTACGGATTTACAGCCTCAAATGATGGCACTAATGACTTTAGCCCAGGGAACATCTATTATTTCGGAAAGTATTTTTGAGAATAGGTTTAAACATGCGGATGAACTTCGGTGTATGGGAGCCGATATCAAAATTGAAGGGAAAGTAGCAGTAATAAAAGGAGTCAAAAAGCTTTCCGGCGCTGTTGTTGAAGCTACAGATCTGAGAGCTGGTGCGGCTTTAGTATTAGCGGGACTGGCGGCAGAAGGTGTTACCATAGTTGAAAATATTGGGCATATTGATCGAGGATACTATTTAATGGAAAAAAAATATGCTTCCTTAGGGGCTAATATTATTAGGACTAAAAGTGAAGGTAGAAAAATTAGTATAGGAAGTTCTATTAATAATAATATGGATTCCGGCAGTGGGTATCCCGGAATTGAACAAATAAAAGTTGGATAAACTGCACAAAAGGGAGCACGATAGGTGTTCCCTTTTTTTTGTACTATGTCAAAAGTTTTAATAAATTGGCGATTATGCAAAATGTTTACTGTTATTACGGAAAATGAAGAATTATGGAAAATTAAATACATATACTATTCGTCATCGATATTAAATGATATAATAATAACTAAGTACTAAAAACCGTAACCAGGTAGGTAACACATAATGGAAGTAAGATATCATAGGCCGGGGCGGAGGAAAAAACCTGGAAACTTAAAATGGCTAATGTATATTTTGTCTGTTCTGTTGCTTTGGTTAACTATTTTTTTCTTTATGCAATCCTCATTTTTTGTTGTTTCTTCCATTAAAGTTAACGGATTAAACAGCTTTTCTCCTGAGGAAATTATTGAACTTAGTGGTCTTGTAAAGGGGACAAACATTTTCCAAGTTGATATTTCCCAGGCGGAGGAAAAAATCAAGACTAATTCTATTATTAAAGAAGCGGTTGTGAAGAGAAAGCTACCCCAAACGTTGGTAATAAATGTTCAAGAAAGAACACCATTAGTATTAATTCCTGTAGAGGGAGGATTTCTGCAAGTTGATTCCCAGGGATATATTCTTAAAAAACAAAATGAAATAGGAAGAAATCCCATACCAATAATTACCGGAATAGAGTTACCAGGAACACCTTCCATAGGAAAATTATTGAAATCAGATAAACTTCAATTAGCCTTGAAAATAGTATCTCAAATGGATACTGGTAGCAAAGATATTGTTGCCGAGATTGAAGTAAAGGATTCTCAAAATATAAAGGCTTTTACTGTTCAAGGTATTGAAGTAAGGTTAGGTGATTCCGAAGAGTTTTTAGATAAATTAAAAAAATTTTTAATAGTATTAAACCAGGAAAAAAAACATAATAACTTAAACAAGATAAAGTATATTGACGTCAGTTTTGCTGGTAAGCCGGTTATTCTTTATAAAAACTAAAAGTGCTAATTTTAATCATTTTTTTACAGGAAAAAAAAGGATCCTTGGCAGGGAAAAAGAAATTATGTTGAACTTAAATTTTATGAATTTAAATAGCTATTATTATCTTTGATAATGATAATACCAAACCGGAGGTGTCTATACTTTGGCCGGAAACAATTTAGTGGTAGGTTTAGATATTGGTACAACAAAGACTGTTGTTTTAGTAGGAGAAGTCGATAACTACGGCGATGTAAGCATCATCGGTGTTGGTGAACAATTGACTGTAGGGGTAAGGAAAGGAAACATTACAGATTTAGAAGGGGTTATTAAAACTATAACCCAAGCATTAGAAAAGGCAGAGCACATGAGTGGGTGCCATCTGGATAATGCTTACATTAGCATTTCCGGGGGACATCTCACGTCCCTTAATAATAAGGGAGTTGTATCCATAACAAACAAAAGCAAAGAAATAACTGTTGAGGATGTGCATAGGGTAATTCAAACAGCAAAGGTAGTAGCTCTTCCCCCGAATCAAAAAATAGTACATGTTCATCCCAGACAGTATATTGTAGATGGGAACGAATATATTATTGATCCTGTTGGAATGGCAGGTCAGAGGCTGGAAGCAGAAATAAACATTATTTCGGTGTCCACGATGGCTGTACAAAACCTGTTAAAATGTATTCAAAGGGCAGGCCTTCAAGAGGAAGAATTTTTACCGGCTCCCTTGGCTTCAGCAGAATCGGTTCTTTTTCCGGCTGAACGGGAATTGGGATGTTTACTAGTGGACATTGGAGGAGGTACTACAGAATTTGCAATTTATGATCAAGGCCGGTTATGGTATACAAGTGTTTTACCAGCTGGGGGGAATCTAATTACAAGTGATATTGCAATCGGACTACGTACTACTGTAGAAGTGGCGGAAGATATTAAGAACAAGTATGGATGTGTACTATCCAGATCAGTAACGGATAATGAAATGATTTCTGTGCAGGACATTTTAGGCCAGAAAACTAAACAGATATCTAAGAAAATGCTTACTCAGATTATTGAGCTACGGGCACAGGAGATATTGTCTTTAATCAAAAATGAACTTAAGCTGTCAGGTTATCAGGGGGTTTTGCCGGGGGGTATGATAATCACTGGGGGAACAGCCAAATTGAATGGACTAGCAGAATTTGCTGCTCAAGAAATGGACTTATCTGTTAGAGTTGGGTTTCCCCATAAAATCAACGGGATTGGTGATAGTACCCAAGAACCGGCTTATGCTAATGTGACCGGACTTGTTCTCTACGGTGCTAGACAGCTTTCATCTGTGCAGGTAGCGCCTGCAAAAGAGCATTTCTTTGATGGGATATTGGATAAAGTTAAGTATTTTTTCAAGGATTTTTTTGCTTGAATTTAGGATTATCTTTAAGGAGGATTTGAATTTATGCTGGAATTTGACGACTATGAAATTGGCCAATTTGCTAAAATAAAGGTTGCAGGAGTTGGTGGTGGCGGAAATAATGCGGTAAATCGTATGATTAGGAGTAACCTTAAGGGAGTAGATTTTATTGGGATTAATACTGATGCCCAAGCCTTACAGCATTCCCAGGCTGAAACCCTTGTGCAAATTGGGGTTAAGTTGACCAAAGGTTTAGGAGCAGGGGCAAATCCTGAAATCGGCAAAAAGGCAGCGGAAGAAAGTAGGGATGAACTAATAGCTGTTCTTAAGGGTGCTGACATGGTTTTTGTAACTGCAGGCATGGGGGGAGGAACAGGGACAGGTGCGGCACCAATAGTGGCTGAGGTAGCAAGAGAAATTGGCGCTCTTACTGTTGGTGTAGTAACCAGGCCTTTTACTTTTGAAGGAAGACGTCGTGCTTCACAAGCCGAAATTGGGATCTCCGAATTAAAAAGCAAAGTGGATACTTTAATTACAATTCCCAATGATAAGTTGCTTCAAGTAATTGATAAAAAAACTACTGTTACGGAAGCTTTTGCTATTGCCGATGATGTATTACGTCAAGGAGTTCAAGGGATTTCTGATTTAATAGCCGTACCCGGTTTAATTAATCTTGATTTTGCGGACGTAAAAACCATTATGAAAGATGCCGGTTCAGCCCTGATGGGTATTGGTTCAGGTACATCGGAAAACCGGGCGGCTGATGCTGCTCGGGCTGCAATTTCTTCAGCTTTGTTAGAGACTTCCATTAACGGGGCAAAGGGAGTGCTTTTAAATATAACCGGGAGCAGTGATTTAAGTCTGTTTGAAGTAAATGAAGCTGCTGAAATAATTGCAGCCGCAGCTGACCAGGAGGCCAATATTATTTTTGGTGCCGTACTTGATGATAAAATGGAAGATAGTGTTCGGGTTACTGTGATTGCTACCGGATTTGATCATAAAAACTCCCAAAAAAAACCAGAGCTATCAGATCCGGAAATCAAACCGTTCACCGTTGATGATTTAGATATACCGGCATTTTTACGCAGAAAAGTATAAATTAGAATTTTATAAATATTTTATTGTGTATTAGGGATCCGAAAGGGTCCCTTATTATTTATTACCTCCTACCTTTACATTTTAAATAACGTGTTTACGTTAGTAAACGAGTCTTTCAGATCGCGAACCCCAAAGAAATATCCTAAATAAATCTTTTCAAAACCATCAACCACCAAAACCCTTCATGCTGTTAAAAAATGTTGAAAACTTACGTTTTATACTATGAAAAGGAAAATATAGCAGTAAGCTTTTTATTATTGATTCGTCCAAATGACATGTTTTTATTATATCAGGCGGTATAATGTATATCGTAAATTAAAAGAATAGACGCACTAATTTGTACATATATTTAATTAATCCATTATAGGCAGAGAGAATATAAATAGGAAATATTAATTCAGAAAAAGACAAACCTGAGGTGAGGGTATGTACCCAACTTATATCGTTTATGCGGATGTCTTGTTTATAACCAATTTTTTTCTTGATTATGGTATCCTCTGGGCTACGGCAAGGTTTGGCCATCTTCCTACTAACAGGGTTTATTTAGGATTAGCAGCATTTGTTGGGGCCCTTTATTCTATTTTTATGGTTTACCCCCAAGCGAGTATTCTTTATGCCATGTCTTCAAAACTATTGTTTTCTTTATTAATTATTGCAATTGCTTTCCCCAAAGTATCTCTTAGGAGCTTTATTCAAGCAGCTCTCTATTTTTACTTAATAAGTTTTGCAATGGCCGGTGCTGTTTTGGGAGGCAGCTCTATTATCTCCAATAATACTTTTATATTTCAAAGGGTAAACATTAAAGTTACGGGATTGTTCTTTGCCTTGCTAACTGCTCTAGCTTTAGGTCGCTGGGGATTATCATATATAAAAAGAAATTGGCGGAAAAACCAATTTCGGGTGTCAGTGGAAATTCTAATAAACAAGATGTCAGTTTTATTAGAAGCTTTAATAGATACCGGAAATGAGCTTCGTGATCCCTTGAGTCAAAAACCGGTTTTAATTGTGGAATATCAGGCTATCAAAAAAATACTGCCCAATGATTTTAGGGATGTTTTTGAAAGGTATGCTGCTGGTGATATAACAAAGGTAGTGGAAAGTTCAGGTAAATTTGTTTGGAATACTCGGATTAGAGTAATTCCCTTTCATTCGATTGGGAAGCACAACGGGATGCTTATAGGAATAAAACCTGATATAGTAACTGTTTTTACTGAACGGAAAATCGTTACTCAAGACGTTATTGTTTGTCTTTATCACAAGTCCCTTAGTCCAAGAGGATCCTACCAGGCTGTTTTAAATCCGGAAATGCTGGAAGCCGCAGCATAATTTAATTTAAAAAAAGGAGGATTATAAGGTGCAACGACATTGGATTAAGCTCAAATGTTTAATAAGGTTATGGTACATAAGGGTAATGCAAAGTACAGAACAGGATTCAAGTATTTATTACGTTGGAAGCAGTGAGGCACTACCTCCTCCTTTATCCAACGACGAAGAGGTTTTTTTACTTTCCCGCCTGGAAACCGGAGATCATACAGTAAAAGAAATTCTCATTGAAAGAAATCTTCGTTTAGTAGTTTATATTGCCAGAAAATTCGAAAACACAGGTGTTGGTATTGAAGATTTGGTGTCGATAGGTACTATTGGGTTGATTAAAGCAGTGAATACCTTTGATCCACGTAAAAAAATAAAACTGGCTACTTATGCATCTCGGTGTATTGAAAATGAAATATTAATGCATTTACGTAGAAATAATAAAATACGTTCGGAAGTTTCCTTCGATGAGCCTTTAAATATTGATTGGGATGGAAATGAATTATTACTATCAGATGTTTTAGGAACAGAAAACGATATAATTTATAAATCAATTGAGGAAGAGGTGGACAAAAAACTTTTGCATGCAGCCATGACCAAATTAAATCCCAGGGAGAAGAAAATAATGGAGCTGCGTTTTGGTTTAATAGATGGAATGGAAAAAACTCAAAAAGAAGTAGCTGATTATTTAGGAATTTCCCAGTCGTATATTTCCCGGTTAGAAAAACGCATTATTAAGAGATTGCGCAAAGAGATTCATAAAATGGAATAAGATAAATGCAAAGGGAACTGAGTGTTTCCTTTTTTTATTAGTAAGTTTGTTAAGAGTGCAGGGGAAAACTCTCATCAAACATAATTTACCATAAACTGTTCTAGGTATATTTGATCTAATCGATGGTAATAATGGAGTTAAAAGCAAAAGAATCCCTTGTTGGAGGGTGGTCATGCTCATTAATAAAGTTGAAATATGTGGCGTTAATACTTCAAAATTACCGGTGCTGTCAAGTGAAAAAATGAGAGAATTATTTATGTCCATGCAACGTGGTGATAAAAGCGCCCGGGAAAAATTAATTAATGGAAATTTGAGGTTAGTACTTAGCGTCATTCAAAGATTTACTAATCGAGGAGAAAATGTTGATGACTTGTTTCAAGTTGGCTGTATTGGGTTGATGAAAGCTACGGACAATTTTGATTTATCCCAAAATGTTAAGTTTTCTACATATGCTGTTCCTATGATAATTGGTGAAATCCGCCGTTATTTAAGGGATAATAACCCTATTAGAGTGAGTCGTTCATTAAGAGATATAGCTTACAAAGCATTACAAGTGCGGGATCAGCTAGTTAATAAAAATTCACGAGAACCTTCAATTACGGAAATCGCAAAAGCCCTTGAACTTCCTCGGGAGGACATTGTTTTTGCTTTAGACGCAATTCAAGAACCAATTTCCCTTTTTGAGCCCATTTATCATGATGGTGGTGACCCGATATTTGTCATGGATCAAATTGGGGATGAAAAAAATCATGATATCCAGTGGTTAGAAGGAATATCTGTTCAGGAAGCATTGCGAAAATTAAGTGATCGGGAAAAACGGATTATAATATTGCGTTTTTTTGAAGGTAAGACTCAAATGGAAGTAGCAGAAGAAATAGGTATTTCTCAAGCTCAGGTATCTCGGTTGGAAAAAGGGGCTTTAATACATTTAAAAAAATATATGTAATTGAATGACAAAAAAGGTGATTAGATGAAAACAGGAAATAATATAAAATTATCTATATTAACAATATTATTTGTATTTGGTGCTGCTATGTTTATTTATGGTTACCGGGAAATAAATGCTCATCCGTTAGATAAAGCAAATTTAATTCGTTTGCATGTAATAGCAAACAGTGATTCTGTATATGACCAAAAGGTTAAATTGCAGGTAAGGGATAGAATAATTAAGTATATGTCGCCATTTTTAAATAAAACTACCAGTGTTGAGGAAGCAAGAGCAATAGTACTAAAAAAATTACCGAATGTTGCACAAGAGGCAAATTCATGTTTAAACTCTTTGGGCACATCTTATTCAGCTCATGTCCAATTAGCAGATTTTACATTTCCTACTAAAGCATACGGAGATTTAGTACTGCCTGCCGGAGAATATGAGGCGCTAAGGGTAGTATTAGGAGAAGGTAAGGGACGTAACTGGTGGTGTGTTTTATATCCTCCACTTTGCTTTATTGATATTTCTAATACAATAGCAGTAGAAACAAATAATATAGAAATAAGTTCAAGTTCCGAGGAAAGCCAGGTGGTTAATGGTCCGCCACTACAGGTTGAAGTTCGTTTTAAAGTAGTTGACAAGTTGAGGGATTTCATATTAGAAAAATCATTGGCAAGGGCAGACAATAAGAAGTTACAAGAAAACTAGGAGAAAAAAACAAGGAAAAAATATTTAAACGGCAGGATCCGCAAAGGATTCTGTTTTTTTATGAATAGGTTAATTTTTATTTTTGTCCTCATATATATTATATGGGGGGTGGCAGACAATGCTAAAGGTATCTGAACTGCGGGTTAAAGATATAATTAATATTGTTGACGGGAAAAGATTTGGATTTGTTAAAGATATTGAATTGGATTTACCTGGGGGAAAAGTAAAGTCCTTAGTACTGCCTGGTTCGGGGCGTCTTTTGGGTTTATTTGGAAAAAAGGAAGATATAGTAATATCATGGGATCAAATCAAAAAAATTGGAATAGATGTTATCCTTGTAGAAATAAATAGTTTCACTAATGTTAAGCATAATGTAAAACCTGAGGAAAAACTCGAATAGTATGATTCGAAAGCTGGAAAGGCATTTTAATGTATCAGAAAGCACAATTTTAGGGGAAAGTTGGAAATGGGCAGGGATTGTGACTTATTTATAACGTTTACATAGTAAATGTCCATCCCAAACAAAACACAAACTTCAGACTCCAGATTCAGACATAGAGGCCAGCTCCAGCTTTTGACCCTAAATAAGTAGCCAAAATCTGGGTTTATAATTCCATTGCTTGGTTGTACCACTGCACGACAAATGGTATAATAACTAGTAAGAGGTTGCTTTAGGTGGATTTTTATGGGCTTTATGCAGGAAAAAAGAGAAAATATTAATATATTTACAATACCTTCTTTTACTGCAACGAATTTAGTCGAACATGCGTTTACTACAAGGCGCGATGGTGAAAGCAAGGGTGAATTTAGTTCTTTAAACCTGGCTTTTCATGTAGGGGATGATCATGAATCTGTGTTACAAAATCGGGAAAAAGTGGTTAGAATACTTGGTGCTACTTTGGAACAGCTAGTGGCAGGGGAACAAGTACATGGGAAAAGGGTACAAGTTGTCAAACAACAGGACAGGGGCAGAGGGAGTCTTTCTTTGGATACGGCTTTTCCTGAGACAGATAGTTTAATAACTAATGTGCCTGGTATTATATTAAGTTCTTATTATGCCGATTGTGTTCCTTTGTTTTTTTTGGATCCGGTAAATAAAGCCGTTGGTTTAGCCCATGCCGGATGGAAAGGTACTTGGCAACAAATATCCGTAGCTACCCTGGAGGCTATGAGGGACAACTATCACACTGTACCTGAAAATTGCTTGGTAGCTATTGGACCGTCAATAGGGCCATGTTGCTATCAGGTAGACAAGCCTGTGATGGAACAATTTGCTTCTACTTTTGATTATCACCAAACATTCTCCTATTATTCTTATGAGGATAAATGGGTAATTGATCTTTGGAAGGCTAACCAAGAACAGTTAACAAGATTTGGAGTGCCTTTGAAAAATATTGTTGTCAGCCGTTTGTGTACGGCATGCCACAGGGATCTTTTTTATTCTTACAGGAAGGAGAATGGGAGGACAGGCCGT
The DNA here is from genome assembly GCA_050952445.1 of Bacillota bacterium. GTDB lineage: Bacteria > Bacillota > Dehalobacteriia > Dehalobacteriales > Dehalobacteriaceae > JBMNKX01. The sequence goes on along the minus strand of JBMNKX010000003.1, from coordinate 73,298 downwards.
CAAGCATCCTTTATAATGCTCAAGAGAGGGGGTTCATAATAACCCCATGAAACATACAAATTCTGATTATAGGGAAAAAATAATACGCAATCGAAAAAGAAAAAAATTTCATAACAGTAGGTTAATAAAACGTCGAATATTAAAGATAGTTCTGGTTGTGACCATAATCCTAGCAGTGTGGTATCTGCGAAATATAGTTTCCTGGCATTTTTTGAGCTTTGGGGTTGCAGAGTGGGGTGTTCTTGAACAAAAAATTCCTGTTCAGGCGGTTATTATTCGGGCGGAAAAAGTGGTTTCAGCCCCGGCATCGGGGGAATTTGTGTCTTTAGTGCCCCAGGGAGAGAGAGTTCCTGCGGGAACGGCTATTGGTTATATTAAGACCCAATCCGCCACTACTAAGATTGACCGGATTAAAATTCCGATAAAAGCCCCATTGTCCGGTCTAGTATCTTATTATCCTGATGGCTTAGAAAGTATATTGAAATCGAATATGTTAAATGAGATGGATAATACAAAGCTGGATTCTTTGCTGCAAAATAAGCTTATTACTGAAAAAAACAAAGATAATAACCAAATAGGTCGTGGGGAACCGGTTTTGAAAATAGTTGATAATTTAATTAACCCCAGTTTTTTCTTTAAATTAACGGCAAGTAATATTTCCCCGTTATCTGCTAAGGAAGATAATATTGTTATTCAGTTAGATGGGGAAAAAAAGAGGTATACAGCTAAAGTAATTGATATGAGAACTTATGATGAAGAAATCTACATGATTGTGCAAATTAACGGTGTTGCCGATTTGGATTTGGCGAGAAGGTATTTTAAGGTTGAAGTTATTCCTGTTTCCTATGAAGGAGTGATTGTTCCAAAAGAAGCATTAGTTCATAAAGAAGGATTTACCGGCATCTACGTTCCTTCCGAGGGACTTGCAAAATTAGTAGAGGTTAAGGTGAAGGGCACCATAGGGGAACAAGCTGTGGTTCACGGTTTGGAAACAGGTAAACGATTTGTCTTAAATTCTTCCTTGGTTAAGGAAGGGAGCCGTTTGGAATAATTATTGAAAGTACTTTTGATTTTAATTCAAAAGGAGGGATTATTATTTCCGACATTGAGAACAACATTAGGAATATCAGGCAAATTATTGAACGGTCAAAAATGAAAAGCCCCTATGGAGCAAAAGAAGTTTTGCTTTTAGCCGTAACTAAAACGGTAGATCCAGACCGAATTAATGATGCTTTAGATCAAGGAATAACAGCTATAGGTGAAAACCGGGTCCAAGAGATATTGAGAAAATTTGATCAGGTAAAACATCCGGTTCAGTGGCACTTAATAGGCCATTTGCAGACTAATAAAGTAAAATATATTATTGATAAGGTTTCATTAATTCACTCTTTAGATAGTATTTCGTTGGCTGAGGAAATTGAGAAAAGGGCACAGATAGCAGGAATTCGGATACCTGTTTTAGTACAGGTTAACGTAGCTGGTGAGGAAACTAAATATGGTGTAGAACCGAAGAAGACTGTTGATTTTGTAAGAGAGATAGCTTCGTTTCAGCATCTTTGGGTAAAAGGATTGATGACTATTGGCCCACTGGTGGAGGATGCCGAGGAAAATAGGCCGGTTTTCAGGCGGCTCCGGGAATTACGGGATGAAATTCATAAGATGGCTATTGATGGAGTCGATATGGACTATTTATCAATGGGTATGACAAATGATTATCATATTGCCGTAGAAGAGGGTGCCAATATTGTCCGGATTGGCAGTGCTATTTTTGGGAGACGAGTGAATAAATAAGAGCTTTATTATGCTTTTGAGTTAGTTAAAGGAGGATTCTTTAATGGGTAAAATATTAGATAAGTTTCTTGGGGCTATTGGTGTTGAAACTGAAGATGAAGAAATTGTGGATGAAACAGAAATACTACAGTTTCGTGGGAAAGATAATATGACAAAATCCAAAAAGAGCAACCTTTTAGGATTACCCAGTCAACGTCAAGTAACGATGATATTATTAAAAGCAAAATCTGATGATGAAATTGAAACAATTGCCCAGCATCTTAAGGAACGTCGTTCTGTTATAGTTAGCTTTGAAGAAGTTGATAAAGAAACAGCCCAACGGGTGATTGACTTCTTAAGTGGAGCGATATTTTCTCTGGATGGAACTGTTCAAAAAGTTTCGACAGCTACGTTTTTGTTTGCTACATCTAATATTGATGTTGTAGGCCAAATCAGCGAAGAGGAGAAAACAAAAATATTATTTAATTGTATTTCCCGGGTAAAAAAATAGAACGGAGGAAATGCAGGTGACTTTTAAAGTTGGCTTTATTGGCGGAGGTGCAATGGGAGAAGCCATAATTTCCGGCTTAATAAATGCAGGCATAATTTCTCATGAAGCCCTATCTGCCAGTGATATTAATAATAAGCGATTAGATTATCTGACACAAAACTATAAGATATCTACTTATTATGATAATGGTAAATTATTAGAAGAAAATCAGGTAATAATACTGGCCTTAAAACCTCAAATGGTCAGTGAGGTTTTATTTCCTATAAAAGAGAATTTTACCCGGGACAAGCTTGTAATATCCCTTGCAGCGGGGATTTCAATCAATTATTTATATAAATTCATTCCTCAGGATGTAGGAGTAGTTCGGGTTATGTCCAATATGCCTGCTTTAATAGGAAAAGGTGTATCAGGTGTAGCCTTTTCCGAAAATGTTTCAGGTGAACAGAGAGAATTAACGGTTAAAATTTTAGAAGCAGTGGGTAAGGTATATATTCTTCCTGAAAAATTGTTAAATGCTGTTACCGGGCTTTCAGGCAGCGGGCCAGCCTATGTTTATTTAATTATCGAGGCTTTAACAGATGCTGGGGTTAGGGTAGGGATTCCTAGGGATATTGCTGGTGAATTAGCTCTTAACACAGTTATTGGTGCTGCGGAAATGATAAAGGAAACTGAAATTCACCCGGTTCTATTAAAAGACAAAGTTGTTACCCCAGCAGGGACAACGATCGCAGGACTTTATGCTTTAGAAAAATCCGGTATTAGAGCTGCGTTTATGGATGCAGTAATGGCAGCTACAGAACGTTCTCGGGAACTAGGGTCGGATTAGGGGGTAGTAAATGACTTTATATTATATTGTTCGAACGGCTTTTGAGGTATTTAATTGGTTGATAATTATTAGAGTACTTCTCTCCTGGATTAGGCATGATCCTTATCATCCTGTTTTTCGTTTTATTTACGAGGTGACAGAACCTGTTCTTATTCCCTTTAGACGATTAATCCCGCCAAGGCCGGGTATGCCCATTGATTGGTCCCCATTTTTGGCGATATTGGTCTTACAGTTTGTAGAGCGCATCGTATTACGCTTATTTTATTAGAGCGTAGTAAAAAATGCCTTTAAACAGAGAAAAAAGACTTTCCCACCTTACTGACCCGGAATTGCGCCAGGCAATGACCCGTTTGTTAGATTGCTGGGAAAAGGTGTACCGTACCGGAATTACCGTAGTAAGTAACTTTTTTGACCCTTGTTTTCTCCAAACAGGTGTGGATATTTTGAGAGGACTGCCGGAGCTTTCTTTTTCAACCAGCGGGGGATACGTAGGGGCTGAGCGGGCTCGGTTTGCTATTTATCCTCATTGGGAAAAGGAGGCTTTTATTGACTACCGGTTGGCCTTTTTAGATGTGAAAGGTAATTCTAAATTCTCCCATATAACTCACCGAGATTATCAAGGTTCTTTGTTGGCTTTAGGTTTGACCAGGGATAAAATAGGAGATATTTTGGTACACTCTAAAGGTTGTCAGGTAGTTCTTGACGAGGATATTGCCGACTATATTCTCCTTAACTGGCAAAGAGTTGCCAAGGTGCCTATTAAGGTTGCAAAAATTGAGGCGGAACAATTGGAGCAAACCTTCCAGGAAAAGCAGGAAATGCGGTTTACTGTTGCTTCACCCAGATTGGATAAGATATTATCAATGGGATTTGGCTATTCCCGGAGTAAGGTTTTACCGGATATAAAAGGAGGAAAGGTTCGTGTTAATTGGAAAACAGTTATTGAACCTTCCTTTCAGATAAAAAAAGGAGATATTATTTCTTTTTCTGGGAAAGGGAGATTACATATTACCTTATTGACAGGACCATCCCATAAGGGAAGGTTTTTTATACACGTAAACAGGCTTCGCTAGTATATGTAAGAAAGGGACCATTTCCAGATGGTAATGATAAAAGAAAAAGAGAATAGTGTTGTGGTAAATGTTAAGGTACAGCCTCGGGCGGCGAAAAATGAAATTGCCGGAGTTATAGGAGATGCCGTTAAATTAAGGGTTACCTCACCTCCGGTAGATGGGGAAGCTAATGCTGCAGTGATAAAAATTTTTAAAAATTTGTTTCGTATTCCCAATAATGCTATTTCTATCACTTCAGGGTTAACATCCCGCAATAAAACTGTTGAAATTACCGGGGTATCCTTAGAGGAAGTAAAAAAGGCCTTAAAAATCTAAGAGTTGACATTTTGCTTGATATTTATATAATTAAATAATTAAAGGTAAAAGAAAAAATCGATGACTGGGATAAGTAAACATGTAAGCGTGTTAGCGAATCCGGGAGGGTGGAAGCCGGATCCTGAACTGTTGAAATGATCACCCAGGAGTGGTATCCTGAACTTAGTAAGGCTGCCCGGTGGTTCGACCGTTATCCGAATAAAGCGGCTTCTTTATGAGTTTTTATGGTATATTGGTAGAGATGCAAGTAGGGTGGTACCGCGGAACTTTCCGTCCCTAACAGGATAGGAAGGTTTTTTTATTTATTTGTATATTTATAGATGTGTTTATTGAGATTGCGAAAGGAGTATTAACATGGATTATTCAAAAACACTAAATCTTCCCCAAACCGAATTTCCCATGAGGGGAAATCTTCCTAAGCGGGAACCGGAAATATTGAAATTTTGGGAAGAAATTAGTCTTTATCAAAAAGTACAGCAAAAAAATACAGGCCAACCGAAATATATTTTGCATGACGGTCCTCCTTATGCTAACGGGAATATTCATTTAGGCCATACTTTAAATAAAGTACTCAAGGATATTATTGTTAAGTATAAGTCAATGGTAGGTTATGATGCTCCCTTTATTCCTGGTTGGGACACTCACGGCTTGCCTATTGAGCAGCGTGCTATTAAAGATTTGGGACTAAACAGAAAAAAAGTAAGTACTGTTGAGTTTAGACAAAAGTGTGCGGAGTATGCACTTAAATATGTCAATATCCAAAGAGAACAATTTAAGAGGCTGGGGGTTAGAGGTGATTGGGATCACCCATACCTTACACTGAAACCTGAGTATGAAGCGGCACAAATCGGAGTTTTTGGGGAAATGGCGAAAAAGGGTTTTATTTATAAAGGTTTAAAACCGGTATATTGGTGTGCCGATTGTGAGACTGCTTTAGCAGAAGCAGAGGTAGAATATAGTGATACCAAATCCCCTTCCATTTATGTAAAATTCCGTGTCAAGGACGGTAAAAGTATTTTAGATCCAGATACCTTTTTTGTTATTTGGACGACTACACCTTGGACTATACCTGCAAATGTGGCTGTTTGCATTCACCCGGACTTTGTTTATGTTCTGGCTGAAGTAGATGGAGAAAAAATGATAATAGCCAAAGAATTGTTGGAGAAATTTGTTCAGGAAATCGAAAAAACGGATTATTCCATTATCAAAGAATTCTGCGGTTCGGATTTGGAATATATCGTTTGCCAACATCCCATTATGGATCGGGAATCCCTGGTTATCCTTGGGGACCATGTAACTTTGGAAGCCGGTACCGGATGTGTCCATACGGCTCCCGGTCATGGTGCTGATGATTTTGAAGTGGGTCGGAAGTACAATTTACCTGTTATCTCGCCCCTTGATGACCGGGGTATGTTTACTTCTGAAGGGGCTCAGTTTCAGGGAATGAACACTGATCAAGCAAATAAAGCTGTTGTTCAAGAACTGGAGGAAACAGGGGCTTTATTAAAATTACTGTTCATTAGCCACCAATACCCTCATTGCTGGCGCTGTAAACATCCTATTCTTTTCCGGGCTACGGAACAGTGGTTTGCTTCTATTGATGGTTTTAGACAACAGGCGCTGGAGGAAATTGATAAGGTACAGTGGATCCCCTCCTGGGGACGGGATCGTATTTATAATATGATTCATGACCGGAATGACTGGTGTATTTCCCGCCAGCGCACATGGGGCGTACCTATTCCCATTTTTTACTGTGAGCAATGTGGGCATCCGATTATTAATGACACAACTATTAGTCACATTCAGGAATTATTCCGGGAACATGGGTCTCAAATCTGGTTTGCTAAAGAAGCACAAGAGTTGATTCCTGCTGATTTAAAATGTGATCAATGTGGTCATGGAGCATTCCGCAAAGAAACAGATATTATGGATGTCTGGTTTGATTCCGGTTCCAGCCATACTGCAGTACTGGAAAACCGGGAAGACCACCAATGGCCGGCGGATTTGTATTTAGAAGGAAGTGATCAGCACCGGGGCTGGTTTAATTCCTCCTTATCTACAGCAGTGGCTACTAAGGGACATGCTCCTTATAAGGCTGTACTTACCCATGGTTTCGTTGTTGATGAACAAGGACGTAAAATGTCTAAATCCCTGGGCAATGTAGTTGACCCGCTAAAGGTTATTGATCAAATGGGTGCGGATGTGATGAGACTTTGGGTAGCATCGGCCGACTATAGATCTGATTTAGCTAACTCACCGGGTATTATGAAGCAGGTTTCCGAGGCATACCGGAAAATTCGCAATACAGCCAGATTCCTTTTAGGTAATCTTTATGATTTTGATCCTACCAAGGACCGAATATCATATGAGAGCTTTAGTGAGTTAGATCGGTGGGCAATGCATAAATTGCACCGGCTTATTGAACGGATATTAAAAGGGTACCAGGATTACGAATTTCATATTGTTTACCATTCAATTCACAAATTTTGTGTTGTGGATATGAGTGCTTTTTATCTTGATATTATCAAGGATCGGTTATATGCGTCTAATCCGGAGGATATCGGAAGACGGGCTGCTCAAACAGTAATGTATGATATTATTCAGGCCCTGGTAAGGTTAATTTCTCCTATCCTTGCTTTTACCTCTGAAGAGATTTGGCGTTATTTGCCTCAAGAAAAGGATACACCGGTTAGTGTTCAGATGGTACAGATGCCTCTGGTAGAAGAGAAATATCTTCATGATGAATTAGAGGTAAAATGGGCACGCATCCTTGATATTCGTGAAGTAGTTTCTAAGGAATTGGAGCTTGCCCGGCGGAATAAAGTTATCGGTCATTCTCTCAACGCAGCGGTAGATTTATATCCTGATGAGGAATTATATGGATTTTTAAAAGAGCTGGAAGATCAATTACCCATGATATTTATTGTTTCAACTGTGACTTTACATGATCCTGGCGATTTGGTTCCGGATAAGGCGTTTAAATCGGAAGAGCTGCCTCTGGCTGTAACTGTAAGTACGGCCCCCGGGGAAAAGTGTGAGCGCTGCTGGATTTTTAGTAAAACGGTGGGAGAAGATACAAAGCATCCTACTTTATGCAATCGTTGCAGTCATGTAGTTAATAGTTTATAGATCCCTTTTTACCTGCTGGGAGTTGCATCCGTGCTTCGCCAACGCTCTATTTGTATATTGTAAATACTTATTAAGTAAAAAGGGTTTTGCGGCGGAGTCTGGATTAGGGGTTTGGCACCAGAAGCTTCTGTTTCCCAGTCCTGCAATTGTTGTAGGATTGTTTTATAGAATACGTTTAAAGGAGAAATAATTATTAATGAAAGAGATGGATAAAGTAATTGTGACGGTAGTGGGCAAGGATAAAGTGGGAATTATTGCTGCTGTGACTGCATCCCTTGCTAAGGAAAATGTTAACATATTAGATATCAGCCAAACGATAATGCAGGAATTTTTCACCATGATTATGATTTGTGATATGTCTCAATCTGATGTTGATTTATCTACTTTAAAAGAACGTATGGATGCAGAAGGAAAAAGGATAGGGGTTAAGATAACAGTACAGCATGAACAGGTTTTTGAATTTATGCACCGAATCTAAATGTGGTATTCGATAACAGGTAGTTAGAACGGGATAAGAGAATCGTGTTTCATAAAAGCAAATTCACAGCAGCATGTTTTAGAAGGGAGAATTTACGTAAATGCCTTTAACTATAAATCCTAACGAAATCTTAGAAACTATTCACATGGTGGAAATGGAGAACTTAGATGTTCGTACTATTACCATGGGTATTAGTTTAAGGGATTGTGTAGACCCCGATATAAAAACCGCATGTAAAAAGATATACAATAAAATACACAGGTATGCGGAGAATTTGGTAAGAACGGGAGAAACCATTGAATTAGATTACGGGTTGCCAATAGTTAATAAAAGGATTTCCGTTACTCCCATTGCATTAATTGCTGAAGCGGCGGATACAGACGATTATCAGGCTTATGCGGAAACATTGGATAAGGTAGCCGGAGATGTAGGAGTTAATTTTATTGGTGGTTTTTCTGCTCTGGTTCACAAGGGAGCAACTAAAGGGGATAAAAATTTAATAAAATCTATCCCCAGGGCTTTATCAACTACCGAAAGAGTTTGTGCCTCGGTAAATATAGGTACTACCAAAGCCGGGATTAATATGGATGCGGTTCTTGATATGGGTTATGTGATCAAAAGAACGGCGGAACTAACGGGAGAACAGGGTGGATTTGGATGTGCCAAGCTTGTGGTATTTTGTAATGTGCCTGAGGACAATCCCTTTATGGCAGGGGCTTTTCACGGCGTGGGAGAGCCTGAAGCAGTAATTAATGTTGGTGTAAGCGGTCCCGGGGTTGTTCTTAATGCAATAAAAAAGTACCCTGATGCTGATTTGGGTACCGTGGCTGAAATAATTAAAAAAACTGCTTTTAAGGTAACCAGGATGGGTGAATTAGTGGGCAGGACAGCATCAAAAAAATTAAATGTTCCTTTTGGAATAGTTGACTTGTCCCTTGCACCTACTCCTACAATTGGTGACAGTGTGGCAGATATTATAGAAGCAATGGGGTTGGAGAGGTGTGGTACGCACGGAACTACTGCTGCTCTAGCTATGCTTAATGATGCCGTTAAGAAAGGGGGATTAATGGCTTCATCCTACGTAGGGGGATTAAGCGGCGCCTTTATTCCGGTAAGTGAAGATGCAGGTATGATTCGGGCGGTAGAAGAGGGTGCTTTAAACATTGAAAAATTAGAAGCAATGACATGTGTTTGTTCTGTAGGATTAGATATGATTACTGTTCCCGGAGATACTTCTGCAGAAACCATTGCCGCAATAATCGCTGATGAAGCTGCCATTGGGATGATCAATGACAAGACTACGGCAGTGAGAATTATTCCTGCACCCGGCAAAAAGGTCGGTGAAGTTGTAGAATTCGGTGGGCTACTGGGTCGGGGGCCGGTAATGCCGGTGAACAAGTATTCATCAAATATATTTGTGAAACGGGGCGGTCGGATTCCGGCTCCATTAAATGCACTGACCAACTAGGATTAAGGGATGTGGTAACTTTTGTTTCGCTAAGGGAAAAGTTCTTGCCATGTTAGGTTAGGAGAAATTATCAGGCTAGTAAAGTCGGTATTAATTAGTCTCATTCATATCTTTAGTACAAAGTACTTTTGGTTGAAAATAACCGGCTAGCAAGGAAATATAAGTAACATTACCCTCTTAAATAGCTGCTCCCACATATACGAAGAACTGGTAGCAGCAATTGTAGAGTATATAGATTTTACAATAATTATCTTTACCAGAAAAGATTGAACCGTATGATGTCTTCGGAATAAAGGCTACGTATCCACAGTTTAGCAGAATAAAAATGACACCAACCATGAGTAAATGATTGGTGTCATGATTTTGTTTTTATCACTGTTTATTTGATAGGGTGTAGTTCACTTCAGCGTCCTTCTCCTTATTTCGTTAATTTTTTTTTGCGCCTGCCAATACGTACACCACTTTCCATGGCTTACTGCCGGGGACAATAGAATCTTTTAAACTTTTATTATACTTCTTGTAATTTTCATCCTCAGGCCATTCCTTGGTTAGCAAATTTGCTAGAAACTCTTTTTCCCACTGGTTATCAGGAGTCAGCTGATAGGTGTAATAGTCATAACTAGTATAGGTCCCTTCGCATGCAACATTGCCCCTGGTTTGGCATTCGCTATAGAGACCTAACTTTTCACCTTTGGCTGTCTTCCAAGTCATGTTCATTTCAAATTTTACTCCGCACATAATCTCACCTTTCGAGAATATCCAGTCTTCCCAGGCCGCTCCTATGAGTGCTTGTAAATCAATGTAAAATCCGTTTGTAAAAGTATTTTCTACATACCGTTCAAAACTTTCAACCACTTTGCCGCTTGCACTCCAGGAGGAGCTCAGATGATTTTTCCCATTCACCAGTTGAATAGCTTTTTCGTTATAAAGTTTTTTCTTTTCCGGAGAAACAAAATAGCTGTTTAGTTCACCGGGAACAGGCCCTGTATTGGGATTTATGGCATAGGGGCGGGAAGCTAGGTGCAGTTCATTTTCCAACGGAAAAACCTGATAAAAAACCGGAGTATATTTGGGCACCATACCATCAGGGGCCACATATTCATAAGCATAACCGGTCCAGCCGATGCTTAAGACAACTGCTGCGCCTAAAGGCTGTAAGGTATACTCATCGCCCTTTTTCTGTTTTCTAGCTATCACCTCAAAACTGGTGGTTTTAGTTTCTACAATTTTGCGCTCGTATGCAAACTTATAACCAATGCTCAGACTTCCTTCTGCTTTTGCGTAACCAATACAACCACCCTGCATGGAATATTTCCCGATAATACCGCCTTTAAAATCCAAATTATAAGCAAATGTACTAGTTTCTACCTTCGAATAGACGGTTTTTCCCGTGCCTCGTTCAGAAGGATCGTAATTATCGGATATATTCATATTTTCTCGGGGAATCGGAGGAGGTCCTTCCAGAATCCCAATCAGGATATTTTTTTCGCTCTGTACCTGTTTTAGTCCCCTCCGTTGTAAGCGACCGTAATCTTCCCTTTGGAAATTAATTTGAGTTTTATTGGAGCCTACCCAAAAAAACACTCTGTTCAAGGGTAGTATTTTGTCGGTTAATGTACTGTTTTGCACACTAACATTTTCTTTGACCTCACCTGCTATATACCCGATACAACCGGGATAAATTATTTCCCCTGGGTCTTCGTCCAAAGGATTACCCAGATCTACCCACTTATTAATATTGTCCCGCCGCCAGAGATTTATTGATTTAGCTTGGCTAGTAAGCAAATTATCTAGGTTATTGGTTAAACCACGTTTAATATCTAAAGATATGGCATAGACAGATCCGCTGGGACTCAAAATCATACTCGTTAATATCTTGACTTGCTCATGTAGCCGGTTGGGGTGTTTTTTCCAGGAACAGAATGAATCAATGTCAGCATCCTCCCCGCCTATGGGAACATTTAACTCCCCAAAATAAATACCGCTCTCATCTTTGTATATATAGCTGAGGCCTAATAGCAAATGAATTTCCATATCTGTTACATCGTCATGGGGCATTACAACCACACAGGCGGAATGAATATTAATAAAGTTTAATTTTTCTTCAGGAACCTCAATGGTTTTCTTGACCACATTTTTAAAGGTATAAATATTATCCCAATCTACCAGATATAAATTAATCTCACGATTTTCCTTGTCAAGAACAACAAAAATAATCCCTTCGTTGTAGGATGCAACACTAAAAAAGGAGTACTTTTTTACTCTCAAAGGATTTTGCTTGCCGCCAACTGGTTGCAGCCGGAGCCGATCATTATCCTCCAACAACCCGGCAATCACCCGGTAATCACCGCTAGGAATATCTGCAAAAAGATGTAGTTTTTCCTGTCCATCGCCACCTGATGATTGTACCACCGGAAAGGGGTAATAAGATATTGCCGCCTCATTACTGGGAAAAGGCAGTGTCTTTTCGCTTATCGGTAATAACTGATTGTTTAACTTCAATTCCACAATACTTCTAAAATTTCCGTTAGCACCTTGGTAATACATTCTGGTGGTTCCGCCCCAATTAACTACCGTAGGAACCATATTCACCGGATACTTTTCAAGTTTGATTTTGCCCTTGCCTATTATAAAATCACTTCCCTTCACCCAAATATAAAATTTTTCCTATGGTTATTTCCTTTCTTTTCCCTCCTCCTGATAGTATTTTTTATTTATCGAATTCTGTTTATAAGTAAGAAACCACCTAATTAAAGGTGATTATCTTTTATTTCACAAACTTTTATATGCAATATTTATTCAGTTAATTCCTCTCCCATGGAAATTTTATCTCTAATATTTGCAAAGCCAACTTGAGCTGATTATCAAGATTTTTCTTATCCTAATTGCATCAGTAATATTTGCAGCAAGTAGCCCAAACACCCTTCATTGACATACAAACCCACCAAATCTTACTGACATTAAGGTAGTGCCATAACAAGGAAATAATGCTCGGCACAGCAAACTGTTGCATAAACGGTTATTTTTGTATTTGGTTGTACTCCGAATTATAGGATCCCCCTTAAAAACAGCCCTTTGGAAATATGATTAAGCTCCCTTTTGAAGGGAAAATAAAAGGAATAATTACCTTTGCAGGGTGCATTCTTTTATTTTTATAATTGATGTAGTATATTTTCTACCAATAGTTTTTTACCTACTAAATAAACAAATATTGTGTATGGAAGTATATTATATTATTATTGTTTTAAGCTATGAGTAAATCTGTTTGTGCTTCTTTCTTGTAGTGAAAATTAAGATACAGGATATTATTTTTTAGAGGAGGGAATACAGTGTTGGACCATGAAGAATTACAAAGGAAATTTGAAGTTTATAAAATACCAACTGGTAATCCAGGGTTTTATGATCATCCCAATTTTAAACGTTTAGAAGCTGCCGATTACCAATATTTAAACAATTATGCTCGTTTTGTCCAAACAAAAAGTTATTCCGATGAATATATAAGATCCGCTGAGAAAAAAGTCCCCCAAATTGTGGATTTAATCTATTCTGAGTTAGTTAAGGATAACAAACCCCAGGATAGTAAAATTGTTTCTATGATATTATCCAAGGTGCTGGAAAAAGAAGGTTTTTGGAATTACGTAGTTAAAGGAGCTTTATCAATTTATTTTCCATCAGACACAAACGTTGTTCCCAAGTTTTATTATCCAATAGATATTATTGATGAAGAAGCCGGGCATTACTGGGTAGTTGTTCCGCCTTTTACGGTTTTAGACATAACGGTAAAATTGCAATCATACTATGGCTTGGAGACGAAATATATCCCGGATTATATCATGGAAAAACATTGTGAACCAAGTGAAATAGATCCAATGGAAGTCTGTAGTTTTGAAGTTAGGCATTATTACAAATCATTGGAAATTCCTGTTTCAGATTTATTACAAACAATTGAGCCGGAGTTATTAGAGTTTTCCAAGGTATTTCGTCCTTTTGCAGTAAGATATTTAGATACAACCTTTAAATACTCCCCTTGTGCGATAATTGCACCTGATGCTATAGAGAATAACAGGAGCATCAAAATTCACGGCTATTATGGAATTGATATCTACACAAAATTTGTAAAACCATTTATCGAGGAAAAATGCTAAGAGCAGTATTCGATGTTCCTATACAAATTACGTTTATGCCAGTAAATGAGTTATCCCGGTAACCGAAAAACGGATCCCGAATCAGGGACTTCATAGAAATACCCCTAAAAAAAGCCTGTAAGGGTTTTTTTTAGAGGTTATTTTTTTAAATATGAGGTTAAAGACAAATAGTGCTGTGATGAAGAACGATTATATGATAAAATTCCCTTAGGAATTATTTGACAACAGGGTTAAAAAAGCCAAACATTAAAAACTAAATTTTATTTTAGTATACATAATTAGTACGGAGTGATGATAAATAAATCAAGGAAGGATATAAGGATGAGAAAGGTTGAAAAGGTAGTACCTATTGTATTATTTGCTGTAGTGGCAATAATTATTTTCAAACACTTGTTTTTTACCGGAACTACTGCAACGAATCAGGGAAGTACTTCCGGACAGGTAAAGGAAATCCCAGATTTAATAGTAACCGTGAACGAAAAAAAAGTTAATTTTCAGGATGCAATTCCAATTATAACAAATGAACGTATTTTAGTTCCTCTAAGAGTAATTTTTGAATCTATGGGTGCTGTTGTTGATTGGAAAGGTGAATCCCAAGGTATTTTTGCTACTAGAAAGGGAAAGTCGGTACAGCTTTCTATAAATTCTAATAATGCATTAATTAATAATAATAAGACATTTTTGGGGACGCCGGTCACTCTTTATAAAGACAGAACAATGATTCCATTACGCTTCATTGGGGAAGCCTTTGACGGAATTGTAGATTGGAACAGTCAAACAAGTGTTATTGCCATCAGTATACCTAAAGAAGAAATGCTGGAAATTCCGGATATGAAGGTGACGTTAAATAATAATCAGCTGAAATTTGGCATTCCTCCGGTTTTTAAAGACGGAAGAAATTATATACCAGTAGAAGCAATTTTTGACGGCCTAGAAAATGAAGTGTATTGGACAAAGAAAGTAAATAATATATCCGCATCTATTGATGGAGCCAGTATGGAGCTCTTTGTAGGTAGAAATTATGCCATAGTTAATGGAAAGAGGATCAATACAACAGACTTTCCTATTGAATATAAGGGAGCAGTTTTGGCTCCTGTGCGTTTTGTGACGGAGGCTTTTGGCGGGATTGCTCATTTTGTTGAGAAAAACAAGATAACCCATATTTATATTAATAGGCCAAAGTTTAAGACCAGCTTTTTGAGTAAAGATCCTGTCATTATTACAAAACCGAAACCTGTTTCCGGAGTTACACTTATGGGCAATAGAATGTTGATGGTCAGTGATAATCCGGAAATTTTGAATAATAAGACTATTCCCTTTGACCGTGCTACTTTATGCAGCTCTGATGTTAATTCGATTAATGATAATATCGACCACCGGGTGTTTGGTTGGCATATCAATAATTTGGGTAAGGAGATAAAATTAGGTATTACACTGGAGAATTTATCAAGTACAAATGATATTGAAGTAGTTGGCTTAAAAGGGATAAACCGAATGAGTCCTAACGGATGGTCAAATTATGATGTGGGCTTACCCATTGCCGAAACTGTTCTAAGTAATCAACTGTTAAATATTAAAATGAATAATAGTGTTGTCAAAGCCGGTCAAACGATAGTTTTGCAATCTTTTCAGGTAGAATCTGACTTTTTAATTGGTTTTTTGGATGAATTCACAATAAAAAAGACCAAGGGTACGGGAAAGTTAAACTATAGGATAAGGACTGTATTATGTCAGTCGGGCAATGAATTGTCATCAATAAAGTCAAATACTATTGATGTAGACAGGGAAAATACTCATCCAAGGGGTAGTTGGGGTGGCTCACTTTTATATACCAAGCTTCCTTTATATCGGGTAGGAAGTGGTGAAGTGGCATATAGCCTTTCAAACGGGTTCACCGACAACATTATGTCAAAGGAGACGGCATTAAATGGTACTTGTACAGTAATCGGAAATTCCGGACACTACGGAGCCAATTATAAAATTGAGATTCCTGTAGTTAATAATACAGGTATAGTAAAAACCGTACGGGTAAGAATAGGAGCCAGAGGTGGTCTTTATGCAGGTGCTGTACGGACAAAAGACGGAGTTTTTATTATACCTCTTCTGGAACCAGCAAAAGAAGTTGCAAATGTGATTGATTATAAAGTAAAGGAAAAATCAGATATAATAGAGTTGGAGATTATGCATGCTGGAGGTTCAGCTTTGGCTATGGCTGTGGATCTTATTACTTTAGAGTAAAGGATTTACCCACTGTAAGATACATAAATTGAAATTAGTTTTTTGTATAAATTTAGGAGGCAAAACCTATGAAAAAAATTGTAGGAATCTTTTTAAGAGGAATATTTGTACTCACTCCAATAATACTGACTTTTTTTATAGTATATAAGGTTTATCAATTTACCGATGGGTTATTTAAAGAATGGCTTCAACGGGCAGGGTTTTACTTTCCCGGTCTTGGGATGCTGGTAACACTTGGGGTGATTTTTTTTGCGGGATTACTTGCTTCAAATTGGTTAACAAATAAACTATTTAAATACTTTGACAAAATTTTCAAAAAAATCCCCCTTCTGGGCAGTATCTATGGAATCATAAAGGACACAATAAATTCCTTTTCCAAAAATAAGAAAGGCTTTGCTCGTTTAGTTATGATAAATATGCCAAATGAGATAAAGCTTTTAGGGTTTCTTACTAATGAAGATAACAACGTTTTTATTCCTCAGGGTTATGTTGCTGTTTATTTAATGCAGTCAATGCAGTGGGCCGGTAACCTAGTACTTGTACCGGAGAATTTGATTCAGCCTATTGAAGTTTCAGCGGAAGAGGCATTAAAATTTATAGCTTCAGCGGGACTGCTTGATGTCAAAGAAAGAGTATTAAAGAGCTAACATAAAAGGATTTATTATTAGTCAGAAAAGTTAACTCAGTACTAGAAAGAGGAATTAATAAAGGGGGTGGTTTGGGTCAACCAATTATTATGATGGTAATGGATCGAAGAGCATAATTGGTTTAAAGTCATTTCTTAGAATAAAAAGGGGGGAGAGCAAAGTGAAATTGGGAAAATGGTTGTCGGTATTACTGATTTTCTTATTGGCGGCTGTATTATTAACAGGATGTAATTCTGCGGAAAAAGGATTTTTTAACCTTAGTAAAGAAGGATCTAATCATAAAATTTATGAAGAAACCGGTGAGATCTCTATTGATATTAAACAACTCCCGTTGGAATTTACAGAAGATAAAGAAGAAGATCAATTAATAGCCCAACAATTATTAAAAGGTTTTAGCCTGACCTACAAAGCAGAGGTGGATTCCGAAAAACAAATTATGGAATTAACTTGTTATCTAAAAGAAAAAGATGCTAATAAGGAACAAAGAATTTTTTCCTTTATCAATGTTGGAAATACGGGATATATTAATGTGAGGGATCTGCTTCAACTGATAAAAATTATAGGCAGTCCTGAATTATACCGGCAAATGGGTCAGGCCTTTGGTAATGCTGAATATTTAAGTATTAGTAACCAGGAGTTAAGCAATATGTTGCAACAAATGGATGCCGAACTTGAGGGTGATTATTTTCAGTCCTTATTAGATATGAACTATCAGAAAAAGCAACAAGCTCTTTATGAGAGATTAATAGAGGGATTAATGCAAGATGTGTACGATAAATATGAATCAGGTATAGTTCGAAAAGAAGGAAATAAATATATCATATCAATGGATGCACATGGCTTTGTAAAATTGATTAGGCCTTTCATGGCTTATACAATTGATAATATCGATAGCTTAGGAACCTTTTTAAAGAAAACAGTTAATAGTTTGGAATATGAAGAATTTAAAATGCTAGGTCTGGACCCGGAAGAAGAAGGAGCATATCTTGAGAGTATTGATGCGTTTGTAATTGATGTAAAGGATAATGGCTCCCAATATCTCGTTATGTTGGAAGAGGCAGCAAAAGAAGCGGAAAAAATTGCAAACGATATTTTTGACGGATCTAAACTGATAGCTACTTTTGAAAAATTAGGTTCCACAGGATACAAGTCAAATATGGAGCTTAATATAGCGGTAAAAGACCCGGAGCAGCCAAAAGATGGTTTTGCATTTGAACTGCATCAGAATGATATCGTTAAGGTAAGGGATTCCATAGGGGTATCTGCCCCGGTGACAGATATCATTTCATTTACCGAGTTTCATAAAAGATTACCCAAGGTGATGAATATAGAAGTCTACGATAATTATTACTCATTATCCCAGGGCTTATTATGTGAGTACGAAGATATGGAAGTAAATGTTCTTGATAATGAGACTATGGTACCTATGCGCCAGGTTGCAGAAGCTTTTGATGAAAAGGTAGGTTGGGATAAAAAAGTCCGTATGGGATATATTTATCGGGATAACAAAAAGGTTTATATGTCAGGTATTATTATCAATGAGCGTTTATATGTAAAAGTACGCGCATTTGAAAAGATGGGTTACATGGTGCAGTGGAATAGTGAAACCGGTACCGTTACTATTCAAAAAAGATAATAGTAAATTTTATTAATATTGAAAAAAATAACTTATTTTACTAATAAAAAAAAGTCGTCCAGATAAGGGCGACTTTATTTTGTTTTTAGTTACAAAAATTCTGGAAAATAATTTAAGAGAGTGGACAGATTATGATCTCGTCTTACGAACAATTATATAGTTAAATAATTTTAAAATATGAAAACATTAGCAATAAATATTGATATTTGTTGTATAATATGATATAAATTAACAATAGAACAATTTAATGGTAATATTGATTGTATTCCATTTTATAACAAGAATATGCATATAATTAACGAAAGGAGGTGAAAAAATGCCGTCAAAAGAAAAATTAAATCTTATTATCGGGAAAGACAAATCGGATCTTAAAAAGGTTCGTATCGCAGGCTTGAATAAGTCTTTTGAAGAAATGACCGTGGGAGAATTAATTCAAATGGCTGGTAAAGATCCTGGAGCAGCTGAGGATTCATATGAAGTAACCGGTATAGGTGATAACGTTTCCGTAACAACTTCCAGTGCTCTTGCTGAACTGGGTAGGGCAAAGGCTATATCAGAGATGAAACGGGAACTATCGAACCTTAAAATCAGGAATGTGTCCCCAATAAAAGAGATTGACAGGTAGCAAAGATCTATTAGAGAAACAAAAAGGAAAAGGTTATGAAAGTAGGAGTAAAGCTATCAAAGAATCAAATAAAATCACTTCAACTGCTTTCTTTTGGCCATTTGGTTTTTAGTCTAACTAAGCAATGTCCGTTAAAGTGTGCTCATTGTATAGTGTCTTCTGAGCAGGATTCTCAGGATACAGGGACACTTTCCTATGAACAGGCACAATTTTTTGCTGCTCAGTTAGCCGAACTTGGGGCTCATCATGTTAGACGAGTTAGTTTTACGGGTGGTGAGCCCGTACTTTCTTTTCGACAATTAAATATCATGTCTCAAGCTGCTGTCCAAGCCGGTATGAC
Organism: Bacillota bacterium; assembly: GCA_050952445.1. Lineage (GTDB taxonomy): Bacteria > Bacillota > Dehalobacteriia > Dehalobacteriales > Dehalobacteriaceae > JBMNKX01. Next base: position 54,097 of record JBMNKX010000003.1, on the reverse strand, counting down.
ATGCACTGTGGTTACTTCCGGATACTTTGCTGACAGTATACAGAATGCTTATAAATATATTATGGACTTTCCCTTTATTCAGAACTGGCATTTTTCTACTGATTCATATCATGAGTGTTTTGTTCCAAGAAGCAATATCATTAATGCTGTAACGGCGGCCCGGTGTTTAGGCAAGAATGTTATTATCAGAATGACAGTGGAGAAACCTATTTCTTCCAAGAATCATGAAATATATAGTTATTTAAAATCCAAAATGCCGGATGTGGATTTTTTTATCCAGCCTGTTATTAATTCAGGCAGGGCGGAGAGCATAGATAAGTCTTTGGAGTATTCTCTTGAACCTGCTGGGCCCTGTGTTACCGGTGGAATGGTTGTTCGTTATGACGGTACCGTTTCTCCGTGCTGTTCCGGTCTAATTGAAAAGAGACAGGGTCACCCTTTTATTTTTCAAAATGTATTTGACATCGGAATATTATCGGTTTACCAATCCTGGCTTCAGCATCCGGTTTTAAAGCTTATACAGGCAGTGGGGTTTGCTCCGCTCCTAATGTTGCTTCGTGAAGGTTTTTCGGGTATAAAAATGGAGACAGGGGTTCCCCAACACCCTTGTGAGTGTTGTTTATGGTTATGGTCCCACCAGGGTGTATCGGACTATATTTCTTCTCGATTGAATTCACCCCAAAATAGGGAAAAAATTAATATGGTTTATGAAAAACTTTTTGGTATAAGAACAATCCATGAATGTCAAAATGGAGGTCGGCATGAATAATACTGCTTTAACCAAAATCCCTATTCCTCATTCTAAAGTGTCAATAACCCCGGAAGAATTATCTCTTTTTCAGACGGTTAGTTCATACCATATATCCTTTAGCCTCACTTTAGACTGTCCTTTGCAGTGTGCTCACTGTATTGTAGGGGCAGGACCCGACAAGAAAGATTTAACCCTTTCTATGGAATCAGCCAGACACTATGCCGACCAGATGCAGGAATTGTTTACTTATGGTATTAGAAGTGTGGGTTTTACCGGCGGTGAGCCGATTTTAGCGGAAAAGCAGTTAAAACTGTTATCTGATACAGCTTATTCAGTGGGGATGCTATGTGGTGTTGTTACTTCTGCTTTTTGGGCAAAGGATCCTAATATGGCGGAGAGTATTATTGAACGCTACCCCGGCATCAAAATATGGGACATTTCAGTAGATAAATATCATGCCCAATTTGTATCCCTCTCTGTTGTTAGAAAGGCATACGAAATTCTGAGACAGAGAAATAAAACTGTTAATATTAGATTTGTTTACCATGATTCTTTGGATCATCGGGATATAAAAATAATTGAGTCAATTAATGATTTTGCTCAGGACATTGAAATAAATTTTCAAAGACTGCGAAACTATGGCAGGGCAAAAGATACTGTTGTAAACAGTAGTTTTGATTGCAACCCCTGGTCAAAGCCATGCCTGACTACAGGAATGGTCATTAGGTATGATGATTCCGTAGCACCTTGTTGCTGCAGTATGATTGAAGAGAGAAATCATCCTTTTCAGTTTGGAAATGGACGTGAGAAAACCCTGTTAGAAATTCACAGGGATTTTATCAGTTATCCGCTTTTACAGTTAATGAGGACCATAGGTTTTTCCGAATTAATGACATGGCTTATGGAAAGACCGGAATTAATGGACAGATTACCGGATATGTTGCCGGATGATATATGTGACCTTTGTCCTATCCTGTTTTCCGATAAGGAGATTGGATCATACCTAAGTCAAAGAGCAGCTCAACCGGCTAATGTATTAAAAACCGCTGTACTGGCATGTAAGATACTAAAAGAAAAAGAAATGTTAAAACGTTTGGTAAAAGATTATCAGGGTCGAAAAATAAATTTTAAAGACCTTGAATTAATTGAAGCTATGCTTAATGACATGGAACATCAAATATAAGTTTTCTAAACATTTTGTAACCGGAGGCAAAGAAATGACAAATTCTTTTCCTGAAATAGTTCTGGTTCAGATGCCCTGGGCAGATACGGAAACACCGTCCATAGCTTTAGGTATTTTATCAAGCATCTGTTATGAAGAAGAAATAAAAGCAAAAACTCTATATCCAAACTTAGATTTGATTCAGATTATTGGCTATGAGGCTATATATAGATTTTCTCATGAACGATGTTTATACGGGCTTTCGGAGCATCTTTTTGCAGTAGATATTTTTGGAGCCGAAGCATTACACAGTGATACATACCTGGAAAAGTTTCATAGTATTATGCAAAGAGATCCTATAATAGAAGAATGGAAAATTCCAATTAAAGAACTTCAATATTTAGTAGAGTTAAGAGATTGCATTATTCCGGAATTTCTTAACCGGGTCGAAAAAAGAATACTTCAGTTATCTCCCAGGATTGTTGGTTTTACAGCTACATTTAATCAGGTTATGAGTAGCCTTGCCATGGCTAAAAGGATAAAAAAATTGTGTCCGGATATTATCGTTGTGGCAGGAGGTGCTTCATTTGATGATGATATGGGTATAGAGTACCACAGGGCTTTTAACGACTGCCTGGATCATGTCTTTCTTGGTGAAGCTGAGGAATCTTTTCGGGAGTTTGTGATAAGAATACGGGATGGGAAAAGCACGACGGGTATTCCAGGCATCACATATTATAATGGGGAAAGAATAGATTACCAAAAGGGAGAGCCTCTTTCTGATCTGAATAAAAGTCCTATTCCTGATTATATGGATTTTTTTTCTGAAGTGGATAGAATTAAACAGGAAACAGGAAAGGTTTTAAAGATTAGCCGTTTGGGCTTTGAAAGCTCCAGAGGATGTTGGTGGGGAAGAAAAAGTCAATGTTTTTTTTGTGGAATCAATTCGGAATTATTACAATTTCGGCCTAAGGATGTGGACAGGGTGATAGAAGATATTATGACACTGTCTGCCCGTTATGGGATAAATAAATTATTTGCAACTGATTTAATTATTTCTCGGGAACATGTAGATGATTTTTGTACAAAGATGAAGGAATTAGACTATGATATAGAATTATTTTATGAAATTAGAGTAGATATGACCAAGGAGCAGTTGAAAAATTTAAAAGATGCAGGAGTCTGTCGTGTCCAACCGGGTATAGAATCATTTTCTACGGCAGTTCTTAAGAGAATGAGAAAGGGTACTACTGTTTTAAAAAACATCCAGTTTTTAAGGTGGGCTGCCGAAATTGGTCTGGAAACAGTTTATAATTTACTGGCAGGTTTTCCGGACGAAGAGCCTGGGTGGTATTTTGAGATGGCTCAAATAATCCCAAAAATTTATCACCTGAATCCTCCCAAGCAAAATGTCCAAATGATAGAAATGCACCGTTTTTCTCCATTTTATGTAGAACATGGCTTAACACAAAAAGATGAATGTTTTGTAAGAGCGGATTATTGTTATAATTATCCTGATCAAATGGTGGATCTTTTAAAAACAGGTTATTTTTTTCATACCCTCTATGAAGCTGCAAATCCTAATAGGGAACACATTAAGAAAGTAAAAGAGGCTGTTGAGCCGTGGATAGAAAAAAGGGCTAATCATATGCTTCCAACATTTAATTATGCTATTGGTCCCGGATATTTAAAAGTTACCGATATGAGAGATGATAAAGGACGGTTTATTACATTACGGGACTTGTATCAAGATATATTGCTTCTTTGTGACCAGATACAGCATAGGGAAGTTTTAAAGAGAGATCTGGCACGGAAGAGACCTGATGATGTTGGCAGCGGCTTAGTTGATAGAGCAATTAACGAGCTATTGGAAAAGGATCTTCTCATCTCAGAAGGTAATATGTTATTAACACTGCCCATAGGGGTAAAATATCGCAGTACCGATGAACTGAGAAATTATGTTTTAGGTTAAGCAGGGAAAAAGACCATGCTTATTAAGAAAATGTTACACAGACTTGCCTGTTGGAATTTTGAAGAGGCAATTAAAACGGTTAATAATTTAATTATAAACGGTTTTGAAGCGGAAGCTCTGTTGGGTCAAGTTATTATAGCTTCTCGGTTACATGACGAGGAAGCTTTGCTCCGGATCAAAAAAGAAAATGATCTTTTTCTTCTGCATAAAAACCTTCGATACTGGATGGAACTAATATTTGCGCTATATAGGACTTTAGATATTAACAATGCCGCTGACGAACTGGAAAGGATTGTAGATAGTAAGATTACAAAGAATGATGCGGATGATTATTTATGGAGAAAAATAAAAAGTCTCTGGAAATTCTCGAGGATAACCCGAGATAAGATTCTTTATTATACGGCAAATTCTTTTGGAACTACTTGGGTTCCTTTTTTAGAAGGGAAGAAAATACCTATTATAAAGGCTTCAATTCAAGGTTTACCGGAAGAATATTTTATCCTTGATACGGGGGCCGGTACCAGTGTGTTGACGAAGAGATATTGTGACAGGTGGGAAATTCCGTATTTGAGAGGTTATCCCTCTATAGCCCTGGATTCTGCAGGCAGGGAATTAATAACATATCCGGTATTAATCAATAATATTATAGTTGGCAACTGCCAAATCAATAATGTTACCGCTCAGGTAATTGACCTTCCCCCGAATTTTAGGATTGGGGGTATCCTGTCACCCCAGGACACTTTTAGAAATTTTACTTTTGAATTGGATTTTAGACAAAAAAGAATTGTTCTTCATGAAGACAAAATAGTATTAAGCAAGGAAAGAGAATACTTCAAAGAAAAATGTTATTGGTACCATGGGAAAATATTAATGCGTGCTACTGTTGATAATAAAAATGGCATGTTCTTTTTTGATACAGGTGCAGGAGGAGAAATAATCTCACCTGATTTTTTAAAGAGGTTGGGCAAGGAGATTAATAAAGGTCCTACCTGGAAAAGTGTAGCAGCCGGCGGAGAAGTTGACATTGCCGGAAGCATAAAAGGAAATATCATTGTTGGTAAATGTCCTCCCCAAAATAATATTTTTTATGTTAAAAAGATTCCCTCTGAAAATGATATACTGGCACCAGCCCAGGTTTCAGGTTATATCGGAGTTACCTGGATGGATGGAAAACAGATAATCTTCTTTCCGGGTGGTAGAGAAATGGTTATTGGCTAATGATGTTGTTTAGTTTCAAGCCCTTTGGTTTTTGTAACTACGGGGCTTATTTTTATGAAAATATTTAAATCCTGAAACACTGTATTTACTTAGTATCAGAAGGGGCAAGCTAAATTATTCTATGAATAAAATGAAAAAAATTTTGCAAAAGTGCTCAATTTTTACTAATATGAGAAAGGTATAAATCTTTTATGCAAAAAAAATCTAAAATTGGCGATTGCTTAAACTGAATTTGTTTTATTCTAGAGGAGGAAGAAATTTATGGCTTGGAGCCGGCGGTATGTTATTGACCTTGAAGAATTGTCCATAAAAGAAATCATGACTGTTCTCCATACAGCAAAATGGTTTAAAAATTCATTGCGTAAGTCTCCTTCAATAACATTTGACTATTTAAAAGGATATACCGTATGTAATTTGTTTTTTGAACCCAGCACTCGAACCCGGATGTCTTTTACTACTGCAGAGCAGCGTTTGGGGATGCATGTGCTGGATTTTGCCGTTAATTCATCTAGCACCAACAAAGGTGAGTCTGTTATTGATACGATTAAGAATCTTGATGCGATGAATATTGATGTTTTTGTTATGAGACACAAATCATCTGGGGCTCCTATGTCGGTAATTAATAATAGTAAATCGGCCTTTATTAATGCAGGAGATGGGAAACATGCCCATCCTACTCAAGCTTTCCTTGACTTGCTTACTATTTATGAACAAAAAGGAGGTTTTGAAGGGCTGAATGTGGTTATTTGCGGTGATATTCAACATAGCCGTGTGGCCCGTTCTAATGTTTGGGGATTGACTAAATTGGGAGCCAAAGTAACTTTGGTGGGGCCTCCTACCCTGACACCATATTATTTTGAAGAATTTGGGGTAAAATGTTCTTACAATTTTCTGGATACTATTCCTAGTGCAGACGTTTTATATTTATTAAGAATTCAGTTTGAGAGAATGTCAAAAGGATATTTTCCAACTGTTAGTGAATATACCCACCTTTGGGGATTGACCGATGACAAGCTTAAACTGGCGAAAAATGATGTTTTGGTAATGCATCCGGGACCGACGAATCGTGATATGGAAATCAGTGGGTCGGTGGCAGATGGAGATAAGTCTGTTATATTGGATCAGGTTACCAGTGGCGTTGCAGTAAGAATGGCGCTGCTGCATCTTGTTTTAAGGGGTGAGCTACATGTCTAAGATTATCCTTAAAGGAGGGCGGGTGGTTGACCCGTCAAACAATTTTGAAAAGAACAGGGATGTGTTGGTGGAAAACGGAAAAATAAAGGAAATAGGTTTGGATATTGTATCTGAAGATGCAGAGGTTATTGATGTTACCGGGAAAATTGTAGCTCCTGGTTTAGTTGATGCTCATTGTCATTTGAGGGATCCGGGATTTACTCATAAGGAGGACTTTATTACCGGATCTCGTGGTGCGGCTGTTGGGGGATTTACCACATTACTGGTTATGCCTAATACTGATCCTGTTTGCGACAGTCCTTTGGTAATTGAATATATTTTGGCAAAAGCAAAGAAACCGGGGGTTTTAGTTAATATTTTTCCCTTTTGTGCTATTTCTAAAGGGTCGAAAGGTGAAACTTTGGCCCCAATGTATAGTGCCGTTGAGGCGGGAGCGATAGGATTTTCCGATGATGGGTTAGGAGTAATGAGCGCAGACCTTATGCGCCGGGCATTACAGTATTCTCAGGTTGTCAATAAAGTGGTGGCTTGTCATGAGGAATATAAAGATATTACCGGTGATGGGGTTATGTTTGATGGTCCGGTAGCAAACAGGTTGGGGTTAATTGGTATTCCTTATACTTCGGAAGCATTAATGGTTGCTCGGGATCTATTATTAGCTGAAGAAGTAGGTGGTAAATTGCATATCTGCCATGTTTCCGTAAAAAAATCGGTAGAATTGATCAGAATAGCAAAAGAACGGGGTATTGATGTTACAGCGGAGGTGGTTTTTCATTTTTTAAATACAACAGAAAATGATTTATTAGAACATCCTTATGATACAAGGTTTAAAATAAAGCCTCCCTTTGCAAGTCAGGGTGATCAAGCAGCTTTAAAAATGGGTCTTATAGACGGTACCATTGATATTATTTGCACCGATCATGCCCCCCATTCCCGAGAGGAAAAGATGCAGGAATTTGATGGAGCAGCTCCTTTTGGAGTACTAGGATTGGAGACTGCTTTATCTGTTGTTTTAACAGAATTGTACCATGGTAAAATTCTTTCCTTGTCAGAGATTATCGGTAAAATGACATTGAATCCGGCAAAAAGGTACGATTTGGACAAGGGTACTCTAAATAAAGGAAAAGATGCGGATATTGTGGTTATTGATTTGGATCAGGAATGGGTGCCTGACGTTAATAAATACCAATCTAAAGGACGTAGCTGCCCTCAACACGGCAGAAAACTAAAAGGCAAGGCGGTTCTTACTATGGTAAATGGTAAGATTGTAATGAGAGATGGAAGAATTGTCTAGGGTGCATTAATTTTCTAAGAAATAAAAGAATTCGGGCAACATAAATTTTTTTCATGGGGAGAACCTAATTAATACAGCAGTGGAGGTTATGTTCAAAAATGAATAATCTTGAAGAAAAAATAGATAAACTGTCTGTTTATATGGAAAAAATAAAATTGGCCGAATATGTGGAATTATTGAACAATCCAGTTAGATTGATTTATATTAACTTTATTTCCGGTATTGCCCGAGGGTTTGGTATTGCTATTGGATTTACTTTACTGGGGGCAATTGCTTTTTATTTGCTTCAAAAGCTTAATATACTAAATTTACCTCTAGTTGGTGATTTTATTGCTGAGTTGGTTAAGTACGTCCAGGAAAGCAAGGGGTTAAAGCCATAACCGGAGAGTATGGTGATTGGGGGTAGGAATAAAGATTACTATGAGGAGGATGTTATGGATCAGGAAAAATTTGCAATATATAAACAGTATCTACTGAATGAAAAAAAGAGCTTGACTGAGAGAATGGCTGCCATAAATGATAAATTAAAAATGTCTATGCCAGATTCCATCGGTGAGTTGTCCATGTATGATAATCATCCGGCAGATACCGGGGATGAATTGTTTGAAAGAGGAAAAGACCTGTCTTTGCGGGATGCAATAGGTATTCAAATGCAACAGGTAGAAAATGCGTTAAAGAAGATTAATGAACATAGTTACGGTTTTTGCGACCGTTGTGGTCAAGTTATTTCGGAGGAAAGGCTGAAGGCAATGCCATCTGCCAATTTATGTGTTAAATGTAAGCGGGAAGAAGAGGTTCCCGACCGCACTCCCCGGCCTATTGAGGAAGAAGTAGTACGGCCACCTTTTGGGGAACGTTGGACTGGTACTTTTGACAGAAAATTTGGGGATCAGGATAATGATCCGCCATTTGACGGGGAAGATGCCTGGCAGGCGGTAGCTCGTTTTGGCACCTCCAATACACCTCAGGATTTAGGGGGAGAATCAAGGGCTCCTTATCCAAATGAATATATTGATTGGGACGAGAACATCGGCTTTGTTAATGATGTGGATTCTATTCCTTACCGGCGGGACAAAGACGGTATGGTTTACAAAGATTATAGGTCGGGATTACGGGAAAAAGATGAGTAAAATAACATTGATAAGAAGATCTGACTAAACTGTTATGAAGCCGGTCAATATGTTTTTTGAAATTAGGGAATGCTTCCGAAACATAAGAATAACTTGTTAAGCGGGTTTGTTTTATGTTAAACTGAAGGCAAATTGGTCACAATAGGAGAGGATACACAGTGCTGTTAATCCCTGTTGTCCTGATAGTAATAATAATAGATCAGTTAAGTAAATATCTGGTACAAAATACAATGGCACAAATGCAATCTATCCCTATTATTCCGCATATTTTTCATATTACCTATGTGCAGAATCCCGGGGCGGCATTTAGCTTGCTTGCAGATCAGACAGTATTATTTATTGTTATTACTGTTTTTGCCGTCATTTTTTCCCTTGTTTTTTATCAAAAAATTAGTAAGGATAAAATTGTTTTACGCTTTGCTATTGCACTTTTGCTGGGGGGTGCTTTAGGTAACTTAATTGACCGGATTCGCATCGGCCGGGTAATCGATTTTTTTGATTTTCGGATTTGGCCTGTTTTTAATATAGCGGATTGTGCTATAGTAATTGGTGCTGTCCTCATTTCCTTGGAATTACTTAAATCAGGCTTAATAGAGCATAAAGAGCAAAAAACAGAATAATAGGAAAGAGTATGGGATGGTAGCTTGTTATGGAACAAACCATTTTTATTGTAAAAGATGAGAGGTCTGGATTGCGTTTAGATACCTATTTAACGGAAAAACTGGCTGATTTGTCCCGGTCAAGGATTCAAAAATTAATTAAAGAAGGTAATATACTAGTTAACGGGAAATGTTGTAAATCAAATTATATTATAAACGACGGGGATGAAATATCTGTGTCAGTTCCACCTGCCGGTGAATTAGAATTACTTGCTCAAGATATTTCTTTAAGGATTCTCTATGAAGATTCGGACATTATTGTTGTGGACAAGCCTCAGGGGATGGTAGTACATCCGGCAGCAGGCAATTATGAAGGAACTCTGGTGAATGCGTTGTTATACCATTGCAAAGATTTATCTGGTATTAACGGTACTGTAAGACCAGGAATAGTTCATCGTATTGACAAGGATACTTCGGGAGTTTTAGTGGTTGCAAAAAATGATGTTGCTCATATGCACTTAGCCGAGCAGATAAAAGAGCACACCATTACCAGAATTTACAATGCTCTTGTGCATGGTACTGTGAAAGAACCTGCCGGAATTATCGAGGCGCCAATTGGACGTCATCCCGTACACCGAAAAAAGATGGCGGTTGTTCTGAACAAGAATGCTAAGGTTGCAATAACTCATTATAGGGTATTGGAAAGATTTAACAAATACACGTATATTGAAGCACGGTTGGAAACTGGGCGCACTCACCAGATACGTGTTCATATGAGCTATACCGGCCATCCTGTTGTTGGAGATCCTGTTTATGGCCCACGAAAAGGTAATTTCAACTTAAAAGGTCAGGCTTTACATGCCAGGATTTTGGGTTTTATACATCCAAAAACTGGGGAACACTTGGAATTTGAGGCTCCATTACCTGCTTATTATACAGAAATCCTTGAGATACTAAGAAAAGAACATTGACGAGAAAAAATTTTTTCGCTATAATAACAAAGATAATGATAACCTTTAACGTAGTCCAGAGAGGCTCTAAGGGGAGATATATATCAAAAGTATTTTTGGTATTTAAAACCTGCTGTGCCTTTTTGACCAAGCAGGTTTTTATAATTGAGGGATCAAAATGAAGTATAGAGAAAAAATTCAAATAATGGATGAAGATGCTTTACGCCGGATGCTGACACGTATTGCACATGAAATTTTGGAGAAAAATAAAGGGGTAAAAAATCTATTCCTAGTAGGCATACGAACCAGGGGAATACCCCTTGCGGAGCGGTTGGCGAAGCGAATTAAAGATATTGAAGGAACCTTCGTTCCTACAGGTGCTATAGATATTACCTATTACCGGGATGATTTAACATCGGTATCACCAGGTCCCCGGTTAAAAGGAAATGATTTTTCCTTCGATATTACCGGAAAAATTGTAGTTTTAGTAGATGACGTAATATTTACGGGACGAACGACTCGCGCTGCATTAGAAGCAATTTTTGATCAGGGGCGTCCTAAAGAAATCCAGCTTGCAGTATTAGTAGACCGGGGACACAGGGAACTTCCCATTCGTGCCGACTACGTCGGGAAAAATGTTCCGACTTCTCGAAAAGAAGAAATTGCTGTTTTTCTGAAAGAAATTGACGGCATAGATAAAGTAATAATAAGGGAGATAGTTAATTAAACTCTTTAAATTAGTCCCGTGAGGCTAATAAGAGGTTAAGTTTTTGGTTTATGTGAAAAACCTCCTGTTAGCTTTCGGCTAACAGGAGGTTTTTCAACTCCTTAGCAGCAAGGATGAGAGATAATTAATTAAGCAGGTTATAACTGAATTTAGAAAATGGAGGAAATAATGTGAAGGCATTTTTAGCTTTAGAAGATGGTACCGTTTTTCAAGGGGAATCATTTGGAGCTATCGGAATAAAACAAGGTGAAGTAGTGTTTAATACCAGTATGGTAGGTTATCAGGAAATTCTTACCGACCCGTCCTATTGTGGGCAAATTGTTGTAATGACCTATCCTCTTATCGGAAATTACGGAATTAATCCAGAAGATATGGAATCAGCCGGTCCTCAAGTAAGTGGTTTTGTTATCCGGGAGTTATGTAATATGCCCAGTAATTTTCGGTCAAGGAGAATTTTAGAAGAGTTTTTAAAAGAACATAACATCATTGGGATTCAGGGTATTGATACCAGAGCCCTGACTCGAAGATTACGTAATTTTGGAACTATGGGGGGGGTTATTACTACAGATGAAATAAAAAGAGAGAAATTGGTTGAGTTAGCTCAAAAAGCCTCTGTCCTGTCTGGTGAGGATTTGCCAGCACAAGTTAGTACCAAAGAACCATATACCATAGCGCGAGGTCAGGAGCGGACAGTTGTTGTTATAGATTTTGGTGTCAAAAGAAACATTATTAGGTGGCTTGTAAAACTTGGATGTACTGTGACTGTGGTTCCGGCCAAAACCAGTGCTGAAGAAATCCTAAAATATCATCCTGACGGGATAATGCTTTCTAATGGACCTGGGGATCCTAAGGGTGTATTTTATGCAGTAGAAACAATAAAAAAACTTTTAGGAAAAAAACCGATATTAGGGATTTCATTAGGGCATCAGCTGCTTGGATTAGCACTAGGTGCAGATACTTACAAGCTGCCTTTTGGTCACCGGGGAGAGAACCATCCGGTTAAAGATTTGTCAACAGGTAGGGTTTATATTACTTCCCAAAACCACGGGTTTGCCATTAAGCCGGAAACGGTTAAGACCAGTGTAGCTGAAGTATCTCATCTTAATTTAAATGATGGTACCATTGAGGGCTTGATATGTAAAAGCATACCGGCCTTTTCTATTCAATATTGTCCGGAGGCTTTCCCCGGTTCTAATGATACCGAATTAATGTTCCTTTATTTTTTTGATATGATTAAACATTTTAAATAATTTGGGGAAATAGTTAAACAGATAGAGGAGGAATTTTTTTGCCACGGAAAACTGGTCTTAGAAAGGTAATGGTCATTGGTTCGGGGCCAATCATTATTGGTCAGGCGGCGGAGTTTGATTACGCTGGTACCCAGGCCTGCCGGGCTTTAAGAGAGGAAGGAATGGAGGTCGTTTTGGTAAACTCCAACCCGGCCACTATTATGACTGATACTCATATTGCGGACCGGGTATATATTGAACCCCTTACGACGGAATTTGTTGCCAGAATTATCCGGAAAGAAAAGCCGGATGGATTACTTCCTACATTAGGAGGACAGCTAGGGTTAAACATTGCTTTAGAATTAGCACAGCAAGGAATAATTCTGGAGGAAGGAGTAAAATTGCTCGGCACTCCTTTGACGGCTATCCAAAAAGCAGAAGACCGGGAAATGTTTAAACAGATGATGGAAGAGATCAAAGAACCGGTACCCGAAAGTACAATTGTTTCCAATGTTGATGATGCTGTTAAGTTTGCCGATAATTTAGGATATCCCGTTATTATTCGCCCTGCTTACACTTTAGGAGGGACCGGAGGCGGTGTTGCACATACGGCGGATGAATTAAGAGAAATTGCCGCCCGAGGTCTAAAATACAGTATTATTAAACAGGTCTTAATAGAAAAAAGTGTTGCCGGATGGAAAGAAATTGAGTTTGAAGTATTGAGGGATTCGGCAGATAATTGTATAGCCGTATGCAGCATGGAAAATATTGATCCTGTCGGAATTCATACCGGGGACAGTATTGTTACTGCTCCTGCTCAAACCCTGTCTCATCGGGAATATCAGATGCTGCGTACCGCATCATTAAAGATTATCCGGGCTTTAGGAATAGAAGGGGGTTGTAATATTCAATTTGCCTTGGATCCATACAGCTTCCAGTATTACGTAATTGAAGTTAACCCCCGGGTGAGCCGGTCTTCGGCTTTAGCTTCAAAAGCTACTGGGTATCCTATTGCCAAAGTAGCAACTAAGATTGCCATTGGATTTACTTTGGATGAAATAAAAAATGCTGTGACCGGGAAAACATATGCCTGTTTTGAACCGGCTATAGATTATGTAGTTGTAAAGATTCCGCGCTGGCCTTTTGATAAATTTTCTCTGGCCGACCGGCTGCTAAGTACTCAGATGAAGGCTACAGGAGAGGTTATGGCTATTGACCGGACTTTTGAAGCGGCATTGATGAAGGCTATCAGATCCCTGGAATTAGGTATAATCGGTTTAAACAAAAATGTTTTTCAGGGGATTAATAATGAACAGCTTAGAAAAAAAATGAGAGAAGCCGATGATGAACGCATTTTTGTGATTGCGGAAGGGTTGCGGCGCGGCTTTACTATTGATGAAATAAATACTATTACCAAGATTGACCTGTTTTTCTTAAATAAGCTTTTGAATATTGTAGATATAGAAAAAGAACTTTCTTCTAAAAAATTATCTCGAAACTTGTTGAAAAAAGCTAAGAGAATAGGTTATAGTGATGTTGCTATTGCTCAAATAACCGGTCTGGAAGAAAGCAAGATCAGGGAACAAAGACAATCTCAGGGAATAGGGACTGTTTATAAAATGGTAGATACCTGTGCGGCTGAGTTTGAGGCAGTTACTCCTTATTATTACTCTTGTTATGAAGAAGAGGATGAGGCTCCTCCGGAGAATGTACGAAAAATAGTAGTATTAGGTTCAGGACCTATCAGGATTGGGCAGGGTATTGAATTTGATTATTGCTCGGTGCATTCGGTTTTGGCTTTAAAGGAACAAGGAATTCAAGCCATAATTATCAACAATAATCCGGAAACAGTGAGTACCGACTTTGATATTTCGGACAGGCTATATTTTGAGCCTCTCGTTCCTGAAGATGTTTTGCATATTTTAGACCGGGAAAAACCAGAGGGAGTTATTGTTCAGTTTGGCGGACAGACAGCTATTAATTTGGCGGAAACAATTGCCCAGGCAGGTTATACAGTATTAGGGACTTTGGTAGAAGATATTGATCGGGCTGAGGACCGGGACAGATTTGATCACCTCTTATTAGAACTTGGTATTCCCAAACCCCCGGGACGAGCAGCCGTCAGCTTGGAAACAGCTTTGGCTGTTGCCAAAGAGATCGGATATCCAGTCTTGGTACGGCCTTCTTACGTTCTTGGCGGGAGGGCAATGGAAATTGTCTATCACGACGATGATTTGATAAATTATATGTCTTATGCCGTGCAAGCATCACCAAAACATCCCGTGTTGGTGGATAAGTATATTATGGGCCGGGAAGTAGAAGTAGATGCTGTATGCGATGGAACTGCAGTTTTGATCCCGGGTATTATGGAACATATTGAAAGGGCTGGAGTACATTCCGGAGATAGTATTGCTGTTTATCCCAGCCATTCTTTACCGCCTTACGTAATAGACCAGATAGTTGAATATACTACTCGTTTAGCAATATCTTTGAAGATAAAAGGTTTAATCAATATCCAATACGTTGTACAAGATAACCAGGTATATGTACTGGAGGTAAATCCCCGGTCCAGTCGAACTGTCCCATATCTCAGTAAAATTACCGGAATACCTATGGTTAGTATTGCTACTAAGGTGATTTTAGGCCAATCCTTAAAGGATCAGGGATATCATCCGGGACTTTACAAAGCTCCTCCTTACGTAACGGTAAAAGTACCTGTCTTTTCTTTTGCAAAACTGCTTCAAGTAGATACATCTTTAGGACCGGAAATGAAATCCACCGGAGAAGTAATGGGTGTGGAAAAGAATTTTGAAATGGCTATGTATAAAGGGATGATTGCAGCGGGAATTGAGATTCCTTCTTCCGGTAATATATTAGCTACAGTTGCAGATAAGGATAAATTGGAGGCAATTCCTTTACTAAGGGCATTTCAGGAATTAGGTTTTAAACTGTTTGCGACATCTGGAACGGCCCATGCCTTGGAAAAAGCCGGATTGACTGTGGGCCGTGTTAATAAATTGGCTGAAGGCTCTCCTAATATTGTAGACTTAATCCGGAGCAATAAGATTAATTTTGTTATTAATACTCTGACCAAGGGGAAAAATCCGGAACGGGACGGTTTTAAAATTCGCCGAGCTGCCGTAGAAATGGGGATACCTTGTATTACCTCCTTGGACACTACCAGAGTAATGCTGTATGTACTGCGTTTACTTTTAAAAGGAGATGATTTTGAGTTAATTCCTTTACAAGAATATTTAATTACCGACAGGTACAAGCAGTATAAATAGAATGAATTCAAAGGGTGGGAATTATGAAAAATAAATTGATAGCAGCCCTTGATGTGGCAGATAAAAAAGATGCTTTAAAGCTAGTAGAACAATTATGGGACAAGGTAGGGGCTTTTAAAATTGGCATGCAATTATTTAATAGTGAGGGTCCGGGTATTGTGCAAGAAATTCAGTCATTAGGCGGAAAAGTATTTATTGATCTAAAACTACATGATATTCCCCATACCGTATACCAGGCATCAAAGGTAATTACCCGGTTCCGGACATTTATGTTCAATGTTCATGCTTCCGGTGGTTATGAAATGATGAATAAGGCTGCCATTGCCGCCCGAGAAGCAGCACAAGATCTAGGTATAGAAAAACCTTTGATTCTTGGTGTTACTGTACTTACCAGTATCAGCCAGGAAGTATTTGAAAAAGAAGTAGGTATTCCATATAAAATTCAGGATCAGGTTGTTTCTTGGGCTAGGTTGGCACAGCAAGCCGGCCTTGATGGTGTTGTCGCGTCGCCTCAAGAAATTACACCGATACGTCAGTCTTGTGGAAAAGAATTTGTGATTGTGACACCTGGTGTGCGTCCGGTATGGGCGGCGGCTAATGACCAAAAAAGAGTAATGACACCTCAAGAGGCGGTAAGTCGTGGAGCATCATATTTGGTAGTAGGGCGGCCTATCACAGCACACAAAAATCCGGGAGAGGCAGCAAAAAAAATTGTTGAAGAAATGGAGGAAGCTAACGATGCTTAATCAAGAACAAGCGTTGGAGCTGTTTAAAAAGTCAGGAGCTT
Source organism: Bacillota bacterium (assembly GCA_050952445.1). Taxonomy (GTDB): domain Bacteria; phylum Bacillota; class Dehalobacteriia; order Dehalobacteriales; family Dehalobacteriaceae; genus JBMNKX01. Next base: position 37,797 of record JBMNKX010000003.1, on the reverse strand, counting down.
TATTAGAGGGGCATTTTATTCTTACATCTGGGAGGCACAGTAACCGATACATCCAGTGTGCCCAGGTGTTGCGTTTTCCCGAGTACAGTTCTAAATTGTGTTCCGAGCTTGCCGGTAGGTTTAAAGGTGAGCCAATAGACCTTGTAGTGGGCCCTGCAGTAGGGGGGATCCTGGTAGCTTATGAAGTATCCAGGCATCTGGAGGTACCAAATATATTTACGGAAAGGGAAAACGGCTTGATGACACTGCGGCGCGGTTTTAAGATAGATCCAGGTCAAAAGGTGCTTGTTGTAGAAGATGTTACTACTACCGGCGGATCTGTTAAAGAAGTTATAAACTTAGTTACCTCAGCAGGGGGGAAAGTAGTTGGTGTCGGTACTCTAATTGACCGGAGCGGGGGACAGGCTGATTTTGGAGTAAAAAAAGAGGCTGTTATCACTTTGGAAGTCCCCAGTTGGGAACCACAAGATTGCCCGCTGTGTGCCAAAGGTGAATTAGCAATTAAACCAGGGAGCAGGGGATTAAAGTAAGAACAATAAATAACAGTGATTTGTGGCTTGTGTTTTGTGAAAGTATTTTTGAGGTTTCTTTGAGGTCAAAATCTGGGGTTGCATTTTGCGTCTGAACCTTGGGGTTGTTTTTCTCTGATAATTCTAAACCTTTTTCTCATAATGTTAATAAGTATAAAATCGGGACACATAGTGTCCCGATTTTATTTTTTCTAACAAAATCAAAAATTATAAGCTTTAGAGTCAGTTGGTTTGGGGGAAAATCCATAAATCATTGCTTTTATTATTCTGTCTGTGGTTCCTCGGATTCCTTAGATTCGGCAGATGCCTCAGTCTGCTCAGATTTTTCAGACTCCTCAGGTTCATCAACAACCTGTTCCTTAAGGGCAGTAACAGATGCATAGACTTCATCTTCACGATCAAGTACTTTTAACTCAGGGTTTAAATCTAAATCTTTTAAGGTAACGGTATCTCCCTGTTCTTTTTCGGAAACATCAACAGTAATGTTATTAGGTATTAAGTTTATTTTTCCGGAAACTTCAGTTTCAGATTTAAGAACTTGGAGAAGAAGCCTTTTTTGCTCTAAGTTATTTCGTCCATGGAAGGTCAGGGGTACCTGCATTTTAACTTCTTGATCCTGGGCAAGTAACCGTATGTCCACGTGAATAACTGTTCCTCCAACAGGGTTTCTTTGAACTTCATTAATAAATCCAAATTTTTTATCTGGGCCATACTTAACCCATAGTTTAGCACTGGAACCATGTTTGGTCAGAATTTTATTCAAATCTGCCGCACTGAACTGTACTGATGTCACTTTTGAAAGACTGTCGTCACTCAGGACTCCAGGAATAAAACCTGCTGCCCTGACTTTTTTGGGTTTTTCTGTTCTCTCAAATGCATTTAAGATAGTCTCTTCCATCAATAAACCACTCCTCTCAGACCTTAGATGCATTATTTAACAAAAATAATAAAATAAGGTTGTACTATTATTCTATACCAATAATAGCTAAAGTCAAGTTTTCATAGATAATGAATATCGTTTTAAGGAAAAAGGTAGGAGATAAAAACAGCCTAACAATGGCAGATCTGATTGTTAGGCTGTTTTTATGCAAAAATACTCTTATTTTTCTGATTTATTTGGAGTTTCCGGAGTTACATAGAGTGTTTTTTGTTCAAAATAAATTACCATGCCTGGTTTTGCACCGTGCGGCTTTTTTACTTGTCGGACAATAGTATAATCAACCGGCACCTGTGAGGAATTCCTAGCTTTACTGAAGAAAGCGGCTAATTTTGCTGCTTCCTCAATAGTGGAAAAAGGTATTTCTGTACCTGGCTTTTTGCGAATTATCACGTGGCTACCTGGGATATTTTTAGCGTGCAGCCAAAGGTCATTTTTATGGGCAATTCTTTGTGTCAGGAGATCATTTTGCTTATTATTTTTACCTACCAGAATGGAATAACCATCTTTGGAGGTAAAAGACAGGGGCTGGGGAGAATCTTTTTCCGGTTTCCCCCTTCTTTGTGGTGATTTTTCTTTTAGATACCCGCTATCCACCAGTTCGGCGCGGATTTCATCTAAATCCTTTAAGCTTTCTGAATGTTCTATTGAAGATAAAACAGATTCCAAGTAATTTAGTTCTTCTCTCCCTTTGTCTATTTGTTCTTGAATCAAAGTTTTTGATGATTTAGCTTTGTTATATTTTTTAAAATAAAGTTGGGCATTTCCTATGGGAGTTAAGGTTGGGTCAAAAAGCACTTCAACGGTTTGACCCGGACGGTAAAAATCATCTAATGTCGCTTTCTCTATTCCCTGGGAAAGCCGGTGCAAATTGGCTGTAATCAGTTCCCCAAAAAATTTAAATTTTTCTGCGTCTTCTGCTTCTAATAGCTTCATCGATTGGAGAGAAAGCTTTTTTTCCACCCGAACTGTTTCATTTTTGATAATTTTAGTTAATTCTCTTTGCCGGGAAGAAAAAAGGTTCTGCAGTTCTTTTGTCTGGTAAAAGTAGTCCAGAGCTTCGGATATAGAGGAAAACTCCTCTGTCTCTTCTTTGGTATATTGTACTGTCTGGACGGGGAGAAAATCATTTAGCTCCCAGCCGTGCTTAATTACTGTTGCTTGATAATTAGCTGTCTTAACGGTTTCTTTCAGATCTTGAAATGCTTGCCATAATCTAATCAATTCATAATCACCAAGATTATCTATCATAGCATCTTCAAAAAGTCCGGAGCGGAATACAATTTCCCGAGCTAAAAGAGGTGAAAATCCGGAGAAATTTTGAACGATAGCTTTACTTATTTTCGTAGTAAGGGGCAAGGATAGAATTAGGCTGCGGAATTCTTCTTCATCGGTAAAAAGGGGATCCGCTTTATTTTGAGATGGGGCCGGCAAGTAAGGTTTACCGGGCAGTACTTCCCGATATCTGGAGACACTATGGTTGTAGCGGCGAATTCCATCTAATATATTGTTGCTGAGAGGATCAATAAGCAGAATATTACTATGCTTTCCCATGATCTCTATTATAAGAGTCTTATCACACTGCTCACCAAGTTCATTATGTGCTTCTACTTTAATTTCCAGGATCCGTTCCAAACCCTTTTGATTAATTCCAGTAATACGTCCTCCTTCTAAATGCTTACGTAAGACCATACAGAAAAGAGGAGGCTTTAGGGGGTTTTCCCTTGCTGTTGAGGTGAGGTGAATCCGCCCGGTTGTTGGGTGAGCCGAAAACAAAAGGTTAAAGTAATTCTGTGCTTTCTTGATGCGAAAAATAACCAGATGTCGCTCAGGCTGGGATATTTTTACCAATCGTCCTAATATTATTTTATCTTGAAGTTCTGATGTTACCGCTGCCATTACAAAACCGTCAAAGGGCATATTTATTACCTCCTATATTAAAATGTAGTATATCATATAAAAAATTACTTTACTACCGGATAAAACAATACGGCAGAACTAAAATAAGCCGGACAAAAACAAATGGATTTTATGGCAAAATAAAGGATTTAACAGATATGAGTAGAATTATCAAGATTATGCGCATAATATCATGGTATTATTTGCATAATCATCGAGAGAAGAATTTATAAGCGGTTAATAATAATTAATTAGCAGCAATGAAAGGAATGACCTGATTTTGATCAAAAGCATGACAGGTTACGGGCGGGGTGACGCGACTTCGGAAAGGGAGCGAATAACAGTAGAAACGAAATCTGTTAATAACAGGTTTTTAGAAATAGTGGTGCGGATGCCAAAACAATTTTTACCCTTGGAAGAACGAGTTAAAAAGATAGTTCAGGAAAAACTAAACAGGGGAAGGGTTGATGTTTTTATTTCCCTGGAAGAAACAGGGGAGAAAAAACGAATGGTAAAGGTTGACAAAGAATTGGGCTTAGCGTATTATAATTCACTAAAGGAATTAGCGGAAATCTGTAAAATTCCTGAAAATATTGACCTGATCAGGATGTCTCTTTTGCCGGGATTATTAACTCTTGAAGAAGAAGAGAAGGATTTAGAGAGTGTCTGGTTTGTGATAAAAGAGGCACTATTGAAGTCTGTTGATGCACTTGTAGAAATGAGGGCTATAGAGGGGGCTAAGCTAGCTCAAGATTTATTTCACCGAAAGCGGCTTATCTCTGATTATGTAAGGCAAATTGGAGAAAGAAGCCCGGTAATTGTTACAGAATATCAAGAAAAAATGCATCAAAGGGTTCAGGAATTATTAGGTCAAATTGAAATAGATGAAAGCAAGCTGGCTAATGAGATAGCCTTTTTTGCAGACAAGGCTTCAATTACAGAAGAGCTTGTGCGCCTTGAAAGCCATTTAAACCAAATGGAAAATATTTTATCATGTGACGATACTGTGGGGCGAAAACTAGATTTTTTAGTGCAGGAAATGAATAGAGAGATCAATACTATTGGTTCAAAGGCAAATGATTTAACAATAAGCCACCTGGTTGTTGCGGTGAAAAGCGAGTTGGAAAAAGTACGCGAACAGGTTCAAAACATAGAATAAATTAAATCCGGAGGTGGAGGACATGCCTGTTCTTCATCTGACTGTTGATGAACGGAGTAATGCTTTAGCAAAAGCTTAAGAAATGAGGATAAAACGATGGAGTTAAAAAAGAAACTAAAACAAGGGCAAGTTAAGTTAATCGATATCTTTGATGATCTGGGTAATGAGATTGTTGACCGAATGAGAGTAAAATATCTTTTGGAATCTATGTTCCATATTGGAAAAATTACAACCAAGAAAATAAGAGAAGAAATAGGAATAGATAAATCCCGCCGGGTACAAGGCTTGGGGAACAGGCAAAAAAGTTACTTGCTAAATAAACTGGCCCAATTTTAGGGGGGGAATAAAATTGGATATTAAATTAATAAATATTGGGTTTGGCAATATTGTATCTGCGAATCGGATTGTAGCTATTGTTAGTCCGGAATCTGCCCCTATTAAACGAATAATACAGGAATCCAGGGACCGGGGTGTTCTGATTGATGCTACTTATGGCCGGCGGACTAGGGCTGTTATTATCACGGATAGTGATCATGTTATTCTCTCAGCCGTACAACCGGAAACTGTAGCACATCGATTATCAAGCAAGTTGGATACAAATAATAATTTAGAATCGGGGGGTTAATGTGGTTCCCTTGGTAAAAAATGGGATGCTGGTGGTTTTGTCCGGGCCTTCAGGTGTAGGGAAAGGAACTGTATGTTCTTTTCTTAGGCAGCAATGTCCAGATTTATTTTTTTCAATATCAGCTACTACAAGAGAAGCTCGTTTAGGAGAAGTAGACGGTAAAAATTATTATTTTCTTCCTCGAGAAGAATTTTTACGCAGGAAGGATAATGATGAATTTTTAGAGTGGGCCGAGGTTTACGGAAATTATTACGGGACACCTCGATTAGAAGTTGAAAAAAACTTATCCCAAGGAAAGGATGTTATTTTAGAAATTGACATTCAGGGTGCAATGAAAGTCAAGGAAAAGTTCCCTGACGGTGTTTTTATATTTTTGCTACCTCCATCCAGATCAGAATTAAAAAAACGTATCTTGGGAAGGGGAGCAGATACGAAAACTAATATTGAAAAACGGTTATCTTGTGTTGATAAGGAATTAGCTGCTGTTAAAAATTATGATTATGCTGTGCTAAATGCACAGGTAGAAGAAGCAGTGGCTCAAATTCTTTGTATAATAAGAGCAGAAAAGTGTCGTATATTTCGTAACTGCATATATTCAAATTTTTAAAGGAGGATGTCTTTTGAATAAGCCAACCCTTGATGAATTAATGCCTAAGGTTGATTCCAAGTATACCTTAGTGGTAATCAGTGCTAAAAGAGCCCGTAAAATTACAGAGAAGTTAGCAGATACTGATGATACAAAAATAAATCCTGTATCTATTGCTCTTAAAGAAGTCTGTGATGGGCAAATTTTTTGGGAACGAACCAAATCAGGCATTAAGTAATTTCAGGAGGTAACGATGCACGAGACAAAAGTAATCGTAGTGGGCGTGACCGGTGGAATTGCTGCATATAAAACGGCAGAGCTTGTTAGCAGGCTTGTAAAAAAGGGTTATGAAATTCATGTTATAATGACTAAATCGGCTCAGCATTTCGTATCTCCATTAACTTTTAGAACTCTATCAGGAAATCCTGTAATAACCGATTTATTTGCTGAACCAGGATCATGGAATGTTCAGCATATATCCCTGGCGGAAAAGGCGGATATAATGGCAGTTGTTCCTGCTACTGCCAATATCATTGGTAAGATTGTAAACGGGATAGCCGATGATATGCTTTCGACAACAATAATGGCAGCAACTTGTCCTGTAATAATTGCCCCTGCTATGAATGTAAATATGTATCAAAATCCTATTCTGCAAAGAAATATTAATAAATTAAAGAATTACGGTTATCATTTTGTTGAACCTGGAATAGGGCACTTAGCCTGTGGTACAGAAGGAAAAGGGCGTTTAGCTGAGATACCAATTATTGAGGAAGCTATTACCAGAGTATTTTCTTGTAAAGATGATTTTAAGGGAAAAAAAGTTTTGGTTACGGCAGGTCCAACCCGAGAGACTATTGACCCGGTAAGATTTATATCTAATCGGAGTACGGGAAAAATGGGATATGAGCTGGCAGCTGCGGCCAAAAGTCGCGGAGCTGATGTTTACCTTGTAGCCGGGCCAACAGAGCTTCCGGATCCGGCAGGCGTTAATGTTACAAAAGTAGTTACGGCTGTTGAGATGTATCATGCTGTTTTGGAAAGGTTTTCCCAGGCGGATATAGTGATTAAAGCGGCAGCTGTTGCGGACTATCGACCTAAAGAACCATCAGCCTGCAAAATCAAAAAGAACGACGGGGAACTTCAATTAGTATTAGAAAGAAATCCAGATATATTATGGGAACTGGGAAAGATAAAAGAAAATCAAATACTAGTTGGATTTGCTGCAGAGACAGAAAAATTAATTGAATATGCCAAGGAGAAAATTTACAAAAAAAACCTGGATATGATAGTGGCTAATAATATCACTCGAGAAGGCTCCGGTTTTGGGGGAACCACCAATATTGTAACCATTATTACCAGGAATGAAGAAATTAAAGAGCTTCCCAAAATGACTAAAATGGAAACAGCTCATGCTATTCTGGATGAGATCAGTGCAAAGTTAAAGATGAAGCAAGCTTAGTAGCTAAAGGAGTGATATTGTTGAGGAGATTATTTACTTCAGAATCGGTAACTGAAGGCCATCCTGATAAGATAGCGGATCAAATTTCCGATGCGGTGTTAGATGCAATTATAGCTAAAGATCCTTATGCCCGGGTCGCGTGTGAAACATCTGTGACAACCGGTCTTGTTCTGGTGATTGGTGAAATAACAACTAATTGTTATGTAGATATTCCGAAAATTGTTCGGGATACAATTCGCGAGATCGGTTATACCAGGGCAAAATATGGGTTTGATTGTGATACCTGTTCCGTTTTGACTTCAATAGATGAGCAATCACCCGACATTGCCCAGGGAGTAGATAAGGCCTTAGAAGCTAAGATCGGGGATCTTTCCGATGCCGGTATTGAAGCTATCGGAGCCGGGGATCAGGGCATGATGTTTGGTTATGCTACAAATGAAACACCGGAATATATGCCTTTACCAATTAGTTTGGCTCATAAACTGACAAAAAGGTTATCGGAGGCCAGAAAAAGTAGGGAACTTGCCTACTTGCGTCCTGACGGAAAATCCCAGGTGACGGTAGAATATGAAAACAGTAAACCGGTACGGGTTGATACGGTGGTCATTTCGACACAGCACAGACCTGATATTAGTCTAAATAATATTCGTCAGGATGTTATTGAGAAAATCATTAAACCGGTTATTCCCAGTGGTTTTCTTGATGAAAATACCCGTTATTTAGTTAATCCAACGGGCAGATTTGTTATAGGAGGTCCTCAGGGTGATGCGGGACTTACCGGAAGAAAAATCATTGTTGATACCTATGGCGGATTTGCCCGCCATGGAGGAGGAGCCTTTTCAGGTAAAGACCCGACAAAGGTAGATAGGTCCGCTGCATATGCTGCTCGTTATGTAGCGAAAAATATTGTAGCCGCAGGATTGGCGGACCGGTGTGAAATCCAACTGGCTTATGCCATTGGAGTAGCTCAACCGGTATCTATTATGGTGGATACATTCGGCACAGGAAAAATTTGTGAAGAAACCATGGTTCAACTAATAAAGGAAAATTTTGACTTGAGACCGGCCGGAATTATTAAGAATCTTGATTTACGCCGGCCTATTTACCGTCAATTGGCAGCTTATGGACATTTTGGCAGAACTGATATTGATGTTCCCTGGGAACGTCTTGATAAAGTGGAATTGCTGAGTAGTGCTTTAAATAAGTAAAAAATTTATTTAATAGGGTGTAGCTTTTAGCTGCACTCTTTTTTTTGATTATCGATATGAACAATTTTAGATGTTAACCTAAAACTTCCTCTTACTTGCTGTATAATCCAACCTTGATTTTGAGAAAAATACTATTGAGAGTTATGAGTGGATTATATTTCGGAGGTGCTGGAATGGAAAAAGGAAAGTGTCGCATGATAAAATCTACCAGCGAGAAATCCAAAGGCAGACCTAAAAGTAAAGGATTGGCCAGGGGTAGTAAATTAGAGCAGTAGCGGCGGCTGCCTGTTTCCCTGATTTGCGGATTAATAATTTAGTAATAGTAAATTTATTATGAGAAAGGAGGAGTTATAATTGACCGTTGAAAAAAACAAAATTATGAGCAAGGAAGAGTTTCTTGCTGATGACCTATTTAACAAAGAACACTATGAAGGTTTAATGATTAGTATGGGAGAAGATGGGCGTTATCAAATTGGTATTCAACTTGATGAGGATAAAGTGGTAAAAGTTGACTCCGCTACACCGGAAACTGTACGGGAGCGCATTGACTATTGGAGGATGCATATGTATGATTTTAAAAGCCAATATGGCGTTCATGATGATCAAGGTGAGGATGCGTATGGAAGTTCGAGATAAGTAAGGCCGGGTAACCCCCGGTCTTTAATATTGTTTAGGAAATGCTTTACCAAGGCTAAGCTATTTTCAATATTTGAACATCTTAACCTGATAAGTTAAAATAACTATTAAGATACTGTATAGTGAAAATGGAGGTGTTTTGGTGAAAATAACACGGGATAGCAGGATCGAGGTAATAAAAGGTGATATAACCAAGCAGAAAGTGGATGCCATTGTAAATGCGGCAAACAACAGTCTCCTTGGTGGTGGTGGTGTGGACGGGGCTATTCACAAAGCCGGTGGAGAAGCGATTTTAGAGGAATGTATTCAAATAAGGAACCGGCAGGGGGGGTGCCCTACGGGTGAAGCGGTAATAACCACCGGGGGTAATTTGCCTGCTCGATATGTGATACATACTGTAGGACCGATATGGCAGGGGGGAACAAAAGGAGAACCAGAAAAACTCAGAAATGCTTATCGGAATTCTCTGAAATTATGTGTTGAAAATAATATTCAATCGGTAGCTTTTCCCAATATTAGTACAGGTGTCTATGGTTATCCGAAAGAACTGGCTGCTCAAATAGCTATTGAAGAGATATGTTGCTTTCTTGAAGCCAATAAAACAATCAAAAAAATAATATTTGTTTGTTTTGATAGTGAGAATTATGTGCTATATCAGAAAATATTGGGTTAATATATTTATGATTTCCCTGTGAAAGTAATATTTTGCGTGCTTGAGAGCATAAATATTCGTCACCGGACTTCGCATGGGCAACCACCATCTGTTTGTTTCACAACGAAAGGGGTACCAGGCCAATTCATGTCCATGTTCAATAGCCCTCTCGCCCCCTTTCGTGTTCGCCTGCGCAAGGTATTGCTACTATGCTACGTAAAACGGTACCTACATATTAATTAGTTAAACAAGTTATATTGGGGCTTCCGCAGGAGAATAATTTATACAAAAGATATATTAATCTGATTTAGAACAAGAATTTATTTGGGACATATCGGAACGGTTATTAGTGTCAAGCTGGTTTTCAAAATAGACACTAGTACTGGGAAATGCGACAGCAATCTTTTCTTTATTCAATATCTCCATAATTCTAAAGTTTACATCCTCCTTTACTTCCAAGTATTCATCCCAGTTTGTTGTTTCAGTAAAGAAGTACATTAAAATATCAAGGCTACTGTCACCGAAGGAATCAAAGCGAACAACGATAGTATCTTTATTTATGCCAGGGTGATTAAATAACATCATCCTAATTTCACTTAGGCATTTTTCTAATCGAGGCTTGGTGGTGTCGTAGGTTACACCTAAATGAAAGGTAATCCTTCTTTTTCCCATTCGTGACCAGTTTGTGATGGCTTCATTAGCAAGAGTGGAATTTGGGACGGTAACAATGGCCTGAGCAAATGTTCTTACTTTGGTGCTTCTAAAGTTTATATCCTCTACAGTACCTTCTACACTTGGAGTGTTTATCCAATCACCAATAGAAAAAGGTTTATCTGTGATAATGACGATTCCGCCAAAAATATTGGCTAGTGTGTTTTGGGCGGCAAGGGCAAAGGCTAGCCCCCCAAGGCCTAATCCAGCGATAAAACCATTAATGTCATAATCCCATTCCTGGAGAATGATACTTAGGGCAAGTGCTATTACGACAACCTTAATTATATTAGAAAAAAATGGGATAAGAATTTTATCAATATGAATATTAAACCACTTCTCTAATTCTTCTGATAAGGCGATGTAATTTCCAGTCAGGTTACAGAAGCATAATGATACAAGAACGATTAACAGAGAACGAAAAATTCTAATTAACAAGAGATCATTTTTAGAGCTTAAAGGTAAATAGATTAAAGCCAAGTAAATTCCTAGGGCTACAAAAAAAATTCTTAGAGGCTTTTCTAATGATAAAGCCAAATATTCATCTAATTTAATTTTAGTTTTTTCTAGAATTTTTGATAAATACCTGAGAATAATCTGGGTAAAGTATTTTCTTAATAACCAGAATATAGAGAAAATGATCAGTGCTATTCCTGTTCGAATTGTCCAAATAAGTAAAGTTTCTTTGGAAAAGGGTACATAGTTATAAACATTTAAATATGCCTCAATGTTTTCGAGCAATTTATCACTCTCCTATTTTTATGTAGAACTCACAGTTATCTTTCTCAATGGAAATATCTTGACGGCATAATATCAAAAATGTGTTTTTCTGTCAATAAAATCACCTTTCAAAAGAAGTTAAAAAGTAAGTTATAAAGGAAAAAGGAAAAAGATGTAGAAATCAATACTTTGTTCTCAGAAGGTTTTTAAAAAAGTTTAAAATGTGATTTGTGAAAAGATCTTTAAAGATATTCCTTGGGGCTGGGATTTGGGATCCGGTTTTTTAACTTCTGGTGTTACGTTTACCAGTATAAATGTAACTCGAACTTAAACAATTGATTCCAAAACTTTTACTTTTTGAGACATTTGGAAAAGGGGGAGATAAATCTGAAAAAAATTGCGGAATTAAGGTTAGGCGATGTTGCTCAAGGCTTTTTTCTCATAAAAGAGATTGAATCTAAAACATCAATAAACAATAAAAAATATTTAGATATTACTTTAGCAGATCGAACAGGGGAAATTAATGCTAAGCTTTGGGATTATCACGAGCCTGGTGAACAATATACAAGCCATATGCTGGTAAAGGTAAGGGGACAGATTGTAGACTGGCAGAATAGGCTTCAGTATAGAATTGAAAAAATCAGACCGGCTACTCATGAGGACGGCCTTAATATTGAAGATTTTATCTCAACTGCTCCGGAAAAACCAGAGGATATGTACCGTGAAGTATTAGACTATATAGAAAAAATAATCAATGAGGATATTCAAAAAATAGTAAAATATATTGTTCTGGAAAACCGGGAAAAATTATTGATTTATCCCGCTGCTCAGAAAAACCATCATGCCATAAGATCAGGGTTGCTCTATCATATTAAAACAATGCTTTTGGTTGGAGAAGAATTATCAAAAATATACCCGGTTGTTAACCGGGACCTGCTTTTTGCCGGAATTATCCTGCATGATATTGCCAAGATCAATGAAATGAATGTGTGTTCTATAGGTTTAATTACCGATTACACCGTTGAAGGGCAGCTCTTAGGCCATATAGTTCAGGGAATAAAAATAATTGATCAGGTGGCTCATAAACTTAAGGTGAATGAAGAAATATCTCTTTTATTGCAGCATATGTTGCTTTCACATCATTATGAGCCTGAATTTGGCAGTCCTAAAAGGCCGATGATTCCTGAAGCTGAATTACTTCATTATATTGATATTATTGATGCCCGGATGTATGATATGGAAAAAATTTTAGGAACAGTTAAGGAGGAACAATTTTCTGACCGGATTTGGTTATTACATAATCGGAGACTATATAAACCTTCCTTATCCCATAATAAAGACAAGGGCGAATTTGATAGGGAAAATAATATATCTGTTAAAAATAACGATTTTTGATGAAAATATTTAAAGACAAGGAGGGGTTGTTTTGGATGGCTTTAAAGAAAGATTTGACAAGTGTTACGGGCGCTATAAAAGCGACCTGGAAAGGGATGCCTCAAGATTAAAGGTTAAATTAATATATGGAGAAATGCAGAAAAGAAAACGGGATATATTAAAGGAATTAAAAGAAATTGAAAAACTGGAGATAGAGGAACAAAAAAGGTTTAATGCGGTGTTTATGGACATTTTAGAATAATATATAAAGAAAGTAGGAGAGGATATATTGAAATTCCACCAACTGGAGCGATTAAAAAAGTCTTTTTCGAAAATTCCGGGAATTAACTTTAGGTCAGAATATATAAATTCTGCGGTAATGGTATTAATGGTTTTGATAAATGATGAATATCATTTTGTTTTTGAAAAAAGAGGTTCTCATATAAAGCAAGGAGGAGAGGTTTGTTTTCCCGGGGGACAGTTTGACGAGCAAAAAGACCAGGGGTATTTGGAAACAGCAATCAGAGAAACTGTTGAGGAACTGGGTATTGCGCGGGAAAAAATAAAGGTTATTGGTCAAATGGATACATTAGTAACTCCATTAGGACCCCTTATAGAGCCTTTTGCGGGAATTCTAGATATTAATGGTTTTGATGAATTAAAGTTAAACCGGGCCGAAGTAGAATATGTATTCTCCGTACCGGTGTCATTTTTTGAAAAATCCTCTCCAGAAAAATATAAGCTGCCGGTTAAAGTTCACCCCTTCAAAGTGGATACCGGTGGCAGGGAAATATTATTCCCTGCCAGGCAGCTGGGATTACCGGAAAGATATCATAAGCCATGGGGAGAACTTATGTATACAGTGTTGGTTTACCGGGTGAATAATGAAATAATATGGGGAATTACTGCTAGGTTTATATTCGATTTAGTTCAAAGATTAGGGGTAGCTGGTTATAGTGACATATAGCCTTATACTTATTTATTATTTAAGATGAATTATAAAACGCGTTGGGCTGTAACAAATCGTTGTTTGTAATAACTATCAGTTAAAGCTGAAATAATAATTTGTCCCCTGCCGCTACTGGCATGGATAAACTTGTTGTTACCAATATAAATTCCAACATGAGAAATTCTATTTTGAGATGTTTCGAAGAAAACTAAATCTCCTGGAACTAGATCGGATTTGCTTACTTTTTTTCCTGCTTTAGCCTGATCAGCTGAAACCCTGGGTAGCTGGACTCCAAAACGTTGGTAAACTGTCTTGGTAAAACCTGAACAGTCAAATGAGTTAGGCCCGGTGGCTCCATAGCAATAAGGATAGCCTAAAAATTGTGTTGCGTAATCAACTAAATCGATATTTTGATCCTGGGTTACATTTGATTTGCTTTGAGTACGAGGATCACTTCTTGAGACTATGTCATTGGACCTGTTAGAACCGGGGATAATTAACACTTGTCCGCTGAATATGCAGTTGGGATTTTCTATTTTGTTAGCATTTATGATACTTTGAATTGATACTCCTTTTAGTTTTGAAATAGTTGAAAGTGTGTCTCCCGGTTTTACTATGTATTTTGTGCCTGAAAGGTTATTAGATTGTGAGACTGATTTATTATTATTTCCGGACTGGCCAATTATTAATTTTTGGCCATCTGTTATGAAATCAGGATTAGTTAATTGGTTAAGTTCAACCAATTTTTGTATTGATATATTATGATTAAGAGATATTTTTGATAAGGTATCGCCAGGTTGTACCACATAGTATGTATTATTAATTTGTGCTGCAGTTATTGGGTATGCAACTCCCAGCATAAGAGTAATTGTTGCAGTTGCAATTATTTTTCGCATTTCTTCCCCTCCATCAAAGTTATAATATCGATAAGTAAGATCCAAATCTTATTTATTCTTTGTAATTTTCAATAATCCTCCTTTTAAAATGATAATATTTGTTTATATTACCAAAAATCTAATAATCCGTTGGAAATATGGTAAATTGTAAAGTTTATTTTGTTTGGTATTCTTAATAAAATATAGGGGATTTTTTGTTAAAAAAATTTTCCGGTAATATCGAGTTATTCAGGATCGCTGCTGGTGTTTCTTGCTATGTAAGAGATAGATTGATATAATAAATAGATAATTAATTTGTTGAGGATGGTGAAAGTATTGGCTATTTCCATAAAAGATGTAGAACATGTGGCATTACTAGCCCGTTTAGAATTGACAGAAGAAGAAAAAATCCTCTATACTGAACAGCTTAATGCCATTTTGGAGCATATGATTAGATTACAGGAGTTAGATCTGAAAGAAGTTTCCCCTACGGCCCATGTTTTGCCTATTCATAATGTTCTGCGTCCTGATGATGTTTATCCTTCTATGGATCGGGATGAGGTTTTACATAATGCACCTAGTCGGCAAGACGGGCATTTTATGGTACCAAAAATTGTTTAAGTAGTTGGGGTTTTGAAGGAGGAATAATAATTGAATTTATATAGTATGACAATTCATGAATTACATGAACTGCTGTCCAATAGAGAGGTTAGTTCAGAAGAATTGGTCCTGAATGTGTTTAACAGGATCGATGATGTGGAGGAAAGAATAAGGGCTTTTACCTGTCAGGTAAGAGACCAAGCTTTGACCAAGGCTCGAGAAATAGATAAATCGGTGAGCCGGGGCGGTGAAATGACTCCTCTCACAGGTATTCCCCTGGCGCTAAAAGATAATATATGCACTAAAGGTATTCCTACTACATGCTCTTCTCGTATGATGCAAAATTTTATTCCCCCTTATGATGCTACAGTAGCTTGCATGATTTCTGAGGCGGGTGGAATAATGGTAGGTAAGCTAAATATGGATGAATTTGCTATGGGGTCATCTACAGAAAGCTCAGCTTTTTTTCATACTAGAAACCCTTGGAATTTGGAACGCGTACCGGGAGGTTCCAGCGGTGGTGCGGCAGCATCTGTGGCGGCAGATGAGGTGATATTTTCTCTCGGTTCTGATACCGGAGGATCAATTCGCCAGCCAGCTTCCTTTTGCGGTGTTATTGGTTTAAAGCCAACCTACGGGTATGTTTCCCGTTATGGGTTAATTGCTTTTGCTTCTTCTTTGGATCAAATAGGTCCTATTACTAAAGACGTTATGGACTGTGCTTTAGTGTTAAATGCTATTGCAGGACACGATTCGAAGGATTCTACTTCCTCCAGGAAAAAGGTTCCGGATTTTCGAAAGTATCTTAAAGGGGATATTCAAGGTTTAAAAATAGGTATACCGAAAGAATATTTTGCTGACGGAATGGAATCAGGTGTTAGGGATGTCATTAACCAGGCAATAAAAAAGATGGCTGACCTAGGTGCTATAGTTGAGGAAGTCTCCCTTCCTCACACGGAATATGCTTTACCCGCTTATTATATTATTGCTACGGCTGAGGCCAGTTCAAATTTGGCTAGGTATGATGGAGTGCGTTATGGGTACAGGGCTCAAGAAGTTGAAGATGTGGTTACTATGTTTAAAAAGACGCGCCATGAGGGATTTGGTCCCGAAGTTAAAAGGAGAATTATGCTGGGGACTTATGCATTAAGCTCTGGATACTATGATGCCTATTATCTTAAAGCCTTAAAAGTTCGGACGCTTATCAAACAGGACTTTGACCGAATGTTTGAAAAATATGATGTTTTAATCAGTCCTACATCCCCAACGGTTGCTTTTAAATTTTGGGATAAGGCAGGGGATCCTCTGGCTATGTATTTGTCCGATATATGTACCATGTCTGTTAATCTGGCAGGTATACCGGCTATTACACTTCCTTGCGGTTTTGTGGATGGTTTACCTGTAGGAATCCAGATCATGGGAAAGGCTTTTGGCGAAGGAGAGGTTCTTCAAGCTGCTTATGCTTATGAGCAAGCTGCAGGCTTCAAAAATCGGAAACCTAACCTTTCAGGGGAGGGAAAATAAATGAGTTTGGATAAGTATGAAGTGGTTATCGGATTAGAAGTTCATACAGAGTTAAAAACCAATACCAAAATATTCTGTAACTGTACTACGGAATTCGGTGGAGAACCAAACACTCATGTATGCCCCATTTGTTTAGGGCTGCCGGGAGTGCTCCCGGTATTAAATGAAAAAGTAGTGGATTATGCAATTCGTGCGGGACTTGCTTTAAACTGTCAAATTGCGGAATTTTCTAAATTTGACCGAAAAAATTATTATTACCCCGATTTGCCGAAAAATTATCAAACATCCCAATTTGATTTGCCTATCTGCTTCAATGGATATCTGGATATTGAAGTGGAGGGAAATCAAAAACGTATTGGCATTACCAGAATTCATATGGAGGAAGATGCGGGGAAACTAGTGCATGAGGGGGATACTATTTCTAGTTCAAATTATTCTTTTGTAGATTATAATCGTTCCGGGGTTCCCTTATTAGAAATTGTATCGGAACCTGACTTGCGTTCGCCTCTGGAGGCAAGGATTTATTTAGAACAACTCAAGGCGATTTTAGAATATACCGGGGTTTCAGACTGTAAGATGCAAGAAGGTTCCCTGCGCTGTGATGCCAATATTTCCATTATGCCTAAGGGCAGCAAGGTTTTTGGGACCAGGACCGAGATCAAAAATTTGAATTCTTTTAAAGCGTTGCAGCGTGCTCTGGAATATGAAATCGAGCGGCAGGTAGATGTAATTGAAGAAGGTGATAAGGTAATCCAGGAAACCCGGACATGGGATGATGTTCAAGGTATAACTCTTTCATTAAGAAGTAAAGAAGAGGCTCATGACTACCGTTACTTTCCCGAACCGGATCTTGTTCCGCTGGTTATCAGCAGGGAACTGGTTGAAAAAACCAAAGAGACTTTACCTGAGCTTCCTCAGGCTCGCAAGGAACGTTTAATTAAAGATTATGGACTGCCTGCTTATGATGCTGGGATAATCACAGACTCTAAAGCAATAGCAGACTATTTTGATGCTTGTATTTCGGCTTATCCTGAAGCAAAAAATATCAGCAACTGGATAATGGGGGAGTTAATGCGCCTGTTAAATGCTGAAAATAAAGAGATATCCCAGTCCTTGATTAAACCGGATATGCTGGTGGAAATGCTGGAATTAATAGATAAAGGTACTATTAGCGGTAAGATTGCCAAGGTGATTTTCGAAGAGATGTTTAAAACAGGAAAAAGGGCCGGGGAAGTGGTTAAAGAGAAGGGATTAGTCCAGATTTCCGATGAATCAGCTATTGAAAAAATGGTAGAAGAAGTAATAAAAGCCAATCAGAAATCAGTAGATGATTATAAGGCGGGAAAAGAAAAAGCCTTAGGCTTTTTAGTTGGACAAGTAATGAAGGTATCCAAAGGAAAGGCCAATCCCGGTGTAGTTAACAGTATGCTGGTAGAAAAGCTCAAGAGGTAATAAAAAGAGTGGTTTTTAGTTGGTGGTTTGTGAAAATGTCACTTGATAGCATTTTATTAAAGCGATTTTCGATTACGGTGTCTAGTAAAATCCTATTTTTGATAAGAGATAATTTAATAAAAAAAAGCCCGGTTTTCCGCCGGGCTTTCTTAATTATATCAGAAAGCATAAGTTTTGGTTCAGTTGGCCAGGAAAAAAGAGCTGTAGTTGAAGATTTTATCCCCAAATTCCCAAGAAATACCCCAAACGAAAATATTTTTATAAATCATTGCTTTTTTACTTCATGCTGCCGTTTTCTAAAACCTTTTGGTGCCATGATAATGCTTCTTTCAGCAGGTGAGGTGTGTGTCGAAACTTACCTTTTAAAGCTCTTTCATAGTAGTCCCAAAGCAGTGGTTTATAATCCGGATGAGCACAGTTTTCTATGATAACCTGGGCCCTTTCTCTGGGGCTTAGCCCTCTGAGATCGGCAAAACCCTGTTCTGTGACGATTACCATCACATCATGTTCGGTATGATCATGATGTGATACCATAGGAACGATAGAGGAAATTGCTCCTCCTTTTGCTGTGGAAGCAGTGGTAAATACTGAAATATAAGCGTTGCGGGCAAAGTCTCCGGATCCCCCGATGCCGTTCATCATCCTTGAACCTAAAACGTTGGTAGAGTTCACGTTGCCATAAATGTCAGCTTCAATAGCAGTATTGAAGGCAAGTACCCCCAATCTTCTGATAACTTCTGGGTTATTGCTGATTTCCATTGGACGGAGAATAATTTTGTCCTTATAAAAATTAATATTATCATAAAATTTCTTTAATCCTTCCGGAGAAGGTGAAAGTGCTGTTGTGGAAGCTGCCTTAACCTTACCGGCTTCAATTAAATCCAGAACGGCATCTTGAACTACTTCTGTATAAACCCAAAGATTTTCAAAATGGGACTCTTTCAATCCAGTCAGAGCTGCATTTGCTACGGATCCGACTCCTGATTGGATGGGAAGGAGGTTTTCCGGTAACCGGCCCAATTTTACTTCTTGTTTAAGGAATTCAATCAAATGGTTTGATATTTGCTGTGAGGTTTCATCAACAGCAGTTAGGGATCGACCATGATCAGGAATATCGGTAATGACTATGGCAGCAATTTTATCTGGTGTGCATGGAATGTAAGGGGTTCCGATCCGGTCATCGGATTTGGTAATCATTATCGGTTTTCTAAAAGGCGGTTTTTCAACAGAATAAATATCTGCCATTCCTTCCAGTTCCAGAGGCTGGGCCATATTGATTTCCACAATTACCTTATCTGCCATTTCAACAAAAGTAGGTGAACAACCCACTGAATTGGACGGAACAATATGTCCTTCTTCTGTAATGGATACCGCTTCTATGATAGCTATATCGATTTTATCCACAAACCCGCACTTAACATATTGGGCAAAGTGGCTTAAATGGATATCCGCATATTCACAGCTTCCGGAATTAATACAATTCCTTAAAGTATTATTAGTTTGATAAGGATACCTTCTTACAATAAAATTTTCCTTTGCTAGTACGCCATCTAACTCTTCTCCGACAGATGCTCCTGTATAAAGTCCGATTCTGATTTTTTCGCCGGATTTTTTGAGCCTTTCTACAAGGGCCACCGGGGTAACCTTTGGGTACCCGGAGAGAGTAAAACCACTGGTAGCTATAGTCATACCATCCTTAATTAAAAGTGAAGCCTCATGTGCCGGCATGATTTTTCTTTGTACTTCACTATTGCGGATTCTTGCATCGAGCATTTTTGTCCCCCCTGTTTAGAATGTTGCATATTAGATATTAACCTTCGCTAGATTTATAAAAATTCCTTTATTAATATTTAACTGACAAATTTGGCTTACTGCTGTTGAGTTGAGTATATCAAAGTATTGTGTTATTCTTATTATAAAGTGGTTTGTGTATATTGTTAAATATAGTATAAATAAATAAAGAAGGGATGGTTCCATGGTGGAAGAGAAACAGGGAAACAAGGTTTTTATTGTACTGGATACTATATTAAAAGAGTATGCCGGTCAAAAGGCAAAATGGGAAATTACTGTTGAGGATAATGTTACAATAAAACAATTATTAGGAAAAATAGGTGTACCTTCTCACGCTGTGGGTTTTGTCCTTTTAAAGGGAGAAATGATTAATTTAGACCGTGAGGTTCAAAATGGGGACAGCTATAATGTTTATCCGTTACTTAACGGGGGATAATTAAAATTGAAAGAATAAAAAAACCTGGGAGCCAAAGGCTATCCCAGGTTTTTTTATTTCAAACTAAAATTAGTTAATATGGGAACTTTCCAATTTTGGCCGGAATTATTATCCCAGTGATCGGCGCTATCTTTAAAACAAAAGTTAAACATCCCGTCATGTTCCATTGTAAGTTCACAAACTGCACCTGTTTGGGTATTAAACATAGGGATATCTTTGGTATAATCCCAGTCGTGGCCATAGCCACAATGGAGGTACACTTGGTCGGCCCCGGATTTTTTCAGAAGCCCCTCATAGTTTATTCTGCATTTATCTCCTTCTCTCTGAGGCAGAGGGTTAATATGAATACCCTGGTTTGCTAAATTCAACATGTTGTACGCTCCTTTCTTTTTATAATTATTATGACCAAGCTTATTATTTCTCAAATTCTTTATATTTATTGAAGCCTTTTTTTGGAATACATAAATAATGCCTTTTTTCACATATTAATACCGAGTATTAATGTAATGTAAGTATGTGTTTTTTTAATAAATCAGTAAGTATAAGTTTTGGGGCCAAGCTTAGTCCCCAGATTCAGACGCAAAAGCCCAACCCCGGCTTTTTTTGAAGGGAGAAACGACATTGCGTGTTTTAATGCTATCTTGGGAATATCCTCCCCAAAGTGTGGGAGGGATTGCAAGACATGTTGATGATCTGACTAGAGAATTAGCACGTCAGGGTGAAGAAATACATGTTTTGACAAGTAGTTTAAACAATACACCGGAAAAAGAAGTGATCAATCATGTTCATGTATATCGAGCCAAAGCTATAAATGTACCAGCCCGAGATTTTACTACCTGGATTCTCCAACTAAATTTTTCTCTATTGAAAAAAGCAATTGAGATTTGGCAGTCTGATGGACCTTTTGATTTAATTCACGCTCATGACTGGTTGGTAGCATTTTCATCTTATACCTTAAAACACCTCTATAAAATTCCTCTTATTTCTACTATTCATGCAACTGAATATGGCAGAAACCAAGGATTGCACAATGATACCCAAAGGTATATTAGTGATGTGGAATGGTGGCTTACCTATGAATCATGGAAGGTAATTGTTTGTAGTAATTATATGAAGGCGGAACTGGAAAATATTTTTCAAGTACCTTCGGATAAAATACATATTGTCCCCAACGGAGTTGAACCAAGGGCTTTTGAATATGTGGATAGTACATTTAGCCGGGAAGAGTATGCCTTGGAAAACGAAAAAATTGTATTTTTTGTAGGAAGGTTAGTACCGGAAAAAGGAGTCCAGGTTCTATTAGACGCGGTACCGAAAATATTGTGTCACTGCCCTGATACTAAATTTGTAATAGCTGGAAAAGGTCCTAGTGAAGAATATCTGAAATCAAAAGCTCATAAAAGTAATATTGGTGAAAAAATATATTTTACCGGTTATATAGATGACAATACTAAAAATGGCCTATATAGGAGTTCAGATGTTGCTGTATTTCCCAGTACTTATGAACCTTTTGGGATTGTAGCTCTTGAAGCTATGGCAGCCCATACACCGGTAGTTGTATCAGATGTTGGTGGGTTAAGTGAAATTGTGGAGCACGGGGTAGATGGTCTAAAAATTTATTCAGGTAATCCTAATTCGCTAGCCGATAATATCATCCGCCTATTAAAGGATCCGGTACTGGCAAACGATTTACAAAAAAAAGCTTATCAAAAAATCAACAATTGTTTTTCATGGAAAAAAATTACCAGGGAAACAAGGGATGTATATCAAGTTGTGCGTCAGGAATTTAATAATGGTCATTGGGAAAAACCTTTCTCCATAGAGAAATTTAATCCTTTGAAAAGATCAGCTTTGTTAAATGTTTTTACCGGTTTTTTAAAACAACGTTAACAGGAGGAGATGCTACTATGAAAGCGGTTATTATGGCAGGAGGTGAAGGATCCCGTTTACGTCCTCTAACCTGTGATAGGCCGAAACCGATGGTTCCTGTGATGGATAAACCAATAATGGAACACATTATTCAACTGTTATATAGACATAATCTTCATAATATCGGAGTTACATTAATGTATCTGCCTGAAGAAATAAAAGATTATTTTGGTGATGGCAGTGAATTTGGTGTTAAATTAGAGTATTTTATTGAAGAAACTCCGTTAGGCACGGCAGGTAGTGTGAAAAATGGGGAGAAATTTTTAGATGAATCCTTTCTTGTAATAAGTGGTGATGCATTAACGGATTTTGATTTAACTAATGTCATTAGGTATCATCAAGATAAAAAAGCGGCAGTGACTATTGTTTTGACCCGGGTGGCAAATCCTTTAGAATATGGGGTAGTAATTACAGATACCGACGGACGTATTCGGCAGTTTTTAGAGAAGCCAAGCTGGGGTGAAGTATTTAGTGATACGGTTAATACCGGAATATATGTTATTGAGCCTGAAATATTAAATCTAATTCCGAAAGAAACCCCATTTGATTTTAGTAAAGACTTATTTCCTATGCTTTTAAAAGAAGGATATCCCATGTATGGCTGTGTTATGCCGGGTTACTGGTGTGATATTGGGAATTTGACTCAATATCAACAAGCACATTTAGATATTCTGTGCGGTAATGCATCTATTTCCATTCCCGGAACAAAGTTGACCGAAGGAATATGGGTGGGTAAAGGAACAGAAATTCATCCGGATGCTCGTTTAGAACCACCTGTTTTTTTAGGAAATGATGTTAAAATAGGTAAAGATGTTTTTATAGGAAGTTATTCTGTGGTAGGTTCTAATAGTATTTTAGAAGAAGGGGTATCACTTAAAAGAAGTATTGTTTGGAACAATGTTTTTATGGGAAAGAAGGCAACTTTAAGAGGTACTACCGTATGTAACAGAGTTAAGATAAAATCTCATGCAGCTACTTATGAAGGTTCGGTAATAGGTGATGATACTGTTTTAGATGAATATACTTCCGTAAAACCCGGCGTAAAAATATGGCCTTATAAAAGTGTAGATAAAGGAACTGTATTGAATGAGAGCTTAATTTGGGCCTCACAGGTACGTAAAAATCTTTTTGGTATGGATGGTATCAGTGGGGAAATCAATATAGAAATGACACCTGAAATTGCTACTAAGTTGGGGGCTGCTTATGGCTCAATTTTAAAAAAACAAAGTCAAGTAACAATAAGTGCCGATTCTGGTGCAGGATCCCAAATGATCAAAAATTCCATAAGTGTAGGATTGCTTTCTACCGGATGTCATATTTTAGATTTGGGGCAGGTTGTAACACCTATTAGCTGTTATGGCGTTCGAACACTGGGGGTTAATGGAGGTGTTCACGTCAGCACTGTTAATAAAGATGAAAAAGTATATATTAATTTTTTTAATAATAAAGGTATCAATATCTCCAAAAATGATCAGAGAAAAATAGAAAATGTTTTTTTTAGAGAGGATTTTAGACGTGTAACCGCCAGTCAAATCCGCTTACCCAGTGTATTCCCAAATTTGACAGAATCCTATTATCAAGACATGATGAAACAAGTTGATGTAACGCAGTTAAGGAAGGCTCAGCTTAAAATATTACTTAATTATGACCGTGTTAATTTTGGTGATATGCTCCCTCAATTTTTGGAAAGTTTGGGTTGTGAAATTATATTGTTTGATCGACAAAAATACGGTAATAGTATCAGGTCCCAGGCTGATCAGGTTACCAGCAAAAAATATGATTTGGGGGCGATGATAAGCTCTGATGGAGAACAGCTGATTCTTATTGACAGTAGCGGCATCATAATCCAAGAGGATTTATTTACAGCTTTAATGTCTTTAATTCTGTTAAAGGCGAATAAACCTTGCACTTTAGTAGTGCCTATTACAGCTTCCCGGGTAATTGAGCAAATTGCAGCCCGGTTTGATGGGAATGTTATTCGGACAAAAACATCTCGCCAATTCTTTATGGAAAAGGCTTTAGATGATCAAGTTATTAAAACTCAAAAAGTTTATAAGCAGTTTAAACTGCATTTTGATGCTATTTATGCTTTTGTATGTGTCTTGGAATACTTAGCAAAAGAAGAGACAAATTTATCTCAATTAGTAGGAATGGTTCCCCGGTTTTTTCTTTCCCGAAAAGATATTGCTTGCCCTTGGAATGCAAAAGGTACTGTGATGCGTAAATTAATTGAAGAACACAATGAACGCACCGAATTATTAGATGGAATTAAGGTGTATCACGAAAATGGTTGGGCTTTAGTACTCCCGGATTCAGAAGAACCGGTTTGCCGTATTTTCGGTGAAGGAACCAGCATGGAAATTGCCGAGGATCTAACAGCATTTTATGCTGACAAGGTAAATAATTTTAAAAAAGAATCGTAAAACATTAGTATATTATTTTGGTGTTGGGGTCTCGGGAACCGGATTCGCTTACCGGTTTCCGGGATAAAAACTTTCACACACTTCCAAATTTCCAACTAACCCACTTACCCCAGTTTATACCTACTGGAATATTTTATAGTTGATCAAAGGGAAAATATTATTTTCTTCTTCCAGGAGAGATAATTGTTGAAGGTTTATATTGTTATTTAAAATTTGATGATACAAATTATTAAATTGCTGCAGGTGGTTTTTCGTTCTTTTTATGGCGTAATCCGCCATGGAACCTGTTTTCATAATAAAAGCCCAATCACTTGACTGTGCTAATAGCAGTTCTCGGGCAGCTTGATTTAATGCCTTTAATAAAGAACCCGTTGCCTGGGGAAATATATTTGCCAATTGACTCATTCTTTGAGTTGCTTTATACAGATGGGGATATATCCAGTCATTTTTATCATTTAGCCAATAATCATTGTAACCGTGCTCTCCCCAACTTGACATACATGGTTCAGCTACTTGATTATTAGGGTAAATAGTCAAGTACTCTAGTGGTGTAATCAGTTCAATTATTTCCGGATGAGATGCTAAACTGCGGATAAGATAGTCTAAAAATTGAGGTCCTTCAAACCACCAGTGTCCAAACAATTCGGCATCATAAGGTGCTACAATAAGAGGTTTGCGATCCATAAGCTCTGATAAATAGGAAATTTGATTTTCCCGGTTAAATCTAAAGTTTTCGGCATGCTGAGCAGCTGTTTTCATGGCATGATCAACATCATAAACCTGTTTTTCTTGAGTTTTTCCCGTAATCCGATAGTATTTTATTCCCGTATTAATCCTAATTCCCTCCGGATGAATATATGGTTTAATATATTCATAATCCAGGTCAAATCCAATATCTCGGTAATATTCTCGATAATGATAGTCCCCTGGATATCCTTCCGACTTACTCCATACCTGTTTTGAAGATTCCGGGTCTCTTCCGAAGGCTGCTACTCCGGAGTGACAATATATAGGTGCATAAACTGAATATTTTGGACGCTTTGAAGCGTATTGTATTCCATGGGTATCAACAAAAAAGAATTTAAGACCGTATTCATTTAGAATCCGATCATCACTAGGAAAATAACCGCATTCCGGCAGCCATATTCCCAATGGTTTTTTGTCTAGAAAAATTTTATGAGTTTCCACGGCAGTGGAAACTTGAGCCCTGACAGATTTTCTGCCACTATCCATTAAGGGGAAAAAACCATGAGTTGCACCGGAAGTTATAATCTCCAGGTTACCCAAGTCCATATGTTTCTTGAAACCATTTATCAGGTTATTTTTGTAGATTTCTGAAAAAGCACGGCGAGATTCAATAAATCGTTGTCGGTACATTAATGCCAGGGATAGAAAATCAGGATTGTTTTTGAGCCTGATTGTTTCTTTTTCAGCTAATTCTATTAAAGTATTAATATATTTTATATAACGCTCCTGCAGTAAAGGGTCGGCAAGCATTGATAATAATGTCGGCGTCAGAGACATTGTTAATTTGAAGGGTACTTTATCTTCGGTTAGTCTATCCATCATTTTAATTAAAGGAATATAACAGTCAGTGATAGCCTCATACAGCCATCTTTCCTCAAGTACGTTTTCATTATCCTGATGCCGGATATAAGGAAGGTGGGCATGGAGAACCAGGGATAAATAACCCCGAGCCATTTAGATCAATCCTTTCTTTGGAGTTGTTCAGGGGAACTTAAACCGTACCGGATGTGTTCCAATCCCTGGTAAATGTCCCATGGAATCCAATTTTCATCAATTGCGGCAGAAACACAATAGCGTGGAGTGGTAACAGTTTCCGAGCGAAGTATAGGCACAAAATGACCACAGTCAAGTTTTCTTCCCAGTTCTACATAATAGTGTTTATTAGAACCTAATACGTTGATATTCCAGTTTTGAATATCTTGAGAGATTTCAATGTCAAATAAGCAGCGTGAATTTAAAGCATTAACATTGGGAAGTTCATATACCCGTAGAAACGGAACAGCAGATGTCCATTTGTCACCAAATTTGTGAATCAGGCTGTCCGTATAAGTTGAGGAAATTTCCCAAAAAGCATGAAGCCAATGGGGGTTTTTTACCAGCAATACTATCCTGCTCTCATCAACATCTTTGTTAGGGAGCTTTGGAAATGGATAACTATTAATAGATTCCGTAAGTTTACCGGTTAATTCCTGGGCATATTCTTCATTGAGTTTAGGAGAAATATTTTTTTGTTGCAGGTAATATTTTTTTGTAAAATACGGAATAATTAGTGAAATCAAAACAATTGCCAATACAAGGCCTAAAAAATAAGCTATAATAATTAACATGTAGAGGCCTCCTTTTGTAAAGAATTTTGTTTATTTTCATAATTACTAAAACTATTATGCCCCGTTTTGCTTTTACTATTTGAAAAATTATTTCAGCACCTGCGAAGATTTAGGCAATAGAATAAAATAGTATAGTCAGCAAATATGTTTAATGAAAGGAAGAATATTACATATGTTGTATATGGTGCATTTAGGAAAAGAATTGCCAAGATGGAAAATATGGGAAAGCATTTTTGTTATTATCGAAGTGCTTGGCATTATGTTTATTCTAGGCTTTTTTATTAATAAAGTAATGGGTATCTGGCAAATAAGTGAATTAACTATTGCTTTTGGTGCCAGTTTAGTTCAAGCAACATTATTAATCGGCTTATCTTTTAATGTGGCAGTTGGAAAATACAAGCAAAATTATTACGATCTTGGATTCATTCCAGGGGGTTTTTCTCGAGGATTAGTAAAGGGAATTAAGTGGGGATTATTATTGTTTTTTTTAGTAATAATCCTGGGAATGCTGGTGTCTGTTTTTATTCCCGTAGATCCTGAACCCCAAGACTTTGCTAAAATTATACTTTTGACTAAATCATCTTGGGAATTTATTCTGCCCATTATTATGGGTGTCATTTTAGCCCCTCTGAGTGAAGAAATATACTTTCGGGGTTTTTTGTACCCAGTGTTACGTAGCCGATTAGGTGTTCCGGTCGGAATTCTCTTTAGTTCATTATTATTTGCCGGCATGCATTTTGACTTATACCGCTTTATTCCTATTGCGATGGGAGGAGTTGGGTTAACTTATTTATATGAAAAAACCGGGAACATCTGGACCAATGTAGTGGCTCATGCGGTATGGAATGCAATAATGATTGCGATAATTTTTATTGCCATGTAGGAAGTAAATATAAGTAATACAATGATTTACTAAGGCCTTGAAATATTGAATTAATCAATATAAGGTTTTTCTTTTATTATGACAAACTGTTTTTTTTCAGTATTATAATACCAACGGGATCCATCGGCTTTGAGCTGAGGGGGCATCAGTAAAGCTTTATTAACGTCTGAATTAATGTTTAAAATAGTTAATGTGTTATTGCTTTGAAATTTATAAGTAATCATATAGTTTACCGAGTTAGACGGGGCTTCTGATGAATAATACACCTGATTTTCAAAGCGCAAAGTATAATTAAATTCTAAGGGATGTTTCTCACCCTTGGGAAATACTAAAAAACGGGCTTGAAGCTCAGGTTGTTCCAATAAATGTGTTATTGTTCCTAGGGGAATATTTAGATTTCGGGCAATTGGCTGTGGTTTACCAGTAATTGGGTCATCATCCAATTCAATAATTAAATGGCCACAGCTTACAAAATAAATAGTGCCTCCATTATGTATTGAAAAATAATAATGGTAATCATCAAAGGGCAGTTCTTCTTTCAAAAAAACCTGCCAAGCTGCGGAATTCTGTTTTCTTAATACCGGTGCAGGCCTCGCCTGTTGGATAATGGTAAATACGGAAACATTTACATGACCAGACAAAAAAGTGATACTGCGCAGGTAACGAGGGGACGGAATAATCGAATTAAAAAGATTATTATTTACCGGGTTAATAGTATTTTTGATTAACTGCCGGTAAAAGATCATAACTGCAGAAACGCAAAAAACAGGTAAAAGAAATATCAAAGATTTATATTGAAAAGGGGGACGGTAGGTTAAAAATAACAACCAGCCCCAAAGGAGTAAGACAAAAGCGATAGTAATATTAATATAAGCCAAAACAGTTTTAATTGGTTTTGCAGGGAGCATATACTGCATTTGGTATTTATAAATCAAGTTTTGAATTTTTGTAGTAATATTTTTACCATCTATGTAGGAAAGGTCCATTAATTCTTCCAGAATATCCTGAAGCCTTTCTACTCTTCTTTGTATAACCAAAGAAATAAAGATTCCTACCGCTCCCAAAAGAGTGAGAAGTCCTGCCGAGATGTTTAAAACAATAAAAAAATAGGTGTTTGATTGCAGCATAATATCAGTTCTCCAGGTTTTGTCTCAAATTTTGTAGTTGGGATTTCATTTCTTCCCAATGATGGTCTTGGGCGGTTAGTTCAAGCATCCGGAAGACATGCTGCAGGGTTCTGGTATTAAGGCTATGCCTTGCTGCTTGTTTTCCGATGCAGGCAAGGAATTCGATAAAATAGGACGCTCCTTGAGAAAAACCGTTTTTTATCAAAAATAATCCTACCGGTTTGCTCATAGAACATATGATTTCCCAAACTTGTTCCAAAAAGGGAAAGCTGTTTTTAGTAATAAAGATAAATAATAAGTATAAATGATCAGTAAGGCGGCATGTCAGATTGCATTGGTTATTTTTATCAATGTTTCTTAAATAAGCTTTATAGATTTCGTTAAGACCGAACAACACATTTTCTAGAAGCATGCTTTGAATCTGTCTTATGATTAAGTTAAAGGCTTCATTTAAAGGATCGGCAGGAGGTAGGTTCACTGCATCGTTTTTAAGTTCTGTCAGGTCGATTTCATTTACATTATCCAGCCGTAGATAATTCTGGGTCTGAGGTTCCCAAGGATTATTCAGAATTTCCTTTAACTGCCCGACGAAATATCGTGATGATAATGTATCCACTGAAGTCCTCCTGTATTTTGGATATTAGTGTACCGGAAAAGTATTAGGAAAATTATTTTCCTAGAATATAGTCTGATAGGGATTGACATTCTTTATTCAAAATTTTAAGCAGCAGTCATCGATAAATATTGATTAATGGTAATTTTACAAAGAGGTGCTAAAATATGAAGCCTCCTGTTATGGAAGGTGAAAATGTCGTTATAAATATTGACAGTGTATCTCATCAGGGTTGGGGTGTAGGGCGATATCAGGGATTAACGGTTTTTGTACCCCAGTGTTTACCTGATGAAAAAGTAAAAGTAAAAATCTTGAAGGTGAAAAAGTCCTTTGCATTAGCTGATTTGGTGGAAATAATAGCTCCTTCATTAAAAAGAATTTCTCCCAAGTGTGCAGTTTATGATTCTTGTGGAGGGTGTCAGATCCAGCATGCTCAATATGAGCACCAGCTAGAAATAAAATTTAACTTGATTCACCAAAGCCTGACCAGAATCGGAAAACTGCAGGATTTTGTAATACATCCTGTTTTAGGTATGGACAATCCCTGGAGCTACCGTAACCGGGCCCAGTTTCATATTCAGGTGGTGGGAAATGATATTAAATTGGGATTTTACCGGCCGGGTACCCACCTGCTTGTACCTGTGGAAGATTGTAGTCTGTTGCCGGAACTGTTTAATAATATTATTAAGCATTTAAAAAACCAATTATTGAAATTGATGTCCCAAGACAATGAAGCAGATTTAACCGGGCTGCATCATATTGTTCTTAAATCCAGCAGGGTAAATGGAGAGGCTATGGTTATATTTGTAACCGAGCGATCTAAATTTCCCGAATTGGATAAAATAGCCATTTCCCTAAGCCGGGTATTTTATCAAATAACGTCGGTAATCCAGAATATTAATTCCCGTAAATCCGGATTTATATTTGGACCCAAGTGGAAATTAATTTGGGGAAAGAAACACCTCAAAGAACAAATAGATGATCTTGTTTTTTCTATAGGCCCCGGTTCCTTTGTGCAGGTAAACACGGTACAAACAGAAGTGCTTTATCAAAAGGTTTTAGAATATGCGAATTTACAAGGAAATGAAGAGGTAATAGATGTTTACTGCGGTATTGGAACTATATCTTTACTTTTAGCCAAACGGTGCCGGCAAGTATATGGAATAGAGGAAGTCAAAGAGGCCGTTAACGATGCCCGGTATAACTCCCGGTTAAACAGAATTAAAAACGCGAAATTCCTGGCCGGAAAAGCGGAACAAATACTGCCCCAAATGATGGCTTCCGGAGTAAAACCGGATTTAATTGTGGTTGATCCACCCAGGAAAGGGTGTGACAGCAGAGTACTAGATGCCATAGTAGGAATGAATCCCCCAAGAATTATTTATGTTTCTTGTGACCCAGGAAACCTGGCCCGAGATTTGAAAATTCTTGATGAAAAGGGATACAAAACGGTGGAGGTTCAACCAGTGGATATGTTTCCGCATACGAGCCATGTTGAGACGGTGGTATTGATGTCAAGGGTCAATAAGTAAGTGTGTAGAAAAGCCTTGAAATAGAGGCTTTCCGGGTTTTGAACGTAAAAATCGGATGAGCAAAAATCGTGAAAATATCGGTTCGTGGAAACAAGTCCAAAGGCATGATTTTTAACGTGACAGAGCGATTTAGATAACATGAGTTTGCGTGTGGTCGATTTAGATAACATAGGCTCACAGTGGTCGATTTAGATGTTTTACAACTTAACAAGTTTATGTGGTCAGGATAGATTTTTAACTATAAAATTGATGTTAGGGGTAATTCGCGAAATTTACATGTGCTTATATAGCACATGGTTTGTGTCGGATAAATACATAGGAGGAGAACGAAAGTATGAAGGATGACAAAATGAAAATCGAGGAACGCTTGCAGAACATGAAGAAGTTCTACATCAAGGTAGGTGAAATGATTGACAAATTACCAGATGCAATTCCTGAAAAGACGAGGGTAATGCTCAAGGATTCAATTCTTGGTGACAAGGACCTAAAGGCATTAATGGAGGGTATTGATGCTCATAGACCTCCAAGAATTTTCTTGATTGGTAGGACCGGAGTAGGGAAAAGCAGTTTAATTAATGCTTTATGTGAAGCGTATGTTGCGAATGTAAGTGATATAAAAAGTTGTACAGAAAATGCCCAAATATATGAATGTAGAGATAATGAAAGAGTTTTAATGGAGATCATTGACACTAGAGGAATTGCTGAATCTGAAAGTATAAATGATTCAGTTTCTGCTGAAGAAATGCTTATTAACCAAATCAATGAGTTTTCACCAGATGTAGCAATTATGATGTTGAATTGCACCCATCGTGATGATGTGAATTCAGATGTTGAATTTCTTAAAAAACTTTCAAAAACATATGCAGATATTAATAAGATGAGACTCCCAATTGTAGTAGTAGTAAATAAGTGCGACGAAATGGCACCAACACGCTTTAAAAACCCATCAGAATATCCTGAGAACAAGATAAGTAAGATTAATGAAGTTGTTCAATACTATAAAGGTATAATTGTGAAGAATGGGTTAAAGATAGACAATATCGTTGCGGTTTCTTCATTGATAGACTGGCAGACCCCGGATGGAATGGAAGTTTGTGTTGAAAACATAGAGAACCTCCCTAAATACGATATTGATAATTTACAAATCGCTTTTGATGGCAGATATAGAATCGAGGAATTGCTTGATATTTTGGAAGAAGCCATCCTTGATTCCGAGGCGCGGATGGGATTGAGGATGGCTTCCCGGCTTAATGAGGTGGTCAATAGATTGGCTAGACATCTGAATAAAATATTTTCAGGAATATCCGCAACTGTCGCGCTGACGCCTATCCCTGTATCTGATATTTATGTTCTCCTAATCATTCAAGCTGTGTTAGTATCTTTAATTGCATCATTGAGTGGCAGAGACATTTCACTCGAAGCAGCTAAAGAATTTATTTTAGGTATGGGCGGCATAGCCGGAGCAGGTTATGTATTCAGGCTTGTCGCACAGCAAGGTTCTAAATTCTTAAATGCAGTATGGCCAGGTGCTGGATCAGCAGTAAGCTCTGGAATCGCTGCAGTTGGAACTTCAGCGATTGGTAATGCAGCAATTTCCTATTACATCGATGGCAAGACAATTGAGGAAACAATCAAAAAAATTCGAAAAGTCAAAGAAGGAAAATGTGGAATACGCTGTTAATTAGCTAAAACAAAGCAACCCTGCTAACCATTTAGGTGAGTAGGGTTGCTTACATTCCAATGTTATACTTCAATTTCGGCGTTAACGCCAGACTTAAATTCCACGGTGAATTTATCCTCGTAGACAGTGACCTTTTCAATCAGCCGCCGGACAAGCGCCTCGTCGTATTCGGTTAGGGCGGTGGGCTGCTCCCGAAGAAAATTGTGCATGTCATCAATCCGCTTGAGCAATTCATCGCGATTAGCGCATTGCAGCAAGGTTTTTTGCTTTTCCTCTCGCAGGCGGTAAATCTCATTGGCGACATCCTCGTAGTCGGCTTTGGCATTGGCCAACTTCAAGAGCTCCGTTTGAAGCTCCTCCAGCCGTTTGTTGATGTTCGCCAGAGTTTGGTCGTTTTCGTGAATTATGACCGTCTCAATATTGTTCTTTAGGATGGCAAGGAAATCGTCCTTTCCACTCAGTGTCTCATTGATAGCGGTAACCAGTACCTGCTCAATGGTGCTTTCCAGGACCGTACGGGCGTCGCAGAACAGGCCGGTGTTCTCCAGCCGGCTGATGCACCTCCAGACGATTGATTTTTTGCCACGATTGTTCCAATGAATCCTGCGGTAAAACTCGCCGCACCCTCCGCAGATAATCATATTTGAAAAGCAGTGCGTACTGCTAAAGGTTCTGTTCTTCCCATTCGGGCTGGTGTGCACAATACGGCGGCGAACAAGTTCCTCCTGCACCTGCATGAAAATTTCACGCGGGATAATGGCATCATGGCTATTTTCCACATAGTATTGCGGGACAAGTCCATTGTTCTTGACTCGCTTTTTCGTGAGGAAGTCAACGGTGTAGGTTTTCTGCAAAAGGGCATCCCCAATATATTTTTCATTGCGCAAAATCTGATTTATGTTGCTGGTGTGCCACCTTTTCCTACCAGCGCCGTTCAGGATACCATCCGCCTCCAAACCACGGGCGATTTTCAGCATGCTGGCTCCCTCAAGGTATTCCCGGTAAATGCGTTTGACGATTTCGGCTTCCTCAGGAACAATCACCAAGTGCTTGTTTTCATCCTTGGTATAGCCGAGGAAACGGTTGCAGTTGACCTGGATTTCACCCTGCTGGTAGCGGTATTGCAGACCGAGCTTCACATTCTGGCTCAAGGATTGGCTTTCTTGTTGGGCGAGGGAAGCCATAATCGTCAGCATGACCTCACCTTTGGAATCCATGGAATTGATATTCTCTTTTTCAAAATAAACGGGGATGTTTTTCTCCTTCAGCTGCCGTATGTATTTCAGGCAGTCCAGCGTGTTTCGGGCAAACCGGCTGATGGATTTGGTAATGACCATATCAATCTTGCCTGCCATACACTCGTCAATCATGCGGTTGAATTCCTCGCGCTTCTTGGTGTTGGTGCCGGAAATTCCGTCATCCGCATAGATGCCTGCCAGGACCCAGTCCGGGTGACCGTTGATGTAGGCCGTGTAATGTTCAATCTGGGCCTCATAACTGGTGGCCTGCTCATCGCTGTCCGTGGAAACCCGGCAGTAGGCGGCCACACGGAGCTTTGGCTTTTCTTCATCTTTATTTGCTTTGGCGGCATGTTTTCTTGCCGGAAGCAAAGTGACACTCTTTTTAGCTTCCATCCTCATGCACCTCCATTTCTATCAAACTGTAGGTGTATTCGGCCTGCTGGAACGGGTCGTCAAACTGCTGTGTTGCTTCTTTTATATAGAAGGCAGTGGGAAAGATCACCTCGGTTTCTTCTTTCGGCTCCCGGATGCGGCCGAGTTTCGTGGCCCGTTTAATACGCTCCGCTTCGGCAGCTGCAAAAGTGACCGGGTCAATTATCGCAGGATAATATTCATCACCAAGATAACGGGTATTTCGCAGCATTTTACCGATACCGACATGGAAAGAATTGATGCCGGCTTTTTGGGCGGCAGTTGTTAAGGAGTCGCCGGACAGATAGGACAGGAACAGAGCTTTTACTTGCTCAGCAGCTTCGTCATCTATTACAGCTTTCCCGTTTTCAATCCGGTAGCCAAATGGCGTATGGCCCATTTATTTCACCAGCCTTTCTTTCAGCGTAATGCCGCATTTTAGCTCAAATCCAATCTCTATTCGGGAGTACACAATAATCCGTTCCACAAAGCGCTTAAATAGATCTCCGTCAAAGCCGGTCAGCATTGTTGCTTTAGTGGTATAGTGCAGAAGCTCACTGACTTCTTTCAGGTTCTGAGTGTCGCTGTTTAAAAAGCGGACTAAGGATTCCTTCTGACGTTGCAACCGTTCTGCTTCCTGCATTAGTTCATTATTGCTCTTATTGTAAACGGGAGGTTCAAGGTAGCCTTTGGTCATCAGGCCGACCAGCACCTTTCGCTGCTGTGCATTTTCTTCGAGTTTCTTGTCAAGCTCCTGAATGCTTACCAGGCTGTCATCGGAATTCATCCCGCGCAGGCTCACAAGCAGCGGTTTGAGTACTATCTGATGCCCGAAGATCAGCTTATTCATCATGGTTACAAAGGCATATTCAAAATCGTGCTCCCGGATATATTTCATCGAACATGTATTGATGTCCGCGATGTGATTGGAGCAGCACCATGCAATGTATTTTTTGCCACTTGAATGGATTCGGCGTTTGAAGGTGCCGCCACACTTGCTGCAGATGATTTTGCTAGAAAACGGGTACCGGTTCTGGTATTTTTTGCTGTGCCTTTCCAGGCTTTTTTCCTTACTACGCTGTTCGATAACAATTTGCGCGGCTGCAAACACTTCATGACTTATAATTGGTTCATGATGGTTTATAACTAAATATTGGTCTTTCTCACCATGATTGTAGTGCCTGTTAAAGTACTCATCGGTATAGGTCTTTTGGAAAATGGCAACACCGGTGTATTTTTCATTATTGGCCATTCCGCGAATGGTTGTCGCCGTCCAGCGACCGCCTTTTCTGGTGGGTATCTTGCGGCTATTCAAATCATCCGCAACTTTTTCAGCGCTTTTCCCGGACAAAATTGCGTTAAAGATAAACCGGACGGTTTCTGCCTGGGCTTCATTCACAACCAACTGTCCATCTACGGCATCGTAACCAAAAGGGGGGCAGGAGATTTTGTAGGTACCGTTTTGGAAGCGGCGCTTTACTGACCACTTACTGTTCTCTGCAATAGAGACCGATTCGCTTTCGGCCAGTCCACTCAGGATCGACAGCATGAGTTCGCTTTCCATTGATCCGGTGTTGATGTTTTCTTTCTCGAAATATATGAAGATGCCGAGGTCAATCAGCTTTCTGACCAGTTCCAAACAGTCAGTGGTGTTTCGGGCAAACCGACTGATGGATTTGGTTACGATAAAGTCTATTTTCCTATTTTCACAGTCGGCAATCATCCGAAGCAGTTCAGGGCGTTTTTCCTTTTTTGTACCCGTGATGCCTTCATCATAGTAAAGCCCGGCAAACTCCCAATTCGGGTTTGATTTGATGTAGGATTCATAGTGCTTCATCTGCGTTTCAAGGCTTTCCAACTGTTCATCGCTGTCGGTAGAGACACGGCAGTAGGCCGCAACACGCAGCTTGGGCCGTTCGGTAAAATCAGCTGTATTTTGAACGATTTTCGTTACCTTTTTCAAATTATCACCTCCTGGTCAGTGTGTCATATTACCTCTGAAGTTCAGTAATATCAACAATTTCCGGGCATAATCTGTGCCAGGGCAGGAGAGAAAGACTGGCGGTTAAGCGCGGTTATCTGGTTAAATTCGCCCACAGTAATCAAGTCGTTTTTCAACATGGATTCTAATATTTGCTGGGCCAGAAAATAATCATATTCATGCTGCAATTGCTCATGCGAAACAGGCTTTTTCTCATAATTGATTCCCGGTTTTCCATCTGTAACGCTTGCCATTTTATCGATTCCTCCCATCGGAGGGCAAATATCCCTCTCACCATTCAAAGGACAGTAGAGGGAGATTTGAGTACCAAAAACAAGGAGGAGAAGGGGTGGGTAGGGGAGAGGGAGGTGAACCCCAACAAAAAAAGCCCGCAGAGCGAGTAGCTCCACGGGCGGTTGCTTAATGTAATCGTAATCAATGCTGCTGCGATGAAATGTATTCAGCCATTCGCTCAATAAGCAGTCCGGCATATTCGCCTTTGACGGTTTTGCCTGCCTGGGCGTTTTCCAGCCAATATCCGGGGGATTTAAGTATGCCGTTTCTGACCAGCACCTCCAAATCTCCTTCCAGACCAATCTTGCTTTCTTCTATGTATGCTAACCCCAGTTGGGAAAGGATAGCGCCAGCAACTGCTTTGACAATTTCATCTCTCTTGGCATCAAACAGTGCATTGTCCTGGCTGTTATCAATAAAGCCGATTTCGATTAGTACTGCAGGGGCCTTGGTTTCTCTTAAGACTTGATAATTAGCAGTTTTCACCCCCCGGTTTGCGAAACCGACCCCCACCAGGGAGCTTTGAATTTTTTCAGCCAGCCCCTTTGACTTGGCTCCCGGATTTAAATAAGTGTAAGTTTCTACACCGGCAGCCGTTTCCGGCTTAAAAGCATTACGGTGAAAGGATATGAAGTAATCAAAGCTGCCCATGTTTTCAAAATCACATCTAGCTTTCAGGCTTACACTAACATCAGCCGTCCTGGTCTCATCGATGATTACTCCATGGCGTCTCAACACTGCTGCTACGGCCCGACCTAGGCTCAGCACATCATCGGCTTCTTTCCTTCCTTTATATACTGCACCCGGGTCATTGCCGCCATGACCGTAGTCGAAACATAATCTAGCCATTAATCTTTTCCTCCTTATTGAGTTGGTCCAAAACCAGTTTGAGTTTCTCCGGAATAGGCAGGCCGATCTTGGCTGCGTTTTCCAGAATACTGATCCCTTCGTTGGATAAATAGAAGAAGATGACCGCGGTACGGACAGCGCTACCGTTTGTTATAACCTGGGCATCTATAATGTGCCCCACTGCCACCAGGGCAAAAATCAGCACCTTCTTAAAGATGCCCCTGGCACCGACCTCGCTGGAAAGGCGTTTTTCCAGTATGGCCAACATGACGCCGGTCAGGTAATCGATAACCACAAAGGTAATCAGTGCGTATAAAAAGCCGTCCCAGCCTCCCAAAACCCAGCCCAGCCAGCCG
>JBMNKX010000002.1:0-65714 GCA_050952445.1 Bacillota bacterium | reverse complement strand
TTGCGAAACGTTAGTTACGTACCCCTTTTCGTCAGTGAGAAAAAACATTCGGAAGTAGCTTTGATGAATGTTATTCAAGAAGCCTATGCCAACGGTGTTTCGACACACAAAATCAAGAACCTGGCCAAAAGCCTGGGCATCGAATCCATTTACCTCGGCCAGGTCTTGTTAATAGCCAAAGAATTGAACGACTAGGTCAAGGTCTTCCG
Source organism: Bacillota bacterium (assembly GCA_050952445.1). Taxonomy (GTDB): domain Bacteria; phylum Bacillota; class Dehalobacteriia; order Dehalobacteriales; family Dehalobacteriaceae; genus JBMNKX01. The sequence goes on along the minus strand of JBMNKX010000002.1, from coordinate 65,505 downwards.
GGTGCGCCCGCTGAAGGAAACATATCCTGTTTTATGGGTTGACGCCCTGTAAGAAAAAATCAGGTGGCTGTCCTGGTGTGATCGGCATCGATTAATCCGTCCGACAGGATTTTTGGGCTATAGAACTGATGCGGGAAGAATCGACGGCAACTTACCAGGCACTTTTCGCGAAAAGCTCAAAGAGTGTGGACTCAAGGATAACTGGCTAGTAATATCCGGTGCACACAAGGAGTTGATTAAAGCCATCCAGACCTGGTTTATCGACTGCAGCTGGCAACACTGCAAAGTTCACTTTATCCGCAATATCTTGGCCGTCTTCCTGTCAAGGGGAAAATCGTTCTTTGCTGAAAAACTCAAGCAGATCTGTCTGTTGCTGTTCCTGATCAGTTCAAAGCCTATGCCTGCTCTTTGATGGATCTTATGAAAAAAAATATCCCGCGGCAATCGAGATCCTGGAGTCCGGTATCGAGGGTTCTCTCGGTTTTATAACTTCCAGACACTGATCACCGCAAGAATCATGAACTCGCTTTTCTCACCATTGATTTCCGCCAACTTATAACAAAAATAATAATACAACTGCTTACTATTCACGAGTTTTTTGCGAACTTAAATTGGCACTAGCATAGTTGTTATTAGTTAATATTAAAAATCAACTTTTATATAACTCATATTTATACCATATGAGCCATCGTAGAAATCGGAAATACACATTTGGGGGCTATAATTTGACACACTAGTTGAAATTCCATAGCGTAATAAGTATTTATGACCACCCTGTAAAACTACTCCAACAGAAGTATTTGTATTACCAGTATATGTAGATATAGTATCGACGGAATCGTTAACATTAAGTACAGTACTTCCACCAACTTCAGTTCCTGTTGTCAAATCAAATACAGACATTCTTACACGCGCACCGGCGGAGCCTCCCATCAAGCCAGGGTTTGTTAAACCACTATATTTTCCATAAAATCTAATATATGCATGTTGTGAACCTGTACCAGCAACAGTGATAGTTCCGGCAGAATATGCCCAAGAAGAACCACTTCCTATAATTGAAGTCCAACATTTTGACTTGGATCCATCTGAATTATAAGTTTCAGCAGTTCCGGAAATTAAACTAGAATTATTACCTGTATTCCCTGTATCACAAGAATATATTGTTTTATCAACACCAAGAGTAATAGATGTAGATAATAATGCATATAAACTTTCTTTTCTATACAAATCCATAGCTGCATTATTCATATCTTCTTCGCATTTATTTAATAAATAATTAACGTCTTTCTTTGAACGATCAGAAATTAAACTTATATCTTGCTTAGATAAATCATTTATTTGATTTTGTGTTAAATCTCTTGTACCTAATTCTACTGATAAAAAATTACTATTAGTGTCTTCTGCAAGTGCAGCTATACTCATAGAAGAACATATAAATAAACCTAAAACAAAAACTATCATTTTTTTCATATTAATACTCCTTCATTTAATTTTGGTATTTTAATCAATTATGTTACAATAATATCAAGTCCTTATAACTATCGTTGTATCATAAACATGATACAGGTTGCCAACCTTAAGATTTTTATAAGGACTTTTTTATTACCCTCAATAAAATCACCCCCTACTTCTCTTAAAAGAACCTGGTTTAAATTCCCTTAATGTATTAACTTTAACATTGCAGGTAAATGATGTCAAATAAATTATTCTTTATTAAGCCATGAATTAACATCTATCGACATGTCTCTTCAACCACTGTAAAAATAGCACTTATCTACTGTCAACTCAACCCCACCCTCATTTTAGGTCTTGATGTGTCTCCAAGGTTGTCATGGGGACGTCAGACTGTGGTGTGCTGTGAAAGCTGCATAAGAGATGAAGGGAGGCCCTTCGGGGAGGACTGAGTAGGCAGACTCTCCAAACAACCCAGTGCTGCTGCGGTAAAGAGTGGTGGTAGTGAGCGACTTGGGAAAAGGCCATAGAAAATGGTCATGTGGTGAGTTGTGCGAAGATGAATGAAAATGAACCGCTGAAGAAGTATCGATAACGTGAAATGTTGTCAAAATCCAGGCTTCACAGTCGACTGTAGATAAGGACAGGAGTCAACCTGCATAGCTGGCTGTCCGGCAATCGGTATAAAGGCGGCATGAGCGCACAGCAGGCTTTTATGTGGAACACAGGAACCTGCACGGTAATGGTAAGTGAAAAAGCGCAAGCTACAGAAAAGCGATGCTGAAATAGCGAAGTATCGTGCAGGGGCGGAGCAGCCCGTATTAATGATGAAGGTGCTGTAATGGCACATGGAGTAAAGGAGCTGCATCATTCAGCCGAAATCAGAAGACAACTGTTTAAGACAGGAGGAACGGATGAAAGACGGCAAACCTTTTAACATCCCCAAGCAAGTAGTATGGGCAGCCTTCAAGAAAGTAAAAGCCAATCAAGGCAGCGCCGGTATCGACGGCCAGAGTCTTACAAACTTTGAGGAAGATTTAAAGAACAACTTGTACAAAATATGGAACCGAATGAGTTCTGGTAGTTACTTTCCTCCGCCGGTGAAATTTTCCTTGTCTGTGAGAATGCTTTTTGATTGTCTCATTTGATAACCTCCATTTTATTTTATATGGAGATTATTGCCATTTACACAGGTGTTTACTCAGCCTCCAACTATTTGGGAAACGTTTAACCCAATTTTTTTTAGTGACTGAATGTCGTAGTACATCTTCCACCTTTCATTATTGTTCATATTTTCCTCCAGCCATGATATGTTTCTTAAATAATTTCCAGCTCAGTCATAGCCTAAAAGGAGGTTTCTGGTATATACTGTTCATTCTTATTTGTTGAAATTTGTTGATTCTATTTTATCAGTTACAAAAGGCTTCTTATCACTTTTAACACAACACTTGTTAAGGTTCAACTTGGCCATGCAGTAATAAAAATATATAGTGAACCACTCTCCACCTATGGAGGTGGGAGCTTCTTGGTCAATAACAGTAACCTGTCAAGTTTACCCAAGCTCAAAGGATAGTTCCTACCCCAAAATTATCTAAACTACATAGCTAATTTTAAAAAAGGCTGTTGCATCACAAACTAATAGTTCGTTTTGCAACAGCCCTTTTTCATTTCCAAAAGTAGTACCATTTTTTTCTTTATTTTATTTTTTTTTAAAAGATCTAATGGCTTTTATTAAAGTACTCAAACTTCGCAGCAGGAATTGTCCAATAAACATCTGATATAGCTGGGCTGAGAAGCAATCCAGTCTGCCAGTTGACTAATAATAGCTTTTACTTTTCTGGCTGGAATCAATTTTTTGATTTCCTGAAAGAAATACACAAGTGACTGAAGGGCTGTTTTTAGATCCATATCCCTAACTTCTTCAGCAAAGAGGAAGAATAAGTCGCCCATAGTCCGCTCATCTTTGTTGCAACGGCGTTCCCATTCAAGGAGCATATACCTAGTAAAAACAATGGAGGTATGGCTAATTCGCATATCGAAACTCTGGCCCTGAAATTCAGAACCCAGCTTTAACAGAGATTTAGTAGATTTGAAAAATACCTCAATGTCCCAACGCATACCGTAAATCCTGACAATTTCATGGTCTTCGAGAGTGGTGTCTGTGCTTAATATAGCCAGCCATTCTTTGCGGTTATTACGGTTGCAGACAAAAACGAGTTTAATGGGAATTCCTTTTTTGGTTTCTACACAAATGGAACCAATAATATCAGAGCCTTGTTTCTGTTTAATGAGGCTTCTCAGTTGGGAAAGGGAATATGTCTTCCTGTTTAAGGTGTACCGTTGTTTTAACTCTTTAACCATGCCGATTATCTGGAGGCCTTTTTCTAAAACAGACTCAATCATCGGTTCATTGGTAAACCAGCTATCCATAAGCACATAATCGGCCGAAATCCCTGCTGCAATGGAATTATCCAGCAACCGGGAAGCAACCTCAGGCTTTTTGACCATTGCTTCCTTACGCCTTTTATAACCACAAGTTCTTTTATCGAGCTTATTATTTGAATCAACCAAACGGTTGGTATCATTGGCAGAGCTTAGCAGTGCAAAATCTACTGGTACAAAGCTGAAACCATCAGACCAACCTAGAGTCAGAAGAGTGTATCCATGAACAAAAATCCCTTTAGAATGATCATAAACACGAGCCAAAAGCTCCGCTTTCTTAGAACGGTTTCTTGAAAGAACAGAATCATCCAGAATCAGCACCTTAACTCGCTTAGACGAAGTTAGAGTTTCGAATGCGCCGATTATCTTTGCAGCAATCGTTAGCAGAAACTTCCGCCAGGAATAACAACTATTGTTCAAAAAGCGGTAATAGGTATCTTTTCCCGGACAGCTATCGCCGCGTTCACTGTGAAGATGACGATTAAGGCTAATTCCCAAAAATGCAAGAGAAACAAGGAACCCGAACACATCCACGACGCTGGTTCCGCAAAATTTTCTTATGCCACAGGCATGAAGGGTTTGGCCGACTTTAAGCGTCTTAAACAAGCGAGAAAAACTAGAAACAAGCTTTTCAGATGGATTGACTTGGTGTAACATTATGGTGTGCACCCTTTCTGTTTGGATTGTTTGTTTAGTCACTTACATTTTACCAAACTGGGGGTGCATTTTCTTTGTCAATCCAGCTATATTTTTGCGGAGAACCCTTTAATTTTCAATAACAATGGGTATTTTTCAACTGCGAAGTTTGAGTTAAAGTATAGTTTAGTTCTTGCTCTATATCTTTTATATTACTTAAAGAGACTTTCGCCGACCATTTTTTTATAAGGGGTTGAAACATTAGTAATAATTTTTCTGTTGATTTAATATCTCCCTCTTGGGCTTTATCTAAGAGATCCAACATACAATCAGGATTTTTTGACATCTCTCATATATTCATCAAAAAAGTTTTTTATGGACTGATTTAGTTCAGAAATACAAGAAGCTAAAGAATCTATTTTTGTTTCAAACCTTATTAATAAATAGGCAGCGATAACCATGGGAAAACCGTAGTTATTAATAGCTTTTAAAACTTCGTCCATTTTTATGTGTCTCCTTATTTATATAGTTGGCTATTTTTAAAAGTGCACTATTTTTTAATTTATTTATAGCTTGTCTAGTTACCCCATACTTCCTAGCATAAATTTTTTCGGGTATTTCATCAACTATAACGGCCTTGAGGACATCTTTTTGGTATTGTGAAAGTTTCTGTAAAGCGTTATAAAGAAGTGGGTTTACAACCAAATTATCTATTGAATCATTTATATCTTCTTGGAATGGATAGGACGTATCATCTGAAACAAAGTCCCTTAAACAGCTATCTTGATCGTCAATCGGGACATCTAAAATCAATTTCTCATATTGACATTGCTTAGCGTAGCTATTATATAATCTTATTGCCTTAAATTGGATCGCTTTTTTTATATATAAAACAAAAGCAGCTTCTTGTTGTTTTATTTGATTTTTATCAGTATTCATAGATCACTACCCCCTTTATTAATAAGAATACATTTAAGGTTAAATCGAGCAACTACTATAATAATTATTTTTTAATCTTCAGGATATGGAACAAAATCTTCTTTGAAATCGTCTCTTTACTAAAGAAGGTTATTATTCCATATATTATAATTAAACATAGAACAAATGTTTGGTTAAATTATACTACAAATTTGGAAATATTGTAATAAACTAGAAGCAGTTTTTAGATTAAAAAATTTTATTACGAAAGGGGTTAATAGGGTATGAAAAAAACAAACCGTTATTTGATTTTCATCATACTTATTCTTGGTATCTTATTTGCCATGAGCATTACAGCTTTTTCCTCTAAAAAATTAAGCCTTGCTCCGAACAATGTTTTCTTAACAGTAGATTATGGGAAAGCTATGGGCTTAACAGCCTATAATATTAATGGTAACAACTACTTCAAAATCCGTGATTTAGCCCAAGCATTAAACGGCAGCGCAAAGCAATTTGCTATTGAATGGGACGGAGAGGCTAAGACCATCAGCCTCACCACCGCCAAAGCTTATAAACCAATTGGTGATGAATTAGCTCTATCTGCCAGTACGGCAAAGCAAGTAGTTAGTATTTCAACAGCCAAGTTATGTTTAAACGGCAGCGAAACAAAAATTAAGCTCTACGAAATTGGTAACTGCAATTATTTAAAATTGCGGGATTTAGCAGCACTCCTCAAATTTGGTCTTAGTTTTGAAAGTGATACAAAAGCAATCTCCATAAAGACTAAAAACATTAAATCTTTTCCTCAAAAAATAGATTATATAGATTATAATGAGGTATCTAAAATTGAATACAAACAACACGATGAATATTATGTACCTTTGTATTCTGTCAAAGAAAAAGACAAAATTAAAATTAAGCAGATTGTATCTTTTTATAATAATCAAATTGTTCCAAAATTGGCTAAAGAAAAGCTCCAAGAAAGATTTCATACAGATTCTATGAAATATAATTTATATTCTGATGCCTGTTTAAGCCTTACTGATGGCCAGTCAATTTATATTAGTTTTGGGGGTGAAGGTATGATTTATCAGGAAATGCCGGATGGCTGTTATTATTTCAGAGATACGGAGTTGGAAGAACAATTTTCTGGTATGTTTCGTAAATCCTCAAAGGCTATGAGGGCAATTAATTTAAGGCCATGGAAGGTTCACATAGGAGACAGAATTTATATAAGTGCGGATTATATTCCCGGTAATCAGGCGACCGTTGAGTTAACTCCAAATAATAGAAAAACACATAAGCCAATTATCATTAAGACTGTCCCTTTGGTTGAAGGAAAGCCAGATTTTCATTTTAATTTTGTCTTAACAGAACATATCGGAAAAACTGAAGATGGTTCAGTAGGAAAGATTTCCCCCGGAGAATGGTCAGTGTCTGTTGGAGGGAAGCGCAGTGGGTGGGGTAGCATTAGTTGGGGTTGTTCCATTACCATTCTAGAAAAATAATACAACTTATTTGTTTGTAACTAACCTCAATAGTTATCGGTTTTACATTTTATAAAAGACAATTAGATTTAAAAAAATTACAAATAATTTTTTAAACCCAGGGTTGCTAATAACGGCCCTGGGTGTCTTTTTATAAGTATAAGAACAATGAGCGCTCCCAATGTTCTAATACTATCAAAAGGAGATGATTTAATTATGTCAGGATATGCGTAAGCGTCAAATAAATCGTGACGTGGCTTTAGCAGTACAAAAAGTTGTACAATCACGATGACAAGGTTGAAAAAGTTGAAAAAGTTTAAAAAGTAGGCCAACTAATTCAACACGAAAACGGAGTGATTGTATGGACACACAAAAGGTTACTGCGGAATACCGATTATTACACTGGATGAAAGTGATACAAGAACAGCAGAATAGCGGGCAAAGCATTAAGGAATTCTGTGAGTCAACAGGGATAAGCAGAAACGCCTTCTTTTACTGGCAAAGGAAGCTGCGTAAGGCAGCATGTGCAGAGCTCGCAAAGCTAGAAAAGCCTGTTAACTATATTCCAGAAGGATGGATACAACTTGGCCAAGACCAAAAAGTAAAATCCACGCTGGATATTGAAGTGGGCGGATGTCGTATTACCGTGGATGAAAGTACTGATCCAGAACTATTAAAAAAAGTCTGCCGCGTATTGAGGGTGCTGTAATGAGATGGGGCCAAAAACCTGTATACCTATGCTGTGGATATACAGATATGAGGAAATCGATTAACGGCCTAATGACCCTGGTTAAAGAAAGCTTTTCCCTTGATCCGTTTTCGGAGGCGCTGTTTGTCTTTTGCAACCGGAATCGGGATAGGATAAAAATCCTGGAATGGGACGGCGATGGATTCTGGCTGTATTTCAAGCGCCTGGAACGTGGGCATTTTCGCTGGCCAGCAAAAGGAGATGCCGCTACTATGGTGCTTGATGCCAAAGAACTATCATACCTAATAGAAGGTGCGAAACTAGAGAAAAAGCTTAAGAGGAACGAAGTATTAGAGCGGCAAATTTCTTAAAATAGATATCATAAAAAGGGCTTAAAAGCCCATAAGATCTAGCTTTTTAGCAGTTTTTCTGGTATAATTTTCTTATGGAAACACAGGAAATTTCAGCAGAAAAACTGCTTGGTATAATTGAAGAAAAGGATCGTAAGATCGCTGAATTAGAGAAACAGTTAGAGTGGTTAATGTCACAAATTCGTCTAGCAAAGCATAAGCAATTTGGGACATCAAGCGAAAAAACTGATAGCTTGCAATTGTCTTTATTCAACGAAGCCGAATCACATGCGGATATGACCATACCGGAACCCAAAATTGCCGAAGTAAAAGCCCATTACCGCAAACGGACACGTCTAACAACTGACAAATTGCCCAAGGAATTACCTATTGAGATAATTGAACACCAGTTGTCGGCTGAAGAGTGTATATGCCCGGAATGCGGCAGCGATATGCATACAATGGGAAAAGAAATCCGCGAAGAACTAAAGATAATACCTGCCAAAGCCATAATTACTCGTCATGTGCAACATATTTATGCCTGCCGGAACTGTGAAGAGACTTCCGATCATGTTCCTATCGTTAAGGCAGATATGCCAGAACCCGTCATAAAAGGTGGATTCGCCGCACCTGAAACAATTGCCCATATAGCAGTGCAGAAATTTATGATGGCATCGCCACTGTACCGACAGGAGCAGGAGTGGAAACAAAATGGCATTCTGCTTTCCCGGCAGACTATGTCAAATTGGCTGATCAAAGCCAGTGAGGCCTGGCTAGAACCGATATATGAAGAGCTGAAGCGTAGATTATGTAAGCACGAAGTACTTCATGCAGATGAGACGACTATTCAGGTATTGAAAGAACCTGGGAAAGCGGCACAGTCAAAGAGTTACATGTGGTTGTACCGCACCAGCGGAGAGGCCAAACAGCAGATCGTACTTTATGACTATCAACCCGATAGAAAGCCTATACATCCGCAAACGTTTTTAAAAGATTTCAAAGGATATCTTCACGCGGACGGATATAGCGGGTATCACAAACTGCCCGAAAAAATTATAGTTGTTGGTTGCTGGAGCCACCTGCGACGAAAATTTTTTGATGCGCTGAAAACCCTGCCAAAGGACAAGCAAGCGGATTCCAATGCAGCAAGAGGAGTCAGCTATTGCGACAGACTGTTCTATTTCGAGAAACAGTTCGCTTTGTTGACCCCTGAAAATCGGCTTAAAGAGCGTGAAAGGCTGTCTAGGCCGCTGATAGATGAATTTTACAACTGGATTGAACACTTGAATGCCCTGCCCAATACCCTTCTTGGCAAAGCAGCGTATTATGCGCAATCCCAGCGCAAATATCTTGAACGATATTTACTGGATGGGCGTCTGGAAATATCGAATAACCGGGCGGAGCGTAGCATTAAGCCTTTTGTTATCGGGCGTAAGAACTGGCTTTTCAACAACACGCCAAACGGTGCGAGAGCCAGCGCAGTATATTATAGTCTTGTTGTGACCGCCAGGGAAAACGGCCTGAATCCATTTGAATATTTGGCGTGGATTTTCACTAATGCCCCTAACCTTGGTAAACCTGGCTATGCCTCCACAATTGATGATTTGCTTCCCGGTAGTGCAGCATTACCCCAGAAGGTAATTATACCGGAGCCCAAGGAAACAAAACCTGAAAAATATGCCTGGGAGGAAGATTAATGAAGGTTGGGAAACATACAGCGTTTATGATAGACTTTGTCTCTGATTTCGCTGACGGAAAGATATCGAGGGATCATTTTGAACTAGATTATTCAGGTTATGTTATTGAGCATTTTCCAATGATGGAAAGGGAGAATGTACTTTTAGCGCGGAAATTCGCCAGCACTATTGATGATACCGTCGAATATGCTCAAGCCAACGACATATCGGATGATGATTTCAGGATAGCAGTTAATAATGCTCTTTGTGATATACTTGGCGTGGATGAGCCCGACTTATTGTAATTCACGTCAGAATGTATTTGACGCTTACGGATATGCACGAACATTTAAGATACATAGGAATGCCTATAATTATAGAGGAATTCTGGCTTATCTTAAAATGCCTACTAATCGTGGTGTTTCTAGTAAGAATGACTATTTGAATTGGTATGTCGGTTTTGACGATGTAAATGGTCGTAAAGTAGAGGCAGGTATAAGTTATACCAAAAAATATAACGATAATAATATCCCTGAATGCAGAAAATTTTTAAACTACAGCGGTGGAGGCAACGGTGTCTCCATATATAATGAACGGATGACAAATCAGCCAAGCCCAGGAGACATTATTAAAATTAAATTGGTGAAAAGTAATAGTGATTCTTATGGTAATTGTTCGGTTTCATTGTATATTGCGGATAACCTTGTTACCACCGAATCCTTGGTCATAAATGATCTGGTCAACGTTAAATTAGTCCATGGGACAGAAGGAAATGTATGTAAATATTTCGATGCGCAATTCCAAAATGCAAAATATCAAATCAGTAACGGCTCTTGGTATAACTGGACTGCTGGTTACATACCTTTCCCGGATACTGGAGATTATGTTGATCCCATTGTCGTTGATAGTGAGATAAATCCAATGAAAACCCATACCCCTAATCAGTAAATATTAAATAAGGGGCTGCTGCAAAACGAACATAATAGTTCGTGATGCAGCAGCCCCTTTATATAATTTTATTGCCTTTAATTGGATCGCTTTTTTTGTATATAAAACAAAAGCAGCTTCTTGTTGTTTTTTTGATCTGATTCAACAGGACCCATATAAATGGTTAACATAATACTGTTTAGCTTTAGTGGTCCGACCAAGGTATCAGACTCTTTGGCGTTACAGCACCAGGGAAACTGTTCTATTATTGCCTATATATCGGCAGAATATCTACATGTATTAATAAATTTTGTGTTTTTAATACAACACTTGTTAAGGTTCAACCGGCTTCTTCCTTCATCCTCATAAATGTGGCATCGTTATCTGATTTAGAATAACTGTTTCGTTTCCCACAAATATGGATTTTCTGAGTGTATTCTTTTAGCTTGTTTAGATACTCCTCCAGTTTTTCAATGGAACGCTGCAAAGGTGTTTTTCTTTTGCCACACCCATGTACGAACTCTATGTTTTCTTCTTGTTTCAGGGCATACAGCTTCTTGCGTAGTCTTTTCACATGCTTCATTTTAACCTGGTTCTGATATACGAGCTTTATTCCGTATAATTCCTCACATTCAGAAACAAAATCAGCTAGCTTTATCAGGAGCTTTGCCTGATTTTTTGCAACTGCTTTTTTCCAGACAAAGGTATACTTATTCGCACATGCCTCAATTCTAGTACCATCAATAAATATGGCATCACCGGATATCTCTCCGATATCAAAAAGAAAATTTGACATTTCAGCCATTATTCTTTCAGCACATGGTGCAAAATGCATGCTTCTGAATCTTGCAAATGTTGCATGGTCGGGTACTGGTGAATTCTCAAGAAGGTACATGAAATTAATGTCACGGCGGCATGCTCTTTCCATAGCCCTAGTTGAATAGTTGTGATTCATGTAAGAATAGAGTACAATCTTCAGCATCTGACGTGGTGTTGCCTGCTTTTCCCGAATCCGGGAATAAGTCCAATACAAATCTCTTAAATCTATCTCCTCAACAAATTGACTTAGCAAGCGAACCGAATCATTATCTGGGATTATACAATCGATTTCTAAAGGAAGTTTTAGTTGATAAAATCTTTGATTAATTGTATAATTTTTTTGTAAAATATTTTGTTTTTGCATACTAATATTTTACCATAAATCCCCTTCTTTTCGAAGTTGGGGATTTATTTTTGCATTAAAAAGGAGCTACGCACTAATTAATTTAGTGCGACAGCCCCTTTTCTTTGTTCTTTTACACTAAATTGGATTATCTCTTCTTAAATTAAGGTCTGATCATTATTCTGTATTGATCAGATACAAATTCCTGTCCCAACACCCCTTTTTCCGCCTGCTCCTTGAAAACTTGCCATTCCTTATCCGGCATTACACTCTTCATTTTTTCCATTAATTCTTTTAATTCTTTGCTATCCGTAGATGAACTCACAGCCGGTAAATTATCCGTTTCGTTGCCTGCCTCTGCTCTTACCGACTGTGTCAAGCCGCTAAAAGTCAGTGCGCAAATGCCAAGTGTTACAACTGTTCCAATTACATTTTTTTTTAGTTTACTGCTGTTCGGTGCTTCAGCGATCATACTAAACGCTCCTTTACAATTATTATTTGTGATCACATTGTTAGGATAATGCAGCTTGATTACCAAACTGTCATCAATTTGTCAGGAAGTCGTAAAATTATTTTTACCGTGGTGCCCTGGTTAGGCCCTATTTCCCCTTTTCAATTGTTTTTTGCACTAAACTGTATTATCTCTTCATCCTGTTCTAATCAATATCGTATATTGATTAGACTTTTCTGTGGCATAAAACTTGCCCGTTACGGCGTCCACCGTAAACCAATAGTAAAGGTCTTTATCATACTTAACACAGCCCATCCACACTGCCCGGCGTTGATCAGAAGTTGCCGCGATGTAGGACATTTCAATTGTTTTGCCCTTCAAATCCACTCCAAAAAGCTTGGATAGTTTTTGCGCACCCAGTTCAGCGGCTTCTTCCCCAGACATATCCTTTGCGGTAGGTTTGTCGGCAGAATTCTGAAACTTTACCTGATACGCTGTCTTTTCATAATCCGGCGGTACACTGGATTCTTTGCCGGCAGTTGATGAATACGCAGTCTGAATAGTATCTGTTTTGTTGACAACCGCTGCCTTTACCGACTGGGTTAAACCGCTGAAGACCAGTGCGCAAATGCCAATTGTAGCAACTGTTCCGATTGCAACCTTTGTACCCTTTTTAAGTTTACTTCCCTTCGATGCTTCACTGTTCATACTGAACCTCCTTTGCAATTAATTCTTTGTGATCACATTGTTAGGATAATGCAGTGTGATTACCAAACTGTCATCAATTTATCAGGAAGTTGTAAAAATTATTTTTACCGTGGTGCCCTGATTAGGCTGAGAAGAAAATGTAATCTCCGCGCCATGACAAGCCGCAATCTGTTCACACAGGGACAGCCCCAAACCGGCCCCGCCCTCGGCACAGCTGCGTGATTTATCCACACGATAAAAGGCCTCTGTTATATGACTCATCTGCTCTTCTGTCATTCCCCTGCCATCGTCCTGCACGATGACCACCCTTTTGTTGTCTTCGCAACAGGCCTTCAGCTTCACCGTGCCGCCGGTATTACAAGCTTTGACCCCATTGTCCGCCAAATTGACGAGCAGACATTTTAATAATTCACCGTCACCTCTCAGACTGTCAAATTGACAATTATATTCCAGCCGTACCTGTTTTTCCGCCGCCTTTTGAGACAGTTCTTCCGCCGTACGGCGAAAAAGCTCCGGAACACTGACGCCGGTAAAAGCGATCTCATTATTACGTAGCATCGCAAGGTTTAATAAACGATATGACAAATTCTGAAGCCGACGGCTTTGCGCCATGATATAACTGGTCGCTGTCAGCTTTTCTTCTTCCGTAATGGCCGCTTTCTGAATATATTCCGCATATCCATAAATTGTCGTCAGAGGAGTACGCAGTTCATGAGCAAAATTGTCGATAAAGCACTGTTTTTGCTCAGCCGACTTGGCCAGCCGAACCATCTGATTTTGAATCTCACCTGCCATATGATTAAAGCTTTGAGCCATTTCTGAAAGTTCATCCCGGCCAATTACCGGAATCCGGTTATTATATTCCCCTCTGGCAATGTTCTGTGAAGCGAGTGAAATCTGCTGCAACGGTTTAAAAATATAGTTAAGCAGCAAAATTAAACAAACTGCAAGTAAAAAAGATAAACCAATTCCTAATGTATACAAAGTCCTTGTCACCCTGTTCCATGAAGCAATATTTTCCGATAAATCGTAAAGATAGGTCAGCGTATAGGCATCATAAGGAGCAGGAAGTGTTCCGGATACACTGATGTATTCTTTTCCCTGCAATTTTACCGTCGAGAGCACCCGATTTCCTACTTTCGGGTTTATTATCCCGCCGGTAAATTCCTTCCCTGAGGGCAGGCTGGAATAAAGGGGCTGTCCCTCTTTTGATATTTCTAAAAATACATTTTTCTTCCCATAATAGCTAACATAGGACTGAAAAAGCGGTTCTATGACACTTCCCGCCGCAGTTCCCCTGCTTTCCACCGCCTTTAAGTCATTGGCATAAGAAGTCGCAATAAAATAATGTTCGCCAAGGCAGCGTTCCCGAATACTGTTCACATTGCTGTTCAAATTAACAGATGAAATGAGCAGAATGCTCCCGTTGAAAAACAAGAGAAACAGCAGCAGTGTCATAAAATATGTTCTTAGCTTCATGCCTGCACTTCTAACCGGTAGCCTAGTTTATATACGGTTTTAATACGGTTTTCCAGCCCCAGCTTTTTTCGTAATTTTTGAATATGAACATCAACCGTTCTGGTATCACCCTCATAGTCGTACCCCCAGGCAAGCTCCAAGAGTTTTTCTCTTGATAATGCAATGTTTCTGTTCCTAACAAGCACTTCAAGCAGTTCATATTCTTTTGGAGTACATTCTATTATTTTTTCCTCTACAAATATCTGCCGGCTATCAAATTGAATTTTCACATTATCCAATTCAAAGCTTTCGTTTTCTTTTTTTGTGCGCCGCAGCACTGCGTCTACGCGGGCCAAAAGCTCCAGCATTTCAAAAGGCTTTGTTAAATAATCATCGGCTCCCATATTTAATCCTTTCACACGGTCGGACAAGCCGTTCTTTGCCGTCAGAAAGATAGTGGGAATCCCATGTATCCTTTCAAAAACATCAAATCCGTCAAGCCCCGGAAGCATCACATCCAACAAAACCAAATCAAATGAATGCTGCTCAATAAAAGCCAGAGCCTCTTTTCCATCAAAAGCTGAAGTGCATTTATGGCCAACCAGGTTCATATTTCTTTTAATCAGCTCATTGATAGTCTGTTCATCCTCTACAATCAGGATATGCGCCAATCTTCTCACCTCCTCATTAATATATCATAGAGTTGTTATCAAGCTGTAAAAGAAAAATCCGATATAAACGGATGCAACAAAGAAACCGCCCCAAAAGTGGCGGTTTCTTTGAAATAGGGTTATGTAAGTATGGTTATAGGGCATATTTATTTGACTTCAAAAACTGTTCCTTTAGAGTTAACGATTTGTCCTTTCCATACAGTATAGAAGATGTGGTTAGTGTGAAAAATAGAATTAATGATTCCCCTGCGAAAAGTAATATTTATGCATTCAAACAGCATAATTTAGGGTTTTCGCAGGGGAATCAATTAATATATTCTTAACTATTTAGGAGTTTCAATATCACCATTATGGGAGGAAATAAGGAGTCAAGAACATTTCATTAACTTGTAAATAATACTGCCATATAGAGGGCACATAGAGGAATTGCACTGCCCCAAAGCAATTGGGATACCGTATGCCGTTTCATTTTGAGGCACGCCCAGTATACCGTTATCAGAAGGGCTATGCCCCAAAGTGCTTTTACCCCGATGAAATAGGCTAATAACGAGATAGGGCCTGCTACCCCGCAAGCATGACCACTTGCCCGAATCTTCAGCATTTTGTTAAAAAACAAAATCCCAATACCGGAGATAAAATAGGTGAGATAAATCAGCCAAACTGTTTTCGGCATGTGCAAACACCGGGCAGACACAATACCGGACAGGTATCCCAAAACTGCCGTCACAATAGCAAGATTACGCTGCCCCTCCCTGCCCTTATGACGAAATCCCGGGACAAAAGGCTGTAATGGATAAGCTGATAAGGGTAATACCGTGAGAAACAAGACGGACAACAGAAAATAAGAAAACTCCTTGAAAATATCCGGACGTACTCCATAAAGAATGCTTAATGCTCCCCAGGCCATAATAGGCGCCACTGTAATAATGCGGGTTATTTGCGCAAATTTATTAATTTTATCCATTTATTACACCTACAATATAGATGTTAATCTTGGCGTTTATCCCCGTAAAAGAAAAGCGCCACAGTTCCGGGGCCAGTATGAGCCCCAATAACGGTACCCACACTGTTGATCATCACAGGGCTCTTCAGGCGGGGAAATCTATCCTCAATGAGATCAGCTACCTTTCGTGCATCCTCAAAGCATGCCGAATTGGAAATAAAGCATTTGCCCCCATAATCGGTACCGTTTTGGGCATGAACTTCCATCATGTGCACAATTTCAGCAATGACATTTTTTTTGCCCCGAATCTTTATGCGGGGAATCAGTTTTCCATCATAGCTCATATTCAAGAGGGGACAGATGTTCAGCAAAGTTCCCACAGCCGCAGATGCTGCCGATATCCGGCCGCCCCTTTTATAATGGGTCAGGTCGGTAGAGAAAAACCAATGATGCACATTAAGCTTGTTTTCCTCAAGCCAGGCATACACCTCTTCAAAAGCAGCACCATCATCCCGCATATCCGCCGCCATATCGGTAAGCAGGCCGTAACCCGAGGAAGCACCCAGCGAATCCACAATGAGAATTTTTCGCCCCGGGTATTTTGCTAAAAGATTATCCCTGGCTATACAGGCCGAATTATAGGATCCGGACAACCCTGAAGAAAGACTTATATGCAAAATATCTTTTTCTTCTTTTAAGTATGGTTCAAAAAAACCAATAAACTGCCCCACATTCACCTGTGAGGTAGTAGGCATCGCTCCTGCCTTAATTCTTGCATAAAATTCTTCAAAGGGCATGCTTTGCCCTAAATCATCCGGATATTCTTGCCCATCCATAGTGTAATGAAAACAAACAAATGGAATATTCCTTCTTTTAAAGTAATCATAAGGCATATCTGCTGTAGAACAACAAGTTATCACATAATCTGACATCTTCACCACTCCTTATCTTCCTCTTTTGCCCGTAAGCGGCACCGGTATTTTGACCGCCGATACAAGGCCAGTTTTTTTATTCATAGAATTGGGGTATCTTTGTTACTGCATCAAAAATATCGATTTTAGTGATTAGTGAAGACAAGGGATCGTGTATTTTCACAAATCACAGAAGCCCGCAAAGTTCTGAAATTTACCAGAGATATCTTGCTTTTATATTTATAAATTAATCTTACTTTCTTCTCTTGTTTGTTATTTCCTTCTTCTCCATCCAAAAACATTTTATCCTGCTCCCTCCACCCGTCCCCCTCGACACATCAAACTCTGAACCTATAACCTGCTCCCCATACTGTTTCCACATATTGAGGACTTGCGGGATTAAGTTCAATTTTATCTCTGATCCTCGCAATATGTACAGTTACTGTTGCAGAATCGCCCAAGGCATCCATACCCCAGACCTTTTCAAATAATTCTTCCCGGCTAAATACTCGATTTGGATTTTCTACTAAAAATAAAAGTAGATCAAATTCTTTATGGGCCAAATTAACCTCACTGTCATTTATAAAAACGCGTCGCGCATCTTTTTCAATTTTTAAACCTCTAACAGATATAACATTAGCATCATATTTTTTTACTCCTGCTTGGATGATTTGCTTTAGTCTCTCGTAATTTTCCAGGTGAGCTTTGACTCGGGCCACTAATTCTCCCGGGCTAAACGGCTTTGTGATATAATCATCCGCCCCCAAGCTAAATCCTTTGATCTTGTCTATTTCCTCTTTCTTCGCTGAAACCAAAAGCACAGGGATATTTTTATCATCTTTGATCCGGCGCAGAATTTCCAGCCCATCCAGACCTGGGAGCATAATATCAATAATCAGCAGGTCATAATTATTTTCTTTGATTAACTCTAATGCCTTCAATCCGTCAGAACAAATACTTACCTTAAAGCCTGCTACATCCAGATAATCCTTTTCAAGTTCCGCAATGCTTACGTCATCTTCAATTACTAGTATTTTTTTCATGGTATTTCCCCCACTGATAATTTGCTGAGAGATATCATGATACTGGTTCCGCCAACCGTCGGACTGATTGCCCAGATACGGCCATTGTGCCCTTCTACAATTTGCTTAGCAATAGCCAGTCCTAAACCGCTGCCTTTAATATCAGTTCGGGCGTGGTCCGAACGATAAAAGCGTTCAAAAACAGAAGGCAAGTCTTTTTCCTTGATTCCGGAACCGTTATCTCTAAATTCCATGATTACACTGGTTTTCGTTTCCCTTAAGGTGACATGGATTTCCCCTTGCTCTTTATGCATATACTTTTGGGAGTTATCCAAAATATTCATAATTACTCTTTTCATCTTCTCTTGATCGAGCAAAATAAATTCTTCATGCTCCAGCTCATTACTATAATTAAGCATTATTCCATTTCTCTCCAGTTCCGGCTCACTCTCCATTAAACAGGATCGTAAATACTGATCAATGTTAGTCCTTTCCATCTGAAAAGGCATTTCATTTAGGTCCAATTTAGAAAAAAGCACTAGATCGTCAATTAGTTTGTCAATTTGCTCAGCTTTAAGGGAAATTGTGTGTAAATATTTTTTAATTTTCTCAGGATTATCCGCCACCCCGTCCAGAATTCCTTCCACATAGCCTTTAATTGATGTGACGGGAGTTTTTAAATCGTGGGAAATGTTCCCGACAAGCATCTTCCGGTTATCTTCGTATTTCAATTGGGTATGGATCAATTCCTTTAATTTAATACGCATCATTTCCAAGTCACGACACAATCCCTGAATCTCTTGATCACCTTCTTCAATGATTTGGTGTTCCAGATTCCCTTTGCTGATCTCGGCTGCTGCTGCCTGCAAATTATTAATAGGTTTTAAAATAGCTTTAGATATTTGATGAGCAGTAAAGAAATTAGTTACCAAAAAAGAGAGCAAAAAGGTTAAACCGATAAACCATAAAAATTTCTTCAAATCAGCACTGGAGCTATTGATAGGTGCCAGCAGGATAACTTGGACCAAAGATCCGTCTTGGTATTTAAAATCAACCAGTTCCACGATATAAGAAATATTATTGATCACCGCTTGTCCATTGCCTCCCAAGCTTTTTTCTGCTTGGAGCAATTTAGCTAAATCAATTCGGGAGAATTCACGGGAAGAAAACAAAAGCTGATCATTTTTTAGAATCACTAATTCCCCATTGATTTTCTTCAGTTTTGCCCATAATTCCTGATGCTTGCTTTCCTTTTCCATCATTTCAGGTTGTTCCCGCAGGAGGCTCAACTCTATTTCTGATAACTGGTGATAGCGGGCAAAGGAAATATCTGTATCAGCCCACCTGCCATAAAAGAATAGATAAAACACGGTTAATAAAATAGTGATAATTAGGGGTATGGCTACAGTAGCAAAATTAGCCAGGAACAATCGTTTCTTCAAATTCATTTGATCACCTTAAAATTCTTTACGTTCAAAGAGATAAAAGCCGGCGACAAAAAGCATTATCGCATATCCCATCATTAGTAACAGTTCCCGTATCACTGCTTGCAGGGGAAAAGTATGGGCAAACCATAATTTGTACCAGCTTAGGTGACTGGTAATCAATAAACCGGCATACTGGGGGAAAATAAGCGAGAGAACTTCCGAAGCCACAAATAATAAGACGGCAGCAAAAAATACAGAGATGCCGCTTTTCAAAATATGGGTTAAGAAAATAATCCCCAAGACCAGAACAAGTAAAGGCAGCAGGCTTACCATATACGCCAGGAATGATTTCCCTAAGCCCAGCAAAGTCATAGAATCATAATTAAATATTAAACCAATGATTACGGAAAAAACAAAGATTAATAATAAATTAAACAAAATAAAAATAGTAATTGCCGTTACTTTGGCAGAAAAAATCTTAAACCGGCTTACCGGCCTGGTCAGGGTAACCCGGATAATATTATGAGCAAACTCTCCAGAAAAGCTATCAATGGCCACTAATGCGGCAAATAAGGGCAAAACTATATTAATCACTACTGAAAGCACTAAAATAGGAAACTCCCCGCTTCCCGCCCCGCGGATTCCGAAACCTGAGCGCACACCCCATATCATTAATTGACCAACAATGATCACAGTAAGAGAAAGGATGATCGCCGCCAAGGCCTTCTTTTTCTTATATAGTTTTTCTAATTCATTAATTAAAGCAGCTTTAAACACGGCCATTTCTTTCCACCTCACTGACAAAATAGTTTTCTAGGCTGGCATAATTTTTTAGGATATTTTCTGTGTCATCAACATTGAGAATCCTGCCATTGTAAATTACCCCGATCCTGGTGCAGGTCAGCTCCACATCATGGATCAGATGGCTGGAAATAAAGAAGGTCGAACCATCCTTCGCCAAGCTTTTGATTAGGTTTCTGATATCAATCATTCCCTCCACATCCAAACCATTCAAGGGCTCATCCAAAATCAAGAGCTTAGGCCGGGACAAAATAGCGGCCGCTAAACCTAATCTTTGTTTCATACCTAAGGAAAATTTTCTCGGTTTTTCCTCTTTGTATCGATAAATTCCGGTAATCTCCAGAACCTCTTCAATTCTATGTTTGTCCACACCGGGATAAAATCTGGCAAACTGTTTTAAATTATCATAAGCACTAAGGTAAGGATAGGATTCCGCTACCTCAATTAAAGAGCCTACATGAGCCATCGCCTTTTCGTATTCTTCAATTATATCATAGCCAAATAATTTAACAGAACCCCGATCAGGTTTAATCAGCCCGGTCATTATTTTCATGGCCGTAGTTTTCCCCGCCCCGTTAGGGCCTAAAAAACCAAAAATTTCCCCCCGATTGATCTCCAAATTAACATCCTCGATACCCCGGCCATTTGGATATATTTTGGTGAGGTTTTTCATTTCTATAATTTTTTCCATTGTTATGCCTCCACATTTATTAAGGAAGTACCAAATTCAGGCAGAGTAAAGGCTCTGCCTGAATTTTACTTACTTAAGATTAGTTTTAGTCTAAGTCTGGACGGAAATCGGTATCATTGATCACGGTATTCTCATAGTAACCCCCATCAAGATTCATATAAACACGGCCATCGTAGCCATTGAAGTGTAAATTGCCTGTGATCTTATTGCCTTCTTTTGTTATCCCCTCAAAAACTGCATTGTTTGCATCCTTCTCCTTATCATTAAATCTGGCTTTAAAGGTGTAGCTACTATCAGGATCAGTATATTTTTCAAATCCTTCTTTTAATTCTTCCCAATATTTTCCTTGAATCTCTTTATCATTGAATAGGGTAATCTCCAGGTGTCGCTCACCAATTTTCACGAACCTGCCGTCATTTTCCATAATAATATCGTTTTTGAATTTACCCACAAATTTTTCCGGTGTCGGTTTATGTGCTCTTTCAACATCCCTTTCTTTCTGAGTAATCACTTTTTTTCCGGTCAGATCTGGTTTAGTTACTTTAGTAGCATTAACATCACTCAGCTTGAACAAAACTTCTATGCTTATGTCATGGACCTTGCCCTCTTTATCCAATCCGGAAATGCTGGCAGTACCCAAGATATTTTCCAGGCTGCCGTCTTTGCTGATTTTCGCTGTGCCTCGCACCTCTTTAACATAAACATCACTGGCTAAATCAACGATCCCTCCCCTGTTACCGTTAAACTCATGCTTCATTTGAAAAGATGCCAAGGCGTTGATTAAAGCCGGAATCTGACCTTCGGATAGTTTCCCGGAAAGGCTTTTACTGCCGTCAGTATCCTCCGTAACAATTACCTGGTCTTTTAAATTACTCACTAAGGCATCCAAAATTCGCTCCATATCTTTGGCTTCATCCTGATTAAAGGGGTTATCCTCTTTATTGATTAAAGGTTTATCTTTTTTATCCCGATAAGTAGTAACAATGTACTTATTATCATCTGCGGATTTCACGATGCACTGATTCTTGTCAGAATAGCTGTAATAACTATTATTCATTTTTCTATTGGTAGCATCCTTTGTAGTGGAGATTTCCTCTTTCGTTCCATTCACGGCATTATATTTAGTTACGCTGTCTTCAGAGAGGATCACCTTGCCATTATCTTTCATAACCATAGAAAATTCTGCTGTAAAGCTTTGATAGTTTTCCGTACAGTTTACGGCAGTCACTTTAACGGCATCCTTTAGTTGATCATAGCCGCTTTTGTCCATGATATCCGCCAGGGCGGTACCGGCAAATAATAATGCACCTAAAGCAAAAGCTCCGATCATGGCTGTTCTTTTCTTTCTTTTCATTTTCATCACTCCCTATTTTTTATTTTTATAAATCACATGAGAAGCTGCTTCTTTAATTCTATTATAGCTGAGGGTTATTTCCTTTTAGTAAACAAAATCTAAACAAAATATAAACTTTGCCAAATCCTTCGCTACCGCTCAGGATGAGACCGGAAAGCAGGTAGAAGCCGCTGAAAAAGACCTGTTTTTTTGATCTTTCATGTCCGCAAACCCGCATTATTACTGGATCAACTTTTTAAAAAGGTGACTTTTTCAGTGCTTTCGAAACGTCCCCTTGACTTCACCATCAGACAGGAATGTGTGACCCCCACTGACCGGACAGGTGGCGCAAAGTGCTCCGGAATACTCATTTTTGATTTTGTGATAGCGTTCTTTATCGTAAGATATTTAACAAAGAAAATAATTTTTTTGATTTTTTCCTGCTTACAAAGGCATTAGGAGACTGTTTCTGGAAAATAATTTCATATGCCCGATTCCCAATAGGGTTAATTTTGTGGATATACTTGATATTTACAATATAAGCTTGGTGGGATCGCTTCAATGCTAAATTCTTTTGGGGAAATTAGGGCAAACACAGTTCTGCCTAAAAAATACCGTAAAGCGGCAAATTGATAAGAGAAAACGGCAGAATAAAGCATAATGAAAGGAAAAAAAAGCCACGTCACGAACAGAAACAAAACGACGAGAATGTAACATCTTATTCCAACATTGTCCGCGACAATACAACTGTCTCTTCATACTACCCTACAGTTGACTATGCTGTAAAAATGTTGGAAAATTAGTAATCATTATTGGTTTGCAACAGTAACACTTGATTCTATGGTTCATGTGTTACTGTTGCCCGATTTGTTGGAGTTGAATGATTACATGTTGCGGAAATCAATCTATTGGAGGAAAAGTTAGATGAAAAATAAAGTTAAGTTATTTAATCAGATTATCACCATTATCTGCGGATTAGCCATTGGTATTTGTTGCTTTATCCATCAGATTCCAGTCTGGGCAACGGATAATGCTGAAGAAATAAAATTTACCGATCCTAAATTTGAAAAAGCGGTAAGACAACAATGGAAGGCATTACAAGAAGGCCACCTCACTAGGGATAAATTGAAAAAATTAACTTCTTTACGTATTAACGGACTTGATATTACCTCTATCAAGGGTATTTCCGCATTAGAGAATCTACAGGAACTGGAATTAAACAATAATCGTATCTCAGATATCTCCGAATTGGAGAATCTTAAAAATCTGAGACAAATTTCTTTAAACAATAACAATATTACTGATATCTCCCCTTTATCAAAGCTAAACCATTTGTGGCATATTAGCCTAGCCGGAAATCCCCTTAATGTCATAACCGGATTTATCATCAGTATTATAATACCTTATGCTGGCAATCCGTAATCATTGAGATTTATTTCTAGGACATAGTACCTGTCCCCCTACATCTTATTAATAAAAGTTTAATATATTAATCCACTCTGGTTAATACAAAATATACAAATACTTGATATTATTCCAAATGGTGCAGGAGAAAGCAGAAGGATGTATAAATTATAACAACAATAAAAAAAACCGATTTGACCTTTCATAGATTAAGAGAATAAGACTTCCATGAGGAAAATAAAAATAGGAGTATTCGTTTTTACTTTATCACTTTAACTACATATAGAAAAAACCTCAGGGAGGTAGTACCTTGAGATGAGTTTAAAGGTTATTATTGCTGATGATGAAATTGAAATAGTTGGTCTATTGGAAAGTATTCTGACCGGTATTGAGGGAGTTGAAATAGTTGGTCAAGCCAATTCAGTTTATGAAGCAAAACGTGTAGTGGGGGAAAAAGGCCCGGATTTGGCTATTTTGGATATCCAATTTATAGACGGTTCAGGGATTAGCCTAGCTAAAGAACTAAAATCAGTTGATCCGAATATAGATTTATTCTTTATTACAGCTTATCCCGATTACGCTATAGAGGCTTTTAAACTTTATTCTTTTGATTACATCTTAAAACCTATTGATGAAGACAGAGTGATTAAGACTATAAAGAAAATTAAAAAGAAGCGGGAAGCCTCGTTAGAACAGTCAAATTTATCCTTGGGAAAATCAAACTCTCCCTGCCGGCTGGTTATCAAAAATGGTGCAGAAATAGTTCTTGTTCAATTTAATGATATTTTGTTTATTGAACGTGATGGAAGAAAGTCGAAAGTTCATTGTATTAACAATGTTTACGAAACACCTGAAACTTTAAAAAACATAGAAAACAAGCTGAATCAAAAATTTTTCCGGACACATAAGTCATACATAGTAAATTTAGAGCATGTTGAAAAAGTAAAACCATGGAATATGAATACTTACCAAATAAAATTTCACAACAGCACAAAACAGGCTCATTTAAGTAGAAAAAATGTTCGGTTAATTGTTGATAAATTGCTCAAACTATCAACTTAATAAATACAAGCAGGCAACTTTAAATATGGGGTTATGGGAACTAATTTATTTTTCTGTTACCCAAACTAACAAAAATAGTACTTTTTTAAAACCCACACCATGTTGTAATGGTGTGGGTATGTAATTTAATTATGCTTAGGGAAATAAATATAAATAGCGGCTTTACCATCGGATGTTTTTTTCCAAGTAACCTTACCATTGATAGCTTCAGAAATAGGCCTTAAAGGTACAAAAACTTTCCCATTATCTCTGTATGGTTCAGCATGTAAATCCAGTATTTTACCATTAACAAAAGCGATCCAAGGATGAGATACATCTGGTGGATTATAAATACGTAATTTGATGGTTGTTCCTTCTCTTTTAGCAGTTACTGTTTTTTCTTTATCATTCCATAAAACACTCATGTTGTATTTTTCAAATAAAAGCCTACATGAAACAAAGGTTATTCCGGAATAGTTTGTGGTAGTGTAAATATCAAATTTTTCATTATTAATAAATACACTGGGATGAACACTAGGCGGATAGTCCGCGTTGACAATGCTTACTGTTCCTAATATAAGTAATAGAATAAGACATAACATGATGTAAAACCTGGAGATCATTTTCAATGTTTCATCCTCCTTTAAATAAAACCCACAATGTGTGGGTTTTATTTTTATTATACTTGATATTACAATGTTATTAAAGCTGATAGACGCTGGAATCAACCACAATGGTTACATTGTTACTGCTTCTGGTCACAGAAGCATGATCTTGCTCCGGTGTAGGAAAATATGCATTCGGAACCGCAACACCATCGACCTTAACGTTGGAAAAAACAGCCCTGTTTTTTCCCGTATTATTAGTAGAGAGTACAGTTGATAAAAGTTTCCAGTTGGTTATCTGTGAAATATTCCAACTAGCATTTGACTCCATAATCGTAATATTATGAGTGTCACTTAATTCTTCACCATGACGAGTTGGGCAAATAGTTGTTCCATCCACTTTCATTCTTACTTTACCATTATTGTTGTACCAGAAATACATGATAGGGGCGGTACCCGGCTTATATCCATTACGGTATTGCCCTTCCTTATGGTCGGAGTCAGGAAAAATACTTGCATAATCTGTCCAATCGGTGGCACTTATTTTTTGTTTCAAAATAAATATTGGCTTCCAGCCCCAAGCAGTACCCTTTGGACCAAGATTGTTATAGAGCTGCAATCCCAAATCAGATGCCCAGGAACCTACACCATTAGGATTAGTAGAGATATACTCGAACCCTCCATAATTATATGGTGTATGCACCGCTAGATTAGAGCTCACTTGAGCACTCGTGGGAAGGGTCATTTGGGTACTTAAATAGCTTCCCGCCGAACCTGTTTTTGTGACTTTTTGCTTCCCGCCAACCCCATCTTTAATAAAGTCTGTTTGGCCCGCCATTGGTTCAAAACTATTACATGGGTTCACAATAGTCTGCTTATTTACATTATATACAATTAATTCCGGCTCAGATAGAGCAGATTCTTCATAAAGGTAAGAATAGTTATCATCAAAAGTAAAATAATCGTAAGTAGTACCTTTATCAATGTCACCGCTCTGAGATTGGGCAATTTTAGATTTTTCTTCTGTAATTGCCTCTTTTGCATCACTAAGAATACTTGTAAGTTTTGAATCTGAAACTCTTACGGATTCCTTATGAATAACTTTAACAACTTTACCATTTGTACCTTTTAGAATTTCCACCGGTTCCTTTGGTGCCGCAAATGCTGAGAGTGATAATGCAATTACATAAAATAAGGCAACAGCGAAAGAAAATTTCCACTTTTTCAAAGTTAATCCCTCCGTATTATTTTATATTGAACGCTGGCCAGCGATTCAAACTTATGTATTCAAATTTTACGAAATTAGTTTATTATCTTGTTTGGTATATTTTTTTGAGATGAATAAGATTCTTTATAACTTTAAGGGATCACTTCGAGATCCACTGATACAATACCTTTCAGCTTGTCTCAAATACCATTTTTTGCATCTAAATTGCCGTTTTTTATGTCTGAACCTTTGTTTTTTTGCTTTTAATAAAGGGGACGGGGGAACCAGGGGGACAGTCCGAGACCAGTGAAAAAGTCCGGATAAAACACAAAAAGCATACCCACCAATGGTATAATTAATTCACCACAACAAAAAATACCGGAGGAATGCTTTTATAATAGTTGAAACCACCTTTAAACAAAGCAGCTTCTACACCGAATTGATACCCAAAAATCACATATTAAAACGTAGATTTAGCAATATCGCTTAGCTTTATTAATGAACATTTAGCAGATAGGTATTACAAGAATTTTGGCAGACTCGCCAAAAAACCGGAAATGATGTTAAGGATCCAGATCTTAAAATATCTGAGTACAGCCAAGAACCAAAACCCCAGAATAGTATAGCTGAGGGTTATTTCCTTTCAGTAAACAAAATCTAAACAAAATATAAACTTTGCCAAATCCTTCGCTACCGCTCAGGATGAGACCGGGAAGCAGGTAGAAGCCGCTGAAAGAGACCTGTTTTTTTGATCTTTCATGTCCGCAAACCCGCATTATTACTGGATCAACTTTTTAAAAAGGTGACTTTTTCAGTGCTTTCGAAACGTCCCCTTGACTTCACCATCAGACAGGAATGTGTGACCCCCACTGACCGGACAGGTGGCGCAAAGTGCTCCGGAATACTCATTTTTGATTTTGTGATAGCGTTCTTTATCGTAAGATATTTAACAAAGAAAATAATTTTTTTGATTTTTTCCTGCTTACAAAGGCATTAGGAGACTGTTTCTGGAAAATAATTTCATATGCCCGATTCCCAATAGGGTTAATTTTGTGGATATACTTGATATTTACAATATAAGCTTGGTGGGATCGAATAAATTGGGGATGATGTAATTTTTGTTCCAATGCACGTAGAGTCTCTCTGGTTTGGTACCGGTTGTTTTTACAATAAATGGTAGATTTAGTGCCATTACGTTCAATCATTATAATAGATTCTATGTCAATAAGAATTATAACTGCTCCTGATTTTATGAAAATCTTATCCATGGTATCTAGTTTAGTATTAAATTCTCGCCCATACTGGAAAGATCTTTTCGTTAGTTTAGTAATTTTATTAAAAGTTTTTATTAATCTAGCCAAATGTACTGGTTTGATAATGTAGTCGATAGCCCCTAAATCAAAAGCAGTTAAAGCATATCTTTTAAAGTTGCTTAAAAGCACAATATAAGGATAATAACCTAAGTTTAAAATTTTTTGAATAAGATTAAATCCATCCATTCCGATCATATCAATATCAACCAACAATACATCAAATTCTATCTTTTTTACAATGTTAATTAATTCATTCTCATTACCTGCTTCCCCAACCAATTCAGCACAGTTTACTTCTGATAAAAGTCTTTTTAAAGATGGTTCTTTTTCATATTCATTACCTACAATAATTACCTTAAAAATTGTTTTAAACATCATATTATAATTCATCTCCTATAAATTATCCCCCTTGACTTTGGGCTTAGAAAAAATTAATCAATGTCATTTCCTATAAATTGATAGGTTTTTTTAAAAAAATTAAGAATTTACCTTCTCAATATATAAGACAAAATAAGATGTCATTATGTTCCATAAAACTAAAACCTTGAAAAATATATTTTCGTACTAATTTCGACACAATTTACGGCAAGCCGTTAACCTGACTAACTTGGTTTACTCTGTATTCGTAGTTCTAAGGTTTGGTAAAAGGCGACCAAACCAAGAACTTACTTCAATGCTAAATTCTTTTGGGGAAATTAGGGCAAACACAGTTCTGCCTAAAAAATACCGTAAAGCGGCAAATTGATAAGAGAAAACGGCAGAATAAAGCATAATGAAAGGAAAAAAAAGCCACGTCACGAACAGAAACAAAACGACGAGAATGTAACATCTTATTCCAACATTGTCCGCGACAATACAACTGTCTCTTCATACTACCCTACAGTTGACTATGCTGTAAAAATGTTGGAAAATTAGTAATCATTATTGGTTTGCAACAGTAACACTTGATTCTATGGTTCATGTGTTACTGTTGCCCGATTTGTTGGAGTTGAATAATTACATGTTGCGGAAATCAATCTATTGGAGGAAAAGTTAGATGAAAAATAAAGTTAAGTTATTTAATCAGATTATCACCATTATCTGCGGATTAGCCATTGGTATTTGTTGCTTTATCCATCAGATTCCAGTCTGGGCAACGGATAATGCTGAAGAAATAAAATTTACCGATCCTAAATTTGAAAAAGCGGTAAGACAACAATGGAAGGCATTACAAGAAGGCCACCTCACTAGGGATAAATTGAAAAAATTAACTTCTTTACGTGTTAACGGACTTGATATTACCTCTATCAAGGGTATTTCCGCATTAGAGAATCTACAGGAACTGGAATTAAACAATAATCGTATCTCAGATATCTCCGAATTGGAGAATCTTAAAAATCTGAGACAAATTTCTTTAAACAATAACAATATTACTGATATCTCCCCTTTATCAAAGCTAAACCATTTGTGGCATATTAGCCTAGCCGGAAATCCCCTTCAGGATATCTCGCCATTGGCAAAAATAGAAAGACCATTGAATGAAGAACAATTCCAATTTAATATTGATTTAGATTTATCCCGTACAGGAATTACAGATCTCTCCGGTTTGGCTGGGTTAAAGAATTTAGGCACTCTTAATATCAGTGATAATCCGTTAAAGGATATTTCTGTTATGGGAGTCTTTACAAATTTAGAAACATTATATATGGAGAATACTCCGGTGAAGGATATTACCAGCCTTTCTTCCTGTAAAAAATTAGAGTATCTTTATCTTGCTAATAATGAAATTGAAGATATTTCCCCATTAAAAGGATTGAATCAGATAAAATATCTCTATTTCCTAAACAATAAGGTCAAGGATCTGACACCTTTGCAAAGCATGGTAAAGCTGGATGTTGCTGATTTTTCCTATAATCCAGTCAAGGTCATTCCTTCTTTAAAAAACTTAAATTATTTGCGTTACTTGATTTTAAGGGATTGTAAAATTAAGGAGACACAATGGTTGGCACAATTGCCCAAAAACGGGGCTATTCATTTGGATATCAGTTTTAATCTGATGGACAAGAAAGCAGTGGATCAATTGGCTAATGATATATTTAAACAGAATAAGCTTACCTGGACATATCTGCCTCAGGTAACATCCCCTGATAGTCCTCTTTCCTGGTCGAAGAAGGGAATTCAAAATCTAAAAGCAACAGGCTTTCTGATGAATGAGGAATTTTGGCAGGATTTGCGTAAACCTATTACCCAAGAGGAATTTACTCATCTGTTGAATCAATTGGCAGATAAAACAGGAAAGGATTATACAGTAAAAGAAATGGAAAATCCGAAACATTTACTTACCCGTTATGAAGGGGCTTTTTTAATAGCTAAGGGCATCGAAAAAATACTGGGGAAGCAATTACCTTATAATCATAAAAATACCTTTGAGGATATTGATTCTGTTCAAAAGTACCGTGAAGATTATATTATCTATTTACAGGAACAAGGAATCATGAATGGCGTTTCACCGAAGAAATTTGATCCGGATGGTGCTTTTACAAGAGAAATAGCACTCACGGTAATTGACCGTTTGCTTAGTACTAACACTGATTAATAGTCCCCTTATTAAGCCGTCTCAGTGTTCACCCTAATCTAAATTAATCGGTTCATCAGCAACCAATAGTTTAAAGACTTCAAACAAACGTATTAAATCTTTTAAGGCGGATACCATCTTGGCTATCCGCTTTAAATTTACCGCTAGGACCGTTAGTTTTGCCTGAATACGGATACTTTGCAGACCGTAGCCTTTTGCTCGGTCCAATCCATGGAATCTTTTTAATTCTGCATTTTGGGGTTCGATTTTCGCTCGCTTTCGGTATTCCCTAAGAAATTCTGGGGTTTTGGCTCTTTGGCTGTACTCATATAACTCAGAGGTATTTACACTAACCGTCAGTTTTTTGGATATCCGCGTGCTTTTGCCTATATATTCAGCATGGGTTGTGTCTATGGCAATGCCGTTGCTGCTTTTAATTATGCCTTTTTCTACACATTGGCTTACGATTTCGATAATAATGGTATCAATGCTAATATCTTTTAAGCGCTGGGTACGGAATTTGGTTAGTAAGCTGGTTTCGGATAAAGGATCTTCAGCTATTCATTTTTATCCGGCCTCTCGGAACCGGTAGGCGCCATAATCGGATACCTTATTTTGCGGTCGTTCATCAATGATTTGATCTTTGGCATCGTATTCGCCGGTGTGGCCGGAATCATGGTCTTCATCTCTCTGGATAAGTTGCTGCCCACAGCACGGGAATACGGAGAACATCATCTGTCCATCTACGGGCTGATTGCAGGCATGGCGGTGATGGCGGTAAGCCTATTGTTGTTTTTTGAAATAAGACGCCTGGTAAATGAGGCTTACCCCTGCTCTTTAACAAACATGCCCTGGTACTTTTGAGCGGAAAAACGCCGGACAAATAAGTCGCATTTACATAAAAACAAATAATAAATATTCTTTCCACAACCCCATAGTGTTTCAAAGTTGCCTTGTCCCTTGGCAATGATCATATCAGAATGGTCCAATGCTAAATTGGTTTCACTGTTAACCTCTTTTAAGTCTGTTCCGGGAATGGCAGTCCCATTGGGAATAATCTCTCCATACTTATGGATGCCCACCTCTACCGCATCTTCCCTTGTAGCATCATTTAAAACAGGCATTCCCCGAACAATAATTTTTAACTCTATACTCCGATTGTATTCCTTTATCATATGGATAAACATTTTATCAAAAACAATCTCACCGGCATTATCCGTAATATAACATAATCTTTTACCATGCCGTAATTCATCTTTGAACCTTTGATACAGCTCACTATCAATTCTTTGTTGGGCGGCAGTATCAATAAGTTCCTCTAAAACATTATCATCAACTGTATCAAGAGCACCAAAGTCGATTAAATTTCCTACCAAAGCATATTGTAAGGCGGATACCAGTTTATCCTGTGATCGGTTGATAATATCTAATATATCATTTTCCAGTAAAAGGATCTTGCTATTATACTTTTTCTTTTCTTCCTGATACAAATCCTGAATATCAATTTTTTCCTTGAGTATTTTGTTAATCCGAGAATTCAAATAGGGGGCGGTTACTTGATCATTACTTGAGTATATTTCCTTTAAAACCTGTTTCAGAAATTCAAGCCGTTCTTCCTCTTTACCTACATATTTACAAAATGACTCGTCTGCTTTTTTGAGCATACAATGGATACACTCTACGGAATAATTCACCTTTATCACCACTTTAATTTATATATCTTTTCCTTACCTGTTCCTGCCATGCCGGTGTCTCCTTTGGAAGCAAGCCGGGCACCTGTTCATTTCCATGCCCCCGTCACAGACCAAAAAATTCCCCCCCTCAATCTTCAGCACCTTTCCGTTTACCAGGCTGTCAGCAATAATTTTTCTGGCCCGGTTATATATTGTGAATCGTCAAATTAAAACTGATATTGTAAGCACTTTATCTAAGGCTAAATCATACCTTTTAGTCAAATTAGAACAGCATAAGAAATAAAAAGTGGATTATCCAATCAAATTAAAACAGAAAAAAGCGGCCGTTATCGAACCGCTTAGATCATAAAAAACTACAATTCAATATCTCGGTTTGCTTCATAAACAACCTCTTCATCTAATGAACGCATCTGGTTAGCGCAAGCATACATTAGACAACTGGTTACAAGGCTGTTGACCATCCGGGGAGCCCCTTTTGTAAGAGAAAAAATAGAGTCGAGGGCACTATCCAAGAACAAATTCGTTTCCATAGCTCCGGCGTACTTTAATCGAGAGTGAATATATTCCTTCAGTTCCTCCTTCTTCAAGCCTTGCATATGATATTTCACATTAATTCTCTGTCGAAGTGGGGTATTGATACCCATCTGGAGACGATTTCTAAGTGATGTTTGTCCGGCAAGAATAAGAATAAAGGGATTTTCACTATCCATGGAAAAATTGAACAGGATGCGTAAATCATCGAGCACTTTATTGCTGAGGCTTTGAGCTTCATCTATGATAATGACAGGTGTGATCCGTTGATCATGATAGGAAGAATAAATTAGCTTTTGGAGCTGTTCAAACATAGTCACTTTTTTATGAGTAGGTTCCTCACCCAACTTTAAAATGAGACCACGGTAGAAATCCATGACAGTAACCGTTGTCAATGAATAATAGCAAGGCTTAAATAACCCAGGATTAAGACCATCAGAGAAACGCCGCAGAGCAGTGGTTTTTCCGGAACCTGCCTCTGCAGTAAGAAGAAAGATACCGCGTGTATCCTGAATATATTTCAATCTTGAATCTAATTCAAGAAAATCGGAACCTTGAAAAAGTTCTGATACAGGGATTTCCTTCGTAAAAGGATTGCATTTCAGACCAAAGAATTGAGTGAACATGATGAAGTTGCCTCCTTTTTATCCATAGCTGAAAAAGAGATTGTGTTTTTTGGCATATTGATTGCAGAAGCATTCTCTGATGTATTCGTGATAGAATCTATGTTTTTGGTTTTCTTAGCAGCAGCTGATGGTCTGCCTTTACGTTTCATATTGGCATTGTCGGAAAAACGAACTTTCTTGGCCGTGCCGATGCATTTGTCATCGGAATAGAGGAAAATTTCTTCAAGCCCTCGTTCAAGCAGATCAGGGTCATAACGGACATCAACCTTTCTGCCGGCAAAGACAGGTGAAGTTTCATAGAGGATACAATTAAGGCTCAAAGTAGCATCATGTTTGATGGTACGGGATGCCTTAACAAGAAATTTCTCGTTAAACAAGGAAAGATCCGTGGGCAGAATAACGGATTCAGCTTGAGCCAGGAAAGAGTCAAGGGGCGACATCCCCAGGGATGAATGGGACTTTTCGTTATAATCAGAGGAAAGCCATTCCCAGAACAAGGAATTCAGGTGGTCAAGATCCTTTACCTTATCTGTTTCTAGGGTTGAGAGGAAGCGTAGGCGGCAGCTGCGAAAAAAGCGTTCAATTTTCCCCTTGCTGGTTGGCGTGAAGGGTTCTGCTCTGAGCAGGGAAATACCAAGGTTGGCACATAGGTATTCGAAGTTGGCGCATCGGTATATTTTTCCATTATCGGTATATAAAAGCTTAGGAATGCCACGTCTTAACACAGCCTCCCGGAAGGAATGCCGCAGGCTCAGGAAATCCTGGGAGTAGTAAAACTGGGCATGAAGAATCAGACGTGAATGATCATCGATGAAAGCCAAGAGGTAAGTCTGTACTTTTTTACCATTTTTCTTGATATATGGTCCATACATTACATCTGTCTGCCAGAGTTGGTTAATCTTACCGTGGGCAAAGCGTTTCATGTCTTTAGGGATTTCGGAAGTCTCCTGGAAGGAAGCTCGTGTACGGTTCAGATAGCGGGTCAGCGTCGAAAGCGACAGATCTGCCGGCAGAAAAAAGCCCTCCTTGACCATCATGTCATAGATAACAGTTGCGGGAGCTTTAGGATATTTGCGGCATTTCTCAGCCAAGGCATCGGATATCTCGGGAGTGACCTTACGGGTACCGCCTTTATCAGTTCTTGGCTTGGGTTTTAAGGCATCAATACCAAGTCGGAGATAGTCCGTGTACCAAGAGGAAATGGTCTTTGGTGAATAATTTTTAAGACCATAGTGTGGCATGTCAATGACGGAGGAAGCCACTTGGGCACAGTATTCCCCCTGATGTTCCACCTGGCCGTTTAGCAAAGGACTGATGATGGAAAATTTCTTAAGTGCAATAGCATTTCGGGTTGCTTCATCAAGCATAATAAGTATCATTCCTTTCGCTATGCTCAAGGCACAAATATTTAATGAAAGTGATCCTCAAGACACTTCAAACCAGTGATATAATGTAATTGGATAAGCAGATACACTACAGAGCACGGGGAGGTGAGTGGTGCAGTAAGCTACTGCCCGCATAATAAGATGTGCCGTTTGCTATTTTCAAGTACAAATAAGTGTGCCAAAGAGCACGTAAACTAATCCTTGTATAAACAATTCCCGTTTATTATGTAGCAAACAGTCAATGTCTGCTCTATCCACTATAAACTTATGTGGGGATGTGTATATGCTAAAAATTGTTTATCCTATTTGCTGTGGAATTGATGTCCACAAAAAGTTTGTCGTTGCAACAATTGGTACTACTAACAAATCGGGGGTTACGGAGTACCAAACGAGGCAATTTTCAACTTTTACCGAAGCTTTACACCAACTTTTAAATTGGTTAAAGTCCCAATCTTGCACTAATGTCTGTATGGAGTCTACAGGCAAGTATTGGCACCCTGTTTTTAATATTTTGGAACCTTACTGTGATATTGTAGTTGCTAATCCCAAATATGTTAAAGGTATTCGTGGCAAGAAGACCGATAAGAAAGATTCTATTTGGCTTTGCGATCTACATAAGCACGGCTTAGTTCCCGGCAGCTATATCCCACCCTTGTTAACCCGTCAAATTCGTGATCTCATGAGGTATAGGTTTAAACTCATCAACTTCAAGTCAAGCGAGAAAAATCGTATTCAAAATTCCCTCACCGTTTCGAATATTATGATTTCCAGCGTTGTTTCTGATACTTTTGGTGTAAGCTCTATGAGAATTATTAACCATATACTCGAAAATCCTGGTGATAAAGATTTTGATGTCACATTAATGCTACATGGAAAAATGAAAGATAAAGCAGAAACAATTACAAAATCAATTAATGGAAATTTAACTAAGCCACAAGCAGATAAAATGCGTGTTTGCCTTGACCACTTTGACAACATTGAGAAACATATAGCGGATATTGAAAAAGTCGTTTTAGATTTAGCTCAGCCGTATTTACCACAGATAGAATTAATTTTATCAATGCCAAGCATCCGGGACGTTTTTACTGCCATTGCTATAATCGGTGAGATAGGCACGGACATGTCAGTTTTTCTTTCCTCCAAACATCTATGCTCATGGTCTGGACTAACTCCTCAGAACAATGAGAGCGCTGGTAAGAAAAAATCCGTCCGTGTTTCACGAGCTGGCGTATATATCAAGCCCTTATTGGTTCAATGCGCAAATGCTGCAATTAAAAGTAAAAAGTGTACTTATTTTAAAATACGTTATGACCAAATTAAGAAACGCCGAGGTCATAAAAAGGCTATTATTGCTATTGCGCATATGCTACTGAATTGTATTTACCACATGCTTGATAAAAATGAACCATTTAACTATGATTTATATAAGATTGACTCCAAGCCAAAACAAACTTATGCACCCCAGATTACTGAGGAAATGGCTGTGCGTTACCTGCAAACGTTAGGCTACCAAATACCCGATATACCCAGTATCGCTTGATAATTATTACTAGCCGTAATTCCCACAATCTACCTTCTGGTAGGTTTATTTTGTTGTGCCCATTGTTCCCTCATAATCCTATTTTGTAATCTTTCAAACTAATGCCTCCTTTCGTATAGAACAAGCCTATCATTATCGAAAAGAGCTGCAAAGGAAAAAATAGTGTTGAAAAGGTATTCCGAAAATACTTCTCATAATGAGCTGCATGTGATATATTTTAAATTGCCGAAAGGGTTAAATATGTGCAGAACCCATGTGAGAACATGTCCATAGAAACAGAGTACGGGGTTGGAGCCGCTGTTTCTATCAGTTTGAGCGCATCTTTAACTCTTTTTTTGTTATCTAAGGAGGCGGTTATGGGACCATCAGGATGAAACTGGCGGATAAGATCCATCATGATCCGGTTACAATTTTTAAGGATTCGTTTTCGATACTGGTAAAGAAGCTGTCTGGTAAAAAGAATCCCATGATTTATGATAAACCTTCGGATGAAAGAAACCATGGTGCCGGACCAACCAAAAAACTCAGACAGGGAATAATGGATGAATCCCATGGAATATATTCTTCTGGGGTGGCAGAACCATGGGAGCAGGGATACGGTCCCGCCACAATCAGGACAGATGTATCGCCGTATCAGAATGATTCCTTCAAAGCCTTTGGCAATCAGATATCTACGGTAGAATCCATGAAGATGAAGATGCTGTTTATGGCATTGGGGACAGAGTGTGTGGGTAAGATCAGGAAAGAGAAAAGATCTACCCTGACTTTGATAAACATCAGGAGACACATCAACCTTAAAAATTTTCTGCATCATGAAAAACCCCTTAAAAAAGAATACGGTCTTAAAATGACAAAACATCATCACATAAGAACCGTGTCTATTTTAATACAGAACTTATGCAGTTGCAGGATAAATATCCCAACTCCATAACCCCATTGTCAATAAAGTTGGCCAAAAACTATTGAAAAGTCTTGAAAAACGTCCAGTTGTTGTGTCAAAATATATTTGGATCTGCTGCTCGTAACAGTTGATCCGACAACTGGCGTTGAAAAAGCACCTTACCATTTCGCTTAGTGTTGGGGCTTGTTCGGCGCCTTCTTTATTTAACTGCCAATGGGCATAGCAAAGAAGGGATTTTGCCGTAAACAACAGCTCCACATGAGCAAAATGGGCCGTTTCCGTTTGGGAATAGCAGGAGGTTAATCCTAGATCCTGCTTGGCTGCCCGATAGAACACCTCAATCCGCCAACGTTTAACATATGCGTCGGCTACTTCTTTTGGTACATCAACACGATTACTGATTAGCAGATAAGTATCGCGGAAGGTAGCTGCAGTTTCCTCTTCCGTAAGAACAATATCGGCATCATCTATCTGCTTGGAATAAGTTGCGGCAACAGCAGCAACGGGAATTAACCGGTGTCTGGTAATAATCTTTCCTTTACGGGTAAGATCTTCGTAAGGCAGTTTGATATAGATGTCCGGAATACCCAGTACTGTCCCTTTTCCCAGTACCCGTAGCTTAGGATAGACTTCACGCAGCAGAAAACTGGGATTAAGTTTAACGAAGGTTTCCTTATTGACTACCGGGTCGTAAACTTTGCGATAAAGCACGGTGTTACGCTTGGCCTTTGTGACCCAATCAAACTGATAGTCAACCAGCCAGACCAAAAACTTTTTGCAAAGAAACCAGCGATCCATGGCTACCCATACTTTTGAGGGATTGATGCTTCTAAAATCCTGCAGCATCTGTTTTGCTAGGTCAAGCTTGGTTTGCTTCATGTTTTCCGGTTCATTCTTGATCCAAAAACGCCATAACAGGGGGTATTCAAGGCCATTTTTTAGTACAGCTAGTGTGGACACTAGATTCATACACCAAACATGTTGCTTATCCGAACTATCGAATAACCAGCATAGAAACGGCAGCTTTTTCCCATGAGGATGCTCGATTTTAGTATCGTCTAAGGCGATAATATCGCCATCGGTTAATCTGGTCTCGGCACATTCTTGAAAACGGGAAAGCCGGCCAACGGAAAAACTCAGCCAATTGAACGATTTCGACAAAAAGCGGCTTAAGGTGCTTTGAGTAATCACTTTTCCCGATAAAACCTGCTGCAAAACCGGGGAACCGGAAATATAAGCTGCGCTTCGGTTAACAGAACCTACGTTAGCAACTAATCCGCAGACGTAGGAGAAGGCGATTAACCAGGCAGCCATACCAGAGTGTTTGCGGATTCCGGTCTGGGAAAAGAGTAAGGATAGATCAAATAACTCCCAAATCGCTTTAAGTGTGGGGATGCCTCCCCCATTGCCGGATTTTTTGTTTTCAAAGGACGGTTTGCATAGTTTCTTCATTCTCATCACCCATATCGCTAAAGTAATGACAAAAAATGCCATCCAAAGCGATTATGGGGCTGTTTTGAAAATGTCAAGTCTTTTTGGTTAAATTTGGCTCCATTTTAAAAATATTTTTTGGGGTTGCGCAATTGGAACTAATTTACATCAACTGCATAACTCCTGTTTAATATAGCTTTTAAATTTTGACTAGATCTTGGGGGTTTAAGAGATATTGATTTGACGATTTACAATATATTCTTTGAACTGTTGAGCGAGCTACATTCATTTTTTCCGCACATTGTTCTTGGTCCAAGCCTTCCAGATCCATGAGACGAATAGCTTCAAACTCTTCTACCTGCATAGTAATAAACTGATCCTCATTTCCTTTCTTACTTAACGGCCCGTATAATGAAAATGCGGGTAACTGGCAAATGCGACGCATTTTTACCGGTCTGGGCATTTTAATCACCTTCTTTTTTTTCATTATATCAAAAACTTCAATGCTTTGGGGTATTTCTTTGAGGTCTCGGTTTCCGGGATGGTGCATTTACTACGTAACGTTGCGAATAAATCACAACATGCTCATTTCCCACTTTCCATTGAGTAGGAGGCGGTTGATTATTTCATCCGCCGACCTCTCAGTCGAGTAGCACAGAGGAATTTCACCTCTATGCTCTCACAGATCCGTACGTGAACCTCTCGGTTCATACGGCTCCTATCATTCACTCATAATAAAATTTCCCCTAGAGAGTCCAATGTGCAAACATGTTGGGTTCTCTTTTTCTAACTTGGCCTAGCCATTCTTCGGCTCTCCGACGGTGTCCACGAAATTTCTTGTACTTGCACATCGCCCACTTTATGAGGCGCCTTTGCACACAGTCTATCGCACGTTTCATCGCTGAACGATTGAACTTACCAAAATAATTCATCCATCCTCGCAGGATGGGATTTAGTACTTCGGCTATCATATTAATCTTGCTACCTGTTCTCTTGTGAATCTCCAAGGTTTTCACCTTATCCTTTAGCGTCTGTTCCGCCTTCTTACTTACTGATGCTATAAAATTCATTTGCAGTCTGCCTGTTCGGTCTTTTATACACACTTTCCGAAAGGTATACCCAAGAAAATCAAACTCAATATTAGGATATTCTTTTTGTCTATCCTTGTCTTGGCAATATACAATCTTTGTTTTAGTAGGATGTAATTCTAATTTGCAATCTTTTAACCTCGCATCAATATCTGCAAGCAGTTGCCTTGCTTCCTGCTCTGTCCTGCAGTGCACCACCGTATCATCCGCGTATCTTTCAAATGGATTATTTATGCGATTTCTTGTCATCCACAGGTCAAAAGCATAATGCATGAACAGATTCGCCAGTTGTAAATCGTCAAATCAATATCTCTTAAACCCCCAAGATCTAGTCAAAATTTAAAAGCTATATTAAAATAGACACGGTTCTTATGTGATGATGCTTTGTCATTTTAAGACCGTATTCTTTTTTAAGGGGTTTTTCATGATGCAGAAAATTTTTAAGGTTGATGTGTCTCCTGATGTTTATCAAAGTCAGGGTAGATCTTTTCCCTTTCCTGATCTTACCCACACACTCTGTCCCCAATGCCATAAACAGCATCTTCATCTTCATGGATTCTACCGTAGATATCTGATTGCCAAAGGCTTTGAAGGAATCATTCTGATACGGCGATACATCTGTCCTGATTGTGGCGGGACCGTATCCCTGCTCCCATGGTTCTGCCACCCCAGAAGAATATATTCCATGGGATTCATCCATTATTCCCTGTCTGAGTTTTTTGGTTGGTCCGGCACCATGGTTTCTTTCATCCGAAGGTTTATCATAAATCATGGGATTCTTTTTACCAGACAGCTTCTTTACCAGTATCGAAAACGAATCCTTAAAAATTGTAACCGGATCATGATGGATCTTATCCGCCAGTTTCATCCTGATGGTCCCATAACCGCCTCCTTAGATAACAAAAAAAGAGTTAAAGATGCGCTCAAACTGATAGAAACAGCGGCTCCAACCCCGTACTCTGTTTCTATGGACATGTTCTCACATGGGTTCTGCACATATTTAACCCTTTCGGCAATTTAAAATATATCACATGCAGCTCATTATGAGAAGTATTTTCGGAATACCTTTTCAACACTATTTTTTCCTTTGCAGCTCTTTTCGATAATGATAGGCTTGTTCTATACGAAAGGAGGCATTATTATGCTTGATGAAGCAACCCGAAATGCTATTGCACTTAAGAAATTTTCCATCATCAGTCCTTTGCTAAACGGCCAGGTGGAACATCAGGGGGAATACTGTGCCCAAGTGGCTTCCTCCGTCATTGACATGCCACACTATGGTCTTAAAAATTATTCACCAAAGACCATTTCCTCTTGGTACACGGACTATCTCCGACTTGGTATTGATGCCTTAAAACCCAAGCCAAGAACTGATAAAGGCGGTACCCGTAAGGTCACTCCCGAGATATCCGATGCCTTGGCTGAGAAATGCCGCAAATATCCTAAAGCTCCCGCAACTGTTATCTATGACATGATGGTCAAGGAGGGCTTTTTTCTGCCGGCAGATCTGTCGCTTTCGACGCTGACCCGCTATCTGAACCGTACACGAGCTTCCTTCCAGGAGACTTCCGAAATCCCTAAAGACATGAAACGCTTTGCCCACGGTAAGATTAACCAACTCTGGCAGACAGATGTAATGTATGGACCATATATCAAGAAAAATGGTAAAAAAGTACAGACTTACCTCTTGGCTTTCATCGATGATCATTCACGTCTGATTCTTCATGCCCAGTTTTACTACTCCCAGGATTTCCTGAGCCTGCGGCATTCCTTCCGGGAGGCTGTGTTAAGACGTGGCATTCCTAAGCTTTTATATACCGATAATGGAAAAATATACCGATGCGCCAACTTCGAATACCTATGTGCCAACCTTGGTATTTCCCTGCTCAGAGCAGAACCCTTCACGCCAACCAGCAAGGGGAAAATTGAACGCTTTTTTCGCAGCTGCCGCCTACGCTTCCTCTCAACCCTAGAAACAGATAAGGTAAAGGATCTTGACCACCTGAATTCCTTGTTCTGGGAATGGCTTTCCTCTGATTATAACGAAAAGTCCCATTCATCCCTGGGGATGTCGCCCCTTGACTCTTTCCTGGCTCAAGCTGAATCCGTTATTCTGCCCACGGATCTTTCCTTGTTTAACGAGAAATTTCTTGTTAAGGCATCCCGTACCATCAAACATGATGCTACTTTGAGCCTTAATTGTATCCTCTATGAAACTTCACCTGTCTTTGCCGGCAGAAAGGTTGATGTCCGTTATGACCCTGATCTGCTTGAACGAGGGCTTGAAGAAATTTTCCTCTATTCCGATGACAAATGCATCGGCACGGCCAAGAAAGTTCGTTTTTCCGACAATGCCAATATGAAACGTAAAGGCAGACCATCAGCTGCTGCTAAGAAAACCAAAAACATAGATTCTATCACGAATACATCAGAGAATGCTTCTGCAATCAATATGCCAAAAAACACAATCTCTTTTTCAGCTATGGATAAAAAGGAGGCAACTTCATCATGTTCACTCAATTCTTTGGTCTGAAATGCAATCCTTT
Organism: Bacillota bacterium; assembly: GCA_050952445.1. Taxonomy (GTDB): domain Bacteria; phylum Bacillota; class Dehalobacteriia; order Dehalobacteriales; family Dehalobacteriaceae; genus JBMNKX01. The sequence goes on along the minus strand of JBMNKX010000002.1, from coordinate 23,485 downwards.
TACGAAGGAAATCCCTGTATCAGAACTTTTTCAAGGTTCCGATTTTCTTGAATTAGATTCAAGATTGAAATATATTCAGGATACACGCGGTATCTTTCTTCTTACTGCAGAGGCAGGTTCCGGAAAAACCACTGCTCTGCGGCGTTTCTCTGATGGTCTTAATCCTGGGTTATTTAAGCCTTGCTATTATTCATTGACAACGGTTACTGTCATGGATTTCTACCGTGGTCTCATTTTAAAGTTGGGTGAGGAACCTACTCATAAAAAAGTGACTATGTTTGAACAGCTCCAAAAGCTAATTTATTCTTCCTATCATGATCAACGGATCACACCTGTCATTATCATAGATGAAGCTCAAAGCCTCAGCAATAAAGTGCTCGATGATTTACGCATCCTGTTCAATTTTTCCATGGATAGTGAAAATCCCTTTATTCTTATTCTTGCCGGACAAACATCACTTAGAAATCGTCTCCAGATGGGTATCAATACCCCACTTCGACAGAGAATTAATGTGAAATATCATATGCAAGGCTTGAAGAAGGAGGAACTGAAGGAATATATTCACTCTCGATTAAAGTACGCCGGAGCTATGGAAACGAATTTGTTCTTGGATAGTGCCCTCGACTCTATTTTTTCTCTTACAAAAGGGGCTCCCCGGATGGTCAACAGCCTTGTAACCAGTTGTCTAATGTATGCTTGCGCTAACCAGATGCGTTTATTAGATGAAGAGGTTGTTTATGAAGCAAACCGAGATATTGAATTGTAGTTTTTTATGATCTAAGCGGTTCGATAACGGCCGCTTTTTTCTGTTCTAATTTGATTGGATAATCCACTTTTTATTTCTTATGCTGTTCTAATTTGACTAAAAGGTATGATTTAGCCTTAGATAAAGTGCTTACAATATCAGTTTTAATTTGACGATTCACAGCTATACACTTCCCACTACCGGGGTGTGTTCGGGACTTTCACCCGTTAGATTGCGCCCATGCAGGGCGCACAACTAATGATAAGGGGATGAGCCAATGCTCACCCCCTTATTCGGGCCGGCGGTTTTCCATTTGATGTAATAATAAACACGCCGAACGCCGTTACCATCACCGCCATGCAGGAAGCAGAACGGCTTACCAAAGACCTCAACGCAAAACGCTACAGCGATGTAGAGGAAGCGTTGAGGGAACTTAAAAGATGAAACTTGACATTGTTTGGACAGCACATTTAAGAAGGACTATAAGCTGATGATGAAACGCGGGCGTGATATCAATTTGTTGGACGATATCATTCGCCTACTTGCTAAGGGAGAGCCACTTCCTGAAAAGAACCACGACCATGTGCTATCTGGAAATTAGGCGGGACACTCATATTTTTCCGCATCCATAGTAATGAATCCGTTTTCCCGCAGGCGCTTTGTCATATAAGAACACTTGAACAACGAACCTGTCCCCCTTGTCCCTGGGCTATATCATTTGTACATAAAGTCGTTTAAGATAAATAAATGTCAATTTTGGTAGATAACAGGCGAAGTAAATATCTATGCAGTGGTAGTTCGGTATGATAGTATTAAACAGCAGGGATTAAACAATGCGCAATAATAAAGATATTAATCTTTTATTCATAAGGAGAAATCCTTAATCTAAGGGGGTGAGGGAGACAATATATCGGGGCTACTTGTGGCTAAGTTAAAAACAATTTAAGAAAGGGGAATCCCAAATGGTAAAATTAAGATTAAGGTTTATTACTGGCTTAATTGCCACAACCTTCCTTGTTTGCAACATATCCATAGCATATGCTAATGGTAATGTTCGGCAAGACAATCAGGAAAAAACCCAAGCAGCTAAGGTAATAGACATCCGAGAATACAATTCTGTAACTGATAGTTCATTAATTGACCAAAAGGAGGATACTGTCCCAAATTATGTTATTGAAACAGCCGAAAAAGCAATTCCAATGTTTGTTGGGGAGAAAGTTGATGCTTCAGCAATTACCAAGCAGAAAATTCAGGTACTATTGGATTCTGCTGCTAAATCTAAATTAGAAGATGTTCCTTTATCAAAGATGGCAACCGAACGTTACGAGCTTACTTTGATGGAGGATGATTACACATATACTTATGCCGATTACCCCGAAAACAGTTTCATTGAAGTAATTCCAACCAACAAGAAATCTGTTTCAGAAGCAAATATTCAATCTACAGTCAGTGAAAACAGCATAGTTGGAGAATTATCACCCCCAATAACTACTTATTCTTATGAAACACCTGTTGAAATTCCTGGTGGGATCGGAACAAGGGCAATTACTATGTTAAGTAACGACCCAGCATTTAGTGCAAGGGTATACTCGCCATACAAAAGTTTTTCTGATTCAGATAAAAACCTAGTAACATTTTATAATTATATTGGATATACCGGAGGCTCGGATGGTGCTGAATCTGATTTAGGTCTTCAATGGGGTATTGGTAACTCAACATTGCCTTCAGCATTTCAGCCTTATTTTAAAGTGGTAAAAAATGGAATAACGTATACGCACAATAGTCCAACATCATATACCAGTAATTTATCAAATAGATATCCAGGCAATACGGCTGAACGAGCAGTAAAAATATTTATCAATCGCCAATATGATAACGATAATAAAAAGAGGGTGAAATTAACTGTAACCGGGATAACTACGTCAGGATCCTCCGGTACTAGTTCCGTTATAGGCGGACTAGGAACATCTGGTTCTGCTCGATATAAAGTTAATACCATGATTGCAGCCAATAATGAAAGTTATATTAAACCAGATACAGCGATTAATTCTTCGTGGGATATCATTAACATTGGCACATCTCCAGTAACAATGTTTTATAAACTCGAAGCAGAGGATGGGGTAATATCCACTTATTATCCAAAACTTAATGTATCTGTGCAGAAAAGGTAATACCTCAATAGTTGATATAAAAAACAAATAGGAACCGATTAAGATTGCTTTTGTTTATACTTTTGTTATACTTTTATAATAAAGGTGTCATGATTTTATGACACCTTTATGAACTTTAGGAGGTGGCTTAAACCAATATGCAAAAGAGACGATTAATTCGCGGTACTTTCGTTTTAATACTTTTACTGTTCATAATAGTAGGATGTGGTAGAAATACATTTGCCGGTGATAATAATAAAATTTTTAATTTTGAGGATCCCAGATTTGAACATATGGTACGACAATCCTGCGAAATAGGAAATAAACCAATTACTCAAGAGGTATTGAACAAGATAACAGAATTGGATTATACTGGCTTGAGTCCGGCGGCCACTCCCCCAGGGGAAAAACGCTTGAAATCAATCAAAGGCATTTCTGCATTAAAGAATTTAAGCTATCTTCGCTTATCGAATTGGGAAATCAGCGATATTTCGGAATTAGCTAAGCTGCCAAAATTAAAAACGGTTTGGTTGGATCGTAATGAGATTGAAGATATCTCTGCATTTGAATGTCTGAAAGAGCTGGAATCTGTGAATTTGAGCAGAAACAGGATTAAGGATATCTCTCCATTAGTAGGAAAAACAAAGCTATCTAAGCTATACCTCAGCAATAATATGATTAAACAAGTCCCCTCTTTAGAAGAAAGTGTAAATCTTCAATCTTTAGATCTGGGAAACAACCCAATTAATGATGTTTCTCAGTTACAGAACTTTAATAATTTGAAGGATATCAGGCTGCATAATACACAGTTAAAAGACATCACATTCTTGAAGGATGCCAAACAGCTACGTAATGTTGATATTTCATGTAATTGGATTAGCGATATATCACCGTTAACAGAAAAACCATTATATTCTCTTGATTTATCATCGAATCAAATTAGAAAATTGCCTAATTTGAATGTTGACCATTTGAATTACATGTATTCACGTAATAATATGATAAGTGATATAAACGAACTGATCTTCTTCAGGAATAGTGGCCCATACGGAGTATTCGATATCTCATACAATCAGATTCCAATAGTAAATGAGCCTCAACTAGCGGAAATCCAATCACAGCTGCCACCTAGGAAAAGTAATCCCTTTTCACTTCGTTTAAATACGCCCCAAGTAGTATCTAAAGACTGCCCGATGCCATGGTCGGAGTCCGCAATTCAGAATCTAAAAAGCAAAAAACTGATTCCCGATGAACAGATCTTGATAGATTTACGTCGTCCGATTACTGAGTCAGAATTTGCAGTAATGCTGGAAAAGCTTGCTCAATATACCAAAAAATCATTTAATCTCAATGTGTATTATCCTCATGGAACATTATCAAGATATAATGCATCCGTTTCCGTTGGTAAATTGGTTGAAATAGCAAATGGGGAAAATGCAAAGGAATTGATGCTATCTAAAAATCCATTTTTCGACTTGGATATGTCGAATTACACCCCTGAGTGGTCATTTGACGAATATTGGTATGCCGGATATCTTGAAAAGAAGGGTATTATGAGAGGAGTAAACAGTACTCGTTTTGATCCTGACGGGGAACTTACCCGTGAGATGGCAATAGTTATTGTGAACCGATTGTTAGATATGTTTAGTTAAATGCTTTTATAACTTAAATTTGTCTATGAAAACCCAGGCAGGTGTCTCCAGGCAATAAAGAATATTCACACCCAAGCCGCCTCGGCGTTCACCCTAATCCAAATTAATCGGTTCATCAGCAACCAATAGTTTTAAGACTTCAAACAAACGTATTAAATCTTTAAGGCGGATACCATCTTGGCTATCCGCTTTAACTTTACCGCTAGCATGGGTGTCCCCTTGACCTTCTTAATTAGAAATATTTTCGTCCGTATATAAACCAGAAGGAAATGGCGAAAAACCAATTGAATAATATGAATAATAAAATGAGGAAATGCTTATCGGAATTTTCTCAGGAAGGAGATGACGCTATGCATAATCTCTATTTTGCCTTTGCCCTAACCCTGTTTGCCGGTCTTTCCACCGGTATAGGCAGTGCCTTAGCCCTTCTGTTCAAACGGACAAATCCAAAATTTCTCTCGGTAAGCTTGGGCTTTTCTGCTGGCGTAATGATTTATGTATCCATGATAGAAATTTTTGTCAAGGCCCGGGAGTCTCTCACTGCGGCCCTCGGCTTCAAAGCAGGCTCTTGGGTTACCGTAGGGGCATTTTTTTGCGGGGTACTGCTCATTGCCATAATCGACAAGTTGGTGCCGGAACATGAGAATCCCCATGAATTGCCCCATCCGGAAGAATATGACAACACCAAAAACCAAAGGGAAAAGCTGATGCGCATGGGTTTATTCACCGCTTTGGCTATTGCCATCCATAACTTTCCCGAAGGATTGGCTACTTTTATCTCTGCCCTGCAAGTACCAAGCATAGCCGTCCCGGTAGCGGTTGCCGTTGCAATCCACAATATTCCTGAGGGCATTGCAGTGTCGATGCCGATTTATTACGCCACCGGTAATCGCAAAAAGGCATTTTGCTATTCATTTTTATCCGGCCTCTCGGAACCGGTAGGCGCCATAATCGGATACCTTATTTTGCGGCCTTTCATCAATGATTTGATCTTTGGCATCGTATTCGCCGGTGTAGCCGGAATTATGGTCTTCATCTCTCTGGACGAGCTGCTGCCCACAGCACGGGAATACGGAGAACATCATCTGTCCATCTACGGGCTAATTGCGGGCATGGCGGTAATGGCGATAAGCCTATTGTTGTTTTTGAAATAAGACGCCCGGTAAAGAAGGTGGATTTGGGGAAGGTAAGAATCTCTTTTACAACTGCATTCCTGTCCAGGAGAATATAACCATTCCATGACGGGCAATAAAAAATGCTCCCGCGAAAATTTTTCCGCAATATCGGTTACTCTGATCTCATCTCCTTTGGCATATATCTCCCACATAACTTCCAGGTAGTCCTCCAAAGCAGGGGTTAATGAAATAGTATTAGTCAATATTTGTCCTCCCTTGGTAAGGGTAAGTTTTATCATGCTAACATTCTATTTAAAAAAATATTATCTCATAAGAGATATCGCAATCATTGATTTTTGTCAAGGAAAATCAAAAAGCCAAATACCAAAACAAAAGGGTCAACAGTTTTTTGGCCATTCACTTGTAACCTTTTGGACTACTGCCACGTATACATGTACTAGCACAATAACCTCGGACCAAAAAAGGAGGCTGGTCATGTCCAATTTAGATTGTTTTGTAGGAAAATACGTACAAATACATAAAACCGGTCCTGGATCAATTTGGGGCATAGTCTTAGATGTTAAGTCTGATTATATCGTTATTAAATCAACAACCGACGAAATTATTTATATTAATTTATACCATATTCATAAGATTATAGAAGACAATTCAAGAGATTCCTCTTCTTCTGATAATAAAATGGAATTTATCAAAGCAAGCAGTTTTTCTTCTCTTCTGCAAATTCTTACCGGACAAAGAATATGTTTTAATGACGGGCCCGAGGGTTTTACCGGTATTATTAAAGAAGCAAATCAGGATTTTCTCAAATGTGAAGTTAATGGAAAAATTTATTATGTTTTTATTTTCCATATCCGCTTTATAAAAATGACCGTTTCTATTCAGGAATCTAATAAAGAAAACAATGAAAGCGCACCCGTCAATATAGAAACAGAAAAAGTAACATCTTCTGAGCCAGAAAAAACCGGTGCTCTATCTAAACTAATAAAGTTATTAAAAAATTTATCCAACATCTAATTTCCCCTATACATAGTTAGAAATTCATCCTGTAACATTTAGATACTACAACACATAGTATGTATTAAAAAAAAGTCAAGCACCTTAGAAATAATTTGAAGGGGGACAATGATATGGCTAGCTTAGAGCCGTTAGAGGGAAAAGTTGTACGTATTCACCGCGGTGGCCCCAAATCAAGAACCGGAGTATTACTTGGGGTTAAAAAAGATTATTTAATCATGTGGAATGAAGAAGATGGGATTCAGTACTTGGCAAGAAATCACATACAAAGTATTTGTGAAGACAAAAAAGGTAACTTTAATTTTGTGTTAGAGGATACAGTAGTTCCCACTTTTATAAATGCCGACACTTTTGTTGATTGTCTGCGAAAACTGGAATACCAATGGGTAAGAGTAAATGATGGACCGGAATGTGTAGAAGGAATCGTCGTTGATGTTAAAGATGAATATATAAAGATGATTTCCGATCAGGAAGTACGCATTATGTATGTATTCCATCTGAAAAGCGTTAGTCCCGGACCCAGACCAGGAGAAAAACCAAATAACAATAAGCAAAGCGGCGAAAAAAACGAGGAAAAGCAAGAAGAAAAGCAACCAGAGGAAAAACAGAAAGAAAAACAACAAGGGAAAAAACAACGAGACGGCAATAAAGAATCTGGACATAAAGGCCATGAAGAAAACAGACAGAACCCTGGGGATGCAAAAGATAAAGAAGGTCCGGAGGTAGGCGAAAAGAGCGTTCCGGCAAAGGAAAAGTAAAAGAGGAGAAACCTAAAAACGAGTAAGAAAATATAATTAAGCATTGGACAGCCTTTCAGGAAATACGGGGAAGTCATTACCATTTGTTACATTGTCTTCCCCGGTTTTTCCTAACCCGCTTAATACAAGTTGTTTAATTGTTATTGTAATCAGCTGTTTTGGAAAGGGGGATTTAATCATAAGTTACAATTACTTAAAAGCCTTTGAAGGCAAAGTAGTACGATTATACCAAGGACCAAAATATTTCACCGGTAAAATACTAGGTGTCCAAGAAGAATACCTCATACTATACCCACAAACAAAGGATTTAATGTTAATTAAAGCTGATCATATACACAGTATTGGCATAGATGTAAAAGATAATTATCTATTCCCAGTAAGCGAAGATAACATAGGTATAAGTTTTGCTAAAGAGAAAAGTTTTTATCAAATATTACAAACATTAAAATACGAAATGGTAAAGTTTAATAATGGTCCTGAATCTGTGACCGGAATTATCAGTGATGTCGGGGATGAAAACATCATACTGGTGGACAAACAAGAAGTTTGGACAATTTATATATACCATATTAAGAGTATCAGTATTGATAGAAATACAACTAATAATTTGAATTATAGAAGTTTAAAAGAAAATAAGTTGTCCAATTTAATAAACTATATTCCTGAAAATAGGTCGAACCAAAAACAAGAATCCCAGCATCACGAAAATAATAAGCAAGATTCTGAGAAAAAACAATTCACCGGTACAACGATAAATTATAGATTTCTTTAGAACCTAAAGAAAGGAAGATCACAATGATAATAGGCTTTTTTATTTTACTTTTCGGTATCGGTTTATACTGTTTTCTTAAACCACCCGTACCTTCTACTGAAAAAAATCAAAGCATTTCCAATATGAAAAAACAAATAGCGAATTCAATTTTCAAAAAGCAAGTAAAATTAAAACGGGCAAAAACAAATCAATAGTTAACTGGAATAGCCTTACTTACATAAAAACTTTATATAGTATATTTCATCTATATTTATCATGATTTTTAAGGGGCGATATTATGCCTGACACTCAGTTGCTGTTAGCATTGGGTATTTTTTTCCCCACAATCATATTGATTATTTGGAGGCCCTTCGGGATAAATGAGTCTATTCCTACCGCTGTAGCAGCAATATTAGTTTTCCTATTAGGTCTTGTTACTTTCAATGACTTGGTAACGATTATCGGAATTGTCACAGGAGCATCAATTACAATTTTATCTACTATTGTTATGTCCATTGTTTTAGAGAGTCTTGGTTTTTTCCGTTGGGCAGCGTTTAACCTGGTAAGTAAGGCAAAAGGTTGTGGTATCAAACTCTACTGGTATATAATGACTCTGTGTTTTTTTATGACCATGTTTTTTAACAATGATGGAAGTATTCTTATTACCACCCCCATCATTATCCAAATCGTACAAGCACTAAAATTGAAGCCTCACCAAAAGATTCCCTATTTAATAGGAGGGGCTTTAGTAGCAACAGCCTCCAGCGCCCCCATTGGGGTCAGTAACCTCGCCAACCTGATCGCTCTGGAAATCGTAGGTTTAGACTTAAACACTTATGCAACCTTGATGTTTGTTCCCTCAATGTTAGGTATTATATCTATTAGTTCTTTAATTCTAGTCTACTTTGAAAAGGCCATTCCCAAAAACATTTACTATATATCGAACTCAGCGTTTAATAACATAGAAGTTAACCTAACCAGACCTCATCATAATATACTTTCTTATCCACCACTGCATAAAAAAGGTTTAATTAACCCGAAACCAGTTTTTAAGAAAAACTCTTATCTGCCTGAAAAAGCACATAAACTACCAAAACCTACTAAAGCTGTTGACTGGTGGATGTTTCGTGTATGTATTCTTGTAGTAATAATGACCAGGGCAGGTTTTTTTATCTTAGCGGGTTATGGAGTACCTATTGAATGGATTGCCATTGTAGGAGCACTGCTTTTAATTATAATCCGTTGGTATCGGCAAGGTATCGGACCTTATGATGTACTAAGAAAAACTCCATGGCATATAATCATTTTTGCTTTCAGCATGTATGTGATTGTTTATGGATTACACAATGCCGGACTTACTTCAATGATTGTAAATCTCTGCCGAGAATTGGTCTCTTCTAATCATTTAAATACATGTTTTATCATTGGATTTTTGTTAACTGCCATGTCAAATTTATTTAACAACTTGCCTTCAGTAATGATTGGTACTTTGTCACTGACTCAGATGGGCTTGGATCCTCAAACATTACATATTGCTTACCTAGCAAATATTATCGGAAGTGACATCGGGTCATTAATTACACCGATGGGGACGTTGGCATCCTTAATATGGATTTTTATCCTTCGTCAACATAAGATCCCTATCACATGGGGACAGTACCTAAAAGTCACAATTCGCATTATTCCGATCGGACTCACCACCAGTTTGTTAAGTTTATTTCTGTGGTCGGAGTGGCTTTCTAAATAGCTTTGATGGCTTGGTAAATAATATCTATTAGATTAGATAATTCTTCACTACTCATAGATAATGGCGGCATTAGGATGACTACATCTTGCAGCGGGTAGATAAGTAAGCCTTTTTGGGCTGCTTCCTGAAAAACGTGGTAACCGATCATCCTGTCGGATGAAAACCGTTTCTTGGTATCCTTATCTTCCACAAGCTCAATTCCAACCAGATAACCTTTTTGCCTAACATCTCCCACATATTTTAAGTCATGTAATTTCTGGATCTCCTGTTCAAGAAACTCAATATTGGGTTGTAATTTGCCGAATAGATCTTCTTGTTTCATCTGGGCAATATTCGTTAAGGCTAAGGCACATGCCAAAGGATTTCCTGTACCGAAGCACTGTTGTGTTTCGGTTTTTCTTTTTGTTATTAAACTGTAGACGTTATTCTGTACCAAAGTAGCCGCCAGGGGAAGGTAACCTCCTGTCAAACCTTTTGCTGTACAAAGAATATCCGGAGAGATGCTTTCCTGTTCGCATGCAAACATAGTTCCGGTTCTTCCCAATCCCAAACTTGTTTCATCAGCAATTAACAGTATTTGGTGCTTACTGCAAAGATCCCTGATTCCTTTTAGATAGCCGGGAGGAGAAATAATAACTCCAGCCGAACAATGAACCAGGGGCTCAATAATCAATGCGGCAATTTCTTCCCCATGTTCTATCATAATATTTTCTACTTCCTTTAAACACTCCTGTTGACAACTGTCCGATTCAAAACCGTAGGGACAGCGATAGCAATAAGGAGGGGGAACTTGGTATCCTCTAAAAACAAGTGAGGGAGATATCAAACCTTCCTGACTAGCTGAATTAGTTTGTAAAAAGGAAATAAAGTTTTTCTTCTTTGTGTAACGAGGATCATCATGGTTTTGCCAATATTGTACAGCAATTTTTAAAGCTATTTCCAATGCAGTAACATGGGCATCGGAAAAAAATACCTTGTTAAGCCCAACAGGAGCTATCTCTGCCAATTTTTGAGCCAGTTCATTGCCCAAGGTATTTTTTAGCACCTCATTTTTTATTGGCTCCGGCAAAATATTTTCTATTTCCTCTAACAATGGAAGCTTGTGACCCATAATGGTCCATAAGGCGGAGATCCCATCAAGATACTGATTACCTCCTACATCAAAAACACAATTTCCCTGACCTTTTTTTATAATAATCGGGTCTGGTATACCGCATTCTTGAAACCCTGTAAGGGGGTTCCACAGTACTTCTTCCTCTAAGTTAAAACTTGAATTAATTCCTGGTTCTATCTCTTGTTCTTGTTTTGATTCAACCTCTAATCCTGACTCTGGGTTAAATTTCATAACTTGCTCTTTGATTTGATCAAACCTTGGAGCTAATTCATTTAAGACAGAAATCATCGGTTCAAGTTCTTTAAGTGTATTAACCAAAGGTTCAAGCTCTTTCAGCTGAACTATTACCTGTTCGAGTTGTGTATTTTTTTTCATTTCCTCCAACAGGCTTTGGCGAAGTTCTCTTATTTTTCTTCTCATATATCTTCTGCCCATGTTAAGCCCCCCTGAGCTTTTCCCACTCCAAAATTTTTATATCCCAAACAAATTTTCAAATAATCCCTATAATTATATTCAAGTAGAAAACCTTTGATGCCCACTTTTTGAGATCAATCCTCGCCCCTTTTCGCCCCTATTATTTAAAATCCCTTGACTATAACGCAGCGTAATAGTTTATTATAAATATTGTCAGGGGGAAAAGACCATGAATACAAAAGAAGTAGCAAAATTAACCGGTATTAGTGTACGCACGCTTCATCATTATGATCAGATCGGCCTACTATGCCCTGATCGTAAAAAGGAAAACGGATACCGTGAATACTCTGAAGCAGATTTAGAAAAATTGCAGCAAATCCTCTTTTTTAGAGAATGTGGTTTTCCTTTAGCCAAAATTAAAAAATTGCTTCATAATCCCTCTTTCAATAGGGAAGAAGCGTTTCAATTACAGAAAAAATACCTTCTGCACGAGAAAAAACGTATTGAAACTATGCTGGATACGCTGAACAAATCCATAAAATCAATGAAAGGAGAAATTACCATGAGCATGAAAGAAAAGTTCGGTGGTTTTGATATGACTAATAATCCATATGAAGAGGAAGCACGCCGTCTTTGGGGTAATGAGGCGGTAGATAAAAGCAATGATTATATATCATCTCTGTCTGAGCAAGAAAAGGCTTCTGTTGCCCAAGGAATGGATAACCTATTTTGCGAACTTGCCGCAATCCGAAATGAAAATCCTGCTTCTGATATTGTCCAAAAAGCAATGGAAAAAATGTACTGTTATTTCAATAAAAATTTCGGTTATCAGTACACACCGGAAGCATTTGCCGGGGTCGGCCAAATGTATATCACGGATACGAGATTTACTAAAAATATAGATAAATATGGTGCCGGACTATCCAATTTCCTCGCGGAAGCCATGAGAATTTATGCAGAAAGCCGGGCAAAATAAAAATCCCAATTATCATAAAAGCCCGCCGGTCGACAGGCATTAGATTGTCTTACCTTCCGCCAATTAGACTGCCGCCTATGCCCGGGCACACCAAAAGAGGGACAAGATACTTGTCCCTCTAGCGCTTAACACTTTATTTAATGCTCTATTAGATTAGTTCGAAGAGCCTCTTGCTTAAAGTCAGGTGATGAGGACTACGAATATAGGCAGTCCCATTGGTTTCATTGTGTTTAATATTATTCAATAAAGAATTTTATTAATAGCTGTATAGCTTTTGCTCAGTTGGCTGATAAATATACCTCATTGTCTGTTCGTAACTAGTCACCCCTATTACCAGATTACCTTCATCCCAGAAATTAGTACGCATTGTCTCAATCTGAATTGACTCCAACAAAGAATTCAAATCTATCTTCCTGCCTGTTTTCAAATCATAAACCCGTACATAGCTTCGGTAAACCCGATTATTGTCGGAAAATAGATTCAAGGCGATATATTGTCCTTTATCATCAATAATCAGACTTTCCACACCAATATTATCTTGCCCATTTATAATCTTTACTGTATCAACTAACCTAAATGTTTTCTTAGATAGATTATAACTTAAAATATTTACCATGGCTTTTTGTCCCTGATCTTGCATAGCCTGAACCGTAAACACAATAGTATTAGTTTGTTCGTAATAGGCTAGGGAACTTAACCGATATTTCCCTCCGGGCAGATATGCTTGAGGAATGTCACTTACTGTAAATAGTATATCTTCCTTTTCCCCTTGGAGAAAAGCTACAGTTTTGCCATCCTTAGAATAAACCTCTACACCACCCAGATCAATAATATTATCAATAATATAGCCATTGTCATTGGGAGAAACATAATACCTGGATTTTTTAACAGCATAATAAGCATCAGCAGTATAGGCAAAATTGAGTTCAGCCTCCACATATTTTCTGCCGTTTTCCTCACCAGTTCCCATAACCTTATAACCCACCGGATGGGGATTAGATATAGTCAAAATTTCAGGAGAGTTCTTCATTAGGCTTTTGGCATAATCATCATCCCTAGTCACTAAAGCTTGCAGGTATTTTCTCACTATGTCTTCCGTTGTCATTTTTTCCGTTGTAAAATCAATGCGGACTAAACGCATCGGCCCCCCTTCCATATTGCGGTTTTTCAGCACAAAAAGACTATCTGAATCACTGTCCCATACAGGGTCATAGTAATCATACATGCCTGAAAATTCCAATACCTGTGAAACACTGCTTGGTTTTAGTCCCTTCAACCATTCCTGTTCATCAATGGAACGAATAAGAAAATTTGCCGTAACTTGTTTCTTGGTCGCTAAATTAACATCAGCGATCCAGACATTGTTTAAATTCTCTCCCACTGAGGCATTTGGGGCAAGATCCCGCATTTTCCGTTCTGTTTTAACGTAGGCAACGTATTCTCCATTAGGAGAAACAGAGGGGAACCTACCAGTATCAATTACTTTTTCCGATCCATCAGTTAAATTTTTAGAAATAACTTTACCGTCCCGTTCATAGATAATCTCTTCCCTACCCTTAACATAAGAAGGGTATTCTCCATCAGCTAATTTGGAGCTGATACTTAAGCTTTTAAGATCGATTTCATATATTCCTGACTCTTTTACCGTAAACCCATGGGGTTCTTTTCGGGCAATAACCTTTTTTGTATAAATAATCCTCTGATTATCAGGGGACCAGGACGGCTGTTCATAATAGGTTGACACATTATCTCCGCTTAATATTTCTCTAATTTCATCCTTCGCTAAATCATAAATCATAAGATTTCCGCGGGCGGAAAGCACCAGTTTACTTCCATTAGATGATGTTCTGACAAACCCAACTTCCTCATTAAACAATATGTGTAGACCTTTTTGGTTGTAAGCAAATAGCCCTTTCCCTGCAACAGGAATATAAATTGTTCCGTCATATTCGGCCACTCCCAGATTTTGGCCCCCGCCGATATCTACAAAGGAAATTTGGTTAAAGATCTTTAAAGCTGCGGCATTGGCTTTTTCTACGAAGCTAAGAGGAAATACTGCGTAAATTAAAAAGACCAGACAGGCCGCTACGGCAACCAGAGCTATCGAGAATCTTATGCGCCTTTTTTTTTGTCTTTGTTGTACAAAGGACTGTCTCAGATTTTTCTTAAGCTCCTGATTGACGGGTATTTCATTCTTAAGTCGACCCAATTGTTCTTCCAAAAATTTATCATCCATTCTTACCCCTCCATGCATACCTTTACTAGTTTACCAAGTTTCCTAATAATTCTAAGAAATTTCATTTTGACTGCATCTGTTGATTTCCCTACTACTACACTGATTTCTTTATATTTAAGCCCAGAAAAATACTTGAAGTTTATCATCTCTAATTCTTCCTTTGTCAACTTTTGCAATGACTTTTTCAAACAGTTTATTTCCTCTTTTTTCTCAAATATTTCTTCAAAGGAATGGGCATAAGCATACTTGTCTAAATCGGCATCGTCTGCAACAATTTCTTTCTGCTTACGGTACCAGTCAATTATTGTATTCCGGGCAATAGTGATCAGCCAGGCTTTAGGAGAACCATTTATAGTGTGTATTTTTTCAAATGCTTTACGAAAGGTTTCAGCGACTAAATCATCTGTGTCCCAGCTGTTTCCTATCTTAAAATAAGTGTAGCGATATACGTCATCAAAATACCGGTCATACAACTTTAAAAAATTATAGTGCATAGGCGCGCCTCCTTAACTATCTATATAGACGTACGCCAACCCAAATAGTAACAAAAAAGAAAAAAGTTTTTGTAATTTACGTGTTTTTATAAACTTTATAAATGTCATTTCCCTGATTCAAATCGAAGAACTTCTGCTTTAATACCGGCCAACTATTTTATTTGTCGAGCATGATAAGACATTTGGCGGGAATGTTGCAACAAAGATAGTGAATATTTAATAAACCCAACTACTGCCGGTTACCACTCTATCGGCTTTTATGGCATAATTCCCTAAACTTTTGTCTTTCACTTTACCATAAAAACCGGTGTGACTATCCCCTTGTTTACTTATAAGATTGTTTAATAATTCTTCAATCCCTTACCGATACTAGTAGTGAATAAATTATAAAGGAGGCTTTAAGATGCAGAATATATCAACAAAGGAGCTAAACTATATTAAGGACATTTTATCCTGGGAATTACTTTCCACAAAAAAGTGTTTTCAATACGCACATCAGGAAACTAATCCCCAACACCAAAAATTATTCTTCGATACCGCAAACATGCACCAGCAAAACTATTTATCTCTTTTAAATTACGTAGACCAGATATTGAAAAAACAAGGAGGTCAAATGCATTAATGGACACCCAATTAACAATTACGACCAAAACAGGGGTACAAAAAATTGGCAAGAAGGTTTCCGGAGAACTTCCTAAGGTAAAGGATGCAAATGTGAATTTAAGAGATCGACTAAATGACGTTCTATCGGATGAAAAACAGCTTCTTGTAAATTATCAAATTGCAATTAATGAAGCAATAAATGATGATTTATGCAATTTATTGATTGAAAACCGGAATAAGATCCAGGGGGCACACACAGGCTTTTTTAATGAAATGTTTAACCTGGGTGAATACCAAGCTGATGTAGCAACCAATCTGCAAATAAAAGATGCATTTGATGTGTTTAATAACTATAAGACGCAGCTTCCCTTTAAATAATTAAAAAAAACTTTTATCAGGCTAATTAAAACAGGGTGGGCCCAAAAGCCTGTTCATGGGATCCACCCTTCCCATAATAACCCTTTATTGATATTCATAACTCACTTCAAGATACAATGTTAACTAAACCTTTGAATACTAACTTTTCATCTATTCTATATTGCCCATCATAGCGTAAACTCCTACTCCGATGATAAAATGTTTCCATTAACTAGCCATCTCCAGCATTTTTCTTTTTTTTATAGGCCAATAAATGGGGCACTAAATTCAGTGATATAGCAAATGTAAATAACAATATCAAGTTCATTTTCATATAAATATATATAACACCAAAACTGCGATGAATTTATAGGGGATGATACTCATGCAAAATAAATCGCCTTTTGACGATGCCCATGAAAATAAAAAGATTAAGAAGTTTATTTCCATGTTGGAAGAAAGAGGTTTTTATGTGCAGCAAGGAGAATTACGTCATGTGGAATTTCTTAAGCTTTGCAGTGAAGATATTGTTGACTCCTGCTTAGGGAACAACGTAGATGCTTTATATGGAGGCTGTGCCCTTCCCCCTGCCCCCCCCGAACCAAGACCCATGTCCAGGGCAAGATCCGCCCATCGGCTATGACCCGGATAACCCTGATAATTATCCTGCTAATATCGTATATATCGCCCCTGGATTCACCTTTAAGATGCGTCCCAACGAGGCCATTGTATTAATCGGGCAAACACCTCCCCCAGCCCTCTACTTTATTTTTCACAATTATCTTGCTTTTGTGCAAAACAAGCCGGAGAAAGACTACAGCAAAGTTTTTACCACAGGCGATAACTATACGGGGGTTTATCACAGAATATCCGCCAGTTTAAGTGACCAAATAAATAATTTCCGGATCTGGACCGATCATACACCTGGAGGGACCCCAGGAGATCCTTTTAACAGCTTCACCATTGTCATTTGCTCTGCTGACCGAAACGTAAATCAGCAAATTCGTGATGCTCTGGTGGTCGCCGGGTATAGCTTGGATATTATGAACAATAACAACATTCCTTTGGGCTTGGTCCACATGGGACTGGAGAAGGGAAAGGATACCTTTTTCTTTGTCATTAGGATGGAAGTTCCTGAGGAAAGGAAATTTGGCGAAGCATATATGAATAACCTGAACACTTTTTTTAAAGTTTATCGCATCACACCTAAAACCCCTTATGCTCATCAAAACCCCTGGCCCGTGCCCAACCTGAATATAAGAGAAACAGGTGACACTGAATACCAGATTGTGAATAATGCACTGAGGGATCTGGATCACCTGCGTAATGAAATTATTAAAAAGTATGGCGGGACAGAATATGATCATGTTGATCTAGATACTAACATTTGGAGTACCGACGGTTATACGGGGATATTTCGCGATATTGATGTTTTAGGCGATGATAGAGACGCCATCTATTTTAAAACAGATAATTTCCAATTAACAACTGATGATGATTTTGTAATCCTCTACGGCATCAACCACGAACAAACCGGGAAAGCAACGTTTTGCAATTGCTGTTTTTATGGGGCAAAGCTTCTAAATGGAGTTACTTCAGCAGTCAATACCATTGAATTTAAAAATTCTGCTGTCAAATTTTTCCCCGCAGGTTATGAAAACGCTAAATACTATTATCAATTTAAAATGGGAAGAAAAATTGCTGACGACTGTTTGGTAACGATACCATATAGAACCGGCAACCCCTCTGGGAAAGCATACGGTGTTGATAACCATGAGGACGCTTTCGTCGGCTTCAGGCTATATGTAGATAAAGAAACTAAGGTAGGCCCAGACCGCTTTGATATTATCTGGGATCGAGCCATTCTTTTTACAAAAAAGAATAAACCTGTGAAAAAATAAAGGATAAGGTTTCATAATTAATGAACTAAGTGGCTTACAGAATCAATTACCATAAATATAATGACCTGATTAAGGCAGGTCAAATTTTTTTTAAGAGATCGATTTAGAAAAAATCGGCGTTTTACCTAATTCTGTAATTAGCTTTACTATTTCTTTTTTATAGTCATCTGTAAAATATTGCTTGCCCATTGCTGCACACGCCCTTTCTTATTCTTTATTATAGAACCTTTCTGCGTGTCCAGCAAAGTCACTACAGACTATACCAAACCATATATTGAAGCGATCCCTGAAAAGAAAGCGATAAGAATTAAAAGCAACCTTATTTCATTTCATTTTTACACCCTCTATTGGATAATAACCCTGTTATCACAGTTTGTTCATCAGATCTGCAAACCTATCAAGCTTTTCTTCATTGATTTGAAAAAGATCCTTCTCTACCTTAGCTACCTTTTTTACGATGAGCCGATCAAGGGGGTTCATTTGGCTGAATCGAAACTCTCCCCCCAAAAAATCTTTGGCACGGGCATGATTAAAGAGTTCTTCAGGAAAGGAACTGTTTAACTCTTCTTTAGCCCTCTCAAAAAAACATCCCGCAGACGTAAAGCCCTAACCTTTTGCCCTTTAATTGAGCCATATGATCCGTACAAAATCTGCTCACTTCTTTTTGAATTTTGCCGATATAAATTGAGCCCCCGATAATGATTTGATCATAGTTAGCGAGAATTGGCTGCTTCTTCTCTTTGAGATTGTATAAGTCTACGTTACCGTTTAATTTTTCCCGCAGCATCTGTGCGCAATTTTCCTACACCCATGCTTGGTCGCATAAACAATAAGGGTATTCATGGCAAGTTCTCCTCTCTCTTTACAAAGTTTTTAGATCGAGATTATACAGAAGGGTTGATGCGCAGTTTCATAATGTAAGAAAAGAAGAATCCTAAACTAATCAGGGTTAAGCTGCCGAATATTCCTAGCATTCCGAAATCGAGAGGGTTGCGGCCGTTAAAAGCCTGAAACAGCTCACCGAAACCGACTGATAAACAAATGGTTAACACCTTTAAAAGCCCCACCCCACCGAGAACATACCCAACGGACCTGTTCTGTAAGAGTTTTACCGCAGTGATGGCCAAGGCTGGAAAGACGATCCCCAAGTCAAGTATAAATACTCCATAAGTCTCTCCTGGCAAATGGTTGGCAATATCCGCAGACATCTTCATCCACCAAACAGGGATTAAAACAAGAAGAATCATTAAAAGGAAGCCACTGATTCCTATGCGTACAGCCTTCGGCAACTGGTAGTCATTTTGCCCGTTAAAATTGAAGCTGAGCAGACCCATGATTAAACTGTAGATTGATAGACCGAAGATTGCGAGATAGACAGGATAGATCGAGGTGTATTGACCTTGGATTGTATATAATGCATATCCATAAAAGGAGTAAGCTGTCAAACCTAGCATGACAATAAAAATCTTATCTCTTCTAAATCTGAGATAAGCTAAAGACAAGGCTGCCAAAATCAGGCCTAAAGGCACGGAAACGATATCTTGTGCAAGTGAGCCCGTAACTAAGAATTGACTGATTGCACCTGTTTGGCGAACTTCTTCATACACACGGCTGTCCAAGAGTCCTTTTAGTGCGGAAAAGAGAGCTAAGCCGGCAACTAACAGGGTCATGATTGCAGTAATGTTCTTTCTTTGGGTATACATTCTTTTATCCTCCCTATTTTGTTTATTTATATTGTTTCTCCGGAGACCTTTAATTCTTTATCTGCTGGACGTAGGTTTCCCTTACCGGGAAAAGCATTTTCTCCATGCTCACTATATTGCTTAACCCATCTTCTAACTGAAGTAACACTTACACCTATATCTCTGGCTACATCAACTGGCGCTTTACCTAATTCTGTAATTAGCTTTACTATTTCTTTTTTATAGTCTTCTGTAAAATATTACTTGCCCATTGCTGCACACGCCCTTTCTTATTCTTTATTATAGAACCTTTCTGCGTGTCCAGCAAAGTCACTACAGACTAAACTGAAATGGAGTGCTTTAATAAAATAGTTATTTTTTTATATTTTCTATTGTATTGAATTATTGACTGTTTTAAAATAATTAATCAATAAAAGATATATTATTTAGGAAGGAGGATTATCATGCAAAAATTTTGCGTTACTACAGATTCAGGTTGTGACCTTCCCGCCGCCTTTTGCGAGGAGCATGGAATATATGTCTATCGTATGAAATATACAATAAACGGAAATAAATATTTTGACCTGATGAACGCTAATTTTGCTACCGAATTCTATAATAATATGCGCAACGGTGCAGTGCCTGTAACCAGCCAGATGACACCTTTTGATTTTATTGATTTTTGGACTAAAATATGGAATGATTTGAAGCTGCCGATCGTGCATATTGCAATGGGAAGTGGGATATCTGGCACCTATGCAAATACACAAATTGCGAAAGAACTTTTTCTTAAGTCACAGCCTGAAGCAAAGGTTTATGTCGTTGATTCAACTTTAGCTTCTATAGGATATGGAATGTTAAGCATTTGGGCAGCTGAAATGCGTGATGCAGGGAAAACTCCGGAGGAATGCGTTGAGCAGCTGGAAAATCGCAAGCTATATATAAATACTTATTATACTACGGATAATCTCAAATATCTTTATCGCAGTGGAAGGGTCAGCAAGACGGGAGCCATTGTGTCAGCAGCTTTGAGTATTAACCCGATATTAAATCTGGACAAAGAAGGTCATCTGATTGTGCGGGAGAAAATAAGAGGACGGAAAAGAGCACTTAACCGTATCTATGATATTATTCAGGAACTTGTTATTGCTCCAGAGGATCAAATTGTATATATCTGCCACTCTGACTGTAAGGAGGAAGAAGTAAAATCTTTTTCTGATACTTTGATAAATAAGTTAAACTTTAAAGGATCCTTCATTAATTATATTGGACCGATAATTGGCGCACATTCCGGCCCCGGCCTAATTGCAGCTTTCTTCACCGGGAAGCCGAGAACTATGTGATTTGTTCAGATTTGGATGAACGGTTTGGAAATATGGGGATGGTAAAGGCCTGACGTTCCTATAAAAGTAAGAGTTCAGAATTAATAAAGAGGAAGGGCAGAAATGTCCTTCTTTTTTTTTATAGTAGTTAACCGGTGACGTAAGAAGATATTATGACAAAGTTTTTATATAGAGGATGCTTGGGATAGAAGCTGGTTTAGAGGGATCAACTCACCTTTACATAGATAGGACTAAAACTTAATAGAGACATGACCACAATAACTAAAAGAGATACTCCTGTACCCTATAGAGCAATGCACGTGATATCAGTATCTTCCCGCATAACACATATATGTAAATGTCAATTTTAAATTAGGCCATTTCCCGATCTAATTTTAGGCCACTAAAACAATAAAAAATACCATTTTCTAGTTATTCTTTTTTGAGATGCTTTATTTAAACCGATAACTTTCACCGTTCATATTGAGAATATGAGCCCGGTGAGCAATTCGATTAAGCAATACTGCAGTCATTTGTTCATCACCAAATACTTCTGTCCATCTGGCAAATTCCAGATTGGTAGTGATGATAATACTTCCTCGTTCATACCTGGATGAAAAGTACTGGAATAGTAGCTCAGCACCGGTTTTGTTGAAGGGGACAAATCCTAGTTCATCGATTATGACTACATCAGGAATTTGCTGTTCAACTAGTACAAGGGGTAAAGAGTTTGAAGTTTTACGATAGGGGTTTGTTGTTTTAGAAATAAACTTATTCTAAATTGGTATTTTCATCATAATTTTAGAGTACTTATTTTAGAATAGAAATTAATTTAATACATTAGGGGGTGGGCAAATGGAAGGTCTTGGAGAAATAGCAGAGTGGATAGCAGCGTTGGGTTGTGGGATTATTATAATAACCTATATAGTAGGAAAGCATGTGATTTTAATAAATAAACACAATTCTATAGTAAAGTTTATTAAAAAACACCATCCTTTGATAGGAATCTTGATATTAGTTGCTGCAAACATTCATTTTGTTGTGATGTGTAAAATTGAAAAGTTATCCAGTAGTGGATTAATTGCCTTTGGTATTTTGTGTATGACTATTATTTCTGGAATAATTAGAAATAAGTGTCATAAAATTTTGCCGATTATTCTTTTAATTGCTATTATCATACATATCGCATAGTTATAAGGCTATTTGATTTTTAAATTATGATGCTAACTAAAAATGGTTAGCATTTTTTGTTCATGTCCTATTCTAAAGGGATAGTTCTTCAAGAAAAAGAAGGAGTTAAAGTAACCTTATTTAATAAGAGATTGTTAATTATGGGAAAATTTATGATATAATATAATAAGCATTTTATGATATGCTATAATTATGTAATTATAGGCAATATATCTCCAGATAAGTCACATTCATAGATATATAGAAACGTCAGATAGGAGAAATATATATGAACCCTAACGCCTCAATAAAAAGATACACTCTTATCATAGTATCTATGGCCTCATTTCTCACACCATTTATGGGAAGTGCTATAAACCTGGCCATTCCATCAATCGGAAAGGAATTTGGCATCAGTACATTTTTATTGGGCTGGCTTGCTTCCAGCTATCTTCTTGCTTCCGCGGCCTTTCTCGTTCCCTTTGGACGGCTTGCCGACATAGTTGGCAGAAAAAAAGTCTTTGTACTAGGAATTTCTATCTTCGCCCTATCATCCATATTATGCGGCATAGCTTGGTCCATTGAAATGCTGATTTTTTCCCGCATCCTGCAGGGAACCGCTAGTGCCATGATTTTTGGTACAGGCGTGGCTATCCTGACATCTGTTTTCCCACCACATGAAAGAGGCAAGGTGCTAGGTATTAATGTGGCTACCGTCTATACAGGCTTGTCCCTGGGACCTGTTTTAGGCGGTGTGATGAACCATCACCTAGGATGGCAGTCAATTTTTATTTTCACGGCCGTTATCGCGGCAGCCGCTGCCATAGTTACGATCATGAAAATGAGAGGGGAATGGGCCGGTGCTAAGGGGGAAAAATTTGACATTACCGGAGCGATCCTCTATTCTATCGGGCTGATAGCATTGATGTATGGAATATCAGCAGTGGCAGAGATCCCCTCAGCCAAGTACCTACTGGTACTGGGGATAGTGATCCTGGGAATTTTCATTCTATACGAACTTAAAGCAAAAGCACCCGTCTTAAATCTAAGTTTATTTAAAAATGTCACCTTTGCCTTTTCTAACTTGGCCGCTTTTATAAATTATAGTACCACGTCTGGATTAGGATTTCTGCTTTCTTTATACCTGCAGATCATTTCCGGTTTTGATTCCCAGGTGGCAGGATTAATTCTTCTTTCTCAACCTGTAATAATGGCCCTTCTTTCGCCTTTTGCCGGGTCACTTTTCCGACAGGGTGGAACCGC
>JBMNKX010000001.1:0-399230 GCA_050952445.1 Bacillota bacterium | reverse complement strand
AAAATCATTTAACCCTAAAACTGGCAGAACGTATTTGTCAGCCGCCACTAATTATTATGATCCGGCAAAAAAGCAATCTCGAACTCGAACGATCAAATCGTTTGGTTACGTTGATGTATTAGAAAAAACCTATCCCGATCCTATTGCTTACTTTACTTCAGTGGTTGAAAAAATGGATACTGAGGAGAAAATGGCTAAGTCCTTGGAGCAAATTAAAATCAATAGGGCTGCTACTCTATCTATTGGTGATACTAATCGAAAGCACTTTGGCTATGCTGCTTTGAGTAAAATTTATCACGATCTTGAACTACATACCTTTTTCATTAACAAAGCGAGGAATTTGAAGATAGAATATATCCTGAACAATGTTGTTAAGTTATTAGTTTTTGAACGTCTAAAAAATCCAGCCTCTAAGAAAAAAGCCTTTGAGAACAAAGACCGATATTTTGAAAATATGGATTTTTCGCTGGATAATGTCTACGGAGCATTGAGTATTATCGCTAAGTACAAAGATGACTTACAGATCTACCTTCATAAGAAGATTAAAGCACTCTACGGCAGAACGACAGAACTTGTGTACTACGATGTAACAAACTATTACTTCCAAATTGACGAACAGGACGATATGAGGAGAAAAGGTGTTTCTAAAGAACATCGTCCTGATCCGATTATTCAGATGGGTTTGTTTATGGATACGATGGGAATTCCGATCTCCTACAAGCTCTTTCCGGGAAACACCAATGACTGTGAAACGGTGCGTCCTATGCTGGCTGAACTGAAACGAGATTATGACATTGGGCGAGCAATTATTGTGGCTGACAAGGGAAACAATACAGCAAAGAATATTAACTACCATGTCATGCGCGGTGATGGATATGTATACAGCCAGACGGTCCGAGGAGCCCACAAAGAACTTAAAGAGTATGTCTTTGATGAGGAGGGTTATACATGGATCGGCGACGATTATAAGATTAAATCAAGAATATATCCGAGAGAGATCACTATCATCGGGAACAATAATAAACCTATGAAAAAACGCATTGACGAAAAGCAGATTATTTTTTATTCAAGAGACTATGACCTACGTGCTAAAGCTGAAAGAGAACCTGCTTTACTTAAAGCCATGGAACTTGTAAAGGATCCCGCCAAGTACAACAGGGCTACCTCTTACGGTGCCGCCAAATACGTTAAGAATCTTGTGTATGATAAGGAAACCGGCGAAATTATTACTTCAAAAAGGAAACCATTATTCGATGAACAAAAGCTCCGTGAAGAAGAAAAGTTTGATGGTTACTATGCAATTGTCACGAGCGAACTTGATAAATCTGATGAGGAGATCATCGATATCTATCGAGGACTTTGGCGAATTGAAGAATCTTTCAAAATCACGAAAAACGACCTGAAAACCAGGCCTGTTTACCTGTCTAGGCAAGATCGCATTGAATCGCATTTTCTTATTTGCTTTATTGCACTAGCCATCATAAGAATTGTTCAGCACAAACTCGGCAACAAGTATTCTGCTAACCATATCATGGAAAGTCTACGCAAGATAAATTGCACAAGAGTCGATAAAAACCTCTATATCTTTGATCACGTTGATGAAATAACGTTAGCGATGAAGGACGCTTTAGGTATTGACTTTTCTAAAGAGTTCCTTACTCTGAAAGAAATAAAAAATATTTTAGCATTGTGTAAGCGTCAAATAAATCGTGACGTGGCTTTAGCAGTACAAAAAGTTGTACAATCACGATGACAAGGTTGAAAAAGTTGAAAAAGTTTAAAAAGTAGGCCAACTAATTCAACACGAAAACGGAGTGATTGTATGGACACACAAAAGGTTACTGCGGAATACCGATTATTACACTGGATGAAAGTGATACAAGAACAGCAGAATAGCGGGCAAAGCATTAAGGAATTCTGTGAGTCAACAGGGATAAGCAGAAACGCCTTCTTTTACTGGCAAAGGAAGCTGCGTAAGGCAGCATGTGCAGAGCTCGCAAAGCTAGAAAAGCCTGTTAACTATATTCCAGAAGGATGGATACAACTTGGCCAAGACCAAAAAGTAAAATCCACGCTGGATATTGAAGTGGGCGGATGTCGTATTACCGTGGATGAAAGTACTGATCCAGAACTATTAAAAAAAGTCTGCCGCGTATTGAGGGTGCTGTAATGAGATGGGGCCAAAAACCTGTATACCTATGCTGTGGATATACAGATATGAGGAAATCGATTAACGGCCTAATGACCCTGGTTAAAGAAAGCTTTTCCCTTGATCCGTTTTCGGAGGCGCTGTTTGTCTTTTGCAACCGGAATCGGGATAGGATAAAAATCCTGGAATGGGACGGCGATGGATTCTGGCTGTATTTCAAGCGCCTGGAACGTGGGCATTTTCGCTGGCCAGCAAAAGGAGATGCCGCTACTATGGTGCTTGATGCCAAAGAACTATCATACCTAATAGAAGGTGCGAAACTAGAGAAAAAGCTTAAGAGGAACGAAGTATTAGAGCGGCAAATTTCTTAAAATAGATATCATAAAAAGGGCTTAAAAGCCCATAAGATCTAGCTTTTTAGCAGTTTTTCTGGTATAATTTTCTTATGGAAACACAGGAAATTTCAGCAGAAAAACTGCTTGGTATAATTGAAGAAAAGGATCGTAAGATCGCTGAATTAGAGAAACAGTTAGAGTGGTTAATGTCACAAATTCGTCTAGCAAAGCATAAGCAATTTGGGACATCAAGCGAAAAAACTGATAGCTTGCAATTGTCTTTATTCAACGAAGCCGAATCACATGCGGATATGACCATACCGGAACCCAAAATTGCCGAAGTAAAAGCCCATTACCGCAAACGGACACGTCTAACAACTGACAAATTGCCCAAGGAATTACCTATTGAGATAATTGAACACCAGTTGTCGGCTGAAGAGTGTATATGCCCGGAATGCGGCAGCGATATGCATACAATGGGAAAAGAAATCCGCGAAGAACTAAAGATAATACCTGCCAAAGCCATAATTACTCGTCATGTGCAACATATTTATGCCTGCCGGAACTGTGAAGAGACTTCCGATCATGTTCCTATCGTTAAGGCAGATATGCCAGAACCCGTCATAAAAGGTGGATTCGCCGCACCTGAAACAATTGCCCATATAGCAGTGCAGAAATTTATGATGGCATCGCCACTGTACCGACAGGAGCAGGAGTGGAAACAAAATGGCATTCTGCTTTCCCGGCAGACTATGTCAAATTGGCTGATCAAAGCCAGTGAGGCCTGGCTAGAACCGATATATGAAGAGCTGAAGCGTAGATTATGTAAGCACGAAGTACTTCATGCAGATGAGACGACTATTCAGGTATTGAAAGAACCTGGGAAAGCGGCACAGTCAAAGAGTTACATGTGGTTGTACCGCACCAGCGGAGAGGCCAAACAGCAGATCGTACTTTATGACTATCAACCCGATAGAAAGCCTATACATCCGCAAACGTTTTTAAAAGATTTCAAAGGATATCTTCACGCGGACGGATATAGCGGGTATCACAAACTGCCCGAAAAAATTATAGTTGTTGGTTGCTGGAGCCACCTGCGACGAAAATTTTTTGATGCGCTGAAAACCCTGCCAAAGGACAAGCAAGCGGATTCCAATGCAGCAAGAGGAGTCAGCTATTGCGACAGACTGTTCTATTTCGAGAAACAGTTCGCTTTGTTGACCCCTGAAAATCGGCTTAAAGAGCGTGAAAGGCTGTCTAGGCCGCTGATAGATGAATTTTACAACTGGATTGAACACTTGAATGCCCTGCCCAATACCCTTCTTGGCAAAGCAGCGTATTATGCGCAATCCCAGCGCAAATATCTTGAACGATATTTACTGGATGGGCGTCTGGAAATATCGAATAACCGGGCGGAGCGTAGCATTAAGCCTTTTGTTATCGGGCGTAAGAACTGGCTTTTCAACAACACGCCAAACGGTGCGAGAGCCAGCGCAGTATATTATAGTCTTGTTGTGACCGCCAGGGAAAACGGCCTGAATCCATTTGAATATTTGGCGTGGATTTTCACTAATGCCCCTAACCTTGGTAAACCTGGCTATGCCTCCACAATTGATGATTTGCTTCCCGGTAGTGCAGCATTACCCCAGAAGGTAATTATACCGGAGCCCAAGGAAACAAAACCTGAAAAATATGCCTGGGAGGAAGATTAATGAAGGTTGGGAAACATACAGCGTTTATGATAGACTTTGTCTCTGATTTCGCTGACGGAAAGATATCGAGGGATCATTTTGAACTAGATTATTCAGGTTATGTTATTGAGCATTTTCCAATGATGGAAAGGGAGAATGTACTTTTAGCGCGGAAATTCGCCAGCACTATTGATGATACCGTCGAATATGCTCAAGCCAACGACATATCGGATGATGATTTCAGGATAGCAGTTAATAATGCTCTTTGTGATATACTTGGCGTGGATGAGCCCGACTTATTGTAATTCACGTCAGAATGTATTTGACGCTTACAGCATTGTCAAAAAGATCCTCTTCTGCACTATAACTTTTTGCACAAACAGAAAACCCGGTAGCCATTGATTATCAATTGCTCCGGGCTCTTTTTTATTAATTTTGCTTCGAAAGTCAGGATATCAGGGTGGAATTGTAAACTTGATTTTAACCTACTTCATTGTCAAGGTGAGGGGTTATTGATACCTCCGTCACTTTGACACCTACTTCTCCACTGCCCGGGAATAACTGCCGATTTCCAGCCCCGGAGCTTCTTTCTTCAGAAGCTCTATCATCCGAGGAATCCCCAAGGGATTATTCATTCTTTTGGGTAATATTTTCATCATCATATCAGGATCAATATTTAGATTTCTTAGCTGTATTTTATTAATCCCCACTTTCCGAACTAGTTTGAGCAGCACATCTAATTCCGATTCATCATCGGTAATTCCAGGAAACACCAGCAAGTTAAGGGAGGTATAAACCCCTGAAACCGAAGCATATTTCAAAGATTCCAACACATTGCCGAAATGGTAACCATGAGGCCGGTGGTACGCATGATAAATTTCCGGTGTGGGGCTAATCATACTTACTCGGATACTATTTAAGCCTGCATCAATTATCTCTTTGATTTTTTGTGTATCACCGGCATTAGTGTTCATATTAATGGTTCCTCGGGACTCCATTTTCCTTACTCCGGCTATACTTTGCGCAATCAGTCCGGCCTGTAAAGAAGGCTCGCCTTCACACCCCTGCCCAAAGCTGATGATAGCATCTTTACCGCTGCTTAAATGACAAACCGCTAATTCCTCAATTTCCTTCACTGTGGGTATAAAATCTAACCGCCTTTGGGGGGCAGGACAGCACTCGGAAGGCTGGGAAGAAATACAAGCAACACACCGGGCATTACATTTAGGAGAAACCGGAATACCACCCTCCCATCTTTGGTAAAAGATGTTTTGAGCCGTAAAACACCCATATTCCAGCACACAGATTCCTAATTGTTTTATCAAACGGTTTTGAGGAAAATCCTTTTTTTTCTGCTCTACTAATTCAACTAAATCCTCAGTATTATAATGAACCGGGTTCCATAGATAATCTTCATCGGTTTGATTTGCGGCAACAACAAACTTCCCCTGATCTAACCCTACTGCGCTGTAACCAAGCAAAGGCAGCGGTTTTAATCCTCCGCCTCCGCTAAACCCAGGCAACAAGGTACGGGTAAAACCCTGAGGCAACAAAGCTCCAACTGCCCATATCTCTTC
This sequence comes from Bacillota bacterium, assembly GCA_050952445.1. Lineage (GTDB taxonomy): Bacteria > Bacillota > Dehalobacteriia > Dehalobacteriales > Dehalobacteriaceae > JBMNKX01. The sequence continues at coordinate 393,478 of JBMNKX010000001.1, read as the reverse complement.
CTTTTTTCTGGAATAAGGATTCCACCGGATTAAGGAAAATTTCCCTGACCGTCTGTTTATGCCTACGGGAATCCGGTAAGGCAAAGCCGTCAGTGTTGCCCCTTTGGGAAGGAAAATCAAGTCCTTCCCTGTCGGTTTCACAAACCTATTACCGGCCTTTCCGGTCATTCCGATCCCCGGTAAGTCCAGAAGTTCTCCATTTCGACGGGCAAAAAGCATATCTGGCATTTTCATCATCTCCTTACCAAAATCCCCAAAAAAATATCATCTAACGAGTTTTACCTTTTGGAGTAACATGCAAAAAAGGCGGTATCTATTACCGCCTAATACTGTAACTCAAACCGGATTCAGTTGTCAATTATTTTGCAGGCCGGTTAAATACCTGGCCGGATTAACAGTCTTTCCTTTGATATAAAGCTCAAAATGCAAGTGGGGACCGGTACTTCTTCCTGTACTTCCTACCTTAGCAATGGTCTCCCCCTTGTTAACCACTTGTCCTCGTTTTACCAGTAGTTCGGAGGCATGTCCATAAAGTGTTTTTACACCATTATTATGTTCTAAAATCACTGTTTTTCCGTAAATGGGAAGCCAGCAGCTGGACACTACCCGGCCTGGTTTTGCAGCTTTAATGGGTGTCCCTAAGGAAGCAGCTATATCTATCCCATGGTGAAAGCCATCTCTCCTCCAGCCATAGTTTGAACTCACAATTCCTATTACTGGAAGAATAAAGGACTCTATCCCCCGGGAGGCTAATTTCAATTTTCCCCGGTTTTCCGGATAAAACAATTCTTCTTCAAGATTACCCAAGGGTATTCTAATTTCTTGACCAACTTGAAGTTTGTTTGGATGGTAAATATTGTTATAGCTCACAATTGAATCACAGCTAACCTGATACCTTTTCGCAATACCCCATATCGTATCGCCAGACTGTATTTTGCAGATTTTTTCCGGATTCCGGGGAATATTTATTTGCTGTCCCAGGAATAATTCTGCTCCCAAATCCAAGTTGTTCATAGCAGCAAGTAGTTCATCATCTACTCCATATTGATGAGAAATACTCTTTAAGGTATCACCTTTTTTTACTTCATAGGTTATGCGGAAACACTCCCCACTAACTGCCCAACCGGTTTGGTTACATATTGTTGTTAAAGCACACAGTGTTATCACAAATATTACAGCCACCCTCGTGGCCATTTTTAACATTTTATCCAACCCCTTCCTCAAACCATCCAAATGATAGTGTTAACCGGAAGTTGGGTTATTATGCATAATAGCTGTGATTTGTGGCTTATGAAAAGATTATTTTGGGGGTTTTTTGAGATCAAGGTTAGTAATGGTGTTTTTACTAATGCTTATTGTTCAAACAACAGCCACTGGTCTTTTCTAAACACTAAACCTATTCAGGAAACAACTTGGGTAAGGCTCTTAACAAATCAGCATTAGTCTTAGTTTTATCTAAAGCATCTATAAGCATTTCCGTAACCTCCGCATTATTTGATGTTGCCGTAATTCTCCGGAAATGCCACATTAAATCAAGCTCTTCTTTGTTTAAGAGCAGATCTTCACGCCTTGTTCCCGACCTTTTCACATCAATAGCAGGAAACAACCTTCGTTCTGCTAAACGCCGGTCTAAAACTAGTTCCATATTCCCGGTGCCTTTAAATTCTTCAAATATTACATCATCCATTCTGCTGCCTGTTTCTACAAGAGCAGTAGCTAAAATTGTCAGGCTGCCTCCTTCTTCCACTTTTCGAGCCGATCCAAAAAATCTTTTTGGCTTGTGCAAGGACATGGGATCTAATCCCCCAGATAATGTTCGACCGCTGGGAGGAACAACCAGGTTATTTGCCCTTGCTAAACGGGTTAAACTATCTAATAATATGACAACATCCTTTTTATGCTCCACCAGCCTCTTTGCCCTTTCCAAAACCATATCCGCAACTTTAACGTGGTTTTCCGGCAATTCATCAAAAGTGGAACTTATTACTTCGGCCTTTACTGAACGTTGAATATCTGTTACTTCTTCCGGGCGTTCATCAATAAGCAAAATCATCAGCTTCGCTTCCGGGTAATTACGGCTGATACTATTGGCTATCTTTTTTAATAGCGTTGTCTTACCAGCCTTAGGCGGGGCAAGAATCAAACCCCTTTGTCCTTTTCCTAAGGGAGCAATCAGATCTATCATCCGGGCCGCCATATCCCTTTCTTCAGTTTCCAAAGTAATTCTTTCCTGAGGGTAAATAGGAGTAAGCCCTTCAAAATGCAGTCTTTCCGGTGAAAATTCCGGATCCAAACCATTAACAGATTCAACTCGCAATAGAGCGTAGTATCTTTCACCGTCCTTAGGCTTTCTTACCTGCCCAGCTACACAATCCCCTGTTCTTAAGTCAAACTTTCTGATCTGGGAAGGTGATACATACATATCTTCCCCACTGGGTAAATAACCTACGGGGCGCAAAAAACCATACCCATCAGGTAACCGTTCCAGAACTCCTTTTGCAAACAGAAGCCCGTCTTTTTCCGTCCGGGCCTTAATAATTTCCAGAATAAGCTCCCTTTTCTTTAATTGGTAATAACGCGGAATTTCCAATTCCCGGCCTATTTTATAAAGCTCAGCCAAGGTTTTGATCTCCAAATCCGCAACTGACATAATAACCTCCTCAACTACTGGTTTTAAATTTGTTTAATAATATTTCCAGTCCTTCATTTTACAATAAAATAACGAGAGATATAAATAGACAGCGATAATATTAACGCTATAGAAAGGTATTATTAACCACTTGGGGACCAAAGAAGTAATGATAGCCACAACCCGGTTTACCCTGGCAGTTGTAGCATAACATATGCAAAAACAAACCCGAATCCAAATGTAGGTAAGAAGTCTACACTTACACCAATCGCTATGCCTTTTGCCAGTGCAACAGGATTTCCTTTCAGGCGCACCAGTTTAATTGTTTTTAAGCGAAACCAGCGCCGGAAATGCATTTAGATAAATACTCCTTTGAAAATAAGTGCAATCCTTATACCTTTTTACCTTTTACCTTTGGTAATTTGGTGATGTTGACCAGATGGGAACTGATAAAATCAAATCAGAAAGGAACAATCTGGTTGGTTATTTCAAGAAATTAGTTACCTTCCGGTAAATATGGGATGGATTTAGAGAAAAAGCCCTCCAGCGAAGCGGGAAGACTTTCACCTAATTAAAGTATACCACCAAAAAAGTTTTTTAGTCAATGATCAGGCATCACAATTAATTTTATCAATTAAAGGCTTTTTCGCAAAAATATGAGTTGCTTCAATAAATCTTATTGTTCCGGTTTTGGCTCTCATCACCAAGGAGGATGTTTGTGCCCCGGCAGCATTGAATACTACTCCTTTAAGCAAATTACTGTCTGTAATTCCAGTAGCACTGAAGATAACATCGTCCCCTTTTACTAAATCATCCATAGTAAGCAAACGCTTCACGTTGCCAATACCCATTTGTAAAGCCCTGTTATATTCCTGCTCATCCCCTGGCATTAAACGTCCCTGCATTTCCCCGCCAAGACATTTTAAAGCAGCTGCAGCAATTACACCTTCCGGAGCACCTCCGATACCCATCATTATATCTATACCGGACCCCTCTACGGCAGATGCAACTGCAGGGGATACATCCCCGTCTGTAATTAAATTAATCCGTGCGCCGCACTCTCTAACATCATGAATAAGTTTTTGATGTCTTTCCCGGTCTAAAATAACTACCGTTAGGTCATTAACAGATTTGTTCAAAGCATCTGCCACTGCTCTTAAATTATCTTTTACTGGTGCATCCAGGCTAACTTTTCCTGATGCCTCCGGACCAACTGCAATTTTATCCATATACATATCGGGAGCATGCAAAAGGCATCCTGATTCCGCTATTGCCAAAACAGCGATAGCCCCATTTCGCCCCTGAGCTACTAGATTTGTCCCCTCTAAAGGATCAACGGCTATATCCAATTTGGGCAACGCGCCGTTACCTACTTTTTCCCCGATATATAACATAGGAGCTTCATCCATTTCACCTTCCCCAATTACAACTGTTCCATCCATGGAAATAGTATCAAAAACCGCTCTCATAGCTCGTACTGCCGCATTGTCCGCCGCAATTTTATTTCCTAGGCCCACCCATCTGGCCGATGCCAGTGCCGCAGCCTCGGTTACTCTGACAAACTCTAACGTTAATTCTCTTTCCACCAGGCTCCCTCCCTTATTATTTATATTTAATTGATCATAATATTAATTCTACTTCAAAATTAAATAATAGGCATGTTGCATCCATACTTCACCAACACGCATTTTATATGTTTATGAACCCTTATGTAATAAAGGGTTTTTGCCGTAGAGCCACTATTTACTTTTTACCGTTTCCCAATCCGCCAGGAATTTGCTTATGCCCAAATCAGTTAAGGGGTGACGTGTCATCTGCATAATTACATTATAAGGAACTGTTGCAATATCTGCCCCTAATAGTGCCGCCGCAGTAACATGCAGCGGATGCCTGACACTTGCCACAATTATTTTAGTGGAAAATTTATAATTTTGGAAAATTGTCACTATTTCCTTAATTAACTGCATTCCATCCTGACCCGCATCATCTAACCGGCCCACAAAAGGACTTACATACGCGGCACCGGCCCGAGCAGCCATAAGGGCCTGGTTTGCGGAAAAAATCAATGTCATATTTATTTTGATGTTTTCTTTGCTTAAAATGTTGGTCGCTTTTAATCCTTCAGCCCCCATAGGGACCTTAATGACAATATTGGAATGAATTTTAGCCAGTTCCCTTGCTTCAGAAACCATTTGAGTACTTTCAAGGGAAATTACTTCCGCACTAATTGGCCCCTTTACGATTTCTGTAATCTCCTTAACCACCTGCAAAAAATTACGACCCTCTTTGGCAATTAAAGACGGGTTAGTAGTCACACCGGAAATTATCCCCAGTTCGTTGGCCTCTTTAATCTCTTTTATATTGGCGCTATCAATAAATAGTAGCAATAAAGGTACCTCCTGCTTAATTATTTTACTTCACATAGTTTTACCGAAGATAAGAGAAATATTTCAGCCTCGGCCTGCGAATGCCGAGACAACGTAGAGAAAAAAGAGCAGGGTTACCCCACTCTTTTTGGTTACGCTTTGCCGGAGCTACCAAACAATCTGATTTTTTCCCGAATTATCTCAGCCATAGCTTTTCTGGCTGGGCCCAAAATTTTTCTGGGATCGATTTCTTTGGGATTATCATCTGCCGCTTTTCTGACAGCCTTTACAAAAGCCTCTCTAATATTAGTGTCAATATTAACCTTTCTCACTCCGAGCTGAATCGCCTTGCGGATAGACTCATCCGGTACTCCGGAAGACCCATGAAGTACTATTGGAATATCTACCAAATTCCTGATTTTTTCCAGTCTATTAAAATCTAGTTGAGGCTCCCCCTTATACTGCCCGTGAGCCGTTCCAATTGCCACCGCTAAAGAATCCACCCGGGTTGCTTCAACAAATATTCTCGCATCTTCCGGGTCAGTAAAAAAAGCTTCCTTTTCAGATACAGTGATATCATCTTCCGTACCCCCAATTTTACCTAGCTCTGCCTCAACTGATACTCCTACCGCTTTCGCTACATCCATCACCTTTTTTGTAATATTAATATTCTCTTCCAGGGGATATTTAGAACCATCTATCATTACTGAAGAAAATCCATACCTAATACACTTCATTACCTGGTCAAAACTGGTACCATGGTCAAGATGCAATGCTACCGGAACCTCGGATAGATCGGAAGCTGTTTTTACCAGTGAAACAATATAAGCTAGCCCTGCATATTTTATGGCCCCCTGGCTAGCTTGAATAATTACAGGAGCCTTTTCCGCTTCGGCAGCATCAATTATCGCCTGGACGATTTCCATATTGTTGCAATTAAACGCCCCTACAGCATAACATCCTTGCTCCGCTTTTTGCAGCAAGCCACTCACCGGAACTAATGGCATTATTCCCCATCTCCTTTATTTTTTTGAGTGTTTCTTGCATTTTTTAGTTTTTTCTATACCTTTTATCACAAAACATTGCTCATTGAGTTCAATTCTGGTAAATTGTTTTAATCCTAAAAAATCCTCCTTTGTTTCAGCAAATACCAACGCTTTTGCGCCACAACTACTACACCCTAATTCTAACCGATCCGGAAAGATTTCCAAATCAATGTGGGAATTTCCGCAACTGCACCTCATCAACCCTTCTTCAGATAAGCAGTTTAAATATTCCAACACCTGGTACATAATATCCGGGTTATTAAAAAAGTCCTCAAACCCCAGATCCTCCACCAGGTCTAAAAACGCTTTATCCTGATTCTGTACAGCTTTTTTTACTTTTTCTTTCGGACCTAAATACCCTATCTCTAATCCGGTTTCCAGACAATCTAGGGGTAAAACTTCCGCAGAACAAAATTCTTTTAACTCATAATAATATATATGAAGGGTCTCACACATACTACAATTGGTTTGTAAGGATATTTTTTTGCAGTTCACACCACTCAGAGTAGCCATAACTGTTCCACAATTACAAGGAACCTGGACGCTTCGCCGACCGGAAAAATCAAAAATCGACACGGCCTGAAAGTTAAGTTCACCACATTTAGGACAATACATTGCTAAAACCGTACTGGTACTAATTAACATAACTTTAACCCCCTACCGGTCTGTTTATCTAATCATCCAGGCATCGCATAAAAATCTAACCGGAATGTATTTGTTTCATAATCTTCCGTTTATTCCTTTTCCAGCCTAGTTAGTGTACCCAAAAAACTTGGTCTTAGTTATCAGACTTTAATATTCGCCATATCATGCCATATTCCTGCCTGCCTATTTCTGAACATTTCTAAAACAAAACAATTATCTCTCTTTTTCATCATTTAAGGTATCCTTAATAAGCTGTTTTAGTTCTTTAAGATCAAAAGGTTTTGTTATGTAACTTTTTATCCCCATTTGGGTAGCTTGGGAAATAACCTCCAATTCACCGTATGCCGTCATCATTATAACCGGGCATCGGTATCCCATTTTACTCATGTTTTCCATTACCTCAATACCATTCATCCGAGGCATTTTCATATCCATTATTACAAGATCAGGTTTGTGTTCCTCAACCTTAGTTATAGCTTCCACACCACTTCCTGCCAAAAAAACATTCTGATAATCATCTTTCAGAGCTTCATAAAGCAGCTGCCGTACCCCTAATTGATCATCAACAATAAGAATAGACGACTTATCTCCAAGGTCCATGAAACTCCCCCCCAAATTCTCATTGACTATATTTAATATTGTTATATTTTTTTTGGTAATCTCCTTCTTTATTTACCATTTTTTTGATATTTTTTTATTCCGGCTTAGCATATGATATTGTCTGGGAAATACCCCTTACTGCATAAGTATCACCATTTTTGAAATATATTCTCGGTAAACGTATCCCCGCCGTAGTTCTTCTCATACTTAGAACTACTTCATCTCCCGCTTTAATATTACAGCCTGTAATATCAATCATGCAAAGCTGCATACCTATTCTTCCAACAACCGGTAACTTGTTTCCATCTTTAGTAACATAATTAAGAGGCACAACCCCTATCATATTTGCCAGCGCCCTGGAAATTGATTTAAATAGTTCATAAGGTTTTACAGGTCTTGTGTGTGGCAAAAGCCCGAAACCTTCGGCATATCCAATAGGTACTACACCCACTTCAATCTCTTTTTTGGTCACATATTCCCTGCCATAGCCCACACTACTTCCGGGAGGCAGTTTTTTCACAGAAATAATTACCGCTTTAACTTGCCACGGATCTTTTAAATTAAGCTTTCGAGAAACATATTGGGACGGATATTGACCATAAAGCAATGTTCCAACCCTAACCATATCAAGATGGGTCTCAGGCAAATCTATGAGGGCCGCACTATTAGCAAGATGGGCTTTTCCCATTTTACTCCCGCTATTTTTGATTTCCTCTAAAAGACCCTTAAAAATCGCAAACTGTTTTCTGGCATAACTTTTATTTTTTAACATAGCTGTAGCTAAATGAGAGTAAATCCCGTTCATCTCTACAAAAGAGCAGTTTTCTAATTCCCTGATGAAGGATATAACTTCTTGGGGCATCAATCCCGCACGTCCCATACCAGTTTCTACTTTTAAGTGAAATAAAGCTTTAACACCTTTTTTCCCCGCCCTTTGATTTAATTCTTTTAATACTTCTTGGTTATCTAAGGTTGGAATAAGCCGGTAATCTAGGACAGTCTCAATTTGGAAGGGCAGTAGTGGTGCCAAAATAAGAACCGGCAAACCAATTCCATTATTAACTAGTTCAACCCCTTCTTCCACTGTTGTAACCGCAAACATATCTGCCCCTGTTTTTTCTAATACCCGGGCAACTTCTACAGCACCGTGCCCATAGGCATCTGATTTTACCACAGCCAGAACTTTCGTCTGAGAAGAAACAAGTTTCTTCACTTCTTTAAAATTATGTACAATAGCATCCAGATCTATCTCTATCCAACGGGTAAATTTTTTCATCTTTAAAACTCCTTAGCCCATTGAGAATTGAAAACTGATAAAAAAATAATTTTCTGTATTATCCATTTTTTTCAAGAAAACCCCAACATAACAAGTTTGGCCGCATAAATATGTAGGAACCGTTTTACACAGCATGGCAGCGCAACACCCTGCGCAGGCAAACGACAGAAGGGGACAAGCCCCATAGACAGAACGAAAGGGCCATTGAACATGGACGTGAATTGGCCCGGTACCTTTCGTCGCGAGATAAGGAGATGGTGTTGCCCATGGGAAGTCTGGTGACGAATATTTATGCTTTCAAACGCACAAAATATTACTACATTATCCTTCACCAATGCCCACTTTATATATCCATACAGTTTCTATACGACAAAAAGGTCCTTACTGTAAATAATTCATTTGGAATTATTTTTTAATTTCTTTTTTAAAGCAATTATTTTCCGCACCCCTTTATAGTAAACAGGTTCCAGAATATGATACAAACGGTAAACAACAGGTTGGTATACCAAATCATATTCACCAATAAATTCTGTAAATTGACCATTAAAGCCTTTTTTAAACTTATACAAACCATATAAGGGATTATCCTCATTTAATCGGCCGGGTACACCCCGAAAATCGTACATAGTACATCCCTGCTTTTTGGACCATTGAATCATAGTCCACTGAATAAGGTAATTAGGCATCACATTACGATAGCTGTTACTGGAAGCCCCATAAATATACCAAGCCTTATTACCCAATTTAAATAAAAAGGTACCGGCAATTATCTTTCCTTCATACTTGGCTAAAAAAAGATTTCCATAACCCCGGGGAACAAGATAATCGTATAAATCTTCAAAATATTGGTATGAACGCACTAAAAACCGGTCTCTTTCCGCAGTTTCTTTCAGTATTTGATAAAAGACAGGTAAATCTTCCCGGGTACAATTCTCAATAATTTCTACTCCCTTTCGTCCCGCCAAGCGAATATTGTAACGGGTTTTCTGGTGGAAATCCTTCATTAATTGTTCTTCATCAGGGGAGATGTCCAGCCGAAAAACATATTTGGGTTGAATTCCCTCAAATCCCTCTCCCTTTTCGGCATTTCTAAAGCCGGCTTCATTTATGGCTAATTGCCATTTTTCATCACCGGAAGGAATATCAGGGTCAATTTTGAGAAAAACCGCATCATGTTTTTTCGCCAATTTTTTCACTTCGAATAACATAAAATTAAACAACGGTCGATTATCAATATTCAATACCGGTCCTCGGGGGGCATAAAAAATATTCTTTTTTAAAACGGGTATTCTTCTCTTTAATATAGAAACAGCCGCAACAGGCTCACCCTCTTCTTCTATTATTAAGCGTAGGGGATGCCATCCTGTTTTTGATTTTATTTCTCCCCACTCCCATGTTTGTAAAATATGCCCTTTAGGCGCGGATTCAATAAATGCATTAAAATATTCCTTTTCACCGGCATTGATTAAACGTGCTTTATAACCCAATTAGATTTCCTCCTTAATAACCACTGAAGAATATTATTGAACTATTTTTAAATAGCCTCTTTCTGCTTTGATATAGAAAAAAGAGCGACATCACGCCCTTTTTGTTAAGCCGTTCAATTTTAACCGCAAAGACACTCCAATAAAATCTTTAAATAGGGGATGCGCCCGATTCGGCCTGGACTTAAATTCCGGGTGAAACTGGCACCCGACAAACCACGGGTGACCGGCTAATTCGATAATCTCTACCAGTCTTCCGTCTGGAGAAGTTCCGCAGATTATTAACCCTTTTTGCTCAAAAACCTTCCGATACTCATTATTAAATTCATATCTGTGCCGGTGCCGCTCCTGTATTATTTCACTGTTATAAGCATCATAGACTTTAGTATTTTTAACTAGCTTGCAAGGATACAATCCAAGACGCATGGTGCCTCCCTTATCCTCGATTTTCTTTTGTTCCGGTAACAAGTCTATGACAGGATAAGGAGTATGAGAATCAAACTCGGAGCTGTTAGCGTCATTTAGATTGGCTACATTGCGGGCAAATTCAATTACTGCCATCTGCATTCCCAGGCAAATTCCTAAAAAAGGAATTTTGTTTTCCCTGGCGTAATTAACAGCCACAATTTTCCCCTCTATCCCCCGATCCCCAAACCCTCCGGGAACAAGAATACCATCAACATCTTGAAGTTGCTGCTCTGCATTTTCTTCAGTTAATGATGTCGAATAAACCCATTTAATATTAATTTTAGTTTCATGGTAAATACCGGCATGTCTTAATGATTCCGCCACACTTAGGTACGCATCCTGAAGCTCCACATATTTCCCTACTACAGCTATAGTAACACAATTCTGAGGATTTTTACTTCTATTAACAATTAAATTCCATTCTTTCAAATCCGGTTCGCTGCACCGTAGTCGTAACCGCTCAATAACTATATCATCGAGACCTTCCTTTTTTAAGTTTAAAGGGACCTCATAGATACATTCCGCGTCAACTGCCTGAATAACCGCATCTTTATCGATATCGCAAAATAGAGCAATTTTTTCTTCCATTTCCTTGGAAATAGGCATTTCGGATCGGCAAACAATAATGTCCGGTTGAATCCCGATACTTCTTAATTCTTTCACGCTATGTTGAGTAGGTTTGGTCTTAGCCTCCCCGGCCGCTTTTAAAAAAGGAACTAAAGTTACATGAATATACAAGACATAATCCCGGCCAATATCTCCCTTTATTTGACGAATTGCTTCTAAAAACGGTAAGGATTCAATATCTCCCACCGTTCCTCCAATTTCGGTAATTACTACATCAGGGTCACTTTCCTTAGCAACCCGAAAAACCCGCTCTTTTATTTCATTTGTAATATGAGGAATAACTTGAACAGTACCGCCTAGGAAATCTCCCCGTCTTTCCTTTTTAATAACAGAATTATATATCTTACCTGTAGTAACATTACTATATTTACTCAAATTAATATCTACAAATCGTTCATAATGACCAAGATCAAGGTCTGCTTCCGCCCCGTCGTCGGTAACAAATACTTCACCATGCTGATAAGGGCTCATTGTCCCGGGATCAATATTGATATAGGGGTCAAACTTTTGAATAGCAACCTTTAAGCCTCTGTTTTTTAATAAACGGCCTAAGGAAGCAGCAGTAATCCCTTTGCCTAATGATGAAACAACTCCTCCAGTAACAAAAATAAACTTGGTCATTAGTATATCCTCCTTGAAATACCCGTCAAAACATCCTATTTATTTTATCCCTTTTCTAAAAAGACTGTCAAGACAATTACCATTTGTATTTTTTATTGATCTGATTTAATAGTAATTCTACTGCACAATATTATTAATATGTATTATCTTGTATTAACCTATTGCTCACATCTTCGCAAGTCCAAAACGATAACTTGTCCTGCACAATGGGGCAAGGGACATAACCCGATTTGAACAACTTAACTACCAGATATTTATTATCAAGTTTGCACTCCATTTTGATTAGCGGTATTTATTTCTTTTACATGTGTTCAGGTGCGGAAACCCCTATTAAATGCAGCACATTACGGATACAGATACCCACTGCCTTAACCAATAATAACCGAGAATTGCGTAATTCCGGTTCATCTGTCAGCACTCGGCAATTAGTATAAAAACTATGAAATAAGCTAGCCAAATCATGGGCAAAGACAGTCAGCCGGTGAGGCGCCAGGTTCAAAGCAGCGGAGGCAATTTCATCAGGTAAATCAGCTATCCGGCGTATTAAAACAATTTCGGACGGATCTGTCAGTAACTCGAAATTAACCTGGGTAATATCCGGTATCAAGTATCCTGACTCGCTGGCTTGTCTCAGAATACTGCAAATTCTCGCATGAGCATACTGTACATAAAATACCGGATTATCTGCTGATTGAGATTTTGCCAAATCTAAATCAAAATCAAGGTGGCTGTCCGGGCTGCGCATCACAAAGAAGTATCTCGCAGCGTCCCGGCCTACATCTTCCATCAGTTCATCTAAGGTAATGTACGTTCCGGTACGTTTCGACATCCGGAGAATTTCTCCTCCCTGAAAGAGCCGGACAAGCTGCATTAAAATTATCGTTAATCTCTCCGGGTCATAATCCAGTACTTTAACAGCACCTTTCATCCTGGCTACATGACCATGATGATCTGCCCCCCAGATATTAATTACTCGCTGAAAACCCCGTTCAAATTTATTCTTATGGTAGGCAATATCAGCCGCAAAATAAGTTGGAACCCCATTTGACCGGACTAATACCTCATCCTTTTCATCGCCAAATTGAGTTGTTTTCAGCCATAAAGCACCTTCTTTTTCATATATATAACCCTTTTCCTTTAATTCCGTAATAATGTTTTTTACTTCTCCACTCTGATAAAGAGACTTTTCACTAAACCAAACATCATAATGTACTCCAAATTTCTCAAGAGATGCTCTTATGGCGGATAATTTTTCCTGAAGAGCATATTCAACTAATATTTTTCTCCGGGATTCTTCATCCAGTGTTTTATATTTATCGCCTTCTTTAGCTATTAAGGATTTTACAGTATCAATTAAATCCCGGCCATGATACCCGTCTTCCGGGAAAGGTATGTCCTCTCCTAAAAGCTGAAAATAGCGTGCTTCCAATGATTGAGCAAACTTTTCAATCTGATTTCCGGCATCATTAATATAAAATTCCCGGGTAACATCAAACCCCGCCGCCTCCAGAACACCAGCAAGGGAATCCCCTAGGGCCGCTCCCCGTGCATTACCCATGTGAAGCACTCCTGTAGGATTAGCGCTCACGAATTCTACCTGTATCTTTTCTCCCTGCCCTACCTGGGATTTACCGTAATCTTTATCCTCTTTTAAAACTAATGGTATTACATCATATAACCATTTATGATTTAAATAAAAATTTATGAATCCGGGACCGGCAATATCTATTTTTTCAACAGGATTCCCTTCTATGGAAAAATACCGGACAAGAATCTCAGCAATGCTGCGCGGCGCCATTTTGGCCTCTTTTGCCAATAACATGGCAATATTTGAGGCAAAATCCCCATGGATATTTTCCCTGGGTACTTCCAAAACAAAATCAGGTAAATTGTTATAGTGTATTTTACCGTTAGTTTTTGCTTGATAAACTGCCTGTTTGATTTCTTCTACTATCTTTTTTCGAATATTTTCAACAATACTCACCAATTCAACCTCCGTGTTTTCATAATTGTACATTATTCGCTTTTGTTATTGTTTCTCCTGCCCTTAATATCCTTTCTACCAGCAATAATAATGACACCTTAATATTATTAACAAATTTAATTTAAAAAACCCTTTGATGCTTTCAAAGCAAATTTATAACCTGTTCATTTCCAACTAGCCAACCAACCCCTACAACTTATGCTTTTTGAAACAACAAAAAAGCACTTAAAGTGCTTTCAAGATCAGGCTTTATTAAATAACGTTGTAGTTTTATTTAAGCTAATCTTAGGGCAAAGTAACCATAAATATTCCTTTTGAAAAATCATCGGTTTTCTCTCCGCTGAAAACAACTTTTTTCCCTTCAGGTGTCCATTTTAAATCGCCTATCTCTTTAAAATTATCACTGGTATTAGTTAACTGAAGCAATAAATGATCTCTTAAGTAAAAAACATATAAATAATCTGATTCGTCTGTAAAGGCAATTTTATTTGCATCAGGAGACCAGGCTATATCATTTCCTCCGCCAATTTGGGTCACCTGTACAGCTATTTTACCATTTTCCTGAATAACCCAAATTCCCGTTGCCCCATCCTTTCCCTGAGAAGACCCAATATTAACAGCTATTTGCTTTTGATCGAGAGACCAACTGGTTGCCCCAATCTTTACATCAGAAACAGGTATCGCTGAAGCTATCCATTCTGGTCGGCGATCATTTGAACTCGTTTTCACCAGGCCACTAGTTTCTTTTAAAACATCTGCATCAACTTTTTTAGGCTCCGCTCCTTTTTTTAACTCTACTTCCCATTGTTCATTACTCTCATTTATAGCTAATGTATAACGTAAAAACTTATCATCCAAGTGAAAAACAGGGTTCTTCTTTAAATTGCCAACAAGGGGAATAACCTCAATTGATGCTATTCTATTCTGCACTGAAGTAGCCTGGGGGAGTTGGATATAGTTTTTATTTTCTTCTGAAGAAGCTATTTCTATGCTCTGTTTTTTATCATTGTTTTTATTGACCATACTATTGTTATTATTAGCTGTATTATCATTGGCTTCAACTAAATTACCCTTAACCCGGCTTTTTTCTGTCTTTAAACTCTCCCGACTTAAGTCTCCCGCCTTGTCTTCATCAGGCTCTGTTACAGATGCATTAACATTTTCAGCATTCTTTGCAGAAACACCCGGGTGTTCTGTCTTTACAGCTTCCCTTTTGGAAGAATCGATCTGTGCAACCTGAGGCTCTTTATAATTCCAATTGATACCAAGTAGTACTGCAACTAATAAACTGAAGGAAACTATGGCCGTTTTAAACTGCCAATTACCTCTAACACTTTTCCATGCTTTTTTATAATAATCCCATCGACTCTGAATATGAGACCCCCACCCGGTAATTGGTTTTTTCGAAGCAACAGACTCTTCTTGAGTAAATATTTCTGCAGGAAGAGAGCTCATAATTCTTTCCGTTAAATCTATGGGAGGATCAATAGGAATTATTGTCCTTTGTAGTAAATCATGGGTCTTCTTCATAGAGGCAAACTCAAAACTGCATTCGGGACACTCTTGCAGGTGGGTATTGAGGGCCGTCTCTTCTTCTGAAGGTAACTCATGGTCAATATATCTAAAAAACATTTCCCTAGCGTCCTGACATCTCATTTTTTGGCCCCCTTTCTAACGAATTTTGAAGCAGCTTTTGCAGTTGGATACGCCCCCGGTACAACCTGGTTTCAATTGTAGACACCGGTAAGTCCATAACCTCGGAAATCTGTTGGTAAGACATATCTTCTAAATACTTTAACACAATAGGAATACGATAATTTTCCGGCAATTCTGCAATAGCCCTATGTACAGTATCTTGTATTTCTTTGGTTTCATAATAGTATTCCGGCTGTGTATTATTATCTAAAGCAAGTGATGAATAATTAACTACGTTTTCCAGCGGATAGGACTCTTTGGGCTTTTTCTTCAGAGCATTATAACAAATATTGGTGGCTATTCGATACATCCAGGGAAAAAATCTCCGGCTTTGATCGTATTTATCTAAAACCCCGAATAAATGCATAAAAATTTCTTGAGTAAGGTCAAAAGCATCTTCATAATTATTTGTTAAACGGTATGCTAAACTGAAAATTTGGCGTTCGTATCTCTTCACCAATTCTTCAAAAGCTTCTTTTTTCCCCTGTAAACTAAGTTCCACCAGCCCTTGATCCTGCAGGCGGTCCACAGAACCACATCCTTTTACCATCCATAATTAAATACACTTTTTACGATGAAAAACTTGCAGTTTATCAAAATTAGTTTAAGTTTAACATGATTTTCCTTCAATTCTCAACGGAAACATTTGGAGTTCAAAAAAGAAATATCATACTTAAAAGGTTTGTTGCACAACAATGTAGAATAAAATCTTTTAGTAAAAGGAGAGATGAAAAGATATGTTTAATAAGGAAAATTATCATTTTGCTCTTCTTCTTTTTATAAACGGTGTCCTTCCCTTGACAATCTTTTATTGTGCTGAAAAAAATACTAGCGGAAATAATCTGAAATTTTTTTTATTTTCCCTGTTTATAAGCACCATCCTGAGCCTGTTTTTTATTAAATTTACCCCCTTGCCGGTTGTCAAAAAAAAAGAACCGAAACCTGCACCTCCCTTAATTCTTCAAAGCAACACAGATGATTTAACGGGGCTTTATAACAGACGCTATTTTTATGATCAATTAGACTGGTTATTATCCCCGGAAAATCCCTCAAAGAAACCCTTTATACTAGCCTTGGCCAATGTTGGGATTTGTCAATGGGACCACTCTTTTCTGGGACACATTATCGCGGAAAGAATAACAGTATCCTTAGCAAA
This sequence comes from Bacillota bacterium, assembly GCA_050952445.1. Taxonomy (GTDB): domain Bacteria; phylum Bacillota; class Dehalobacteriia; order Dehalobacteriales; family Dehalobacteriaceae; genus JBMNKX01. Next base: position 376,881 of record JBMNKX010000001.1, on the reverse strand, counting down.
AATTATTAAACATAATGTGCCGGTAAATGTTATTGTGTCCGGGTATGGTCCAGGCCGTTTTGGCCTTATTTTCCCGGAGTACACCACATTTGAAGCAAAGAACTTACTCAGCCAGCTGGGAAAACACATCGAGGAATTCTCCCTTCAAAAAAGTCCTGAAACACCGTTAACGAAAATTTCTTTTATTGCCGGTACTGCTTGTTTTCCAAATGACGGGGCAAATAAATCCCAGTTATTAAACCATGCAGACTTAGACCTGCAATGTCAACAAAAAAGCCATCAGGTAACAGCAACAGATTATTTATCTGCCGCAGCGGAAATACAAAGTAATTCAGATCAGGAATTACTCAGATTTGCCCGTTTTATACTTTTCATTATTAATGCCCGGGATAATTATACCTTGGGGCATACAGAAAGAGTCATGAAATATTCTGTAGCCATAGCTAATGCTCTGGAACTGCCCAAAGATGAAATTAACAATATAAAAATGGGGGCAGCACTGCATGATATCGGAAAAATGGAACTGCCCAGGCATATACTCAATAAAGACATCCCCCTAACATTAAGTGAATGGCGGGATATCCGAGATCACCCTTTATGGGGAGTAAAAATCATGACTTCCGTACCTGGAACTGAGCATCTTTTACCCTTGATAAAACATCATCATGAAAGATTTGACGGTGACGGCTACCCCAGCCACCTCTCAAAAACTGATATCCCTCTGGGCGCCCGTATAATTGCCGTGGCAGACAGTTTTGATGCTATGACCAACCACCGCCCATACCGCAAGAAAAAAACTATTCCGGAAGCTCTCCTGGAGCTTCGTAAACACGCAGGAAAACAATGGGATCCGGAAATTGTGCAAATATTTATGGAAATCGCAGAAAAAGTAGTAAAATTTTAAATCTAAAATTTTTCCGACTAGAAGTCAATAAGTTGTTACTAATGAGCTATCCAGCCTCTTATTCAAGGAAGGATTATCCCGAATAAACACGAATTAAGTTAAAGTATTTATATGCGTTTTTATTGGAGGGATTAGCTTTATGTCGGAACCTAATACCAGCGCTTTTAAAATCTGGATGCTGGCCATACGCCCAAAGACATTACCTGCGGCCGCAAGTCCGGTACTTGTGGGGACCGCTCTTGCTATTGGAGATCATGCTTTTCGTTTTGGCCCGGCCATAGCGGCTTTACTAGCAGCTCTGCTTCTGCAGATTGGCTCTAACCTGGCTAACGATGTATTTGATTATAAAAAAGGCACGGATACTAAGGAAAGAACCGGCCCCTTAAGGGTCACTCAAGCAGGTCTCTTAACACCCCACCAGGTAATGGTGGGTATGTGGACAATTTTTGTTTTTGCTTTTTTAATTGGGTCTTACCTAATTTGGGTGGGCGGCTGGTATATTCTTGTTATTGGAGTTTTATCGATTATTTCCGCCATTACCTATACCGGCGGGCCGTACCCCTTCGGTTATCACGGGTTAGGTGAAATATTTGTCTTTATTTTTTTTGGTCCAGTTGCAGTGTGCGGTACCTACTATGTACAAGCTCTAAGCATCAGCTCCATAGCCTGGTGGGCTGCTTTGCCCATAGGATTTTTAACCACAGCTATTTTAGTGGTTAATAACCTTCGGGACCTGGAAAATGATAAAATCGCCGGTAAAAGGACCATCGCAGTCCGCTTGGGATCCTCCGGCACCCAAAAAGAGTATTATCTTTTGCTTACGTTCTCCCTGGCCGTACCTCTTATCATATGGTTAGCGAACCAAGTTTCAGCATGGATCCTATTGTCCTGGCTCTCTTTTCCCTTTGCCCTGCCGCTGATGCACGATATTAAGACAAAAAAAGGCGCACCTCTTAATGCCACATTAGCCAAAACCGCCCGCTTGTTATTAATTTTCAGTATTTTATTTTCCGCAGGCTACCTTATAGAAAAACTATTTTAGGGGAAACCATGGAACCAGGGGGACGAAAGCCATTTTTTTAGCTGCAGACCTAAAATGACATTGATTTCCTGTACCGCCTTCATAATTTGGCTTTTTTTGTGTTCTGGTTTTTCTTATACTTCACTTGTTTGCCAGTAAGCCATCAATAACCTCCTCTGACATATTAAAATGAATTGATATTCATTCTATTATGTTCATTGTATGCAAGCCTGACGTATTAATCAATCTAACATCATTGCTATACAACTGGAAATTTGTTTGAATAAAAAGAGCTCAAAAGGTTTTCATTAATTACTAAAAATGCTATGATAAAGTAGTATTATTCCAGTTTTCCCCAAGAAACAAATTTAAACTGGAAAAAAATATTTTTATAGAGGTGTTCAGCAATGAAGAAACAGCATGGTTTTCGTGTCTTACTTTCAGTTTTATTATTATCTATTATTTATGCTGTCCCCCACACTGCCGCCCTGGCACATCCCGCTGTCCATCACAGTAAGCACTATAAAGCAGGTGTAGCTTTTTTACAGCAGGGGAAAATAACTCAAGCTATACATGAACTGGAACATGCAGTGGCCCAATCGGCACAGGCTGCTTATCTCAGAAAGCTGGGCGAGGCATACCAAGCTAACAGTCAATATCAAAAAGCAGCAGATACTTATTACCGTGAAGCACAAATACATTTAAAGAAGGGCTCCATTGATACTTATCTGGTAGTAAAAGCGAAAGGAGATGCCTTAAATAGTCAGATTAAGCTTTTTTATGAAAGAAACGGCACATTTCCGGTTCAGTACAAGCTGGAAAAATATGAGCCTGGCGGGGGAATATATATCGGCGCATTTGTGGAATATGACAGCAATGTAGGCCCTAATAACGTTCAGGAATTCAACAGAATAACCGGAAAAAAACATGCTATTTACTATACATATCATGAATATGGAAAACCTTTTCCGGTAAATTGGGTTGCCCAAGTTAAGGAGGCAGGTGCCGCAGTTCAATTATCTTGGGAACCCAACAGAGGTTTGGACATTGTTCAGGATGATAATTATCTCAGGGAGTTTGCAATAAAAGCCAATGAAGCCGGTGTCCCCATTTTTCTACGTTTTGCCTCGGAAATGAACGGGAACTGGGTAGCCTGGAATGGAAATCCTGCTAAATATATTCAAAAATTTCGCCTGGTCTCAAAGGTAATGAAGGAAGAAGCCCCTAATGTAGCAATGGTATGGGCGCCAAATAGTGTCCCCCAAAAGGAAATTACCAAATATTATCCCGGAGACCAATGGGTAGACTGGGTAGGTGTTAATCTTTACAGCGTCTGCTTTTATAACGGTGATCCTTCCAAGTCAGCTGTGCAAGTAAACCCTTTAGATTTATTGGATTTTGTCTATCAGGAATATGCAGATCAAAAACCCATAATGCTGGCGGAATACGGGGCAACACATTTTAGCGCCGCCGGAAACCTGGACGCAACCAGGTTTGCCATTACTAAAATGAACATGCTCTATCAGGGAGTAAGAGTTTTGTATCCCCGGGTAAAGGCTATTCATTGGTATAGCGTGAATAATTTTGAAAAAGCCCATTCTGCCGAACGAAGACTGAATAATTTCAGTTTGACTGAAAATACCAAGGTCTTGGAAGCATATAAAAAAATGATCAGCAATCCATATTTTCTTTCCCAGGTTGTCAATGGCCCCTTGATGCCCAGTGAATCAGCTGCAAAAATAAAAAATATCCCCTTAGAGGGAAAAACCTTAGGGGCAAATGCCACTGGTTTAGCCTGGATAAAAACCTATGACCCTTATATCAGTAAAGTTGTTTACAAAATTGATAATCAGTTACTGACAACCAGTTACCAATATCCTTTTTCCTTTCCTTTGGAGATAAATAAACTTAAGCAGGGCAAGCATCAAATAACAGTTGTTGTTTTTGATTCCAAAGGACGCGTAGCCGCCCGCAAAGACTTTTCCTTTATAGTAAAATGTTAATGAGTCAAGGAGGTTATCTCCTTGACTCATTTAACTTAGGGAGTCTATTTCTTTACCCCATGATAACCTCAATCTGATGTTCCCTGTGATCATTAACCAGGGTAATCTTTTTTTCCGCTACTTCCTTTCCGTCAATAATTACTCTTTGTACTCCCCGGTTGATTCCTGAAGGATTTTTTATGTGAATTTGATAAAGAGTATTTTGATATGTGTAGCGTATAAAATACTCAGGCCATTCTTTTGGGATACAAGGATTGAAATACAATATTTCACCTTTTTTAACAAACCCAAGGATATTTTCCACACCTACTTTATACATCCAGGAAGCCGCTCCCGTATACCAAGTCCAACCACCCCTGCCTATATGGGGAGCAACTGCATAAACATCAGCGGCCATTACATAGGGCTCCACCTTATAAGTGGCGGATTCGATAGGCGTCCGGCTGTGGTTTATCGGATTTATCATATTATATAGAGCCCAGGCTTTATCCCCATAACCTAACTGGGCAAAGGCAGAAATTACCCAGGTGGCAGCATGAGTATACTGGCCTCCGTTTTCCCGGACTCCGGGAACATATCCTTTAATATAGCCCGGTTGTAAATCTCCCTCACCAAAAGGGGGAGTAAAGAGGAGGATCAGCCCCTCTTCTTTGCGCACCAAGTGTTTCTCAACCGCACCCATAGCATCCTTAACCCGATCAGCTCTTCCGATACCGGAGATTACCGCCCAAGACTGAGCAAGAGAATCTATTTGGCATTCGGTATTTTCCATAGAACCCAAAGGTGTTCCATCATCAAAATATGCCCTCCGGTACCAGCTTCCATCCCAGGCATTTTTTTCAATATTCTCGGCAATTTCTTGGACCAGCTTCAAGTATCTTTTTCCTCTTTCCTCATCCTTCATATAATTACACAAAGGGAGAAAATCCTTGAGAATTTTACACAGAAACCATCCTAACCAAACACTTTCTCCTTTTCCCAAATAGCCTACACAGCTCATGCCGTCATTCCAATCCCCGGATCCCATGAGAGGAATTCCATGGGATCCGAATTTTAATGACCTTTCTATTGCTCTCAGGCAGTGTTCATAAACTGATGACTTTTCCTGAGAGACTTTGGGTATTCCGTATCGTTCCTGCTCATTTTCCTTCAGCAAGTCATCTTCAAGATAAGATACTTCTTCTTCTAATATTTGGTAGTCGCCTGTTATTGAAACATATTCAGCAGTAACAAAGGGCAGCCAGAGCAAGTCATCAGAAAACCTGGTCCGAACACCTTTATCTCCTGCCCCGGGATGCCACCAGTGCTGGACATCTCCTTCAATAAACTGGTGACCGCAATGAAGCAGTATTTGTTCCCTGGTTATTTCAGGGGCCGTATAAACAAGGCTAAGCACATCCTGAAGTTGATCCCGAAACCCAAAAGCACCTCCTGACTGGTAAAAGGCAGACCTTCCCCAAACACGGCAGGATAATACCTGGTACAACAGCCAGTTGTTTACCAGTATATCCAGGGATAAATCCGGGGGTCTTTATCTGAAAAAGGTTTAATTTTTGATGCCAAAATTGTTTTACATGGTCAAAGGCTTTTCGGCAATGAGACAAGTCTTTATAAAGGTTTGTAAAATGTACTGCTTCTTCAAGATCTTTGCCTTGTCCCAATATAAATGCTAATTCTTTTTCCGCTCCAGCTATTAATTCTACGGAAACCTGAATTGCCGCACAAGGATCAAACCCTGCCCCCAGCTGATTTAATAAACCTTCCCTTTTTAGGGCCCCCGGAGCTTTCAGGCTTCCACCGCCTAAAAATTCCTTTGCATCTCCTGTATAACAAACAACTTCTTCCGAAGAAGCTACAAAAGCAACACGCCCGGGAAAATCTAGATTGTAGGAATTTTTCATTATAATAGGTCCGTTATCCCCAATGCGCTCAGTACAAATATACTGCCGGGTAACCTGTTCCGCCACCCCCAGTACAGGCTTCACAAAGTATGTTAATGTCAGCTTTCTCTTTTCTTTTTCCCGATTTGTAATTTTAACTAAACTAACCTTTACCGGATCCTCCTGAGGAACAAAAACAGTTAGTTCCTGATCTATTCCGTGACTATCATGGTGGAAGCTGGAGTATCCTAACCCATGCCTGATTGTATAACTTTCTTTTTCCCGGATCGGAAGTGGGGTCAGAGACCAAAACTCCCCTGTTTCTTCATCTCGGAGATAAATAATTTCTCCCGGCGGGTCACTGACAGGGTCGTTACTCCAGGGAGTAAGCTTGTTTTCCCGGCTATTTTCCGCCCATGTAAATCCCGACCCACTTTCGCTAATTAATGTTCCAAACCGGGTATTGGACATAACGTTAATCCACGGGGCAGGAGTATTCATATCCTCTTTTTAGCCGGATAACATACTCTTTTCCGTTAAGATCAAATCCCCCATACCCGTTAGAGAACAACAACTCTAAGGGAGTATCTCTCGATATATAGTTTGCTTTAACACTATCAAATTTTTTTGGAGGAGAAACTAATTCTGTTTCCTCTTCTGATTTAAGCTGGGCAGCAATAGAGCCTTTTTCCCCCTTTAAAACAATCCGAGCTACCGTATAAAATAAAATAACATCCTCTGGAGGTATTGCTTTTTCCTTGATCAGAAAAACTCCCCCAGGCTGATTAACAATATCTCTGGCATGGCTTACCATAACCATATCGGTAATAGCCTCATGTAATGGCTGGAGATAACCTTCCTCATCTTGATACATTATTACCAGGTCAACATTTAATCCCTTGAGTTTCCAGTATTCATGGGCTTTGAGAACATCGCTTACTAAATCCAGATGTGTGAAATTCTTCAGCAGCACCAATATGAGAGGCAAATCCCCTGAAACACCGTAAGCCCATAGCCCCGCCTGTCCCTTGGTATTTTGGTGCAAAATATGATGATATCTTTTTTTTAATGGACTTAAAAATATAATATGCGTCACCATATCTTGATAGGTTTTGATTTCATCAGGCTTCAAATTCAAGTACCCTTCTTCAACCTGGCTTCTTGTACAAGATAGTTCAAAACTACGTTTTACAAAAGAACTTTCCTGGAATTTCTCAGCTAGCTGGAGAGCTTCTCCCCTATCTTGGGCTATGCCTATCATGTATGTAATTTGGGCAACCTTTCCGGGATCAATTTTAATCATCCTGCGCAAGCTCATTATGGGATCAAGAACAGCACCTGTGGTATTCGATAAGGGTTGATCTAAATCCAAAGCTTCGGCATCAGTTATATTTCTGCACCTACCAATAAATTTTCCCCGGTCGGTTTCATATTGAAGATTGCCCTTTGTTTCCCCATCCACCTGCAAATTATGGACCGCCCATACTTCAGGCTGGTCTAACTCTCTTGGTTTTCTGGAAGCCAAAATACTTCCCCATTTCTCTACAAATTCCGTACGCACAAAAAGATTGCTAAAAACCGGGTGCGCAATATCAGCATTATGGGAAGCCAGAACTACTTCAAAATAGCTAGTTGCCTCAATAACAACCGGGGTTTCACCATGGTTGGCTATTGATATTTTCCTGATTTCGGCATTACTCTCCGGGGAAACAGTAATTTCCGTATGTGTGCCAATTTCATTATCCAGGCGGATAAACTCTGCTTTATGAGGAGAGTAAATTACTTCATACTTATCAGGTTTTTTAAGAAAAGGTTCATATGTTACCGACCATACCCCCCCGGTACTTACATTCCGAAGAAAAACATAAAACCCCCAGGGGTCAGAAGTGAAATTCTCCCGCCATCTGTTAACTTGAATTCCTTCCAGCTTACTGTAACCGGACCCTCCCTGAGTAACCATTACAGAATAGCGGCCGTTGGAAAGCAGGTGGCATGAACCCCCAGCTTCGCCGGGAACTCCAAATTTTCTGATTACCGGCGGCTGCTCCCGCTCTACAACTTCAAAAGGTTCTACAATCTCTTTATTTTCTTTAGTGATAATTACGCGTAAAGGTACTTTCTCTTGCAGCAGCAGCTCAGCCGCCTTAACCAGGGGATCTTGATGGAAACGCCGCTGCATCAGCCCATCGTAGAAAAAATTATCCAAAGCAACTAGGCTCATTCCTTGATGGTGTGCCATATAGCTTTGCACAATGCCTTTTTTCCTTCCCATAAACAAGCGTTCCGGAGTATAATCTACAGCTTCATAAAAACCGTAATCACCTTCAATTCCATCAACTTGAAGTCTTTTAATATTCTCCATTGCGGCGGAAGGGCTGAAAGGAAGAGCCAATAGAGTGGAGTAAGGAGAAACCACCATGTCATTTATGAGCCCTCTTTTTAAACCCAGGTCAGGAACACCAAAGGCTTTATATTGATAGTTTAATTGAACATCAAATGAATAAAAGCCTGATTCGGAGGTGCCCCAGGGAACGCCCCTTTTTTCCCCATACTTCTGCTGTGTTCTCACAACAAAACGGTAAGTTTCATCTAATAATGTATTAGGGAAATTCTCCATAATTAAAACCGGCATAAAATATTCAAACATGGTACCCGCCCATGAAACCAATCCTTTATAGCCATCTACCAATGTTAAAGATCTGCCTAATCTAGACCAGTGTTCTTCCGGCACTTCTCCGCGGGCAACTGCCAAAAAACTGGTTATTCTTGCTTCCGAGGCCAATAAATCGTAGTATGAGTTGACCAGTTTTTCCTCCTCTACGTGATAACCAATGGAAAATAAACGTTTCTGCTCATCATAAAGAGGGGCAAAACAGGTCCCTTCAATTAATTTTTCCAGCCTGAAGATTAAATCTTCAAACCGGTCACAAATCAAAACAACGTTTTTCTTAACCCTTTTTATTTCTATTATTAGTTGGGAAAGGATCTTTTTTTGTTCCTCACCTGTAGAATTCAATAAGGCTTTTTCTGCTTCTTTGATTAACTTTGCATAAATTTCTTTTAAATCCCCTATGGAGCAATTTTCCTGAAGGGATTGGACTAACTCCAAAACAATCCGATACCGCTCAGCTTCATCTAAAATTTCCGGGAGCTCTTGAAAAAAATTTAGAGGAAGAAAAAGAGACTGCATCTCCCTTTGATAAGATTCCAACATCCGCTCAAACCGCTGTAACCAATTACTTTTAACCGGTTTTTCAAGACTAATTGTGTCCAGAAAACAGCACCAATCATATAAACCTATCTGGTTTTTCCCCAAAAGATCTTCAATAGATTTAAAAGCTTGAGGATATTCCTTACCTGCTAACTCCAGCGTACTTTTCATCCCTTGTAGCAAATATCTGTCTACCAGAGGCCGCTTTAGATATTCACGTAATCCTTGTTTTAATGTCATTAAATATCCCACAAAATTACCGCTGTCCACTGTAGACACAAAAGCCGGTTTTAACACCTTCAGGGTCAAAGTATGATACCAGTTATACAAATGTCCTTTCCATTTATCCATCTTTTCAACAGTAGTGAGAGTTCTCTCCACCATTTCGCTTAACTGGGTAGTACAAATAAAACCAAAATCCCGAGCAGCTAAAATAGCCATAAATAAAAATCCAATGTTAGTTGGAGATGTGCGATGTGCCACTCCATTGGGCGGATTTTCTTGAAAATTGTCCGGTGGAAGAAAGTTATCCTTAGCACCGGCAAAATCCTCGTAATAAGCCCAGGTTTTCCGGGCTAATTTTCTTAATTCATTTATGTCATTTTGACTGAGCGCATCTTTTTTATCTACATTATCCCTACTTATATAATACGCTGCTAACGGAGACACACACCATAAGATTAATAAAGGAAAAAGATAGAATAAGCTTTCCCGGCGCATAAAAAACACCAGTAAAAATATGGCTATCGCCCCGAAAACTGCCGGTGCCATCTGCCTGATAAAGCTGAACAAATTGCTTTTGATTTTTTTTTCCACATCAGCCGCCGTTACCCATTGTAATAAATTTTTCCGGGTAACTATCATCCGATAAAGGGATCTAATAATAGCATCAGTCATCATATAGGCCTGGTAAGGAAGAAAAACTAGTACCAGAAATACCTGGTAAAAAACACCTTTGAGGCCAAAAATTATATTGCTGTGACGTTTATCCCATTCCGTCCGGTAATGCTTTCTCAGAACAAAATCAGAGCATTCTAAAATAAAGGGAAACCCGATTGTGATCAAACCGAAGCCTAACCAAAATAGGCTGTGACCGGGAAAAATCGTTGAACCCAAAATAAACAAAAGCATTACTGAAAAGCTAACCAGGCTTCTCCTTAGGTTGTCCAAAATTTTCCATCTAGAAAGAGAAGATATGGGATTAGGAATCCGATCACCTTTCTGATTCTTGATAAATGAACTAAGCCAATGAATAAGCTGCCAATCACCCCTAACCCAACGATGCAGCCGCATCATATAAGAATTATATTTAGCCGGGTAACCGTCTACCAATTCCAAGTCTGTTGCCAAGCCAACCCTGACATAGCTTCCTTCCAGCAAATCATGGCTCAATATGGTATTCTCAGGAATAGCATCCTTAAGGGTTTTCTGGAATACTTCTAAATCGTAAATACCCTTTCCGGTAAAAATACCTTCTCCAAAATAATCCTGATAAACATCGGAAATAGCAGTGGTGTAAGGATCTATTCCGCCTTGGCCGGCAAAAATTCGTGTAAAAAGAGTTTTATTGGCACTTTCGATACTCACATTAATTCTAGGCTGAATAAGGCCATAACCCTCTACTACAATGCCTTTTTTATGATCAAAAACCGCTTTATTTAGGGGATGGGAAATAGTACCGATTAATTTTTTGGCACCATGCAAAGGAAGTCTAGTATCCGCATCAAGTGTGATCACATATTTAATCTGGTTAAGAACGGAAATATCTCCGACAATATTAAAGGATCCTTTTTTTTCCGGGTTCTCTAATAGATTATTGAGCTCTAACAAGGCACCCCTTTTTCTTTCCCAACCCATCCAACAATTCTGCTGCTGAGAAAATGTGCGATTCCGGGAGAAAAAAAAGAATACATCTTTATCCCCGGCATATTTTTTATTTAGTTCCTCAATTGCTTTTCTTGCAGTAAGCATAATTTCTTCATCACCAGGCAGCTGCTGCCGGTCAGCATCCTTAAAATCCCCCAGCAAGGCAAAATAGATGTTGTCTTCCCTATTACCCAGGTAATGTACTTCCAACTGCCTAATTAATTCTTGTACCCTTTGTGTATGAGGCAACAATGTTGGAACAACCACTAAAGTGGCCGCCTCTTTGGGAATACCTTCGTTATAGGCAATTTTAGGTAAAAATGTCGGTTCTGTCCGGGATGTAATAATCCGGTTTACTATTGTTACAGCAATATCACTAGCCGGTATTAAAGCGACAAGGGCAACTAAAATTAATACGGAAGCTTTACTTTCCGGTGCCGCATAAATTGCATAAACGATACATAAGACAATAATTAAACTAGTAATAATACAGACAGGTCCTAGATACCGGTTCATAGAACCTGCTCTTTGGTTCCCTCTCCCCCCTAATTCCTGAATTAGCTTGTTTTTCCCTAAACCTACCAAGTAATAGCCTACATGGCGAAACTTTGTTTGGGCGGATCCGGCCTCAAGAGCCAATTTTAATGCTTTACGGGCAACATTTATCTCAGAAGTTTTTAATTGCTGAGCCATTTTTTCAATTTGATTCCGATAATAATTTCGGGATTCAAAATCCATCCGGGGATAAGAGCCATCAGGATCTTCCCTTAAAATGCCTTCAACAACACTCAGTTCTTCAAAAAGCTTATTCCAATTTAAGGAGGCCATCATTTTGAGACTTGTCACAGAATTACCCATAGCAACCTGCCTGCTTGCCTGCTCCTGATGCTCTTCTTGAATTATTTTGTCCGCCGTTAAATCAAATTCAAATAATTTTTTATCTAAATGATTTAGTATTTCCTTAGTTTCCCTTCCTGCCTGACGTAATTTTTTGAGCAGTTGTTCAATAAATGAAAATGACCCTCGATCTATTATCTTGAGATTTTCTTTGATTAAATTATCGATTGCGGATAAATCCATGTGAGAAAAATTTCTTACATTTTTTATTTGAATCTGGGTTTGCCCGATTTTTTCGCAGAGATTAGTCATATTCTCAATCAAAGCAATTTTCAGCATCATAGGCATCGCCCACAGTTCTCCCATGGATAAAATATTCTGAGACTGGTATATTTTAATGAAGTTGAGAATAATGCTTTTGTCTAACCGTCCATCTAAATGGGATACCAACTCCAAAGCAATAGCATAAACCCGGGGATAGCCTTTTAAAAAACCGCTGTTTAAAATATTTAATTGCAGACACTTTTCCCGAACCAAGTCATTCCGGATTCCTTTAACCTGCTCTTCAACAATATAAAAATTGTCCAGCAGCCATTCGGCAGCCGGGGATACGGGTATACCCATTTTTACATCTTTGTTAAGCATTTTGTATACAGAAGCAATAAGATTAAAGTTTCGGTTCATCCTGGTAATAAGACAATCAGAGAAACCATTGTTTTTTGAGATGTTATGTTTTTTTGCAATTTCTGCAGCATGACGTTCCAATTCCTCCGGACTTAATAAAGCATCTCTCGATTCTAGGACAGTATATTTGTTTCGGTGATTTCTCCCTTTAAGAATAATATAAATAGCTATTATCATCATCAAAGCAAAAACTGTACTATACCAAATAAACATTTTTTCATCCTTCCAATAAAAAAGATCAAGGATATTTCCATCCTTGATCTTTTATTATGTCCCTAATAAAACTAAAATAATCATTTCGAACTTTTACCTTTGCCACTTAATATCAAATTCTAATTCTGCTGCAAAAAGTTATTCAATCCAAAAATAATTATTTTAAAATACTTGAGCGCAGAAAAATTAGCCTAAAAAACAACCAAAGGTATCCAATTTAACATAATATAAGGATTTCCAAAGAAGGCCGCCTGTATCCCCTATTTCCGGAACATAGGGACACCACTTTCCATTACTTCTTTTCCAGTAGAGATGCCATCTTTCATCAAAAGGAGTGTAACGAAGCTGGCATAACTCAGTAAAGTAGTCATTTCCTTTCGTTTTGATACTAATAGTAATCCTGTTATAGCGGCGGTTGGTCCTGTATTCAAAGGCCGGCCAGGCAGCTTTAAAAAAAACCGCAATCTGTGCTTGGGCTGTTTTTGCTATCTCTTTATCCATCGAAAAAGTTTCCGTAAGTGCACGTATGCCGGAAATTCCCGCTTCTTCATAAGCGTTAATCCATAATTCCAGTTTTTCTTCACCCAAATTAAATCGCCTTACCGATTCCATAAATCCCTTGTCTCCACCATAAAGATCCATGGCTTCCATAGTGGCTTTAACGATTTTTTCAATATCATGAGCTCTCAAAGTTACCGGTCTCCTTTGTTCGTAGTACTAATACATTATAACCTATTTTTCCAAGTAGAAAATCCCTTGTGCAAAATCCTTTATAGAAAGAAAATACTTTACCGCTCTATAATTCCCCTTTATTCTGTAAATAATAAAATTTATATTAAGGGGGTGTGAATAAATGGAAATATATCACGTTGTTCAAAAGCAGCAAAATCCCAGTCTGCTTAACCTGATTCCGGAAATGCATTTGATTGAATCCAAGCTGTATCAAATTATTGGATCAGGTAAAGGCACTATCCATGAAATGTGCAGTTATTTATTACAGTCAGGAGGGAAAAGACTCCGGCCTTTGCTGGTCATCCTAAGCGGAAAAACCATAATCCCTCATACTAATGATAAGCTGATAGCTGCCGGTACCGCAGCAGAATTAATTCACATGGCATCATTAGTACATGACGATATAATCGATAAATCCTTATACCGAAGAGGTAAACCCTCTGTTAATGCCCTTTGGGGAAAAAAACATGCCGTTCTGGCCGGAGATTTTCTCTTTGCAAGAGCATTTGACCTCATGGTAACTGAAAACCTCTACCCAGTACTAAAGCTTATGGTAACAGCTATCCAGAATATGTGTGCAGGGGAAATAGAACAAGAGAATTTCTTATACCATACCGAACAAAGTGAAACTGATTATTTTAATAGAATCAATAAAAAAACAGCCCAACTTCTCTCTGCGTGCTGCGAATCCGGAGCTCTAATATCCGGGGGTGATCAAAGTACAATATCCGCATTACGAACCTTTGGCACTAACCTGGGATATGTGTTTCAAATAATTGATGATGTCCTTGACTTTACCGGCAAAAGTGATATTATGGGAAAGCCTGCCTGCCAAGACCTGTCTCAAGGTAATCTAACCCTTCCTGTAATCTACCTGATGCAGCACCCTAAATATGGAAACCGGATCAAAAATATGATCAGCAGCAGGCAGTTGGACCAATCTAATATATCTGTAATTAATCAGCTTTTAGAAGCAAATGGCTTCATTAAACAAGCCCTTGATATCTGTGAACATTGCGCCCAAAATGCTAAAAATGAACTTGCCCATCTTCCCGAAGGGATGTACCGTAACTTATTAGAGCAAATTGTTGATAAAGCATTAAATAGGAAATCGTAAGCAATTAACCGCTAAATAATTTTTTTATTACGTAATAGTTTACATATCAGGTGTAATAGCTGCATTTTTTTACCCGACATCTTCACAAGATGGCTGCTAATATCTTTTGCCGGGGGGATAAATGACTTGGGATCAGACAAGTACAATGCTGACATTCCTCTTATAATTGTTTTATGGAATGCAGGGTCAGGTAAGGTACCTGCTTTTTCCAATGCCCGGCTTAAGAAATATGTTAATCTTTCCAAAATTTTTTCCTCATTTTCATAATAAGAAAGAAAATTTAAATCTCCTTCATTGCGATCCTCTGCCTGGTCAATAAAATAATCCAGGAGAATGTGAAAACCACAAATATAAGGAAAATAAGCCGATCTTGTTCTTTCGATATCTTCCCTTTCTAAACCGTGTTTAAAAGCTAATACACAAAGCATAAATACCCCAAGGGTTGAACCGGTAGCAGCCGCAAATTCCCAAGGAGAAATATCCCGATAATCTTTTATATACTTATGAGTCCACTGCACCATCTCTTTTTCCCTGGATTCCGGTGCAATATGTTTGATGCTTTGAAGATCCGAATACAAAGACACCAGTTTTAATACATCTTTCTCAATAATCCGGTAAGAGAAAATTCGTCTGAGACAGGACCGGCATTCTTGTACTAAAGATTCCAGATAACCACCGTCATCATGATAGGGATACAGGGAATAGTAATTTGACAAAGTCTTTTGTGGGGAAAGAGCTTCAATCAGAGCAAGATGCAGCTGATAAAAAGCATTTTTATCAAGACAACCCCCTCTGTCACAAAGATTATCCAGATAATCGCTTATAGTCTGAAAAGCCACAATAAATCTCACCATAATATCCCGGTCAACTCCGGGATATAGAGCATAAACACTTCCCCCCTGGCAATGAAATCTTTTCAGTTTAATACTGGATAGTGCCTGATTACGCAAAAACTGATCCGGTATCAGTTCAGCCTTTTTCTCCCACTTTTCTAAAGTTTTATCTACCTGGGGAAATATCTCCCTGACAAACCGATAGATTACTTTGTATTCTTCAAAAAAAGTCAGCAATAAGAACACTCCTAAATTAATACAATTTTATTAGTTCCATACATTATAACTTATTTCATACTATTAAATAAAGGAAATATTAAAAAAGATGCCTAAAAAGGGCTGTTGCAAAACGAACTAATCAGTTCGTTTTGCAACAGCCCTTTTTTATTTAAGTTTTATCGATATTTTTTTGTCTCGCAAAGATTTTGAGCAGGCAACATAGATGTTTTCGCCGCTATAATCTCCGACAGACACAAGCTCAGATTTTACAAGAGAGCGCACAGTGATTGGACATATGAAAACAGACTGTTCTTTATCACATATTTCGGATAATTTCTTTAACAAAGGAACAGTAAAATTTTTAGATATATACTCTGAATATTTAGGTCCTAATATGTCAAAGGTGCCAGCAGGGTCGGCGTATGATATGATATCCGCACCCGATTCGAATATTTTTATTGAATACAAGGTGAGTTGATTAAGCAGGTTGTCGAATAATTCCTTTACCAAAGCTTCGTCTTTTCGCCAGGTTTTAAATAATACTTTAGAATCTGCAAGGCAGTTTATAATCGAAAGGGGACCGCTGAGCGTATAAATTATTTGTTCTCCTCTGGATTTTAATATAGAGCATGCATTCAGCATTTTGCATATTCTTAAATTTTCATTATACCTGATTTTTGCCTTCATAAGTTCCTCAAAAGACGTACAGAAATATCCGCCCGCACGCGCTCCCGCAGACTCGTCTCCGGGAATTATATGGGCTCCCATACTTTCCGCTTCAACCGTATGACAAAAGGGGAGATAGCAATATTCTCTGTGCACGTTATTTTTAAGCAACAAGGCAAAATCGACAATAGAATTAGGATTTTGATATATTTCCTCAAATGACAAGCCCTTGTCCTTCACAAGCAAAAAAACCTCGTCTCCCGTGTAGGAAGGGCAGGAAAAAGAATTTAAATTCATATCTGACGCTCCTGTTCAAAGCTAATGCATTTAATAAATAAATCTTCATATCCGTTAAGTGAAGAAAGCTCAATATAGCGGACATTTTCAACGATATTTTCCGCAAGATTGCGTTCGTAATCGGACATAAGACAAATGTAAGCGCCGGATTTTGACGTATTTCCAACGTATGTTATTTTGCCTGTAAGCTCGTATGGCAAAATCCCTGCACCCACAAGGCTTTCCTCTTTCAGGTGAGCGCCAAACTGGCCTGCCACAATCACTTTGTCCAAATCGCACACAGAAAGCTTTGCATAATTAAGCATTGTGTATATCCCCGCTAAAATGGCGCCTTTGGCAAGCTGAACCTGGCGAATGTCGTTTTGGGATATGTAAATATCAAAATCCTTGTCAAGAACAAACACACGCTTGCCATCTCTCAGCTCGACGAGAGGATGCTCGCACAGACGCCCTCTTGCATTGATAACACCACTTTTTCGCATTTGGGATATGGCGGACAACAGCCCGCTTCCGCATATTCCAATAGGGGAACCATCTCCTATTGTTGATATACAGACTTGATCACCGTCTATTGTAACGTCTTCAATCGCTCCGTTTGCCGCACGCATACCACAGCTTATATTCATACCCTCCAATGCAGGGCCGGCAGCACATGAACACGAAAGCATTGTTCCGGAGTTGTTTAATACCATTTCTCCGTTTGTGCCTATGTCTATAAACAGCTCTCGCTCGGACGAAGCAGACAGGTTGCACGCCAGAATTCCCGAGGTAATATCTCCGCCTACAAATGAGGAAATTGCAGGAATGCAATAAATTTGCGCATTTTCTGCACATATGGACAGCTCTCGGGCGGGTCTTGACACAGCTCCCGAAAACGCAGGCAGATACGGAGCTGCAGCTATCGATGTGGGATTTATTCCTAAAAGCAGGTGAATCATGGTAGTGTTACCCGATATGGCTATTTGCAAAATCTCCTCTGATAACACCTTGTTCTGACTACACAAGCCGGAAATCAGGCTGTTTATGTCATTTATGACCGCAGATTGCAGTAGAGTAAGTCCGTCTGTATTTTCTATTGTATAATGTATCCTTGTTATAACATCCTGTCCGAATGCCTTTTGTGAATTGAGACAAGATAGTGAGCAAAGTTCCTCGCCGGAATGCATATTTACAAGAGCTGCAACTATGGTTGTTGTGCCTATGTCTATGGCAACGCCGAAAGTATGAGGAGGAAAAGAATCGCGTTTAAAATCTTTTTTTACCCCGTCTGACATTATTTCACATATATTTTCTTTTTTGGTCAGCACAACCGAAATGTCGTTCTCAACATAAAAATTGCATGAAAAAACCCATTTTCCGTCTACATAAACGCCGCACTTGCCGCACGTGCCCTTGCCGCCGCATGGGGCGTCTATATACCCTTCTTTGGCGAGAACATCGTATAGAGAGCTGCCTTTTTCACAAAGCAAAGTCTTATTTTCTTTTTCGAGGAAAATTTTTGGCATAATAAGAGTTTCCTTTATAGGTTTTTTACCGTTTCCAATATAGTCTTAACATTTTCAATAGGGGTAAGGGTGGATAACCCACACGCGGGGGACACTATGTCTACCCCTTTTTTCACGGCGCGGGAAACAAGAGAGGATATTTTGTCTTTGGCCTGAGAGCTCAAAGCAAAAATACTTATATTGCCCATAGTTTTTTGCGTGGTAAGCGCTTCTTTTACAGATTCGATGTTTACTATCGCGTCAAAGCTGAACACATCGCAGTGTATTTTTGAAATTATTTGATATACGCTTTTCATCTGACCGCATATATGAACTATTTTAACGCCGACATCTATCGCATCCAAAACTTTGTTTAGATATGTAACAGTGTATTTTTCAAAAAACTTCGGTCCAAGGATTTCGCCCGTTCCGCTGGGCTCGGATATACATATCACATCCGCTCCGGCAGCTATTTGTGCTTTTGCAAAAATTATAAGGTTGTCCGCCACAAAACTTAGAAAAGCGTCTGCATCATCGGGAGATTTTCGCATTTCCCTGAGCAGAGTAGACATATCAAGCAGCGTTCCGGCGAGGCTTATTGGTCCGGTGAGATTGCCGACTATGGGCACATCGCCACCGATTTCATGCAAAATTGATATTGCATCTATAACCGTCTTAGCTCTGCCTGAGGACAAGTCTATCGTCTGCAGTTTTGAAAACTCCGCGCAGGAGGAAAGAGGGGAGGACACAACATGTGGTTCGCATAGTTTATCACCCATATTGACGATGGCTCCCATGCTTTCCGCTTCAACCGTCATGCAAAAGGGAACGCCATAATTTTCAAAACATCCCTGAGAGTTTATCGCTATTGCAAGAGCAGCCATTTTTTTAGGGTCTGTATGCGCTTCAGGCCAACACACCCCCGAGATATCCATAATGTCCGAAAACATCATGTTCATCATACCGCCCGGACAAATGCAGGGAGGACGGTCAACAGTTTTGCCTTTTGCAGCCGCTGCAAGGCGCTCTTTTTGGGTCATTTCCATAGGCTATGCCCCCAAAAGCCTATTTACAAGTTTTACAGCTTCAACTGCGTTTTCCGAATATCCGTCAGCCCCTATTTTTTTTGCAAAGGCAGAGGATATAGGCGCCCCGCCGATTATCACTTTTACTTTATCGCGAAGCTCGGTTTCCTTTAATTGGTCGATTATTTTCTGCATATTGTTCATCGATGTGGACATAAGCGTTGACAAGGCAACAACCTTCACGCCATCTTTTTTTACTGCTTCAATAAACTTAGAAGCCGGAACGTCGCGCCCTAGGTCTATCATCTCATAACCTGCGGCTTCAAGCATTATTTTAACAAGGTTTTTACCTATGTCGTGAGTGTCGCCTTCGACAACGCCTATCGCAATTTTACACTTGTTGGAGGTTTCGGTTTTGCCTATGTGCGGGCGCAAGACATCGAGTCCGTTATACATAGCATCTGAGCATATAAGAAGCTCTGGAATAAAATACTCCTCTTTTTCATATAAATCCGCAGCTTTGTTCATTCCGTCGACAAGACCGTTCAAAATTCCTTTCACAGCCGGAAAGCCTTCATCAATATATTCTTTTGCGACAGACGAAACAAGTTCATCTTCCATATCGACAACACAGTCTGAAAGCTTTTTCAAAAGTTCTTCTTTTGATGCCAATTTTATCACTCCTTTATTAAAAATTTAACCTTTTCTGGATTAACAGGGTATCCCGCATCACACACAATATCATCATATCGTCGATGTTTTCTGCGGAGTTTCGAAAGGATTTTCACTTTTAACCCTATCGTATTTTGCAGTCTGTAATGTGGTCACATTGTCTATACCCATACCGGATATGCAATGCCGACGGGTTTAGCCCATATAGGACACTGGAGTTGTTTACTTTTGTAATATACACAGGCACACTCTTTTAAATAAAGTTATCAGGATTAACTGGATATTTTGCACATTTTCTGGCGGCATCCATATAGGCATGTAAATTTTCAATCGGTGTAGCATACGGAGCATCACAGCCCGGACTTATCAAGAAACCTTTTGGACTGCCCCAACCTTTGCAAAAACAGGATTTTACTTCGGCTTCAACATCCGCAGGTTTGCCAAACAAAAGGGTACCGATAGGTTGAACATTGCCCATAAGCTTGACGCGATTACCGATACGTTCCCTTGCAACAGCGATATCTACCAAATTGTCCAAGCTGATAACGTCCACATTGCAGTCAGCCATTGCTTCCAAAAGCTTTGTAGTATCGCCACAGATGTGTAAGGTACAGCCAACAGGACGAACTGCTTTACATGCTGCAACATATTCCTGCATATACGGTAATACAAATTTACGAAAATTTTTTTCACTCATCAGCATGCCGGAGCCCATTGGCTCAGAAATAGCGATGCCACTACAACCAAGCAGTAAAAACGGCTTGGTAATTTGAATCATGGCATCTGTAGTGAAACGTAATAGCTTATGTAGCTCCTCTGGATATTTGGCGACAGCCCGCATCAGCCGTTCAGCCCCCATCAAGGCGCAGGCACAAGTAAAAGGACCGGTTGCCCCGAAGGTACACCCAACTTCATTGCCCAGTTCATCTAATAAATACTGTGCGGATTCATAGGTGCGGAGAACATCCTTGTCTTTCTCCGGAGTCAGTTTATCCAGATCCAAAATACTTAAATCTCTAATATCCTTTATTGGATGATTGATGATAGCTCTGGCTGAATCTTTCGGATTTAAGGCTGTAGCACCAAATGCAATACCCATACTATGTAGTCCATACTTTGCGGTCACACCGTCCTGACCGAAGGTTTCATAAAGTTTCTTCTGGCAATTAGCAAATGTTCTGCCGTTGGAAAACAGCGCGTCAGAGGTAAGGTTCAACAGACGGGGGCTGGGTGCAAAAGCCATCAAACCGATAGGCATTCTGTCAACCGGTTTACCCTCGGAAAGCGCTTGTGCCCGTTCCTTGGGCGTCATTTGATCATCTTTATGCATAAAGTAACCTCCTTAATTGAAATGTTACAAATAAAAAGAAATCAATTAAATAGCGGAAAGCTATCCGAGAAAAAGAAGTAAATAATTTTAGAAAATAAGTAAAAGGAAAAAGTGAAAAACGCCGTTTCGGCACATTCTTCACCTTCCTCCTTTTTTTGAAAGTTAATTGATTGTCCAACGCAACAAGCGGTTTTTGCCGATTTCAAGAAGCTGCATAATCACAATCATGAAAATCGCCATGCAAAGGAATCCGCTCCAAACATGTTCAAAATATCCCAGATCCGAGTAGTACCTTACAAAATAACCGAGGCCGACTCGAGTACCATACATTTCAGCAAACACAAGGCTTAAAAATGCAGAACGAACAGAGGTTATAATTCCGCCTGCAATAGAGGGCAATGCTGCCGGCAACACAACCTTTCTAAGACGCTTAAATCCACGTAGTTCAAGTATTGTAGCATTATCCAGATAGCGTTTATCAATAGTCATGATGCCATTGATTGAAGAAAAAAGAGTAGCCCACAGGGTGCCCCAAACGACCATAAACATAGCAGCAGAACGAAGTGTTGGAGCCATATGAACAGCAAATGGAGACAACAGTATAACAGGAATCATACTGGCTGCGTAAACAATCGGATAAAGTGCCCGACGCACCTTTTCGCTGAGTCCCATCGGAATACCGATCCCTAATGCGATAAGCACGCCAAGCAGCATACCGGGGACAAGCAATTCTAGAGAGGCCTTAAAGTTTTGCAGCATGGTCATCCACATTGTCTGGAAAGAACCTCCGATTTTTCCTATCGGAGGGAACAAATATTTGTCTAATGCTCCACTATGACCTCCCATTCCATACGCAAAAACAACGGTAACAACTATCAAAATTGTCATTGTGTAATTCTTAAATAAAGATTTAAGGTTATTCATTGCAATCATTCCCCGTATTACTTTATATTTTTATTTCATATATTTGTCTATATACTCTGCGTTTGCTTCTAAGTATGAATTTTGATATTTCTCATAGAAATCCGGATCTTTATCACCGTATTTCTTTTGGCATTCGTCAAGAGCCTGTTTATAGAGGCTGCAGTTAAAGTATTGAGCAAGCTTATCGTGAGTTATCGGTTGTATTACTCCTACTTCTCCCAAAATATCAGCTGATTTGGAAACGCCCTTCCAATGTGGGTCAAGATTTACCATCCAGTGTGGGTCAAGCTCAAAGCCTTCAACATATTCCTGTGTCAAGTCTGTGTTTTCAACAGTAAGTTTTACTGCAAGCTTGGGGTCGTTTTCGAGAACTTCTTCCGCTCTGATCCACGCTCTGAGCGCACGAAGGGCAGCTTCCTGATTGTTATTAAACCAATCGGTTGTAGACCAGATACGGCAGCATGAATATTCGGGCATCAAATCGCTGAGAAAAGCTACAGGTTCTAAACCGAAATCCTTAGCAGTTGTTTGAATACCGGTAGTACCTACTACAAAATCTGCCTCACCCTTACTGCACATTTCCATTGCAACGGTCTGGTCAACACCGTGCATCCATTTGACATCGTTAACAGGGTCGTATCCCTTATCAATAAGTGCCTTAAATATCGGAACGCTAGCACCTCCGCCGCCGCCTCTGGATGTGATTGTCTTTCCTACAAAGCTTTCTGCGCCGGTAAATTCCGTTCCCTTGCGAGCAAGAATAGGCATACAGCCTTGGAGCATATATCCAGCAAAAATAGTAACATTGCGACCATTTGATATTTCGTTCAGCGGACTAGATGTACCATAGGTGGTAGCTACATCTACAGCACCGCTATTTACAGCTTCCAAAAGGTCTGAAAAGCCATTGATGTACTGTATTTCTACATCTAGGCCCTCTTCCTTATAAAAGCCGCAATAGTCTGCAATATAATGCAGAACGTTTCCGCTAAACGGTGTTGCAGCAATACTAAGCGACAACACCTCTTCTTTGTCTCCATCTTTAGTAGTGTTGGATGTCTTCTGCGAGCAGCCTGCCAAGAACAGCGAAAATGCCATTGAGAGGCATAGCAGTAGAGCTAATGTTTTTTTCTTCATTTGTTTTTTCCTCCTAATTTTTTGTTATGTGAGTTACTCAACTTCCCCATAAATTTCCACAAGCAATGCGGGCATAATCATTGAAAAATTCATATAGAAACGCACATTAAAACAACAGAAAACCCCCTCAGAATGGTATAATTGAATTGACCAAAACCCAAAATACCAGCCGCAGTTTAATATTTCGAAAATGCTACTTAAATGCAATTTCTACAAACAGTCAGGTATTCATTGCACTGTCGTCCTAAAAGAACTATTTTACCTGATTTTTCACGGCAAAAATCTCTTTTGAACCTTAGCTATGCAAAGCGAGCAGTTATCTTTTAAGAAAAATACATGTTATCACAGGAAGCAAGAAACGCTACTGATGATAGAACATTAGGTGATCTGTTTTATTACCTTAGAAAAGAACTAGCAGATATAAAACTCTCTCAATCTCTATGTTGCTTGTTGATACCCTTTGCCAAGTTCTAAGTCAGTTACCATTACTCAGTCAGGAAATGGCTAATGAGATAATGAATTCATTCTTGAACGCGATACCTCATCCTCTAAAGGAAAAATTATTGTTGTGTGTGTATATAGATTTTTCATAGATCAAGCCGCTGTTTGCAGCTGAGAAAGTTGTGTGAGTTATATATAAACAAGCGTTGATGCTTGCCTATATGTCTTTATTTACTTCCGAGTTAATATCTGAGTTAATACATTTAATCAACTCGTTGCGCAAGCGCATATATTTGACATCGTCATACATGGTATTGCGTGTCGGTCTGGTTCCGTCCTCCGCTCCATAATCATATATAATGTGGCTGGGAGACTGACCGAATACCACAATTCGGTTGGCAAGCAAAAGAGCTTCATCTACATCGTGGGTTACGAAAAAGACGGTTTTCTTTTTCTCATCCTTTGCCCACATTGTAAGCACCAAATCTTGCAAACGGGCACGAGTAACTGCATCAAGTGCGCCGAAAGGCTCGTCCATAAGTAAAATAGGAGGGTCAACGCTGAAAGCTCGCGCAATGGCACAGCGCTGTTTCATACCGCCGGAAAGTTCTTTGGGAAATTTGTAATACACATCTTCAGATAGACCGACTCTGCGAAGAGCATCTATTGTGGTTTGCTTTAATGTTTTTTTGTCCATTTGCGGGAAGCGCTGTTTTAATGCCAGAACAATGTTTTCCCCGGCTTTCATCCACGGAAACAGACCGTAATCTTGGAACACAACGATTCGCTGCAGACTGGCCCCCTGCAATGGTTTTCCACCAATGAAAATGCTACCTTGGGTTGGCTTTTCTAAGCCAGCCATTAGACGAAGGAAGGTACTCTTCCCACATCCCGACTGTCCCAAAATGCATACAAAATCTCCTGCTTTAACGTGAAAATCTATGTCTCCCAAAACGACCTCATGTTCGTCGTAGGAAAATTTGACATGCTTTACTGAAACATCTAACATATCTATAATCCTTTCTGGCTTGTGTTTTTTTTTTAACATTTTTCAACATTAATATTGTATTTTTTTTTGTGTTTTTGGTCAAAATGATAAAATTAATATAAAAATTTATATTAATAAAATTTATTTATAACTCGGGTTTTCGACAGTTGCCAACTAAATAAATATTAGCAAAGCCGCTAAACAGCGGCTTTTTTGATGTCAAATTCCAAGATTAATTTGTTGTATATTGTTGTATGTTATTATCCCATCTTTGACACTTAAAGAAGATAAAAAGCCTGAGACCCATTGTAAATATTGGGATTCAGGCTTTTGTGATTAGCAAAAAAAGTGCGTAATGTCATTATGCTATGGACGGAAGAGGTCGGGCAATGAATAATATTTTTACAGAGAGATTATGGAGGTCGGTGAAGTACCAGGAAATATACATTAATGATTATACAAACCCTAGAGATGCCAGGCAGGGAATTGGCAAATATCTGAAATAAGTACAATACTTATCGGCTACATCAAGCATTAAATGAACTTACCCCGGAGAAAATATACTTTGAGAAATAGCTAAAACCTTGGATGGGCGCTACCCCTTCAAACCACCCCACCCTCGCCGGAAGGCAACCAGTCTGGTATAAAACCAGCCCGGCAACAATAGGTTATTGGATGTGTTGCCTGTCAAGTGCAAGCTTCGCTTGTCGGGACCCTTGACACTTATTTAATCTCCTGGAATTAATTATCATATTTACCAGACTTATTTAAAGACAAGTTCCATTTATATACAATTATCAAGTAGCGAAAGGTGGTGTGAATACACCTTAAATAGGGTTAAAAATTTCTTGACAAAGTAGTCCACCTTAATTTGTGCTTTTTATTAACTTTAAAATTTGTTGCTGGTTTTCGATTGATATTACTTTAAATTCTTGTAATATTTCAATAGAATTTGCTAATAGTTTTAATAACCTTATTTAAAGTTCATTTTTGCTAAATGTTAACATATGAGTATTCCGGAGCAAATTACACCGCCTGTCCGGTGGTTGGAAACCGCTATTCCGTTTTAAGGGAAACCGCTGTACCGGAAGCGGAAACCGTTTAAGAAGCCTCCTCCGATATAATGTATCAATGCACCTGAGGGTGTAAATACATTTGAAGGAGGTCATCACAATATGACCAAGTATCGGGAAATCCTAAGACTTTATAGTCTTGGATTCAGCCAGCAGAACATTGCCTACAGCAGCAATGTCTCTAAGAAAACAGTCAATCGAGTCATCAACAAGGCTAAAGAACTTAATATTTCATGGCCAGTTGACGACAATCAGACTGATGCTGTATTAGAACAAATCCTGTTTCCCAAATCCAAAGCAAACACCGTTAAGAAAATGCCGGATTTTGCTTACATCCGCAAGGAACTACTGAAAAATGGAGTCAGCAAAAAGCTCTTGTGGACCGAATACATGGAGGATTGCCGCCTGAACAATGAGCAGCCCCTTATGTATTCCCAATTCTGCTACTACATCCAACAGGATGAGCAGAAACGTCGTGCTATCATGCACATAGCCCGAAAACCGGGCGAACAGGTCGAGGTCGATTGGGCAGGTGATCCTGCACAGATCATAGACCCGGATACTGGTGAAATCATTGCAGCAAGTATATTCGTAGGTGTCATGACTTACAGCCAGTATGCCTATGTTGAAGCCTTTATCAACGAAAAACAACAGGCATGGATCACTGCCCATATTCATATGTACCAGTACTTCGGCGGTGTGGCCAAGATTCTGGTCTCGGACAACTGTAAGACAGCTGTGATCCGTAATGGCGGCTGGTACAACCAGCAGGTAAACACCACCTACTATGAAATGGCAGAACACTATGGCACAGCCATCATTCCTGCCAGGGTCAGAAAACCTAAGGACAAGCCAAACGTGGAGGGATCTGTTGGAAATATATCCACATGGATTACCGCAGCTATCCGCAACGAGCAGTTCTTTTCGTTATATGAATTAAACAAGGCAATACGAGAAAAGCTGGAAGCTTTTAATGCCCGGTTATTCCAAAAGAAAGAGGGTAGCCAGATCAGTTTGTTTCTTGCGGAAGAACAGCCACTTTTGGCACCTTTACCTGCTACCCCCTATGAACTGGCAGCTTGGAAAAAAGCCACTGTTCAGTTCAATTATCATATATCTGTTGACAGAATGCTATATTCTGTTCCTTGTGAGTATATCAAACGCAAGGTCGATGTAAGGATAACAGAGACAACCATTGAGGTATTCTTTAACCATAACCGTCTATGTTCACATGCCCGTCTACACGGTAGGCCTGGGCAGTACAGCACCATTGTGGAGCATATGCCGGAAGACCACCAGAAATATCTGGAATGGAACGGCAATCGATTTCGTAAATGGGCTGATAAAATTAGTATCAATACGTATCAAGCTGTTGATGCAATACTTACCTCCCAACGGGTGGAACAACAGAGCTACAAAAGCTGTATGGGACTTCTGAAGCTTGTGGATAAATATTCTGCAGAGCGTCTGGAAGCAGCCTGTAAAAAGGCTCTCACCTACACCGCAGCGCCCAGCTTCAAGAGTATTAAAAACATACTCACAGCCGGGAAGGATGGTCAGATTACTGATCAATCCCAAGCATCTGAATCCACAACGAATAAATACGGCATCACCAGAGGTGCCGGTTACTATGGGAGGTAAACAGCTATTATGACAAACCAAAGTACTATCGATAAATTGATTGAAATGCGTCTTACTGCTATGGCAGATGCATTTCGTAACCAACTTAGTGATCCCAGAATGAAGGACGTACCTTTAGAGGACCGTCTTGGTATGCTGGTGGATATCGAATACACCAGTCGTAAAAACAACCGTCTAAGAAGATTGATCCGACAGGCTGAATTAGATCAGCCAGATGCCAGCTTCATGGATATCAACTATACCTCAGGCAGAAGGCTGAATAAGTCGTTACTGCAAAGACTGGCAACCTGTGAATACATCACTGAGCACCGGAATATTTTTATTACCGGCGCAACCGGCAGTGGCAAAACTTACTTGGCTTGTGCCTTTGGTATGGAAGCCTGCAAGCAGTATTATTCAGTCAAATACGTTAGGATGCCTGACCTTCTTCTTGATCTTGAAATAGCAAGAGCTGAAGGTTCTTACAGAAAAGTTATGACCAAGTATACCCATCCAGTGCTGCTCATTCTGGACGAATGGCTGCTTTTGAAGCTTTCAGAATCGGAAAGCAAGGATATCTTCGAATTGCTTCATAAGCGCCGGAAGAAATCCTCTACCATCTTCTGTTCCCAGTTCCGTCAGGAAGGCTGGTACGAGCAGTTGGGCGGTGATAACAGTACAATAGCTGATGCAATTCTCGACCGCATCGTACACGATGCATACAAAATTAATATCGAAAGCATTGATCCATCGAAAGACATTTCAATGCGTGAAGTATATGGTCTAGATAAATTGCTTAGTGAGTAAAAAAGTTGTCAAGTGCGGTTCCCAGTTCCGGACAGGCGGTTTCCAATTCTCCGGAACTGCGGCTCCGCCGCACCGGAATATGCAACATAATTATAATTTTTCGGCTACATTTTCCGTCCCAGTGGGTCCAATATATGCTTAAAAGAGTACATTTACATGTCTGAAACTACCAAATTATTTATTTTTAAAAATAAATATTGATTCCCCACGAAAACCCTAAATTATGTATTTGAATGTATAAATATTCGAAACATCTGCAGAAAACAGGACATGGTGAATTCCATGTCCTGTTTTCTGTCTTATCCTATTATTTTTTATTACTGCAATTTTTCCTGAGCCAATAGGGTGAGTATTTTATTGCTTCGATTAATAAACTCAGCCATTGCCTCAGATTCTAACGGTTTGTGCCCCATTAGGGCTAAATCGTAAATTTGCCGGCAAATCATGCGCATATCTTCCTTTTTATCCGGTTGCTCATCCAATTTCATAATTAACCGAACTAAAGGATTATTGCTATTTAAAACCATAGTTTCCTCATTGGGGAACATATCCTTTATATCTGCCCCTCCGAAAACTTTACCCATATCCTGCATTCTCCGAGTCTGTTCCGCCAGAAGTATCATTGCCGGCAGTTCTTGTGCCTTAAGGCTTTCTACCTTAATCTTTAGCTTCTCATTACCCAGGGTATCTTTAAAAAGTGATTCCAGTTTGGCAAAATCATCTTTTCCTGCATCTTCCTGAGCAGCTTTTAAACTCTCGGACAACTCGGAATCAATCCGGTTAAATTTCACCCCGTTTTCTTTTCCTTCAATAAATTGAATAAAATGCATATCAATCACTGCAGATAAAACAAGGGCGTCTAAATCCTGTTGTTTAAAGAGATTAATGTATTGGGCCTGCTGTTTTTCATCATTGACATAAAATATCTGATTTCCTTGTTTTTCTTTGTTTTTTTCCAGGTATTCCTGTAAAGTAACATAATTCCCATTTATGGTTTTATAAATAATAATATCCTTAACCCGGTCATAAAATTTTTCTTCCCGAATAGAACCATACTTCACAAAGGGGTTAATATCATCCCAGTAGCGGCAATATTTATCTCTCTCATTCCTGGCAAGCTCATTTAATTTATCCGCCACTTTTTTGGTAATATGACGGGATATTTTAATTACATTACTGTCTTTTTGCAAAAAACTCCGGGAAACATTTAAGGGCAGATCGGTACAATCAACAACCCCTTTTAACAACATCAAAAACTCAGGAATTATTTCTTTAATATTATCAGCAACATAAACCTGGTTGTTATATAATTTAATTTTTCCTTCCAGGTGATCAAATTCATTTTGGATTTTAGGGAAATATAATATCCCTTTTAGATTAAAAGGATAATCTACTTTTAGATGAATCCAAAACAAGGGCTCCTTAAAATCTAAAAATACATTTTGGTAGAAGTCTTTATATTCCTGATCCGTGCAGTCTTTCGGATCCTTCATCCACAAGGGAACAGTATCATTAAGAGGCTTGCTTTCTTTTTGCTGATCCTTTCCGGAGTTTTCATCCTCCAAGTAAATTTCTACCGGTAAGAAAGAACAATACTTTTTAATTGTTTCCCGCAGCTTGTATTCCTCAAGAAATTCACGACAGTCCTCGGCAATATAAAGGGTTACTATTGTCCCTCTTTCTTTCTTATCAGAAGCTCCTAATTCATATTCCGTTCCGCCGGCACAACTCCATTTCACAGGAAGAGCCCCTTCCTGGTATGAAAGAGTGTCAATTTCCACCCGATCGGCTACCATAAATGCAGAATAAAAACCTAATCCGAAATGGCCGATAATTTGACTGTCTTCATCAGCTTTATCTTTATATTTTGCGATAAAATCTTCTGCCCCGGAAAAAGCGATTTGATTAATATATTTTTTTACCTCTTCCCCGGTCATTCCAATTCCATTATCAACGAATTTCAGCGTATTTTTTTCTTTATTAAAAATTACTTTGATAAAAAACCTTGTATCCTCGGGAATTTTTGTTTCCCCAAGTGAAGACAATCTTTTGAGCTTAACAATGGCATCACAGCCGTTACTAATTAATTCTCTGATAAAGATATCTTTATCAGAATACAGCCATTTTTTAATTATGGGGAAAATATTTTCGGTATGAATAGAAATATTTCCACATTCTTGGTTCATGAGAATCCCTCCGATTCATGGTTTTCTTTTGCAAAATTTACCCCATGCTTTTATATATTCTAGCTTGTGGTAAAAATTTTTGTCAAGTGAATAAGCTTTAGGCATTTCAATTAACACCACAGAGTTAAAATCAAAAATTGGCCGGTATTGACCCGGCCAAAAAATAGAAATAGAAGGTGTATATATATTAGTACCTGCTACTTCAAAAAACCCTCCAAAATTCGTTCTTCCGCTTCTTTTTCGGTCAGGCCCAGGGTCATTAATTTTGTTAATTGTTCAGATTCAATCCTGCCAATAGCAGCTTCATGAACCAATTCGGCATCAGAATGGAAGGCAGATATTTCCGGGATTGACGCGACACGGGCATCATGCATAATAATGGAATCGCACTGAATATGGCCACGACATTTGTTCCGGCCTAAAAGATTAAGATGAAATACCTGTTTGGACTGGTCTTGAGCAACCGAACGTGAAATAATTTGAGCTGTTGATTCCTCCCCTAATAGTTCTACATTAATCAAAGATTCTGCTGTCTGTTTTAAATATGTGAGCAGCCTTTCTATGACAATCAACCGTGCATTTTTATGGAGAAAAATTTCCGTGTCCCGTTTTGTCCGGTCAACTCCCTTTATTTGGACCATCTCCAGTTCCACAACACCATCTTCTTCTACCTCAATATAGGTTTTGGGATTAAGAATTTTTTCTCCCGTACCCTCTCCTTGACCATAGTGTTTTTCAACATATCGTAAACGGGCTCCCTTGCGCACAAAAAAATCATGTATCCCATCGTGCCCCGCTTTTTCCTTTCCCTGGTTATGAATGCCGCAACCGGCAACCACTAAGACATCAGAGCCCTCACCAATTTCAAATGTATTATAAACCACATCTTCAATACCTTCTGCGGTTACAATTACAGGAATATGGACACTTTCTCCTTTAGTAAATGGCTTAATCACAACATCAATGCCTGGCTTGTCCTTTTTTGGAATAATATCTATATTAGCAGTGGTATTTCTGCTGATTCCCTCCCCATTTTTTCGGATATTATATGCCCCTTGGGGTATATCATGCAAATCGGCAATGTTTTTCAACAGCGCTCTATCTACTGCATTCAACATTTTCTAACACCCCTTTTTCACATGTTTTACTGCAACGGCAATCAAGATCTCTTTTAACTATCTCAGAGAGTACTTTTTCTTTTCCGGTAATTTCCTGTATCTCCCCGCCGCTCATAAGAATTACTTCATCTGCCAAATTAATAATCCGTTCCTGATGAGAAATAAGAACTATCGTCGTATCATAATTCCGGTGCATATTTTCAAAGGATTCTACCAGTTTTTGAAAGCTCCAAAGGTCAATTCCCGCTTCCGGTTCGTCAAAAACTGCCAGCTTCAGATCTCGAGCCAATATGGTCGCGATTTCGATTCTTTTAAGCTCTCCTCCGGATAGGCTGGTATTTACCTCCCGATCAAAATAGTCTTGATAACAGAGACCAACATCTAAAAGCAGATCGCAAATATTGACCTCCCGGTTGTTTCCCACTGCTAATTCTAACAGTTCTTTAACCTTTACTCCCTTAAAACGAGGTGGATGCTGAAAAGCATAACCTATTCCTATTCTTGCTCTTTGAGAAACATCAAATTCGGTAATATTTTGTCCATTATATATAATCTCTCCACTGGTTGGCTTGTAAATTCCCATAATCATTTTTGCTAATGATGATTTTCCACTACCGTTAGGCCCGGTAACCACATATAATTTTTTATCATCAAGGCTCAGATTAATATTGTTCAGTATTTTAACTTTACCCTTCTCGTCTCCTACTTCCAGAGAGACATTCTTTATTTCTAACATTAGAACAACCTCCTTTTATGAGATTATTTTACATCATACCTATAAAAAAATATATAATTATTCAATAGATTACCCTAATACTTTATTGTTTGTTTTCTGATCCTTGTTCCCTTCTTCTTAAGAAAAATTTTGGCCATGATATTTATTTCAAGTGGTAAATAAAGACAAATATTATACTTCCAATATTTTCTAAATTATCCTAACCAAAATAGTTTAAACCTTTATGCCTGTTACTATTCAGCCCTATTCTTCCAAAGATGTTTTTTTTTCCAAAACCGCTTAGCCCAAATTCTTATAATTTTAACACATAATCTTAATAATGTAAATGGCAGGAATCCCCTAAAGAAATTTGATAATAAATATGGTAGTATTACCTATAATCCGGTACCGGCCTTATTAAAGGTTAAAATAGGTAAATTAAAAAAACAGGAGGATTTTCTATGAAAAAAAACATACCACGTATTAGTCTGATAGTATCTCTACTGTTAATAGCGGTCTTATTGTTATCGAGTGCGGCACTAGCGGCCCCCAATGTTGACACCGTAAGCAAAACCTGTTCCCAATTAAAAGCTGCACCTCAATCTATATTCACATTAAACTGCTGGGAAATAAATAATTGTATAGGAAAACTAAATATTGATCAAGTACCAACTTCAAAAACACAACCTGCGCCTGTTCCAAACACTTCACCAACTCCAAAACCCCAACCGAAAGCTGAGCCAAAATCAGACTCAACACCGGCAGCAAATACGACACCGATTTCAAGTTTAACTGCGGATGAACAGAAAATGATCGATCTTGTCAATGCAGAAAGAACATCCCGTGGACTGCAAGCCTTAAAGGTGGACATGCGTCTGGTGACAACGGCAAGAATGAAAAGTCGGGATATGATCGACAAAGGGTACTTTAGCCACAACTCACCCACCTACGGTTCACCCTTTGACTTGATGAAAAGCCAGGGAATAACCTACCGCTTTGCCGGGGAAAATATTGCCGGTATGAACACTGTGGAGGGTGCACATAACGGTCTCATGAACAGCGAGGGACATCGCGCAAATATTCTAAGTCCAAATTTCACCCATATAGGGATTGGAATTATCGACGGAGGCCCTTATGGTAAAATGTTTACCCAGCATTTTATCGGATAATCAGATTAATAACTAACTCTATAATTCATGATTTGGGGGAGAAAGCAGTGATTAAATGCCAAATTAAATCTTTTCAAAAATCACTGCTTTTAACCTATCCCCGCCATAATTTTATTGCCATAAACAACATAAGAAGTGCAAAAATTTTTCTGGTGGCTTCAACAGGGATAATTTTACTTAACCAGACCCCAAAGTAGGCTCCCGCTACTCCCCCGATAGACAAAAAAAAGGCCAGTTTCCAATCGATACTACCGGAATTATAATAACGGTAAACTCCCATAAAAGCCGTAGGCAGAATAACTGCCAGTGATGTTGCGGCAGCTGTTTTTATGGGAACAGTTAATAAGTAAATCATCCCCGGTACCAATATAATTCCTCCGCCGATACCCAACAATGCGCTTAAAATACCGGCAGCTAACCCTAAAACAAGCCCCACCATAATATGCATTAGTTTACTAACCTCACTAAATTTTATTTTTCCGGAAACAGCTAATAAAGCTGTTATCAAATAATATCTTAAATCTATCATTACCTAATGCTAACTGCAAGTTATTGTTTATCTAACTGAAATTTTTATTAATTTACCCCCGAAAAAAGAGGCATAAAAATCTTCATGGAGAATTAGCTTTGTAAAAGAAATAAAATTACTTAAGGAGGTTAAACATTGAAAAAGAGAATTAATTTCTTTCACATCATATTATTAATTGCAGTGATTGCTCTCTTGATAAAAGCTTTCTCCTCATTTTATGTCAACTATATCTGGTTTAAGGATTTAGGCTACAGCCAGCTTTTCACCACACCAATAGTTGCAAAATTGCTTATTGGGGCAGTATCATTTGTAATCTATTTTACCCTTTTTTTTGGCATGACTTTTGTTGCCTTTAAAACCTATCAAAAAGCTGAACAAGAAAGGCCGGTATTCTGGAAAAGGTTTTTTGAATCACAAACCCCTCCGGAAGAAATTGATATTACACCTACTAATAAAAAAAGAATCACTTACATCATCCTCTTTATTTGTATCCTAATAAGTTTTTTTCTCGCTTTTCAAACAACAGGAAATGGTTGGATGAAGCTGTTAGAATTTACTAATAGCAGCATCTTTGGTATTACAGAACCGGTTTTTCATAAAGATATTTCCTTTTATGTCTTTAAAATGCCATTTTATAATTTTGTCTTAAATTCACTGTTTTCTTCTCTCCTGGTAATTTTCTTGGCCAGCTTATTTCTCTTTTCCATAAGCGGTCTTATTAAAATCAGAGGAAATATTTTTAGAAAGGGCAGCATCGTTTTTCCCCAAAGTATCCGCAAGTTTTCTTCCGGCCTGATCTGCATTTTGTTTATTCTCTTTGGCCTCAAGAAAATTCTAAGCATGTATACTATTTTGTATTCTCAAACCGGTTATGTTTACGGTGCCAGCTATACTGATATTCATGTCACTATTCCTCTTTCAATTATTCTGGCAGCTATGGCCTTTTTATGCGGCAGCGCCGCCCTCTATTATTTTTTCGTTAATGACCACCGTTTTATGATAAAATCTTTAATCGGGTATTTTATAGTATCCTTTTTGGGAATTTTTGCCCATAGTTTTGTCCAATATACGGTGAGCAACAATGAATTCATCAAAGAAAAGCCCTATATTGAACAGGAAATTAAATTTACCTGTATGGCATATCAATTAAACAATCTGCAAATAAAAGATTATCCGGGTACAACACCCATTACCCTTGATAAAATCAAAAATAATCAGGATACGATCAAAAACATTCGGCTTAATGATCCTAAGCCCTTAAAAACTGTACTATCCCAAAACCAAGGACTCCGCTATTACTACCAGTTTCATGATATTGATATCGACAGATATAAAATAGACGGAGAGTACCGGCAGGTTTTATTGGGACCACGGGAAATCTCAGAGAAATCCCTAACGGAAAAAGCCTTAACTTTTGTGAACATGACTATGAAATATACGCACGGTTACGGACTTACAGGTTCGCTGGCTAATGAAATTGATGAATCGGGCTATGCACGGCTTATTGTTAAAGATATTCCTCCCCAATCAGCGGTTAAGGGCATCAATATAAAGGAACCGCGTATCTATTTTGGTGAATTGACTAAGGATGAACGCTACGGATATGTTATTGGCAATACTGCAGCTAAGGAATTTGACTACCCACTAGGTGACACTAATATGGAAAATACATACCAAGGAAGCACCGGCCTCTCTTTTTCGCCGCTGAACAAGCTTTTCCTTAGCGCTTATTATAATACTTTTCGCTTTTATATAGCCAGGGAAATTCAACCCAACAGCAAGTTGTTAATGCGCAGAAATATCGTAGATCGGGTAAAACATCTTATGCCCTATTTGAAATACGATCGGGATCCTTACATTGTAGCAGCACAAGACAGTAAGCTTTACTGGATCCTAGACGCTTATTCCTTTACCCAAAAGTTCCCTTATTCCGCCCCTTCGGAAGATTTAAATTACATTAGGAATTCTGTGAAAGTCGTCATTGATGCTTACAATGGTTCTGTTAATTTTTATGCCTTTGACCAAAATGATCCAATACTAAAAACTATAAGTAAAATATTCCCCGGAGTATTTAAAAATATTTCAGATATGCCCAGTAATCTCAGGGAACATATCCGGTATCCGGAAGATTATTTTACTATTCAATCTCATATTTTGCGCAATTTTCACGTAAGTAACCCATCTGTCTTCTATAACCGGGAAGATACATGGGATATTGCAAAGAAAGTCGAGGAAAACAGTACAGTCACAATGGAACCTTATTATACAATAATGAAACTACCTGAGGAAAAAAACAGTGAATTCGTTTTGATATTACCTTTTACTCCTGCAAGCCGCCAGGATCAACACCGAAACAATATGGTTGCCTGGCTGGCTGCGCGAAATGACGGGGCAAACTATGGAGAATTAATTCTATACAAAATGCCAAAAAATGTGGAAATTCAAGGACCTTTAATGATAGATTCCCTAATTGACCAAAATACGACAATTTCCCAAAAATTGACCTTATGGGGACAAGGTGGATCCCAAGTTATCAGGGGAAACCAGTTGGTTGTTCCTATTGACGGAGGTTTTATTTACGTTGAGCCAATTTATATTAAAGCTGAAAAGCAGGGAACTTCCATTCCCCAAATGCAAGCTATAGTCTTTGCAATTGATAAGAAATTAATATTAGTAGAAACAAAATCCCTGGACACGGCCATCGCTCAATTTTTCGGTAAGGAAGGTCTGGAAGAAAAACCTTTAGGAGAACCAAATGGTCCCAAGGTACTTAAGCCCAAAGAATCAATATTAGAAAAAATTGAAATCCTAAAGCGACAACTCATGGAATTGGAAAAGGACGTTAAGTCCATGTAGAGAACAAGAAGAAAAGAATTATCCGGGGTATTCCTTTGGGGTCAAAGCCCCAAAGAAATACCCCGGATATGAAATCTTTTTAGAAGCCACAAACACTGCTTTTTTATATCCCTGAAAAATCCAGAGTCGCAAAATAATCATCCAGATTTTCAGGCCTCCTGATCATTTCTACCCTGCCATCTGGCTTTAGAAGCAGCTCTGCCGAGCGCAGTTTCCCGTTGTAATTAAAGCCCATGGCATGACCGTGAGCACCAGTATCATGAATTACTAAAATATCGTCAATGTCAATAAAGGGCAGTTGGCGGTTAATGGCAAACTTGTCATTATTCTCACATAAAGAGCCGGTAACATCATAACAATAATCTAAGGGCCAGTCTTCTTTTCCGGCAACAGTAATATGATGATAGGCACCGTATATTCCCGGCCGCATCAAATCGGCCATACACGCATCAACACCTACATAGTTCTTATATATCTCCTTTTTATGCAACACCTTTGTCACTAAAAATCCATAGGGTCCGGTAATCATGCGCCCACTTTCCATAGCAATCGTAAGGGGATCTAACCCCTTTGCAGCAATTCTCTCTTCGTAAGACCTGCGAATCCCCTCGCCAACATATTCAAGATCAACAGCCTTTTGCTCGGGTCTGTAGGGTATTCCAATTCCTCCGCCTAGATTCACATAATCAATACGAATATCTAATTTCTGATATATTTCCCCAACCAGGTCAAACATTGTATTTGCTGTCTCAATAAAGAAATTGGGATCCAGTTCATTAGATATTACCATAGTATGAATACCAAATTTCTTGACACCTTTATCCCTCATAATTTTATAGGCCTCAAATATTTGTTCTTTGGTTAAGCCATATTTTGCTTCTTCAGGCTTTCCTATAATGGTATTTCCTCCATCCAACAAGGGACCTGGATTATAGCGAAAGGAAATCATGTCCGGCAATCCTGCATTTTTTTCCAAAAAATCGATATGACTAATATCATCAAGATTGATAATTGCTCCCAGCTCTTTGGCCTTTTTGTATTCAATTTTGGGCGTATTATTTGAGGTAAAGATAATATCTTCTCTTTGAATACCTACTTTTTCAGCCAAAATTAATTCTGCAAGGGAACTACAGTCCGCCCCAAAACCTTCTTCTTTTAGAATCTTCAGGATATAAGGGTTAGGCGTTGCTTTTACAGCAAAGTGTTCCTTAAAAACCGGGGCCCAAGAAAAAGCAGAAATTAATCTCCGTGCATTTTCTCTGATTTCTTTTTCTATATAAATATGAAAAGGGGTGCCAAATTCTCTTATTATTGATTCTAGCTTTTCTTTATTAAAGGGCAGTATTTTTGCATTCATATCATATCCCCCTACTTATAACTTATTTAATCTGATGTAAGGTTGTTACAAAAACCTTTTCTATATTTTTATCTAAAATCCCGACAATTTAAGCACTATCCTATTTATTGGAGCAATTTTAATTATTATGCATCAAATTTTGTCGTAATGTCAATAGCTATATCAATATCTCAGTGGTTTCCCTAATGGTTTTTTCTGCTGAAAGTAATATAAATTTTATGGTCGTCGCCTGGGGAAGATTCCCCCTCGAATAGAGCGTATATCTGATATGTTAAAAAAAGTATCCGGGGCATTTTTTTGCATAATACCAATTATCACGGGCAAATCTTTTCTTTTCACCGTTAATACTACAATTTCCCTTGGACCACTCATTCCTTCTCCATAAAGCAAGGTAACACCATAATTTTTATTGCGTAAATTTTCAACCAGTTGATCACAATATTCATTTGCAGGAAACATTTGAACCAAAACGAAACCCAAGGCCATTTTTTCTTCCATTTTTATACCCACCAAATTCCCTGTGGCAAAACCACAGGCATATGCGATTATTTTTAAAACATCGGTCATCCCTCCAGAAAGCGCGGTACCTAAAGCAACTACAAAGATTGTTACTTCAAAAAAGCCAATAATTGCAGCGTAAAATGCATAACCTCTTGTTAATAATAATAAGCGAAAAACCCCTAAGGCAACATCAACTACCCTTGCTACAAAAATAAACACATAAATAAAAATAGGGTTTGATATTATTTCCATTAAATCAACTCCTTATTATCTATATAAACAAATTTCCGTTGACCTCGATAGTATAGATCTTTATACTTTAAATATAAAGTAACAAAGATCTTTTATCCTTAAAAAATGAGGAGGTATTGTAATGAAAAAAGGATTAATAATTGGTCTAATTATTGTAGCTCTAATATTTGTATGGGGGTTTTCCCAGTATAACGGTTTGATTACCCTAAATGAGAATGTTAACAGCCAATGGAGTCAAGTGGAAAATCAATTGCAGCGACGGGCTGATTTGATTCCTAATTTAGTTGCTACAGTTAAAGGATATGCTGCCCATGAACAAAAAATATTCACTGATGTAGCAGATGCAAGAAGCCGTTTACTTAACGCATCCGGTCCCCAAGAATCTGCCCAGGCTAATGGGGAACTGAATTCAGCTTTAGGAAGATTACTCGCTATATCTGAGTCCTACCCTCAGTTAAAGGCAGACAAAAATTTCCTCCAGCTCCAGGATGAATTAGCAGGGACGGAAAACCGAATAGCTGTTGCCCGAAAGGATTATAATGATGCAGTACAGGGTTATAATACAAAAATCAAAAGATTCCCGACAATTATTTTTGCCGGTGTTTTGGGTTTTGGAACTAAAGAATACTTCAAAGCAGATGTAGGAGCAAGCGAACCCCCTCAAGTAAGTTTTTAGGGAGATGGACTAATAATGAAAAGGTTAATTTGGTCAAAATACCTGGTTTACTTACTATTATTTTTATCATTAATAACAATTCCTGTCCTCGGTGATATGTCACTGCCCCCCAAACCGGGGGATAATATTTATGTTCAGGATAATGCCGATATCATTTCGCCGGAAACAGAAGAAACATTGCTTCAAATAGGTACTGAACTAGACCAGAAAACTAGCGCTCAATTAGTAGTGGTCACTGTTAACACTCTACAGGATAATAGCATTGAAGATTATGCTACTGCCCTTTTTCGTCACTGGGGAATTGGTAACAAAGAAAAAAATAATGGGGTTCTCCTTTTGATTGCACCTCATGACAGGAAATCCCGTATTGAAGTAGGCTATGGTCTGGAAGGCGCTCTCCCGGACGGGAAAACCGGACGTATTCAAGATGAGTACATGATTCCCTATTTTAAACAAAACGATTACAACACAGGTATTTATAATTGTTACCTAGCCCTAGCCCAAAACATCGCCCAGGAATATAAAATCAAGTTAACTGGCTTGGTTAATCAAGAGAATATTCCATCCACTCCTGCTCAAATGCCCCCTTGGTTGATCTTTATTGTCATACCACTAATTATCTTTCTTATCTATTTGGACTTTCGCTTTTTAGGAGGAGCCATAACCTTTGCTCTACTTCAATCCTTGCGACGGGGCGGAGGAGGAGGCCGCGGGGGAGGAGGCGGTTTTGGAGGGGGATCTTCAGGAGGAGGAGGTAGCAGCCGGAACTGGTAAGGATTTTTCTGCCTATACTCCTTTAAACCGATTTAACTATCTTCACAAGGGTTTTTCTGAGTCCCAGGTATATTAAATTGCTTGTTTTTTCGTCTGGTTAGGGATATCCCGAAAAAGATAATTATCGCCCCCATTATTTGCATAATTCCAAAAGATTCATGCAAAAAAATGCACCCTGCAATAACAGCAAAAACCGGGGAAAGATTATTATATAATGACGTTCTTGTACTGCCGATATGACCTATACCCCAAACCCAAAGAAAGTTTCCAATTGCAATGCTAAAAAGACCGGAAAAAAGAATACTGAACCAGCCCTGTAAAGGAATAACACTCCACTGCACCATCCTAATCTCACCAAAGGAAAATATGATAAAGAATAACGTACTTATGGAAAGAGCATAAGTAATTACTTGATAGAAGGAGTATTTCATTAATAATTTTTTCGATAACACGGTAAAGTATCCATAACAAAACTGAGCTATAAACAAGATCATGCCACCGATTAGATGCCCTTGGGAATAACTGATACTTTTTCCTTGACCAATAACAATTATTACTACTCCGGAGAGTGTTAATGCAATACTTAATAACATCTCCAGGGTTATTTTATCTATTTGAAAAATCCTGTTAATTACTACAACACTTACCGGTAACATGCTAAGAATCAAAGAGGCATTGCCCGCTGTAGTCCATTTTATACCAATTGCATAGCATAACTGAAATAAGAAATATCCAAAAAAACTAATATTCAACAGTAATAAAAAATCTTTCCCAGCCATTGGTTTATAGTTATGAGACCGGATAAAAACAAGCCAGGAAAAAACGACTGCTATTACCATCCGGGCCATAGAATAGGATAGTGGCGGGATATACATTAAACCTACTTTCATTATTGGGGCATTAATTCCCCATATAAAAGCTACGAACAAAAGAACCCATTCTGAAGGTAGTTTGACTTTAGGCATGACTACTACACCTACGTTATGCATCGTTTTTTATTGATAATTGTTGAATTCCCTTCAATAAGCTAAATTCCTGCTTTCTACCGTTATTTCATAAAAAACTTCGGGCTTTTTCTTTTTTTATTGTTTATTTATGGTCCTGCTTGTTTTCTTTTTGTTATTTCTATAAGTTCTGGGTTCAGGTTATTATAAATATGTCCTTTTTCTATGATGTGGATAATTTAACTGCACCGCCTTTTGCATAGTATTCGATTATTTCTCTCCGCCGAATTATCCCAATAAATGTATCTAAATCATCAATTACCGGAACAAAATTTTGTGTTATTGCTAGTGATAACAGGTCATCCATCCGGGCATTTATCCTGACCGGCTCATATTTTAATCTTCTTGGTATTTCCTTCAGGTAAACCTTCTCTGTCTGGCCAAAGGTTAATCCGGGAGTATTTTTTAACTTCCAGAGCATATCACCCTCTGTCATCGTTCCCACATATTTACCTTCCTTATCAATAATTGGTACCGCAGAATACCTATGATATTCCATTCTTTCTAAGGCCTGACGCATAGTACTATCTAAGGAAAGGTAAATAATTTCTTCCTTTGGTACAAGAAAAAAGGCAATATTCAACAGTAAATCCCCTTTCGCAGCTAAACATGCTCATTATCAATATAATTCGCTCAAATTTTTCTTATACGGATTATTTATCACTAAATGATTTATAATTCTACTGCAAAAACCTATGATTATACTGCCCGCAGAATACCCATGAGCAACACCAACAACTTGTCTCGCGGCTTAAGCTTAGGGGGTTCGCACCAACTTCCCATACATATTCAACAGGTAGTGCTCTCGTGTCAACAATAGTCTTTGCAGTAGATTATTCTGATATAACTTTTAGAAAATTAACCACTGATTATGGCAGTGGTTATCTTTATTTTTTACACAACTGGCAGATTAATATTGAATTAAAAATCCCTCACTAATTTATTCCCCAATTATTTTAACTAGCACCCTCTTTTTTCTTTTTCCGTCGAATTCACCATAAAAAATTTGTTCCCATGGGCCAAAATCCAATTTCCCATTTGTAATAGCAACCACGACTTCTCTTCCCATAATTGAACGTTTTAGATGAGCATCGGCATTATCCTCAAACCCATTGTGCAAGTATTGATTATAAGGCTTCTCAGGTACTATTCTTTCTAAAAAATTTTCCATGTCTTGATGTAAACCGGCCTCATCATCATTAATAAAAACACTAGCAGTAATATGCATTGCATTACATAAAAGCAAACCTTCTGCTATCCCACTCTCTTTTAAACAGGATTCCACTAATGGTGTTATATTAATAAATTCCCTTCTTTTTTTGGTCTCAAACCACAATTCCTTCCGATAGCTTCGCATAATTCCTCCCGGTTTAGATTTTTATGATATTAACGATAATAATTCAAAAAAATTATTTATCCTGTCAGCTTCATCTAAAAAATTTCCCTTTCGGTCCAAAAGCAGGGCCCTTATACCCATCTTCTTTGGACCTAAATAGTCACATTCATAATTATCTCCAAGAAACAAAATATTACCTGGGTCTACCTGTGCTTTTTCAATAGATACCCGGTAAATCTCCGGATGTGGTTTCCTCCACCCAACTCTAATTGATGTGACTACAAAATCAAAATAGTCGAAAATCCCATGCTGTTTAAGCAATTGCTCAATACCATCTTTTACCATAAAATTTGAAACTACACCAAGCCGCCTGCTTCCGCTTAAATGCGCA
Source organism: Bacillota bacterium (assembly GCA_050952445.1). Classification (GTDB taxonomy): domain Bacteria; phylum Bacillota; class Dehalobacteriia; order Dehalobacteriales; family Dehalobacteriaceae; genus JBMNKX01. Next base: position 334,033 of record JBMNKX010000001.1, on the reverse strand, counting down.
AGTACAGTCTTTACCTCGTTCCGGACATATGCCATAGAAGCATAAGTTTGCCAGAAATTATCCATTAAATGGCTGCTAACTTGGCAAACTTCATTGTTTTGATCACCGTTTAGTTTCATCCTTGTAACATACTTCAATCTTTCCCACATTTCATATTCTTTGTATTGAGGAAGGCAATTTGATATTTTATCTCTCGCTTCTTTATATGATTCAAAAAATTCATCAAATCCTGTCCAATAATGTTCTTGACCTGAACCCTCAAAAGCCCATAAAGCGTACTCTCTGATAGTAGGTAGTTCCTTTAAATCAATTATAGTTTCCATGCAGTCAAATAATACACATTGAACTCGAGACAACCTGCAATACCCCTTTCACATTTCCATCATATTATTAATTTGCTTTATTAAACCAATTTTCCTGCAATTTGATACCAATTAGTATTAATTTTTTATAAACAGTGGTCTGTTGCTCATGATTTTCCAGTCTTAATATAAAAAATAGGGCGAATTAATCGCCCTATTTTTCCTATTTTAATTCCCATTCTAGATAATTAACTTTTGCGGATCTACCTCTTCTACTAATATTCTAAGTATTTCCTGATCCGGTGCTTCCGCTTCTACAGCACGAGATGTATCCATTTCAAATCCAGTATTTTCAACGATTTCTTCAATGGTGACACCAGGGAAATATTCCGCCAGATAAACACGTTTTGTTTTTTCATCAAATTTCATAACACCTAAATTTGTGACAATGACACGAGGGCCTTTATCCGGGGGTAATCCCACTTTCTCCCGGCCACCAGGTCCATCAATCCAGCCAGGTGATGTTATATAATCAACCTTGTCAATAAACCTGCGTTTTTCATGCTTCATAATGATTATTGTATCACAATATGTTGCAATACCATTTGCTCCCCCACTACCGGTAAACCGGGTTTTCGGTGTATAATAATCTCCGATGCTAGTTGAATTCAGGTTACCATATGGGTCAATTTGTGCCCCGCCTAAAAAACCTGCAGCAATAGTATTTCTTTTATAGGACAGACCTTGGAAGCCAAAATACCGATACTGCGGCCATAATGCAGAAGACCCATGACAAATTCGAAGGTCGGATACACTAGTAGGTACTTCTTGGGGATTTCCATCTATTAATGCTGTCTCAAAAATTAGATGAGCATTAGGAGCATGAGTATTTTTTGCTAATGTAGCTCCAATCAAAGGCAGTCCCGTACCTATGATATAAGTTTTCCAATCTTCAAACTGCCTAGCTAAAGCTACGGCCATCATTTGGTTCGAAGTCCACTCCACCTAACATACCTCCTTTGTATTAAGACGAACCTATCTATTTTCTAATCATCCCGTGCAGATAACACTTTCCGGGGGGGATTTTCAACCCTAATAATCTAGACGCACTGATTTTATCTAAATACTCGGAATGATCCTTGCACTCGTAAACATAATCATTTAAAAACTGGTTAAAAGCTTCATCACTTTTACTGATCTTATCATAATCTCGATAAAACAAACCGTCATAATCATAATAATTATAGCATTGTGAAGGATGTGCTCCAAAAGGAGTATGCACAACAGCATCAATTACAAGACCCGGCAGGCTTGCCCGTTCCGGATTCTGGCGCATTACATCATTATCAACTATTTCTTCGCATGTAATAATACAATATTTTGCGGCCATTGCAATATCAAGATCCTGGAACGTTGGACCCTCAATAATGCATGTTCCATCCGGAGATGCTTTTTGAACATGAATTAATGCAACATCAATCTGGGGGGTGGGTACGCAGCAAAGCTGACTTCCTGGGTTAAAGGGATCTTCCATAATAACCAATTTTTTATCCGGTAATTTTGGATCCGCTTTTCTGACTTCTTCCGATATACCCCATTTATCTGCAAGGTCGGATCCCAGCATATTTTTGACCGGTACATAAGTCAAACCCAATGCGGCTCCATGGTAAATTATTGTTTGAACATCTAGGGAGTAATCCTCAAACATAATTTCTTTATTTTCAATTGCCTTTCTAAAACGCCTGCAAACCTGTGTGTACCCTGAATTCGCCGCATAAGAAATCATAATTGCTTTTACGAGGCCGGCACCGATAATCATATCAGCGTCACCGCCGGCAGCACCGCTTTCTAAATACAAGTCTTTTTTTCCCTGCTTAATTAATTCACGTACTAAGGCATAGGCCCTTCTGTTAGTAACAAATCCGCCCAATGCAATACAATCTCCGTCATTGACAAATTTGCTGATAGCTTCCTCAGCAGTCATCAATTTTCCATTTTTGTTATTGGTATTAACCAACCTTATTCACCTCCTGCTAGTTGAAGGGAGCCGACCAGTTTGATCGACTCCCCTTCTTTATTAATCTCTTTGGACAACCATTGCAATTCCCTGCCCGCCACCAATGCACATAGTAGCTAAGCCGGTTTTTGCATCTCTTCTCTTCATTTCGTAAATTAAGCTGATCAGTATTCTAGCTCCACTGGCCCCAATTGGATGCCCTATTGCTATAGCTCCCCCGTTTACATTGACAATATCCATGTTAAAATTAAGATCCTTTGCTACTGCTAAGCTTTGTGCGGCAAATGCCTCATTAGCTTCAATAAGCTCAACTTTATCCAGGGATATTCCTGCTTTATTAAGAACTTTCTTAGTTGCTGCAATGGGTCCTGTACCCATAATAGAAGGCTCAACACCTGCCGAAGCATATGAATCTATTATAGCTAATGGAGTAAGTCCCAGTTCCTTTGCCTTTTCTTCAGTCATAACAATAACTGCCCCGGCACCGTCATTAATCCCGGAAGCATTACCGGCGGTAACGGCACCATCTTTCTTAAATGCAGGTTTTAGCTTAGCCAATCCCTCTACTGTGGTTCCACGACGAGGAAACTCATCAGTATCAAATATAATAGGATCGCCTTTCTTTTGAGGAATCTCAACAGGAACAATTTCATCCTTGAATTTTCCGGCATCTATAGCAGCAATTGCTTTTTGCTGGCTGCTAGCGGAAAATTCATCCAACATTTCCCTGGTTAGGCCATATTTTTCAAGAACGTTTTCTGCAGTAATACCCATGTGGTAATCATTAAAGGCACACCATAAACCGTCTTTGATCATTTCATCTACTATTTTTCCATCGCCCATACGCATTCCCCAGCGTGCTTTATCTAAAAGATATGGTGCCTGGGTCATACTTTCAATGCCTCCAGCTACTACAATATCAGCATCTCCTGATTTAACAGCTTGAGCAGCAAGAGCGATTGCTTTCAAACCGGATCCACAAACCTTATTAACCGTAAAAGCTGTGGAATCAATGGATAAACCTGCTTTTAGCGCAACTTGTCTGGCGGTATTCTGACCAAGCCCTGCCTGTAGAACATTTCCCATAATACATTCATCAATTTGTTCCGCTTTTATCCCAGCGCGCTTAATTGCTTCTTTAACAACAATTGCCCCCAGGTCAACTGCACTAAAGCCCTTTAATGCTCCATTAAAACTTCCCACTGCTGTACGTGCAGCACCCACAATAACTACTTTACCCAAATAAATACCTCCTTGAAAGCTCAATTTTTATAAATTACATACCTTGTTTACAATTTCTGCGATATCTAAGACTGTAACTTCCTCAACCTTATCCTTACTCTTTACGCCATCTTCCAACATTGTTAAGCAGTAAGGACAGTTACTTGCGATATATGGCGCACCAGTTTCAAGAGCTTCATCAGTACGCATCTCATTAATTCTGTCCCCAATGTCTTCTTCCATCCACATTCTTCCTCCACCGGCTCCACAACAGAAGCTTGCATTTTTACAATGATTCATTTCTTTTAGTTCTAAGCCGGCATTTTTAAGAACAGATCTTGGTGCATCATAAATATCATTATATCTTCCTAAATAGCATGAATCGTGATATGTGACAGTGCCCTGAATTGGGTTCGTCAACTTCAACTTGCCCTCTGAGATCAGTTGTGAAATTAATTCTGTATGGTGAATAACTTCATAGTTTCCACCCATCTGCGGGTATTCATTTTTAAGAACATTATAACAGTGCGGGCAAGCAGTTATAATCTTTTTAACTCCATAGTTGTTCATATTCTCAATGTTTTCAGCTGCCATCATCTGATAAAGATATTCATTACCAATTCTCCGGGCAGAATCACCACAACACTTTTCTTCTGAACCAAGAATACCGAATGAGATACCTGCTGCCTTCAGTATCTTAACGAGAGCAGTTGCTACCTTTTTATTCCGATCATCAAAAGCACCGGCACATCCGACAAAGTATAAATATTCTACATTACTATCTTCGGCCATAATCTTAACGTCTAGGTCCTGTGCCCAGTCAGCCCGCGTAGCCCAACCAACACCCCAAGGGTTGCTATTGTTCTCCATATTCCTAAACACACTCTGTATTTCTGAAGGAAATGCGCTTTCCATTAACACTAAATTACGCCGGATACCAACAATGTCATCAATACGCTCTACCATTACCGGACAATGTTCTTCACAAGCCCGGCATGTCGTGCAAGCCCAAATTGTATCTTCTTCATAAACATCGCCTACTAGCTTCGTTGTTTCTTCGGAAGCTGCAACTTCACTTGCCGCATTTTCGTCACTAACATTTTTTTGTTGTAATAATTCACAGCCTTTTTCATATAAATGCTTTTTCAAGGTCTGTGTAAATTCCTTAGGAGATAATGGCTTTTGGCTGAGATATGCAGGGCAATTATCCTGACAACGACCGCATCTTGTGCACGCATCGGTATCAAATAACTGTTTCCATGTGAAATTCTCAAGTTTTTCAATTCCAAAAGTCTCAGCTTCTTCATCTTCCATATCGACCAACGACAATTGTCCTTTGGATTTAAAGGAAGCAAAAAATTGACTTAGTGGAGATGTAATTATATGCAATAGTTTCGAGTATGGCATATAGGCAATAAACGCGAAGGCAAGGATCATATGAAACCACCAGGTAAATTGGTGTACTCCTTGTAGTGTTGCAACATCAGCTGATGAAAATAATCCAGCTACTACATTTCCTATAGGAGACCAATAAGACCAGGGGTCATTTGTGGCAATTATTCTAATTCCTTCTATAATAAAACCAGTAATAATAATGAAAAATATTAAGAGCAAACTTACTAGATCCTCAGGCTTATTATCCAGCCGGTCAGGCTTAGTGATATAACGTCTGTAAAGAAGAACTAAAATACCAACAATGGCCAGCAAACCAAAAATATCAGCAATTAATGTTAGTATTACATATAGCGCACCTTTAAATAATGAGGTTCCTATATCCGCATCAAGGGCTACAAAAAATGTTGTAATAGCAAATACGACAAAACCCCAAAAAACTAAAAAGTGCATCGTTCCCGGAAGCTTTTCCCGGAGAATTTTTTTATGACCGAACCCATAAATAAATACGTTTGCAATACGACGGCCTATATTATCGACCCGATTCTCACTTTGACCTAAGCGCCATAACTTATAGTGCCGGTAAAATCCATAAATAAAAAATACCAGTGAAATGAGAAAAAGGAGATACATCCAATTATGTCCTTGTATATTCCAGTATAATTCTCTGGTTGGCATTGTATTTTTACCTCCTACTTAGCACTGTTTAAACACCCTTGAAATTTGGTTTTCTTTTGGATAGAAATGCTTCCATCCCTTCCTTTTGTTCCTCAGTTGAAAAACATAATGCAAATGCATCTGCCTCAACATCTAAAGCCTTATCTAGATCCATATCCTGCCCTTTCAGAATAGCAGACTTTGCCAACTGCACGGCGATGCTACCCTTATCAGCAATAGCCTGAGCAACTTCCCGGGCTTTTTCCATTAACTGATCTGCGGGAACTACATGATTTGCCAAACCAAATTCTAGGGCTTCCTTTCCGGATATTGTTCTTCCGGCTAACAGCATTTCACTGGCCCTGCCCCTACCTATTAACCGTGGAAGCCTTTGGGTACCTCCAAAGCCTGGAGTGATTCCCAACCCGACTTCTGGCTGTCCAAATTTAGCATTTTCCGTTACAACTCTAATATCACAGGCAATCGCAATTTCACAACCACCACCTAAAGCATAGCCATTTACTGCTGCAATGATTGGTTGTGGAATTCTTTCCATTTTTCTCGTTACATTTAACCCGAGCTGAGAAAATTCTTTAGCTTCAAGAGGGGTCTTCTTTGCCATTTCTGAAATATCAGCACCAGCTATGAATGCCTTTTGTCCACCGCCAGTTATAATAACTACTTTAATTTCACGGTTTTTTCCGATCTGGTCAAAAGCATTATCCAGTTCCTGCAACGTAGCAGTATTCAATGCATTAAGAGCTTTGGGACGGTTGACAGTAACCACTGCCAACCCGTCTCCAAACTCCACAATAATATTTTCATAATTCATAACAGTCTACCTCCCCAAGTTTTAGTACTGGTAGAAGCCGCGACCTGTTTTCCGTCCTAAATACCCGGCATTTACATATTTCCGTAATAAAGGAGAGGGACGATACTTAACATCTCCAAATCCTTCATATAAAACATCCATAATTGCCAAGCAGGTATCTAAGCCAATCAAGTCTGCTAATGCCAAAGGTCCCATGGGGTGATTAGCACCGAGCTTCATAATCTCATCAACCGCCTCCGGACTTCCTACCCCTTCGTATACACAGTATATAGCTTCGTTGATCATCGGAATTAACACCCTATTGAGCACGAACCCCGGATAATCATTAACCTCAACAGCGGTTTTCCCCAAACTGGCACTTAGCTCCTTTACAGCACTACAAACTTCATCAGAGGTAGCTAAACCACGAATAACTTCTATTAATTTCATCACTGGAACAGGATTCATGAAATGCATCCCAATGAATTTGTCCGGTCTTTTAGTAAAAGTGGCCAATTCAGTAATTGGAAGTGATGATGTATTACTGGCAAAGATTGTTTGTTTCGGACAAATCTCCTCCAGTTGGGAGAATACCTTACCCTTAATTTCTTTGTTTTCTATAATAGCCTCAATAACTATGTCAGCATTTGAAGCATCGGTCAGGTTTGTTGATGCTTTTATTTTACTTAAAACTGCCGCCTTTTCATCTTCCGTTATTTTACCTTTTGCTAAACTTCTATCAAGATTCTTTTCAATCCCCTTAATTCCTTTTGCAACAAACTGATCGTTAATATCATTAAGGATAACGTTATAGCCGGCTTGAGCTGATACCTGAGCAATCCCAGCCCCCATTTGCCCTGCGCCGACAACAAAGATATTCTTGAATTCCACTGATTGGCCCCCTTTTATTTTTTTTATATATTAGGCTTTTAACAGTTTTTTAAATTCTTCAGTTAATAACGGTACTACTTTAAACAAGTCTGCAATAATCCCGTAATCCGCTACCTTGAAAATGTTGGCTTCCGGGTCTTTGTTAATTGCAACAATAAACTTGGAAGAACCCATTCCTGCTAAGTGTTGGATAGCACCGGAAATACCACAAGCGATGTACAAGGTAGGTGAAACAACCTTACCGGTTTGACCTACTTGGAATTGCTGCTCGCGCCATCCGGCATCAACTGCTGCTCTGGAAGCTCCAACTGCTGCACCTAAAACGTCTGCCAAATCTTCAAGGATCTTAAAGTTTTCCGGACCTTTCATTCCACGGCCACCAGAAACAATAATATCAGCCTCAGTTAATTCTACTCGTCCGGTAACCCTTTGAATAACTTCTTTAATAATGGACTTCAAGCTTTCAGCATCTAAAGCAACTTCAACAGCAACTGTAGCACCTTTACCTGCCTTGCTGCCATCACTCTTTTCAAAAACATTTGGTCTTAATGTAGCCATAATAGCAGCGCTGTTATCGCAACGAACTTTATTAAAAGCTTTACCAGCATAAACAGGCCTGTTGAATAGTATGTTGTTATCCTCGATTTCCATATCGATACAGTCGGTAACAAGACCGCAGCCCAATCTTTGAGCTAGTCTCGGTGCCAAATCTTTACCTATTGCCGTATGCCCCAATAGGATAACCTTTGGTGTGTCTTTCCCCAATACTTTTCCTAAAACATCTACATATGCTTCAGTATGGTACTCAGCTAGGGAAGGAGCATCAGCTACATAAACTGTATCTGCTCCGTTTTCAGCCAGTGTTGCTGTTAAACCGGAAACTCCGTTTCCTAATAGCAACACGTTGAGATCTTCTCCCCATTGATCGGCAATTTTTCTTCCCTGGCCTAAAAGCTCAAATGCAGCTTTTCTTAATTGACCATCCCGCTGTTCAGCAAATATCCAAATTCCGGACATATCTCTCTGCTCCTTTCCTAAACAACTTTTGCTTCTTCATGAAGCAAGCTGACTAACTGGCTTACTGCCTGATCGACTTCACCTTCAAGGATCTTCCCAGCTTGACGTGGAGCCGGCAGTTCAAATCCAGTACTTTCTGTTTTAGCCTTAACCTGGTCTGCAGATAATCCCAATTTAGCTAGGTCAATTGTATCGATCGGCTTTTTCTTGGCCTGCATGATTCCTTTCATAGTTGGGTAACGGGGTTCATTTAAGCCCTTTTGGGCGCTAATTACTGCCGGCAGCGGAGCCTCTACAATATGAGCAATCCCGTCACCTTCTCTTTGGCACTCTACTTTATCCCCATTTACATTTAACTGAGTAACAACAGTAATTTGAGGAATGTTCATAATTTCCGCAATCCGGGCAGGAACCTGAGCGGCACCGTCATCAATAGCAACCCAACCGCACAGAATCATGTCACATTTTTCCTGTTCAATCGCTTTTGCTAAAGCTAAAGCAATTCCAGAATGATCAGCATCTGCCAAAGCAGCATCATTAATAAGAACCGCCCGATTAGCTCCCATTGCAAGACCATGACGCAATGCTTCTTTACATTCGTCACCGCCAACGCCGAATACTACAACTTCCCCTCCGATTGTCAGGGCCTCTTCTACAGCATACTCATCATAAGGGTTTACGATCATTTTGACACCGGATTTGTCAATCTGGCCTTGACCATCTATGCGAATTACCGCCTCAGTGTCAAATGTCTGTTTTAAACAAACAGCTATTTTCATTGGTTTACCTCCCTCACTTTGTCAAAACAATTATCCCTTAATTGATCTTGGTAAAATCATCTGATGTACAGGAGTAATTGATTTTGGATTCTGATAACAAGCACCTGCAAATGCTAGGCAATATTTTCTTAGGTCAGGCAAGGTTACAATTTCATCAACCAAACCTAATTTTGCACAATAGAAAGGTCTTGATTTTTTGAAATAATCCTGTGTCATTTCGTTCATTTTTTCAATAACAGGATCCAACGACCGGCCGGCATCTTGCTCCTTAACAAGCCTTCTGGAATATGTAGCCACCGCTGCTGTTTCACCGTGCATTACATAAACTTCTGTCAGAGGAGTGCCAATGGTAAATGCGTTATGATTATTGGCCTGAGGTCCGCCCATAATATAGTGAGCCGCCGCTGTACCTTTTCTGAGGATAACGCACATCATGGGTATTTCTGTTTTTTCAATTGAGTAAATCAAGCTTTGCCCCAATCCCAGCAAGTCAGCCAATTCGGAAATGTCACCGACATCAATTCCTGATGTATCCTGGAACCAAATGATAGGCAGGTTATCCCGGCCACACAAGGTTACAAATTCACTTTGCTTAATTAATCCTTGTCGATAGTGCTTTCCTCCAACGCCGACATGACTTTCTTCGTAGTAATCAGGATAATTGGGGAAGATACCTTGTTTGTTTCCAATCATACCTACCGGAAGACCATTAAACTTTGCTATTCCAGTAAATACTTCCGGACCGTAATCGGGGCGATATTCCATAAACTCACTGCTGTCTACGATACGTGCCAAAACCTGGTATGCGTCATAGGCCTTTTTCTGATTGAAAGGTATTACCATGTTTAATTCTTCCGGAGAAAACTTAGGCTCTGCCGGTTCTGCAACCTGGAAGAATCTTGGATTGTATGCCGGGATGTCCTTCATATATTCTTTTATAGAATCAAGAACACCTTCTTCAGTATCATGAACTTCTCTGAAGTATCCAGTCCCGTCAAAGTGGATTTCCACACGTCCCGGTGCTTTACCTACAAATGCCCTCTGGGCATCAATAAGCTGTTGGGCCATTTCTTCATCAAAATATCCTTTAGGGCTCATCCCGCCAACAATCCCTGCACCACCTACTGCAATATTGCAGTCTTTATGAGCGATAAGAATTGTGGGGCTAATTCCATGATAACCGCCGCCAGCTGGGTTTGTTCCATAAATAGCATTGAGAACGGGAACTCCCACCTTGTTTAATTCGGAGTGGCGGAAGAAGGTAGCTCCGTTACCTCTGCGATTCGGGAAAACCTTCTCTTGTTCCATCAATTTTACACCACTGCAGTTAAGAACCCAAACAAGAGGAATATTTAATCTTTTAGAGAGATCTGTTACGCGCAGAATATTGTCTGCTTGCCCGGAAATCCAAGCACCAGCCATAATTTTGTTGTCAAAAGCAATAACTACAGCCCATCTACCTGAGATTTGTCCTATGCCATCAATAACTCCAGTTAATCCTTCTTCATTGGACTCAGGATCATATAGGGTATGTAACGGACACCATGTTCCCGGGTCAATAAGGTATTCCAACCGTTCATAAGCGGTTAACTGACCTTTTTTATGAATTCGCTCTACAGGTGTTCCAGCACTTTTTACCCGCTCCACGTGTTCAGCTATGATCTGTTCTTGTTCTTTTATCAGGTCAACATTTTCTTGACCCCTTTTAATTTCACCTTTACTTAAGGCCTTGCCAATATCCGGCATTTTTTCAAAATAGGGCCTCATTGGTGGTTGCTTTCTAAAAGACATAACTCACCTTTCCCTTCTTAACCAATTATTATATACCTTTAACCATATTGCTACAAAAGCCGATTATTTGGTTATCTGTTTTGAGCATCGCCAATAGCAATACCGGCAATAATAGTTTTCTGAATATTAGATGTTCCCTCAACAACTTGGAAGGATTTAGCATCACGCAAGAACCGTTCTGCTGGGTATTCAGTTGAGAAACCATAGGAACCAAATATTTTCATACCTTCATTTGCTGCATGTACAGCAGCTTCTCCGGCATAGAATTTAGCAATTGATGTTTCGAACTGGTTCGGCAGTCCTTGGTCTTTCAACCATGCAGCCCTGTAAACTAAAAGCTGAGCTGCTTCATGTTCAGCAACCATCTCGGCAATGGAAGCCTGGATCATTTGGTAGGATGCGATCTTTTTGCCGAACTGAGTACGCTCATTAGCATAATTAATAGCAGCTTGTATTGCACCATTCCCAACACCAAGTGCTCCAACTGCACAACCAAGGCGGGTATTGTTTAATTGATACATGCAGATTTTGAATCCTTCACCCGGTTTTCCAAGCATATTTTCCTTAGGTACCCTTGCACCGTCAAAAGCAAGTTCTCCAGTAGGAGCGCAGTGTAATCCCAGTTTTGTTTCAATGCCTACAGCAGTAATTCCTTCAGTTTCTTTCAGATTTACTACAAAGCAGCTCATTCCTTTATGTTTAGCAGCTCTGTCTGTATATGCATAAACCAATCCATAGTCCCCAACTTGTGCATTGGAAATCCACATCTTTTGTCCATTTAACTCATAATAGTCACCTTTATCAGTGGCAGTTGTCGTCATTCCGGCTACGTCAGATCCGGAATTCGGCTCTGTAATAGCAAAGAAACCCAATTTTTCTCCGCTTACCCATCCCGGAATCCACTTTTCTTTTTGTTCCGGTGTCCCAAATTTGTTAACAGTGCATGCAGGTCCCAAGTTCTGCATATTAAAAGGAAGTCTCCAGGATCCACTTACGGTTGCTATTTGTTCAGCCATAATAACTGACTCTAAAAAGCCCATTCCATTTCCGCCGTACTCTTCAGGAATGGCACAACCTAGCATGCCTAGTTCTCCCATTTTTCGAACTAATTCCGGTCTAAAGCGGTGTTCCTTTTCATCTTCTTCTATAGTAGGTAATATTTCTTTTTCGGCAAACTTTTTTGCCATGTCCTGAATCATTTGTTGTTCCTCAGTTAGTTTAAAAAACACGAAAGACACCTCCGATAAAATTATTAGCTAGTACTTAACACAAAATTCCCGGGTCAAACGACATCTGCTTTTTTAAATCAACACCGGCATTCTTCCTCCGATACACAACCACTGGGTTAGCCTCAGCTCACATCCCCGGTTCCGGTTGCAGAGGAACGATACTTGCCTCGCCCCACCCCCTTATGCAGTTTATTATTTTTTTATTTTTGGAAAATTTTTTTATAGAAATGCCTTGTGAAATATATTACTTTCTGTGCAGTTTCAATATGCGGAATACATTTCACATCTAGAATAGCATTCTATATTAATTTTCAAATTCCTCCTTTTTCTCTTAAAATTAAGATTGAAACTTAATATATTATTTGACAAAATATCTCTTATTATAAATAAAAATCAAAAACACTTTTTTTCTAAAATATCTCTACTTCTATATAATTGATGAAACCGTTAACACCCTTTGAAAACTCAGAACATAAAATAGGGATCAATCAAAATAGCCTAGCTTATTAGACAAATTTTTTGCCGCCTTTTTAACCTCTTTTGTCATTTTGGCAATTTTATCTGCTGAAAAACGATTTTCAAAGCCAATAATACCTAGTGATGATATTACCTGTCCATAGGCATCCCTAACAGGAGCTGCAATTCCGCAACCGTATTTTACATACCCGCCGTAAGATATGGCATATCCTTGCTCTCTTATTTTCCTAATTTCCACTTTTAATTTTTCTGGATCTGTAATAGTCTGATCTGTATAACTTTTTAACTCACTACTTAAAAAGTTTTCAATAAACTTATCATCTTGAAAAGACAGCAACGCTAGTCTGTTGGCCCCACAATGCAACGGGACTTCTGTTCCAAAATTCTCAATTATTTTTGCCGAGTGCGAACCTTCAACCTTTTCTATAAAAACACCGTTATTGCCGCTTAATATTGTTAAATAACTATCTTCACCTGTGCTTTTTGCCAATTTCTCCAAAATAGGAATGGCCACTTTTCTTAAATCAACACTGCCGCGCACTTGCATTCCTAATTTCAACAGTTTAGAACCAAGCATGTAATTCTTTGATACTAGGTCCTGAGCTACTAGATCAAATTCTTTAAATACCTGTAAAAACCGATGTACTGTACTGGGTGGCATCTGGGATAAATTAGATAATTCTTTTATTGATAATCCTTCCGGTTTTGCATAGTCGGATAAAATTATTAACAAATTGAGACTTTTTCTCAAGCTAGACCCCATTATTACACCCCGTCATTCCAAATAGCAAAATGCATTTCCTATCTTAGAACAAACATGTACATAATTCAATGCATATTCTAAAATTCCTCTTTTTTTGTAAAAATAATTGTTTTTTTCTATACAATCTGTATTACCAGTATCTATATGTCAAATATTTGGCTTGATTATCTGCGAAAACCCTAACATAACTTATTTGGGTGCATAAATATGTAGAAACTTTTTTACATAGCATGGTAACAACACCCTGCGCAGACGAAGGACAAAAGGAAACAACCCCCACCGACGGGACGAGAAGGCCATTGAACATAGACGTGAATTGGTCCGGTACCCCTTTTGTCGTGAGACAAGTAGATGGTGTTGTCCATGTGAAGTCTCTCGTAACGAATATTAATACACTCAAAATCGCAAAATATTACTTTTCACATGGATATCTTGCTTTAAGTGTTAAATTACAAATAGCATCATCCGCAAAACATCAAAAAAATCTTTTGTCCGGTAAACTACATTGTTTGATGATAACTGTTTCATCCCCGGATAAAAAGAGGCCCGATATGCATGAGTATGCTGTACAAAGGATATCTCTACATTAAATATTTCCGGTAATTCTATTTTGCACTTATCGATATGGTTATTAAAAGCCTGTACAACTCCTGTTTCAATTAAATGCACTGCGATATCCGGATGCATACTTACCGTAGAATTCCCAATTCCCTCCTTAACTGCTGTAGTAACTATATTATTGTTTATCTTCTTAACCTCATTGCATAAGCCCTTGTCTCCACTAACAAAAATTACTGGTACATGAACGCTTGCAGCTGCATAACAATGAATCATAAATTCATTAGCATTCTGCTCATTTATTTTGATATAATTAATGTTAGAAGCATGCATAGTGTGGGACAACGGGTTACTGTTTAATCCTGAACCGGAATGATATCCGATCAGAACCAGGGCTTCAAATGTCTCGTCCAATTCCTGAACCATAGCGAAAGGATGTCCACTCCACCCCCTGATTAATCTAACCTTTTCCGGTAATTCTATTCCATTGATATTTCTTCCTGTTTCATGGGCATCTTGAACCCAGATTTCTCTCGCTCCAGCCTTTAAAGCCCCTATACAAGCAGCGCGTACTTCCCTGGTCATTTGCCTGGCAAATACCTCATATTCCGGTTTTCCTTTTTCCGTTTCCGACCAATCCGATACCCCCGTAATTCCTTCCATATCTGCACTGATATAAACTTTCATCTCTTTTTTACCTCCTATTAGTGTAATTAAAATAAAATACCCGATCCTTTGCTATCGTTCAGAATAGAATAACACAAGAGTAACTTTATCTATTGTACTACTGTTAAGATGATATCCGGACTGTTCTTTTCCGAATTAGGTTTCTTGTTTAGATTCCTGCTTGGGATTGGGGATCCGATTTTAGCTTATAGAGTCAAATTGGAACGTTCACTGACGTTAATGTAATTAATATGAGCTAAATAAGCCAATAAGTACTGGCATATGAAAGTTAGTTTTAAAATTGTGGTCTAATTACAAAGACTTTGTTATAATTCTATTACAAAAATAACAACAGGTGGTGAAGATATGTCCAATTATTTTGAAATTAGCAGTGAGGATTTATTGTTGAAATTTAACAATATTCCGGAATTTTCAACAACACAGGACATCTTGCCCTATAAAAACGTTATTGGACAAAATAGAGCAGTGGCTTCCATTGATTTAGGCTTAAAGATTGCAAAAAAAGAATATAATATATTTATTTCAGGAAGAAGCGGAACGGGAAAGACAGGTTATATCGTCAAAAAAATTGAGGATTATGCCAAAAATCTTCCTGCCCCGGATGACTGGTGTTATTTATTTAATTTTGAAGATAATAATAAGCCTTTGGCTGTATCATTAAAAACAGGTACTGCACCAAAATTCAAAAATGACTTAAAAGAATTTATTAACAGCTTATTCAAGCAGGTGCCTGTTTATTTTAATTCAAAAAATTACGACACGGAAAAAAGCAGAATTATCAATAAATATGAACGAAGAATAATGCAATTGACTAAAGAAATTAATGATAAAGCAAAGGAAAATGGTTTTAATATCACACAAAATCCCACAGGAGAATTTGTATTCGTTCCCATTAATAATGACAAACAATTAACACCAGAAGAGTACAACCAATTATCACAGGAAGAAAAGAATATATTAAATAATAAAATAAACGAACTCAGACTCTATTCCCTAGAAATACTTAAAAAAATTAAACAACTTAACAAAGAAATGGATGAAGAGTTAAAACATCTTGATGATAAAATCGCCGAAAGTATCATCGCAAACAAAATTAATTCATTAACAACAGAATACGGAACCAATGATAAAATAGTAAATTATTTGCAGCAGTTAAAAAAAGATATCATTAAAAACATCGCTTCATTTTTAGAATCAGAAGAAACTGGAAAACAAGATAGAGAAGCTACAATGCTTTTCTTTAGAAGATATGAAGTTAATGTTCTTGTTAGCAATGACCCTTTAAATGGTGCACCTGTAATATTTGCCGATTCCGGCGACTATGGAAGCTTATTTGGAGATATTGAATATGAAAACAAGTTCGGTAACTTAATGACGGATTTTACCCTTATTAAACCAGGATCCCTACACCTAGCTAATGGTGGTTTCTTATTAGTAAAGAGCGACCAACTTTTGAATAATCCAAAATGCTGGGAAATGTTAAAAAGATGTCTCAATCTGGAAACTATATTTTTGGAAGGATCTAAGTATAACGCAAATTGGTTGCCCATGCTTACCCTAAAACCGGAAAATATACCACTAAAAACTAGGGTTATCCTCATTGGAAGCAATCTTCTCTATTCCCTAATCTCAAGTTATGATCCAGATTTTACTAAGTTGTTTAGAATAAAAGCTGAATTTGACGATGAAATAGTCAGTAGTGATAATAATATATCTAATCTCATTGGATTTCTTTCGAATTATACCAGAGAAAATAATCTAAAACCCATAACCCGAGATGGTGTTATTCAACTGCTCAGATACTCGACCCGTTTGGCTGGGAATAAGAAATATTTCACTTCAGAAATGAGCAAAATTTTAAATATCGTAGACATTGCAGATTATTTTGCTGAAGAAGAAAAACTACCTTTTACAGATGGCAAGCATGTGAGAAATGCTATTATTGAAAACGAGGCCATGCATGGGCTAATCAGAAAAAAAATACTTGAAATGTATAAAACAAATAAATATGTCGTTGATCTGAAAGGAACAAAGATTGGCCAAATTAACGGCCTTTCCGTAATGAATTACGGCGACATCACTTTGGGTCAGCAGCACAAAATCACTGTGGCAACCTATGCCGGACGAAAAGGTATTATCAATATTGAGAGAGAGGCTAATCTAAGCGGCAGCATCCACAGCAAAGGAGTACTTATTTTATCTGGTTATGTTGGGGAACTGATCGGTCAGGAAACTTCGATTTCCTTTGACGCCAGTATTGTTTTTGAACAATTGTATTCAGGCATTGAAGGCGATAGTGCTTCTGCAGCAGAGCTTCTGGCACTCCTTTCCAGTCTATCGGACATTCCCTTAAAACAAAGCCTTGCTATTACAGGTTCTATAAATCAAAAAGGCGAAATTCAACCTATTGGCGGAATTAACTATAAAATTGAAGGGTATTTCGATATCTGTTCTCTTCAAGAATTAGATGGAACGCATGGTGTAGTTGTCCCCTTTGCAAATTTAGATGACCTTATTTTAGACGACAGAGTAATCGATGCCGTAGAAAAAGGATTATTTCATATTTATGCGGTCAGAACCATAGAGGATTGTCTTGAAATTTTCTGTGCTGATGAACATAAACCCCCATCGGCCAAAAACTTATTACCCGTCATCAAACAAAGAGTTTTAAATAAGCTGAAGAAATATAACAAGATTTTATCCGAAGAGGGATATGAAACAGAAGGATAAAAATGTAGTATCTAATTTTAAAAAATAACCCGCGGAGAATTTTCCGCGGGTTATTTTAGGTGGTTTCTATTAATCTATATAAATCTTTCCTCAAGTGTTTTATTAAAGGCAGCTCTTGTCTGATTTTTTGCACTCTTTCCAAATCCACCTCCTCGAGTAAAATACCTTCCTCTTCGCCTAATTCATTTATCACACTGCCCCAGGGATCCACAATAAGAGAATTTGCATAAGAAACATAATTTGCCTGATTATCACGAGCAGGTGCCGTCCCTATGGTATACACCTGATTATCTAAAGCCCGGGAGCGAAACAACAATTTCCAATGGGCAGGGCCGGTAGTCATATTAAAAGCACCCGGAACAATAATAATATCCGCCCCTTTTTGAACCATCAGCCTCGCTAATTCCGGAAACCTTAAATCATAGCAAATCATTACTCCTATTTTAGCAAGGGGTGTATCAATAACAGTTACGGTATTTCCCGGGCTTAAAGTATCCGACTCTTTAAAATATTGGCCTCCTTCAATATCAATATCAAATAAATGTATTTTTCTGTGTTTTCCAATTTGCTTTCCTTCCCCGTCAAATATGTATGAAGTATTATAGACTTTTCCTTTCTCATCCAGTTCAGGAATGGAGCCCCCTACTAAAATAATTCTGTTTTCCTGTGCGATGCAGGAAAGCCGTTGCCATGAATAACCCTTTTCTTCTTCCGCATATTGGGAAAATTTATCGTTACTATAGGGGCAATTAAACATTTCCGGCAGGACAATTAATTGCGCACCCCAACTTACCGCTTTCTTAATCATCTCTTCTGATTTTTTTAAGTTTTTTTCCTTAGAATCTACTACACCCATCTGAATGAGACCAACTTTAATACTATTCGTATAAATCACTCCCAAATTAGAATTACACGCTGGTTAGGGTTGTTCATATTAACCTTCGCAGGAAACCATAAAAGAGCAGGTAATAAGACTCTTTTTAAGTCAACCTGCTCTTGGCTTAGATGAATAACAACTATCTCGTCAAAACATCTTTCTTCTGATAACGTAATCTGGAGTATAGAATAAAGGGGTTTCCCCTGGTACTCAACCCTTGTAGGCTTTTTCCCAGGTATGCATTATTATAAACACCATAGATACAGTTGTCAATACTTTCTGAAAATTTGTTCTTTTTAACTATTTCATCTTATTTCCGGTTCAGGGTAATCCAGGCCAAAAGTATCCACTGTCACTTTTTTCATCATCTGATCTTCAAAAGGCCTATCACCATAGTCTCTTGGAACATTAACAATCCGTTCTACCACATCCATCCCTTCCGTAACCTTTCCAAAGGCTGCATACTCTCTATCTAAATGAGAGGCATTTTCTACCATAATAAAAAACTGAGAACCAGCTGAATCGGGTTCCATAGTCCGGGCCATAGAAATAACACCCTTCTCATGTTTTAAATTATTAGTAAACCCATTATTGGTAAATTCACCTTTAATACAGTATCCCGGACCGCCCATACCTGTTCCCTGAGGATCACCTCCCTGAATCATAAAGTCTGGTATCACCCGGTGAAAAATAACACCATTATAAAAACCTTTATTTACTAATGAAATAAAATTATTTACCGTATTAGGAGCAACTTCTGGATACAACTCCACTTTAATCTGATCCCCATTTTCCATTTCAATTGTAACTAATGGTTTCTTATTCATTAACTCGCTTCCTTTCCCATATTGATAGTGATAAATACAAAATTATTTTAACATTAATAGGGAGAAATACAACCCTCCTAATATACAACCTTGTGAGATCTTTTTTGCTTAATGCTATTATTTCTCAAATTACCCCTACCTTTATATTGGGAATGCATTTCTTCTCTTCTGCTATTACCATTATTATTAAATTTTTTTGTTCTTAACGGAGGTTGTTCCGTAATTTTTACCGGGGTAATATCAGGTTGTTTTGTCAGTAATTTCAACGCGGCAGATAACAAGACAACAGCATCGTTTTTTACTAATAACTCCTCTGCCAAGCCTTGGTACTGGGAAACATCTTCCTTTTCAACTACGTGCATCAATTTTTCTATAGTCAAGCGTTGTTTACCTTCGATTGCCTCAATTAATGTGGGAACAGGCTTGCGCGAAATACTTTTTTTAATTCCCTGCTCAATATTTTTTAGTTGGTATCTTTCCCGGGGGGTAACAAAAGTTAAGGCTATTCCCGGCTTACCTGCCCGTCCGGTTCTACCTATCCGGTGAACATATATTTCCGGATCCTGAGGAATATCAAAATTATAAACATGGGTAACACCACCGATATCCAGTCCTCTAGCCGCCACATCGGTAGCAACTAATAATTGTGTCACACCCTCCCGAAAATGCCGCAGTACATGGTCGCGTCTGGACTGGGTTAGATCACCGTGAATCCCTTCCGCCGCATATCCACGAATTTTTAAAGCCTCAGATAATTCATCCACCCGGCGCTTGGTTCCACCAAATATAATAGCCAGATCTGGAGACTGAATATCTATGAGCCGACAAAGAACATCAAACTTCTGCCTTTCCTGGACTTCAACATAATTTTGTTCTGTATCGGGCACCGTAATTTCTTTATTCTTTATACTGATAAATTCCGGATTCTGCATAAAACGCTGTGCTAAATTCTGGATTGGCTTGGGCATTGTAGCGGAAAAAAGTAAGGTTTGCCGTTTTGAAGGAACTTCCTGAAGGATGGTTTCAATATCCTCAATAAAACCCATATTTAACATTTCATCTGCCTCATCCAGGATAACCCATGTTACCTGTTGAAGTATAATAGTCTTTCTTCTCATATGATCCATTAAACGACCTGGTGTCCCTACAATTATTTGGGGCCTGTTCTTAAGTGCCTTTATTTGATGGTTAATATTCTGTCCCCCGTAAATCGGTAAGGCCCGAACACCCTTAAACTGACCAATTTTGTTTAATTCCTCTGCTACCTGAATTGCTAATTCCCTGGTAGGAGTAATTACTAATCCCTGAATATTCCATTCATTCGTCATTAATTTTTCTACAAGTGGGATTCCAAAAGCAGCCGTTTTACCTGTTCCGGTTTGAGCCTGCCCAATAAGATCCCGCCCGTCCATAGCTAAGGGAATGGCCAATCTCTGGATTGGAGTAGCCTCTTCGAAACCCATATTAACCGTTGCCCGGATCACTGAATCACTTAATCCCATCTCATAAAAAGTTGGCATATACATTTAATCTCCTTTTACCTATTAATTTTTTGTAGCTTGTTGTTTGGTAAAATATTAAATTGAGTTGTTTTTTGGGGCCGCTATTCTTAATAATGCGTTGTCTTTCCCAAATATTTTTATTCCATTGCCGTTTATCGGTTCCCAATGTAAATGGTGTAAATAGTCTTTTCACAAACCACAAACCACAAAACATGGCATTTAACCACAAGGAAATACCTCAACAAAATCTGATCACAAACCACTGCTCTTTACTTGATATTATAAAAGGCATCTCCAGTTTCATGGAAATGCCTTTCCTGCACACTGTAACCTTCTTTAACCTAAAAATTAAATAACAGTAACATTTGCAGCCTGCTGTCCACGATTTCCTTTAACAATTTCAAACTGAACAATTTGTCCTTCTTCCAGCTTTTTGAACCCTCCGCCCTGAATGGCTGAGTAATGAACAAATACGTCTTCTCCCTCGTTACTTTCAATAAACCCGTAACCTTTTTCATCGCTAAACCATTTTACTGTACCTTGCATTTCTTTAAAAGCCTCCTATAGTAGTTAATAAAAAGCAGAATAACATTATAATCTTTCGTCCTTACTCGTAAACAGAGGGCATCAAGATGCTTCAGTTGTTCTTACTTTTTTTTTTAGTAATAGTAATATTACCATAAATGAAGATATAATAACAAGTAATTATTGTAATTGATGGTAACTTTTTATCCTTTCAGGTATTCTTTGGGAACGCAGTTGGGTTTTTTTATGCTAAGATAAGTATGAATATTTACTTCAATCATCCTTTGGGATTTTAACCTTAACTTTTTTTGTGGGTGATAATTAATGCAAAGAAATCATCTCATCATAATAGCTATTATCATCATCACTCCACTTTTCTATCTCTATTACCTGCTTCTGGATAACGGGTTAACGAAACCCGGTAATATTTATACCGTTAAGACCGGAAATAACCTGAAAACAATTGCTTTACAATTTAACACTACTGTTCAGGAAATTAAATTATTAAATAAACTTCAAAGCAATAAATTAAGAGCCGGGCAAAAAATTATGATACCTATTACTTACACTGTAAAATCAGGAGATACATTGGCCAAAATCGCATCTGTCTATAACATACCGGTACATCAAATAAAAATTACCAATGGGTTGACATCAGACAGCCTACAGGTGGGCCAAAAGCTGCATATTTCATGTAAAAAACATCGATGTGCACTGGAAGAAAAATTTATCAAGGCAGGGTTAGTAGATATTCAGTCTATAGATCCTACCATTAAAGTAAATTTAATATATTCATCTGCCCATAATTTTCTGGGAACTGATCTATATGGCTGCTTGGAAAATGGTTATTTGTATAAAGATGCGGCCGTTAAGCTGGCAAAAGCACAAAAAATGCTTCAGGGACAAAAACCTGGTTATTCTTTACTAGTTTATGACTGTGCCAGACCTTTAAATGTCCAGCGTATAATGTGGCACGCTGTCAAAAACACATATAAGCACATTTATATAGCAAATCCTGGAAAAGGGGGGTCAATGCATAATTACGGAGCCGCCGTTGATTTAACAATTATTGACGATCATGGTGTTCCACTGGATATGGGTACCTCTGTTGATTATTTTGCAAACTTGTCCCATCCATGCCTGGAGCAAAAGTATTTAGCTCAGGGAAAACTCACAAAACAGCAGGTAGCCAACCGGAAATTACTGCGATCAATCATGCTAAAATCAGGGTTTAAAAGTATTTCTGTCGAATGGTGGCATTTTGACGCCTTTCCCATCAATTGGGTCAGAGAAAACTTGAAGATCATTCAATAAGGTTTCTTTGCCAAAACTTGTTGACAATTTCTATAATTTCATTTGGATTATTAGCTAAAAAATCAGGTTTTTCTTTTTGGAGAAGATGAATTGAATCCAATCCCCAAGTAACAGCTATGATTTTAACTCCGGATTTTTTGCATGAAATTATGTCTCTGACTTCATCTCCAATATACAAAGTGTCTTCCTTCTTTAGATAATTCTTTTTAAGAAAAGCATTGATCGCATAATGCTTTCCAAATAAATTTCTTGCGGAATAGATGTTTTTAAATATATCCAAATTATTTCTGTGTAAAAACTCTTTGATATTGCTTGTGGCATTGGAGGAGATAATCCCCAAGATAAACCCATATGCTTTCAGCTTATATAATACCTCTGCTATCCCACTCTTTATATCTACAGAGTGTAAATAATTTCGATAATTCTTATGTGCTTCATATACTAAAAGGGGTAATTTGTGGAAGGGGACATTCATTAACTTGCATCTTTCTCTAATTGATATGCCTGTAAAATGTGGAATATCTGATTCCTTAAATTTTTTAAAATTATATTTATCTGCTAATTCGTTATATAAACGAATTATGACATCTCTGGAATTAACTAAAGTCTCATCAAAATCAAAAATTATTGTTTTTGTCATGTGAATTTTTCCCCTTAACAATACTTCGACCTGAAGGCCTCGGGCCAAAAAACTGGTAGTAATTACATTGGATACGCCCGTTAAATAATTTGCGTTTTTTGTCCGCCCTCCGTCCAAAAATCTCTTCAAATTTTGGATGGGCTGTAATGACATAAAAAGACCAGGTTTCCAACCCTCGGAATGCCTTCCGCATTTCTCTGTACAATATCTCTGCTTCCCGAATTTCTCCCAAACGCTCCCCATAAGGAGGATTACAAATCACATAACCAAATTTATATCGAGAACGCAATTCCATCACAGGCTGCTGTTGAAAATGAATTTGTCCCTCCACTCCGGCCTGGCGGGCATGATAGCGAGCTAAGCTCAGCACTTCTTGACTAATGTCCGTGCCAATAATACGTAAAACACGCCCTCTGTCGGCTAGGTCCTCTGCTTCATCTCTTGCTCTCCGCCATAAAATTGAGGGGATATTGGGCCAATCGTTAAAGGCAAAACTGCGTTGGAGGCCGGGAGCAATGTTCTGCCCGATCATTGCTGCTTCAATAGGAATAGTTCCCGAACCACAAAGGGGGTCAATTAATACCCGGTCAGGGCCCCACCGGCTCAGTAAAATCATGGCCGCCGCCAGAGTTTCTCTTAATGGCGCTTCTGCCTGCAGTTTACGGTAACCCCGCTTGTGCAGACCGGCTCCGCTGGTATCAATGGTTAAAGTAGCAACATCTTTTAATAGCGCTACCTCAATGGGGTAACATGGACCTTGCTCCTCGAACCAAGACCGATGATACTTCTGTTTCATTTTTTCTACGATCGCTTTTTTGACAATGGCCTGACAATCAGATACACTAAACAGTTTTGAATTAACTGACTTGCCCTGAACAGGAAAATTGGCACTCTCCGGCAACCAGTCTGCCCAGGGAAGAGCCTTTGTGTGTTCAAATAGCTCATCAAAGGTCGTAGCCTTAAACTCCCCTACCTTAATCAAAACCCGGCCCGCTGTCCGCAACCACAAATTGGTCCGGCAAATTGCGGTTTCATCGGAGGTAAAAGTAATTTTCCCGTTATCAACGGTAATATCCTCATAACCCAACTGCCTGATTTCCCGGGCTACAACTGCCTCTAAACCAAAGGCGGTGGTCACAATTAATTCAATTTTAGCCATAGCTTTCTCCTTATAGTGCGCTTTCTCTTTGTTTTCACTATCCATTATCTTGATTCTGCCCTATCACAATTCAGATAAAACTTATTGATAAAATATCAACAAATCCTGGGAAGTTGAGCGCCTGTCATCATATCTATCAACCGCAAACCACCAACTGACGTTTGCATAAATACTTTTCCCGGGTTGCCTGCCGTAACCTCCCCAATAATAGCCGCCTGGTATCCGTGAGGGTGCCGGCGTAATCTCAGCAGAGCTGTCTTAGCTTGTTCCCGCGGGACTATTACAATTACTTTTCCCTCGTTTGCGACATAAAGGGGATCAAAACCCATTATTTCACAGGCAGCAGCAACCTCCTCCCTTACAGGAACAGCCTCCTCACAAATTTTTATGGAAACCCCCGAAGCCTGGGCTAATTCATTTAATGTTGTTGCCACTCCGCCACGTGTAGGATCCCGCATTATCCTCACTTCAGGTACAATCTCTAAGAGCTCTTGAATCATCCCGTTTAGCGGGGCTACATCACTGATAATTGATGAATCGAGCATAAGCTTTTCCCGAGCACTCATGACCGCAATACCATGATCCCCAATATAACCGCTTAAGATAACCGCATCCCCCGGTTTTGCAGAGGTGCTATCTATATTAATACCATCTGGAACTATTCCAATTCCGCTGGTATTGATAAATATCCCATCGGCCTTGCCCTTTTCCACTACCTTAGTATCTCCTGTTACAATACGAATACCTGCTTCATCGGCAGCATCTTTCATAGAGAAAACAATATTTTGCAGCATACCCAAGGAAAACCCTTCTTCAATTATAAAACTGGAGCTTAAATAAAGCGGCCTGGCACCACCTACCGCCAGATCGTTCACCGTCCCGCAAACTGCCAGCTTGCCGATATCCCCTCCGGGGAAAAAAATAGGAGTAACGACAAAAGAGTCTGTCGTAAAAGCAACTTTTCCTTGGGGCAGGGAAAAATTAGCTTGATCCTCTAATTTGGTTAAGATGGGGTCTTTAAACGCAGGTACAATAATTTCATCTAACAGTCGATGATATAATCTCCCCCCGCTCCCATAACCCAATAAAATTGTATCGTCCACTACAATATCACCACCCGTACTTAAAATATGCCGCACAGGTTCCCTCAGAGGAAACCATACAAGGTCCAATAGGGTTTTCAGGATTGCACACCTTTTTATATAAGACACATTCCCGTGGAGTAATTGCTCCCCGAAGTACCTCCCCGCAACAGCACCCTTTTGGCTCCGGAACTTCCGGTAACTGAAGATGCAGTTTTTTCCTGGCATCAAACATACGATAAGAGTTTCTTAGCCTCAATCCTGATTGATCAATAACACCAAAACCTCTCCAATAGTCTGAACAAGGTTCAAATACTTGGTAAAGAAGCTTCAGAGCATGAACATTTCCCTCCGGTGTTACCCCCCGTTTGTACTGAATTTCTATCTCTGGCCGATTTTGATTAATCTGCCTTAACAGCATAAAAACCCCCTGTAGGATATCTAAAGGTTCAAATCCCGTAATCACAGCGGGAATTCCTAATTCCCGAGGGATAAATTCAAATGCTTTACTCCCAATAATAGAGCTGACATGCCCGGGGCAGATCAAACCATCTACCTTGCCGCTGCCGGAAAATAAAAACCGCAGGGTAGGAGGAACAACCTTATGACAGCATAAGATGCTAAAATTTTTTATGCCTGATTTTTCCGCCGTTAGAATAGATGCCGCCACCCCAGGTGATGTGGTCTCAAAACCGACGGCAAAAAAAACAACCTCTTTATCGGGGCACTCCCGAGCCAAATCCACTGCATGTAAAGGAGAGGAAATCACCTGGATGTGGGCACCGGCAGCCTGAGCTTTTTCCAGAGAAGAAGAAGAACCGGGGACTCTAATCATGTCCCCAAAGGTAGCAAGAATCACATTTGATCTCTGAGCAGCCTCTACAGCTTCATCTACAGCCTTGGAAGACGTTACGCATACGGGGCAGCCGGGACCGGAAATTAGTTTAATGGAATCCGGCAGAATACTTCTAATGCCATAGCGAAATATAGCCACAGTATGAGTACCGCATACTTCCATCAACGCTACATCCCGGCCGGCTATTTCTTTGATTTTTTCAGCCAACACCCGTACTCGTTCCGGGTCCCTTAGTTCTTTAACCAGATTCATCCATAAACATCTCCTCAAACAGTTTCTGCGTTTCCAAGGCTGACTTTTCATCGATACACTGAATCGCAAAACCGGCATGGACCAGCACATAATCCCCTTCCTTCACATTTGGAAGCAGCATCACACTTACTTTCTGACGGACACGGCCGGATTCCACTAGGGCCATATGTCCCTCACCGATTTCAATTATTCTCCCCGGTATGGCCAAACACATTACGCATTCCCCTTTTCTAAATTCCCATACTGGTGACAGGCAATTAGGGCTTGCCCTAAGGACACTCCCCCGTCATTAGGCGGCACCCTGCTATGGGTCAATACCTGAAATCCATAGCTTTTTAGATCAGTTACTGTTTTATTAAGCAAATAGATGTTTTGAAAAACCCCCCCTGTTAATGCTACTTTATGCAGCCGGTACTGTTCCCGGAGGAGCAAGCAGGTTTCCACAATCATCCGGCTTACAGTATTATGGAATTTCCCAGCAATGGATCCCGTTCCGGTACCATTCTCCAAATCCACAACTATATCATGAATTATCGGCTTCCAATCAATTTCTAAAATAATCCCTTCTTTGATTGTAAAAGAATACCATGATCGCTCTGCGGTGTCAATTATTTGTTCCAGTTCCACGGCAGCCTGTCCTTCATAGTCAATATTGTCTCTAATACCAACTAAAGCGGCCACACCGTCAAACAAGCGGCCACAGCTTGAGGTAAGGGGAGAATTAATTTTCTTTTTAAGACATTCTTTTAATACAGGCCAGTTATGGGGAAGATGCTGGATAAAATCAATTTTTAACTTACTCATTTCTTCCCCAAACAAACCGTATAGGTATGATAGCGCCATACGCCAGGGCTGGCGCACAGCCATGTCTCCAGAAGGCATGGGCACATATGAAATGTGCCCGGCCCGCGTAAATGACTCCCATTGGCAAATAAGAAATTCCCCTCCCCAAAGTGCGCCGTCAGTACCGTATCCCGTCCCGTCAAAGCTTACTCCTATTACAGGACCGCTCTCTTCATTATCGGCTAGGCAGGAAATCACATGAGCATGATGATGCTGCACAGAAATTTTTTTTACAGAACCGGGATAATCCATGGCAAATTTTGTAGAAAGATACTCGGGATGCATATCATAAGCAATTATTTCCGGTTTAATTTCAAACATACTCTGCCATTGTTCTATAGATTGTTCAAAATTAATCAAATTAGGAACGCTGTCCAAATCACCAATGTGATTGCTCATAAATGCTTTGTTCCCTTTCGTTAAGCAAAAGGTGTTCTTCTGCTGACTTCCACAGGCTAATACTTGGGGCATTTTAAAAGGAACCTTCAGCGGCTCAGGAGCATAGCCTCGAGCCCGACGGATCATCATTACCTGATCTTGGGGCACGACAACAACAGAATCATCACATCTGCGGAAAATACGCCTATTATGCATCAGAAAATAGTCCGCAATTCCATTAAGACGATTTAAAGCCTCTTCATCCTCATAAACTATCGGCTCGTCAGAAATATTTCCGCTGGTCATCACCAAAGCTTTAAAATTTTCCATCAACAGATAATGGAAACCCGAATAAGGAAGCATTACTCCCAGACGATTGTTCCCCGGCGCAATTTCTTCCGAAAGAATTAAGTCTTTTTTCTTTCTTAATAACACAATAGGGCGCCGGGGGGATTCCAGTAAATCTTGTTCCGCCTCATTAACATGGCAAAAATGGCCGGTGGTTTCAACATCCTTTATCATAAGAGCAAAGGGTTTTCCCCACCTGATTTTGCGCCGGCGTAGCTTCTTTACCGCCTTATCATTGAAACCGTCACAGCACAAATGATAACCGCCTAAACCTTTAACGGCAAAAATATGGCCTGCTTTTAATTTTTCTTGGACAAATGACCAAATATTATCCGTTTTAACTGTTTTTCCCTTCTGATCCCTAAGAGAAATACATGGACCACAATCGGGACAAGCATTTGGCTGAGCATGAAAACGTCTGTCTTTGGGATTGTGGTATTCTTCTAAACATACCTGGCAGAGGGTAAATTCCTTCATGGTGGTATATTTTCGATCATAAGGAATTTGCTGGATAATTGTAAACCGAGGCCCACAATTAGTGCAATTAATGAAAGGATACCGAAAACGTCTGTCTTGCTTATCATAAAGCTCTTTGAGGCAATCGGCACAAATAGCCATATCAGGGGACACCAGCGTTGCTCGTTCCCCTCCGGTACTCTCTAGAATACGAAAATCAGTTTCTCCCTTGAAAGGAATCGGACGGGCTTCCACTCTGTCAACCCGAGCTAAAAGCGGTCCCTTTTCCCTCAAGGTATTAATAAATTTCCCGATGTTATTTTTCTCACCTTCTATTTCCAAGAAAACACCCTGAGCCGTGTTTTTTACCCAACCCGTTAAGCCTAGTTTCACCGCCAGGTTATAGATAAAAGGACGAAAACCAACCCCTTGGACAATACCGTCAATATGGAGCCGATATCTTTCAAGCATGGGATTTTTTATCCTGCACCTGCCCGGTAAGCCAACTTACCCAGGGCTCTATCCCTTTTTTCTCCCGGCAGGAAACACAAAAAATCTTCGTCTGGGGGTTTAAATTTTTAATTTGTGCAATTAATCCCTCTAGATTAACATCACAATAGGGGGCAAGATCCACCTTATTGATAATAACGGCATCGGCCTCCATAAAAGTGCGCGGATATTTTACCGGCTTGTCTTCACCCTCGGCGATGCTTAACACGACAACTCTAACATCTTCCCCTAAATCGAAGTCCACTGGACAGATGAGGTTTCCCACATTTTCAATCACCATTAAATCAATTTCCCTCATATTGAACCCAGGAAGAACTTTATCAATCATCTGGGCATCCAGGTGACAGCCGCCACCAGTATTAATTTGGATTACCGGCACACCATGAGCAGCTATCCGCTGGGCATCCTTGGCCGTAGAAAGATCCCCTTCTATCACAGCCGGATTTATGCTCTTTTTAAGCATTTCCAAAGAAACCTCAAGAAGACTTGTTTTCCCCGCCCCGGGAGATCCCATTAGGTTTACCGTCAATATTTCCCCATCCTGAAACTTTTTTCTGTTCTTCTGAGCTGTTTTATCATTATTCTCTAAAACATTTTTCATTACTTTGATTTCCATGTGTTCACCTCCTAATCGGCTTCCAAGCTTTCAATAATAAGTTCTGTCCCTCCGGTTATTTTTAAATCCCTGCTGCCACAATTTAAACATTCCGTTGTCACATCTTCTGCAGTAAATTCTTTATTACAGGTACGACATTTGAGCAGGACAGGGATATTATTTATAACCAATTCCGCCTCTTCACAATGGGTTCCTTTGGCCAATGCTCTAAAACAATAATCCAGGCAATCCGTTATCACATTAGCTGCTGCACCAACTCCGAGAACAACCCTAGTAACTCGTGTTAAACCATGCTGTTCAATTGTATGGTCAATAATATCAAATAATCCGGACATAAGCGACATTTCATGCATTCAACCAACCCCGTATCAATATCTCCGATATGATAGTGATTCCACTGCAAAAATTATTAATATGCATTATTTTATATAAATATACCGCTCCCAGTCTAAACATGGGCAATACCGGCAACTTGTCTCGAACTTAGGGGGTGCTGGATTACTATCCATAGTCAGTTTGTCAGGTAGCACTCGCGGGACGAAAAGCCTCTTACCCCTTTCGCCTAATCACCTGCGCCGTGTTGATATCCATGCCCGCCGCAGCTGGCTTTGTATATTTACATAAGTCTTATGCAATAAAAGGGCTTTGCAGTGGAATCTATTGTACATTAATAAATGTTTAACCCACATGAAAGGAATATATTTAATAATTCCCTGTAAAAAGCAACATTATCCATACAAGTAATTATAAATGGCTCTTTATTTAATTTTTTGCACAAATATATCAACAAATTCGTCAACAGCTTTTTTCACTTCGGCAGTAACTTCTCCCCCAAATGTGAGGTCTGCCGGCTGAATTCCCACAATTGATACTCCGCAGCCCACTTCTTGTTTCAGATATTCCAACATGATTTTCAAAGGCAACATATGGGTGCTAAAGGATACACCACCGACTACTGCCGGATCTATTACAGCAATGTCACCGGGATTTCCTTTAAAATCTGCGGCATCAATAATTAATACATGCTCAGGCTTAAAATCTTTAATTACTCCGGTAAAATTTTCCGGTGCCGTACTACCGTTAATGATTTTCAGGCGGGGAAAACTCTCCCCGCCTAAATCATCAATCAAACGTTCCACTACCATTACTCCGGCAGCGTCATCAGCTTTGAGAACGGATCCGGCACCTAATACCACCAGTCTTTTTCCATCCTCCAGCAATAGCTTCAAATAATCTTCCAAAGAATATTTCATATTTCAACCTTCATCGCCGGGCGGTCAAAACCGGCTAATTCAAATTCCGGTGTAATTTCCAGAGCACATTTTCTGCAGGAATCCACACACTGGGCACAATAGATGCAACGATCCAGATATATATGCGCCTTAAACTCTTTTTCCCCGATTTTTTCAATTTCAATTGCTTGAGCCGGGCAATCACGCACACAAAGCTTGCACCCGATACAGTTTTCAGCAATAAACTTGATCTTTCCCCGAGATTTTTCCGGAGTCCAAGTCTCCTCAAAAGGATATAGTATCGTAGCCGGCTTTTTTTTAAGCATTTTTAACACAAAAGGTGTCATTTTTCCGGGCTTTCTCATACCGGCAACACTCCTTTCAACAGTAAATCTATCAGAATCTGTATCAAAGCTATAGGGGCTAAATATTTCCAGCAAAGATTGATCATCTGTTCAATCCTAATACGTGCCATAACCGTCCGGAATAGGCAAAGGAGGAAAACAATTACCATTGTCTTTACCACAAAAAGCAAAAAACCTAAAAATGCATTTCCGGTAACAAAAAAAGGAATAAATACCGCCGCTAAAAGTGCGGAAAGAACAATCATTTCTACATCCATCGTCATGCGGAAGAGGGCCAAAAGCTTACCACTATACTCGGTAAATGTTCCGGCCACGATTTCCGTTTCCGCATCCGGGATGTCAAAAGGAACCCGTTCCAGTTTTCCCTGGGCAGCTACCAGAGCTACTGCCAAACCAGGAATATTCGCCAATGCATACCAAGGATGGATCCGGTAGAATTCTGCAATTTCACTTAAAGACCAAGTTCCGGCAAGAAGGGCCGGGCCGAGGATCGCCATAAACAAGGGTACCTCATAGGCAAATAGCTGAGTAAGTGCCCGCACCGAACCAATGGCAGAATAAAGAGATTTAGAATGCCAACCAGCCAGGAAAAATGTCAATGTGGGTATTGTTAGTAAATACAGGACCACAATGATGTCCCCTTTGAAAGGGAGCAAAGACTGGGTTCCCCATATTGGAATATAGAATATTGATGTCGTTGCAGCTGCCAGGGCAAAGACAGGCAATAGCCTAAACATTTTTTCATCCGCATCCTCAGGAATAATTGTTTCTTTGCCGATTAGCTTGATAATATCCGCCAGCGGCTGATATACCGGCGGTCCCACTCTGTTCTGCATTAGAGCGTACATCTTACGATCCGCATATTCCACGAAAAGACCGTAGGCACTTAAAAAGAGAAACCCAGGAAACACCAGTATATAGAATAATCCCCATGTCATGGCCATCACCTTCCTTCCCTACCTAATTTTATGCTATTAAGATTAATTCCTCGGTTCTTCCGATACCAGTTAACACTATATTCCA
The DNA here is from genome assembly GCA_050952445.1 of Bacillota bacterium. Taxonomy (GTDB): domain Bacteria; phylum Bacillota; class Dehalobacteriia; order Dehalobacteriales; family Dehalobacteriaceae; genus JBMNKX01. The sequence goes on along the minus strand of JBMNKX010000001.1, from coordinate 301,906 downwards.
CTAGATGGGGCCAATCAAGAACAGACTCTTTCTCATTATCCAAGTCATTAATTATTACAGAGCGGTCTGTACAGGAATAGCAGGGATCGATCGCTGCAATGATAATGGGCACATCAGCCAGATAATCTCCTTCAATCATATGGGAAATTGCAGCCCAATTAGCTAAACTGGGAGCTCTTACTTTTACCCTTTCTGGTTTATCAGTACCATTACTTTTCACATAGTGAAGATCCTCTCCCCGGGGTGCTTCATAACGGCTAACCGCTTCTCCCACAGGAATTTTTCTTGGTACCTTTGTCACAAGAGGTCCATCAGGCAGATTATCAAGAGCATATCTTACTATTTTAATTGATTCCATCAATTCCAAAACCCTTACCACTGTACGTCCGAACACATCAGCATGATCATCGGTTATAAGATCAAATGGTATTTCCCCATAAGAAGCATAGGGATCATCTTTTCTTACATCTCTGTTTATTCCTGAAGCGCGAGCTACCGGTCCTACTGCTCCAAAACGTAAGGCATCTTCTTTGGACAAGCGACCAACGCCGCCTAAACGTGCAGCTAAAGTAGTTTCTTTTAATGCTAGCTCAATATAATATTTTGTTCTTTCTTCAAGTATATCAATATTCTTTTTGATGTCCTGCACTTGTTCCGGATTAATATCCCGACGCACACCACCTATAGTATTGACTCCGTAATTAACACGGTTGCCTCCCACTTGTGCCAACAAGTCCAACGCAAGCTCCCGGTCCCTCCAGGTATACATAAAGAGCGTGTCAAAACCTATTTCGTGACCTGCTACTCCTAACCAAAGCAGGTGACTGTGAATTCTCTCCAGTTCGCCTACAATTGTCCGGATATATTTGGCTCTTTTAGGAATTTCAACTCCTGCAATTTCTTCTACAGCCTGTGAGTAGCAAACTGCATGGGTATGGGAACAAATACCGCAAATTCGTTCTATAATATATAAACTCTGGAGGTACGACCTTTCTTCACACGCCTTTTCAATACCGCGGTGATTATATCCAAGGCGGACATCAGCCTTTACCACCTTTTCTCCAGTGAGAGTGATTTTAAAGCAAGCCGGTTCCTTTAAAGCAGGGTGCTGCGGTCCGATAGGTATTACAATTTTACCCATATCAGATTAACCCTCCTTACTTTCTTCTAGTTGATCTGGTGTCCAGTCCTTCCTCAATGGATATTGCCCTTCCGGCCAGTCTTCAGGCAACGGATAACGTTCTCCGGGGGGCAATCCTTCTACCTTGGCACCAAGCATATCTTCCAATTCCCGTTCATATAAAATGGAATTCGGGTAAATATCAGTTATTGTTTGAATTACCGGATTTTCTCTATCTACATTAATCTTTAGATTCAGAACAATACCATCATCTTGAGCAGTATGATAAACAAACTGCAGCACTTCCCCCAGATCAAGACCAGTTATAGTAAGCATTTGGTTGAATTTCAGGTTATCATTTATAAACCTAATTACATTTAAAAATTCTTCTTGTGGTGTTTCTAAAAAGATACGCCTTTCCCGTGGGATGGTGATCTTCCCGTCCAGGAAGGCAAAATTACTTATCAAGCTCTGCCTAATGCCTTCTTCCCGTTCCATTTTTATACATCCTCCCCACTCGGTTTATCCTTTAAGGCTGTTCAGTAGCTTCACCACGGCATCAATAATTGCTTCCGGTCGTGCGGCGCAGCCCGGCACATAAGCAGATACCGGTATTATGGAATCAATACCGCCTTTTACACCGTAGCATCCCTGAAAAACCCCACCGGAACAAGCACAGGTACCAACTGCTACTACAAATTTTGGTTCTGCCATTTGCTCGTAAATTCTAATCAACCGATCCTTGGTCTGTAATGTTACCGGACCAGTACACACTAATACGTCGGCATGCCGAGGTGTTCCCTTCAACAAAACCCCAAAACGTTCAAGATCATAGCGCGGAGTTAAAGCATCTAATGTTTCAATGTCACAGCCATTACAAGCACCGGAATTAAAGTGAATAATCCAGGGCGATTTAATTCGAGCCCAGTTCACTACCTTATCCAGCAACATGTTCTCACCCCCTGAATAAAATCAACAACGCCAGGACGGCAACCAGCAGGTACAATAGGGGCAACCCGTAGACGCCGGCCGGCACGGTAGTTACGATTAAAGCAACTACGTGCATAATGGTAAAAAAGAATGCAAAAGGAAAAAACTCCGCATAATCAGGACGCACACGGTTGGTATAAGCACTCTCTCCGCATGCATAAGCCTTTGCTTTTCCAGGGCTAGGCGTACCCTTGGCACTGAAGGTACTGGAAACCCGTGAAAGAATCAAGGCAACAGCAAGCACAACCAAAAAAGCCACGGGGGGTGCTAACAAAATATTATTCACATTCCATCCTCCTAACCCTGTAATTTTCTCATTTTTCGCACATCAAGGGTATTATTATGGCGAAATGCCCCAATAGCAATACCCGCTGCCACCACTGCCACCACAACCTCCATAATAATTAATGTGATGACAAAAGCTTGGGCCAATGATTTCTGCCCGGTAACATACCCAGCATACATTAAAAGCAGCGTAACACCCTTGGTAAGCAATTCCAGTCCAATTATGATCCGGATCAGATTTCTCGTTACCAAAAGACAATAAAAAGCAGCAACAAATATCAGAATAACCGTCCCGACAACGGCAGCATCCGTTAAACTCATTGGTTGTCACGCTCCTTAAATAGTACTACAACCCCGAACACACCGCAAAGGACTATAATAATCTGCCCCAGGATTTCCATCTGGCGGATATTCCAAATAGCCTCCCGGACGGTAAGGTCGGTGGTAATATTAGGTACCAACCAATTTAACTGTAGATTTGGAAGTAATACCCATAGCACCGCTCCCAAGGCCACAATAATAAATGGCAAATGAATAAACCGCTGCCGGCGCTCTTTTACCTTTTCTGCCAGTTCCTCGGGAGTACTTGGTTTAGTAAGAGCTATGGCACTGACAAAAACAACGGTAATTAAACCGGCACAAACGGAAAGTTCAAATACCGCGGCCAAAGGCGCTTCCATGATAAATAATATCACAGCAAGAATTACACTAGCTAACGCCAAACAGATCGTAGCTTTTAAAAGATCCCGGAGCATAACCGCCCCTAAAACAGAAATAACCATTAAAAATGATAAAATCATCAGCAGTGTCAGGTTCAAGTCTACACCCCCTTAAATCAGGCCCCGGGCCTGCATGAAGAGTAGTACAAAGGGAAAGAGCACACCCATACCCACAGTAATTACTGATAAAATCACCGCGGACCAAGCAATCCCTTTTTTGCACTCTGTAACCTTTTCCAACCCCTGGGCCACCTTGCCAAAGAATACCTTTCTCTGAAGAATCAGGAAATAAGCCAATGTAAGTATGCTAGCCATTAATGCAACAGCAGCCATCCCATGAAACCCAGCTTGCCAAACAGCTACAATAATGAGCACTTTACTCCAAAACCCTGAGAGAGGCGGTATTCCAGCTGTAGACAGAAAGGAAAGCACAGAGGAAACGCCTGTTACCGGCATCCGGGCCGCAAGCCCGCCCAATTTGTTCAGTTCCCGAGTTCCTGTCTGCATTTCCACCGCCGTTGAATTTATAAATAAGCAAGATTTGAAGGTAGCATGGTTGAAAAAATGAAGCACCGCTCCTATAATACCCAGTGGTGTTCCTGCAGCCACACCCAATACAATATAACCAAGCTGGCTGATGCTGGAGTAAGCAAGCATTCTTTTAAAGTCCCCCTGCCCAATCGCTGCCAAAGCTCCAACGATAATAGAGACAATCCCCAGAACCATAAGCGAGTAGGCCACAGGTTCAATATTATTAAAAACCGTAATCGCTAAACGCATTAACGTGTAAACACCGGCTACCTTTGTCACAATCCCTCCCAGAAGAACAGACACCGGGTTAGGTGCTGACGAATAGGCATCCGGAACCCAGCCATGAAAAGGTACCAATCCAGCCTTGATAGACAACCCGGCAGTAAACAATACTAATGCTATTACTAACTGAAAGGGATAATTCCCTTGAGTAAAAACAAGAAAGGAGTTTACTTCCTGATACCCTAATTGACCTACAGACATAAAAACACAAGCAATTGCGGTAAGCATGAACACCGTTGCCACTGCCGACATCACCAGGTATTTAAAGGCTCCTTCTAAACCATCACGATCCTTAAATAAAGCAATCAGAATAAAAGAAGCTACCCCGGTGATTTCTAAAAATACATACAGTGAGAACAAGTCGGATACCATTACAACCCCGTTCATACCTAGAATAATAAGCAAAATCAAATTAACAAAATTAAATTTTTGTGCTCCGGTAGTATAGTTGCCAACGATCAGAGAAATAGCACAAATCAAGCCAATGGTAAACAAAACTACCAAGCTAAAATAATCCAGCTGCAGATTGACTAAAAAGTCAATGTTAATTGCCTGGGCCAGGTTTTTCCACAGTAAAGCACCTGCTGTAAGCGAGATTACCATTTGAATCAGGGAAACGAGCATTCCGATCCACATAGCAAGGCTGCTTCCTGTCTTTTTACCGGCCAGGTTTAAGATAATCACCCCAAGCAACGGAATGGCAATAAATAAAACTGGCACGTTTCCTTCCCCCTACCACGTTTTTTACCCGGTTAGAGCAAACTAGCAAAGATGACGATTACAACCGCCAATCCCGACAGTGACCAGGCTAGATAACGGGCCTGACTACCGTTATTAGCAGTCCTGATTCCGCCCGACAAGAAACTAACTAACCAGACGGTAAACCGGTTGTAGATCCAGTCAATCCCCCGGTCAACCCAGTAAAAGATATAAGCAATAATATTAACAACAAACAATAAAATATCATACGGGTCGAAATAGCGTTTCTCCGCCATATTATAAATCGGATGGAGAACAGGTGCATAATGAATGTGATCCACAGCACCCAAGCCGCTTCCGGTTCTTTTCACCCCATAGAAGTGGTTTAATACGGCCAACAACAAAACTATGATAGATATTACGACAAGAGTCCAAGTATGAGGCAACCCGGCATATGAGTGTCCGTGCAGCCTTTCGCCTAGGATTGGTTGGATTAAATGATTCAAAGGTAACGAATTATAAACTCCAAACAAAATACATCCAAAAGCAATAACAATCATTGGTATCAACATAGACCAAGGAGCTTCTTTGACATCTTTCCTGGTACACTTACCCGCAAAAGCGGCATGCCCCAATTTCAGGAAAGAAGCAGCTGTTAAAAAGGCTCCTACTACAGCAGCTAAGTAAAATATTTTCCCACTTTCCAAAGCACCGTCAAAAACCAGTTCCTTAGAAAAGAACCCATTGAAAGGAGGTACTCCGGAGATAGCAGCCGCCGCAACAATAAAACAACCAAATGTTACCGGCATTTTTTTGCCCAAGCCACCAAGCATCTTCAAATCAGTAGTGCCTGTTTGTTTCTCGACAGCTCCGCCGGTAAGAAAGAGGCAGCTTTTATACATAGCGTGATTAATCATGTGAAATAAACCACCAACTATTCCTACAGGGATAGCGGTACCTACACCCAAAATCATATATCCCACCTGACTGATGGCGTGATAAGAAAGCAGCCGCTTGTAGTCCTTTTGAATTAATGCCATCATTACTGCCAATATAATTGTGATCGCACCAATAGTCATCATCAGAATGCTCATACTGCTGCCCGGTATAAGTTCAAATAAGTCTAAAGAAATCCTGGCTAGAAAATAAATCCCTAAAAGTTTTTCCAGCGCCGCTGGAAGAAATGCCATAAAAGGTAGTGGAGCATCGATAGCTGCATCGGGAATCCAACTGTGAAAAGGCATAGAACCGGCTTTCCCAATAGCACCCAGCATTAAAAATACAAAAGCAAATCCACCCCAGAAATCCAAGGGCAGCCTAATCTGGTCCATTGACAAAGTTCCCGCTAGATATCCGGTCATTCCAATACCCAGCATCAGGCAAAGATCCGCTACTCCGGCCAGCACTAAAGCTTTTACCGCAGTAGGAAACTTGGCCCGTCCACCAGTCATAATAAAACCAAAAAGGGTAACCAGTAAGCCTTCCCAGAAGAAAAGCATTACCACTAAATTATTGGAAAGCACTGCTCCATTCACCATTGCTAAGGTGAGTAAAAAATAAAAGTAATACTGCTTTAAAAATGATTTGCCACGCATAAACACAGTTGTATACAAACCGATTAAAATAGCAAAAGCTGCTACCGCTAACAAAATGAAACTGCTGAAATGGTAGAGCCGTAAAGAAAAATCAATACCAATAGCACCCCAAGGAGCAGAAAAATCCAATTTCTGACCAAAAAGCTTAATTGCTACTATTAGGTTAACCAATACCGCTACTAATGTCACTGTTTCTTTTTTCCAACGGTCTCCTTTATCAACCAGCAGCACTACCAAAGATAGAACGGCCGGAACTAAAATAGGCCAAAACAGAATAGATGATTTCATCTGATATTCACCACCATCTGTTGAATAATAATCTCAACATATTTGGATGGAATATTGATAAATATTCCGCTTGCAACGGATAAAACCCCCAGCAACGATACACTGACCAGCATGGATAAAGAACCTTCTTTGATTTCCGGCATCTTTGGCTCGCCCAAAAACACCTTGATAAAGGCCCGCATGAGGTAGAGAACAGTAAGGACAGCGCCTATCATAAAGGTAAAAGCAATCCAAGGTTGCCCGGCATAAACCGCCCCGCCAATTACCATATACTTGGCAAAGAAGCCGCCGAAAGGAGGAATCCCCATTACTGAAAAAGCACAGATAATAAACGCTACTGCAGTCACCGGCATGGTAGTGATCAGTCCGCCCAGTTTTCTAATATCTTTAGTCCCGGCATTCTGTTCCACAATACCCGCACAGAGAAAAAGGCCTCCTTTTGCTATCCCATGCATCATGATATATAAGAGACCACCTGCTGCTCCTATGGCGCTCCCGCAGGAAAGCCCCAGGAAAATAAAGCCAATCTGGCTCACCGTAGAAAAAGCAATAATTCGTTTCAAATCCGTCTCCACAAGAGCGGCCCCTGCGGAAACCAGAGCACTAACAGCGGCAATTATCGGTACCACCGTATGCCAAATCTCATCAAAACTAAAGTTAATCAGGAAGAGCCGGGCAAAAACATAAACCCCGATCTTCACCAGCACGGCAGCATGGAGCAATGAGGTTACCGGCGAGGGAGCTACCCCTGCATCTGCCAGCCACGTGTGTAGTGGCAGCGTTGCCGACTTAGAAAAAATCCCAAATAAAATTAATATTACCGCCGCGTTAGAAATACGAACCCCCTTCATTTCCGTTAGGTCGAACGTCCCCGTCTGCTGGTAAATCATAATGAATCCCAAAAGCATCATAAGAGCCCCTGCTACCGTTATCAAAAAGGCTTTATCCGCACGTAAGACATACTCCTTTTCCCTGAAAAAGCCAATCAAACGCCAACAACAAATAGCAGAAATTTCCCAGAAAAGATAGAGAAAAATCAAGTTTGTAGAATAAACCAGACCCATCATGGAACCAAGGAACAATACCACCATTAAGTAATATTCGTTCTGGTTTTTATAATGGCTGATATATCCAAAAGAATAATAGACAATAATAGCACCTACCAGAGAAGACACAATCGCCATAAAGGCAGCTAGGCCGTCACCCAGAAAACCAAAACTCAAACCGAGGGGAAGGCTGAGTTTATATGAAAATGGGTCCCCGCCAACAGCTACCGGCAGAGCTATTATAGATGCTACTAGGGAAACAAGTACAAAAACCAAAGCCAGCAGATTTCTCAGACGAATCGAACCAGCCCCCACAAGGGGAAGAATAAATGCTCCCAACAAAGGAACGAAAACTGACATTAGCAATACGTTTTCACCATTCATCTTCGTATTCGTCTCCTCTAACAATCTTTTTTCAAATACCAAATACTCTCCTTCTTTTGCCCCCCTGCAAATAATTGATAAAAATTATTTGCGTCTTCTGCTTTTTCGATCAATTTTGTTCTGATAATTTTCAACTACCACCTCCATTGCTTATTTACTTTTGTTGCCCATAATTTTAAACAGATCTCATCATATAAACTGAAACCCATTTAAAGCAAGTTTGTGTAAAACAACAATATTCTTGCTTTTTCAATCTTCCTTTCTATCCTTGTATATATTATCACAAATAAGAAGAACAACCAATAGATTTCATGTTTTTTGCTCAGATTTTGTAACTTTGTAAAATGTGTTTTTTTTAGCCGACACTGGTAATAATTCTTTATAGAGGCAGCCAGAAAATGCCTAGATCTTGGGAAGAAAAATCGGAAAGGACAGGCAATTACCTGTCCCTTAATCCACTTTAATTGGTATACCTAACAGCAGTCCCCGGAACATTTCCCTGTAATGCTGCCGGATTGAATTAAAAATCCGCTCCCCATCCAATCATTCCGGAAATCTATGTTTACTTCCGGCATATACTTTTCTAAACTTTTTTCCACGAGAAAAGTTATTCCCTCATTTTCAATTATAATATCATTCCCTTTTGGCTCGTCCAAAGCCATACCTAACTGGGGACCGCCTCACCCCATACCGGCCTGATAAATCCGCACTTTCTTCCCCTTATATTGCTCTAATTCTTTCATTGCTAATTCCGTGACAGTTAATTTCATACTTTTTCCTCCCTTTCATAATATACATCTACCCCCTAAGGGTAGTATAATATACTTAAAATCTTTCATCAAATAATAATTTAAAATTCACTATATTATTTTCCTTTTTATTCGAAATTAATGCCCTCAAGAGATATTTTTATTATTCCCCTTGCTAAGCTTTATTAATAATGATGAATAAAACTAATTTGATTCACCCGCCAGCTTTACATTTTTTAGCAACTCTTAAGGATTATTTGCAGCAAATCCACTTTATTTTTGATAATACTCTATTTTTATCAATACGTACCTGATCCCATCTTTGACACTTAAAGAAGATAAAAAGCCTGAGCTCCATTGTAAATAGTGGGATTCAGGCTTTGTGATTAGCAAAAAAGGTGCGTAATGTTATTGTGCTTTCGTTAGCTTAAAAATTTTTTTCATTTGTTTTAAAGTTACGATTTCGTAATCCGTACGAAATCCAAATGCTTCGTGCAAAGCATCGGTAAAATCAGTTCCGGTATATATCGGCTCATAGCCTTCCCCTTCAATTCCTTAAAGTTCATTTTCCGTAAGCTTCGGATAATTGTGTCGCATGTGAAACTACTCATTCAGTTTCTTTTCCAAAACTAATACTCTATTTGTATCAATACGTACCTGATGATAGAATTATATTATTAGTATCTAGTCCAATAATCAGAAAAAAACTTCAAAGGAGAAATTAAAGTGTTTTATGTTATTGATCGTTTTGAGGGTCAGTGGGCAATCATTGATTATTGTGGTGTCATCTTCCAGGTCCCCCGGGGTTTATTTCCCAAAAATGCAAAAGAAGGGGATATCATCAGAATCACCATCCAGGTGGATAAAGAACGTACTGATAAGTCCCGAAATGAATTAAATGACCTGATGGATCTCTTCGAAGATTAAAAAAACAGTGGTTTGGGGGGGTTGGGGAAAAAGATTAATCCCAGGACCCCAAAGAAATATCCCCTGAATTTTCACAAACCACTGCCTTTTGACCCAAAACTTGGGCCCCAAAGCTTCTATTTACTAAACCCATCCCAACAAACAATATCTTTTAATTCCTTTCTTTTCATAGCAGGGCGTTCCTGACCTGCCTCTTCTGCAGGATAGCCGAGGGGTAAAAGAGCAATGGTCTCAATATGGGGCGGAAGACCTAGTATCTTATGGCACAGCATGGAATTAAATGCACATACCCAGCAAGTCCCTAAACCCAGTTCAGCAGCGGCCAGTGTCATATGGTCAATAGCGATAGCAGCATCAATATCACAGTGGTCCTTTCCATCGGCACGTCTCCATGATTTGCTGTGATCTCCGCATATTACTATTAAAACCGGCGCCTGCATAATCCAATCTCTGCTGTATACAGGTGCTATTTTTTGCTTCAGTTCTTCATTTTGCACAACAATAAAATAAAAAGGTTGATAATTCTTGGCCGTTGGGGCCACCCTTCCGGCTTCAAGAACCTGAATTATTTTCTCCTCTTCTACTGGAGTATTCTGATAATTCCTTACTGAATATCTTTTCTTTGCCAACTCAATAAATGACATCAAACTGCTCCTTTCTGACAATTTTTAAAAAATACTACCTTTAGTTTTTTCACATATTCTTCTAAACATAACAGAGGATATATTATATATTCTGCTAATGGATGAAAATTCCTTCAAGCAATAAAATAGCCAATTATAACCCCTGCTTATTTCCCACTGTCCAACCATAAGTCTGATCATAAATAAAAGGTATTTTTTTTAACCTATCGCCCCATGATTATTTTGTCTGTTGATAAACCAATCAATTAAATCACGGGCAATACTTATTTTCCCCGGAATTGGCGGAAGCTCATTTGCCCTAAACCATCCTGCATGGGAGATCTCCTTTCCATCAACCTTGATTTGGCCGCTATCATACTCTGCAGTAAAGGCAATCATTAGAGAATCAGGGAAAGGCCATGGCTGACTGCCGAAATAGACAATGTTTTTTACCTTAACCCCCACTTCTTCCCAAACCTCTCTTTTTACGCATTCCTCCAATGATTCGCCTGGCTCCACAAAACCGGCGAGCACACTGTAAAACTTAAAGCGCCTTTGTTTATTGCAGGCAAGCAAAATCTTATCGTCCCAAACAACCGCAACAATAATGGCCGGTGATATTCGGGGATAATTCTGCAAGCCGCACTGGGGGCATACTTTTGCATATTCACCGGTTTTCCCTATCATTGGTTTTCCACAATGTCCGCAGTACAAATGGCTTCGGTCCCAATTCATAACTTGAATCGCACGTCCGGTCAAAGAAAATAATTCATCTTCTACTAACCCATATAGCCGGCGCAAATCATAAAGCTCCATTCCTTTTGGAACCATAATATTACCTGATAATTCCGCTGAATAGCACGAACAGCCATCTAAAATCCCCAGGTACTGTTTCCTGATTACTTGGTCTGCTGCCAAACACAACTCATTAGTCCTGGGGATAAAGACCCTTCCCCCGGTATTTTTCATCACTATCTTATTATTGTAAAATGCAAAGCAAAATTCCTCCCCCGTTTCCGGCAACAGGGGATCAACACCAGCGATAAAATTCATTTCAAATCCTTCCTTCAGCTTCTAAACCCAGATCCTTGATCTATATTTGCGGTTTTTTCCCTTGTCAAGATTACAAATCCATGCATAAGTTTTAATAATTATTGAAAAACTATCACTAAAATTTACATAATATAAGGTGATTTAATGAACAGTATGGATATTGCCGGTCGCATTAAATCCATTTTAACGGCATCACAAGTTCCAGAAACTAAAGATGAAATTGGCACCCAAGAAGCATACATTCTCTGGCAGCTACTAGAAAATAAATACACAATTATCGATCAGCTAAATCTTATTAAGAACTTCTCTCATGATAAGGATTTTATGCACATAGTAAACAAATATATTGAAACATATCAAAAAGAAAGTAGCATACTGGAAAAAATAATGAGTGATTTTTCCATTCCAGGGCCCCCTCCGGGTACCCGGGATCTTAGTGCTATCGGCAGCTCCGAAGCAGTAAAAGACAAAAACTCAGCTATGCTGCTGTATAGCTATCAAAAATTAAATATCGGCTACTTAATGACAAGCATCAAAGATGCCCGGACCAACGATAGCATCAGAAAAATTTTGTTGGAATTTACCAGTGAAGCCCTGTCAAAATATGATAATTATATTAAGTATCTGAAATTAAAAGGATGGGTTAATCACCCTCCTTTGTATCAATATATCCAACCAAACGTTAAAGAAAAAGTCGCTGCAAATGAAATATTTCTCTTATGGGACCATTTGATTTTTAGATATGCCAACATCAAGCAAACAGAAATTTTTATTGAATTTACCAATGATCTAGATCTTAAATTTTTGCTTGAATACGGAGTTAAAATACTACTGAAACAATGTAATTCCGTTGAAGACAAGCTATTAAAATTTGGAATAACTCTTCCTAATAAATACACCCCGATTACCCCTAATCCCGGATCAACAGAAACTATGGAAGACAATTATATATTTAATATAGTCCTATTAGGAATGCAAAATGCTACTGTGCTTCACGGAACTGCCATTCAAGAAATTATTGTAAATGATAGTATTAGAAGTTTTTTTATAAAGCTCACCCTAGAGGAAATTGATTTTATCGATAAAATGCTTAAGTACGGTAAAGTTAAAGGCTGGCTACAAGCTCCCCCCAAATACAAATTAGGTCAATAGCGAGGGACATGGAAAAAGTCCCTCCTAACTAGTAGAGGGAACACAAAATACCATTATATAATCAAGCCTATGGTGGAAACTGGTTGAACTCTCATTTTGACTTCTGACATGTATTATAATACGTCTTATTTTTTCTTAAAAATTCCAGGACCTGTCGATTCCTGATAATATGCTGCTGGTAACATATATCACATAATGGATAATTCATTACCTTCCGTACGGCAGGACGATTGCACCCACAATAGCACTTCATCTTATTATCCCCTCCTAGCTATAAACTATATTTTTTATTATGCAGCATCTAGATAGTATCTATTAAATGTCTATTACTTGAATTATACAACATAATAATCCGGGCCCAGCATACTATAGTACCTACCTCTAAAGCTTGATTGTAAATTATTTTGCTCATGTAAGCAAATCTCTGTTTATCTTCAAATTTGTCCCCTTATTCGTTCAAATTGCCTTAAATGACCACTTTCAGCATCTGGTTAACAGGCCTTCCAAATAATCGTTCATATTATGTTTTTCCTGAATTTGAACATTAATATTTAAACATAACCGGCTTTTGCTCAAAAAATTGCATAGTCGCATAATTACATGTATCTTAAGATGCTTTCCTCAAAACTTCAAATAATTAGGGTGATTATTGATATAAGATGTATCACATAAACCTATTGGGAATTGTTAATGATTATAACATTAATTAAAAAATTACATTGCAGGCATGTTTCAAAAACAACTCGGTTCTCCGAACAAATAACCTTTACTGCTTATTTGGTGTGGTGATGCGTTTATAATAGTATATTTGCCGGCTCACGGGTAACCACCCTCCACTAAACTGAATTATCATTTTTTTTTATTAAATCTACAATAGCTTCCGCCATTTGGGACTCCTCTAATAATGTCAAATTAACCATGGGTCCGCCTACGATAATCCAACGTTTAGCCAGGGCTCTAGTCTCTACAGAATCTGCACATGCCGTCGGGCAACCACACACAAGAATAGCTGTATCCCATACCTTATTAGGGCTATCCAAACTCAGACAATAATCCTTCGGCAGCTGCATCCTAATTTGCTGAACCAGAAACGACCGGTTGATTTGAGGGTTGCAGCCGCCGCAGTATTTCACACCCACCTGTTTCACTTTTTCCCCACCTGATCCCTCCTCAAAATCCGCAATGCTTCCCGAATCAATTCATCACTTGCTGCCTGCATCGCTGTGCGAACCCCGGTGATTCCGGGGACCTTTTGCATCAAAACGGTTTGTACCAAGTTCTCTATTGTTTGCTGGGAGGCCGGACAACTGCTGCAGCACCCTTTAAGTTTTACTTCCACCACACCATCAGAATCTACATCCACCAGTTCGATATCTCCGCCATGTGCTAAAAGCTGGGGCCTGATATCTTTCGTTAATACCTCATCAATTAATCGGTACACCGGTCTCCCTCCTTATAAATCTGTTTACACGTAGTAATATTTATTCTTGATCAATACCGGCTAATTTTTTGGCCAGTTGTTTTTTGTGCTCAATATTGCTCTGGCGGGCAATCATAATGCGCTGAGCTTGCGGTGATCCTGCCCCATGCATGGATTCAATGAGATAACCTACCGCAGCACTGCCTATGGTTAAATTTTCAATTAACCGCATGATGCGCAATCTATGTTCGGTAGGAATATTGTCTACACCACGGAGATACTTGTCGATTAATTTTCCAATCTCAGGATGACGCAGGTCCGATTCCGACGGCATCGTTCCGATCAACCCTCCGGCAATATCCTGGGCCAAGCGGGCAATTTCATAAGGAAAACGGGTTACATTTTGTTTGCAGACATTGGCGAGCAATACATCAATAAGGTAAGTTCCCGAAAGTGTTTTCCGTCCTTCTGCTGAACAGGCTATGCCGCAAGCATACAAAGTCTCATTTAAATGAGTCATTTCAATAATCTTATCTTTGATATGAGACACTTTAGGTACTCCATTATATTCAGCAACTAATGCAGAAGCACCAATTAAAACATCACCTACACCTACTTTACATCCGCCATAGCTTTGACGGTGATAGCCGGCAAAGCGCTCAACCAGCATCCCGGAATACTCATATTCACCGCACATAAATACCCGATCCCAGGGAACAAAAACATCATCAAATATAGTCAGTACTTCCTGGCCTCCAAACTGAGCATTGCCCACATCCATATTTCCCTTTTCAAGCTTACGCGTATCACAGGACTGCCGCCCATAAATATAGATAATTCCTTGAGCATCAGCCGGTACCGCAAAAGCAACGGCATAATCTTTATCTGCCTCTGTCATGGTAATTGTAGGCATCACAATGATTTCATGAGAATTAATCATCCCAGTTTGGTGAGCCTTAGCACCACGCACCACAATTCCATCCTCACGCTTTTCAACTATTCTGAGAAACAAGTCCGGATCAGCCTGCTTACTTGGGCCTAAACCCCTATCACCTTTAGGGTCGGTCATCGCACCGTCAACAAAAAGATCATTTTCCTGGATATACTTTACGTAGTTTCGGAAGCGTTGATGATAATTAGTTTTATATTGCTGATCTATCTCAAAGGTAGTAGAGTCAATTGCGTTAAATGAATCCATACCAACACAGCGTTGAAAACAGGTGCCTGTTTTCTGACCTAAAAGACGGAGCATCTTTACTTTCTTTATTAAGTCATCTGTGCTCTGGTGCAGATGGGAAAAACGGTTAATCTTTTCCCCTGTTATATTAGATGTACATGTCATCAAATCTTCATATTCGGGTTCCAGGGCTAGTTGATAAGTCAATGCTACCGAATTCACCGAGGGGCGAACAATAGGATGGTTTACAGGATCCTCTACAAGTTCTCCCATAACATATATTGTTCTCTTTAACTTTTTCAAACTATCAATATATTCCTGTGCAGTCATCAATGCCATAATAATCACACTCCTTTATTATCTTTGTTATACTAACACATGCAAAAAACGTGCCAAAAAATTGCGGCTTATGATTTGGAATAGATTCTTTCTCGGATGCTTTTTTTGATTTTCAGAATCCGGGGTCCGGTTACCGTTATCAATCATTAACTGGCATATACATATTTAAATATTAAAATATAAAAGCTAAACCAGATGTGGATTAGCTTTTAAAGTAATATTTATTATTTATTTGATGTATATTTTCATCAATGATGTATTACTACATCAGTTTTATTTAAAGCATATTTTTGGATTTTACGCACAATAGTTGACTGGTCAACTCCCAAAGCAGCAGCAATCTTGCGAGTGGTTTTGTGTTTATTCATAGCATTATAAATAATTTGCTTTTCTACTTCTTCGACAGCTTCACTTAAAGGTATTATCCCGTTGACAAGAATTTTTTTATTTGAATCCATTGTCTCTTTTGCCAAATATTTAGGTATATGCTCTACTGCCAGTAAATTAGAGGGTGTCGTAACCACCATTCGTTCAATCACGTTTTTTAATTCCCGCACATTTCCCGGCCAATCATATTCCACCAAACATTGTATCACTTCATAAGATAATTTTTTCTCTACCCCATATTGGGAATTAAATTGGTCCAAAAAATGCAAAGCCAAAGAAGGTATGTCCTCCTTCCGGGAACGCAGCGGAGGTATTACAATAGGCACAACATTAAGCCGGTAATACAAGTCTTCCCTAAATAGCCCTTGTTTAACCATCTCCTCTAAATTACGATTAGTGGCTACAACAATACGTACATCCACCGGAATTGGTTTTGTACCCCCCACACGTGTGATCTCACGTTCCGCAAGGACACGCAAGAGCTTCACCTGGAGATTCATGGGCATTTCCCCGATCTCATCCAAAAACAAAGTTCCTTGGTTAGCCAATTGAAACATTCCCGGCTTGCCTTCTTTCTTTGCTCCTGTAAAAGCCCCTCCTTCATATCCAAAAAGCTCCGACTCTAATAAATGCTCCGGAATTGCTCCACAATTAACCTTAATAAACGGCCCTTTATTCCGGCGGCTTTTTTTATGCAATATTTTGACCACAACTTCTTTACCTACTCCAGACTCCCCTAGTACGAGAACTGTGACATCTATCCCACTGACCCTGGTTACCAATTCCATAATATCTTGCATTTCTTTGCTTACAACTACAGCTTCAAAATGGTTGTTAACCGCATTTCGCAACTGCTCTAGTTCCAAATAATATAGTTTCTCCATCTCTTGAGCCTTTTCCAGTTCCTGCCGTAAATCATTTAGTTCAGTAATATCCCGAACATTAGTTACAATTCGGAAAATATCCCCTTGAGAATCAAAAATAGGGTTCCCTGTAACCAAGACATCTCGGCCGGTATTTACACTCTGGGCAATGGTAACAGGCTTTTTTTCCTCTATAACCATCATGGAAACAGAGCGGGAATAAACACCTGCCTCAACAAGACTTGTCATGGTCCGTCCCACAATCTGGTTTGCCTTAATTCCTGTTATCCTTTCATATGCCTTGTTAATACGTAAAACCTTACCGGTCTTATCCGTAACAAAAATCCCATCAAAGGAAGAATCAATAATTGCTTCTAACTCTTTACTTAGTTCTCGAGTAGCTTCAAGTTCCTTTGAAATGTTTTCTAACTCCGATATATCTTGAAGTATGGATACCGCACCTATTATCTTACCATCCCGTAATATAGGGGTTTGGTTGCTGATTAATTTTTTCTGATTGACTACCAGTTTATGGCTATGCTCCGAAATACCCTTGTACAACTGTTTATAAATACCAACAGATGTAATAATTTTATCAATTTTAACTCCCTTAGCCTTTTCTCTTTTAACACCAGTCAACTGTTCAGCTGCATGGTTAAAGAGTTCTATCTCCCCATCCTTGTTTACAGAAACAATTGCGTTGTGGGTTGAATCGATAATGGCATTAAGTTTTCCTAATGTATTATTAACCTCATTTACAAAAGCCCGCAACAGATCGCTGTGGGTTAAAATACCAATTACTTTACCGTCATTATCAACTACCAGTAACCGACCTACCTGTAATTTAGCTGCTTCTTCACATTCTATTTCCGGTGAAATCGTGACCACTTTAGTAGTCATTAAATCGCCGACCCGGTAATATACTCCATTAATATCCTGAGAAACCGCACGTAAAACATGGGTCTTAGTAAATATTCCTTCTAATAAACCCTTTTCATCAACTACCGGCGCTCCATCTATTCGATGCTCACTTAATATACTTGCCGCCTCTTTGACCTTCATTGAAGCAGTTAAAACAATGGGGTCTAAAGTCATAACCTCCTTAACCTTCATTACCTACCCCCTCCTATTTACCGCTTAGGTAGAATAGCTATTGATGTATATTTGCTTCAAGTCTAGCCACTTTGTAATTGGCTTTGTGCTCCATATTGATACCGTCAGGACATTAATTGATGCGTAAAAACATCACTTATTATCCCTTTATAGAAAGCTAATTATGATACCCTAATATACATTCTGATAATATTGAAAAAGCCCAAAGCGATGCACCCTTGCATCACTCCGAGCTTTTTCAATACCCTCGTCCCAAATAGATTAAAATCAATAAAGTAAAGGTCTGTTATTATAAAGCCGCAGTGTATAATTTAGCTGCATCTTCCAAGGATATAGTCCGCGGATTATTAGCCAAGAGACGAGTTACCTTCATAGCACTTGCCGCCAGGAAGGAAATATCTTTTTCCGTAATACCAAAATCTTGGAGTTTTGTGGGAACCTTAATAGAATCTGCCAACTTTTTAACGGCACTTACTGCAGCCTGAGCAGCATCTTTGTTACTCATCCCTGGCTCTACCGCCTTCATTATTTGGGCAATCTCAGCAAACTTAGCCTCACACTCCTCACCCTGGGCATTGAATTCCATCACGCAAGGCAACATCAATGTATTTGAAACTCCATGAGATATGTGAAATTTACCGCCTAATGGGTATGCCAAGGCATGAACACCACCGACACCGGCATTGCCAAAAGCAATCCCTGCCATTAGACTTCCCATTGCCATCTTGCTCCTTGCTTCAATGTTATTACCATCGGCTACCGCAGCACACAAGCTGTCCATAATTAATTCAATCGCCTTTAATGCATATGTGTCAGTCAAGGTATTAGCATTAACGGAAACATAAGACTCAATTGCATGTGTCAAAGCATCCATTCCAGTTGCTGCAGTTACCGGAGCCGGCACTGTAATGGTCATTATGGGATCAACAACCACTATAGTCGGTACTAAATATGGACTAACAATTCCTACTTTTAATTCTTGGGAGGTATCCAGAAAAATGGCAATATTTGTTACCTCGCTCCCCGTACCGGCCGTTGTAGGTATTGCAATAAAAGGAATTCCCGGTTTTGGAACATTTCCGACACCAGCATAGTCCTTGGGGGAACCTCCATTTGTCACCATAACAGCTATTACCTTAGCAAGATCTAGGGCACTCCCCCCTCCTGCCGCAACAATGATCTCTGCACCGAAACTTAATGCCGCATCAGTTCCATCATTGATCACTTCAAACCGCGGTTCCGGCTCAACACCATCAAAAACTAACACATCAAGACCTGCATCTGTTAAGGGCTTCACAACTTTCTCTACAACCCCTGTCTTTACAAGTCCCTTATCAACGACAACCATCGCTTTTTGAACCCTAAGCTTTTGTGCCTCTTCACCAATTCTCTGAACTGACCCAACACCTGTAAAAATTGCCCCTGGAACACTAAAACAACAAATACTCTTCAAGTATGCTCACTCCCCATACAACATAATTATATATTACTATTTTAGTGCAAAAAGCATGCCAATTCCAGGGACTCTTGCTGTTAATTAATTTGTTCTTATCTAAATGAAATAACCCCTCCAACTTTTAACATTTAATCACTCTAACCCAACACGCGTTCTTTATAGTAATAAAAATACAAATTACTCATAAATGCTATTTAAAGTTGTCTACTCATTTGCTTAGAGTCTTTCAGTTTTACCCATGCAATTTGTTTTAGCTAAATTAATAATTCTATTTTGGGTTTTAAATTCCTTTTTTCTTTTTAAGCTTAATTTAAATTTTATAATAAAAAATAAAATTTCATAAAATCCTTACACAAGAAACATTACTGCGCAAACTTTATTGTCTTAATTGCTTTTATTAAAACACAAACCCCACATTTTTCCTTCTTTTAATTTTCTGCAGTTTATCGGATCAATGACAGGTTTGTTTGTACAGCTTGGGGAAAAGGCTTATAAATAGCGGGTCTCTTACCAATTCCCTGTTCAAATTCACTTACTGTTTTTGTCGGACATTTTGCTTCACAGATGCCACAACCTGTACATTTATTCATATCAACATATCTCGCCTTTTTTCTAATAGTTACATCCCTTTAAAGTAAGCGATTAAAAATAAGGTGCTTTTAAACACGAATTAACATCTGTTTAATGGCACCTTATCCGCAGTCTTATCAAATTTTACATTCGGCTTGTACCTGTTTTGACCAGGGCATTAAATCTTCTAATATATCCGGATCATTCCGATAATCCATATCCGGCATATATAGAAGCAGATAGTTCAAATAGGTAAATACATTAAGTTCATTAGCTTTAGCAGTCTCAACAATGCTGTATACCGCAGCACTTGCAGAGGCACCTTTTGGTGTGTCGGCGAACAACCAGTTTTTTCTCCCCTGAACAAAGGGGCGAATGCTGTTCTCTGCCGCATTATTGGAAAGGGAGCATCTTCCGTCAAGCAGATAATTCCCCATAAACTGTTTTTGGTTCTTTGCATAGGTGACTGCCTTACCAAGGGCAGAGCCCTGTAGCACATGGAGGGAATCAAGCCAACACCAAAAAGCATCCAGAATGGGTTTTTCCAGTTCCAGACGCTTGTTAAATTTTTCTTCGGGGCTAAGCCCGGACAGTATTTCCTCGATTGTGAAAAGCTGATTACAGTAATCCCGGCCGATTTCTGCATCAGTGGGTGGAGCACCCTTAGCCTTATTCTCTGGAATTGCCTCCACAAATTTTCGTCGTAGGTGAGCCCAGCACCCACAGCGGACAATATCCTTCAGCTTGTTATACCCAGAGTATCCATCGCTATGTAGAAATCCTTTGAATGCTTTCAGGTATGCGGCTGCATTTTCACCACTCCTGGAGGTCTTGTAGTCATACAAGATAATGGGAGCTTTTCCATCATTCCCAGAGCGATATAACCACATATAGGATTTGGATTGTGGCTTTCTGCCTTCCTCCTTTAGTACCTGGACCGGTGTCTCATCACAATGAAGGACATCCCTCTCCAGGAGCTTTTCCCGGAGGTATTCAGTGACCGGATACAGGTAATCCTGGGCACACCGGATAATCCAGTTGGCCATAGTTGCCCTCGAAAGAGCAAAGCCAAGCCGTTCCCAGTCTTTTTCCTGTCGGTAGAGTGGTACAGCATTTACATACTTTTGGTACATGACATTGGCCACTGTGCTGGGTGAGGCCAGGGAATGATGCATCAACGAAGAGGGTGTTAAAGCCTTTTCGATATAAGGAGTGTCCGTATGCTTGCACTCTGAGCATTCATAGGACATCCTGACATAACGGACAATATGTAGTTTAGCAGGAATATATTCCAGTTCTTCACGGACGGTTTCTTTACCTATGGGCTTAAGCGTGGTCCCGCATCTTTTGCAATACTGATCTTCTTCCGGAATCTCACATAAGACTTCTTTGACGGGTAGATCTTTAATGAGTTCCTCCCGTTTTGTCCTTGGATCCCTACGCTTATAACCGTTTACATCCTTTACGATGGGCTCCAGAACCTTAGTATCTGATTCTAATTCAGCCTCATTGAACAGACTAAGCTGGCTGGTTATTTCCCCGCGCGGCGTTTTTTCACTGGAACTGGCGAACTTCTTTTTACGAAGAAGGAGTACCATCTCGGTAAGGTTGTTCACTTGTTGTTCCAGGCTTTTTATGGTATTTTCAAGTTGCTTTATATAGGTATCCCTGTCATCCATAAAAGTCTGTTCCCCCATTTATTTAATGGGTTTATTATACCACAAAAAGGGACAGAATTCGAGTAGTTGCAACACTTTCAGCCATTTTTACGTCAGCAGAAAGATCCCGGTTTTACCGGTTTTATGGCTTTTGGTTGGTCAATTTTCAAGCCTTCCATCAGCCATCTGAATTCCTGCCATGTAAGGGACCTTACCTGTTCAGAAGAACTCGGCCATTTGAAATTCCCGTTTTCGAGACGCTTATATAGAAGAACAAATCCGTCTCCTTCCCAAAGCAGTGCCTTGATACGGTCCCGGCGTTTGCCACAGAAGAGGTATAGACTGGGGGCAAAAGGATCCATGCCAAAGGTTTCCCGGACAAGAGCAGCCAATCCATCAATAGATTTGCGCATATCCGTATAGCCACAGGCAATATAGATTTCTTTTGCAACAGTGATGTCTCCTAACATAGGGTTCTTAATGCCAAGAGAACTGCTTCTATAGTTTTTTGGGAAATACCTTCTTTAACCTCGACGATTGCGGTAGGAAGATGAATGATGACGGCAGCATCAACACCTGGTGTCCCTGCATCCATCCGGAGCTTTGCAAACTCTACCGGTTTCCGGTTTTCTGGTTGGATGGCTGGCACCTGCTGGTTAAAAACTTTCTTGCGGATTTGTTTCAGCCAATAATAGTAGGATGATTCCTTTAAGTTATTCTGCCGGCACCAGGATCTTATCGACATCCCGCTGGCCTGGTGTTCTTTTATTAGTTGCATCCACTGTTCCATACGGTACTGAGTTTTTACTTGAGTGATTTCATCCATTGCGATACCTCCACTATAGTATTTCACAGTACTTGAAAAACTCGAAAAACTATAACTTGAAAAACTTTAAAATTTGTTTGGAGTCTATTATCGCATGGATTTAGTCATGATATAAGGCACTCTGTTTTTAAGCGCTTACCCTTTAAAGCGTTCATTATCTACCCGATAATACCAAGTAAATTTACTAAAAACAAAAGCAGCTTCTCCTATTCAGAAAAACTGCTTTATAGTAAAATACAAAAACCTGCATTATTGCTAAAAGAATGGCAATAAACTTCACTGTGCTAAACTATAAATACTTCTAGTTACCTCATCAATTCCAAAAAAGCCTCTATCCTAACTCTAATCTGTTCTCTATCATTTTCCGAATAATCAGTCTCTATTTGCAGATACTTCTTTCGGCACTCTTCATGAACAAATTTCTTGATCAAATGTGCTTCAACATTATATGTATGGCACCCATGCCAGGTAAGTTCTATGACACCGTCAATTCGGAAATCACGAATAATTTCTTTAATCAGATCTATTCTTCTGCGGTTCGGGGTCATGCAAGGACAGGCAGTCTTGACATAATGTTCTGCAAGCGCCTCCATGGGATCTTCTTCTTCCTCCACATAAGTTCCAGATGTCTTCAGTCCCCCGCAGGTTTCCATAGCTACTATTACCGCACCGCTTTCTTCAATTAAATCAATGATTTTTTTATTAGTTGACGGGCATCCGGTGAGTAAAATCCGCGGTTTATTCATAATTTTAGCTATAAATTTTTCATCCTGTGCCCTGTGCTCTACCTTTTTAATCGCATCTTCCATTTCTGCTATCCGCCTATCCGGATTACAATCAAATCCACCACCGGCGGTAATAATATCGACTTCCCTTCCGTATAAAAGTGGTACTTCTCCTTTATTTAAGGAATACACACGATTAACTGTTTTTTTATATAAATTATTAATCTTAATTTGTTCCTTAATAGCCTTATCACTTATTTTATTTCCCGTTATTCTTTCTAAAATAACTTTCATTTTTCTTAATTCATAGAGCCACTGTTCGGCACTGTCTTCCATTTCATAGGTTTGAGGAAGTTGCAATACATGAACAGGCTTAATGCTACTCAAAAGTTCAAACATCTTTTTCTTTCCGTCACAGGTAGCATCCGCAAAAATTAAATCAACATAATGAAAGTAGGGGCAGCTGTCTTCCAAAGCATGTCCGTAACTAGACTTGATTAAAGGACACAAGTTTCTGGGCAAATGCTTCTCCGCTGCTTCTATCGGCTTTATCGAACCAGCGCAGAGAGTAACAGGTACTGCCCCGGCCGCAGCGATTAATTCTCCCGGTGTAAAGGCACAGTAAATACCGGCAAACACTTTCCCTTTTTCCTTTAGAATCATCCCTTCCTGAAACACTCTTTCTTCTATATCATTGAGATATACTTGGTCAAACATATTTCCTCCTGATAAATAATTAATTCATTTAAAAAACAACATTTTTCATAAAATATCATAAGATTCAAAGCATATTTTGAAAGATCATGGCAATATTTCCGTCTGAGGATAAATATAACTAATGTTTAATACCTTTTCCCTTTTCAATTATTAATAATTTTCTTTTATTTTGCCGAATCGTATTTCAGATTCATGATAAGAGCAAAAGCGATAGTTCCGTAAGCGACAAAGCTTCTGAAATATTCGCCTAAAGATACATTATTAAAAACATTTTGCCCCGCAAGCGGTGAAAGGATAAACAAAGTATGAAGAAGAAATATCCCAAGGAGAGCATTTTTCACCTGAGCATTCTTTATTGTCGCTCCGCCTGCCAGCAAAGCGGCACAAGAAAATACGTCCGTATTTAAATGGCCCGTATAAACGTTAATCATACCCATATCCTGGACAAAGACAAATTGGCCAATAGCAGCGATCACTGTAGAAATAACAAGTGCGATTACTCTGGTCCTATTTACATCTATACCAATATTTTCGGCTCTTTCCTCACTCATACCGATACTTCTAATTCTTTGGCCAAGTCTTGTATTCAAAAGATAATATATCATATAGCTAAAAATTAATACCATACAAATCATAAATAATGGTATTTCTACTCCATTGATGGAAATAAGACCAATTTTGTTCAATGTATTATTAAATGGGGCTAGGTCAACCATATTATTAACGCCAATTCCTTTTGATAAAACAATTTCTTTATTATGTACAGTAATCACTGTTCCAAAGCCAACCATAAATACAAGCTGGTAAAGATAATTTGCCAAAAAACCGATAATAATTGATGTTATCATTTCTTTTCCCTTCACAACATTCAAGGCATTACCAATTAAAATTCCAAATATTATTGATAAAATAATACTAATGAGAAAAGCCAGTAATAGTCCAAAAGTACCGAAAAAGTTGTAGTTTAAGATAAAAATCAATACACCCTGGGCTGTCATCGCCCCTACTGTCACCGCAAAGTTAAGTCCCATGCCAGCCACAATAGGAACAATAAGAGCAAGAACCATAATACCATCTCTGGTAAATCTCTTGATTACTTGATTTAATAAAAAGGGGAAACTCACTTCGGAAAAGATAAAACAGAGGACACATAGACCTAAGAAAACTAAGGATACATAATATTCCTTTTTCCACCAGTTTACCATTATGCTTCTGTCCTCCTTTCTCTTTTCAGAAGGGCATACAAAATTATTCCATTTGTAATAATCATCCTTAATATTTCAGACATCTGCGGCAATAATAATGCATTGGCAATTGGAGCTGAAAGCAAGTAAATTGTTTGATAAAGATATGTGCCTAAAACTGCTTCAAAGATAGTAGCCCTTTTGCCCATAGAACCCCCGATTAAAATCGCCGACACCGCCGGAAAAGCGATCCCAAGAGGTGCATCATAAAGCTCTAAAAATCCAAAGCTTTGAGCGTAAACACATATTCCAAGGCCTGCTATAACATTAGAAATGATAACAGCAATTAGTCTCGTCCTATTAATGTCAACTCCGGATAACTTCGAAAAACCTTCATTTTCGCCAACTGCAAGCATTACCAGTCCCAGCTTTGTTTTAAAAAACCAATAAAGGATCAGGCAAATAATAGTATAGAAGCCTAGGAGTCCCAAAGGAATTGCCAGCCCTCCTATTTTTATGGCAAATAAATTATCCAATACCTTTGCAAAGTAAGGATCAAGTCCAATTTTAGGACGCAACCCTACTCCACCTATTGGATAAAGCATTTGCCTATTGGTAAACGGGACTAAGGTCCAAAAAAAATTCATCAATGGGATAAAAGAAAATCCAATGAATATAGCGGCAATATCTTCTTTTCCCTTTACACGATTTAAAATAAGTCCATAAATATATCCAAAAATTATGGCAATCGGAGTAGTTAATAAAACGGAAATGAAAAATCCAAAAAAGCCCGTAAGCTTCATATTAATGGCCAGACACATTCCCAACAGTCCGGACACAATGCCTACAGGCAAACCAAAGTTCATACCTACTCCCGCATTTATCATAGGAATTAAAGAAAGTACCAGTATCCCGTTCATAGCAAATTTTACTAGAGATGTATTCACAATATTAATCAGATTCATTTCTAAAATGGCAGCTATAAGAAATAATACACCCAAAAAACTCATAATAATAATTTGGGGGTATTTGAGATTCATGCACCTTCCCCCTCTCCTGAAATTGCAAGGGCAAATTCTGTTTCATGAGCTGTAGGCGGAAGTATCTTAGCAATCTTCCCTTCAGACAATATCACAATCCTGTCACAAATTCTCTTAAGTTCATCTAATTCACTGGAGGCAATAATAATAGTAGTCCCTGATTTTTCATTAATTTCAACCAACATATTAAGGAGCTTTTCCTTCGCTCCGATATCAACGCCTCTCGTTGGTTCAGAAATAAATAATACCTTTGGAGAAACTGTAAGAGCACGGGCAATACAAATCTTTTGCTGATTTCCCCCGCTTAGCTCCTTCACCTTTTGCTGTTTATTTTTACACTTAATATCAAATTCCTGAATATAATTATCAACATGAGCAAAGGCTGCTTTTTTTTCTACTAAACTTAATGCTTTACAAAAGCCTCTTGAAAATTGATTCTTTAACTGAAAACCTGAAAAAATGATGTTCTCCTCAATGGAATGCTCCGGTAAAAGTCCCAAACCCTTTCTATCATCCGGCAAGAAATATATTCCGTCATTGATATTCTTGCGGGTATCACTTGTCTTTAACTCTTTATTATGATAAATAACCTTTCCGTCTGTAGGATAAAAGCCGATGACACCATACCCCAAGGCAAGTTTTCCATGTCCGGAAAGACTGGTAATGCCAACTATTTCTCCATCATATATATCCATGTCTAAGCCCTTTAAGCTCTCTCCAGGCATTTCAACCTTAAAGTCATGAAAGGATAAAATAACTTCATTTTTAACCGCCTTTTTCCTCGCGACAGCTTCAATTATTTCACCACCGATCATATCCCTGGCAAGTTTTTTAATGTTCAAATCCTTTTGATTATAACAAGAAACTACGGTCCCATCTCGCAGAACCGTTACCCTATCACAAACCTGACATATTTCATCTAACCTGTGGGTAACGAATATTATTGAGGTTCCCTTAGCCGAAAGCTCCTTTAATATTGCCAGAAGTTTTTCTGAATCCGGCTTGTTTAGAACTGCCGTTGGCTCATCTAGAATTAAAATCTTTAAATAGTCCTTATCAATTTCCCGTGCAATTTCTATAAACTGCTTAGCATTAGTAGACAGTTTATTTACCAAAATATCGGTATCAATTGTTAAACCAAGACGTTTTAAAACCCTTGAGGCGTCTGATCTATTTTGTTTTTTATCAATAAAAGACAGGTCCTTTGTGAAAATTCTATCCAGAAAACCTTTTGTGTTTTCCCTTGAAAGCTTTATGTTCTCTGCTATTGTCATATCAGGAATTAAGGCAAACTCCTGATGTATCATCCCTATGCCATATTGTAATGAATCCTTGGTATTTTTTATATTTACCTTTTTACCCTCAATATAAATCTCTCCTCTGTAACCTGATGTCTCTTTTATTACTGAATTCCCAAAGAGAATATTCAATAAGGTACTTTTCCCCGAACCATTGGCTCCGACTAAACCATGTATTTCACCACGTTTAATGGTGATATCTACATTGTTTAATACTTTGACTGGACCAAAATATTTATTCAATCCTCTGATTTCTAATATATTTTCGGGCATCTTGCTTTGTCCTTCCTTTCAGGCTCTGAAAAAATATCTTCGCCCTAACCACTAGTCTTAGACTATTTAATAGATACTTTCCGATCAAAAATCCTTCTCCAAACTTATGCTTTCTGATCTTTCTAATACGGTAAAAAAAGAGGCATTCGCCTCTTTTTTTACCGTATTAACGTACAATCCCGGCAGCCGCAACTCAGGACCTAAAATTCAATCACCAAATCCAGCAACCGAAACCCTAGATTCCAACCCCAGAAAAATATCTCCACAAAATGCAAGCCACAACCACAGATTTATATAATAGTATTTTAATAGTATATGGAATCCATAATCATAACGTTATAATTATCCATTCCGGGCTCTAGAGGACTAAAGAACACTTTTTGACCCATTACTTCCTGAGCAAAAGCCTCCAAGGTTTTAGCATCTTTAGCATTAAAGCTTTCGTCCTCAACCATTTTCTTGGCAACCTCGGTGGCAAATCCCGGCAGGAAATATGATACAGGCACCGGCCAGCCGGATAACCTTCCGGTCATTCCTTTAGCTTTCACTTTTTCTCGAATCATGTCGTTAATCTTATCGAAGTTTGTAGCATCTTCCTTAGCAATCTCTAATCCTAATACTTGCGGGTAAGCCTGTGTCGGTGTTGGACAGCATTGCTCAGCTACTATAAAGCCTAGTTTTAATGCTTCATCTAATATTACATCATACATGGGGCAATTCGAACCAAAGATATTTGTATCTTTTCCATATTTTTTAATTTGCCGCGGAATATCTTCTCTTAAAAACTGCTGCATTGCCCCCGGTCCGTTTCCAGTTTGAGGATCCGGAGTAATCACTTCAACCCATTCCATCCCCAGTTTTTTGCAAGTTTCTTCCATCATGTCCTTCCTTTTGGAAATAAGCGGTTTAGCTAAATGGGTGGGAAAAGAGTAATGGATAAAAGTTTTTGCTCCTATTTTCTGGGCTTTCGTAGGAATTGTTTCTCCCCTTTTAACCCAGTTGGTATCTAAATTGATGTCAATGTATTTGGACATCAATTTAGGATCATCAAATATAGGGGCTGTGATCGTGATAATATCAGGTCTTTTTTCCTTAACTTGCTGAAATGCAGGAATTAAGCCTGATTGACCCGATGCCACAACAATCGCTTTCATTTTAGGATCATCAGCCTGTGACACAATTGTGCTGATGCAATTTTCAATCTCTGTTTCAAAGTTTTCCGGTAGTGTGACATGCTTAACCATGTCAGGATACTTCTTAACCATGGCTTCGGCACCTCTAAACTCATCCTCACTGGTGGATAAGGTTGGAGTTACAACTGCAATATGATATTCATCTGCTTGTTTATCTTCTTTTGATGATGTCGTTGTTTGTTGCGTAGAACACCCAACAAAAGCAAATGTAAATGCTATTAGCAGCAACAACGTCCATACTTTTTTCAACATTATTATCCCCTCCGTTTTTTTAGAATTTAAAAAGCTTTAAATAGCCCCACGCACAAATATTATTTTACAGAAATATGTCTTCTATGGGAAATAAAATTTTATTATGTATAATTGATAATCGATAATTATTATTTATTACTTGCTTTTTGGCTTTCTTTGGGGTTTCGGATCGGGTTACCGAGGATTGATCATTATTTGGCTTAAACAATAATAAATTTATTTAATAATTCATCCTGTATTGATAAAATAATTTTATTGGCAGAAAAAAAATAATTGTGTTAGGTTTTATTTAGGCCTTACTTATTAGCAGCAGGTTTCTATGATAATCCCAACTTGATAAAAGTAGGTGTAAAAATGTCATTAGTAGCAGGAATTGATATCGGGTCAACATCAACCAAACTGGTTTTTTGGAATTTGAAGGGGAAGGAAATGCACACCTCAATCAGCCCTACAGGTTGGAGTCCCAGGGATGCTGCTAACCAACTAATTATGGATCTTCTTAATAAAACAGGGTATTCCAGAGACCATATCAAAATAACAGTTGCCACAGGTTATGGCCGCATTGCACTTAAAGGTGCAGATAAAGCAGTAACAGAAATTACCTGCCATGCCCGGGGAGCAGCTTATCTGGCACCAGGCACCGATACTATTATTGATATCGGCGGGCAGGACAGTAAAGTAGTAAAAATTACCCCCACCGGTAAAGTAACAGACTTTGTCATGAACGATAAATGTGCCGCCGGAACAGGTCGTTTTCTTCAGGTTATGGCAACTGCTTTAGGCATTGATGTCAGCGAATTGGGTAGTTTTACTACAAAGCAGCCCGCCGTCATTAACAACATGTGTACCGTTTTTGCTGAATCTGAAGTAATTGGGCTTCTCGCCCAGGGTACACCTAAAGACGCTATCATCACAGGATTGCACGATGCAGTGGCCCGACGGGTATCCGCTATGGTAAAGAAGCTCGGCTCATTTGAAAAAATTCTATTTACTGGTGGAGTAGCCTTGAATCCCGGAGTCCACTCCAGCCTGGAAAAGGAATTAGGCACACAGATTGTAGTACCTGAACAATGTCAACTGGCCGGGGCAATTGGAGCCGCTCTGATTGCACGAGATATGCTGGCTTCCGATTAAAAAAGCCGAGGAAAGGACTTGAGAATATGAAAAGCAAGATTTTGGAATCATTCGATACTATTAGAGAAGATAATATGATTACTCTCATGGAGGCTAAGGAAAAAGGCACTAAAGTTGTAGGCCTGTATTGTACCTATGGCCCACAGGAATTAGCTCTGGCTGCAGGAGCTATTCCGGTAGGACTATGCGGTACCAGAGAAGAACCTATTGCAGCGGCGGAGACAGACCTGCCGCGGAATCTTTGTCCTCTTATTAAATCATCCTATGGCTATGCCGTCACCGATAAATGCCCTTTCTTCCATTTATCAGACGTAGTTATTGGAGAAACCACCTGCGACGGTAAGAAAAAAATGTTTGAAATAATGCAAAAAATTAAACCTGTTCATGTGATGAACCTGCCTCAGAACCAAAATGACCCTTCATCCCTAAAGCTGATGTATACAGAAATTAAACATTTAAAAAATTACTTAGAAAAATATCTGGAAGTGGCTATTACCGACCAGGCTTTAGAAGAAGCAATTCGCTCAGTAAATGAGGAACGCCAGGCATTACAGGATCTATTTGACCTAAACAGGGCTAAACCCTCAATAATATCAGGGTTAGATCTCTTAAAGGTTTCCTGGCAAATCGGTTTTATGGCAAACCGCGAGAAAAGAATTTCCTTACTTAATGAACTGGTAAAGGAACTCAGGGAACTTGCTAACAAAGGTTCCCACGTTGGAAGCCAGTCTACTCCCCGTATTCTTTTAACAGGAACTCCAGTAGGCTTAGGTAGCGAAAAAATTATAACCTTAGTTGAAGAATCAGGCGGGTTAGTAGTAACCATGGAAAACTGCGGCGGGTATAAAACAGTTGGTCTTCGTGTCTCTGAGAATTCTGATGATAAATTAATGGCACTGGCTGAAAGATATCTACGTATACCCTGTTCCATTATGTCACCCAACCACAGCCGGATAGAACTGCTGGAAAGGATGATAGATGATTTTAAAATTGACGGAGTAATTGACCTCACCTGGCAGGCATGCCATACCTATAATATTGAATCATATTCAGTTGCCGCTTTGGTGAAAAAAAAGCTGGAACTACCGTTCTTGCACTTAGAAACAGATTATTCAAACTCGGATATGGAAACGCTGCGCGTTCGTATTAATGCCTTTTTGGAAATGATTTAGGTTTATGATAAATATGAAAAGCCCGTATCACCTGCATGTTTTGATAGGGGCTTTTTTTATATCATAGATTCTTTTCTTACCTGTTCAACCAATCCGTCATTAATTCTCTGGCTATCGGCGCAGCCATTTTCCCACCGGTAGAACCGCTGTACTCTAAAATTACCGCCACAGCTACCTGGGGGTCCTCTACCGGGGCAAAGCCAATAAACCAGGTATGTTCTTTATCCTCGTTCTTTTTTGTGAGTTCATTTTGAGCTGTTCCCGTTTTACCGGCGACATGAATACCCCGAATCCGAGCATTTTTTCCAGTACCCTTTTCCACTACCTCATACATCATGTCTTTTACTTGGGCCGCAATTTCCGGTGTTGTTAGCTTATAAAGCACATCCGGATTACGATCCTTGAGAACAAAACCGTTTGCCGTCTCAACCCGCTTGACAAGATACGGTTTCATGACTACCCCATCATTAGCGATACCTGCCGTGATTAAAGCCATCTGTAACGGAGTTACCAGTATTTTACCCTGGCCCATTCCTACTGCAGCCTGATCGGTCTTTTTCATAATTTGATAATCAAAACGACTTTCGCTTACCGGTATATCAAAAGAAACCGCCTTCCCCATTCCCACTCTTTTAGCCAGTTCTTTTAAATTATTCTCCCCTAGCTTTACCCCCATTTGGGAAAAGTACACATTACTGGAAACAGACAGTGCTTGTTTCAAATCTAACATCCCATGGGCGATATTTCCATGGTTATTAATCTGCTTGCCTTCAATTGTTATGCTGCCCTTATCCTCAATGGTCTCATTTCCCAACCCTTTTTCCAGAGCCATGGCACTTACAGCCACTTTATACGTGGAACCGGGCACATAAAGGCCCCGGGTGGCACGGGGTAAAAAAGGATTTTCCTCCGATTCGATCAATTCATTCCAATTTTTCTCCAAGCTTCTCCTGTTCGGATTATAGTCCGGCTTACTCACCATCGCTAGAACTTCCCCTGTTTGGGGATTAAGTACAACAACCGCACCATTTCTTTCCCCTAGTAAATCCGCAGCATGCACCTGAAGCCGATGGTCAATTGTTAAGTAGAGATTATTCCCCACCGTCTTTGTCCCGGTAAGTTTATCCTTTAAATCAAGAACCGGATTAAGAGGATTAATATTTAATAAATCCTGATTATACTTTGCTTCAAGTAAGGATTTACCATAGGTTAATACATTATAGCCAATTACCTGGCTGTATAGAGAATTATAGGGATAAATGCGCTCCTGCTTATCTCCCCGAATCTCACTTTTGGCCAGTACTACTTCAGCCCGGTCATAAATAGTACCACGCAGGGTACTATCCTCCCGATCCCACTGCCGGCGGTTATAAGCACTGGTAATAATATCGTCCTTTAAAAAAAGCTCAAAATAGGTTAAATAACAAATTATGACCAAAAAGAGCCCACTTAATAAAATGAGGACACTAATTATTTTCCTGTTCTCCTTCTGCTTCTCCTTCTGGTTCTGATTCACAGGCCTCCTCCTCTCCAAAGGATTTTAATGAAATGGCCTGGAGTATCCCTAAAGCAACAAAGCTCGTTGTTAATGAGCTTCCCCCATAACTAATAAAAGGGAGAGTTATACCTGTTAAAGGAATCAGTCTAATTACTCCCCCAATAATGATAAATGATTGGAACCCAAACATGGCAGTAATCCCCAAAGCAACAGCTCTATAAAAAAGTTTTTTAGCACTTAAGGTAATCTTTATCCCCCGGTATAACAAGATAAGATAGAGCAAAATAACTGCAATCCCCCCAAAAACACCCATTTCCTCGCAAATAGCAGAAAAGATAAAATCTGTATGAACCTCAGGAATATATTCCGGTTGGCCTAAGCCAATGCCTGTTCCAAAAAAACCCCCTGAGCCAATTGCAAAAAGGGATTGGGTAATCTGGTACCCTTTTCCGGCAATGTCTGCCCATGGATTGAGCCAAGCCTCTACCCGAACCTGTACATGGTGCAAAAAAGCCACACTTGTCAAGGCACCAAAAAAGGCAATACCAATATTCGTTAAAAGGAATTTTAGATTACAATCAAAAACGTAAAGAAAAATAACGTAAATAAGAAAAAATAAAAGCAGTGTTCCCAATTCTTTTTGGATAACTAAAAAACCCATATGTAGATAGACTAAAAACACAAAGACATACTTATGGTCTATCGTAATATCCCATTCTTTTAATTTAAAATTGCTAATTGCTAATTTTTCAGGATGCCGGTAATAAGCTGCCATAAAGAAAACAAACAATAATTTTATGATTTCAGACGGCTGAAAACTAAAACGTCCTATTTGAATCCAGTTTGTGGACCCTTTTACCTTTATCCCTAATAACAATGTGAGGATAAAAAGCACTATAGAAACTAAAGGGTAAAGATAAATAATTCGATCCCAAAACTTAAATTTTCCGTATAAACCAGCAGTACAAAAAAATAAAGTAACCCCCGTCATAAACCAAATAACCTGTTTTACCCCAAGGTCAGGGTCTAAACGATAAATAATAATAATGCCCACACTAGATAACATAGAAACAATTAAGAATAAGATTTCATCTTCATAGTTTAGTTTTGTCATCAGCATGTCCGACAGGTAGATAATGCCGATTATTAAAAGACCTGCTAAGATAATATAATTATCAAGAGGTTTTTGGTAGATATATAAAAGTGCAAAGGCTATAAAATTAATCAGGGCGATAATATTTACAGGTCTGGGGTATTTTTGCAGTACCGACAAGGTAAACACCTCATTTTTTATCTAATACAAAAAGAAAATCAACCTGCCTGAATGATATCCTATCTCCATTTTTCAAAATTACCGGTTCCTTTATTCTGACACCGTTAACAAATGTTCCATTAGTACTCCCTAAATCCTCCAAAAAATAATGCTCATTCCCCCGCCTTATTTGGGCATGTTGCCCGGAAACATAACCATCTCTCAGAACTATATCATTTTCGGGAGAACGTCCGATTGTGGTCAAATCACCTAGGGGATAGCTCTCCTCAACTTTAAAAGGCAGATGACTGCGCTGGTTAATTAGCTTTAAATACGGCTGACTTGCCTGAGTACGTGGCCGAATCCGATTCATCGAATTAATGTCCAGATAAATTAACCGAGCAATCCAGAAGATGAAAAGATAAACTAAAATTATGAGAACGTACTTTAATAATGATGATACAACATCAAAAATGGCTGATCACCCCTTTCATCTTTAGCATAAATTATATACCCTTAGACGCCTATGCTTTAACTAAAATTACTGTATTTAGTATATCACTAATTACGCAAAATTTTGCCAAATATTTTTTTAGTAAAAAAGTCCAACACGAAGCACTTCTAAACTGAATTTTACATCATCTTTTGCACACCCAATTACTTTTGCATCTTCTCTATCCGGATTTTCTTCTTATTGAAATTATATTTTTCAAATAAAAAAAGAGCCGTGTAAAAATAACAGCTCTTCTTACTAATCTTTTAATTAGTCACCTAACATTAATTTTTCCAATTTTAATGGGTCAATATATTGGCCGTCTTTATAAGCTCTCATGTTTCCTCCTGATATTTCATCAATTAAAACAATTTGCTTTTCTTCGCCAACCCTGCCAAATTCAAATTTTATATCGTATAATTCAATACCTTTTTTAGCTAATTCCTCTTTAATAATATTTCCAATTTTTTTCGCAAGATCTTTT
Organism: Bacillota bacterium; assembly: GCA_050952445.1. Classification (GTDB taxonomy): domain Bacteria; phylum Bacillota; class Dehalobacteriia; order Dehalobacteriales; family Dehalobacteriaceae; genus JBMNKX01. The sequence continues at coordinate 266,939 of JBMNKX010000001.1, read as the reverse complement.
AATACTTTGTACTCTTCTAATGAAAGGATTCCTAACATATCAAGAGCATCCTCGGTAATCGGGGGGTCTTGGCGTTCGTCATCTTTAAGGGTAACTTCCACAAAAGCATCTAAGGGTTGCGCTTCCTTGGCATACATACCATAACGACGTAAAAAACTCCCAACTGCCCGGTAACGGCAAATTACTTCTAACCCTTTACCAAATATCGTTGCAGGCTTCACCGTCATTGTTGCTTCTTCGATATTAGCATCAATATAGTGTGTAGGTACTCCTTTTTCTTTTAAGACCTCAAAGAAAAACTTTGTTAATCTAAGCCCTGCTTGACCTGCTCCGGTAATAGTTAAACCGACCGTGTTTGCTCCTGGGTCAAATACACCATTTTCCCCTGTAACATCATCTTTAAATTTAAGCAGATAGCTTCCATTCCCTAAATCAAATACATCCTTAGTTTTACCTGAATAAATAAGCTTCATTAGTACTGATCCCTTCATTATAATTTAAAGTTTCTTTTTAATATGAATTCTATTATACATCAATGTTTTTTCAAAAATCAATTGTCCAAATAATTTTCTCTTATATCCACTTTGTTACACGCTCATAACCGATTGCCTCTCATAATAAATTATTATTCACCTTTATTATTTCGTTTAAGTGAAATATTATGATCCTAAATGCGAAACTAAAAATATAAAATGCAAAATTTGTGCTAAATAAAAACAATATTATGGCACAGTACAGTTAAAATAATACAAATACGTGATAAAATGATGATATGGACTTTTCTTATAACATAGTATCCGGGAAATAAAAATGTAATTTCACTGCTTTTTAGGACAATCCCATTAAACAGGGTTTTAGTAAAAGAATGGGAAGTACTTTGGAATTAGCTCATGATAGGATGTGGAAATGGTATGCGTAAATTCTTTTTCCTAGTTCTTGTTCTTTTTTGTTTTTGTGTTATCGGTATTTTTGTTTTCACAAATAAATTATCGGACATAGGTAACGCATTCCCCAACGGGATTTCTCTTAAGCATCAGGATACTGAAAATAATAAAGAGATTTCCTTTGAAGAAAGTTTAGATAGAGAAATAAAGTCTATGACTATGGAAGAAAAAGCCGGACAGTTGCTTATAGTCGGTTTCAGTGGTTATGAGCCTGATTACTATATTAACCGGATGATTAACCTAAGACATATCGGCGGTGTAATCCTTTTTTCGAGAAATATTAAGGATCCAGTTCAAGTAGGAAGCTTAGCTAACAAATTACAGGCTTTAGCAAAATCTAACAGGGATCCTTCCCTTTTTATCGCGGTTGACCAGGAATGGGGGGAGATCAATCGTTTTAAAGAGGGTATTACATTATTTCCGGGCTCAAATTCCTTAGGGAAAATTGCCTCTGCAAAAGACGTGTACACAGCGGCAAATGATACCGCTAAAGAATTAAAAGCAATAGGTATAAATGTAAATTTTGCACCCGTAGTTGATTTGGCGTTTAAAAATGGAGTAATGTATAACCGTAGTTATGGGAAAGACCCTCAATTGGTTGCTAATTTAGGCGAGGCTTCAATATTGGGTTCTAGGAACGGGGGTATTATCCCTGCGGTAAAACACTTTCCTGGATTGGGAAGGGCAATGTTTGATCCCCATCAAGGAGCAGTAAAAATTGATACTGATTTATTTGTTCTTAACAAGACTGATTTGATTCCCTTTAAACAAGCTTTAAAGGCAAATATTGAGATGGTAATGGTCAGTAATGCTCTTTATCCAAAAATTGATGCCAAAAATCCTGCCTGTTTTTCTTATCCCATCCTAACTGATCTTTTACGACATACAATGGGGTATAAAGGAATTATTGTAACTGATGATTTGGAAATGGGTGCCGCTTTGTCCCAGGACAGTGTGGGCCGATTAGCAGTTAAGGCAATAAATGCAGGTGCTGATATTGTACTGGTATGTCACACTCCCGAAAAACAAAGAGAAGCTTATGAAGCATTACTTAGTGCTATTAAGAGAAAGGAAATTAGTAAAAAAAGGTTGAACGACTCCCTAAAAAGAATTCTTACTTTGAAATTAGAAAAAGGAATTGGGGAAAAGGTTGATACCACAAATATAAATAAATTTGTTAATACAGCTGAGCATAAAAAGCATGCAGAAGAAATTGAGAAAAAGCTTATGACCCGGTCTCTCTCCCACTCCCGTTAACATATCAACTGCATAAGGATGAGCCTTATTGTTATTTAATTGCATTCTTTATAGAACGGACATATTCTACAACATGGGGTATACAATCTTGGCCGTATTTCTCCACAATTTTTACAATTGCGCTTCCCACAATAATACCATCAGACAACTTAGCCATTTTTGCTGCCTGTTCAAGCGTAGAGATTCCAAAACCAATTGCACAAGGAATATCCTTAGTCCCTTTTACAATTTTTATCATTTCCTCCACATCACTTCCTATCTCTTTTCGCACTCCAGTTACTCCCATGGATGAGACACAATAAATAAATCCCTGAGCTTCGCCGGCAATCATCCGTATGCGATTCTTAGACGTTGGTGCAATCATAGAGATCAAGTTCACATTGTATTTAAAGCAAAAAGGCTGGAGCTCATCTTTTTCCTCATAAGGTACGTCAGGGACAATTACTGCATCGACTCCCACTTCCCGACAATTCTTCATAAATCTATCTGTGCCATATGTAAATATTGGATTCACATAAGTCATAAAAGCGATAGGGACATAACATGATTTTCGAATGCGTCTAACCATAGCAAATATTTTATCAGTGGTTGTTCGACCAGTTAAAGCACGACTATCTGCAGCCTGAATTACCTGCCCTTCTGCAATAGGATCAGAAAAGGGGATGCCTAACTCAATTAAATCTGCTCCGGCAGCTGCCATCTCAAATACCAATTGCTCAGTTATCTCCAGCGTAGGATCACCGGCAGTGATAAATGGAATAAACGCCTTACCATTGGCAAAAACCTGCTGTAACTTATTCATTAGTTGTCACCCCCCTGTAACGTGCTATCGCATCAACATCTTTATCACCTCTACCAGAAAGGCAGATCACCATAATTTGATCTTTACTCATATTCGGGGCAATTTTTTGAGCATATGCAACTGCATGTGCACTCTCAATAGCCGGAATAATCCCTTCAGTAAGTGAGAGATATTCGAATGCCTCAATAGCTTCATCATCAGTAACAGGCACATATTCTGCTCTACCCATATCACGCAAATAAGCATGCTCAGGTCCTACGCCTGGATAGTCCAGTCCTGCTGAAATGGAATAAACCGGTGCAATCTGACCATATTGATCTTGACAAAAGTAGGACTTCATACCATGGAAGATGCCTACTGTTCCAGTTGCCATTGTGGCAGCAGTCTTACCTGTATCAACACCATGCCCAGCCGCCTCGCAGCCAATAAGACGGACGTTTGAATCTTCAATAAAATCATAAAATAACCCCATCGCATTGCTGCCTCCTCCAATACAGGCCAGTAGCACATTAGGAAGACTGCCTTCCTTTTCCAAAATCTGCTGTTTGACTTCACGACCAATTACACTTTGAAAATCCCGAACAATCATTGGGTACGGGTGTGGCCCCATTACAGACCCAAGTACATAGTGAGTATCTTTGACACGTTGTGTCCATTCACGCATAGTTTCATTCACTGCATCTTTTAATGTTTGAGTGCCGCTTGTCACTGCATGTACTTTTGCACCCAATAGCTCCATGCGGAAAACATTTAATGCCTGACGGTCCATGTCCTCCTTGCCCATGAATATTTCACATTCTATCCCCATAAGTGCAGCTGCAGTTGCTGTAGCAACGCCATGCTGTCCTGCCCCTGTTTCTGCAATTACGCGAGTTTTACCCATACATTTAGCGAGAAATACCTGCCCTAGCACATTGTTGATTTTATGGGAACCTGTATGATTGAGGTCCTCTCGTTTGAGATAAATTTTAGCACCACCCAAGTCTTTGGTCATCTTTTCCGCATAATAGAGCAATGATGGTCGCCCTGCATAATTTTTTAGAAGATCATTTAGTGCCGCTATAAATCCCGGATCACACTTGAAGTAATTGTACGCTTCTTCCAGCTCAATTATAGCATTCATTAAAGTTTCAGGAATATATTGACCACCGTGAATACCAAATCTTCCTCTGGACATGTTCATCACACTCCTTTATAACAACAATTAAGCAAACAAAAAAGCCTTCATCCCTAAAATAGGGACAAAAGCTTCTACACTTCTGCGGTACCACCCAAATTGACAAAAAATTGCCCACTCATTTTGTATACTATCATATACACCCAACTGATAACGGGCAGGGCCCCCGTAAGCGCCTACTTTCTCTCGATTTCGGGCTTCCCTTGCAAGTCCATTCAAAATCATCTTTGCAACCGCATTCTCACCAGCTAGCGGCTCTCTTGGTGCAAATAATAATTCTTACTTCTCTTGCTCATCAGTTTATTATATTAGAAGAATAATAGCACTGATAAGTATCCTTTGTCAACAATAAATAGTTCGGAATGTGTTTATCATACATAAATGTTTTTTAATTAATAGAATAGAGAACGGTTATTAAATTAAATCTCTAATTTCTTATTTTCTTATTTAAATACCTAAACCCACTAACCTATATTATTATCAATAAAGTAATATTTTAACCAAATCAAGTTTTAATAAAGTAATAAAACTGGTTTTTTTGAGAAATAATAAAACTAAAAGGGGGTGTTTTTCATCAATACCTTAAGTTGTTTAAAAGATGCATTACACCAAAAAGAACAAGCTCTAATCCGATATGTCAGATATATCAGAGAATCTCAAGATAACCAGGATCAAGAAACGGCCGCTCTTTTTGCCGACCTGGCAAAAGCAGAAGAAAAACATATTACAGTAATTAGAGACCAGGTGGCAAAATACTCCGAGAATTCAAATGAACTAAATAGGTACGAACAGATCAACCAGGATATTTCTCAAAACTTACATTAGAGCATCCTTCTAGGAAATTAGGAAGCGGTTTTTTAACTAAATCGATGGTTTTTATCTATCACTTTTTCAAATCAATTAAAGATGAAAAACAAGATCTCAGATAACCATGCCTGATTTAATGCAAAAACCGTTCCTCATTTTCCTTTCCGTTACGATTTATCATTTAAAACCTTTTCCACAAACAAATGGACTATTTCCGAATCAAACTGAGTTCCGGCACATTTTTTCAGTTCTGCAATAGCTTCTTCCTTACTTTTATTTTTTTTATAAGGCCTTTTAGCAGTCATGGCTTCATAAGCATCTGCCACAGAAATAATTCTGGAAATTAAAGGTATTTCTTCTCCTTTTAGACCTTCCGGATATCCTTTGCCGTCCCATCTTTCATGGTGATAAAGCACATATTCGGCTAAGGCCGCATATTCATCTACCGATTTCAGAATATGATAACCTGTTTCAGGATGTTTTTTAATCAGCTCAAATTCTTTTTTTAATAGTTTAGCTGGTTTACTTAAAAGCTCTGCGGGTACCATTATTTTTCCAATATCATGCAAAATGCCTGCTGTTTTAATATCGTTGATTTCTTTTTTACTTAACCCCATAGCAACACCAATCGCTTCACAATACTGGGACACCCGCTCATTATGAATCTGTTCATTGTCATATTTACTGTTAATATTACGGATAACCGTCTCAATGGTTTGATTTCTCATTCTCTTTCCAGATTTAAGCTTATTTTTGTACATATAGTTTTCGGCCTGCAAATATATTTCATCTATGTCCTGGTCGATTTTTTCTTTAACGGCGCAGCCGATGGACAAGGATACCACGACTGAATCTAATGTGGTTTTTGAAGCTTCATTAATAATATTTGCTTTTATTTTTTTTGCTTGTGATATATCTGTTTTTGGAAGTAATATCGCAAATTCGTCTCCTCCAATTCTGGCAATAATATCACCCTTCCGGCATGCTTTTGTCATAATACAGGCTACTCTTCGCAATAACTTATCACCCATTTTATGTCCGAAAGCATCGTTAGTCAATTTTAATCCGTTTACATCTAAAACCATAATGGCAAAAGGCAAATTTTCCTCTATATCCATTCTTATAATAGCATCTTTCATATACCTACGGTTATATAGCCCAGTAAGATAGTCATGATAACTTAAATAGTAAATTTCTTCTTCAGCCTTCTTGCGGTCCGTAATATCGGTAAGAACTCCCTGAACACCGGCAACTCGCCCGTCTTTTATAATAGGTTTTGCTTTAGTTCTAATCCAAATGCAATTTTTCTCTTTTGTTAAAAAACGGTATTCCGTTGCCTTGTTTTTACCTGCCAAGGCTTTATGGAATTCTTCTATCCTTTCCGCCTTGTCCTCCGGGTGAACAAAGTCTATAAAGCTTTTTCCGTTTAATTCATCTAGAGAATAACCGCTAAGAGCTTCAATGTTGGGGGAAACATACAAAATCCTGGTATTTGTATCTAAAAGATAGACAATTTCATTTAAGTTCTCAACCAAGGACCGGTACTTAGCTTCACTTCGGTACAAAGCCTCTTCCGTCTTCTTATATTCTGTTACATCAATAATAATACCAATGATAAAAAGGAAATTGCCCTCATCATCAAATACCCCTTGGGCATTTTCACTAATCCACCTTATCGTCCCACTTGCATGAACCAATCGATAGTCCAGCTTGTAGGGCTGCTTTTTCTCAATACCCTTCTGGACTGTTCTATAAACAAATTCACGATCCTCTTCATAAATTATACTGGTATAGCTTCTTTCTGCATTGTTAATAAATACTGATGCCTGGTATCCTGTGATGGCTTCTATTTCCTGACTTATGTATTCCATAGTCCAATTCCGATCGTTTTTACATTGAAATATCGCGCCTGGAACATTGGAAACCAGTGCCCGGTACTTAGCTTCACTTTCCTTTAGTGCTGCCTCTATTTTCAGCCGCTCAGTAACATCTTCAATGGTTCCCAGAATTCCTACAACCTTACCCTGGGCAGAAAAAAGTGGTATTTTATTGATTTCCACCCATGTGAATTTTTTATCAGACTTTAAGTAAGATTCAATAATACGGTATTCTGCCTTACCGGAGCTCATTACTTGTTCATCATATGCCCGGTAAGAATCAGCATCTTCTTTACTCCAGACCAAATCATAATCTGTTTTTCCAATTATTTCTTTGGGAGACCAGACACCTGCAATACGTGCAAAGTTATTATTGCACCCTAAATAGACTCCCTTGCGATCTTTCCAAAAAATTAACTGTGGAATGTTATTAATAACCTTCTGCAGCATTTCTCTGGAGGTACGTAACTCCTCCTCATTTTGTTTGCGTTGGGTAATGTCACGAAAAATACCTCGAGTACAGATTATATTTCCCGCAGCATCAAATCTGCAATTGGCACTACCCTCAACGTATAAGGCTCTGCCGCTTTTAGTCATAAAAATAGCTTCTACAGCATTAATCCCCTTCCCAGAAATCACCTGCTTAAATATTTTCTCACAGTGCTCTCTTGATTGGGGATGAATAATATTCCACAAAGAAAGGTTCTCGATCTCTTCATCTGCATATCCCAGCTTTTCCTTCCACGCTTTATTAACATAAATAAATTTTCCGCTCCCATCAACACACTGAATAAAATCGGAAGCATTTTCTACCAAATCCTTATAATGCTCTTCGTTAAGCTTATTTATATAATTTACCACAAAAGCTCCTCCATAATACAGTAGATAGACATTGGGGACGTTTCATTTGTCTTGCTTTGCCCTCTCTGCCATCCTGTTATTAATTAGCTTTCTGTTTCAACAGGCTCACTTATAAATCTGTTTTGAATAAGTGCCCTGTCCTTTTATATTTTTATTGTACCACTCAACATACCCTACTGTAATACGTTTAATGCTTATTTCTAACTCTAAATCTTCTTTTATTAAAATATGTTCATGATTATCCATGAGACATTAATTATATATCTCAAGTTTTCCAACTTTTCCAGCCCTAAACATATTTTCAATAAACTTATTTCGATCTGCACCATCTAAATAGATGTTTCAAATATAACATCGATTTATTCACTGGGCAATCGAAACGCCCGTGTCTATTTTACCAGTTACATTGCCAGCCTAATCTATCTTTCTGATCAGTAAATAAATATAAAAAATTTGCAGTTATTTATGGTACGGTTCGCCTCTGATAATCTTAAAGCTCCGATATATCTGTTCAAGCAAAATCACCCGCATCAATTGATGGGGATATGTCATACGTCCGAAGGATAAGCGTAAACTGGCCTGATTAATCAATAAGGAATGCAGTCCTACGGATCCTCCAACAAGAATAGTAACATCACTTTTACCCTTGTTTCCTAAGTCTTTAATTGTTCCAGCCAGTTCCTCTGAAGAAAGATTTTTTCCTGAAATGTCAAGAACAATTAAATAGGTACCCTCTTTCAGGTACCTACTTAATCGTTCTGCTTCTTTTTGTTTCACCTTTTCTAATTCCCCCGGTGAAGCATGGTCGGGAATTTTTTCATCAGTAACCTCAATTATTTCCACCTTAGCATATGAACCTAATCGTTTTAGGTACTCTTTAATGCCATCATTTATGAATTTTTCTTTAATTTTGCCTACCGCTACAATTCTGATATGCATTATTCCTCCGCACCATTTGTTATTTTAGGTTAATTCAAGACAGTTTTCATATGTTAAATAATAATTCTACTGTTTTAGCTCCCCTAATTTAACCGTGAAAGACACTCTTTTCTTATCCCGTACCGCAGTAACGGAAATACTATCGCCAACTTTTTTGCTGAAAACTATATTTTGCAGGTCATACCTATCGGTAATTTTCTCCCCGTTTATTTCCACAATAATATCGTAACGCTGCATCCCGGCCTTATCTGCCGGTCCCATGGGCTGGGGATCAATTAAGACACCGTAATCAACACCTAGATCATTGTAATTGGCCAATTCTTTATCCACATCCCGAATCATATATACACCTAATGCCGGACGAATAACTCGTTTGTATTTTATTAAATCTGCCACAATCTGTTGGACAATATTTGACGGAATGGCAAATCCCATACCTTCAAAACCGGTTCGAGCAATTTTAATACTGCTGATACCAATCACATTACCCTTGGCATTTACCAATGCACCTCCGGAGTTTCCCGGATTAATAGCCGCATCAGTTTGAATTAATTTAAACTGCAGGCCTTCCTCGGTAATTAAAAGCCGGTTTAAACCACTGATAATTCCCTGGGTAACAGACCGGGCAAACTCAGCTCCCCCTGGATTTCCTATAGCTACAGCTAAATCCCCTACTCGCAGGTCATCAGAATTACCAAATCGAGCCACAGTAAGATTTTCTGCATTTATTTTTACTACTGCCAAATCTGTTCTGGCATCTGTTCCGACAATATCTCCTGGCAATTGGCGGCCGTCTGCCAAAGTAACAATTAGTTTTTGCGCCCCTGCTACCACATGGTTGTTGGTCACAATGTATCCTCTGTTGTCAAAAATAACTCCTGACCCCGTCCCCTGTTCTACTTCCTTTTTCCCCTGGAAAAAATCCGTATAGATATCTCGATTACTAATAGCTACTACCGCAGGTCCAACCTGTTCTGCAATAGCTACTACCGCAGTTTTATCAGCCATGTTACCTGCAGGAGGAATGTTAATCTGGGGCAGCGAGCCGTTTTTGCCCGTTAAGCTCGGATTAGTACCTAATAAGCCCATTGCATTGCCGATATTCAAAGCAATAATACCCCCGATGATACCGCTAATTACCATTAATAATATAAAAAATAAGATCCCTCTTTTTTTATTGTAACCATCAAAGTAACTCATATTAACCCTCCTTTTCTTATAATAGATATTGTACCAATAAATAATATACGGTATGCTCCGATACTAAATTCTTTTGATTTTTACTGTTTCATGTACTTCATAACGAGGTGCCACGGATAATTTTACCCTGTCATTAATTCCATTGTCCTGCAGGATCTCTTTAACTGAACTATAGGCTATTTCCGGAGTATTATTTACCTCACTTAAATGGGCCAAAATAACATGTTCCGTAGAACCGGATATTATTTCACCCAATTCTTTTGCTGCATCTTTATTTGATAAATGCCCCTTATTTCCCGATATTCTTTTTTTTAGGTAATATGGATAAGGACCCTCTTTTAACATATTTTCATCATAATTAGACTCAAAAACCAGAGCATTTGCTCCCGTCAAAGCTTTCCTGATTGAGGTAGTAATACAGCCGGTATCGGTAGCAATACCTACCAAACTGTCCTGGTGGTAAAAAGCAATACCCAAAGGCTGTACCGCATCATGGTGTGTCTTAAAAAACTCTAGTTTTAAGTCCCCGATTTCCATACCGTACTCATATTCTCTCCTGTTATGTTCCTGAATTTCACCGATACATGCTAATTTACTCCAAGTTTTCGGTGAAGCATATATGGGAATATTATAACGCCGGGATAATACCCCTAAACCTCTAATATGGTCAATATGTTCATGAGTAACCAGTAAAGCTTTTATTTCCCTGATGTCAATATCCATGTTGCTTAAAGCCTGAACTATTTTTTTCCCGGAAAAACCTGCATCTACCAGCACTTTAGTATTTTCTGTTCCCACATAAATACAATTCCCCGAGCTACCGCTGAATAGGGTTGCTACCTCCATTTACAATCAATCTCCTTTATGTATTTACCCCAATAGAAATATTTTGCATAGACGTGTTAAAATCCTCCTAAAAAAGTAAAAATCGCCTAAAGCGATTTTTACTTTTTTATATATCAGAAACTATTAATTATACGTCGTAATTCTTTCTTAATATTATTAGTCCATTCTAATTACATCTGCTCCTAAGTGGCGAAATTTCTCTTCAATATTTATATATCCCCGGTCAATAATTCCCAGATTATGCACTTCTGTCTTCCCCTCTGCCGCCAGTGCAGCTAAAATCAACCCTGCCCCTCCACGCAAGTCGGGAGCCTTTACGATTGTCCCTAAAAGCTTCGGGACTCCTATTACTACGGCAGTGCGCCCTTCAATCTTGATTTTTGCACCCATTCTCCGCAGTTCACTAGCTACCTGAAGCCTATTTTCAAAGATATTTTCAACAATAACACTTGTTCCCTCAGCGAGGGTCAGTAAAGCCATCATTTGTGACTGCATATCGGTAGGGAACCCGGGATAAGGAAGGGTCTTTATATCAACAGGCCTAATCTTTTCCGACCCGATAACCCGTATTGCACAATCACTTTCCTCAATATGCACACCAGCTTCCTGCAATTTGGCAACAACAGGTTTTAAGTGGGTAGGAATTACATTTTCAATGACCACATTACCCCTGGTAATCGCTGCCCCGACCATGATAGTTCCTGCTTCTATCCGGTCAGGGATAATGCCATACCTGATCCCGTGCAGGGATTTCACCCCATCAATTCTAATGACATCTGTTCCCGCACCCCGGATTTTAGCTCCCATCGCATTAAGAAAATTAGCCATGTCCACAATTTCCGGTTCTTTGGCCACATTTTCTAAAATAGTACTTCCTTCCGCAACAGATGCCGCCATCATAATATTTTCAGTAGCTCCAACGCTGGGAAAATCTAAATAAATACGAGATCCTATCATTCTAGGACACTCCGCTTTAATAAAACCGTTTTTCAAAGTAACCTTGCACCCTAATTTTTCCAGCCCCTTAATATGTAGGTCCATAGGCCTGGAACCAATTTGGCATCCTCCGGGCAGTGCTATTTCTGTAATTTTTTTACGGGCCACCAATGAGCCCAATAATAAGTTGGATGCCCGAATTCGTTTTACCTGGTGATAAGCAGCTACATAATCAATACTATCGGGCACGGATATACTTAAACAGTCCCGGCCCAACCAGTTTATCCGAGCTCCCAAAAACTCCAAGATTTCTGTCATAACCACAACATCATTGATGCGTGGTACATTTTCTAAAATTGTTTCACCCTCAGCCATAATAGCAGCAGCAATTATGGCCAGAGCGGCATTTTTGGCCCCGTCTATTTTGACTGTACCTTCCAGACGGGCTCCACCATTTATAATTAACTTGGACAAACCGGCTAACCTCCTTAAGCTGTTACCATGGTTATATATTCGTGATTTAATAGTTTTTTCCTCTATTAATATTAAAATTACCCATTTTTCTACAAATAATATAATTTTTGATTATCTTAAAAAAACTGCTGGGCTTGTCTTTATGCTTTAAGATTTAGAATCCGATTTCCCCTTACCATAAAAACAGAAAATGACCTTGTAGTCATTTTCTCGAATTTGATATATAAAAATTATTATTTATCAATTTTAAAAGCAGCTTCAAATTCGGCAGAATTAATACCTATGATTTTTTTAAATGCCCCGTTTAAAGTAGCACCTTTTCCTAATTCATGCAGAATATCTTCTAAGACAGTCTCCCCACCGTAATGATTTACTAAGAAATCAACCATTGCCAAGGATTGAAGATAGGCAGCGCTTTGATTGGGAAGTAGATCAAAATCCCGATCCATTTTTGCGAGAGGATAAATCTCCTGTTCACCAGATAATGTTATTTTATACCCGGTTATACTCCTTTCCACTCGCTGAGCAATCCCTTCCGTCAGCCAGCGAGGATAATTTCCCGAAGCTATTTGGTCCACTACATAATGTGCATATTCGTGCACCATTGGGCCATCCGATTTAAAAACAACTTCTTTGTTATTATTCTCTATCCAAGAGTTAGGCGAGAGAATCCGGATTATTCCTGCCCAGTAAACCCCCATGGCATTCTCATCAGCAGCCCATCCAAAACTTCGGTTTAGGGACTGGGTATCCGGATACAAAATAATGGGAACCCTTTTTTTCGTGGAATAGTTTAATTTTTTATTAACTTTCCCATAGGCCTCCTCACTTGTTTCTAAAACCAAAGAAGAAACATCTCCGTCATTAGATTGAAATTTTATGATAAAATGTTTCCCCTTTATCTGGTTCCAATTTCGGGTCTTATAATCCATTAACATCCGCTCATATGAGCGAAAAACTTGATATAGTATTTTTTTGGGCAGATTAGGATAGCGTATCCAAAATGCCGTAAACAGCATAACCCCGGCAATAAGAAAAATTATGATCAGCCGGGCCATAGTACCGGCACGGCTTAATACCATTGCCTGCATGTCAACCCCTCCCCCTTGGTTGACACGGACAATTAATCCGTGGTCAAAACATTTTTTTGAGCTTTATAGCTATTTTATTATACTATAGTTATTCCTACCGTTCATTGGTAATTCTAAACAAAAAAGAACCTGGTTTCAGGTTCTTTTAACTTACCTCTTCAGGAGCTCCTACCGGGCAAACTTCAGCACAATTGCCGCAATCAATACAGCCCTCCTCATCTATTACGTATATGTCTTCTCCTTCACTAATTACCTCTACAGGACATTCCGGGGCACAGGCACCACAATTAATACATTCTTCGCTAATTCGATAAGGCAAATGCCTCACCTCCCCTCAGGTGGCTTAATTCAATGCTTTTTTAGGATTAACTATCTGCTGCTTTTTTATACTTTTATCGGGGAAAACCCTAAGATCTTTTGAATTTTCGTCTGAGAGATTTGCCGGTTTCAAATTACAATACTTTATATCCCGCGTCAGAAATTGCATCCTTAATAGTATCCAATCCTACGACTGCAGAATCAAAGTCAATTTTTACAATACCATCCTCTAAACTAACCTCAGCTAGTGTAACACCATGTAAATTAACAAGAGCATTCTCGACACTTGTTTTACAATGCCCACAAGTCATTCCTTCCACCCGAAGAACTACAGTGTCCTTATCCTTATGGCAGCCACATTCTAAGCACATTTTTTCCACCCCTTATCAAAATAATTATTACATTTAGTTTACCACAATAATTAACAAGAGAACTACTTAAAAGCAAAAAATGCTGCTTTAATAAGTATTATTCCAACCCGACAATATAACGCTCTGCTGCCATAGCAGCTTCTGCTCCATCCCCTACTGCCGTACTCACCTGGCGTAAGAATTTTTTTCTCACATCCCCTGCGGCAAAAACACCGGGTACTGAAGTCATCAAAAGTTTTTGAGTAATAATATATCCCTGGTCATCCAAATCAATAACACCCTGCAAAAAAGAGGTATTCGGTTTGCTTCCAATAAAAACAAATACCCCATCGGCATTTTCTTCCTTGGTTTCACCGGTCTGTACGTTTTTTAATACTACCTTTTGAACCGATTGTTCACCTTCTATCTTTTCAACCACTGAATTCAAGCATAAGTGTAATTTAGAATTTTTCATAGCTCTTTCTTGCAATACCCGAGCTGCTCTGAGGCGGTCGCGGCGGTGCACTAAAATCACTTCCCTGGCGTACCCAGTCAAAAAAATTGCTTCTTCAATAGCAGAATCACCACCCCCGACAACAATCAACTTTTTATCAGGGAAAAAGGGCCCGTCACAGGTAGCACAATAAGAAACACCCTTGCCATGGAATTCCTTTTCCCCTGGAACTGATAGATATTTCGGGCTGCCTCCGGTAGCTAATATAACAGCTTTAGCAGTAAACATTTCGCTCCCGGCTTCTACTTTCTTTTCCAGAGCATTAAAATTAACACTTGTTACTTCCGCCGACTTGAATTCCATGCCAAATCGCAAGGCCTGCTCCAGAAAACTCATCATTAACTTAGATCCGTTTACTCCCTGAGGATAACCCGGGTAGTTTTCTATTATTTCCGTAAGAGCAGCCTGCCCTCCCGGCATTGATTTTTCCAAAAGCAATGTTTTTAAGCCGGATCGGGCTCCGTACAAACCTGCGGTCAGCCCTGCCGGCCCTGCACCGACAATAATTAACTCATAATTCATCTCAATCTCTCCTAAATTGACTCTGATGTACCTTCATAATACAACTATCCATGATTACCTCTAATCCGAATTTTAACGCTTTTTCCTTTGCCTCCTCGTTTACAATACCTTCTTGCATCCAAATCATTTTTGCGCCCTTTTGGATGGCTTGATCAACAACAGCAGCTACAACTTCGGGGCGGCGAAAAATATTGACAATATCTATGGATACATGCTCAGGCAAAGAAAGTAGATCCGGATAGCTTTTTTCCCCCAAAATCTCTGTTTCCTGAGGATTTATAGGGAATATTTCATATCCATTTTCTTTCAAATATTTTGCCACCTGATAGCTTGCCTTATTAGGATTGGAAGAAAGCCCTACAACAGCAATTGTTCTTGCTTTCTTTAAATTCATTTGAGTTCCTTTCTACCCTATGGGGGTATGTTGTATTTATTATATTTTATCTTTCCCCCAGATGCAATAAAAATATCGAGCCTTCAACGCAAATCATGAATGGCGTGAACAGTCTTTTCCTTGTCCAACCGGCCACTACACTTTTACTTCTAAATTAAAACAAGGGGCTGTTGCTCTACGAACTATTATATTCGCTTTACAACAGCCCACAGCCTCTTGTTTAATATTTACTGATTAGAAGCATAGGTTTTCATTGGATTAATCCTACAATCAACGTAGATATTCTTAACTTTTGCTCCAGTACTCCAGACAGGTTCGTAACCGGCAGTCCAGTTATACCAAGTGCCGTCACTAATTTGATATTTTGCATATTGGAATTGCGCATCATCATATGTACAAGGGTATCCCTCTGTACCATGGACTAATTTAACGTCAACCAGATTATTTATTGTCACGGATTTAGTGGTAACAAGGTTATCCGCAATATACAATGAAACTGAACAATTACCATAAGAATCACTATTACTTTTCACCAATTTAATTTTAATAATGTCTCCTGGGCTTGGCTGGGTCGCCATTGGTTCATTATATAATTTAATGCCATTGTAATTTAAAAATTTCCTAAATTGAGGACTACCAGTATATTTTTTTGTATAGCTTATACCTCCCTCTACTTTATTATTACTGTTATCATCAAAACCAACATACCAAATCAAATAGTCATCTAACATATTAACATGAAGATTAGACGGTACTTTAAGATAAGCTAAAACTCCTTTATAATTATAGGTATCCCTATGTATCTTAAATGTTCGTTCATAATCGTTAGGTATATAAGCCATAATTAAATCATCTCCTTTTGACATTATCAGAACATTAGGAGCGCTCCATTGTTCTTATACTTATAAAAAAGACACCCAGGGCTGTTATTAGCAACCCTGGGTTAAGAAAATTAATTACATTTTTTTAATCATCTAATTGTCTTTTTTTAAATGTAAAACCGATAACTATTGGGATCAGTTACCTAATAAATAAATTAAATTGTATTACTTTTCTAGAATGGTAATAGAACTACCCCATTTAATACTACCCCACTCACTGTGCTTTCCTCCAACACACACTGCCCATTCTCCGGGGGAAATCTTTCCTACTGAACCATCTTCAGTTTTGCCGATATGTTCTGTTAAGACAAAATTAAAATGAAAATCTGGCTTTCCTTCAACCAAAGGGATAGTCTTAATGATAATTGGCTTATGTATTTTGCTATTAGTTGGAGCTAATTCAATAGTCGCCTGATTACCAGGAATATAATCTGCACTTATATAAATTCTGTCTCCTATATGAACCTTCCGTGACCTTAAATTAATCCCCCTAACAACCTTTGAGGATTCACGAAACATACCCACAAATTGTTTTTGTAGCTCCGTGTCTCTGAAATAATAACAGCCTTCCGGCATTTCTTGATAAATCATACCTGCATCCCCGAAACTAATATAAATTGATTTGTCATCGGTAAGGGTTAAATAAGCTTGAGCATATAAATTAAATTTTACGGGATCTGAATAAAACTTTTCATGAAACTTTTCTTTGGCCAATTTTGGAACAATTTGATTATTATAAAAAGACACAATCTGCTTAATTTTAATTTTGTCTTTTTCTTTATCAGAATACAAAGGTACATAATAGTCATCGTGTAAATTGCATTCAATTTTAGATACCTCATTATAATCTATATAATCTATTTTTTGAGGAAAAGCGTTAATGTTTTTAGTCTTTATGGAGATTGCTTTTGTATCACTATCAAAACTAAGACCAAATTTGAGGAGTGCTGCTAAATCCCGCAATTTTAAATAATTGCAGTTACCAATTTCGTAGAGCTTAATTTTTGTTTCGCTGCCGTTTAAACATAACTTGGCTGTTGAAATACTAACTACTTGCTTTGCCGTACTGGCAGATAGAGCTAATTCATCACCAATTGGTTTATAAGCTTTGGCGGTGGTGAGGCTGATGGTCTTAGCCTCTCCGTCCCATTCAATAGCAAATTGCTTTGCGCTGCCGTTTAATGCTTGGGCTAAATCACGGAGTTTGAAGTAGTTGTTACCATTAATATTATAGGCTGTTAAAAATATCGCTTCCCCATAATCTACTGTTAGGCCAACATTATCCGGAGCAAGGCTTAATTTTTTAGAGGAAAAAGCTGTAATGCCCATGGCAAATAAGATGCCGAGAATAAGTATGGTGAAAATCAAATAACGGTTTATTTTTTTCATAACTTCCTATTAACCCCTTTCGTAATAAAATTTTTTAACCTAAAAACTACTTCTAGTATATTACAAACTTTCCAAATTTGTAGTATAATTTAACCAAACATATGTTCTATGTTTAATTATAATATATGGAATAAAAACCTTATTTAGTAAAGAGACGATTTCAAAGAAGGTTTTGTTCCATATCCTGAAGATTAAAAAATAATTTTTATAGTAGTTGCTCGATTTATTCGGATCTTGACCACTGGAACTACTTAATTTCCCCTTTACCATTTAGACCCACTACTAACTGCTTTTTTCCCTTATCTACTACTGCAATAGCTTTATTTTCTATTAGTGGGCCATATAAACTTACATACTGTCCAACTTTCATGCCCAAAGCTTTGGCTGCTGCTATTAATTCTTGTCCATATGGACTTTCCAAAGCTTGTACTACATAAGCGGCATTGTTTCCAGTGGAATCTGAATATATTATGGGATCTCTCTCAATAAGTATACGATTCAAACTTAGCGGATTATTAATTTCCCCTTCGTTAATGTCCTCGGAAATAAATCTACCTATTGCCGAACAGTAATACCTTGCTCTGAGATAATACAGTCCGCTTTCCTCATCATAGTATTTACCGGCATGCATGATGGGGTTGGATATCCGCTCAAATTTTACAGGTCTCTATAATCATCCACCTGTTCTTTTTATTTTTTTAAATATAGTTGCTAATTAAGGTTCTAAATGTCTTTTTAATAAAGTGTACAAGGGATGAGGCCTCTCTAAAGTAACTAAAAAAGGGGGAAATATTATTATGGCTACAGGTGAAAGTGTTATAAAAGTTTACACTACAAATAATTATTATGGGATAAAATGTGATGTTGTTATCCCAGCTAACCCTGCAGTAGGAGGTAGCACGGACTATTTTGATTTATACCTTGGTCTGGGTGACAAAGTTGAAGGCGGCCTCTCATACTCAACCGCTGGATGGAAAAAGTTTTTAAATACAGGTTATCAGGCAAGTGGTAAAAATTCAAACTATTGGAGAAGTGCTGTTATGACAAACCAGCCCAATGCAGGGGATCGAGTTTCCATTGAATTAATTAATAACCTTAATGGAACTGCCACTATTAAAGTTAATGGAACCACCTATTGTACCTTACCGGTATATGGAGGTTTATCTTCAGCTACAACAGTTAAACAGGTGCATGGATGCGAAGATTATACTGGACTGGTTAAACACAGTCAGGCTTCATTTTCTTACTTAAAGATAAGAAAAAGTGACGGCTCATACATTAATTGGGATGGCACTGTTCCAACTGGCAATCTTATTAAGATTAACGCTACAGATTATTATATATATTCGGTGGTACCTATGAGTACGAAATTGAATCAAGGATAAATATATTTATTTAAATGGTCGGAGGAGAGTACAATACTTAGTACTCTCCTTTTTTATCTTGTTTTTTATTATTTTAGGATAGTAAAACTATCACTAACCACCATTTGGTCTGTTCTAACAACACAATTCCATTCCCCAGGACAAATCTTTCCAATTGAGCCGTCTGCAATTGTTCCTATTTGTTCAGACAAGATAAAATGATAATCCATACTCCCGTAAATCAGAGGCACAGTATCAACTTTTATCAGCTTCATCTTAAATTTTTCAGGATGGGTAGGTATTAATTCGATACTTGCTTGTTCACCCGGAATATAGTCTACACTTATATTAAGCGGTTCCCCAAAATGGACAGATTTAGGTGTAACTGTTACGCCCGTGACCGGAATTAAGAATCCAACAATTATATCCGTTATTTTTTTATGTAATGATTCATCTTTAAGATAGTAACCATCACTTGGTATTTGTTGGTAGAAAATTCCCCCATCTCCAATATTAATATAAACAGTCTTGCCATTAATAAGTTTTAAACAAGCTTTAGTAGAAAAACCAAGCATTACAGGATCAGAATGAAATTTTTCCTTTACCAACTTTGGGACGGCCTCGTTATATAAACTTACTAGTTGATTAATTTTTACCTTATCCTTTTCTTTATCAGCATACAGAGGTAAGAATAAATTATCACCTTGACGGAATTCAATTTTAGTAACCTCATTATAATCTATTTTGGAAGGAAAAGAATTAGTATTTTTAGTATTTATTGAGATAGCTTTTGTATCACTATTAAAACTAAGACCAAAATCAAGAAGTGCTGCTAAATCCCGCAATTTTAAATAATTGCAGTTACCAATTTCGTAGAGCTTAATTTTTGTTTCGCTGCCGTTTAAACATAACTTGGCTGTTGAAATACTAACTACTTGCTTTGCCGTACTGGCAGATAGAGCTAATTCATCACCAATTGGTTTATAAGCTTTGGCGGTGGTGAGGCTGATGGTCTTAGCCTCTCCGTCCCATTCAATAGCAAATTGCTTTGCGCTGCCGTTTAATGCTTGGGCTAAATCACGGAGTTTGAAGTAGTTGTTACCATTAATATTATAGGCTGTTAAGCCCATAGCTTTCCCATAATCTACTGTTAAGAAAACATTGTTCGGAGCAAGGCTTAATTTTTTAGAGGAAAAAGCTGTAATGCTCATGGTAAATAAGATGCCGAGAATAAGTATGGTGAAAATCAAATAACGGTTTATTTTTTTCATAACTTCCTATTAACCCCTTTCGTAATAAAATTTTTTAATCTAAAAACTACTTCTAGTATATTACAAACTTTTCAACTTTGTAGTATAATTTAACCAAACATATGTTCTGTGTTTAATTATAATATATGGAATAAAAACCTTCTTTAGTAAAGAGACGATTTCAAAGAAGGTTTTGTTCCATATCCTGAAGATTAAAAAATAATTTTTATAGTAGTTGCTCGATTTAACCTTAAATGTATTCTTATTAATAAAGGGGGTAGTGATCTATGAATACTGATAAAAATCAAAGAAAACAACAAGAAGCTGCTTTTGTTTTATATATAAAAAAAGCGATCCAATTTAAGGCAATAAGATTATATAAAAGCTACGCTAAGCAATGTCAATATGAGAAATTGATTTTAGATGCCCCGATTGACGATCAAGATAGCTGTTTAAGGGACTTTGTTTCAGATGATACGTCCTATCCATTCCAAGAAGATATAAATGATTCAATAGATAATTTGGTTGTAAACCCACTTCTTTATAACGCTTTACAGGAACTTTCACAATACCAAAAAGATGTCCTCAAGGCCGTTATAGTTGATGAAATACCCGAAAAAATTTATGCTAGGAAGTATGGGGTAACTAGACAAGCTATAAATAAATTAAAAAATAGTGCACTTTTAAAAATAGCCAACTATATAAATAAGGAGACACATAAAAATGGACGAAGTTTTAAAAGCTATTAATAACTACGGTTTTCCCATGGTTATCGCTGCCTATTTATTAATAAGGTTTGAAACTAAACTAGATTCTTTAGCTTCTTGTATTTCTGAACTAAATCAGTCCATAAAAAACTTTTTTGATGAATATATGAGAGATGTCAAAAAATCCTGATTGTATGTTGGATCTCTTAGATAAAGCCCAAGAGGGAGATATTAAATCAACAGAAAAATTATTACAGATGCCGGAATCAGGAGAAATTCATCCAGAATCATCAGGGAATATTTCTGATATTGCTTCATGAGTTGCTGATATTTCCCCTGAACCCGTGCAGCTTCAAATTCACTGAACAGTTCGGGGAGGCGAATGTATCTCGTTTTATAACCTGCGTGGCAAGCGTTGACACCAAGTGCATTAGAAATATATGTTTTTCCACCTCCAGTGGCTCCTATAAGGATGACATTCAGGCTCTGACGGATATATTCATTATCGGCCAGGTTTTCCAAAAGGTCACGGTTCAGATGCCTATCTGGGAGATACTCAATATTTCCAAGAAAAGCGGATGAGTTTACGAATTTAGCATTCTTAATCAGACGTCTGATGTTATTGTTATGTCTGGAATCGAATTCTGCATCTGCTAAAAGTCCTAGCCTTTCATGGAAAGATAATGACTGATATTCCGTTTCGTTCTCAACCTGCTTTTGATAAGCTTCCGCAAATGCCGGAAGACGCATATTCTTCAGTTTCCTTATTGTCTCATTCTTCATGGCTTCCACCTCTATAATAAGATGCACCTCTTACGCAGGCATACATATTGGATGCTGATGATGAGGAATGAGATTGGAGAGTTCCATCTCCTTTTTTATCTTGACCAGATTCGAGTATCAGTCTAATATTTTTATACCGGGGGTTGGGAATCCGGATAAGTGCTATTCTGCATGCGTTTTCCAGGCGTTCAGGCGAGTATTTATCTGCCAGTTTCAACAGGGACAGGCAACCCTTATAAGCCTGTTCCTCTACCCGGTATGAATCAAACAGTTTTTGCACAACTTCTTTTGTGGATTCCCAATACCTGCTGCCCATTTCAGGAAACGCGTAGAGTCCCACTCACTGTATAGCTGATGATTTGCGGGCATATGGTCAATGACCGTGGAATACTGCCCACGCCCTCATAAAAGCGCTTGTGGCTGCAAATACGGGAACTTTTGTAGAAGACTTCAATCATGTTTTTGGTGTATCTTACATCCACTTTTTTCTTGACATACTCATAGGGAATCGAGTAGTTCTGGTAATCTACCGTTATATGGTAATTCAACTGCACGGTAGCAGTTTTCCATTGTGCAAACTCATAGGGGTATTTGGGTAATGGCATGAATGGGAACTCTTCTTCCATAAATACAGAATAACGGCTTCCGTCTCTCTTCTGGAAGTTATTGTGGTTAAAACGATCCAGTTCTTTCCTGATGGCTGCATTCATCTCATTGATTTCAAAGAACTTACGGTTGCGCAGTTTGGCGATGATATGAGATGTTACCTGACCCGCTGTCCCTTCTACAGCAGCTTTATCTTTCGGTGCCAATACCCTGGCGGGAAGGACGGCCGTCTGATAGTGGTCCGCCAATTCCTGGTAGGCACGGTTAACAATAGGGTCTTCATATTTCTTGTTGCTGAGAATCCCTGTTTTGAGATTATCCGGGATAATCAGCCTGGTGGAAGCCTCGAAATAATCATACATGCTAATATGCACGTTGATCCAATCTTCCTCTTTCATGGTCAAGCAGGCCTTCGCAAAACAATACATGCTGAATGGCAGTGTGGCGACAAACAGATAAACCTTGCAACTTTTCCCGGTTAACTTGTCGAATAGAGGTAGGGGAGTACCTGTCCAATCCACCATCAGTTTGTCCCCCGGTTTGTGTCGGATATGCATTGTAAGGCGGTGTTGGTTCACATAGTCCTGATAAAGTTTGCAGAATTGGGAGTACATATACGGAGGCTTTTTCGAACGGCGGCAGGTATCAACGTATTCTTCCCATAAAAGCTTTAGTGTCACACCGCTTTTCAAAAGTTCTTTGTGGACGTAATCGTAATCAGGAGTGACAAGAACAGGCACCTGTGATTCCTCTGGGAATAGCTGTTGGTGCAACTCCTGATCATTCAAGGAATTCAGGGAATCTTTGGAAACCGAATGATCCTGCAATGCCTTAAAAACCTTTGCCACCGTGTTTCTGGACACTTTCAGGGTATCCGCAATTCTCCGCTGGCTATAGCCCTTTATGCGGAGTTGCAAAATTTGTTTTTCTTTGGACATAATTATGTCCCTCCTTCGTAAGTATTACGGTATTACCGCAATTTTATTGTAATACTTACTTAGGTGGCTCTCTATAGCGGATTCTCTTTTCAAAACCGTTGGCTCTCAGCCCCGGATTGCATGGCTCTGTGTATCGGATTTAATGGCTCAAAACTTCCGTAATATTCAATGTTTCAACCCCTTATAAAAAAATGGTCGGCGAAAGTCTCTTTAAGTAATATAAAAGATATAGAGCAAGAACTTAACTATACTTTAATAAAAGCCATTAGATCTTTTAAAAAAAATTAAATTAGTAGTTACCCCACTTGTAGCAGTCTTCTATATCAGGAAGACTGTTTTTTTATTGTATAAAATAACTTATGCAAGTTCTTAGCAACCTGTTGTCTCTTATTTTAGAGGATAAAAAAAGGCTGTTGCTCTACGAACTATTATGTTCGCTTTGCAACAGCCCTTGTTTAATATTTACTGATTAGGAGTATGGGTTTTCATTGGATTTATATCATTGTCAACAACGATGGGGCTAACACTACTTCCGTTTTCCGGGTCAGGTACGTAACCGGCAGTCCAATTATACCAGGAGCCGTTACTGATTTGATATTTTGCAGATTGGAATTGCGCATCCAAATATTTGCATACAAATCCTTCTGTACCGTGGACTAATTTAACGTTGACCATACCATTTATGGTCAGGTATTTAGTGGTAACAAGGTTATCCGCAATATAAAATGAAACCGAATTATTACCATTATTCACTAATTTTATTTTAATAATGTCTCCCGGGCTTGGCTGATTTGTCATCCGTTCATTATATTTGCTGATACCGGGGCCTCCACCACTGTAGTTTAAAAATTTTCTGCATTCAGGGATATTATTATCGTTATATCTTTTGGTATAACTTATACCTGCCTCTACTTTACGACCATTTACATCGTCAAAACCGACATACCAATTCAAATAGTCATCCTTATCAGAAACACCACGATTAGTAGGCATTTTAAGATAAGCCAGAATTCCTCTATAATTATAGGCATTCCTATGTATCTTAAATGTTCGTGCATATCCTGACATAATTAAATCATCTCCTTTTGATAGTATTAGAACATTGGGAGCGCTCATTGTTCTTATACTTATAAAAAGACGCCCGGGGCTGTTATTAGCAACCCCGGGTTAAAATTATAATTTGCAATTTTTAATCATCTAATTGTCTTTTATAAAATGTAAAACCGATAACTATTAAGGTTGGTTACAAACAAATAAGTTGTATTACTTTTCTATAATGGTAATGAAATGACCCCAGCTATGCCCACCCCACTTACTGTGCTTTCCTCCAACATACACTGCCCATTCTCCGGGGGTAATCTTTCCCACTGAACCATCTTCAGTTTTGCCGATATGTTCTGTTAAGACAAAATTAAAATGAAAATCCGGCTTTCCTTCAACCAAAGGGACCGTCTTAATGATAATTGGCTTATGTGTTTTTCTATTATTTGGAGTTAACTCAACGGTCGCCTGATTACCGGGAATATAATCCGCACTTATATAAATTCTGTCTCCTATGTGAACCTTCCATGGCCTTAAATTAATTGCCCTCATAGCCTTTGAGGATTTACGAAACATACCAGAAAATTGTTCTTCCAACTCCGTATCTCTGAAATAATAACAGCCATCCGGCATTTCCTGATAAATCATACCTTCACCCCCAAAACTAATATAAATTGACTGGCCATCAGTAAGGCTTAAACAGGCATCAGAATATAAATTATATTTCATAGAATCTGTATGAAATCTTTCTTGGAGCTTTTCTTTAGCCAATTTTGGAACAATTTGATTATTATAAAAAGATACAATCTGCTTAATTTTAATTTTGTCTTTTTCTTTGACAGAATACAAAGGTACATAATATTCATCGTGTTGTTTGTATTCAATTTTAGATACCTCATTATAATCTATTTTTTGAGGAAAAGCGTTAATGTTTTTAGTTTTTATGGAGATTGCTTTTGTATCACTATCAAAACTAAGACCAAAATCAAGAAGTGCTGCTAAATCCCGCAATTTTAAATAATTACAGTTGCCAATTTCGTAGAGCTTAATTTTTGTTTCGCTGCCGTTTAAACATAACTTGGCTGTTGAAATACTAACTACTTGCCTTGCCGTATTGGCAGATAGAGCTAATTCATCACCAATTGGTTTATAAGCTTTGGCGGTGGTGAGGCTGATGGTCTTAGCCTCTCCGTCCCATTCAATAGCAAATTGCTTTGCGCTGCCGTTTAATGCTTGGGCTAAATCACGGATTTTGAAGTAGTTGTTACCATTAATATTATAGGCTGTTAAAAATATCGCTTCCCCATAATCTACTGTTAAACCAACATTATTCGGAGCAAGACTTAATTTTTTAGAGGAGAAAGCTGTAATGCTCATGGCAAATAAGATACCAAGAATAAGTATGATGAAAATCAAATAACGGTTTGTTTTTTTCATACCCTATTAACCCCTTTCGTAATAAAATTTTTTAACCTAAAAACTACTTCTAGTATATTACAAACTTTCCAAATTTGTAGTATAATTTAACCAAACATATGTTCTGTGTTTAATTATAATATATGGAATAAAAACCTTCTTTAGTAAAGAGACGATTTCAAAGAAGGTTTTGTTCCATATCCTGAAGATTAAAAAATAATTTTTATAGTAGTTGCTCGATTTAACCTTAAATGTATTCTTATTAATAAAGGGGGTAGTGATCTATGAATACTGATAAAAATCAAAGAAAACAACAAGAAGCTGCTTTTGTTTTATATATAAAAAAAGCGATCCAATTTAAGGCAATAAGATTATATAATAGCTACGCTAAGCAATGTCAATATGAGAAATTGATTTTAGATGTCCCGATTGACGATCAAGATAGCTGTTTAAGGGACTTTGTTTCAGATGATACGTCCTATCCATTCCAAGAAGATATAAATGATTCAATAGATAATTTGGTTGTAAACCCACTTCTTTATAACGCTTTACAGAAACTTTCACAATACCAAAAAGATGTCCTCAAGGCCGTTATAGTTGATGAAATACCCGAAAAAATTTATGCTAGGAAGTATGGGGTAACTAGACAAGCTATAAATAAATTAAAAAATAGTGCACTTTTAAAAATAGCCAACTATATAAATAAGGAGACACATAAAAATGGACGAAGTTTTAAAAGCTATTAATAACTACGGTTTTCCCATGGTTATCGCTGCCTATTTATTAATAAGGTTTGAAACAAAAATAGATTCTTTAGCTTCTTGTATTTCTGAACTAAATCAGTCCATAAAAAACTTTTTTGATGAATATATGAGAGATGTCAAAAAATCCTGATTGTATGTTGGATCTCTTAGATAAAGCCCAAGAGGGAGATATTAAATCAACAGAAAAATTATTACTAATGTTTCAACCCCTTATAAAAAAATGGTCGGCGAAAGTCTCTTTAAGTAATATAAAAGATATAGAGCAAGAACTTAACTATACTTTAATAAAAGCCATTAGATCTTTTTAGAAAAATTAAATTAGTAGTTACCCCACTTGTAGCAGTCTTCTATATCAGGAAGACTGTTTTTTTATTGTATAAAATAACTTATGCGGGTTCTTAGCAACCTGCAGTACTCTTATTTTAGAGGATAAAAAAAGGCTGCTGCTCTACGAACTAATTAGCTCGTTTTGCAAAAGCCCCTTAGACATTATTTTAATTTAAGTACTTTAAAGGATTGACAGGCGTGCCATTAATCCTCACTTCTAAATGAAGGTGAGAACCGGTACTGCGTCCGGTACTGCCGGCAGCTCCAATTACTTGGCCGCGCTCCACCTGATCTCCGGAACTTACATAAAAGCCTGACAAGTGGGCATACCAAGTTTCTACTCCCTGACCATGTTTAATTTTAATGAGACGGCCATAGTTTCCTGCCCATCCGGCATCAACAACGGTACCACCTTCTGCAGCTTTTATACTGTCCCCGGTAGATGCATCAATATCTAAACCGGTATGGAATTCTCCCCAACGGGATCCAAAATGGGATGTAATACTGCCACGGAGGGGCCACATTAACCGGCCACCGTCATCACCGCTCCGGGAAGCCAGCATAAACTTACTTCCCCGGTGCACAACCTGGGGAACAGACTTAGAAAGAACTGAAGCCCCCAGGAATTGCTTGTCTTTTTCCACCCCATTTACCATTACAACAAGATACTCAAATTTCTTTAAACCATTTTGCCCATATTGCTCTACTTTTTCCTTTCCCCGTAATAAGTTATTATCACTAACAACCTTAACTTCAAAGGGAATTTCCTTTGTTTCGTCACACTTGATTGTTGTGACTACATGAAGCATTGGCTCAACCTTGGTTAATTTAATTTTATCCCCAATATCAAGCCGTTCCGATTTTATCCAAGGATTAGCCTGCTTTAAATCAGCAACACGTGTATTATTTTTGCGGGCAATAGACCATAGAGATTCCCCTTCTTTAACCACATGGGTTGCTATTTCCTCCGCACCTGTTGTTAGCAAACGGTAAGCGGTTTTTTCATCAGAAATCTCTTTTACCCGAACCTTTTTCTCTTTTACTTCAACCTTTTCTTGCAGGTTGATTTTAACCACCTTGATGTCTTTTTCGCTGGGGATAAATTTTGCCTGTACCTTTTTTACCAGCATGTCCCCGATATCCTTGCTGCTCACTACTATTTTTTCTTTTCCGTTAATTGATATAACAGCCCCTGATGTTAACAATGTCAGGCGGTCTTTTAAAATCCGGGAAACATCTTGGGAAGCAAGAGCATCCTTGGAATTGACTCTAACCTTTTTTATTTCCACTTTATCTCCTAAAGCTACCGGTTTGCCTAAACGCTGTGATTCTTGCTGTACCAGTTCCCCAATCGCTTTTTCACCTTGAGAACGGCTGTCGATAATTACTGCGTTTTGTCCTTTAATTTGAATGGCGTAGGCCGTAGTCTTTTCATTTAACCAAAAAACCCCACCTAAAAGGATCAATGCTAATCCAGCAACACATACCGCCAAATGGTTTCTTTTTATCTTTTTTCCCTTAAGATCCTGTGAACCATCCTGCTTTAATGTTTTTTTCTGAAATATGTTCATAACTCCCCCTTCCTGTACCAACCCTCTCTAGCAGGCACCTAACGGTTTCCCAAAATGGAAAACCTATAAAAAAACACATTGGTAGTATACCATAAACTTATTAACCCAGTAAACTCAAAATTTTGACAGCAAACGTCATTTTATACTCGAAACCGCATCCATTACTTGCAGCCAAAGAGCACATTCCAGCCGCATTTTTTGAAGCTCGCAGCCCAGTTGGTAAGGCTCATAAATATTACCAGAAAAAGCATCAGCATTAGCATGACAACCCCCGCTGCAAAAAAAACGGGCCCAACAAGTAACACATTTCGGTTTATGATATACATGAGCATTTTGAAATTCTCGAACCAAATCCATGTTTATTTCTTGTGTCGCCAAATTTCCTAATTTATATTTTTCCCTGCCCACAAACTGGTGACAAGGGTATATATCTCCCTCCGGCGTCACTACCAAATACTCATGTCCCGCCCCGCATCCAGTTAACCTTTTAGGCAGGCAAGGTCCGTTGTTTAAATCCAAATTGAAATGAAAAAAGGTAAAGGGTCTTCCCTCTTTTTTTCTCTGCTGATAAAAACGGGCTAACTCTAAATACTGTTCCCGAAGAAAAGGGATATCTTCTTCTGTTAAACTATACTCGCTGTCCGGGGGAGCAACTACTGGTTCCAGGGAAATAATATCATAACCCTCCTCAACTAAATGCTGTGCATCCTGGAAAAAATCTTTATTATATCCTGTGTATGTCCCCCGAACATAATAATTTTCATTTTTTCTCCGTTCTAAAAATTCCTTAATGTTTTTATTGATAATCTTATAGCTTCCTTTACCGGAAGGAAATATCCTCACCCTGTCATTTGTTTCTTTCCGCCCGTCAATACTTAATACTACGCAAATATCTTCTTTATTCAAGTAATCCTGAACATCACTATTTAAGGTAACGGCATTTGTGGTAATGGTAAATTTAATTTCTTTACCATACTTTAAGCCTTGCCTCTTACCATAACTAACCAGTTTTTTAACAACATCTAAATTCATCAAGGGTTCCCCGCCAAATAAATCGATCTCACAGTGTTTTCGTCTTCCTGAATTCTTCATTAAATAATCAATTGCCCGCTTTCCGGTTTCTTCGGACATTAGTAAGCGCTCTCCGCCGAAATCTCCCTCAGAGGCAAAACAGTAGGTACAACGAAGATTGCAATCATGAGCCACATTAAAACACATCGACTTAAGCACAGGCTTTGCCGGCGGTACATACCTGCCCAAATAAGGATCAGGGGAAAACAACATCCCATGCTCAATTAGTTCGGTAATTTCCTCTTGGGCAGTATGAAGAGAATCAATAGCATACTTGGTTTCTAAACTGCTTAAGGACTTTCCTAAGTTCCCCTCAAAATTTTTCATGGCTTCAAGGATATCCCAGACAATATCATCAATTAAGTGGACCGAACCTGAATTAACATCTAAAAGGATTTTCATATGCTCTATTTCAAATTTATGGATATCGTTTAAGTTATATATTTTTCCGGCACAATCAGTCATAATACCTCTCCTTAAAAAACGAGGCCTTGCACCTGTTAAGGTTTAAGGCCAACTAAATTATTTCTGGCAAATTTGGTTCCCCACGGTACATGATGTTTTGCAAGCTGATTGACAGGAAGTCTGACACGTTCCGCAGCCTCCGTTTTTTACTGTTCCCCCAAGATTCCCTTTAACAAGAGTTTTAATATGCTTACTCACTCTAAATTCCTCCTTTATGTAAAGATATTCCTTAATAACCTAGGTTATTATAACATAATAAAACATTTTTTTCACTTGCCTATTTTGACTCATTTTTAACCAGCTCCGCTTGGTCTCCTATCTTTACCTTTCCCCCAACAACAACACGGCCAAATCTACCTTCCCTGCTTACGATATAAGGTCTGTCATGCTCTTTGAATTCTTCTTTCCCGATATGCATAATTAATATCTCCGCTTCCCCAAGTTTAACTGTTTTCCCTACAGTGAGCTCATCCAAAGGAATACCGGAAATTGTAAAATTTTCTGTATACCCGCCCTGCAATACTTCCTCTTTTTTGTGCGGAGGCACTTTTTCCAAGGCCTCTACAGGAAAGATACTGACCTGCTGGTCCCAATCACCACCATGAGCATCTCCTTCCAAGCCCCAGCCCTCAATTACTTCAATTTCATTTACCGCTGTTTTAACAACCCCTCTGACCTTACTGACATTAATCGATACTACTTTGCCCAACACAGCACCCCATTTCAATCATAATAGGAAATTCCCCTTTATATTCATTCCCATAATACTTGATAAATTATTTTACGATTGGATAACGGTAAAAGTCAATAAAGGAAATTTCCTGCTTCATTCCATCCATGAAAAACGGAGTTTTGAATTTTTGATTCAAAACTCCGCAACTCGCTTTAAAAACGACCTTCGAGGCATACATCAAAGCAATTATTTTGGAGCGGGTGATGGGAATCGAACCCACGTAACTGGCTTGGGAAGCCAGCGCTCTACCATTGAGCTACACCCGCACATTGATTTATTCAAATGCTACTATACAATTATAATTAATATCAATCAGAAATGCAACTGAAAATTTGGGGAAGTGTAATTATCTTATGATAATGTCACCTTGTAAACGGGTCCATGAAGATAAAAAAATAATTTTTATAGTAGTTGCTCGATTTAACTTTAAATGTATTCTTATTAATAAAGGGGGTAGTGATCTATGAATACTGATAAAAATCAAAGAAAACAACAAGAAGCTGCTTTTGTTTTATATATAAAAAAGCGATCCAATTTAAGGCAATAAGATTATATAAAAGCTACGCTAAGCAATATCAATATGAAAAATTGATTTTGCCGGATGTGCAGATCCATTAAAAATCTAAATTTTCCGGCAAGGTATGGCTTTTGTCCTACCAAAATAAAAAAACCACATGTAGGCTCAAATCCTGACATGTGGTATTATTCTGGCGGAACTGACGGGAGTCGAACCCGCGATCTCCGGCGTGACAGGCCGGCATGTTAGACCACTACACCACAGTTCCAAATATTGGTGGGCAGTGACAGGATCGAACTGCCGACATCCTGCTTGTAAGGCAGGCGCTCTCCCAGCTGAGCTAACCACCCATAAAGAAATGGTGACCCGTAGGGGATTCGAACCCCTGAGTGCCAGCGTGAAAGGCTGGTGAGTTAAGCCGCTTCTCCAACGGGCCTAGAATAAAAATGGTGAGCCATCGGCGACTCGAACGCCGGACACCCTGATTAAAAGTCAGGTGCTCTACCTGCTGAGCTAATGGCTCACATCTCACAGTTAGTTATATTACAGGAAAATTACTCATATGTCAACACTAATTTCTGAAAAAATAATATTTGTTTTTATGGCAACCTTCCTTATACATTGGACCAATTCCTGCCACCCGTCAAAAGTTATTTCCCTATATCGCCAAAGTAAGATTTCATACAAATAAAACCGAACCCTTTGTTGATTTTGGGAAATATCAAAAAAATCGACAGCTTGGACAATTAGTATAATGCATCCCTGACAATTGTCTGACTTCTTTTCGGGCCGACAGCTATTATAGATATTTTAACCCCTACTATTTCTTCAATACGTTCCAGATATTTCCGGGCATTTAGAGGGAGCTCCTCAAAGGTACGGGCAGAAGATGTGCTTTCCATCCATCCATCCAACACTTCATAGACCGGTTTGCACTGGGCTAAAACTTTTAAATCAGCGGGAAAATCTACTAAATTCTTACCCTGATATTCATAGCCTACACAAATTTTAATCTGCTTTAATTTATCCAGCACATCAAGTTTAGTCACTGCTAAACCGGTTAAGCCACTTAACCGAGTGCTGTATCTTAAAATAACCGCATCAAACCAACCGCACCGTCTGGGCCGGCCTGTAGTAGTACCAAACTCATTACCTTCTTGGCGAATTAAATCACCGGTATCATCAAATAATTCCGTGGGAAAAGGTCCTTCCCCTACCCTGGTTGTATATGCCTTAGCTACACCTAAAACTTTGTTAATCTTCGCAGGTCCGATGCCGGTCCCGATACACGCTCCTCCGGCAATAGGATGGGATGAGGTCACAAAAGGATATGTCCCATGATCAATATCCAGCAAGGTTCCTTGTGCTCCTTCAAAAAGAACATTTTCCCCGTTGTCCACGGCATTGTTAATAATTACCGACGTATCGGCTACATATGGTTTAATCCTTTTTGCATACTGATCGTATTCCCGGATTATTTGTTCTTTATCAAAACCCTCTACCCCATATACCTTGTTAAATAAAATATTTTTCTCAATTATATTAGCCTCCAGCTTGGCATGGAAGGTATCTTTGTCCAGTAAATCAACGATGCGAATACCCACACGAGCAAACTTATCAACATAAGCCGGGCCAATTCCCCGTTTGGTAGTACCGATTTTTTGAGAACCTTTTCTTTCTTCCTGCACTTCATCCAAACGCCTGTGATAAGGCATAATTATATGTGCCCGGTCGGAAATACGCAAGTTGTCGCTTGAAATACCCCGCTCTTTTAAATGGTCAATTTCTTTAAATAATACTTCCAGGTCTACAACCACACTGTTCCCAATCACGCATGTAGTCCCGGGATATAATATCCCTGAAGGAATTAAGTGCAATTTGTACTCTTGTTGTCCTACTACCACTGTATGTCCTGCATTATTCCCTCCCTGGTACCGAACTACAACAGTAGCCTTTTCCGCCAAAAAATCTGTGATTTTCCCCTTTCCTTCATCGCCCCACTGTGCTCCAATCAATACAACTGCTGACACTACCAGCACCTCCACTAAGCTAATTTGCTCTCCCTAATCAAAACCACCTGTTAATTTAAAGTGATTTTTAAACCCTGGAGATAATATCCCTAGCTACTACAACACCGGTAACAGATGCCTGCATTAAACCTCTGGTAATACCGGCTCCATCCCCAATGGTATACAAATTATTTATATTAGACTCAAAATTATGGGAAACCTTTATTTTTGATGAATAGAATTTTGCCTCAACACCATATAGTAAAGTATTTTTACTATACAGCCCGGGCATAATTTTGTCAAAGGCATGTAAAGTTTCAATTATTGAAGTCAGATATCTGGCAGGCAGCACATAGCTTAAATCGCCGGGGACAGCACTATTCAAGGTGGGAATAGTTGTAGATTTACGCAGCCTGTCAGCATCAGTCCGCCTCCCTCTTAACAAATCTCCCAGGCGCTGCACCATAACACCACCCCCGGTAAGCATATTGGCCAGTCGGGCCACATATCTTCCGTATTCAATGGGCTCATTAAACGGTTCGGTAAACCGGGTGGAAACCAGAAGGGCAAAATTTGTATTATCTGTCTGAAGACTTTTATCTGCATAACTGTGCCCATTGACAACAGCAATTTGATTATCATAATGCTCTTCCGAGACAACACCTCCGGGATTAACACAAAATGTCCTCACCCGGTTATCAAATGTATCGGAATAATAAACTAATTTTGCCTCATACAGGTCCTTGGTCAGATGATCCATAATAGAGTTTGGAACTTCCACTCTCACTCCAATATCTACCTCATTATTTTGCGTATCAATACTAAGGCGCTTAGTTTGCAGGGAGAGCCACTCCGCACCACCACGTCCCGGCGCCACTACTACGAAAGGAGCATTGATCCTCATAGGTTCTTTTCCTTGAGATTGAGCCAAAACACCTTGTACCCGATTATTCTCCGTCAAAATATCTAAAACCCTGGTACGTTCTAAAAAACTGGTTCTCGTATTATTTATTAAATAATAATACATACCTTGTAGCACCTGAAAGGACCGCTCTGTTCCCAGATGTCTTACCGGGCACGGAATAAGCTGAATACCAAACCTGGATGCTTCATACTTTATATCGTCAACACGTTTTTCATCTAAACCATATACTTTTTCCTGGGCACCAAATTCCAAGTATATTTTATCGGCATAATTAATAATTTCTTGGGCCTCTTCCCGGGACATATAATCAGTTATTCTCCCTCCTACATCAGGAGAAAGGGAAAGCTTGCCATCGCTAAAAGCCCCGGCACCGGCCCATCCGCTGGTAATCGCACAAGGATCACAGTTGGAACAAATCCCTTTCACTCGTGCATTACACCGGCGCTGTTCAATATTATACCCTTTGTCAATTATCAATGTTCTCATACTGGGGTTTTTCCGGCTTAACTCAATGGCGGTAAATATTCCTGCTGGGCCGGCACCAATAATTATCACATCGTATTCTAAATTCATTTTTATCTCCCTATTATTTTCACCAACAACAATGTTAAAACCCTTTCATGGTTTGTGCACATGTTTAAAAGCTGTTTAGGCTTGCTTATCATAGATAATTATCCCGATTTTACCATCTTAGCGCTCACATTTTATCAAAAGGGTACCATAATGTCAAACCCTCTTCCGAATATTCATATATATTCATTGTTTAATATTCGTCTTTTTCCGGCAAGCCGGCAATCTTTTCAACTTTTTGTCCGGATAAATGATCCCAGCATCGTTTTAGCGCTGGATAAAACCATATCACCAAAACCCTTATTTTTCCGGCAAATTTCCTCCAGGGCTTCTATTAATCGATCTAATTCGGCATAAGAAACTGTCAGAGGAGGCTCTAAGCGAATCACATTTGGATTGTTTAATGTATATGCAGTAATAATCCGATGTTTGTTTAAAAGCTCACCTGCGACCATCGCACCCAAGTACTCTGAAGCAACCTTTTCCAAAGCTCCTCCGGTGATACGATTCAATAAGCCCTTTTCCGGATGAACAAACTCCAGTCCTATCATGAGCCCACATCCCCTGACCTCTTTAATAAAGGGATATTCCTTTTTCAGAATTTCAAGCTTATCCATCAGGTACTTTCCTTTTTCCACTGCCTGGTGCGGAAGATCCTCCCTGAAAAGAATCTCTAATGATGCCAATCCAGCGGCCACAGCCCGAGTATTCCCTCCGAAGGTTGAAGTATGTAAGGTAGCCTTTTCCATACTCCCGTAAGCCTTTTTCCATACTTTTCTGCTGGCAATGTATGCACCTAAAGGCATAAACCCACCCCCAAAGGATTTCGCCAGGCACATAATGTCAGGAATAACTCCCTGCTGTTCACAGGCAAACATGGTCCCGGTACGCCCAAATCCTGTCTGAATCTCGTCTACAATCAATATTGTACCATAGGTAGAACATATCCGGCGCACCTGCCCCAAATAGTCATCAGGAGGAACAATAATACCACCTTCCCCTTGAATGGGTTCCACAATGAATGCGGCATATTCACTAGATGCCAAAACTTCTTCTAGTGCCGAAGCATCACCATAGGGAATGAATTCTACGCCGGGTAGTAACGGCATAAATGGTTTCCGGTATTTTTCCCTTCCTGTTACAGATAATGCTCCAAATGACTTGCCATGGAAAGAACCCTTACAGGAAACAATTTTATGCTTTCCTGTTGCGGCTCGGGCTAATTTTAGCGCCCCTTCTACCGATTCCGCCCCACTATTGGCAAAAAAAGAATATTGCAATTCTCCTGGCGTTACCAAGGCTAAATTCTTGGCTAAAACTCCCGCTAAAGGATTGAGAGAGGCTTGAAGCAAATTGGGGTATTCTTTGACACTTTCTACTGCGGCTATCACCCCAGGATGGTTATGACCCAAATTTAAAGCACCGTATCCCCCCAAAAAATCCAAATACTCATTACCCTCCGTATCCCAGACAGTAGTATTTTTCGCCCGGATAAAGAATTTATCAAAATCAATCAATTTCATTAAATTTACTAATTCCGGATTAACATATTTCCGGTAATTTTCCCTATTTTCTTCCCTGGTTGTTTCTAACGCCTGGTTAAGGCAAATGAATTCCGGAAATATTTCTGATACCTGGTTTGCCAATTTTCTTTTCCCCTTTCTGGAAACATGATTAACTGCTCAAAAAAGCAGCGTTTTGAGAAAAAAGCACAACCTTAGGTTGTGCAATATATTCCTTTTTTAGTTAGTAAGGGATAATAATTCAACGGTAAGTTTGCCGCCTTGTACCTGTGTCCGAATAATAATAGTCGATTTTGTATTATTTTTAAATCTAAAATCGGCGGATCCATAACTTACGGTGGCATCCCTGCCTTTCGCAATATAGGAAACGGGCAAACTGTGCATATGCCTTTCTACTATGGGAAGACCGGTTTTTAACACTGCATTATATAAAGTGGTGGAAACTTGACAAACCCCTCCGCCATAGCCCTCTACTTCCTGTTTATTCATAAAAATAATAGCTTTTTTGTAACCTCTTTCCGGTATTCGGGGTCCTACAGTTTTATTAAAAGAGAATACTTCCCCCGGAGCTATTTTTCGGTTGTTGATCGCATTGGCAGCCAGCTTTAGATTTGTCGTTCTGGACACTTTATTAGGATCAAATGTCGTAGTAAAGCTGCCTATTTTTTTTGGTTGCTTCTTTTTCTCTTCAATAACTCTTTTTTCCTTAATTATTTTTTCCTTTATCGATTTATATACCGCATCCTCGGGCTGAAAATTATTATTCCATTTCCCCGGCAAAATAAGCGTACTCGTCTTTTGCCCGGCATCATAAACCACTTTTACACCTATTATTTCCAACATTCTCAGAGAAACATAAGATCTTCCTTGATGTATTTTCGCCTGTTGCCCACTTTTTACTTCTTTTACACCCTCAGGTGTTAAGATATATACTGTATCAATACCGGGCGTTATTATCGTTACTTGCCCATTCGTTGACCAAGCCACCGAGCCTGTATCCGTCAACCATGTATAGGGAATACCAATTGCTTGGGAAAGATCTTTAACCGGTATGTACGTTGAATTTCCCGTTAATCCTTTCAAGTAAATGATCTCCGTCTCTATGCCCTTTTGAACCTTTAATGGGATTTCTCCATTCCCCTGAGCTTTAGGCTGACTCTTTTGCTCTTCAATTTTTTTCTCATTAATTATTTTTTCTTTTATCGATTGATATACCGCATCTTCGGGACGAAAATAATTATTATTCAAATTTTCCGGCAAAACAAGCATCCTTGTCTTTTTCCCGGCATCATAAATTACTTCAACACCTATCATTTCCAGCATTTTCAGAGAAACATAAGCCTTCCCTTGGTAATTTACCGCCTTTTGCATGCTTTTTTCTTCCCGAATACCCTCAGGTGTCAGAATATAAACTGTAGTGATACCAGGCGTTATTACTGTTACTTGCTGATGTGTTGACCACGCTACCGAACCTGTATCCGTAAGCCATGTATAGGGAATATTAATTGCCTGGGAAAGATCTTTAACCGGTATGTATGTTGTATCTCCTGTCAATCCTGTTAAATAAATTGTCTCGGTTTCTGTGCCCCTGATAACCTCTAAAGGAATTTCTTCATCTGCCTGAGCTTCAAAATGAAAACAACTAAAAGCCAATAAGACCAATACTATGCGCAAAATAATACGCATAAAATCACCCCCATTTCTCCTCTCCATTATATACAGCAAAATCTTAAAAATGAAAGAAATTTAGTTAACTTCTATGTTCCCTCCTTTACAATCCTAAGTATATCATATGTATAAAAGGCATGACTAAAAATATTTGTATTCAATCCCCAAAACTAATACCTAAGGATCTGGCTGTTTGAATCAGCTCCGATTCACAGGGAACTTGTTTTATTTTTTTTACCGCATCTGTTAAAGGTACGGTTTTTATTTCTTGACCCCGGAGGCAGACCATGCTACCAATTTCTCCTCTGACCAGCGCTTGTACGGCAGCTCTCCCATATCTGGTTGCCAAAATGCGGTCATAGGCCGTGGGACTTCCTCCACGCTGCAAATGGCCTAATACCGTTACCCGGGTTTCATGCCCCGAATAATTTTCAATTAATTGCCGCAAATAATCCCCGACACCCCCTAATCTTTTCGGGTTATACAGGTTTCCTTCATTGGTACCGGAGGTAATCACTTTTCCCCCAGATATGGCTGCCCCTTCAGCAACCACAACAATACTATAATAACGTCCCGCTCCTTCCAGTTCACTAAATTTTTGACACACAGATTCAATAGTAAAGGGCACTTCCGGGATTAGAATAACATCCGCCCCCCCGGCTAAACCCGCATAAAGTGCAATCCAACCGGAATCCCTGCCCATTACTTCCACAATCATGATCCGGTGGTGGCTTTCCGCAGTGGTATGTAATTTATCAATAGCCTCAACAGCTGTTGTTACCGCCGTGTCAAACCCAAAAGTAACATCGGTCGCGGAAATGTCATTATCTATGGTTTTAGGTACCCCTACCACATTAACACCTTTTTCAAATAATTCCTTGGCAATGTTTAAAGTACCGTCTCCTCCAATTACAATTAACCCCTCAATCCGGTTTTTTTGCAGCATCTCCTCAACAGCACAGGATTTATCAACATAAATTACTTTATCATTAATTTTGACCCTGTAGTGAAAGGGATTATCCCTGTTAGTAGTGCCAAGAATAGTACCACCCTTAGGCAAAATCCCTGCTACCTCTTCCGGTGTAAGATGAACCAGTTTCTCTTCCACCGCACCTTTAAAACCGTCTTTTATCCCTATTACCTCCATTCCATAATCCCTAACAGCAGTTTTAACTACTGACCTGATTACAGCATTCAGGCCGGGGCAATCTCCTCCACC
The DNA here is from genome assembly GCA_050952445.1 of Bacillota bacterium. Lineage (GTDB taxonomy): Bacteria > Bacillota > Dehalobacteriia > Dehalobacteriales > Dehalobacteriaceae > JBMNKX01. The sequence continues at coordinate 227,893 of JBMNKX010000001.1, read as the reverse complement.
GGTTAATATTCCGATACGCATAATCTCACCTCCAGCTTTCTTTGATGATCAATCTTTCAAAAATAAGAAACCTTTATAGTATTCAGCAAATTTTTACATATCCCTGCCTTTACTAAAACCAATAGAGGAAGATGTTTACCGCCCTCATTATATTTTTAGAGGAAATACTTATTCTATCCAGAATAATTAATTAAAATCAGGAGGTGACATTATGCCCATATTACAGGTTGAGATTCTGAAAGGACGTACTCAAGAACAAAAAAGAGAAATGGTACACCAAGTTACCGAAGCCATTTGCAAAACACTACAATGCCCGCCGGAAGCAGTGACCATTATGATCAGAGAAATGGAAAAGGAACATTTTGCAGTAGGCGGCATCCTCTACTCGGATAAATAAAATATTCGAAACAAAAACCCTCCTGTTTGCTTACAGAAGGGTTTTTATGTCAGATAATAATTATTTCTTCAGCCAGGACATCATATCTCTCAGCTGCCTGCCTACTTTTTCAATCAGGTGCTCTTTATCTTTCTTCACAATAGCATTATACATGGGACGCCCCGCCCGATTTTCCAAAATCCAGCCTTTAGCAAATTGCCCGCTTTGGATTTCTGAGAGTACTTTCTTCATTTCTGCTTTTGTTTCCTCATTTATAATACGAGGACCCACCGATACATCACCCCACTCAGCCGTGTCGCTAATGGAGTATCTCATATTGGCAATACCGCCTTCATAAATCAAATCCACAATTAATTTCATCTCATGCAGACATTCAAAATAAGCGATTTCCGGCTGATAACCTGCTTCCACCAAAGTTTCGAAGCCTGCTTTAATCAAGTGGGTTAAACCACCGCACAATACAGCCTGCTCCCCGAAAAGGTCAGTTTCAGTTTCTTCTTTAAATGTAGTTTCAATAACTCCGGCCCTGGTTCCCCCAATGCCTTTCGCATATGCCAGGGCAAAGTCCTTGGCTTTTTTTGAATAATCCTGGTAAACAGCAATTAAATCAGGCACCCCAGCTCCTTCTGTATACTGGCGGCGCACCAAATGCCCCGGCCCTTTCGGTGCAATCATAATTACATCTACATTTTCCGGCGGCACAATTTGTGAAAAATGTATGTTAAAGCCGTGAGAAAATCCTAAAATATTTCCCTCCTTCAGATTGGGCTCAACAGCCTCTTTATATACCACTGCCTGAAGCTCGTCAGGCAGTAATATTTGAATCATATCTGCCTGTTGAGCAGCCTCAAAAGCAGTAGTCACTTCCATTCCATCTGCTACTGCTTGGTCCCAGGCTTTACTTCCCGGTTTTTCGGCAACAATTACATCCAAACCGCTTTCCTTTAAATTCTGAGCCTGTGCATGTCCCTGGCTTCCATAACCGAGAACGGCAATTTTCTTTCCCTTAAACACCGACAGATCTGCATCGTTATCATAATACATTCTTGCCATAAAGACTTCCCCCTTAATAAAATAACAAATACATATTTCTCTAATTTTACATGAATCGACCAGTTTATGCAAGCTATTATTGGCTTACCTGCATTTCACTATCTAATAACTTACCGCCAAATCCATAAATTTTGTATATTCTTTCAGAAATGCTAATTCAGCTTTTCCAACCGGCCCATTTCTATGCTTGGCGATAATTATTTCTGCAATTCCTTTTTTGTCCGTATCAGGATCATAGTATTCAGGACGATGAATAAAAAGCACCACATCGGCATCTTGTTCCAAAGCTCCTGATTCCCGGAGATGACTTAAATTCGGCCGTTTATCGGTACTTTGTTCCGCCGCCCTCGACAACTGGGACAATGCCACTACCGGTACATCCAGTTCCCTTGCCAAAGCTTTCAGGGAACGGGAAATTTCGGCAATTTCCTGCTGCCTGTTTTCTGACCGGCGGCCTCCCTGCATTAGCTGCAAATAATCGATAATAACTAAATCCAGTCCTTTTTCCACCTTGAGCCGCCTGGTCTTTGCCCTCATTTCCATAACTGTAATACCCGGCGTATCATCCAAGTAAATACTGGCCTTTCCCAAAGGAACAAGTGCCGCAGAGAGGCGGCGCCATTCCTCTTCATTTACATATCCCGTCCTTACTTTAGATTGATCCACCCGGGCTTCGGCACAAAGCATTCTTTGGGCAAGCTGTTCCTTAGACATTTCCAAACTAAATACGGCTACTGTTTTATTGTGTTTACAAGCGGAATTTTGGGCAATATTAAGACAAAATGAAGTTTTCCCCATTGCCGGCCTAGCTGCAACAATAATTAAATCACTCTTTTGTAAACCCGATAAATAGAGGTCCAGATTTTTAAAGGTGGGAATTCCCACTACTCCTTCTTGTGCCTTAACCAATCCAATCCGTTCAAAGGTGTCTACAATAACATCCCTGATAGAAACAAATCCTCTCCCCGCTTTTCGCTGGGAAACAGATAGAATCAATTTTTCGGCCTCATCAATCAGTTCCCAAGTTTCGGCGGATCCTTCGTATCCCTGTTCGGCAATACGGGTAGCTACATTGATTAATGTACGAAGCAAGGCTTTTTCAGCCACAATTTTTGCATAATAAACTGCATTTGCAGCAGTTGGAACAGCATTTGCTAGAGAAGTAATATAGGAAATACCCCCTACCTTCTCTAAATTCCCCTTTTGGCGCAATTCCTCCACCAGAGTAACCAGATCAACGGGATCACCATGGTCATTTAAAGCAAGCAAGCTCTCAAAAATAATTCTGTGCGCCTCTTTATAAAAGTCCCCGGGTTGTACAAACTCCGTTATGCTAAATATGACCTCCTTGTCAAGCATAATGGCACCCAGTATCGCCTGTTCTGCTTCAATACTTTGAGGAGGAACCCTATCTAAAGCCAAGCTCATTCCTAAAACCTCCATAAAAGCCTTTTAGGCTTTTGCACACAGCTTTTTCCCAAATAATTGTTCCATAACCTCTTCGATGGTAGAAACGGTTATTACCTTAATCCCCTTAAGACCTGCCGGAATGTCATTTTTATTCTCCTGAGGAATAATCACCTTTGCTATTCCTGCCTGTTTCGCTCCATAAATTTTTTCAATAATTCCCCCCACCGGCTTCACCTTACCTTGAATTGATAATTCCCCGGTGACAGCAATATTTTGTTTTATAGGCTTATGATAAACCGCACTGTAAATGGAGGTGAAAATTGCAACTCCCGCCGACGGCCCATCAATATTTCCTCCTCCGACGACATTGACATGAACATCATAATTGCTTAAATCCTGACCGGTAACCTTTCTAAAAACAGAGGAAGCATTAAAAACCGAATCTTTCGCCATGCTTCCTGCCGTATCGTTAAATCGAACCTGTCCTTTGCCCTCTTGGGCTGAAGGAAAAGCTAAAGCTTCTATTTCCAACACAGATCCAATAAAGCCCGCTACCCCCAAACCAAAAACTTTTCCGACCTCCTCAGTCTCCAAAGCTTTTTGAAGTACATAAGGAACCAAACGGGAATTCCTGACTACTTCAAAAACATCCTCTTTGGTAACAGTAACTTTTTTCCCGCCTTCGTGATTAAACTGCTGCTTGTATAAGGACAAACCATAAGCGTCAGCCAATATATTATTGGCTTTTCTTCCCTCAATGGTGTATTCCGTAATAATATCCGATACATCAGGGCCTATAACTATTCCCAGCTTTTCTGCCGCCTTCTCCACAATTTGTTTAATATCTTGGGCAGAAAGAGGGTCAAAAAAAACCTCGGCGCACCGGGACCTAAGAGCCGGATTTAACTCGGAAGCATCTCTTGTTGTGGCACCAATAAGCACAAAATCCGCCGGCGCCCCCTCCTCAAATATCTTCCTGATATATCGAGGCACATTTTCGTCAAAGGGATCAAAATACGAGGATTCAAAATATACCCTTTTATCCTCTAAAACCTTTAATAATTTATTTAAAAGGATGGGATCCATCTCCCCAATTTCATCAATAAATAAAACTCCCCCGTGTGCCTCTGTCACCAAACCCAGTTTTGGTTCCGGGATGCCGGAATCAACTAAGTCTCTCCTTGCCCCCTGGTAAATAGGGTCATGAACAGACCCCAGTAAAGGATTTGTTATATCTCGGGGGTCCCATCTCAAGGTGTTTCCGTCTACCTCAACAAAATTAGCATCAGCTTCAAAGGATGTAATTGTCATTTTTTTTGCTGTTTCTAAAGCAAGGCGGGCAGCAGAAGTTTTTCCTACACCCGGCGGGCCATATAGTATAACATGCTGGGGATAAGGACAAGCAATTTTGGCCATCAACGCCTTAACTGCCCTTTCCTGGCCGATAATTTCCTCAAGTTTTTGGGGACGTAACACCTCCATAGCAGAAGAGGCTAATTTAGTATGCTCCAATTTTTCCAGCAAGGCTAGTTTTTTTAAAGTTTGGGCATTTTCCGGCCCACTGTTTTCTTTAATTATTTGCATTTTTATTTCTTTATAATATTCCTCATGCCGTTCCTGCATTCTATCTGTAATCATTTTTTCCAATCTTTCTTCAACAGACCGACGAGCCACAAAACCTGCTAGTTCTTCTTCAATTTCTTGCAGCTTTTTCGGTATTTCCTCTCTTGCAGGTACGGTATCTAGCGTAGGATCCTGAAAAACAATTTTTTGCAAACCCAACACTCTTTCTGCTAAATCAGGGGATCTCAGTAAGGATAAAGCCTCAAGCTTAGTGGCTTTTATTACCATCCGGTCCGAACCAAATATTTCACTAATCAAGGAATGTACCGCTGCAACCTGATGTTCCAATCCCTTACTAATTTCATTAATATTCACTTGCTCTTTATGACCGGTAAATTTGTCCAGAAATCCTTTCATCTTTTTCCCCTTTCTATGTACATGTAAAAGACATCTGTTATTGGGAAACTACATTTAGTTTAACCTTAACCTGTACATCGGGATGAAGTTTGATCAGAGCATGGTAAGTCCCAACATTTTTTATGGTCTCAGATAACTCAATTTTTCTCCGATCAATTTTAATGTTCATCTGTTTCTCAATTTGTTCTGCTGCTTCCTTATTTGTAACAGAACCAAACAAGCGCCCTCCTTCACCTGCTTTTACATAGATTTTAATAACAGCTTCCTCTAATTTTTTGCTTAACCCCTTTGCTGTTTCCAATTCTTTATCTTTTAACGCCTTTTCCCGGGCAATTTCTACAGCTAACGCCGATAAGTTCCCTTTAGATGCTTCAACAGCTAATCCTTTTGGTAAAAGATAGTTGCGGCCATATCCTTCTGCTACCTCAGCCACATCCCCTTTTTTCCCCAATCTTTTCACATCCTGGGTTAATATCACCTTCACCTCAAACTCTCCTCCTATCAAAAAAATTATCTTATAATTGGATAAATACCAATAAACCGGCAGTTGTTAAAGCCCTGACTGTAACAGTTGCCGGTTAAAAAAACCTTTTCATCTCCATTGTTAATTATCCCTTATTAATTGTCAATTGTTAAATTATTCTCTTCTAGATATACCTGTATTACAGATCTTAATTTTTCCTTTGCTTGATCAAGAGTGACTCCTTTTAACTGGGCTCCAGCTACACTAAGATGTCCTCCTCCCCCAAGCTGTTCCAGCAATACCTGGACATTTAAATCACCATTAGAACGTCCGCTTATGTTTACCCCGCCAGAGACTGCATAAAGAACAAAAGAGGCGATTATATTTTCCACCGTAAGTAGCATATCTGCCGTCTGAGCGGCAATTATGGCATTATGAGGTACTATCCGGTCTAATACGCCAACTGCAATACGATTAAACATGATCTGGGAATTTTGAACAACCTGAGCTCTTTCCAAAACCGTATCAAAATCATCCCGCAGGAGCTTGCGCACTAAACCTGTTTCCGCACCGGAGCGTCGTAAAAAACTTGCCGCTTCAAAAGTGCGGACACCTGTTTGAAAAATAAAATTTTTTGTATCAACTGTTATCCCGGCCAAAAGCACTGACGCAACCAACGGGTCAACAGTTATTTCTTCCCCCAGATATTGGAGAATTTCCGCCACTAACTCACTGGTAGATGAGGCATAGGGTTCGGTATATACTAATTTTGCTTCATGAATAAATTCCTCCGACCGTCGGTGGTGGTCAATTAAAATCACGGTATTGGCCTTTGACAAAACTGCCGGTTCAACAAGCAATGAAGGTTTATTGGTATCACAGATTACCAGCAGCGTATTGCTGTTCATCCAATGGATAACTTCTTTTTCATTAACAAAGATATCCGCATATTTAGGATAGCCTTCGACTATTTCATATAGTTTGTCCAATGCTCCGGTGGAATTGTCCAAAGACAAACATACTTGTTTGCCTAAATTTAAAGCAATCAAGGCTACTCCTAATGCAGACCCGGCACTATCCAAATCAGAGCTCTCATGACCCATTACCACCACATCAGATGCTTTTTCTATATAATGCTTTAGAGTATAGGCTACCACCCTAGCCTTAACCTTAGTTTTTTTCTCCACCGCATCACTTTTGCCACCGTAAAACAATACCTTATCCGGCCATTTTAATGCTACTTGGTCCCCTCCCCGTCCTAAAGCCAAATCCAGACCTAAATGAGCCAGCTTGGACAGGTCGATGATCATTTCTTCACCAGTCCCAATTCCAATACTTAGAGTAATAGGAATTTTATTTCCCATAGAAATCTCTCTCACCCGGTCCATAATATCGAAATGATTTTTTTGACTTTCCCGTAAAGCTCCCCGATTTACCAAGAAGAGATACTTATCCTCGGAAAATTTACGGAGGTATCCTTCCATTTTTGTAACCCACTCCGTAAGAATCCGATCAATTTCCCCTAATAGCACAGGCCGTTTTTCATCATCTACTTCCAAAACCGTTTCCGAGAAATTATCTATTTGGATAAACCCAATCGCCGGCTTTTCATCCTGGTGGAACTGCTCTAGACAAACAGGTTCGGTAACATCTTTTAAAACCAGGAAAAACCAGCGGGTATTTGCCTTTAGCTGATAACAATCCACCCGGTAAATTTTATGACCCAGGGCTAATTGAAATGTTTTTCCTCCCTTTGGCATCCCGGTACTTCTACTTAGTTCCGTTTCCGATAAAAACCGCATGACTTTACCTTTAAACAATTTATCCTTATGCATTATTCTTTGAATAATTTTATTGCGCCAGAGAATATTCCCCTGAATGTCCAGTATTAAAATCCCCCAAGGCAGATAGTTCAATATCTCGGCACTCAGCCCATCTAATCCGCCACCCCATTTTATTCTTCTCTTTAACGGAACCGTTTTTTTAGATAAATACCAGCATAGCAGCCCGGCAATAGAAAGAATCATCAATAAAATATAGAAAAAATCCTGTCCTGCCACTATACCATGTTGCTCCTTTCAAAAATCCGAAGAATTTCCGGTAAATCACGAAACAACTCTCGCAGCTTAAGAATGAGAGCTTGTCTGGTTCTCCATCATCCGGCGATAATCAAAAAGCGGATCAAACAACCCCAGAAGCAGCACTAATAAAAACAGGATATGCATAAACATAATAACGCCTATGAATATTATTACCTTTACCGGTCCGGATAAATTAGTTTTTTTCCAAAAATAAACAACCACCGAAATACCGGATATCAACAACAAAGGATAATAAATATATAAAATATTTTTCCCGATAATTCCCATGACTTGGTTACCATAATGATTTCCAGCAAGTAAAAGTATTAACCCCAAGATAACACCCCAGACAATATACCAGGGGAAATGCCAATGACGAAAAGGAGGGATTTCCGGAATATCATATTGTAACTTTATTAATACTTTCCGGGCAATCAGGTAGTTAACTAAAGCAATTCCCATAGAGGCACTCACAAAAACACCGGGAAGCATTGTATCAATAAACCGGAATAATTGCTGTTTATAGTCTTCTGGGGTTACACCGGAAGGTAATATTTTTTCCAGCATACCCTCCTGATATACTTTAAAGGCTTCATTAATGGCTTGCTTAAATTGAGCATGCCATTCTGCAATCGGTAATCCGGCTGCAAAAGCGGATAATATAATAACGAGGGCAGTAGAAACAGCGGCAATTACCGTCCCTATGAAAAGGGTTTTGAGGGGTGATACCTGATTTTTTAAACAATAACCGTAAGCAAGAGCCATACCACCTAAATTAATAATCAATAAAAACCCTTGCACCGGACCTGCTAAAATTGAAATTAGGAATCCTGAAACAACAAGTCCCATAATCCCCACCTTTAAATTATGACGCATAATTAATAGAATAATGGGAATTGCCCATACCAAACCAGTTAACAATGCCAGTGCGGGAATATAAATGCCCAGAATCCCAAGCAAGGCTGCCAGTGCCGCCATCAGAGCACCTTCAGTCAAAGCATTGATTGTCAGACCGCTATTACCGGATTTTATGCTCACAATCGATGATCCTCCATGTGCTTTAATAGGCTTGATAAATCACCATACCATTTTTCAACCTGGTGCTCCTTGGCCGTATTATCCCTAAGCCTAGATTTAATATTCATATCTATCCGGGCAAAAGTAATACCAAGTCTTTTGCCTAAAAGATAAGCAGTTATTATTATTCCCACAAGACAATCTAAAATTAGCTCCTCACTACCTTTAACCACGGCCTTTAGCAACGCACCCACGGAACTCACAAGCTCCGCTTTAAGCCAGTCAATTATTTTTATGTTTTTAGTAATATCCACATCGCTGGTATTCGAGTGCATAAAACAGCTCTCCTCCCGGATTTTTTTTCATGGCAAAATGGCTATTTGTTAAAATCCGCGCTTTACTTGTTTTATCCTTGGTTTAAAAATAGGGGAGCATCAGCTCCCCTATTTTGTTCTATTATTCCGTTGTATATGGCAGCAATGCAATATTTCGGGCCCTTTTAACTGCCATCGTCAAAGCCCGCTGGTGTTTGGCACAATTGCCGGATATACGACGGGGAAGAATCTTTCCTCGTTCAGTAATATGCTTTTTCAACTTGCCAATATCCTTATAATCTATTACATCGACCTTATCGACACAAAAACTGCATACTCGTTTCCGGCCACGGCGGACCCGGTTGCCCCGGCCACCTCTTTTTTCACCCCGGTCATCAGTCACAATATCACCCCTTGCTTAAAATGGTAAATCATCATCAGGAGGCTCTACTTCCGCACCTATAAAATCCCCCGGGCCTGTTTTGCCGGAGTCTTTTGGACTTAAAAACCGCACATTATCTGCCACTACTTCAGCTACAGTACGGCGCTGCCCGTCCTGTCCTTCAAAGCTTCTGATTTGAAGCCTCCCATCTACTGCTGCCAGCTTCCCCTTGGATAAGTAATTGGCACATAGCTCCGCTAATTGCCTCCAAGTGACAATATTAATAAAATCAGTCTCCTTTTCACCCTGAGCACTTTTATAGTTTCGATCTACCGCCAGGGTAAATGTTGCTACAGCAATTCCGCTGGGAGTATACCGAAGTTCTGGATCCTTTGTTAATCTTCCAATTAAAACAATACGGTTAAGCACGGAAATGCACCACCTTGTTTTTACTCTCCCTCTTTTAATATCAAATAACGGATAATTTCATCGGAAATTTTAAAGTTACGCTCAAGCTCAAATGGTACTTTGGCATCCCCCTTGAATTTAAGAAGGACGTAATAGCCTTCACGTATCTTGTTAATTTCATAAGCCAGTCTTCTTTTTCCCCATGGTTCCATTTTGACCAGCTCACCACCGTTACTTTCGATCAGCGAGGAAAACTTGCTAATAACTGCCTGTGTTGCTTCTTCGTCTAAATCCGGTCTGATAATATACATCGCTTCATATTCTCGCACGATCTTCACCTCCTCCCTTTGGACTATACGGCCCCGGTATATTACATTAATGGGGCAGGGATAATTGCCTATAAGATACTAAATTAGTATAGCATAAATTAACAGTAGACACAAATTGTTTCTATGTTTTTTTTACTGTCTGTCTTCCTGATCAACACCGCTTTTAACTATTTTTTTGACGCTTCTTTCAAAATTAGAACGGGATATCATCACCTGATGACCACATTTAAGACATTTAATGCGAAAATCCATGCCTGTACGCATTACCTCCCATTCCGAGCCTCCACAAGGATGAGGTTTTTTCATAATTACAATATCACCAAGATAAAATTTTGCCATCCTATTATTCCTCCCTACCGCCCAACATACCTAAAGCCTCCTGGGCATTAGTTTGTACCCACCAGGCTTCGTCATCTAATACTTCTTTTAATGCCGGAATAGCCTTAGAAGAACCTATCTTTCCCAACGCTTTTGCAGCATTAGCCCTTACTTTCCATTCCGGATCCTTCAAAAGAAGGATTAAACAATCATCCGCCCCAGGGTTCCCAATTTCTCCTAAAGCCGCAGCAACCCCTGTTCGTACCTCTGCAGACCGACCGGCCGACTCTTTAATTAGAGCTGGTAAAGATTTCTCGTTACCTATTTCCCCCAAAATAGAAATGATCATACATTTGGTCTCTTCAGGCAAATCTGACAAACATGATATCATTTGCTCTACCGCTTCTTCTCCAAAGGACATAAGTACTTCACCCACCCGTGCTGGCACATATTTATTAGGATTACTCAAAGCGTTAATTAAAGGGGTAATCGTCTTTTTATCTTTAATTTTGATCAAAAAGTCAACAGCAGTTACCTGTTCCGATTCTGATTTAGAGCCAAGAGCATTGATCCAGTATTGGATATATCCTTCATTTGCCCAAAAATCAATCAATTGCTCTCTGATTCCCGGTGCCAGTTGGTGCCAAACATCCATAACAAGCCTAATATGAGTAGCTCCGGCAGAATTTAACGTTTCTGTACATTCAACCGGCAGTATTTCTTTACATTTTTTTAGTCTGTGTACTGCGTCCTCCAGCGTTATGGGGGAACCCGATTTCTTTTTGCTTTTTCCCTTGTATCTTAATAATCCCCACAAGGTTAATAATACCAACAGCAGTAATGCCAACAGGTACCAATGTATAGCATTTAGAGAAGCCAAAGATATTCCCCCCTCAATACCCGGCATCTAATTTTCACCTGCTCCTTTAACCAAGATTTCTCCGGGATTTTCCTTTAATATTTTCCCCACTACCTGAAAAGAAACCTTCTTTTCTTTTAAAGCATCTTCTAAAAGTTCTTTTCCCCCCGGAGCAACGGCTATCAATAAACCCCCGCTGGTTTGAGGATCAAACATAATGTCCTGAAGATACATAGGGACGTCCTCATTAAATCTCACCTTGCTCCCCAGGTATTCCCGATTCCGGTATGCCCCGCCGGGAACAAACCCCATTTGGGCAAGTTCCGCAGCAGCTTCCCAAACAGGTAACCGGTCAGCCCAAATACAGGCAGAAACTTTACTGGCTGTAGTTATTTCCCCAAGATGACCTAAAAAACCAAATCCGGTAATATCTGTTACTGTATGCACCTCTGCCTTTTTAGCCGCAAGAGCCGCTTCTTTATTTAATTCCGCCATTTCAGCAATTAATTCTTTTTCTATTTCACGGGCCAGCATTTCCGCTTTAATTGCCGTAGCCAAAATGCCGTTTCCTAATTTTTTGGTGAGTATTAAATAATCTCCCGGTTTAGCTCCCTTATTGGTATAAATTTCATGGGGTTTAGCAATCCCCGTTACCGCTAACCCAAACTTAGGCTCTTTATCATCTATGGAATGACCGCCTAACAGAACACAACCTGCTTCCTTAACCTTGTTTGCCCCCCCCAAAAGAATTTGAGAAATGACCTCTATATCACCGCAGGAAGGAAAGCAGGCAATGTTCATAGCCGTAATTGGTTTTCCCCCCATTGCGTATATATCGCTTAAAGCATTTGCGGCGGCAATTTCTCCAAAGGCATATGGATCATCTACCATGGGAGTAAAAAAATCTACTGTTTGAATGATCACCAAGTCATCGCTTATTTTATAAATACCTGCATCATCATAATCTTCTGCCCCTATAATAAGATTAGGATCAGAAAATTTAGGCATCCGTGATAAGATTTTAGATAAGGTCCCCGGACCAATTTTGGCAGCTCACCCGGCAGCAGAAACCATTTGCGTTAAACGAATTTTATGATCTTTCATCATATCACCTCCGTTGAAAAATACTAAGCACATTGATAGACTAATGCTTTTCAATAATTATACAACATCATATTAAGCTATTTGCCCCAGGGACAGGCAGCCAAACATCTCCCACAAACTCTTTTACCAAAGCTATGGCGCACTTTAGCCAAGTAATTATCGCATTCTAAAACATCCAGCCGTTTTTCCAAAGGATCATTTTCCCGATAAATAACCCCTTTAATCGCTTGGGGAGGACAGGCCTCCTTACATGCCAAACAATCCCCGCATCTGTTTTCTAAGGGCTTGTCCCCAGGGAGCGGAGCATCCGTCAATACCGTGACCAGCCTTAATCGTGGTCCTACTAGCGGGTTAATTAAGGAACAGCTTTTTCCGATCCAGCCTAATCCTGCCCCATAGGCAGCAAGCCGGTGGCTAAAGATACCCGCCATTTTTGACGGGGTAACTCGCTGAGAAGCAGGTATAGGAAAAGATTTAAAACCTTTTTTTTGCAAATAATTATTTAAACGTAAAGCAATATCATCAAGGCGGGTATTAACTACATCATAGTATTTTAAATAAGTGTGGGTAGGGCCTTCTGCTAATTCATTAACAACAGCTTTGGGCACAAACACAGCAATAGCTACCGCACATGTTAGATCCTGAAAGGCATCCCCGTATTCCCCGGCCAGGCGGTCTGCTATATTCCGGAGGTCAGCAACTCCAAAAAGGTCACCGCCCCACTGAAGCACCAAGTCATTAATATCCTTCTTAAGCTCCTTAAAATCCATGCTATTACACGTTCCTCCGATCCCAATATATAACCTATTATACCCCTCATGAAAAAACGTATTAAGTTACCTACGCCGTTAATAATTCTTTATATTAGATACCCAAAAGATGAAATAGGTAAAAAATAATTTTCGATTCGCTTAAGGCTTCATTTAAAGAACCTAAAAACCCACTACTTCTCCCAGGATATTTATTCAATGCAAAAGATAGATAAGTACAGATTGTTCCTGCGATTGCTCCCAAAAAGGATAATCCTAATACTCCCCCAGCAAACCTGTTTACCGGGCCAATAAGTGTCCGGTCCAAACCTTTAGTAATAATCAGAATCAATACCTTCAATAACAGTTTTGTTAATATAAATAAAAGAATAAATGATATGAAATAAAGCAAAACTTCCGTAATAAGCTGAGGTGAAGATAGGGTTTCCCGGCCGGGAATTTTTTCTTGAATCGTACTTAGGGCATCAACTACCCCTGTATGTTGGGTAAAAAAAGCGGTACATTTACCGGTAAAGTCAAAATATCCATCAATTATCCGGCCAAACCATTGGTTAAAACGCAGGGCTGCATATAATTGTACGGCCAACACAGCATGGCCGGAAACAATTTTGATTAATCCCCTTTTCCACCCGACAAAAAATCCTCCGCCTAAAATTGCAATTATCAAAAAATCAAATATCAATATTATCTCCCCCTTTTCATTATAACAAAAAGAAAGCCTGAAAATTAGTTCTTTTAAGAAAAGATTTCTTGGGACCTAGATAAGAAAAAAGCCCTTTTGGGGCAGGCTGTTCAAACAACCAAATATCTAGTAAACTATTTCCTCTTATATTAAAAAATTTTACACATGAAACCATACTATTTTTTCTTGCTTTTGATAACCTGGTTATCATAGCGGTTCGACAATTACCCTCATATTCAGAGATTAAGGACTGTTCTTCGATTATATTCCGTATTTATATATTTGCAGCAGCATCCGGAATGCTTTTTCTGCGATTTTTCTGACTAGTGATTAAACAAGATAAATGCTATAATCAATTAGCCAAATCTTTTCATTTTATATAAATATATATATATATATTTATATGTATAAAATATATAAAAAGGAGTGGACCCGGCTAATGGTTATATGGAGTCTATTAGGTATTTTAATACTAGTTTTAGTGCTCCCCTTCGCCTTCAAAAAAGTAGAAGAAAACCTGGAAGTATTTCTCTTGGTAATGGGATTATGTGCCTCCCTGATTTCAAAACAGTTATCCCCGGAATTATTGCTTAAAGCCTTTGAGGAACCGGTAAAAATCACCCTGGCAGTTTTGATTGCAGGATTGCTTTTTAATTTTCTTCATGGCAAAATCAAACTGGCTGTTAATAAAATCTTACATATTCTTTCATTAAGAACCTTTGTCTTTTTAGTAACCTTGATACTAGGACTTATCTCCAGTGTTATTACTGCAATTATTGCCTCTTTGGTATTGGTGGAAATTGTGACCGCGCTTGACATAGAAAGGAAAACAAAAATCCAAATTAATATTATTGCCTGTTTTGCCATTGGTTTAGGTGCCGCTCTGACACCAATCGGCGAACCCCTGTCAACTATTGCAATTTCCAAAATGAATGAAGACTTTTGGTACTTGGTTCATTTATTGGGACCTTTTATCCTTCCCAGCATCATAGCTTTAGCCGGTCTGAATGCTTACTGGGTTAAACAACCGGCACACCGTCTGCAAGCTGTACAAATTAATCCCGTTTCAGAACAAGATCAAATTTTAGAATCACAAAACAAAGAAACATTCTTTGCTTTTATTCGAGCTGCTAAAATATACATGTTTGTGATGGCATTGCTTTTTTTAGGAGAAGGATTCAAGCCTCTAATTGATGCTTATGTTCTGGTTTTGGACTACAGATTTCTTTATTGGTTAAACATGGTTTCAGCTGTTCTTGATAATGCAACCTTAACTGCCGCAGAACTCAGTCCCCAGATGAATACTTCCCAGGTTCAAGCGATCCTCATGGGTCTACTGATCAGCGGCGGAATGCTCATTCCGGGGAATATCCCCAATATCATTTCAGCCGGACTACTACGCATTGGAAGCCGGGAATGGGCAAAAATCGGCATTCCGATCGGATTAATTATTATGAGTATATTTTTTGTAATTCTTCTTATTATATAAGTCGGTAAATATAAAAAGAAAAAAGACCGTTGACAGCAAAGAAATACCCAAGGGTTTTTAATATCTGTATCTCTTGTTCCTACTTTATCAATAAAGTATAATGTATACCAAAGTAAAACTGATTTACCGTACTTTTCCGGAGGTGTATATACTATGGCTCTTTCTTGTGGGCTTGTAGGCCTTCCCATGGTAGGCAAAACTACTTTTTTCAATCTGTTAACTAACGCCGATATTGAAACCAGCACTTTTTATACAGGAAAAACCGATGCTAATATTAATATGGCAAAAGTGCCGGATGAACGCATAGATTTTTTATCCCAGATGTTCCAACCCAAAAAAACCACATATGCTCAAATTCAGATTATTGATATTCCCGGGCTGGTCCGAGGCTCCAGTACGGGAAAAGGTACAGGAAATGATTTTTTATCTGCTGTCAGAGATGCAGATGCTTTGGTTCACATTCTCAGAGCCTTTGAAAACAAAGAGGTTCTGCATGTTGATAATACCCTTGACATGATCCGGGACCTAGAAACGGTTAATATGGAACTCTTATTTGCAGATCTTCAGCTTATTGAAACAAGGTTAAGCCGCATTAATAGCGGTAAAAAGAAGAAATTAGAAAACCCTTTAGAAGAATCTACTCTGCTCATGATTCGTGATATTTTAGAATCAGAAAAACCGGTAAGCTCAATCAGCTTTACGGAAGAAGAAAAAGATGCTATTAAACACATTACCTTCCTTACGAATAAACCAATGCTTATTGTGATCAATCTAGATGAAAACCAGTTTACTACCGGTTGCTATCCCCAAAAACAACAAATTCACACCTATTGCCGGAATCATAATATGATTGCGCTGGAAATATGTGCCCAGGTGGAATCGGAAATCAGCCAGCTTGATGATGAAGACAAGCAGGCTTTTATGGAGGACTTAGGTATCACAGAACCGGGTATTAATAGGTTGGCTAAAGCTGTCTATAAAATGCTGGGACTCATTTCTTTCCTTACGGCAGGTGAAGATGAAGTTAAAGCGTGGACTATTCAAAAAGGGTTACCGGCAAAAAAAGCCGCCGGAAAAATTCACTCTGATATTGAAAGAGGCTTTATCAGAGCAGAAATAGTTAGCTTTAATGACCTCGAAGCAGCTAAATCTATCGCTAAGGCAAGGGAGTTGGGACAATTTCGTTTAGAAGGCAAAGATTACATTGTTCAAGACGGGGACATTATTAACTTTCGCTTTAATGTGTAAAAAGGCAGTGTTTACGGCTTGAATAAATTTGGGGTATTTTTTTGGGGTCTCAGGATCCGAGACCCCATATTCGGTTGCCGGGATAGATCCTTTACTATCGTAAGCATCATGAACACGTGAACAATGTGATCAAGGCACTATTACTGATTTCTTTCGCCAACCACACTCTTTTCGCCTAATCACTGCTTTATTTTCTCCATGTTTACGTTTAACCTGAACATGTACCTGATTATTTCTGAAGAGATTATTTTACCCCTGATTCTTCCCACGGCAACGGAATTAATCAAGGTGTCGGCAACTAATCCCAGTAAAATAAAAAGCCCTCCCATAATACCATATATAGTTGGAATTTCATGCACAAATATACCCACCCAAATCGGGTTAAAAACAGGTTCCAACAAAGCAATCATACTGGCCTTTTGAGCTGAAATATATCTTAATCCCCATGCATAAACAGCATAACCCCCACCTGTTTGAAATAACCCCAGATAGATAAGAACTAACCAACCAGTTATATCGGTTCCAGCAGTAGTGGAACCAGCAGGAACCAAAAACCAGATTAAAAAAGCGGCAATCAGATTACATAGTCCCACAACTCCAATAGTATTTGTTTTTCCCACCACTCTAAAAAGCAAGGTAATGCCGGCAAAAAAAACCCCACAAACAACACCGATAAGATTTCCTTGAAAACTGCTTCCTATTACCGGCTCTGATAAAATTACCCCTAAACCGATAATTATCAAGATCAAAGGCAGGGCATTTTTCCAAACTATTTTTCTGGAGTATATGGTATCAAACAGAAAAATCCATAAAGGCGCCGTAAACTCCAAGGCAATTGCATTGGCGGCGGCAGTTAGTTTTGTCGCTGTAACAAAGCAAAGGGACAACCCCCCGTAGCACAATACTAAAAGCACCAGCTGCCAGCTCACCTTTAACTCTTTGAAATGGATAAAAGGTAAAAGAACCAAACCGGCTATGGCACAGCGCAAACAGGCAATTAATACCGGGTCTAACGGTATTAGTTTAATAAAAACACCTCCGGTACTCCACAAAATAGCCGCCAATGCAACATACATAGCTCCGGAAAAAAAGCAAGACATATTAATCCTCCGCATCTATTAATCGCGCCAATATAACTTTACCCAATTATCATTTAAGTTTCAACCAGATACTAACATTCTATTTCATTATTCATTTCAGTATCAAATAGTACAAGTTTTGCGGTCAAGTCGGTCCGGAAAGAGATAATTCACACCATTAGAAAAACCAACAGCCCGAAATATTTTCAGGAATACCTTGCACAATTTATCACATTTTACGTGCAAATGCCGTTAAATAACGCATAAAAATGTCCCGCGCCCTGGTAACTTGACTATTTTTAGGAACAACAACATAGAGATCCCTTTTTAAATCCAAACCTTCCACATTAATTTTTTTAATACTACCTGTCTCTATTAATGTCTGTGCCGCCCATTTTGAGACAAATGCTACGCCTATATCCGCAACTACAGCGGTAATCACCGCTTGGGTACTGCCAAGTTCCATCACAATATTTATATCATCCTCATGGATATGGTGTCTTATTAAAGCTTCTTTAACAGCCATTCGGGTCCCGGAATTTACTTCTCGGGTTACAATTTCCAAAGACAATAAGTCAGCAGGTGAAATATTCCGAGGTATTTCCCGCCTGTCGGAAGCAATTAACACTAATTCATCTTGAATAAACGGGATATAATCTACATTCTTCTGTTCAATCTGAGCACCGACAACGCCAAGATCAATCTTCCTGTCTGTAACTAAATCCAAAACAAAACCTGTATCACCAATTCTTAAAGAAACCTCAATGCCAGGATACTTTTTTTTGAACCGTCCAATATACTTTGGCAATAAATATTCCCCCGGTATGGTACTAGCACCAAGGGATAATCTACCCCTTTTTAATCCTTTAAAATCATCCATAACTTCCGTTGCTCGTTGATAGGCTGCCAGTATTTCCTTTGCTTCCCGGTAAAAACACTTTCCCGCCTCCGTCAATTCCACCCTTTTATCATTTCTTTCTATTAAAGATAATCCAAGAATCTCTTCTAGAGCTTTTATTTGAGAGCTTACTGCCGGCTGCGTCATAAATAAAGCTTCCGCAGCATTGGTAAAGCTTTTAAGATCGGATACCATCACAAAAGATTTAATTTGTTTAATGCTGGACATATTTACCTTCTCCTTTGAAAGTATTTACGATTCGCTAAATTATGTTACTAAATATTCTTTCAATAAAAATCTAATATTAATAATTACTTAGACGGAAACTTTATTTGTTTATTAACCAAAATATTGGCTAAATATCTGATTAATCCTTTAATAAAAGAAAAAAACTGTGGTATGATTTGATTTATGAAAAAATTTTATTTGATGAATTTCTTTAAATTATGGTTGCGAGAGAGCTAGTTTCTAAAGTGCGCGATATTAAAAATAAGATATAAGCTGCCTGATTTTGGGTCGGCAGCTTATATTTATTCAAAATAACTCTATGACACAATTTAAGAACAGTTTTTTTTGATTTCTTCTCGGGCTAATTGGTCACATCTGTTGTTTAATACGTTATCCCCATGACCTTTTACCTTTATCCATTGTACCTGGTGCATAGACTCCAGTTCCAAGATTTTTTTCCACAGGTCCTGATTTTCTACCGGTTCCTTTCGAAAATTTTTCCACCCGTTCCGTTGCCAGTTTTTCAACCAGTGCTGCTGAAAAGCGTTAATCAGATAAGCACTGTCACTGTACAGCTTTACCCGACAAGGTTCCTTTAACTGCTTTAAGGCCATTACGGCGGCGGTCAGCTCCATGCGTTGGTTTGTGGTTTGATCTGCAAATCCGGAAATTTCCTTTTTGTGTCCCTGATATATTAAAACTGCCCCCCAACCACCAGGACCAGGATTTCCGGAGCAAGCCCCGTCGGTATAAATAATAATTTCCTTCATGAGGAGTCTCCTTTTTATGATTTTACCTTTTATTATAATCTATTTCTCAAAGCAGTAACAATATCTACTGAGATATATCATTTATTAGCTGAAATAAAAGTATATGAAATATCATTAAATAAATACCCCATAATTACTATACCGCCGGTAACAAGGTCTACAAAAATCCCCAACAATTTTGGCTTAATCATCGAAGGAAGGGATAGTGTCATTAAGTATATTCTTTATTGCTTATATGTTTATGCTCATGCGTCATTTATCTGACGTCAAGGAAAATATCAAAAAAATTTCTTAGAAATCATACATACATATTTCCAAAATAAATTCATTGATCTTATAGTTCATTTACATATGATACATGATATAATATATTGGTAGAGAGGGGTGAATCCATGAAAAAATCAGTTATCGCAGTTATTTGGGATTATCTGAAAAGCTTTTTGCTTGCCATAGTTATTGCCTTGTTAATACGCACATATGTATTTCAAATCACCCAAGTATACGGTCAATCCATGTATCCCACCCTTCATGATCATGATCGCTTGTTTACTAATCGCATCTTTTATAATCTGAAAACACCGGTAAGGGGAGATATTATCATTTTTGATGCTCCAGACCGCCCCGGTGCCTATTATGTCAAAAGAATAATTGCTCTCGGCGGAGACCATTTAATAATTAAAAACGGTGTTGTTACGGTAAATGGTAATACCATGAATGAGTTGTATACTAATGGCAATTATACGGAGGGTAATATTGATACAATAGTACCGCAAGATACAGTATTTGTTATGGGAGATAACAGGGGAAACAGTCATGACAGCAGAAGTCCCGATGTTTCCTTTGTACCCATAGAAGATATCGAAGGAAAAGCGATCTTTAGAATCTGGCCTTTAGACAGTTTTGGGAAAGTATATTAAAAGGCAGTGGTTAGTGCAAATTTTTATTTGGGGTATTTTCTTGGGATCAGGTTCCAGAATAATAAGGAAATATGGGGATAAAAACCGTTCCCATATTTCCTGAATAATACAAAACCCCAGCTCTTTTTTTAACTATACAAAGCATTATTTCTGACAAATGCAGTCTTCCCGAGGAGTAATCTTTATCTTCTCAAAATTAAGATTAAGTCCGTCAAAATAAAGCAGGTTTTTGTTATTAATCTCCCCGATCTGTAATAATATTTTCATGGTTTCCATTACCTGTAGAGTTCCCAGAATTCCGGGAACAACTCCTAGTATTCCATGCTTAGGGGCCTCCGTCTCTTTAATTTCCGGATAAATACACCTGAGGCATGGACCTTCTCCTGGAACAATCGTAAATGTTTGTCCAAAATATTTTTGCACTCCAGCGTGAACCAAGGGTATTTTGAATTTGAGGCAAATATCATTAATAATAAATCTCGCTGTGAAATTATCCAAACAATCAATCACCACATCATAACCGCTACAAATTTTTTCCGCATTACCTGCATCTATTTTTTCTGCAAAAGCTTTGACATTTACATCAGGATTAATGGTAATTAATTTTTCCTTTGCCTTTTCAACCTTGACGATGCCTACATCATCTGCCCCATAAAGAATCTGCCGGTTTAAGTTAGACCAATCCACAGTATCACTATCTACAATCCCAATATGTCCCACTCCTGCTGCCGTTAGGTAATATGCTACAGGTGAACCCAGACCCCCTGCACCCACTACCAAAACCTTGGACTGAAGTAATTTTCGCTGCCCATCTTCACCAACTTCCTTTAATGCTAAGTGACGGCTATATCGACTTAATTGGTCCTCTCTTAAATTCATCATAAAGCCTCCTTTAGAAAACTTATGCCTCCCTTATTATCTAATAACCTAAATCCTCCCCGATCAACACCACCGTTATATCTGTATCCATCGGTTTCTTTTTGATCACGGAATAAATTCGGCAAATCCTGGTTTCCCCCTGGCAGTCGGTACACACTCCATTTAAAATACAAGGATTAGCGATACTTAACCTTTTATTATTTCGCGGTGAAGCAATGCTTTTGATTCTCTCAAATCCTGCCTCCACATCCCGGCATATCTTGTTCATTCCCGCTACAATGACCACTTTTTTCGGTCCGAAAGTCATCGCTGCCACTCTGTTGCCTACCCCGTCCACATTTACCAAATAGCCATCTAAGGTTATTGCATTAGTACCAGACAAAAATAGATCACATATAAGCTGTTGACGCCGGATTTCCCATTTTTCCTCACGGGACAATCCGGGGGTATTGTGATCTAAGACATCCGCCCCTTTGAGAGCGGCTCTATCAGGGATATTCAGCTCCTTCAGGGTCATTGACCCTCCAATTCCTACCTTAATACCCGATGAGATAAAGCTTAATACATGTTCCACGGCCTTTTCCCGCTCAGAATAATAAAAGGCATCAAATCCGTTCTTTTTTAAATTCTCAACTACCTTCTTACCGATCACCTCATTATGCCATTCTGCCACACGCAATATAAAAACCTCCCTTTATAATCCAATTTCCAAATTAATTTACTCAAAACCATATTTTTCGGAACTTTTATGTAAAAATTTTTCCTGGGGATTTTTATCCTTTTTTCGATAAAACTAAAAGATCTCCTGCCTTAATTACGCTTTTTGCTCAGACGGATGCCCCAATGATGAATTCTTTGAGCAATTATTTCTCCCCATTTTATCAGTATGCCGGGACCAAAAATAATAAGCACCACTCCCAGAATTAGCACAATTTCAGATATTCCAAAGTTAGGCAATAACATTTTCCTCTCACTCCTATGCATTATAGGTAAAAAAACTACATGAATAAAGTTTAATCTTGAAAAGATAATATTATCACGTTAGTGATAGCTTCATTGAGAATCATGAATACATAATTATCTTTATATTTGTATTTTTTTTTATAATCCTGCAGGAGATTTTAGCATTAAGTTGAATATGTATCATTTGTTATTTTTTCAGTGAAAGAAAGGAGACAACAATGTTTAAAGACTTCGCAGAAATAAAACAATATTGCCAAAAAAATGAAATCCAAATGATCGACTTTAAAATGATCGACTTAACTGGCCGTTGGCGCCATTTAACTATTCCCGTTGGGCGATTTAATGAAAATACCATAAAAAACGGAATCGGTTTTGACGGCTCAAACTACGGGTTTGCCCCGGTAGAAAAGAGCGACATGGTTTTTATCCCTGATATTTCTTCCGCCTTTACGGATCCCTTCGGAACAACTCCAACTATCTCCATGATAGGTGATATTTACGTTATTGGCAACCCACACCGCCGTTTTGAGCAAGATCCCCGGGCAGTGGCAACTCACGCCGAAGAATATCTTAAATCCACGGGCATCGCTGATGAAATGAGAATTGGACCGGAATTCGAATTTTTCGTTTTTGATCATATCAGCTATGAAACCAAACCCCATTCTATAAGTTTTAAAATTAATGCAGAACAGGCTGAATGGAATTCCGGTAACGATGAGTATCCTAACCAGGGATACAAGGTTCCCTTAAAAGGCGGTTATCATATCGGGACACCTATGGATACTCTCTACGATTTAAGATCTCGCATGTGTATTCTTCTAGAGGAAAGAGGAATCCGTGTTAAATATCACCATTCGGAAGTAGCCGGGCCAGGCCAGGCCGAAATTGAAATAGAATTTGGCCCCATGCGGGAAATGGCCGATAAAACAATGATGATTAAATATATTGTGCAAAACGAAGCATTCGTTCAGGGGAAAACAGCTACCTTTATGCCTAAACCAGTACATGGAGAAGCCGGTAATGGAATGCATGTCCACATGCACCTCTTTAAAGGAGGACAACCCATTTTCTATGATGATAAAGGCTATTCAGGTTTAAGCAAAACAGCCCTCTCCTTTATTGGAGGACTGCTATCCCACGCACCAGCTCTCTGCGCTTTTACTAATCCCAGCACTAATTCATATAAACGTCTTATCCCCGGTTATGAGGCCCCGGTAAGCATTTGTTTTGCTACTTCCAACCGCAGTGCAGTAATCAGAATTCCAGACTATGCCCGGGCACCTGAACAAAAACGTTTTGAAATGCGCTGCCCTGATGCTACCTGTAATCCATACTTTGCCTATTCAGCGATGTTAATGGCCGGTTTAGACGGTGTTGAAAAAGAAATGGACCCGACTAAATTGGGTTATGGACCTTATGATACCAACCTCTATAACCTCTCTCAGGAAGAACAGGCCAAAATAAAAGCATTGCCCAAATCACTGGAAGAAGCGCTAGATGCTCTGGAAAAAGACTACGATTTCCTCCTTAAAGGAAATGTTTTCTCAAAGCGCCTAATCGAAATTTGGGTACAAAAAAAACGGGAAGAAGCACAAAAAATTAATCAGATCCCACACCCGGCTGAGTTTTCTTACTACTATGATCTCTAAAAGAAAAACTTATTCTTTAAACAACAAAAAGCCGGTTATTGTACACAACTGCACAGTAACCGGCTTCACAATTATGATAAACAATTCTTTTACCAGTCTTCCTTCCTTAGCTCAAAAACAGTAGAACCGCAATGGTCAGGGCACTGAACTAATATCTGCTCATCGAAACTCATTTCTTTTCCCGTTACGCCCTTTCTCAAAGCATAAATATAAGGAAAAAACGACTGCAAAGCCATCAAACATATTTTACTGCTTTTTTCCTTATCCACTAGGGCGCCGTCAATATAAATGCGGTCTCCGGGCTTAAACATTCCACATTCTGAACTAATTGCCTCGATAACAATCTTTTCCATGCAAACCCCTCCCCCAATAGTTTATACTTTATTCTATATTTTTTTTGTGTATTACACAAGAAATTTATCCGATTCCAGGTTGTATCAGCAATTAAAAAATAAAAACAGGCCTCATCGGCAAAATGAAACCTGTTAGATAACCCTTCCTATAGACTATTTATACATAAAAATTAATTAAAAAATCTTCGGAGTAACAATATATAAAATTTTAGTCAAGCGGTTCGTGAAATTAGCCCAGTTATGAGGGGTGCTGGATTGGATATGGAAGCTGTCCCCAGGATAGAGTTCATATTCCTTATCTTCCATAAAAAAAGTTAATATTCCTTCTAAAACATAAACAAATTCTTCCCCTTCATGGCAAAAAGGAGCCACTTCTTCCCGTAATTCCCCTGGTAAAAGCACTACCAGCATGGGATCAATCCTTTTATCCTCCATATCACCGGCTAAACTAAAATAGACATATTTTGAGTTTTCGATACGGAAAGCATCATGGTCATAGCTGCGCACAATTCTTTTTTTCTGGTTTCCTTTCATAGGGCTAAAAAAATATCCCAAATCTACCCCAAATGCCTGGGCTATATTTTGTAGGGACATAATACCTGTAGAAGCCAAACCTCTTTCTACCAAAGAAAGAAATCCAATAGACAAATTGGTTTTTTCGCTTAAGTCTTTTAATGTCATCCCTTTTGATGTTCTAATTTTTTTTATTTTTTTTCCTAATTCCTTGTTCATCCATACCTCCATCAATCGTCATGCCTAATATTTCTTCAGGAACATTTTTCCGCCTTTAAAAAAGCACATTATTTATGTTACATAAAATAATTCTAGACGTCAATTCTAATTTCCTTCTCTAATTTAATTTTATACTAAGAGAATTTTAATGAAATATAAAATATTGTTGGTTAATGATATATAATCCCTGTTTTCTTTATAACTATTAAAAATAAAATTCTATCATATTGCGTAACTATAAAATATTCTTGTATTATTTGTTTTTTTACATGTAATATTACCCTTCAAAGGGTTCAAATTGATCTTTTTCTGTCCCACAATCAGGGCAAGTCCAGCTATCAGGCAAATCATCAAATTCTACCCCTATTTTCATTCCATTATCATCATCTGCTTCGGGATCATACACATATCCACACACAGCACAACCCCATTTTTTCATTACTCTCCCTCCTTCTTCTCTCACACATTTTCCGTTATTATTAGTTTATTAGAAATATTTATTCATAATATTCCGGCATTTAATAAGGGGACTTCGGGTAACCCCAGCGGAAGCAGCCTCTCGTTTCAATGCCTCCAACGCCATCTATTCCAGTAACTGTATTTGATATCACATCATTTAATGTTAATGTCTCTCTTATAGAAGTATAAGCAATTTTTTCCACAATAAATACCGGGTCAAAAATATGAATAAATACTCTTTTTGGTGAACTTGCAAAATTAGCCCCGGAACTTAACAATTCCTCATAATGAGATTGACAGGCTCCGGCAAAAATTACTAAATCATCCCGGCTGGGCACAAACTTTCTGGCTGCTTTGATAGCAGCCGCAAAATAACGGGAATTACGGTAACTATTTAAATCTTTAAAGTCCTGAGCTCCTTTAAGCAGCCCGTCATGACCTGTTATTACCAATATATCCGGCTGGTGTTTTTGCAGGTAATAAAACACGGTATTAGGCTGATCTTTTTCCGGAATACTAACTCCATTATGGGGGATCCTCAATTTTTTGTAAGCATCTAAACACTTGCTAAGATATTCCTCATCACCATCAATGTGTAATACCTTTCCCGGAACCTCAAAAAATTGTTCCTCCTCTCGAAAATCAAAGAGCTGGGCCCGCCAAACATTTTTATTTCTGTCCAACCTTCTTCGTTCTAAAATACTTTTTACCTTGTCCTCTTGATCTTTAGAATTTCCTTTTCTTTGTTGTAAATAATTTAAATCTTCTATTTGCCTCAGATCTTCCAGCGGAGCATCTGCCACCAGCCTTATTTCTATTCCCTTAATAACAGCTATTGTCCGGCCATTTTGATCCTGATGAATAGCTTTTACTCGGAACATGAGGTCATAACCGTATGATTTCCGGGCTACCACATCACCTGGTTGAATAGCAGCCATAATATCCCCCCTTAATCAAGCCTGCTATATTTATATGGCCAATTCCACTTAAGGGTTCATAGTTTCCCTCTGTAACTTTAAACCATATTATATATTAGCTAGTTTGTGGAGGTCATAAAATGTATGCTGCTGTTATTCCCGCCCAAAATGAAGAATCCCAGATAGGATCTGTAATCAGAAATCTCCTCCAGCTCCCCTTGGACGTATTAATACCTGTGGTAAACGGGTGTTATGACCAAACCCTTCAGGTCTGCTTATCAGTGTCCTCATCGAAAATATATACTGTTTATTTTCCGGAACCCCTTGGGATAGATGTTCCTCGGGCTATCGGAGCACATTATGCCAAAAAATTTAATGTAAAGGGAGTTTTGTTTATAGATGGTGACATGACCGGAAACTTTATACGTTCACTCGAACAGCTTATTTTATCTATAGAATTAGGCATAGATTGTGCTTTAACAAACTGTTATCCTTATATTTACAATCGAAATATGCTGGCAAAAAAGGTGCTCCGCTACCGGGAATTGGTAAACCGAAAAATGAACCTTTTTGAGAAATTAGGATTAGCCTCACTGTCTCATGGCCCCCATGCAGTTTCCCAAAAACTGCTCCAGACTATTCCTGTAGAATTATTTGCCATCCCTCCCGTGGAATTAGCTGTAGCGAAAAAAAACAACTTGTCTATTGAAGTGGCCACAGCTATTCCTCATCAGCATCTAGGCTCACCAATCAAATCATTATATCACGCCACTATGATCGCCTATACAATTATCGGCGACTGTATTGAAGCCCTGGCTGTATTAGACAACTTACCGAGAAGCAGATATGAAGGAAATATTTTCTATGGCGGTTATCACTCCCAGCGCCGTTTTGATTTATTAGACCAATTTCTAAAAACTCCTGGCAAAATAAAAATATTTCATTCATAGTAATAATAGCCATTTAGTACATTATAAGGTATAATTGGAATTGCACCCCTAGTGAAATAGTCCTTATTCTGATGTATAATTCTTTTACGCGCGTTTTTTCTATACTTGGCCAATTACAAAATTCATGACAGGAGGTCGTCTATGGGGAAGTATCCCAAAAAATTATTCCACGTGATGATTGTAACTGTTTTTCTGTTTTTGTTTGCAGGACAAGCTTTTGCTGCCCAGTACACTGTTAAACCTGGAGATTCCTTATATTTAATCAGTCAAAAATTCGGTACTACAGTAGACACTATTATGAAAGCCAATGGTCTCACTTCTACAACTATTTATCCCGGAAATGTTTTAAACATTCCCTCAGCAACTTCAGTTTCTGGGTCAACAAAATATGTAGTCAAATCAGGAGATACTCTTTACATAATCAGCCGGCGTTTTAACACCACAATAAACACTCTCGTTAATTTGAACGGTCTCAAGTCCACAACCATATATCCCGGTCAGGTTCTGAATGTTCCTACCGGTAGTACCGGTACTGCCGATACCGCATCACGGGGGGCGGGCAGTTTTTCTCGCAGTGAATTAATGTTGTTGGCTCGGCTTATTTACGGAGAATCCCG
Organism: Bacillota bacterium; assembly: GCA_050952445.1. Taxonomy (GTDB): domain Bacteria; phylum Bacillota; class Dehalobacteriia; order Dehalobacteriales; family Dehalobacteriaceae; genus JBMNKX01. The sequence continues at coordinate 200,178 of JBMNKX010000001.1, read as the reverse complement.
GGGTGAACCTTATCAGGGACAAGTTGCCGTAGGTGCTGTTGTGCTAAATAGAGTAAAGAGTCCTTTGTTTCCCAATACTATCTCGCAAGTAATTTACCAGAAAAACGAATTCTCCGTAGTATTAGACGGTCAAATCAACTTGACTCCAAATACTACGTCTATCAATGCAGCAGAAGATGCTTTAAACGGGTGGGATCCAAGCAACGGTGCCCTTTTTTACTGGAATCCGGTTAAAGCACCTAACAACCGATTTTTAAATTCTAAAACCATTACCGCCAGAATTGGTAATCATGTCTTTGCCAAATAATTCCGGTAAAATGGACAAATACAATTTCTGGTTTTATCTTGACATTCAATACCAGATTTGATAATTTATTCGTAGTATCGGATATGGATTAACTAGATCAGGCAGGCATTACATCAATGCCATGCCGGGCTATAACAGGCAGCGGGTAAAACACCTGTGGGACTAGTCATTGTCTCCAGGTGTTTTATTATCGAAAGCACTATAAGGAGGTTAACATGGATAATAAGGTAAGAGCAGCGCGAATATCCGTAATAAGCAACTCTGCTTTAGTATTAATGAAGCTTGTCGTAGGCATTGTGATGGGGTCAGTCAGTGTAATTTCTGAAGCGATCCATTCCGGATTAGACCTAGCCGCCTCCTTAATTGCCTTTTTTTCTGTAAAAAAGGCTTCTCAGCCTGCTGATGAAGTACACCAGTTTGGCCATGGTAAAATGGAAAACATTTCCGGAGTAATTGAAGCTTTACTTATTTTCCTTGCAGCTATCTGGATTATTTTTGAGGCTATTAAAAAATTATCCCATAGTGTTCCGGTAGAATCTATCGGTTTAGGCATAATTGTGATGGGCATCGCCTCGCTAACTAACCTTCTTGTCTCCCGATATCTTTTTCAAACAGCTAACAAAACAGATTCTATTGCTCTAAAAGCAGATGCTTTACACCTATCGACAGATGTCATTACTTCTATCGGGGTAATGGCAGGGTTGATATTAATCAAGTTCACCGGATTTCAAACCCTTGACCCTCTAATAGCCATTGGGGTGGCATTATTGATTATGAAAGCTTCTTACAACCTTACCAAAGAAGCCTTTTTACCTCTGGTTGATACCAAACTTCCTGAGGAAGAAGAACAAATAATCGTGGATATTATCAAGGAGTATAAAAATAATTTTGTGGAATTTCATAAACTCCGGTCAAGAAAAGCAGGGGCGGAAAGACATATAGACCTGCATCTAGTTGTCCCTCGTAATGCTGCAGTAAAAGATGTTCACGAGATATGTGACCAAATTGAAAAGGAAATTAAAAATCATTTTGCACTTTCCCATGTTTTGATTCATGTGGAACCTTGTCAGGCTAAATACCAAGATTGTTCCTGTTGCATTTTATGTAAGAAAAACCGATTAGACAAAGACTCCTAAAAACACTACTTCGTATGCTTATCAGCTACTTTGGAAGCACCACTGGAATCGGGTTTAATATGAGCCTCAAATCCACATCCTGTTACCATACCTACTACCTCTTTAATAAGACCTTTCGTTTCTCCTTTGCTGCCTACATCAAGATGGATCTCAATGTTTAACTCACTATGACCATTTTCCTCAAATGCAGAAACCACTTTATTCGCTAATTCAAGGCTCAAAGCAGTTTCATAAAAAATTCTTTGACGCAGACTTCTCACATTTTGAAGTTGCTTTCTTGAGTAATAATACCTGGCACCTTTCCCCACCCTATGGATAACAACAGCACTGACAAAGTTTGTTTCATCCCGAACATGAGAATCAGAACCGATAATAATTCGATAATCTCCCTCCGGATCCTCATGAATAAATTCCAAAATGTTTTGTATCATACTGTCGAATGTCATACTTCCTTTACTAGGGCTCACAAAGGTCACTCTAGATCACCTCTTTGCAGCCAATAAATTGGCCAGTACCGCAAACTCTTTTATGGTGAGAGTTTCTCCCCGTCTCTTGGCATCAATAAATCCTTGTTCTAAAATCCGCTCCCACTGTTCCTTGGTTTCTAATAATGCAGAATTATTTAAGGCATTAAGAATAGTTTTTCTCCTTTGACTAAATGCCGCCTTAATCAAAAGAAAAAATAATTTTTCATCAGATAATTCTACAGGAGGCTGAATTCTCTTTTCCAGCTTAATAACCATCGATTCCACTTTTGGCCTAGGCAAAAATACAGTTCTGGGGACAACCGTAATTAAGGATGGAATACAGTAGTATTGTACACCTAAAGATAAGGCTCCGTAATCTTTGGTCCCGGGGACAGCAACCATGCGCTGTGCTACCTCCCTTTGCACCATCAGTACCATAGATGAATAATGATATCCACCTTCAAGAAGCCGCATAATAACAGGAGTAGTAATATAGTATGGCAGATTTGCCACCACTTTATAGGAATTATTTGTAATATTATCCCCTCTGACACTACGGGCAATCTCGTCAAAATCCACCGTCAAAGCATTATCACAAAATATAGTGATATTGGGATAATAAAAAAAAATTTCTCTTAAGGCCGCAGCTAAGGAATGATCAATTTCCACGGCTGCTACATGCCCGGCAAATGTCGCTAGAGCTTGAGTTAAAGCTCCGATTCCCGGTCCAATCTCAACTACAATTTCATCTTTTTCCAGTTCGGCAGCAGCTACTATTTTATCTACAAATTTAGGCTCAATCAAAAAATTCTGCCCCAGGCTTTTACGTAACACACATCCGTATTTATCAAGTAATTGCCTGGTTTTTACTGGTGTGGAAATTTTATCCATATTTTGTATACCCCACCCCCATCAATTGAACACATAAACAGTTCAATTATACTATAGTTTATGTGTTTTCTGCTCTTTTTAATCAAAAAAAGGCAGTGGCTTCTCACTTTCACAAGCCACCGCTTTTTCTTATTTCAAAATATAAACCTTCGTGGACCGGACACCCCAGCGTCTTGCTTCCCTTTCCGATGGCAGAAATACATCAATAGTATTACCTTTTATTAAGCCTCCCGTATCTTCAGCTCTGCCAAAACCATAACCATCAACATATAACCTGCTGCCTAAGGGGATTACATTTGGGTCAACTGCTACTGTTCCAACATGAGGTACCCTTCCGGTACAAGTTCTATTTCCGGTACTAGTATAAGCAGTGACCCGCACATTCATAATCCTTTCAAATTCAAATTTGCGTCCGCCTCTTGATGCTAATTGGAGTACTCCTACAGCTACAATTTTATTAACAGGTTCTTCAATTATTCTACTGGACACTATCTCCCGGCGAATTCTTTTATTATCTTTGTAGACAATTTTAACAACTTCTTCTCTTTGTCCCTCTTTTCCTTCCCTAATTACCTTTTGGGTCCCTCTTTCTAATGTCTGGTCTTCCTTTTGTTCGGTACGAAAACTCACTATATGTTTTTTAGTAACAAATTCTTCCTTAATCCGGTTTACTTTAATAATAGCCCCTTTACCAACCTTGGTTGTTAATTCCGGTTCAACAATATCTTTTTCCCCTAAGGTAACATTTGCCTGCTTCAGAACGTTTTGAACAGTTTCCGGAACCGACCGCACCTTTATTCTTTTTCCATCTGCTTCTACAAGAATATCCTCTGCCCGGGTAATTTTTACCACCTGTTTTTGGGCAAGACGGGCTGATAATCCGGGGTCTACCCGGTCCTGGGGAAATACCTTTATTCCCTTCTCCTCTAGAACCTCAGCTACCGTAAATTTAAATGTCTTTGAACTTACGGTGTTTTTGTCAATAACTATTATGACATCCTTTTGCAACCATGAATAAATTCCATAAACTAAAACAATTAAAAATACAGCCAGCCCTCCAGCAATCCACTTTGCCATTCCTTGATGACTTCCTTTTTTTATAAAAGGATTTTGCACTGCATCCCCTCCATTTACCTCAAATTTGAGGTAGTGATAGTCTACCTTTTTTACTATATGCTGTCAACCCAACCTTTTTTCAGGTTTCTTGCTTAAAAGTAGAAAAAAAGGGGCAAAAAGACCTCTTTAGTATTGTTATCTCAATTTATGACAAAATTCGATACGCTTGAAAAGCATTTTTTGTTGCCATTTCAATAAATTTTTCTAAGGAAATTTCTCTCAACTGAGCAATTTTTTCCGCCACAACACGAACCCTGGCAGGCTCATTTCTTTTTCCTCTATAGGGGTGAGGAGACAAATAGGGGCAATCTGTTTCCACTAATATTCTGTCTAAAGGAACCTTTCTTGCGATATCCCCTAAACGGGTAGCATTATGAAAGGTTACCGGACCGGCAAAGGAAATATAAAAACCTAAATCTAAGCATTCTCGCGCCATTTCCCAACTGCCGGAAAAGCAGTGTAAAATGCCGCCGTTTGCCCCCGCTTTTTCCTCTTTGAGAATTCTCATTGTATCTCCATGTGCCTCCCGGTCATGAATAACTATAGGCTTGCCTAGTTCTTTAGCCAAAATAATCTGCTCTCGAAAAGCTTTTTTTTGAATATCCTCAGGGGAATAGTTATAGTAATAATCCAGGCCAATTTCCCCAATGGCTACTACCTTAGACTCCTGAGCCATTAATCTTAACTTAGTAAGTACTTCCTCATTTAAGGTATCCGCTGCATGAGGGTGAACCCCTATGACCCCGTAGATACCGTCATACAAACCGGCAATTTTAACAGCCTCCAGAGAAGAAAAAAGATCGGACCCCACCACGGCAATATGGATCACACCCTCCTCCTGTGCCCGTTTAATCACCTCCGGAAAATCATCCACAAACTGCTCATCATTTAAATGAGCATGAGTATCAAAGAGAACAGTTCCATCCATTTATTTTATTCTCCCTCCAGATTCAATGGAATCAACAGTAATTACTTCCAGTTTGCCATTATGGGAAGCAGCGAGAATCATCCCTTTTGACTCTATTCCTCTTAATTTTACCGGTTTGAGATTTGCTACCAGAACTACTTTTTTACCTACCAATTCTTCAGGCTGATAATGTTGAGCAATTCCGGATACAATAGTGCGTACTTCATCACCTACTTTAACGTTAAGCTGAAGTAATTTATCCGCTTTTTTTACTTTCTCACAGGAAATAACTTCAGCAACCCGCAAATCAACTTTGGCAAAATCATCTATGGTAATTTCCGGAGCAACCGGAGCAATAGGTTCAAATTCCTGCTGCCGGGCTTCCTGAACATTCTGAGTACTTTCTTTCTTGGCCTTGGGCGCCGTTAGTTCAATCCGGGGAAAAAGAGGTTCTCCCCGTTTAATCTCAATACCGATAGGAAATCTGCCCCAAATTAAACTGTCCCAGGTATGTATTTCTTTAAGCTCAGTAATTCCTAATTGAACCCATATTTTTTCCGGCAGGTTAGGCATAAAAGGTGTACACATAACAGTAGCTAAACGGATTACTTCAACAAGGTTATACATAACAGTCTCTAATTTCTCTCTATCCTCTTTTCTTTTGTTCAGCGCCCAGGGTGCAGCATCATCAATATATTTATTTGCCTTATTTACCAGTTTCCATATTTCCGCCAGCGCATTACTGAATTCCAATTTTTCTACTAATTCTTCAACCTTTTTGGGGGTTGCTTTTGCTAAATTGATAATTTCCTCATCATATTCCGTTCCTTCTCTAGGAGGAGCAATAATTCCTCCTAAAAACTTATTGATCATAGCCGTTGTCCGGCTTAATAAATTACCGAAATCATTGGCAAGGTCAATATTTATTCTATTGATTAATGCTTCTTCGGAATAGTATCCATCTTGGCCAAAAGGAACCTCTCTCAGGAGGAAGTATCTAATAGCATCTACCCCATACTTATCAATTAAAACCAGCGGATCAACTACATTGCCCTTTGATTTAGACATTTTCCCTTCAGACAAAAGCACCCATCCATGTCCAAAAACCTTCTTGGGTATCTCTATCTCTAACGCCATGAGAATAATCGGCCAAATTACAGTGTGAAACCGGACAATATCCTTCCCTACCAAATGTACATCGGCAGGCCAAAACTTTTGATATAAAGTATCATCATCTGTACCATAACCTAAAGCCGACAAGTAATTGGTAAGAGCATCAAACCAAACATAAATCACATGTTTTTCATTAATGGGAACAGGTACCCCCCAAGAAAAGGTGGTACGTGAAATACATAAATCCTCCAAACCCTGTTTCACGAAATTGACCATTTCATTTTTACGGCTTACAGGCTGAATAAAATCAGGATTTTCTTCAACATATTGGAGCCAGCGCTCAGCATATTTACTCATTTTGAAAAAATAGCTTTCTTCTTTAATTAATTCCACCGGCCGGCCACAATCGGGACATGTTTGGTTTTCCCCCAACTGTCTTTCTGTAAAAAAGGATTCACAGGGAGTACAATACCATCCTTGATATTCTGATTTATATATATCTCCTTTATCGTAAATCTTCTGAAAAATATACTGAACAACTTTTTTATGTCGTTCCTCGCTTGTTCTGATAAAATCATCATTGGTAATTTGTAGCTTTTCCCATAAATGCTTAAAACCGGCTACAATTCCGTCTACATATTCCAGCGGCTCTTTCCCGGCTGATTTTGCTTTTCTTTCAATCTTTTGACCATGCTCATCTGACCCGGTCAGAAACCAAACCTGGTAACCGCGCATTCTCTTATATCTGGCCAAAGTATCGGCAGCCACAGTAGTGTACGCATGTCCAATATGTAAATTATCACTGGGATAGTAAATAGGAGTTGTCACGTAAAAATTTTTTTCCGACATAATGATAACCTCCATTTTTAGTCAATATTTTGCGATTAGTGAAATTTATAATAAAAAAACTCTCACCCATAAAAGCAAGGGGCGAAGAGTTCCGTGTTACCACCCTTATTCGCTGATATCTCACGATATACAGCCTTATTAGGTATTCCATACCTTAGCGTTGCTAACGACCGCCACACCGATAAAAGCTACTAGGAGGGCACTGAAAAATGCATTACTCTGTTCACTTCATAGCTCCGGGACCATGTTCACCTGTTTGCCATTACGGGCTTTCACCAAACCCCGCTCTCTAAAAATGAACTACCAGGCTACTCTTTCCCATCCTCGCATTTCCCTAAATATAAAACAACCCGTATTAGCTAGATTATATTTATCATTAAATCCTTTGTCAAGTATTCCTCCAAAACTTACAATTGTTTAATAAATAATTAGTAATTATTGACTTTTACTGGCAAAATTCATATAACCTGACTTTCGAAGCAAAATTAATAAAAAAAGAGCCCGGAGCAATTGATAATCAATGGCTACCGGGTTTTCTGTTTGTGCAAAAAGTTATAGTGCAGAAGAGGATCTTTTTGACAATGCTAAAATATTTTTTATTTCTTTCAGAGTAAGGAACTCTTTAGAAAAGTCAATACCTAAAGCGTCCTTCATCGCTAACGTTATTTCATCAACGTGATCAAAGATATAGAGGTTTTTATCGACTCTTGTGCAATTTATCTTGCGTAGACTTTCCATGATATGGTTTGCAGAATACTTGTTGCCGAGTTTGTGCTGAACAATTCTTATGATGGCTAGTGCAATAAAGCAAATAAGAAAATGCGATTCAATGCGATCTTGCCTAGACAGGTAAACAGGCCTGGTTTTCAGGTCGTTTTTCGTGATTTTGAAAGATTCTTCAATTCGCCAAAGTCCTCGATAGATATCGATGATCTCCTCATCAGATTTATCAAGTTCGCTCGTGACAATTGCATAGTAACCATCAAACTTTTCTTCTTCACGGAGCTTTTGTTCATCGAATAATGGTTTCCTTTTTGAAGTAATAATTTCGCCGGTTTCCTTATCATACACAAGATTCTTAACGTATTTGGCGGCACCGTAAGAGGTAGCCCTGTTGTACTTGGCGGGATCCTTTACAAGTTCCATGGCTTTAAGTAAAGCAGGTTCTCTTTCAGCTTTAGCACGTAGGTCATAGTCTCTTGAATAAAAAATAATCTGCTTTTCGTCAATGCGTTTTTTCATAGGTTTATTATTGTTCCCGATGATAGTGATCTCTCTCGGATATATTCTTGATTTAATCTTATAATCGTCGCCGATCCATGTATAACCCTCCTCATCAAAGACATACTCTTTAAGTTCTTTGTGGGCTCCTCGGACCGTCTGGCTGTATACATATCCATCACCGCGCATGACATGGTAGTTAATATTCTTTGCTGTATTGTTTCCCTTGTCAGCCACAATAATTGCTTGCCCAATGTCATAATCTCGTTTCAGTTCAGCCAGCATGGGACGCACCGTTTCACAGTCATTGGTGTTTCCCGGAAAGAGCTTGTAGGAGATCGGAATTCCCATCGTATCCATAAACAAACCCATCTGAATAATCGGATCAGGACGATGTTCTTTAGAAACACCTTTTCTCCTCATATCGTCCTGTTCGTCAATTTGGAAGTAATAGTTTGTTACATCGTAGTACACAAGTTCTGTCGTTCTGCCGTAGAGTGCTTTAATCTTCTTATGAAGGTAGATCTGTAAGTCATCTTTGTACTTAGCGATAATACTCAATGCTCCGTAGACATTATCCAGCGAAAAATCCATATTTTCAAAATATCGGTCTTTGTTCTCAAAGGCTTTTTTCTTAGAGGGCTGGATTTTTTAGACGTTCAAAAACTAATAACTTAACAACATTGTTCAGGATATATTCTATCTTCAAATTCCTCGCTTTGTTAATGAAAAAGGTATGTAGTTCAAGATCGTGATAAATTTTACTCAAAGCAGCATAGCCAAAGTGCTTTCGATTAGTATCACCAATAGATAGAGTAGCAGCCCTATTGATTTTAATTTGCTCCAAGGACTTAGCCATTTTCTCCTCAGTATCCATTTTTTCAACCACTGAAGTAAAGTAAGCAATAGGATCGGGATAGGTTTTTTCTAATACATCAACGTAACCAAACGATTTGATCGTTCGAGTTCGAGATTGCTTTTTTGCCGGATCATAATAATTAGTGGCGGCTGACAAATACGTTCTGCCAGTTTTAGGGTTAAATGATTTTTTTAGATACATTTAACTTTCCTCGCTAACTTAAGTGGTAGATATAACCTATTATATCACAATCCGACATAATCCGCCATATAAATATGAACAAATTTGACAAAAAATATACTAAAAAAACCCTGCTGTTGCAAGGTGTTAGACGATTTATTATCAAATTATTGCTTCTAAATTAGGGAGGGCACTGAAAAATGCATTACTCTGTTCACTTCATAGCTCCGGGACCATGTTTCACCTGTTTGCCATTACGGGCTTTCACCAAACCCCGCTCTCTAAAAATGAACTACCAGGCTACTCTTTCCCATCCTCGCATTTCCCTAAATATAAAACAACCCGTATTAGCTAGATTATATTTATCATTAAATCCTTTGTCAAGTATTCCTCCAAAACTTACAATTGTTTAATAAATAATTAGTAATTATTGACTTTTACTGGCAAAATTCATATAATATAGTAAATATATAATATTTTTTGTAGTATGTAGAAATATCTAGTTGAAAACCAGGTATTAGTTAAAAAATCATAAAAAATTTGTCAAAAAAACTCAAAATATTTGTTGACTTATGTTGGCACCTTTGGTATTATTTAGGCATGATAACTTTGTCGAATTTTGTTGGGGGAGGGGTGTTAAAATGATTAAATCAACAGGGATTGTAAGGAAAGTGGACGAGCTTGGGAGAGTTGTTTTACCGATTGAACTTCGGAGAACCCTTGGTATCGACGAAAAGGATGCTTTAGAAATATATGTCGATAGCGAAAAAATTATCTTGAAGAAATATGAACCGGCATGTATTTTTTGCGGAAGTGCAGAAGATGTCCAGAATTTCAAGGGTAAGAACGTCTGCCGCCAGTGTGCAGCTTCAATGAACTCCAACGCTGTCTAAGACAAGCTTTTACAAGGAGAGGCATTATGCCTTTCCTTTTTGTTTATTAATTAAAATAAGTTTCTGTTTTTCTCATTCCTCCAAGCTTAATCTGTAAACCTGATTTTTAGGTAAACCATACCGCATGGCAATTTCTTTAACAGCATCTTTTTTTGCCATCCCTGTATTAACTAGCTTTTTTATTTCACCCTTTAATTGGACTGTATCTATTAATACTTCCTTTTGTTCTTCTCGGCCTGCAATAACCAAAGTTATTTCTCCCTTTGGAGGGTTATCCTGAAAATAACTAATCATCTCGGAAAGCGTTCCCCTTATTGTTTCCTCATATTTCTTTGTTATTTCCCTGGATACGGCAGCCTTCCTATCTCCAAGAACCTGGAGGAATTCCATTAATGTATCAATTAACCGGTAAGGAGATTCATAAAGAATAATAGTACGCTGTTCTGCTTTGAGGCAATTCATTCTTTGACGCTTATCTTTTTTTTCTCTGGGTAAAAATCCTTCAAAAATAAAACGATCTGTGGGCAATCCGGACACAACCAAGGCGGCAATAGAGGCACTGGGACCCGGAATGGGACAAACTTTTAACCCCTGAGCAATTACTTCCCGCACCAGATCTTCTCCCGGATCGGAGATTCCCGGCATTCCGGCATCAGAAACTAAAGCAACGGACTTTCCCTGCTTCAGTTGGGATACAATATATTCGCCTTTCACCCGTTTATTATGTTCAAAATAACTAGTCAAAGGTGTGTGAATATTATAATGGCTGAGTAATTTCCGGGTATGTCTCGTGTCTTCAGCAGCAATCAGGTCAACTTCCTTTAAAACCCGGAGAGCCCGTATGGAGATATCATCTAAATTCCCTATTGGTGTAGCCACCAAGTATAAGCTTGCGTCCATATCATTTCCCTACCATTCTTCCGATAAAAATTTTCCCTGGAATATATTGATCATTTCATTGGAATAGACTCCCGGCCGCTCATAAACATACAATGGAGGTTTCACCATCAAGTCCTTATGGCCGTTTTTAATTCCTTCTACTAAAACTAAGTTCGGTTCCTTATCGGGTAAAGGAGAAACAAAGCGGATTCTTTTTGGCTCTATTCCATATTTTTTCATTAAATAAAAAATATCTCCTAACCGTGCAGGACGGTGAATTAGCGCTGCCCGGCCGTTGGAATTAAGCAAGGCGGATGCTTCCCTAATAATATCTTCTAAGCTGCAAAGGATTTCTGTTCTCGCCGCAGCTTTAATAGAACAATTACTCATCTTTCCTGATCCTACTTTGGCATAAGGAGGATTGCTGGTAACTAAGTCAAATTTACCTCGGCCAAATATTTGGGAAGCTTCTTTTATATCTCCTTTTTGAATAGTGATAAACCGATCAAATCCATTGAGTATTACGCTCCGTTGTGCCATATCCGCAACTTCTGCTTTTATCTCCAAACCAACTACCTTAATTTTTCGAGTACGTGCAGCTAGCAACAGAGGAATTACTCCGGTACCCGTTCCTAAATCCATTACTATTTCTTGGGCCCTAATTGATGCAAAATTAGCCAATAAAACCGCATCAAGGGAAAAACAAAACCAGCGGGGGTTCTGAATTATTTTTAGCCCCCGCCATAATAAATCATCAATTCTCTCAAAATCCTTTTTCATTTACTCCCCCTTAACACTTCCCCGTTCTTTATTTAAAAAACTCATGCAAAACAAACAATCTTCATCCCTGGCCTGGGCAAAACGCATTGGGCATACGTGAAACCCTTCCTCATACAACCGAAGAAGATTTTCCAAGCCCTCCCAGGGTGCTTTTTCTTGATATAGTTTAGCACGTAATAATTCATTCTGTTGTTCTAACTTGTGGACATAGCGGCGCAGGGTTTGAAGCTCACCTAAAACCTCAATTACTTTTTCCTCCAATTCACTTAGAGCCTGTGTTAGCTCCAAACCCGTCACTCCTTATCATCTCCTATATCAATGGTATCTGCTACCTCATTTTCCCCATCTACTTCCTTAATATCATAATCATCGCTTTCATATTTCAAACAACACATTAAACGCCCGCAAATACCGGATATTTTGGTAGGATTTAACGAAAGGTTTTGCTGTTTGGCCATCCGAATAGATACAGGCTGAAAATCACCCAAAATAGTATGACAGCAAAGGACACGTCCGCATGACCCCAGCCCCCCTACCATCTTTGCTTCATCCCGGACCCCAATTTGACGCAACTCAATTCGGGTACGGAAAATCGAGGCCAAATCTTTCACTAATTCTCTGAAATCCACTCTACCTTCAGCCGTAAAATAAAAAATAATCTTGCTGACATCAAAAGTGTATTCAACATCTACCAATTTCATAGGCAGTTGATGTTCCATAATTTTTTGCTGACAAATTTTATAGGCTTCTTTTTCTTGTCTTTTGTTTTCCTCATGTGTCTCCTTATCCTCTATTGTAGCCTTTCGGATTACACTTTTTAATGGAGAAACAAGCTCCTCAGATGATACTAGTTTTGGACCTACTACCACACTACCGTACTCTAATCCTCTTGCTGTTTCCACAATCGCATAATCCCCTACGGATAATTCAAGTTCTTCAGGGCGAAAATAATAGATTTTACCGGCATTTTTAAACCGAATTCCCACAACTTTCTCCATGTAATTCCTCCGTTCTTTGACTAAGCCGGTGCAATTTTAAAAATAATACATCTAGCACCAGGCGCAGATTAGCATTTTGGCTCATAAACCTCTGGGATTTTTGAACTTCTTCAACCGCAAGAAGCGCTGCTTTAGGTTGAACACGGCTTTCCAAAGCTTCCTCAAATATATTTTTATGAGCCACCATCCTTTTTTCCCGGGTAAATTTCGCTATTGCAATGTCCCTATACCAAATAATCATTGTATCGAATAAAAGTTTGATATTTTCCTTGTTTTTGTCCCATATTTCCGCATATTTTAATACCTGATCATAATCCATTGAAGACATTTCATTTACGAAATCCCTTATTTGATGCAGTATTTTTTCCTTTTCCCCGGTACATTCTTCTCCAGCTACTTCCTCTGGTTCACCGGTAATTCTTATTATTTGACAGCGGGATAAAATAGTTGGTAAGATATTATCCCCATTTTCCGCTAATAGTATAAATATGGTCTTGTGAGGAGGTTCCTCCAGTATTTTCAACAGACTGTTGGCAGCTTCCACTGTCATCAGATCGGCATCTGTCAGAATCAGTATTTTATATTTTGCCTCAAAGTGCTTGTAACTAATTTTCTTTCGTAATTCCCTAACCTGATCTATTTTAAAACTAGCCCCTTTAGGTTCAAAGATGAAAACATCGGGATGATTATAATGTAGTATTTTTAAGCACGACAAACACTCCCGGCAAGCACCGTTTTCCCTTTTGGATAAACAATTTACCGCCATCGCAAATTCTTCTGCTTCTTTTACTGTTTTATTTTTCTTACCTAGAAATAAATAGGCATGGGATAAAAGGTTTTTCCGAATCCCTTGCGCCAGCTGCAGAAGCATGTCCTCACCAACCTATCCATAAAATCCATCTTTTCCCTAAAATAAATCTTGAATATACTCCTTTACCGCTTTAAAAACTTCTTCTATACCCTCTTCGGCGGAAACTACCCTTATTCTTTGGGGGTACTTCTGAGCTATTTTTAAATATCCCTGACGTACCCGGTGATGAAATTCCAACTTTTCTCCTTCCAAACGGTCTTTCCGGCGATTACATCTAATCCTTTCCAGCCCTATATGAGAGTCAATATCTAAGATAATAGTAATATCAGGCAGCAAACCACCGGCAGCCATTTCATTAACTGTTTGCAAAAAATCAAGATCAATCCCTCTGCCAAACCCCTGATAAGCTAAAGTAGAATCAATAAAACGGTCACAAATAACAACTTTCCCATCTGCCAAAGCAGGTTTGATCAGTTGCTCTACATGTTGTGCCCGGGCTGCGGCATATAAAAAAACCTCGCTCCTATCCGCCAGGGTATCGTTTGCGGGATCCAATAAAATGTCACGAATTTTTTCCGAAATTACTGTCCCACCCGGTTCCCTTGTTGTTAGCACATGATAACCTGCCCCGCCAAGATATTCAGCTATTAGTCTTACTTGTGTCGTCTTTCCCGACCCGTCAGGCCCCTCAAAAGTAATAAACTTGCCCCTCATGCTTTTATCACCTTTAATGTCGCCCCGGAGGGATCCGCCGGTCCTTGAATTTTCCCCCCCCAAGCAACAGTTTGTTGAAATATATCAATTACTTCTCTGCTTATTATTTCCCCCGGAACTATCAGAGGTATCCCAGGGGGATAAGGACAAATAAATTCCCCAGCGATTTCTCCTTCGCTATCCTTGAAATGTACTGTTCTTTTTTGGGCATGTAAAGCTTCTCCCGGCAGTAATTCCATCTGGGGAATAGGCAAGTGATGCCATGGTGCCGGGTATTTTTCCTTTCCGTTTCGGAAACGATGGGCGATATCTTTTAGGATCATTAACAACCGGATTATTTTTTCCTTTGTATCCCCAATAGTGAACATTAAGGTAACACCTCCGTATTCAGCCATCTCCGGTTGCACCTGATATGTATCTCTCAACACCTGGGCTAATTGAAATCCATTTAAGCCAAGCTCCCAGCCGTTTAAAACAATTTTCGTAATATCCAATTCCTTTAAAACAGGGGAATTTACAGATTCCATGTCTAAGCAGTTTATTCCCCTAACCTCCTTTAATTGTTTCCGGAACCAATATGCCCTATCTAACAACTCCCGGGCCATTTTCTGTCCCTTAGTAGCCCAGCACCGTCGTGCCCCATCTAATGAACCCATTAATAAGTAAGAAGGACTTGTCGTCTGCAATATTGTTAAATAATTAAATACATTAAGATCATGGTCATTAAGCAGGAGCATACCGGATTGTGTTAATGACCCCATGGTTTTATGCCAGCCCTGAAGAACAGCTGCAGCACCACTTTTAACTGCCGGAACAGGGAATTCCGGAGAAAAACTAAAATGGGCACCATGTGCTTCATCCACCAAAACTTTAACATTGTGCTTTTTCGCCAGTCTAACTAAAGAAAGTAAATCCCCGGCAAATCCATGATAGGTAGGATGAACAGCAATCATACATTCTATATCGGAATATCTATTTAAGGCACTTTCAACTTCCCGTAAATCTATTCCCACAGGAGTTCCCCATACCGAATGAACCCATGGTTTCACATATACCGGTGTCAGCCCGCAAAGTGCAATTACCCCGTAAATACTTCGGTGAGCATGGCGGGGAACAAGTACTTTTCCCTTTTTCTTTACTGCGGCCATAATCGCCCCATGAAGTCCACTACTAACCCCGTTAACTAAAAAATATGCTTTTTGAGCATTCATCAAATTGGCTGCTAACTCCTGAGCCTCTTTGATGGGACCGGAAGGGTTATGCAAATCATCCAGTCCTTCTAGCTCGGTTAAGTCATAACACAATGTTTCCTTACCAAAAATGGAACAATGTCCCTCGTTTACATCCAGGACGCCCTTGTGTCCGGGCATATGAAAAGGAATATACCCACCACCAGCGTATTTAACGAGAGCTTCTACTAACGGTGCTTTATTCTGATTAATTGATGTCATTTTTTTTCCTTATTATTTTGTAATAATGTTAATAATGTAGATTCATTATATCAAAAATAATGTTTAAAATCACCTTAACCTTATGTCCCTTTTAAATTAAAAACCATACTTCCTTTAAGAGAAGTACAGTTTTTCATTAAGGCCAAACCAAATACTTTTTAACCGGTCTTTTACCTCCTGATAATAGTTATCACAAGCCTTCATTTGGGAAATTACTTGCTCACAGTTTGAGCAAACAAATTTCCCCCGAATAAATATCCCCTCAAAAGATTCTAAAGAAGGGGTATTCCCGCACACTAAACATACAGGAAGATTTTTTTTGTGCTTTATATTGCTCACCACCTTTTTTCTCTTTATACAGATTATTAACCATCTATTCGTTACTTATAACTGTTTTAATAAATATTTTATTGCTGCACTGGTGAGCAAGTGCATGTATTCTAAATTTTTTTCACCGGTAATCAATTGTAGTGTTCTTATCAGCCGATGTTATTTTTTTCTTTGCACTCCATTATAATCTATATAATAGTCTCCTTTTAATAAAAGTTCCGATATCGGGACGATAATATATCCTTGCTCCTTCAATTTTTTGATAATAGGGTCTAATGCATCGGCCGTATATTTCCCATTATTATGGAATAGCACAATATCACCCGGATCAATCTGTCTTAAAACTCTCTCCTGTATTTCTTGTGCTGAAAGATCGCGCCAATCCAAACTGTCTACACTCCATTGAATAGTTTTAAATCCTAAGCGGTCAACAGTTTTAATTACTGTATTATCATAGTCACCAAAAGGAGGTCTGAACAAAAATGGTTTTTGTCCCGTAATTTCTTCAATCATTTTGTGATTCTCTTTCAGTTCTTCTTCCATTTGCTTTTCTGTAAGGGCGGTAAAATGGGGGTGTGTAGCTGAGTGCATGCCAATTTCATGGCCCTTTTGTACAATTTGCTTTGCCACCTCAGGATATTTCTTTAACCATATGTTTACCAAAAAAAAGGTTGTTTTTATATTATACTTATCTAATGAATTTAATATTTTTGGTGTATGCTCTGCTCCCCATGTTGCATCAAAACTGATTGCAATTTTTTTTTCCGGTACATCTACACCATAAATAGGAAGTAACTTTATCGTCTTTGTTACTAAGCTCAGGAAATAATTTGGCCCGGTAAGCCTTAAAGGGTTAAGAATAATACCCAACATTACCGCTGTCAAGAATGTCCCTGCCAGCCACTTATATTTTCTGCCACCTCTCATATCAATAATAATCAAGATCAAGCACCTCCGGTTAAGGTTTGATAATATTTATTTCGTAGGATGCCTAATTATGATATATTGTTGATATTATCTAGGTTTTTGGGATATTTCTTTCCAACTTTCCCCTGACCAACTAAGAAAGTAAAAAAGCACACGTTCATGTGTGCTTTCTTAAAATTTAATTCCTGGCAACGACCTACCCTCCCAGGGACCAACGTCCCAAGTACTCTCGGCGCTGGAAAGCTTAACTTCTGTGTTCGGAATGGGAACAGGTGGAACCTTTCCGCCATTATCACCAGGAAATTTTTATTCTCTTTTTTTCCTTTTCTTGTTCTCTCAAAACTACACAGTGCGCGTTTCGCTTAGTTCCCTTTTTTCTAGGTCAAGTCCTCGACCAATTAGTACCGGTCAGCTTCAGACATTGCTGCCCTTACACACCCGGCCTATCAACCAGATCGTCTTTCTGGGGTCTTACCTTCAGGAGGCAACAAACAAGATGCTTTGCTGTCCTTTCCTGCTTCTTGCCTCTTGCCTCCTGAAGTGGGAAATCTTATCTTGAGGGGGGCTTCGCACTTAGATGCTTTCAGCGCTTATCCCTTCCAGACTTAGCTACCCAGCTGTACCCTTGGCAGGATAACTGGTACACCAGAGGTCTGTCCATCCCGGTCCTCTCGTACTAGGGACAGTTCCTCTCAAATTTCCTACGCCTGCGACGGATAGGGACCGAACTGTCTCACGACGTTCTGAACCCAGCTCACGTACCGCTTTAATGGGCGAACAGCCCAACCCTTGGGACCTACTTCAGCCCCAGGATGCGATGAGCCGACATCGAGGTGCCAAACCTCCCCGTCGATGTGGACTCTTGGGGGAGATAAGCCTGTTATCCCCGGGGTAGCTTTTATCCGTTGAGCGACGGCCCTTCCACTCGGTACCGCCGGATCACTAAGCCCGACTTTCGTCCCTGCTTGAGATGTCTCTCTCGCAGTCAAGCTCCCTTTTGCCTTTACACTCTTCGCGCGATTTCCATCCGCGCTGAGGAAACCTTTGGGCGCCTCCGTTACTTTTTGGGAGGCGACCGCCCCAGTCAAACTGCCCACCTGACATTGTCCTTTTCCCGGATTACGGCTAAAAGTTAGAACTTCAGCACATTAAGAGTGGTATCCCACCGTTGACTCCTCTGAAACTGGCGTCCCAGATTCTCTGTCTCCCACCTATCCTGTACATAATATACCAAAATCCAATATCAGGCTACAGTAAAGCTCCACGGGGTCTTTCTGTCCTGTCGCAGGTAACCGGCATCTTCACCGGTATTACAATTTCGCCGAGCCCCTCGTTGAGACAGTGCCCAAATCGTTACGCCTTTCGTGCGGGTCGGAACTTACCCGACAAGGAATTTCGCTACCTTAGGACCGTTATAGTTACGGCCGCCGTTTACTGGGGCTTCGGTTCGAAGCTTCTCTTGCGATAACATCTCCCCTTAACCTTCCAGCACCGGGCAGGCGTCAGCACCTATACATCGTCTTTCAACTTAGCAGGCACCTGTGTTTTTGGTAAACAGTCGCTTGGGCCGTTTCTCTGCGACCCCCTCGTGCTTAAGTTGTTCTCTCTCACACTAACGGGGTACCCCTTCTCCCGAAGTTACGGGGTCATTTTGCCGAGTTCCTTAACGAGGGTTCTCTCGCGCGCCTTAGGATTCTCACCCTTCCTACCTGTGTCGGTTTGCGGTACGGGCACCTGCTACCTCGTTAGAGGCTTTTCTTGACAGTTTGGGATCGGCCAGTTCGCTACTTGTTTTCGCTCCCCATCACCTCTCAGGCTTTCTAAGAGACGGTTTTTCCTATCTCTTACCCTACAGGCTTGGACGCACTCTTCCAACCGTGCGCTGTACCTACCCTCCTGTGTCACCCCTTCCTTCATGCGGTTACAGGTGGTACCGGATTCTTAACCGGTTGTCCATCACCTACGCCTTTCGGCCTCGGCTTAGGTCCCGACTTACCCTGGGCGGACGAGCCTTCCCCAGGAAACCTTAGGTTTTCGGCGGGCAGGATTCTCACCTGCCTTCTCGCTTACTCATACCGGCATTCTCACTGCTGTACGCTCCAACTGTCCTTTCGGTCAACCTTCGCTGCGTACAGTACGCTCCCCTACCGATTAGACAGAATCCTGTCTAATCCCGAAGCTTCGGTGTTGTGCTTGAGCCCCGTTACATTTTCGGCGCAGAGTCACTCGACCAGTGAGCTATTACGCACTCTTTCAATGGTGGCTGCTTCTAAGCCAACATCCTGGTTGTTTTAGCAACTCTACATCCTTTCCCACTTAGCACATACTTTGGGACCTTAGCTGTCGGTCTGGGCTGTTTCCCTCTCGACTACGAAGCTTATCCCCCGCAGTCTGACTCCCAACCTAAATTTATGGCATTCGCAGTTTGTGAGAGTTCGGTAACCTGGTTAGGCCCCTAGCCCTGACAGTGCTCTACCTCCATAAATCAGCGATTGAGGCTAGCCCTAAAGCTATTTCGGGGAGAACCAGCTATCTCTTGGTTCGATTGGCATTTCACCCCTACCCACAGTTCATCCGCTCACTTTTCAACGTAAGTCAGTTCGGGCCTCCACTCAGTCTTACCTAAGCTTCACCCTGACCATGGGTAGATCACCAAGTTTCGGGTCTACGACAACGAACTTTCGCCCTCTTAAGACTTGCTTTCGCTTCGGCTCCGTGTCTTCCACTTAACCTTGCCCGCTATCGTAACTCGCCGGTCCGTTCTACAAAAAGTACGCCATCACACTTCTTATAGTGCTCTGACTGTTTGTAAGCATACGGTTTCAGGTTCTTTTTCACTCCCCTCCCGGGGTTCTTTTCACCTTTCCCTCACGGTACTGGTTCACTATCGGTCGCCAAGGAGTATTTAGCCTTGGGGGGTGGTCCCCCCGGATTCCCACGGGGTTCCTCGTGTCCCGCGGTACTTGGGATACTTTCTGATACTTTGATCCTTTCGCCTACAGGATTGTTACCTTCTGTGATTGGCCTTTCCAGACCTATTCGGCTAGGTTCTCTTTATCTTTCTGAAAGTCCCGCAACCCCAACTGATTATTCAGTTGGTTTAGGCTCTTCCCGTTTCGCTCGCCGCTACTTGGGGAATCGAGTTTTCTTTCTCTTCCTCTGGGTACTAAGATGTTTCAGTTCCCCAGGTTGTCTTCATACAACTATTTATTCACTGTATGATGGCTGGATATTACTCCAACCGGGTTGCCCCATTCGGATATCTCCGGATCTTTGCCTGCTTGCGGCTCCCCGAAGCTTTTCGCAGCTTACCACGTCCTTCTTCGACTCTTGGCGCCAAGGCATCCACCGTACGCTCTTATTAACTTGACCTTCTTCTTTTGAATCCTAAGCTCTTGTAATATCAGTTTTCCCTGATTTACCTTCTTCGCTTCACTGTGTAGTTTTCAAAGAACATTTGGCTTCTTTCGCCCTGCTTTTGTTTCTATCTTTCAGAGACTTGGTCCCTGAGAACTAAACAGTATGGAAAAGCCTGATGATCGACCATAGGAGTGCATCTCGTTTGATGCCTTCTTTCTCCTTAGAAAGGAGGTGATCCAGCCGCACCTTCCGATACGGCTACCTTGTTACGACTTCACCCCAATCATCAGCCCCACCTTCGGCGACTGCCTCCTTGCGGTTAGCTCATCGACTTCGGGTGTTGCTAACTTTCGTGGTGTGACGGGCGGTGTGTACAAGACCCGGGAACGTATTCACCGCGATATGCTGACTCGCGATTACTAGCGATTCCGACTTCATGCAGTCGAGTTGCAGACTGCAATCCGAACTGAGACCGGCTTTTTGGGATTCGCTTCGCCTCGCGGCTTCGCTGCCTTCTGTACCGGCCATTGTAGCACGTGTGTAGCCCAGGACATAAAGGGCATGATGATTTGACGTCATCCCCACCTTCCTCCGGTTTGTCACCGGCAGTTCCTTTAGAGTGCCCACCTTCTGTGCTGGCAACTAAAAGTAGGGGTTGCGCTCGTTGCGGGACTTAACCCAACATCTCACGACACGAGCTGACGACAACCATGCACCACCTGTCTCCTCGTCTATACCGAAGCATAGAACATCATATTTCTATGACTGGCGAGGGATGTCAAGCCCTGGTAAGGTTCTTCGCGTTGCGTCGAATTAAACCACATGCTCCACCGCTTGTGCGGGTCCCCGTCAATTCCTTTGAGTTTTAGCCTTGCGGCCGTAGTCCCCAGGCGGGGTACTTATTGCGTTAACTGCGGCACAGAAGGGGTCGATACCTCCTACACCTAGTACCCATCGTTTACGGCGTGGACTACCGGGGTATCTAATCCCGTTCGCTACCCACGCTTTCGCGCCTCAGCGTCAGGTGCAGTCCAGGAAGTCGCCTTCGCCACTGGTGTTCCTCCTAATATCTACGCATTTCACCGCTACACTAGGAATTCCACTTCCCTCTCCTGTCCTCAAGAATCTCAGTTTCAAGTGCAATCTGCAGGTTGAGCCCGCAGTTTTCACACCTGACTTAAGATCCCGCCTACGCGCCCTTTACGCCCAGTAATTCCGGACAACGCTTGCTCCCTACGTATTACCGCGGCTGCTGGCACGTAGTTAGCCGGAGCTTCCTCCTAAGGTACCGTCACCTCTCTACATTATTTACATAAAGAGACTTCGTCCCTAAAGACAGAACTTTACGACCCGAAGGCCTTCTTCGTTCACGCGGCGTTGCTCCGTCAGGCTTGCGCCCATTGCGGAAGATTCCCCACTGCTGCCTCCCGTAGGAGTCTGGGCCGTGTCTCAGTCCCAGTGTGGCCGGTCACCCTCTCAGGCCGGCTACTGATCGTTGCCTTGGTAGGCTTCTACCCTACCAACTAGCTAATCAGACGCGGGTCCATCCTATACCGGTAGCATGTACAGAGGCCACCTTTCCTCAATTGAAGATGCCTTCTCTTGAGCTTATCTGGTATTAGCACCGGTTTCCCGGTGTTGTCCCAGTGTTTAGGGTAGGTTACCCACGCGTTACTCACCCGTCCGCCACTAAGATTACTAATTCGCAAGCTTCCTCAGTAATCTCCGTTCGACTTGCATGTGTTAAGCACGCCGCCAGCGTTCGTCCTGAGCCAGGATCAAACTCTCCGATAAATTTCTATGTGATCTGCCGCCTTGCGGCTGCTCACTTCTTTATCAGCGTTTGATCTGCTCTCTTTGAATTACCTGTTTCTTTCTTCTCAAAAGTTTTCACAGGGTTCTGATGTCTTTTTTCTTTTCCATCAGGCTTTTTACTGTTCAGTTCTCAAAGACCAGCTTCTGTAGCTTATCAAATTCTCTTCCCTTTGTCAAGTGCTTTTTTTCTCTCTTTTTTGCTCTCAAGTGAGCTTTTATAGCATACCAAATCCTCTTGCTCATGTCAACTACTTTTTTGATATTTTGTCCGCCTCATGAATTTTATTCATTCTCCTATTGGGGTTATTTACCTTCCCCAGCCGCGAACAATCTGAAGTATACCATAATATCGAATTAATTGTCAATCATAAAACCACGATATTTCTACAAATTTTTTGTAGAACCTCGGCTGCCTTTTTTCAAAATTAGAGCACCTTCCTTTTTTCAATTCTGATGGCACAATCTGGACAAATGGTTTGACAAAGGCCACAAGCAATACAGTCTTTGGTTCCATGTCCGGGTTCGACAACAGGTGTCCCTAATACACCTAATTCATTTGACCACCCAATAGTTGCAACTGGACATTTTTCTATGCATAAACCACACCCCTTACACAAAGCCGGAAAAAGATAAAAAATCCCTTTACCGTTTTTATTTTCAATAGCCTTAAAATCTACACCCAAATCAGTTTAACCCCCTTTAGATTGGATAAGTTCCGTTCCTCGTTCTAATGCTTTGAAATTTAATTCTTTTAATTCAGGATACTGTACAAATTTATAACCAAACTTATTTTCCAAAGCGTGTTTAACCTCTTCAATGCCGACAGCACCGGTAACACCAATTAATACTCCCAAAACTAAAACATTAAATACCCTGGGTTGCAGTTCATGAAGAGCAATTTCAACAGCAGGGATTTCCATGATTTTATTTGCCTGGGTAGGTATTTCATCTTTTATTCCTTTTATACCCGAATCATAAATAAAAATCGTCTTACTACCTACATAAGAACGTAGCCGTCTAACAGCCCGGTCACTTAATGCCACCACAACATCCCCCGTTGCAAATTTAGGTGAACCGATTACCTCATCAGATATTTGGACAAAAGCCAATGAAACACCCCCCCTTTGCTCTACCCCAAAATTTGGGATATAGAGAACCTGCTTCCCGGCACTATATGCTGCTTCTGCCATAATATTAGCTAAAGATTGAATCCCCTGTCCCCCTTCTCCGCAAATTACAATTTTCGTTGTTTGATTCATTCATCAATCCCCCATCTCCAGAGAAGGTGATTTGAATTCACCAATTTTATAATAACCCTGCATACTATTTTCTAGAAAGGCCCATGTTTTTGCAGCATTTGTCCCCCAGTTTGTAGGACATGTTGACAGAACCTCTACAAAAGAAAAACCACTTCTGTTTATCTGAGTTTGAAGAGCCCTTTTTATAAATTGCTCTAATTGTCTCATATTAGCCACAGTTCCCCTTGCGGCATAACCTCTTTCATTAACAATGGCAGATACCATTTCCGGACCTTTAGCAGGTTCACCCTGTTCTTCAATGTTACGGCCATAGGGGGATGTTTCCGTCTTTTGCCCCGGTAAAGTTGTTGGTGCCATCTGCCCTCCGGTCATAGCATAAGTTGTATTGTTTGCTAATATCGCAGTTATCTTTTCATTCCGGGCAGCAGCATTTACTAAATGTTGGGCGCCTATAGCGTAGCCACCACCGTCACCCATATAAGCAATACAGATTAATTCCGGGTGCGCTCTTTTTATTCCGGTTACTACCGGTAAAGTTCTGCCATGATGGGTTTGAACACTATCAATGTTAAAAAAATCCCAGGACAACAAGGAACAACCAATATCGCAGCCAAACACTGTGTGCCCTTGAATACCCAGTGCATCAATTGCAGCACCCAATGCTTTTAATATTAACCCGTGCCCGCATCCGGGACAAAATTTATGGGTTTTTGTTTCTTTACGCCAGCATCTTGGCATTACCGGTTCTATCATTACTAAATCTAGTGCCATGGTTGGTCCCCCTTTAATATTTGGGAGTTATATAGGTAGGGATACTCTACTAGCAACTTTACCTTCTGAAATATTTCTTCGGAAGTAATTCCTCCACCGGGTTTATAATATCCTTCAAGAGGAGTAAGGCAGCCATATATAGCTTCTGTAACAATTTTTTTTAGCTGGCCGTAAGCAGATTCAACTACCAAAATAATTTTAGCCCGCTCTGCAGCTTGCTTTAACTCATTTTGGGGAAAAGGCCTTAAAGTAATAGGCCGAAAATACCCGGCCCTTATTCCCTGGCAGCGTAAATCCCTTACTGCCGCGGACACAGCTCGGGCTACTACACCGTGGGCAACAACTAAAATATCACATTCCTCTGTATTAAAGGATTTATATTCCGTAATCTCAGGAGCAATATTTTCATAATCCCCGGCCATTCGGTTTACTATTTCCACTAATTCATCTTCAGTATTATAAGTATTTCTTAAATGAACCGGTGGGCGATCGGTTCCCGGAATTCCGGGACTACCTAAATAAGGAGTTCCCGGCAGCATATAAATGCCCCGTTCTTCAGGATCATACATCATAACCGGCTCGCGCATTTTCGCCTGGTACCCATCCCCTAAAATAAAAGTGGGAAAACGATATTTCCAAGCAGTATTAAAGGCTTTAATAGTATAATCAAATAACTCCTGATGGCTAAATGTCGAATAAACAATGCGAAAACCCTCTCCATTTCCTCCATAACAAGTTAGAGTAACTTCTTGTTGTGAATAGATAACGGTAGCTGTAGAAGGCCCCCCTCTTTGCTGAACAACTGTTACCGTAGGTAAACGCATCATTTCCGCCATGCTTATTGATTCCTGCATTAATATATTCCCCGGACCTGCCGTGGCGGTAAAAGCCTTCTTACCAGCCAAAACACCTCCTATTGTAGCAAATCCTGCGGATATTTCATCCTCAGTTTGTAAAAAGCCGCGTCCAAATCTTGAAGCCACACGTGTCCAATAATGCATAATTTCGTTCTGAGGAGTGATGGGATATCCATACATAATCTCTGCTCCGGCAGCCAATGCCCCCCAGGCAACAACCTCATTACCTGTAGCAAAGGCTTTTTTTTCTCCCTGAATTGGTTTTGGTAACATTGTGATACCTCCCAATAAAATACCGGGTATATAATTTACCAAAAACTATTCTGCATATACCTGGTCAAATAACGGATCGGAATATTTCGATCGACTACTTTAGGCATTTTCCCCCGAAAGGTCTTTTCTACTGTAGTAGCAACCACCGGTATGCCCAGCATTTCCCCTACCTTACGAACAATTTTTTCTCCATTAAGAACTATATCAATAGTGGTATCTTCCCCCAGGTGGGAATTATTTATGAGCCCGTCAACCCTCTCTAATTTCTGTAAATATGCTAAAATATCATCAAGTGTTGAGGTCAGCGGCCGGGCAATATTGATAATAGCTAATACTTTAATATCCGGGTCTTCCTCATATTTTTCCACTAAGTTTAAAACCTGAGTCCCTTGAACCCCATAACCAACATCAATAATAATATCCCCTTCACGCCAAAGCACCCATCTCATAGCCGGCAGCAAAAGGCATCCCGCCTCACCTAAACCCTTAGTTGCTTCAGTTTTCCAAGCAATAACATTAACGCCTTGCTCCTCTAGTTCTCTTTTTATAAAGCGCAGAGTATAAAAAGGTTCTACCAAATCCAAATCAACTAACGTTACCTGGCGCCCGGCGTTTTTTAACTCCAGCGCTCTATTAACAGCATTTTCACTTTTTCCTGAAGCATATTCCCCTATGTAAACCTCAACAATTCTCTCAGGAAAACTTTTTCCCACATAAACCACCCCATTTTTTAATTATTTACCAGGGAAAGGCTTCTTATTTACTTTTTTCAAAAAGAAAAGCACCCTGTTCAGGTGCCTATCATTATTATAACATTTTCGCTATTCGTTTATATAATTCGTACCTTTCTTTTGCGTCTTGCTCCGTTTTATTAAATAGTTCATCTGCTCTATCAGGGAACAGTCGCTCCAGAGTGGAATAACGTACTTCGTCTAAAAGAAACTTTCTAAAATCTCCGCTCGGATCCCCTGAATCAAGAATTAAGGGGTTTTTACCTTCTTTTTTCAAATCGGGGTTATATCGATATAGATGCCAGTACCCACATTCTACCGCTTTTTTCATTTCCAACATTGCGTTAGCTAAACCACCCTTTATTCCGTGAGTCACACAAGGACAGTATGCAATAATCAAAGATGGTCCATTAAAAGCTTCCGCTTCATTAATAGCCTTTAGGGCCTGGTTATAATCCGCGCCCATGGCAATTTGAGCTACATAGACATAACCATAGGACATGGCAATCAATCCCAAATCCTTTTTCTTGGTTTTCTTACCCGATGCAGCAAATTTAGCAATAGCCGCTGCAGGCGTAGCTTTGGAAGATTGCCCTCCGGTATTGGAGTAAACCTCTGTATCATAAACAAAGATATTCACATCTTCCCCAGAAGCCAATACATGGTCAACACCACCAAAACCAATATCATAGGCCCAGCCGTCGCCTCCGAAAGCCCATTGAGATTTCTTTATTAGAAAATCAGTTCTCTCAGCTATTTGTTTCAAAATCGGATGATCTTGACCGTTAATAAGAGGTATTATCTTTGAAGCCGCTTTTTTCGTTACTTCAGGATCATTATAACCGTCAAGCCACTCAATAAAAGCCTCTTTCAAAGCAGGTAAGATATCTAACTTCAAGGCCTCGTTTATTAAATCAGCAAGTTTCTCTCTGATTTGTTTTACGCCCAGAAACATACCCAAACCAAACTCGGCAGAATCTTCGAAAAGTGAATTTGACCAGGCAGGGCCCTTTCCTTCTTTATTAGTACAGAAGGGCATCACTGGAGCCGGAGCACCCCAGATCGAAGAACAACCTGTCGCATTAGCACACATCATCCGGTCCCCAAACAACTGGGTAATCAGTTTCGTATATGGGGTTTCACCACATCCGGCACATGCACCGGAGAATTCAATAAGCGGTTGGGAAAATTGGCTGCCTTTAACAGTAAACTTATTGACAAGATGGTCTTTTGTAGATACATTCATCGCGTAATTCCAATTTGGTACTTCAATTCCCGTTTGACTTTCAATAGGTCTCATTTCCAAGGCTTTTGTTTTCGCCGGGCAAATTGTAACACAGCTGGAACACCCCTGGCAATCCAAGGTGCTTACCTGTATCCGGTACTCTAATCCATTAAGTTCTTTACCCAGTGCAGGTATTGTAGTAAAGCCTTCCGGAGCTTTATTACGCTCTTCCTGATTTAACAAAATCGGTCTAATTGCAGCATGAGCACAAACATAGGAACACTGATTGCATTGAATACAATGCTCTTGAAGCCACTTAGGAACAAAAGCAGCAACGCCTCGTTTTTCATATTTTGACGTTCCGGAAGGATAAGTCCCGTCATCACAGCCAAATTTTTTGAAAACACTTACCGGAAGTTTATCGCCTTCATACTTGTTAATCGGCTCAAGTATTTCTTTAACAAAATCAGGTACCATCACATCTGCTGCCGCCTCATCAGAGGCCTCCGCCCAAGAGGAAGGAACATTAATTTTTATTAAGGCTTCAAAACCTTTATCAACAGCCGCACAGTTCATATCAACAATTTTTTGGCCTTTTTTACCATAAGTATGATTAATGGATTCTTTAAGATACTGGATTGCCTGTTCTTCCGGTAAAACCTGGGCCAGTTTAAAGAAAGCAGCCTGCATAATCATATTAGTCCGGTTGCGCAAACCCAGTGCTCTAGCAATGTTAACAGCATCGATAATATAAAAATTAATATTATGTTCTGCAATATATCTTTTTAAGCTAGCAGGAAGTTTTTCATCCAGCTCCTCTGGAGCCCAAACACAATTTAATAGAAAAGTGCCGTTGTCTTTTAATCCTGCTACTAAATCAAAATTATTAACATAAGCGGGATTACTACAGGATATAAAATCGGCGGTGTTAATCAGATAAGGTGCTTTGATCGGGTTTTTTCCAAAACGCAGATGTGATGTTGTAACTCCTCCGGATTTCTTTGAGTCATAGGCAAAATAAGCCTGAGCATACAAATCCGTTTTGTCACCAATTATTTCTACTGCTTGCTTATTTGCACCCACTGTACCGTCTGAACCGAGACCCCAGAATTTACATTGAATGGTTCCTTCAGGAGTCATATCAACAGTTTCTCCCGGTTCAAGGTGGGTGAAGGTAACATCGTCTACAATACTCAACGTAAAGTTGTCCTTCGGCTTGTCCTTCTTCATATTGTTAAAGACAGCAATAATATCGGCAGGTACGGTGTCTTTTGAGCCAAGTCCATAACGGCCGCCAATAATAACCGGCTGTATTTCATGCCCATAAAAAATGTTTCGAACATCCATACAAAGAGGCTCACTTGTCGCGGCAGGTGTTTTTAGCCGGTCTAATACAGCAATCTTTTTCACGCTTTTAGGCAATACATTGAAGAAGTGTTTTGCCGAAAAAGGCCTATAAAGATGAACTTTAATTAAACCTACTTTCTCGCCTTTTTCCATTAAATAATCAACAACAGTTTCTGCCGTATCACACACGGACCCCATAGCTACAATAATGTTTTCTGCATCTTTATGCCCGTAATAATTAAAAGGCTTGTAAGTGCGACCGGTTAACCGACCGATCTCCTCCATATAACCGGCCACAATATCCGGGACTGCAGAATAATAATTATTGCATGCTTCTCTGGTCTGGAAAAATATGTCCGGGTTCTGATTAGTACCGCGTATTACCGGGTGATCAGGATTTAGAGCACTGTCCCGAAAAGACTTAATTGCCTCCCAATCAACTAATTTACATAAATCTTTATAATCTATAATCTCTACCTTTTGCTCCTCATGAGACGTTCTAAATCCATCGATAAAATGCATGAAAGGTATTCTTGATTTTATTGCTGCAAGATGGGCCACGCTTGCAATATCAATTACTTCCTGAACACTGTTAGACGCCAATATAGCCCAGCCAGTTGGGCTACATGCTATAACATCCGAATGATCACCAAAAATACTCAAAGCATGAGTTGCAATAGCCCGGGCAGAAACATGCATCACCCCAGGCAATAATTCTCCCGCAATTTTGTACATATTTGGTATCATTAATAGTAAACCTTGAGATGCTGTGTACGTGGTAGCAAGGGCACCTGCGGCTAAAGAACCGTGTAATGCACCAGCAGCACCTGCCTCAGACTGCATCTCCATTACATTAACAGTTTGCCCAAAAATATTCTTTTTTCCCAGAGCACTCCATTCATCCACATATTCGGCCATAGGTGAGGATGGAGTTATAGGAAATATGGCAGCAACCTCGGTAAAAGCATAAGACACATACGCTGCAGCCTTATTTCCGTCCATTGTCTTTTTTACCCTAGACATAAGTTGTTTAATCTCCCCCTCTTTAAAATTTGAAGCCATATCCAATACAGCCATATTTAATTTCAGCTTCTCCTCACAATAAAAAAGTGTATAGCATATATGCTACCACGAAATCTTACAATATGCAATAAATCTCCCTATAATTGTACAAACTATTATTTATTTTTTGAAAATTTTTGAGATTAGACCATAATAAAATATTTAAAAATGGCAATAAGCAACACACCAGGTATTCCTAAAAGCCCTACAACAATAATAGTTACAATGTTAATAGGAAGAAAAAAATTCGCCGGCCCAGCAACAGTATTTACCAACCACAAAATAACGAGTCCTAACAACCCATTAACGATAAGCTTCACTATTACTTTCAAAGGCATCAGTAAAAACTTAATTAAGGGAAATAACAGAATAAAAGCAAAAATTAGAAGCGGCGCCCACTGCCATAAATGAGTATTCATATTAATTCACCTTAAAGCTGATTACGTGCCGACAAAACTATATATGTCAGCAAGTTCCCATCTGCCCTAATTCCCTTTACCCGTGCCTCTTTTATGAGATGCATATATCTTCTCTCCGCTGCCGCCTGAACATAAACAGCCTGATCAATTAAGTCCCAATCATTGATTTGATCAATAATTTTTTTAGACCAGAGCCATTCCTTACGAGCTTTATCAACTTGAAAAACTAAATTCCACCATTCTTCCTTTATTGGAGTTTGCTGTTTATTTTGTCCCTCTTTTAATACTTCCCTCAATTTCATTTTAATAAATTTTAACATAACTTGCCCCCACTTTTTTTTATCATATATATTGGAGGTTAGTCAATATTATGAGGAAATTAAGAGGGTGGAACAACAAAAAGTCTACCCAAAAAGGGTAGACCATGGATAGTTAATAACATTTTCATATTGTTTTGTGCTGAAAATCGGTAAAATTTTTTGCCCGCTTGAGACATGTTCCATATGGGCAAAAAACATTCCTGCATTCCTAATTTATTTTTCATATACCTCTATTATGTTTTTTGTCCTTTTTGCCTGATATAATGCTTTATCCGCTTTCTCTATCAATTTGTTTGCCTCTGTGTATGACTTAATAAAGGCAACTCCTACAGAAATGGTAATACGGCATCCGAAATCATAATTTTCCACTCTGTTTCTTATTCTCTCTAAAACTGCTTTTGCTTCTTTTGTATCGCTTTTAGGTAGAACTAAAATAAATTCTTCACCACCCCATCTGGTAATTATATCATTTTTTCTCAGGTTATTATGCAAAATACCTGCTACTTCTGTTAATACTTTATCCCCAAACAAATGCCCATGAGTATCGTTTACACACTTAAAATTATCTATATCTATAATAGCAAGTGCCAAAACACTATTCTGTTTTGTTTTTTTTATTTCATCATCAAGCCTGATGTATAAATATCTCCTATTCCATAGATTAGTCAACTCATCTTTGTATGTATATATATATGCCTTTCTAAAAAAAAATCCTAACCCAAACCACGTTAGTATTTGAATAAGCAGATATGCTTCCAAGAGTAAATGCTTCTCGCCATTTTCATGTAAATATAACGGTAGAAATCCCATAAAGAAGCCTATCCCTATCCATAAAAAAAATGTCGGAAATAGTTTTAATAAATATAGCCTACTGAACATCTTCCCCACCACCGGAAAACGCTACTATAAATAATATTGTATAACAAATGTATGCAAATTGCAAATTTTTTACATTGGCATTATGCAAGTTTGGTTATTTTTTTATTACTGAAGATTTTTCGTTTATCCTTCTACTTAATCAAGCCTTCAAACCCATAATAAATATTTCTTTAGAGCATCTGCAAAGTAATCAGTTTATTGACGTCTCATCCTACTCTAAAAAAAAGTCTACCCCAACAAGAGTAGACATAAGTTAGCTTATGATATTTCTCAATTTTTTGCGCTAATGCAAAGGAAAATGTTTATAACTCTCTCCGGCCTTCGAAAGCCTTTGCCAAGGTTACTTCATCAGCATACTCTAAGTCGCCCCCTACCGGCAATCCGTGGGCAATTCTTGTTACTTTAATGCCCATAGGTTTTAGCAGCCTGGACAAATATAGTGCGGTGGCTTCACCTTCAACATTAGGGTTCGTAGCCACAACAACTTCCTCTACCTGGGAATCTTGCATCCGTTTTAAGAGTTGGTCAATAGTTAATTGGTCCGGACCAATACCGTCCATAGGTGATATTGCACCATGTAATACATGGTATTTACCTTTAAATTCCCTGGTTTTTTCCATTGCAATAACATCTTTCGGATGTTCTACAATACATAGTATTTTATTATCCCTGCTGGTATCTAAACAAAGTTCACATGTTTCTTGCTCTGTTAAATTTGCACATATTTTACACTGTTTGATCTTTTGTTTTGCATGAACTATTGCCTGAGCCAATCCCAGAGCATCTTTTTCTGGGGAATCTAATAAAAACAATGCTAGTCTCTGAGCTGATTTAGGCCCAATACCAGGCAGTTTCACCAGATGATCAATAAGCCGAGCTACGGGTTCAGGATAATAGTAAAACATCATTAATGACCTTTTAGCTTTCTATATTATTTAAAACAACCCGGGCACCTTTAGTCCTCCGGTAACCTTACTCATTTCTTGGGTTGCCATATCCTGAGATTTTTTTAATGCCTCTTTTACTGCAGCTAGTAACAAGTCTTCAAGCATTTCTACATCATCAGGATCAACTGCTTCAGGTTTAATTTTTATAGCAACTACTTCCTGTTTTCCATTAGCCGTTACTGTTACCACACCGCCTCCCGAGCTCGCTTCTACCATGCGAGTAGCTAATTCCTCTTGAATTCGAGCCATGTCGGCCTGCATTTTTTGAACTTGTTTCATCATCTTTTGCATATTTCCACCAAATCCCATTTTTTGTCCTCCTTATTACTTATTCTTTTATTTCCAGGACACTGTCCCCAAATAATTCCCGGGCCTCTTCTACCAAGTCTTTTTTCTTTTCTTCGTCTGATTCCAAATATCCTTGTATTGAAAGCTTTTCTTTATAAACCGTTAATAGTATTTTCTCTACTAAGGATTTGTGAACTGGCTGATTTAAATTTTGCATATGCAGTTGAAAATTGGGTTTATATAACAGCTTGATTTTTCCCTGCTCAATTTCCGTCGGCTCACCTTCTACTAAGTATGCATAAGTTGAAGGCCGTTGTTTTCTAACCCCCTCAAGGACCATTTTCCATAGTTCCTTAATCATCCCGATTTCTATCGGAACCCCGGAACTTTTTACTTGATTATTTTCTATTTTTCCTTTTTCCTTGTTTATTTTATTATCAACACTTTTCTGGTAGGCCACCCTTTCGACTGCCCCTGATGCCAATTCCTTGCTTTCCTCTTTTAACCCTGCCGCTTTTATCAGGCAGATTTCCAAGGTTATACGCTGCTGTGCACTGTATCGCATAATACCGTTAGCCTCGCTCATAACCTCTATAATATCAAAAATTCTGCGATTAGAGAATAAAGCACTTTGCTCCTTAATCCGATTTAAGAAATAATCTGGGATATCCGGAATATCGTCATGAGACAACTTGGTGAGTAAGATATTTCGAAAATATTCTAACAGGTCATTTAGAAACTGCTGTAAATCTTTTCCTTCAATAACTAAATCCTGTACGCCCTTTAATATTATGATTAAATCACCATCGGCAATTGCTTTAGCCATATTATGTAAAAACTCTATATTTACTGTTCCTAAAACTGCAGCAACAATCTCTTCAGTTATTCCTTTATCAGTAAAACTAATACACTGGTCCAGTAAGCTTAAGGCGTCCCGCATACTTCCCTCTGCCTTTTGGGCTATGATTTGAACAGCTCTTTCGCTAATATCCAAATTGTTTACTTCAATAATACTATAAAGACGAGAAACGATATCCTTATATCCGATTCTTTTGAAGTCAAACTTTTGGCACCGGGATAAAACTGTTTGAGGTATTTTATGGGCTTCTGTGGTTGCTAGAATAAAAATTACATGCTTGGGGGGTTCTTCCAAGGTTTTTAAAAGAGCATTAAATGCTTCCGTGGTCAGCATATGTACTTCATCAATAATATATACTTTATATTTACTTTCTACAGGTGCATATTTAACTTTTTCTCTCAGATCCCTGATCTCATCTATACCCCTGTTGGAAGCTGCATCAATTTCTATTACATCCATTGAATTGCCTTCATTAATTAATCGGCAGGACGAGCATTCATTACACGCTTCTCCGTCCACAGGAGCTAAACAGTTTACTGTTTTAGCTAATATCTTTGCGGAACTGGTTTTCCCGGTTCCCCTGGGACCGGAAAAGAGATAGGCATGCACTATTCTGCCACTTTTAATGGCATTTTTTAAGATCCTAACAATATGTACCTGCCCCACTACATCTTTAAAACATTGGGGTCGCCATTTACGATAAAGAGCAACATAGGCCATCTAACCTACCCCCCGGGTTTCTTGATTTTTTTTGAAAAAAACAATAAAAAATAATGCTAAAAAAGCGTCACTGATGACGCTTCATTTTTGAAAATATTTTAAGCCGTGCACCTACCTTCGAATCTACTCTCCAGGCGTTACTTAAACAGTTAACTCAAGCCAGGCTGCCCTGCGGCACATAAGAGTGGTTACTTACCGCTGCTTCCTTCCGGACCTGACGGGGTTCATAATTTCTTATTGCGCAGGACCCAACTATCATTGTCACTTATTTAAGGCTGGCCCCACAGGGACAGACCCTCCAGTAGGAGTTCAATCCCACTATAGCGGATTGTGAGTTACAGGGCACCGCTACCTCCCCATCTAGCACGGCAAAACTATTTTTTTTAAAAATGATCGGCAATAAGGAAAAACCTACGCCGATCATTATATTGGCTGGCGGAGAGGACAGGATTTGAACCTGCGAGGCTTTTACACCCACACGCTTTCCAGGCGTGCGCCTTAAGCCAGTCTCGGCCACCTCTCCATTTCTCAATTGACTAATTTATTATACATTTTATTTACATCGGATGCAAGTTTTTATCTAATTTATATCTCAAAATTTTTTGGTATATTTTTGCTTCAGGCAACAAGAAAAAATGAAAAGAGACATCCTATTTTGGTGATAGGTTGTCCCTTTTAGTATTTCATTTAATTATAGAGGCGGGCATGTCTTTCTTTATTCGGAATTTACCTGGATAGTTTTCATATTATTCTATCGGGTTTATTTACCCCTTAATACCTATCCCGGGCAAACGCCGTTAAAATTCAATAAAATCATTTTTTATCTTTTGCACCATCCCCTCCTAGTGTTCATTTAATGCCCATAGAACAAACATTTAACCAACTATTATTCCTGGCCAAGAAACAAGGTTACGACCTTAACTCTTCCGATATATTCGGATCAAATATTCACACCAGGACCTTTAATTAAAATGCTAATTGATATTTATTAATTGGGGGCCCTCTTTCAATAAAATTTTCATTTCTGTTATAATAACAGCTTCTAATAATTATTTTTTTCTTGCTTTTTAAGACAGTTTGGATCAATTGATCTTTGTATTTTGGTAGCAATTTACACATGCTTTGATCCATTTGCTTAATAATGATAGAAACCCCCATAATTACTTGAGCTGCTTCACCGGTCTGAGCATTATTAATTAGAAAAAACAGCAGCGTAATAATTATGCCCAGCCATGAGAGCTTCATCAAATTCCTCGAACTTTTTAACATTTGTTTTCCTCCTTTTGTTGAGTATTATCTAGACAAAACTTGTTGGCAACAAATTAGGTTTAATTGCCTGGCTTCACATTATCAAATTTTTTCCATAGTTCAAAGTAAAGTTTGTCATGTTACTTATGTTTTATTTGGTATTTTTCTCCAAAAAATAATAAAAAAACGCCTTCGTTCTGGAGGTATTTTACAAAAAAATAAACATTTAACAGCCGAAATTTAGTAAAGTGATAATCTTTATGAAAAAACCTTTACTTTAAATAAAATTAACTTTAAAACACTTGTGATGCTAAAACCATTTTTATATCTATATTTTCTTAATATATTCCTCTGATTCCTTGTGTATCTTATGTTTTCCCTTTATAGCTTGTGAGGTGATTCTGATAATCTTCTTCTTTTAAACGACTTTTATGGAAAAGTGCTTAAAAACAGTTTTCCCCTTTGGTTTTCATCATGTTTCTTATTAAAGAATTATTATTTTTACTTTTGTCAATTTTCTTTTAAAACCCCATGTTTTTTCATGTTTTGTAATGAAAATATTTTTGGTAATTTATAATAAATTTAAACGTATTATATAGTAAAAGGGAGGGTGGAAAATGGACAACAACGAATTTTATACCTTTCAGCGTTATACCAGGCAATATCAAAATAGCCACGGTCTAACTCCCAGTATGGAAGATTATTTAGAGATGATTTACCGTTTGACATTAAAAAAGTATTATACTCGAATCATTGATTTAGCCGGCGCTCTTAATGTTCAACCACCTTCAGCTACAAAAATGGTCCAAAAATTAGCCGAAATAGGCTTGCTGAATTATGAGAAATATGGTGTAGTAAAGCTTACTCCCGCCGGTTTAAAGATTGGAGAAATACTATTGAGAAGGCATGATTCATTAGAGGCTTTTTTAAGATTGCTCGGGGTCAGCAATGTTTTAGAGGATACGGAAAAAATTGAACACAACCTGAGTACTGAAGCATTAGAATGTATTTATCAGTTTGTCTCCTTTATTGAAAACCATCCCCAATACCTTGATGAATTTCATAATTATCAAAAAAGCCTGAAAAATAATCCTTAGTATGAAGTTGGCTTTTGTATCTATATTTGGGAGCTAAGATTCACGGTGTTTCTTTGAGGTTCCGATTCTTTGCTTTTGGTAATTTTTAGGGTGTCGGGATCTGAGTTACCAAGTATATAAAAGTAAAGGGACAACATTATTCTGTTGTAAGCGATTAAAAATAAGGTGCTTTTAAACACGAATTAACATCTGTTTAATGGCACCTTATCCGCAGTCTTATCAAATTTTACATTCGGCTTGTACCTGTTTTGACCAGGGCATTAAATCTTCTAATATATCCGGATCATTCCGATAATCCATATCCGGCATATATAGAAGCAGATAGTTCAAATAGGTAAATACATTAAGTTCATTAGCTTTAGCAGTCTCAACAATGCTGTATACCGCAGCACTTGCAGAGGCACCTTTTGGTGTGTCGGCGAACAACCAGTTTTTTCTCCCCTGAACAAAGGGGCGAATGCTGTTCTCTGCCGCATTATTGGAAAGGGAGCATCTTCCGTCAAGCAGATAATTCCCCATAAACTGTTTTTGGTTCTTTGCATAGGTGACTGCCTTACCAAGGGCAGAGCCCTGTAGCACATGGAGGGAATCAAGCCAACACCAAAAAGCATCCAGAATGGGTTTTTCCAGTTCCAGACGCTTGTTAAATTTTTCTTCGGGGCTAAGCCCGGACAGTATTTCCTCGATTGTGAAAAGCTGATTACAGTAATCCCGGCCGATTTCTGCATCAGTGGGTGGAGCACCCTTAGCCTTATTCTCTGGAATTGCCTCCACAAATTTTCGTCGTAGGTGAGCCCAGCACCCACAGCGGACAATATCCTTCAGCTTGTTATACCCAGAGTATCCATCGCTATGTAGAAATCCTTTGAATGCTTTCAGGTATGCGGCTGCATTTTCACCACTCCTGGAGGTCTTGTAGTCATACAAGATAATGGGAGCTTTTCCATCATTCCCAGAGCGATATAACCACATATAGGATTTGGATTGTGGCTTTCTGCCTTCCTCCTTTAGTACCTGGACCGGTGTCTCATCACAATGAAGGACATCCCTCTCCAGGAGCTTTTCCCGGAGGTATTCAGTGACCGGATACAGGTAATCCTGGGCACACCGGATAATCCAGTTGGCCATAGTTGCCCTCGAAAGAGCAAAGCCAAGCCGTTCCCAGTCTTTTTCCTGTCGGTAGAGTGGTACAGCATTTACATACTTTTGGTACATGACATTGGCCACTGTGCTGGGTGAGGCCAGGGAATGATGCATCAACGAAGAGGGTGTTAAAGCCTTTTCGATATAAGGAGTGTCCGTATGCTTGCACTCTGAGCATTCATAGGACATCCTGACATAACGGACAATATGTAGTTTAGCAGGAATATATTCCAGTTCTTCACGGACGGTTTCTTTACCTATGGGCTTAAGCGTGGTCCCGCATCTTTTGCAATACTGATCTTCTTCCGGAATCTCACATAAGACTTCTTTGACGGGTAGATCTTTAATGAGTTCCTCCCGTTTTGTCCTTGGATCCCTACGCTTATAACCGTTTACATCCTTTACGATGGGCTCCAGAACCTTAGTATCTGATTCTAATTCAGCCTCATTGAACAGACTAAGCTGGCTGGTTATTTCCCCGCGCGGCGTTTTTTCACTGGAACTGGCGAACTTCTTTTTACGAAGAAGGAGTACCATCTCGGTAAGGTTGTTCACTTGTTGTTCCAGGCTTTTTATGGTATTTTCAAGTTGCTTTATATAGGTATCCCTGTCATCCATAAAAGTCTGTTCCCCCATTTATTTAATGGGTTTATTATACCACAAAAAGGGACAGAATTCGAGTAGTTGCAACACTTTCAGCCATTTTTACGTCAGCAGAAAGATCCCGGTTTTACCGGTTTTATGGCTTTTGGTTGGTCAATTTTCAAGCCTTCCATCAGCCATCTGAATTCCTGCCATGTAAGGGACCTTACCTGTTCAGAAGAACTCGGCCATTTGAAATTCCCGTTTTCGAGACGCTTATATAGAAGAACAAATCCGTCTCCTTCCCAAAGCAGTGCCTTGATACGGTCCCGGCGTTTGCCACAGAAGAGGTATAGACTGGGGGCAAAAGGATCCATGCCAAAGGTTTCCCGGACAAGAGCAGCCAATCCATCAATAGATTTGCGCATATCCGTATAGCCACAGGCAATATAGATTTCTTTTGCAACAGTGATGTCTCCTAACATAGGGTTCTTAATGCCAAGAGAACTGCTTCTATAGTTTTTTGGGAAATACCTTCTTTAACCTCGACGATTGCGGTAGGAAGATGAATGATGACGGCAGCATCAACACCTGGTGTCCCTGCATCCATCCGGAGCTTTGCAAACTCTACCGGTTTCCGGTTTTCTGGTTGGATGGCTGGCACCTGCTGGTTAAAAACTTTCTTGCGGATTTGTTTCAGCCAATAATAGTAGGATGATTCCTTTAACTTATTCTGCCGGCACCAGGATCTTATCGACATCCCGCTGGCCTGGTGTTCTTTTATTAGTTGCATCCACTGTTCCATACGGTACTGAGTTTTTACTTGAGTGATTTCATCCATTGCGATACCTCCACTATAGTATTTCACAGTACTTGAAAAACTCGAAAAACTATAACTTGAAAAACTTTAAAATTTGTTTGGAGTCTATTATCGCATGGATTTAGTCATGATATAAGGCACTCTGTTTTTAAGCGCTTACATTCTGTTGGCCCTTTACTGGTAAAAATACTATTTATTTTGAGCTTTTCCAATTCTTAAACTGCTAATGGTATTAGTAACGGAAATTTGTTCCGGATCTGTTAATATTTCTATCAGTGCAGGTTTTCCTGATTGGATAGCTCTGTTAAAAGCAGGAGCAAAATCTTGATGACAATCTATTCGTGCCCCAAACCCGCCAAAAAGCTGCGCCATTTCGGCAAAATTGGGATTAGTAAGGGAGGTCCCGGAAATTCTTTCAGGATACCGGCGTTCTTGATGCATCCGGATAGTTCCATACATATTATTATTAAATACTAAAGCAATGATGGGTATCTGATACCGGACAGCTGTTTCGAATTCTTGCATTGTCATCATAAATCCCCCGTCGCCGGATAAGGATACTACTACCCGTTCCGGATGAGCAAGCTTAGCTCCAATTGCAGCCGGTAGGCCATAACCCATCGCTCCGCTTGTAGGCCCAATATAGGTACCGGGGCAGCTAAACTGATAGAATTGATGCAGCCACCCGGAAAAATTTCCCGCATCATTTGTGATAATTGCATTGCTTGGCAAAAGAGCTTGTAAATCATCTATGACTTTCCGGAGATCCATTTTAGTATTATTTTCCTGTTTACTAGAAAGCAGATCCTCATATATAGAACGTCGTTCCGCTATCCATCTTAATCTTTTTTCTTTGTTTTCAAGCGGAAACTTATCAGCATTCTCCAAAAAAGCCTTTAATGCTTCTTTGGCATCAGCTACTATTCCAATAACCGGGCTATATATTTTTCCAATACTACCAGGATCGATATCAATATGAATTATTGACTGACCCGACGAAAACAAGGTATATCCCTGTGTCAAAACTTCGGAGAAACGTACCCCTACAGCAACAATTAAATCGGCACTTTTAACTGTGTCAAGTATTTTCTTGGAAGTTCCCAAACCAATATGTCCCATATACAGAGGATTATTATTTGGAAAAGCATCATGGCGGCGAAAAGATACCATTACCGGCAGTGTTAATTTTTCTGCTAATGTAAATAGTTCATCATGTGCGTCGCTGTTTTTGATACCTCCACCTACAATAAATAAAGGACGCTCCGCCTTTGAAATAAGCTTTAGCGCTTTTTGGACCTCATCTGAACAAGGTGCCGGTCTGGGTAAACAAGTTCCGGCAGAGGGGAATTCCATCTCAACTTCATTGTCAATTACATCAGAAGGAATGCCTACTACAACGGGACCGGGACGGCCTATTTTTGCCACCTGGAAGGCTCGTTGAACTAATTCCGGAATACGGTCTGCATCTGTTATTTGCACAGCCCATTTTGCAATAGGACTAAAAAATCTTTCTAAATTTATCTCTTGAAAGCCCTCTCTTTGCAGAAATTGGCTGCGCACTTGTCCAATAAAAGCAACCAGAGGAGTAGAATCCTGCATCGCAGTATGAATACCAATAGCTAAATTTGAAGCCCCTACGCCCCGGGTAGCCATGCAGACTCCAGGTTTACCCGAAGCCTTGGCATACCCCTCAGCCATAAAAGAAGCGCCTCCTTCATGACGGTTTGATATCAGTTGAATATCTTGAACATCATAAATAGCATCTAAAATACCAAGGTAACTTTCACCAGGTACACAAAAAACATGTTTTACTTTTTCCCGGCGAATACATTCTACAACAGCTTCAGCACCTGTCATCTTTAACTTCATTTTTTCTCCTTTCCCTAAAGCAAAACTAAGCAGCTCTTTTTTTATTCAATAATCGTTTTGTTCGGCACTGAAACTTTTATTCCTTTTAAAAATAACAAAAAATGCGCTTTAAGCGCATTTTTTGTTATCAAGGCATAAAACCCAATTTATACAGAAGCTTGCTTTTTCTGTTCTTCTTCAACCTTAGCAGGGAAAGTAAGATAAATACTCAGATAACCAAAAATCGGTCCTAGAGCATTTGCAATTATAGCCCAGATCACACAGCTTAAAATCGGGTTAACACCTAAATCGGGAAAACTATTTGGAATCACATATAATGCGAATACCGTTGAATAGGCATTAAACGCTGGCAAACTGGCACTGGTTGCAGGTATTCTTAGCATTAGCATCAATAGTACAACCGTAATAAATACCGACAGCATTGTACCAGGCATTCCGCCAATACCTACCTGTGCAAAGAATCCCATTAACCAGAAACATAATCCAGCAAGTACTGCGCCAGGTATAATCACTGGGTATATTTGCTTAAAGGCGGACGGTGTTGCACCTAAAGCAAAATACCATGCCCATCCAAGAAATACAGCCCATACTGGTAACCCTACCCCAACTTTCATCAACAAGCAGGAGATTGCGGCTAATACCGGAACCACCAACTCAATTGGTATACGTGATTTCATAAACACCTCCGTTTAGGTTTGACCACCTTTCCTCAGGGTGATGGCCTGTTTACTTTCCCGAAGGTAAGGTTATTATTCGATAACAGCCATTACTACGTCTGTATCTATTTTATCGCCTTTCTTAACATTGATAGCTTTAATTGTGCCATCACAAGGAGCTTCTACTTCGTGTTCCATTTTTAAGGCGTCTACGATAAATATTACGTCGCCTTCTTCTACCTTTTGTCCAACTTCACAGTCTACTTTGAAAACAGTCGCAGCTAGTGGGCTAAATACATCTGCCATTCTCAATTTCCTCCTTAAAATTCTTTTATTTTTTTTATTTTTTAATAAAATAGATATCTAATAAATGAATTAATTTAAAACATTCTATTTAAACATTTCAAAATAGTTGCATACAGTAAAGCCGTTCTTTTCTAATGTTTCTTTTACTGTTTTTGCAACATCAACTGCATTGGGAGCATCCCCGTGGATGCAAACCGTATCAGCTTTGATTTCAAACCATTTACCATCAACAGTTTGAATTCTGCTGTCTTTAGCAAAGGATAAAGCTCTGTCCGCAACTTCTTGAGGAGTACGCGGTGCTTTTCTCCGCTCAAGTACCCAGTTACCGTTTGTGTCGTAGCTCAGATCTGGCAGGCCTTCTGCTACCATCTTTAAGCCTTTTCCCCTACCCATTTCATAGGCACGGAAATTAGCTGGGCAAACCACAAACAAGTCAGGATTATAAGCTTTCACAGTATCAAGGAACGCTTCAGTATACTGTTCAAACTCATAAACCATACGATAAAGGATACCATGAGGCTTAACGTGCTGCATTTGTGCACCATGGATTTTTAAGAATGCATCCATTGCTCCAAATTGATAAAGAGTATCGGTTCTCATTTCATTAACACTAATGTTCATTTGACGACGTCCGAAGCCTCTCTTGTCCGGGAGACCAAGGTGAGCACCTATACCAACATTATTTTCTTTGGCGCAAAGAATTGCTCTTTCCATAATTTCAGGGTCACCGGCATGGAAACCGGTAGCAATGTTTGCGGAGGTAACATATTTCATTACTTCTTCAAAATTATCAAGACTCCATCTACCAAAGCCTTCGCCTAAATCAGCATTTATGTCTACTTTCATATTTACTGTCACTTGGAGCACCTCCATTAGAATTAATTGTTATTAGTTCAGTTCCTATACATTACATACACAGGAACCTACTTGCACAGGAATCTGCTATCAGCATGAAATATCTTTACCTAGATTATTCGATGCTATCTGCACTCATCCATTTGTAGTACTTAAGTCTTTCTTCATTAGCTTCATCCTGACTTACTTGGATGAATTTGATCTTGTCTCTACCCGGTATCAACTGACCCATCTTCCACAGTTCAGCGTGAATAACACTGAGAACGCAAATATATCCACCTAAGGAAGGACCATCAGATGGGAAAAGAATAGGAGTAGATGCAGCTATGTTCAATCCTCCTCTAACGTTATAAGGATGTTCAATAACGTTAGATGGGTGACCAACGTCTCTTTGTGCAAAGAACCATTCTTCATCAACTTGTCCAAGATAAATACCAGCTCTGTTTGCTTGATCACCTACATCAAACACATTGTCAAATAGCCAATACATACCTTCAGGTGTAACATAGTTAGGACTAGAATTCGGTCCATTTATAGATTTTAATTCCCAGTAATTTGAATATTGCGGCATTGCGGATTCTTTTACCTTTTTACCTTCTTCAAGAGGACCATAAGGTTTTCCAAACTTCAACTCATCACCGGTCTTTAGTTTGCGGCCTTCATGTCCACCATAGGCACCAAAAAGACAAGTGGATTTGCTGCCTAAATATTTCGGAACATCAATTCCACCGGCAACATTTAAATATGCCCGGAATCCTTGTTTTTTGTACATCTTAAACTTAATTACGTCACCTTTGTTAACTTTAAAAGATTTCCACAAAGGAACTTCCTGTTTGTTTATGGTGCAACCAAGATCAGCACCAGTAATAGCAATCAGGGCATCAGAGCCAAATTCAGCTTGAAAACCTCCAGCTGTTACTTCTATTCCAGCCTCGTCAATGGGATTCCCCACCAAAAGCTGACCTAATTGACAAGCAACATTATCCATAGCTCCACTTAAGGCCATTCCGTCACGAAGACGCCCAGTTCTTCCCGGCCAGTCTTCAACAACACTTTCAATGCCGCCTTTTAATATCTTAAGCATTTTTTGTATCCTCCTTCATCATATACTCTTTTAATTCAAAATTATAGGTATAGGTTTATTATTCCCTATTAAGGTTTTTCGGTTTTAGCGTTAAATTCATCTCTTCTCTTTCTGAACGCAGCAGCTTCCTCTTGGATTTGAGGTGAATGGTACCAGTCCAAGAAATCTTTAACAACGATCTCGCCCTCATAGTCTATGTCATATACATAGTCTGTTTGGTTGTGAATATGTTCGTAACCATAGAGAATTTCCTCTTCGTCAACTTCATAGAAGCTTAAACGGTCAGAAACTCTAAAGAGAAGCGGAGAATTATGGTCTCTATACTGTGGGTGCTTCAATGAGAACTGGAAGATAGGAATTGTTCTTCCAAAGAGCTGATAGCCACCGCCGCTAGGGGTAGAATAAATGTACAAGCACGGTCCGCCCATTCCCACGGTTCCTTCTGGGGTATGCATTCTGGGAGGATTATATTTGGG
The DNA here is from genome assembly GCA_050952445.1 of Bacillota bacterium. GTDB lineage: Bacteria > Bacillota > Dehalobacteriia > Dehalobacteriales > Dehalobacteriaceae > JBMNKX01. Next base: position 156,081 of record JBMNKX010000001.1, on the reverse strand, counting down.
AACACGAATTTCTTTTCTCGGGTCCATATTCCACCAGAAAGCTCCGCCAGGCCAGAATCCATGTCCACTGTTGTAATATTCAGAACTAAGAACGATGTCCTTAATATCCTGCTCACCATTTAATCCATTATAGCGTGCAACGTATTCCATGTTACCTGTGCCACCCTCTTTTAGATAGGGGCCTTCGGCGCGTTGGTGATCCATATAGTATTGGATGCAGTCTCTGGTTGATTTATCATTAAATGCGATGGGCAAACGAACCTTACGAGAAGGAAGAACAAGATTCTCAACTGAAGGAAGATTATCTTCAATTTCTACGATTTCATCAATTAATTTGTTAATACTGATTACGGTAGGATCAAAGTCAACTTGATTTGCTCTTAGGGTAGGGATGGTTTCAATTACGCCCTTAATTTTTTTCTTATGGATTTCTGCATCCACGGCATTAATACGGAAAGAATCGGGTATATACATTCTCTCATTAAAGCCGTATTCAATTTTCAGCATTCCATCTCCGGCCTGTAAGAAAATAATTTCCACACGCTCATTAGTTGGAGGTAATACTTTTAAAATATTGTCATACTTCTTGTTTATTTCATAAGCATTTATACCTTGCGGTTTTGGTATACTCATTCCAGACCCTCCTGTCTTAGTATAGAATAAATTTTGATTAAATGTTGCATTCTTGCCTTTACATGATGCCTAATTTTGTACCTAACCATTGTTTTTTCTTGCTTTAGATTAACAAATATAACCGGCTCTCTTTTCACCCCCTCTAAATTAAATGGGTTATGTAATTTATTAGTGTTAACTAATAAATTAACATCTTAATTTGTTACTATGTAAATTTTGTTTCTAAAATTATAATTTAGTAAACAGTTTTTTATACTGACTATACAAATTGCAGCTAATTTTCACACTTATAAACTATCGCAAATATTGTGCCAAGTTTATTACCATGAGTTTGTCCTTATATTCTTTGTTTTTCTAAAATAGCTGGATGTACTTATGCATTGATTAGTGATTTTTTATTTAAAATTTTATTGCACAATAGCACGGTGGTACTTTATTTCTGGCTTTATGCGGTACGGCATTAGATTAATGCAATGATGCATTATAATGCATGTTTTTTCTTTTAAGTTCTATTAAAACTGACGATTTTTTTAATTTGTATTCAATTTTTTTTATTTTTTTATACTTTTTTTACGTAAATTAATTGTAAATCAACGGAGCACCAGTACTTTAGTATTATAATTATTTCTTTTTTTATTCATAAATAACACCGTAAATTATCTGGTAAAATTAGGTAGATACACCTTGATCTAGTAAAGTATTAAGAACGTTATTCCATCTCTTAGATGTTGTGTATTATATTACCATATAATAAATTAGCTGACAAGCATTTTTTTATCTGTCTATTATTATTTTTTACTATGTTAAAATATATAACAAATTTTGTTAACACTTGCCTGCACTTATTATCCTTAAATTTCTTGTTATTTGCCAATTTTTCATTAATTAGCAACTGCATTGAACCTGGTCTTAATAAAAATGTTTATATTTAATATAACTTGGGTTATTAATGATTGACATTAAGTACTTAATAACAGAGTGCCTTATTTGGTGACTAAATCCATGCGATAATAGACTTCAAACAAATATTAGAGTTTTTTAGTTTTTTAGTTATAGTTTTTCGATTTTTTCAAGTACTATCATATCCGAGATTGTAACATAGACCTTTGGTTCCACTCTCATTACTTTGTGTCTCGGCATAAACTAAAAACCCCTTTCCACTATTAACTCTTGCAGAGTAGAATAGTAAAAAGGGGTAAGTTCATTCGGGTAGACACTTTCATTTTAGATTACTGGACCAGGTCATTTTATAAAATAACGAAACCTATAATCCATTCCAGTGCCAAAAACCCGCTATTCCTTTATTTGGCGGGAGCGTGTGCGAATCGAACACACCAAACGCAGGATCGCTACGTTTCGACTGGATTTGAAGTCCAGGCCAGCCACCAGACCAGATCCGCTCCCTTGTACTTACAAGAACAATTGTATCATAAATAATTCTTATATTAAAGCCTCCAGTAAATAAAATTTATGATGATTTTAATTGTTTTAGTATTTCCCAGATATCCTGAGGAATTATGCCTAATCTCCATAAACCGACACCGGATAACTGATATTTTTTGACTAACTGTAATTTTGTTTGCACACTGGAATCATTTTCAAACCATACCTGGTGAGATATCCCCTTATCATCCACATACGAAAATCGAGAAACTCCTGAAGATGCATCCTCTATTATATCTACCTTTTTCTCCGCTGCTAAATCCCGAGCCGCCTGAATGTAAATTGATTTTCCCTTCTCACCCTGAGGCCAATCATAACCATAAATTCCTAAGCCTAATTGAAATTTCTCTTTGGGTATTAACGGCAACATATATTTTATTACCTTCTCCACCCAATCACAACCGGCTACCGGTCCAGGTTCACTGCCCGGGTAATGCTGGTCATATGCCATTACAATAACTCTGTCTGCAATAGAGGCTAAGGCAGCATAATCATACCCGTCATACCAGTATTCCCGGTCCGCAGAACGAGCAGGCACGGAAAGAGACAGGGTATATTCAGAACCTAATTTATTACTCAAGGATTTAATAAAATCATTATATTGTTTTGCCTGAGATTTATCAATATATTCAAAATCAATGTTTACCCCATCAAATCCGCGGGATGTTAAATATCCATAGATGTCTTCTATAATGACCTGCTGCATCTCTCGATTATTCATAATTTTTTTTAGCTGTTCTCGGTCATTAGCAAAAACCAGCATTTCAATACCCAGCCCATTCCGGCGGGCAAATTCAAAGCCTTGGTCAAAAAAGGGTTTTTCTACTACTCTAGCTTCACTGTTGAGGCTATATGAAAAATGGATAGTGTCATTTAGGCATTCCTTATTTTTCTCCAAGGACTCTAGGGAACGATAATCAAAATAATATCCTGTCATCACTATTTCCCTATGTCTTAAACCATTAGGAGTCACCTGTACTGTTTTATTGCTGCCATTCCACTCTACTAAAGCATCAAAATGTTCGGCAACAAACCTTATTGGTATAAATGTCCGGCCTTGTATTACAGTAGCCGGCGCATCCAGTATGTACTTAACCCCATTCACTGTTGCTTCTTCTTTGTTAATTTTTAAAATTACCTTTTGGAATCCCTTAGTTACAGTAGCTACTTTGTTTTTGGCATCCCAGGAAAAACCGGCACCTAAAGGGTCTAAAACCGCCCGGACGGGCATCATAACTCTGCCCTCAGTAATAAAGGGTGGCGGATCAGGAAATAACTGGATTTTATTTACAAAAATCTTAATGGGAGCCGCTGCATAAGCTAAAAATGAAAATACAAAAAATGAAATCACCCCTGCAATTAGCAAAATTAACTTTTTTTTCATAGTTACCTCTCCCTGTTATATCTGTTTTATCTTTTTTCTTTATACAGACTTGATAAAACGAGGAAACCTGTCCTCATTTAGATATTAAGAAAATAGTACTCTGATATCCCCCTTTCGGCGCGTAAATTTTACTTGATCCAGATATTCTAATAATGGCAAAGCATATTTTCTCGAGGTATTTAGCAAATCCCTGGCCTGGGATAATTGCATAGTACCATGTACCTTTAAAAATTCACCAATTATCCCTTTAGCCCTTTCTATTGCTTGATAGTGCATAACAACCTCATCGGATAGTTTAACAATAACCTGATTTTGCTGTAACCAAACCAGCATTTCATTTTTGACGTCGCCGGATAATCCCGCTGCTTCTGCTAATTCGTCCCAACCAGGGGGAGAAAAAGGGTTATCTTTTAGCAGCTGCTCAATAATATCTTTTGCCTTCTCCAATTGGGGAGATATTTTGACCATAAAACCGGAATCGGCTACTGATTGTCCATTAGTACGAATTTCACCGATTTTTTCCCAATAATCCAGAAGAAGGTTAAACTGCTTTCCCTGGATTCCGGGAAAATCACGAGATCTTAATTCTTCTTTAGAGATACCGGGACGCAAAGGGTATTTTTCATGGTATTCTTGAATACGTTTTTTCATTTTGGAACGCCACTGCTTTTCTCTTTGTCCCCATAAGTAAAAAACTACCCCATCTCCTTTGATGGCAACGGTTTCATTTTCTTCGCTTAATATAATTGCTTGTCCCTTTATTAATGATTCTTCCAAGCCGGTTTTTCGCGCTAATTCCGGCACAGTAACCAGACCTACCCCTTCTTCGGCAATTGCCTGGCAAACTAATTCCTTGGGCTCCCCTAAAGATTTTACTTCAAGAGTCTTAATAATTTTTTCCTTATACCTTTTATGTTTGTCCGGTACAGGATCAACAACAATTCCTCCGCCAATAGTAAGCATTGGTGAATATGCTCTAATAACATAATGATCCCCGCGAAGTACCATTAATGGTGACTCTAATACAAGTTGACAAAAGCAGGTTTCTCCGGGTGCCAAATATTCTCTGTCTAAGAAATTAACCCTTCCAATCACTTCCCGGGTCCCGTGATGTATTCGTACCCGGGCTCTTTGCTGTAAGGTTATTCCCGTATGCTCCAACAACCGGAATTTTACATCTATCCTAAATGAGGGCTCCAATAGCCCCGATTCTGAAAGTACATCTCCTCTTTGAACATCTTCTAATTCAACTCCGGCAATATTAACCGCCACCCTTTGTCCTGCTGTGGCTTCGGGAACTTTTTCTCCGTGCACTTGAAGGTTTCTGATCCGGACACTTATTCCCTGAGGAAATATTTCCACCGTACTGCCCACTTTTAACCTTCCCGACCAAAGGGTGCCCGTTATTACCGTCCCAAATCCAGTAATGCTGAATACTCTGTCAATGGGTATTCTTGATTTTCCCGTAATTTCTTTCGGAGGAGTATCCTGAGCCATCACATCTATTTCATTTAAAAGATCCGGTATCCCTAGCCCGGTAACTGCGGAAACAGGAACAACAGGGGCATTTTCTAATACCGTACCTACCAATACCTCTGCCACCTCTTGCTTTACCAAATCCAACCATTCATCATCAACCAAGTCGCATTTAGTTATTACAACAATGCCCTTTTTTACCTCCAAGAGATTAATAATATCTAAGTGTTCTCGGGTTTGAGGCATTATCCCTTCATCGGCTGCAATCACCAGCAGTACCAGGTCGATTCCGGCAATACCGGCTAACATATTTTTGATAAATCTTTCATGCCCGGGCACATCCACTAACCCTACTTGAGTACCGCTGGGCAGAGTAAGCGGTGCGAATCCCAACTCGATTGATATGCCTCGCTCTTTCTCCTCTTTTAAGCGGTCGGTATTAATTCCTGTTAGCTTTTCTGTTAACACTGTTTTACCGTGATCAACATGACCTGCGGTTCCCACAATAATCCTTTTCATTTTTATTCTCCTCTACAAACCTGTTTCATAGCTTCTACAAGATCCTTATATTGTGTTGGCATCACTGTCCGGGGATCCATTACTATCAAACCTTCCCTGATATATACCAATACAGCCGGGTTTCCTCTTCTTAATGCAGCAGCAAAATAATCAACACTATGCTGTTTCGGCCTCATTAATAACAGCCAAGTAGGTAATTCACAGGTAGGTAAGGAGCCTCCTCCCACCTGAGATACTCCTGCTTCTACTTTTATATCTAAGCAGTCTTTTAGATGACTTTGCAGCATCTTCCCTATTGTTTCCGCCTGTTCCTTCAGAGCGCTTAAAGGTCTGGTCAGCATTTCAATTACCGGTATCTCCCGGGCAGCTTGTTTTGGATCAAGATAACTGCGTAGAGTAGCCTCTAAAGCAGCGACAGTCATTTTATCAATCCGCAAGGCCCTGTTTAAAGGATTTTTTTTCATCAGAGATATATATTTTCCCTTTCCCACAATAATCCCGGCCTGAGGACCACCAAGCAATTTATCACCGCTAAAGGTAATGATATCTGCCCCAGTATGCACTGCATGTGAAACTGTCGGTTCATCACCAATACCGGCTATTCTTAAATCATAAAAGCAGCCGCTTCCTAAATCCTCCATTACGGGAATATTGTTTTTCTGGCCTAACTGAGCTAATTCCTGTAATTTTACATGATGTGTAAAACCTATTACTCGATAATTGCTGGTATGAACTTTTAGGAGTAGGCCGGTTTCATCTGTTATCGCCTTTTCATAATCACATACATAAGTTTTATTAGTTGTTCCTACTTCCACCAGTTTTGAGCCGCTTCTTTCCATAACCTCCGGAATCCGAAACGCTCCTCCTATTTCAACTAATTCTCCCCTAGATACAATGGTTTCTTTTCCTTTTGCCAGTGTATCCAGAGCCAAAAGTACTGCAGCCGCATTATTGTTCACAACTATGCAATCCTCTGCGCCTGTTAACTTTCGCAGTAACTCCTCAACGTGGGAATAACGGGATCCCCTAAGACCTGTTTCTAAATTTATCTCCAGATTGGAATAACTGGATGCTACCATATCTACTGCACAACGAGCAGCCTCACTTAAAACTGCCCTGCCTAAATTTGTATGCAATACTACTCCCGTGGCATTTATTACCGGCTGTAATACCGGCCTGGCATTTTTCTTAATATAACTAATAATATCGGATACAACCGCCTTTTTTAATAAGTGAGGATTGTCATATTGAATTGTCCCTCGGCGTAATGATTCCCGGTACTCAGTAAGAACATTTCTTATCACTTCCACCAACAACGGCCGGGGAAGGGAACTACCCTCTTTTATATCCTTCATTTCCAATATCTCATCCACTGCAGGTAGCCATCTAAAAATATTATTATTCAATCAGGGTTCCCCCTTTAAGCATTCCTTTTTATATTCTTAATTTAGATAAAAAAAACCTTTTTGTAATATTTATACCACAACTGTTCTCAAGGAACAAATTTTTCAAAGAACCTTTTGAGTATTTCTAAAGGGTCTCGGGATCTGGTTACGGTTATCTGGATAACCCCTGTTCATTTTAAACCTCCCAACAATCCAACTAACCAACTAATCCCAAAACTTATACTGTCTGATTCCTTAAAAAAACCACCCTTTTAAGGGTGATCTAATATTTGACACCTGATAACTTCTGATTCCACAATGGAGACATTTCCCGTAAACGAGAGATTACCTGAGGCAGTTTTTCCAAAATGTAATCAATATCCTCATCTGAATTATCCTCACTTAGGGAAAGCCTCAATGAGCTGTGTGCTAATTGGGGGGGCAGGCCTATTGCCGAAAGAACGTGAGATGTACCCTGGGAACCTGAAGAACAGGCTGAACCAGATGAAGCACAAATACCATTTTGGTCAAGAAACATCACCATAGACTCCCCTTCAACACACTCAAAAATAAAGGATGCTATCCCCGGCAGTCGGTTTATCGGATCTCCGGTTAGTTTTGTGCACGGTATTTTCAGTAGTTTATCAATTATTCTATCCCGCATAGAAGAAACCTTTTTCATGTTCTCCTCCATATTGACAGTAGCCTCTTTCAAAGCTGCCGCTAGTCCTATTATCCCGGCAACATTTTCCGTACCGGAACGAAGTTTGCTTTCCTGACCTCCTCCCAGCATATAGGAAGGCAAATTAATACCTTTTTTTACATATAAAGCACCGGTACCCTTTGGCCCTCTAAATTTGTGACCGGCAATTGATAACATGTCAATATTCATTAACTCAACATGGATCGGAATATGACCTACCGCCTGCACAGCATCGGTATGGAAAAGGATTTTATTTTTTCTCGCTACAGCTCCGATTTTTGCCACAGGAAGAATGGTACCTATTTCGTTGTTCGCCGTCATAATAGTTATTAAGATTGTATCTTTTCGAATAGCCCTCTGGAGATCATCAATTGATATCTGACCAAATTCATTAACCCCCAGATAGGTAACATGGTAACCTTGTTTTTCAAGATTTTGAAGGGTATGCAAAACAGCATGGTGTTCAACTGTCGAAGATATAATATGTTTTCCCTGGTCCTTTTTTAGCTCTGCTGCTGATTTAATTGCCCAGTTATTCGCCTCTGTCCCACCGCTGGTAAAATATATTTCCTCCTGCTGAGAACCTATTGCTCTGGCTACGTTTACTCGTGCCTGCTCAAGCGCCTTCCTTGCGTTTCGGCCTAATGAATAAAGCGTAGACGGGTTACCATATTCCTTTGTCAAATACGGCATCATCGCTTTCAAGGCTTGCTTTGACAGCGCCGTTGTTGCTGCGTTATCCGCATATACTATCTTTTTCATTGCTACTCCTCAGCTAATAGAATGATGATGAAAGAACATCATGATATCAGTCATTTTTACCCTTTGAAGTTTTAGAATAATAATCTTTTATTGCATTTTTCAACGCAGTCTCTCCCAACACAGAACAGTGTGTCTTATCCTGAGGGAGCCCGCCTAAAGCTTCCACAATATCGACATTAGTAAGTTTCATCGCTTCCTCTATTGTTTTGCCTTTCACAAGTTCTGTTGTCATACTGCTCGTTGCGATAGCCGCAACACATCCAAATACTAAAAAGCGAATATTTGTAATAACATTATTTTCTACTTTAATATATATCGTCAGATAGTCGCCGCATTCCGGATCTCCATAGCTTCCCTCACCGTCAGCATGAAGCATTACTCCTACATTTTTCGGATCTGTAAAATGCTTTATCACTGTGTCTGAAAATGTATTGTCAAACATTATGTCACATCCTTTTGCAAAAGAATACCGACTTATAATAAGTTTATTTAATATAGTAAGGAATTTACTAAGACGCCTAGTTTTGCTCTTGATATTAATCCGTTTGTTCGATCTTTTTCCACAACCTAAAAACTTGTACTTTCGATTACTGTAAAAAAAACCACAACCTATATCAGGCTATGGTCATTCTGTAAACATAACTAAAGTGTCCCTTGCTGAATAAAGTTAATATCTTGAGGGGTAGGTATAGGTAAGGAAACATCCGTCCCCTCAGGTAAATATTTTATCTTTTTGCCATTAAATAAAAATTGCACCGCAGATATTTGATCAAACATAGTTAATGTTAAAACAACAGAATTAACCCACATAGTTTCAGCATTAGCTCCCCCGCTATAACCTAAGGCCTCTTGACTAAAATCAACACTTGCTATTCCATTATTAATAGACAAACTATGAACCTTTGTCTGAGGCAAACAGGTTCCTATTAAACCGCTATTAACGGGAGGTCCTTTAAGTAATTTTTTTAAAGCTATTAATGGAAAATCCTTACCCGATACCCCTAAGGATATTGGTACTAAAAACATGGCGTTTGCATCACTATAAAATATGACAATACTATTTTCCTTCTTATCTCCGTAATAATTTATATTTTTGGGTCGTTTTATCGGTTTCTCGATTTCTATTTCTCCAAGTTTTTTTTCAATTTTACCATCAATTAAAACCTGAACATTATCAACTTCCTTAAATTCCGTTAAAGTCAATACCAAGGAAGAAAGAGCAAGTTCTGTATTATTTTTTTTCTGAGCAACTTTCTTAATTTCCGTCGTTAAGTCCACATAAACAGTACGGTCTTGTAAGAAAATATCTTTTAGTTTAGTCCCTTCCGGTATGGTTCTTAAAGAGAAGTTATTTTCCGGACCTGCAAGCAGTTTTTCTACAGCTACCTTTGCTGCTTCTTTTGTAGGATTAATAGACAATGTTACCGGAACCAAATTTTTGCCGTCGGGAGTTGCAAAATAAACCCGGACGGTTTCCCTATTTTGTACTAAAAATGGTTTTCTGTCAATTAATTGATTGCGATTACTATCCTGTTGGGATTTAGCAGAACCCTCAGGCTTTACATCAGGTTTATAGACTTGAGCACAACCTATTATGAACACAAATATTACTAACAACAAGAAAATAACACTATTTCGTAGAATAGACATATTCCCAGCTCCTAAAGCCATTTCACCTCCTATAACTAATTTCAAAAGTCTGATAAAAAAATTTCGACTTTTGTAAATTAAATTCCTGCCTTTTTTTTCATTTTTTTAATATCCCAAACTTTTTTATCCGGGATTTAATAGTTTTAAGTAGCATTTTTAAATATTCTCCGGTAAGCACAAAAGTAATAATTAAGCTGATATATCCAAATAACGGGTAGATTTTACTTATCAGCTGAGCAAAATCACATAAGGCAAAAGGAATCGCTAAAATCAACAAAATACCGGCGATAAAAATATAGGGAAAATTCCAAATGACTTGCACCCGTTGGCACAGGCCATAACTGTTAGTTATAGCCGTAGTAAGCATTGCCGCCCATAAAACAGCTCCATAAAGATAAAATACCAATGGATTTATCCTAAAAGCCAAGTATGACATAGGTATTTGATAAGATTTTATCGGTTCATAAAATGCTAATAGAGCTGCTACCATAAAAAAAGCCAAAACAAATAATATCATTCCCCCAATTACCCCGCCCCATATCCCGCAATTATTTTTTTCCGCTGATAAAGCTACTAATACTACAATTCCCCCAATCATATTATATGAGACATAGAGCAAAGAAGAAAAAGTCCAGCTGTTAGAAACTAAGCTGGATGAGAAGCTAGTGACAGGGGGTATAGAAGTTACAGCCGGCGCTATCGAAATAGTTATAATAGATATTCCCAATATTATCACTATTAACAGGGGTACTAAAAGGCTATTAAACCATAGTACTCCCTCATGACGTGCCGCCAGTGCTAGTAACACTAAACCTCCCGTCAGAAAAATTCCTGTAGCGGGACTCATGCCCAGGTGTTCCTGAAATAAGGCTCCGCTTCCGGAGAGCATTACACTAAAACCTAAAAATAAAAAAATCATCATCGCCCCGTCAATAACAACAGCTAAACTTGTTCCTAGTTTAATATCTAATAAATCTTTATAAGTTCTGAAACCATAATAATGACTCATCCAAATTGTCATCCCCCCAAAAACAGAAAAGAAAAATCCCGCTAATAATATTCCCCAAAGACCCTTTGTACCAAATTTAACAAAAAATTGCATCAATTCCTGTCCGGAAGCAAATCCTGCCCCGACAAGAGCCCCTACAAAAGTTACTGCTACCTGCCAGTCAACTTTACTTATTCTCACAGTTATGCCCCCTCGAATAATAGATATGTCAGTCACTCCAAAATTAAACCTACCTGTATAACTATTTTCTAGAATGCATATACTACCATGGAATAATCCATTGGAGGTATGAATGGCTTTTTCACTGTTTCCATCTCAATCCTTAACCAAAAATAAAATAAAATGTTCCTACCAAAATCCGGCTAGTTTAGATCTTCTCTCTAATCTTCTTTCTAAACTAATCTTCAAGCTTGACCCTTGCACAAACAAAGAACTAGTTGTTTTAGGTATAGGTACAGACCGTTCCACAGGTGATTCATTAGGGCCTTTGGTAGGTTGGTTTTTGCAGCAACAAAAAGCTTTTTTTTCTATTTACGGGACCCTTGATGAACCTGTGCATGCCGCAAATTTATCAGATAAATTAAAAGAAATAGAAAGAAACCATCACAACCCATTAATTATTGCTGTAGATGCTTGTTTAGGCAGGCCGGAGAATGTGGGCATAGTAACTCTCAGCGAAGGAGAATTAAACCCCGGTGCAGGTGTGCATAAAAAACTACCCGCTGTGGGAAATATTTCTTTTACCGGCATTGTCAATGTTTCCGGATACATGGAATTTATCGTTTTACAAAACACCAGGTTAAATATCGTGATGCGTATGGCATCTCTTATTTCAAACAGTATTATCTCCGGTGTTAAAAAAGTGCAGAGAATCCGCACTTTAACAAATTAGAAAATTAAATAAAACAGTGAATAGTTGCTTATGAAAAACTTACACTATGACTTCTAAACCATTATTAAATATAAATCATTTCACTAACCACTCACTGCTTTAACGCTTGAAACCCCTTTTTCCATAATAAAAGGGGTTTTATAATAATTTATTCACCTCTCTAATTTTACTTGTAGTATCAAAAATAACCTAATCTATATTTTCACCATATTTTTATTATGCTGTCCCGGTTTTTAAATTTTATCCATCTATAGTGATTAGTTGACAATAATTTTTTCCTTGTATTACAATGAGAGCAAATCTTATAGCCCAATACACGGAGATATAAGCACCATGAATTACCTGGAAAAATATAAACATTTAACATCAATTTTAAGAGATATGGAATCGGTATTAGTTGCTTTTTCAGGAGGAGTAGACAGTACATTCCTTTTAACCGTTGCCCACCAGGTACTAGGTAATAATGCAATTGCTGCTATTGCACATTCCGTGCTAATACCTAAATCAGAATTAAATTTTGCCCGGGAATTTGCCTGTACACGAGACATACCATTAAAAACAATATCCTTTGAACCTTTAAACCAGCCTGTTATTCAGTTAAACGAACCCGAAAGGTGTTATCACTGTAAAAAACTGCTATTTAATCAACTAATCTCATTAAAAGAAACACGGGGTATTAAGTGGATAGCTGAGGGAAGCAACAATGATGATCAAAAATTATACCGTCCCGGCAATGCCTCAGCCCGAGAATTAGGTATTAGGCAACCTCTTGCGGAAGCCGGATTAACCAAAAATGAAATCAGAATCCTATCTCGGAATTTAAACTTGCCTACGTGGAATAAACCTTCCATGGCATGCTTAGCAACCAGATTTCCCTATGGCGAAGCCCTAACTTCCGAAAAACTTATTCAGGTTGAAAAAGCAGAGGAATTTATAAGAAAAATTGTAACCGGAGAATTTAGGGTTCGCCACCACGGAACAATAGCCCGAATTGAGGTTACCCGTACAGATACGGATCTTATCTTAAATCACTTGGACCCAATTGTCTCAATGCTGAAATCTCTTGGTTTTTCCCTATATATGTCTTGACTTAGAAGGATTTCGCAGTGGTAGCATGGACGAAGTTATGCACCAAATTGGAAATAATGATTAAGGAGTTCACACATGGATCAAAAAAAAATCCGCACCCTATTAGAAAAGGTTAAAAACAACCAGGTTGATATCGACGAAGCTCTCCATAGTTTAAGAAACCTTCCTTATGAAGATTTAGGCTTTGTGAAAATCGATCATCATCGCTGCCTTAGAACCGGTTATCCTGAAGTAATCTTTTGTCAGGGAAAAACCAAGGAACAAATCAGAACCATTATGGAAAAACTGGTATTGCATAATCAGACTGTACTAGCGACTCGCGCCGATGAAGAAACTTACCAAGAAGTAGTTAAAGGACTTCCATGAAGCTAAATACCATCATTTGGCCCGTATTATCGAATTTAATTCCCGTATTAAGGAAGAATCAGGAAATATTCTGGTGGTTTCTGCCGGCACTGCCGATTTACCGGTGGCAGAAGAAGCATCTGTTATCGCAAAAGCAATGGGGCACCATGTGGAAAAACTCTATGATGTAGGTGTTAGCAGGTATTCACCGTTTACTTGATAATCAAACACTATTGTATCAAGCCCAAACTATTATTGTTGTGGCCGGAATGGAAGGTGCCTTGCCCAGCGTTGTCGCCGGTCTAGTTAATAAACCGGTTATCGCAGTACCCACCAGTGTCGGCTACGGTGCCAACTTTCAAGGTTTAGCGCCCTTGTTGGCTATGTTAAATAGCTGTGCTCCGGGGATTGGGGTAGTAAATATTGATAACGGTTTCGGCGCTGCAGTGCTTGCTAGTTCCATTATTAAAAGCGGGGAGATAAATCAATGAAAATAGCTTATTTTGATTGTGGTGCCGGTATTAGTGGTGACATGTGTTTAGGGGCCCTTATTCATGCCGGAGTAAATATGGACCAATTAAAAGATCAATTAGCTACCCTTCCCTTAAGCAATTATAGAATCACACCCACTTCAGTAATTAAAAGAGGTATTTCCGCCACCCAAGTTCATGTTACTTATGAAGAACAGAATCAACCTTCCCGGCATCTTAAAGATATTACTGCTATCATCAACCAATCCACCTTATTAACGGAAATAAAGGAAAAATCTATTGCTGTATTTACCAGACTGGCTGAAGCAGAAGCAAGAGTACACGGATGTACCGTTGATCAAGTTCACTTTCATGAAGTAGGAGCTGTCGATGCCATTATAGACATTGTAGGAACGGTAACTTGTTTATCTCTACTCCAAGTAGAAAAAATCATATCTTCCCCTTTGCCTATGGGGCATGGTTTTGTTCGGTGTGCTCACGGGTTAATTCCCATACCTGCTCCGGCAACACTAGAACTGCTTAGAAATATTCCTATTTACGGTGTCAATATTGAAGGTGAACTTGTTACCCCCACCGGGGCAGCGATTATTACCACATTAGCCGATTCCTTCGGGCCTTTTCCCACGATGAATATATCTACTATTGGCCTGGGTTCAGGAGAAAAAGACTTCGATATTCCAAATATTTTAAGAATTTCACTAGGTGAGGAAAATTCACCTTTTTCTTACGAAGAGATCACAGTAATTGAAGCTTCAATTGATGATATGAACCCAGAGTTTTACTCCTATCTTTGGGAACAAGCTTTCTCCAGGGGAGCTTTAGATATATTTTTAATCCCCATATATATGAAAAAAGGACGGCCTGGTAATTTAGTAACTGTTTTGTGTTATAAGGAAAATTTAGAAAAGCTGATCACTCTTTTTTTACAAGAAACCACATCTCTGGGAACTCGAATAAGAACAGAAAAACGGTTTATTTGTCCTCGCAAAACAGTTACCGTTAACACCAAATACGGACAAGTTGATGTGAAAATTGGTTTTTTTCAAGGACATTATGATATTGCTCCCGAGTATGAAAACTGCCGGTTATTAGCAAAAAAGAAGCAGATACCACTAAAAGATATTTACTTAGAAGCCTTATTAGCTGCCCGAATTTATATCAACAAATATAATTAAAATAAAGGAGTAAAAACATGCCTATCGATACTCTCCTTTTTGACCTGGACGGAACTGTTACCAATTCTATTCCTCTTATAAAAAATACTTATCAATTAGTTTTTCAAGAAATGGGAATTCCTTGGGGCAGTGATGATGTTATGAAGCTCATTGGACTGCCCTTAAGAGAAATTGGCCGTATTATGGCCGGGGATGGAAAAGAAGAAGATTTTTATCAAGCTTATCAAGTACATTATCGTCTTTTACATCATAAATACATGTCCTTATTTCCAGGTACAGTAAGATTATTAACTATTCTAAAGAAAAAACATTATTCCTTAGGTATTGTCACTTCAAAAAGCCGTTACGGAACTGAAATGACGCTTTCTTATTTAAATATAGCCCATTTTTTTAAGGTTGTAGTAACTGCTGATGATACCAATTTGCACAAACCTCACCCGGAACCAGTTTTATTCGCTCTTGATAAAATTGGTAAAAAACCGGAACAAGCTGCTTACATAGGTGATACTCCCTATGATATTGCCGCAGGCAACCGGGCAACAACTGCAACCGTAGGTGTCACATGGGGAATGGCGGGAAAAAATGAATTAGAAAAACAGAATCCTACTATTATTGTGCATTCAAAAAGTACCTTATTAAACTGGCTAAAATATGTTTAACAGTAATTTTATTTATAAAAAAACGAAACCGTTTTTTATCTGTATTTTATAGGTAAAAATAGCTCATAAAAAAATTCAAGAATGTTTCACATGAAACATTCTTGAATTTTTATTAAACACAAACAAAGTGAATCGTTAGTTAACTTTAACCATCGGTATTTTATCAGGGATTCCACCCTCACTAATGTTTTGAAGAGAAACTATATCTTTTAGAAAATAGGTCTTGGGTTTAGATAAATACTCTAAATTTTTTCACTAGCCATTAACTAGTATATATTTTTTTGATCATCTTGTGTTAATAATGCTCCCATAATCCGATCTAAATCATCATCGTTATAAAAATTTATTTCTATTCGTCCGCCTTTTTTACTTAATTTAATTTTAACCTTAGTACCTAAATGACTTCTTAGTTTTCCTTCAAAATCTTTTATTTCAGGATATATATTAGGTTGCTTTTTTTCTGTTTTATCAATTTCCTCATTTATTGTTTCTTGAATAAAATTTAATTCTTTTGCCATTTCTTCTGCTTGCCGTACAGATAATTTATTATTAATTATCTCTTCTGCAAAAGATATATGCTTTTCATAATCATTTATAGAAAGTATTGCCCTTGCATGGCCTGGCGATAAAAGACCCTCCCGAATATATGCTTGCAGGGTAGGTTCTAAATTAAGTAATCTCATGGTATTTGCTATATAAGACCTGCTTTTGCCTAACCTGACAGCTAATTCATCTTGAGTGCAATTATAATATCCCATCAAATGTTGAAAACCTTCGGCTTCTTCCATGGGATTAAGGTTTTCTCGTTGGATATTTTCAATTAACGCCAGTTCTAATACATTCTGCTCTGATACTTCTCTAACAAAAGAGGAAATTTCTTTTAACCCTGCAAGTTTAGCGGCTCTCCAACGTCTTTCTCCAACAATAATTTCATATTTTTGATTCCCTAATTTTCTCACTACAATCGGTTGTAATATTCCATGTTCTTTAATGGATTGAGCTAGTTCCTCTATTTTATCAGGATCAAAATCCCTTCTAGGTTGATTTTTATTAGGGACAATATCTTCTATAGAGATATTTACTAATTTTTCAGCAAAATCATCATCTACCTGAGGAATACCGGAAGGAATCAATGCTTGCAAACCTTTTCCCAACCCTTTTTTAACCATGATTTATCACTTCCTTTGCCAATTCATGATATACCTCAGCACCCCTTGACTTAGGATCGTAAAGAGAGACGGGTTTACCATGACTGGGAGCTTCACTTAATCTTACGTTTCTCGGGATAATTGTTGAAAAAACCTTTCCTTTAAAATGGTTTTTTACTTCATCAACCACTTGAATAGAGAGGTTAGTTCGCGCATCAAACATGGTTAAAACAACCCCTTCTATCTCTAAATTTGGATTTAGATGTTTTTTTACTAATTGATAAGTATTCATTAATTGCCCTAAGCCTTCCAAAGCATAATATTCGCACTGAATCGGAATCATTATGCTGTCTGCTGCCGTAAAAGCATTTAAAGTTAATAAACCTAAGGATGGGGGACAATCAATAATAATGAAGTCATAATTTTCTTTTATATTTATTAAAGCTTTTTTCAATTTACTCTCCCGAGATATTACAGATACTAATTCAATTTCCGCTCCGGCTAATTGCATGGTCGCCGGAACAATCTTTAAATTTTCTAATTCCGTGTTATGGGTAACAGCCTCAAGAGACACTCCATTAATCAAAACGTCATAAATACAGTATTTTGTCTCAAAGCGGTTAATACCCAACCCACTGGAGGCATTCCCTTGGGGATCAATGTCAATTAATAAAACTCTCTTTCCCTCTATAGCCATAAAAGCAGAAAGATTAACTGCAGTTGTAGTCTTTGCTACCCCACCCTTTTGATTTCCAATAGCAATAATTTTACCCATATCTCCACCACCATACTTATTCAAAACGGTTATTCCTGATTCGGTTATACATTCCACAAATACCTCTAGTATCCTGCTATATTTAAAAAACCTTCCGTTTTTTCTTTGGAGAAAAGTCTGTTTTATTTTTGGCCGTAATAATGGTTTGGTCTTAAAATTTAAATAAATTTAGTTTTTAGAGCAAAAAAAGAATGTTTCACGTGAAACATTCTTTTTTGCCTTATTTATATTCATTTTATAGGGGCTTTTTCTTAGGTATCCCAGCTTTTCTAGGATATTTTTCCAATGTTGATTTAATTTTTTTAATTATGATCAGCGATCTTTTATCTCCGGTGATCGGTAAGGAATAATTTATAATTTGGTGAATTTTTCCCCCGAGCAGATTTATGGCATTTTTCCCTTTTTCTAACTCCTCATCAATCTCGGCACCTTTTAAAGCTATAAAAATCCCTCCAATTCTAACAAAAGGGAGACAATACTCTACTAAAGACGGTAAATAAGTTACTGCCCGAGCAATTGCACTATCATATTTTTCCCGAAAATTTAAGTCCCGGCCCTTATCCTCAGCTCGTCCATGAACTACTGTAATATTATTAATTTCTAATTCCTGAATAATATTTTTAAGAAAGTGACATCTTTTTTCTAAAGAATCAAGTAATGTAATTTTTAATTTTTTGGAAAAAATTTTAAGGGGAAGTCCGGGAAACCCAGCACCAGTTCCAATATCTATGATGTTTGCATTATTATCGATCTTAGCTAATTTTAAAACTATTACCGAATCAATAAAATGCTTAACTGCCACATCTTCTGGATTAATAATATTAGTCAGATTGAATTTTTGATTCCATGAAATTAATGATTTTTGATATTGAGTGCATAATTCAACTTGCTTTTCTTGAAAAGGAAAATCAATTTCTTTTAAACCTTGAACTAATGCTTTACGAAAAATTTCACTCATTTAATTTCCCCTTTCCTTGCTGCCTTCGTCGTTGTTCTAAATAGACTAGTAAAACAGAGATATCGGCAGGAGAAATTCCTGTTATCCTTGATGCTTGACCTACAGAATTTGGCCTGATTTCTGTCAGCTTTTGTATTGCTTCAATTCTCAAACCTTTTATTTTTTTAAAATCAATATTTTCTGGAATAAGACGATTCTCCAGTTTGTTAAACTTTGCCACCTGTTCTAATTGTTTTTTGATATAGCCTTCGTATTTTATTTGGATTTCTACCTGTTCTTCCACATGAGGAAGAACATCTAATTCTAAATTTTGAAGAGATATGGCATCATAATAGGATATTTCCGGCCTTTTAATTAAATCGTATAATGAGATGGAATCATTAATACTACTTGATTCTTTGCGCAATAATAAATCGTTTAACCCAGGATGCCGGCCGCTTACTCTTGTATTTTTCAATATATCCAAAATCTGATTTATTTCTCTTTTCTTTCTATTAAATAATGCCCATCTTTTATCATCTATCAACCCGACACTTCGTCCATAATCACTGAGGCGCAGATCGGCGTTATCCTGTCTTAAGATTAACCGGTACTCAGCCCGAGATGTTAACATCCGGTAAGGCTCACTAATTCCTTTAGTAACTAAATCATCAATTAATACTCCGATATAAGCCTCAGATCTTTTTAAAATAAGAGGTTCTTTATCTCTTAAAAAGAGAACAGCATTAATTCCGGCTATAAGCCCCTGACCTGCAGCTTCCTCATAACCGGAAGAACCATTAATCTGGCCTGCCATATACAAACCTTGAATATTTTTACTTTCTAAGCTTGATTTTAGTTGTGTCGGCACAATACAGTCATATTCAATAGCATAGGCAGGTCTCATTATTTCTACATTTTCCAAACCTTCAATACTACGAAGTAGAGCTAATTGTACATCCTCAGGTAAACAGTTTGACATTCCCTGCACATAATATTCATAAGTATTAAGTCCTTCCGGTTCTAAAAATATTTGATGTGCCTTTTTATCAGCAAATCGAACCACTTTATCTTCTATGGAAGGACAATATCTAGGCCCGATACCTTCAATAATACCGGAATATAAGGGGGATCTATGAAGGTTATTCCGAATTATTTCATGAGTTTTCTCATTAGTGTAGGTAAGCCAGCAAGAAATATTCGGCCGGTTAAATTCTTCTGTCATGAAAGAAAATGCTAAAGGTTTTTCGTCTCCGGGCTGTTCAATTGTTTTCGAAAAATCAATAGACCGGTAATCGACTCGGGCCGGAGTTCCGGTTTTAAAACGTTTTATTTCAAAGCCAATATCTTTTAGACTATCCACTAATTTTATAGAAGCATGTTGTCCATTAGGACCTCCCTGAAATTGAGCTTCTCCAATAATAATACGCCCTCTAAGGTAAGTTCCCGTTGTAACAATAACAGCTCGAGATTGAAAATAAGCCCCGGTCTTTGTCACTATTCCCTTTATTTGATAGTTTTCCACCACAATTTTATCTACGGTAGCCTGTTTAACATCAAGATTTTCCTGACTTTGAAGAGTCCTGGTCATTTCCTGCTGATAAAGCTTTTTATCAAGCTGCGCTCGTAATGCATGTACAGCGGGGCCTTTTCCCGTATTTAACATACGAATCTGAATATGAGATTTATCAACAGTTTTAGCCATTTCACCGCCCAAGGAATCAATTTCTCGCACTAAATTCCCTTTAGCAGGTCCCCCAATAGAGGGATTACAAGGTAAAAGAGCGATGTTTTCCATATTTAAGGTGATTAATAATGTTTTACATTTCATGCGCGCAGCAGCTAAAGCAGCCTCGCATCCGGCATGACCAGCACCGATCACAATAATATCATATTTTCCTGCAGAATATTCCACGGTTTCACCTCTATTTTCCTATGCAAAAATCTGAAAAAATTCGGTCAAGAAGGTCTTCCCCTGTATTTTCCCCTATTATTTCTCCTAAAGCTTCCCAAGAAGCTCTTAAATCAATGGAATAAAAATCAATACTCATGCCTAAATTCTGAGATATTAAAACATCATTTAAATGCTTAGCAGCTTTCATCAGCTTTTCTTTATGCCTCATATTGATGATAATGTTATCTGTAGATACTTTAATTCTACCTTCAAAAATTATTTCTCCAATCATTTTCTCTAATTGATCTATACCGATATTTTCCTTAGCGGAAATAAATAAATAGGGAGTTTTATCAAGTACTACTTCAAAATCATGTTCAAATTTTCTTTTATTAATTAGATCAATTTTATTTATTAAAACAAGAACTCTTTTCTCTTTTAATCTATTTAATAATTCTATATCTTCCTCAGTTAAACCTATTGATGCATCAATGACAAATAATATTAAGTCGGCTATTTCCATTATTTTCCTAGTTTTTTCTACACCAATTTTTTCGACAATATTTTTTGTTTCTCTAATACCAGCTGTATCAATAATTTTTAAAGGAAAGCCGCCGATATTAATAAATTCCTCGATAGTATCTCTGGTAGTTCCAGGAATATCAGTAACAATAGCCCGATTTTCCTTAAGTAATGCATTAAGTAAACTGGATTTTCCCACATTAGCACGCCCGATAATAACAGTGTTAATGCCTTCTCGAATAAATTTACCTTGATCTGCCGTTTTAATTAAAGTTTCAATTTCCTCCTTCATCACACTTGCCTTATCTCGAATCTCAGATAAAGTAATTTCCTCTAAATCTTCTTCGGGAAAATCTATAGATACTTCAATTCTTGCCATTAATCCTAGAATTTCATGCCTTAAATTGTGTACTTTTTCCCATAAATGACCCTTTAATTGACTCAGAGCCATTTTTAACCCTGAATCAGTTTTTGCTCTAATGACATCAATTATCGCCTCGGCCTGAGTTAAATCAATTCTTCCATTTAAGAACGCTCTTTTGGAAAACTCCCCAGGTTCAGCCAACCGAGCACCGGCATTTAAAACTAATTCTAAGGTTTTTCTTAACGGTATCAAACCACCATGACAGTTAATCTCCACTACATTTTCTGCCGTAAAAGTTTTAGGCTCTTTCATAATAGAAACAAGAACCTCATCGACAATATTTCCGGAATCATCCACAATATTTCCCAAATGAATAGTATGACTATCTACCTTGTGCCAGTTTTTAGGATTTTTTGGAGAAAATATTTTTTGTAAAATTAAAAAAGCATCTTTACCACTGATACGAACTATTCCAATTCCTCCTTCACCCAAAGGAGTAGAAATAGCTGCAATAGTATCAGTTAACATATTATCTCACCTCAAACATTATTTAGAAAAACCCAGTAATATTTTATTACTGGGTAAATAATTCATAGTTATTTCCTTCTTGTTATGATCACCTTTCTGTAGGGTTCTTCCCCCTCACTAAAGGTCCTTACTCTTTGATCATTTTGCAAAGCAGTATGTATAATACGCCTTTCATGAGGATTCATCGGTTCCAGAATAATATTATGTCCCGTTTTCTTTACCTTTTCAGATAATCGATGGGCCAAATTAACTAGGGTTTCCTCCCTCCGTTTACGATAACCCTCTACATCTAAAATAAAACGTACTTTTTCACCGATTTTTTTACTTACGACTAAATTAACCAAATACTGAAGAGCATCTAAGGTTTCTCCCCGGCGCCCTATTAATATACCTAGATCATCTCCGGTAAATGACAGGTAAATAAATTCTCCCTGATAATTAACCTCACTATGAACTTTAACTTCTAACTTATCAAAGATTCTTTGTAAAAAATCTATTGCTAAATCTTCCGGTTTTTCTTTTTTTCCTATTTCTGCTTTTTCTATTTCTTTTACTTCTACTTCGTTAACTGCTTCAACGGTTTCTTCAAGTTCTTTTTTTATCATAGTAACTTTTACCCGAGCAGCTTTACAACCGATAATACCAAATATTCCCCGCGAAGGGACTTCTAAGATTTCTACTTCGACATCATCCCTATGAGCATTTAATTCTTTTAAAGCATTCTCTATCGCTTCATCAATAGTTTTTCCTGTTGTTTCAATGACTTTCATTTTATTTAGCACCTTCCTTTACTGCAACAGGCTTTATTCCTTTATTAATTATTAATTGTTGTAAGGTGCCAACTATACTAAAAACTATCCAATAAAAAGCTAAACCTGCCGGGAAACTTTTAGACATCCATCCAAATAGTATTGGCATGGCATAAAGCATGGTTTTCTGCGTTGGATCACCAGCATTAGGACTTGTAACATATTGTTGCAAGAATGTTGTTATTGCTACTAGTACAGGTAATACAATGCCTGTCGGATCTGCTTTACTTAAGTCAGTTATCCAGAAAAAATTATAATGAGCCGGGTTTGAAGGAACAAATGTCTGCAATCCACGGAATAGCCCAATTAAAATAGGTAACTGAATCAATAATGGTAAACAGCCTGATAAGGGATTTGCACCATGCTCTTTATATATTTCCATCATGGCTTCCTGCTTCTTTTTTGGATCATTTTTATATTTTTTATCTAATTCCTTGATTTTAGGCTGTAAGTCCTGCATCGCTTTCATTGATTTCATTTGCTTATAAGTGAGCGGGTAAAGTATTAATTTTATAATTACCGTCAACAATACAATAGCCAATGCATAACTGGGAATACCCAGATAAACTGTAACTTGATAAAGCCATTCCAATGAAGAAGAACACAACTTTATTAAAGTATTCAAACTAACCCTACAAATCTATATTTGCAGGTTTCACCTCCTATAACTAGTTTAGGCAGGATCATAACCACCCGGGTGCCAGGGATGACACTTTATTATTCTTTTTACCCCTAATATAAAACCTTTTTTAAAACCATACTTAACTAAAGCATCTATCATATATTGGGAACAAGTAGGATAAAATCTACACCTGGCTGGCAAAAAAATCGAAATATATTTTTGATATATTTTAATGAGCAAAACAATAATTCTAAGCATTGTTTTTATCCTTAACTTTATGTACCATTTTTACCAAGGATCTTTCTACTACTCTATAATTCACATCTTTAACCCTATTTCGAGCAATAAAAATAAAATCCCACCCCTGGGGAAACAGTTCTTCATTTAACCTGCAAATTTCCCTTAGTATTCTTTTAACACGATTCCTTACCACAGCCTTTCCCACTTTTTTTGATACAGAGAACCCTATTCTGTATATATCTAAATTATTCTTTCGATAATAAAGAATTAAATAGGGACCTACAACCTTCCATCCTTTTTGATAGGTTTTCTTAAAATCCTCTCTCTTCTTTAACCTGTAGAGAACCTTAATCATTATAAATCCCCCTTAAAAAAACCTATCAAATTATATTATAGCCAATCTAAATAACAATAAACAATACAGATAAACAATTTTATTAATAATTACCCATATTTATCTACAAATATGTTAAAAGGCCGGTTTCCGGCCTTAAGCAGATAATCTTTTCCTCCCTTTAGCACGTCTTCTTCTAATTACATTACGGCCGGTTTTTTGACTCATTCTGCTCAAAAAACCATGTACTTTTTTATGCTTCTTATTCTTTGGTTGATATGTTCTCTTCATTGTAAAAATGCTCCTCCTTAATATATTAAAAATTCCAAATAATAGAAAATAATACAACCGAATTAATACCAGAATTATATC
The DNA here is from genome assembly GCA_050952445.1 of Bacillota bacterium. Taxonomy (GTDB): domain Bacteria; phylum Bacillota; class Dehalobacteriia; order Dehalobacteriales; family Dehalobacteriaceae; genus JBMNKX01. Next base: position 131,921 of record JBMNKX010000001.1, on the reverse strand, counting down.
CTACTCCTTTTTCTCTGTCAAGAATTAACGAGAATCGAGACATAGTAGCTTGTGTATAATTCCATAACTTCAATATTGAATTTGTGGATAGTTTTTGCTATTATGGTTATGCACCCTAATTTAGAAGCAATAATTTGATAATAAATCGTCTAACACCTTGCAACAGCAGGGTTTTTTTAGTATATTTTTTGTCAAATTTGTTCATATTTATATGGCGGATTATGTCGGATTGTGATATAATAGGTTATATCTACCACTTAAGTTAGCGAGGAAAGTTAAATGTATCTAAAAAAATCATTTAACCCTAAAACTGGCAGAACGTATTTGTCAGCCGCCACTAATTATTATGATCCGGCAAAAAAGCAATCTCGAACTCGAACGATCAAATCGTTTGGTTACGTTGATGTATTAGAAAAAACCTATCCCGATCCTATTGCTTACTTTACTTCAGTGGTTGAAAAAATGGATACTGAGGAGAAAATGGCTAAGTCCTTGGAGCAAATTAAAATCAATAGGGCTGCTACTCTATCTATTGGTGATACTAATCGAAAGCACTTTGGCTATGCTGCTTTGAGTAAAATTTATCACGATCTTGAACTACATACCTTTTTCATTAACAAAGCGAGGAATTTGAAGATAGAATATATCCTGAACAATGTTGTTAAGTTATTAGTTTTTGAACGTCTAAAAAATCCAGCCTCTAAGAAAAAAGCCTTTGAGAACAAAGACCGATATTTTGAAAATATGGATTTTTCGCTGGATAATGTCTACGGAGCATTGAGTATTATCGCTAAGTACAAAGATGACTTACAGATCTACCTTCATAAGAAGATTAAAGCACTCTACGGCAGAACGACAGAACTTGTGTACTACGATGTAACAAACTATTACTTCCAAATTGACGAACAGGACGATATGAGGAGAAAAGGTGTTTCTAAAGAACATCGTCCTGATCCGATTATTCAGATGGGTTTGTTTATGGATACGATGGGAATTCCGATCTCCTACAAGCTCTTTCCGGGAAACACCAATGACTGTGAAACGGTGCGTCCTATGCTGGCTGAACTGAAACGAGATTATGACATTGGGCGAGCAATTATTGTGGCTGACAAGGGAAACAATACAGCAAAGAATATTAACTACCATGTCATGCGCGGTGATGGATATGTATACAGCCAGACGGTCCGAGGAGCCCACAAAGAACTTAAAGAGTATGTCTTTGATGAGGAGGGTTATACATGGATCGGCGACGATTATAAGATTAAATCAAGAATATATCCGAGAGAGATCACTATCATCGGGAACAATAATAAACCTATGAAAAAACGCATTGACGAAAAGCAGATTATTTTTTATTCAAGAGACTATGACCTACGTGCTAAAGCTGAAAGAGAACCTGCTTTACTTAAAGCCATGGAACTTGTAAAGGATCCCGCCAAGTACAACAGGGCTACCTCTTACGGTGCCGCCAAATACGTTAAGAATCTTGTGTATGATAAGGAAACCGGCGAAATTATTACTTCAAAAAGGAAACCATTATTCGATGAACAAAAGCTCCGTGAAGAAGAAAAGTTTGATGGTTACTATGCAATTGTCACGAGCGAACTTGATAAATCTGATGAGGAGATCATCGATATCTATCGAGGACTTTGGCGAATTGAAGAATCTTTCAAAATCACGAAAAACGACCTGAAAACCAGGCCTGTTTACCTGTCTAGGCAAGATCGCATTGAATCGCATTTTCTTATTTGCTTTATTGCACTAGCCATCATAAGAATTGTTCAGCACAAACTCGGCAACAAGTATTCTGCTAACCATATCATGGAAAGTCTACGCAAGATAAATTGCACAAGAGTCGATAAAAACCTCTATATCTTTGATCACGTTGATGAAATAACGTTAGCGATGAAGGACGCTTTAGGTATTGACTTTTCTAAAGAGTTCCTTACTCTGAAAGAAATAAAAAATATTTTAGCATTGTCAAAAAGATCCTCTTCTGCACTATAACTTTTTGCACAAACAGAAAACCCGGTAGCCATTGATTATCAATTGCTCCGGGCTCTTTTTTATTAATTTTGCTTCGAAAGTCAGGTTATATCCTACTCCTTTTTCTCTGTCAAGAATTAACGAGAATCGAGACATAGTAGCTTGTGTATAATTCCATAACTTCAATATTGAATTTGTGGATAGTTTTTGCTATTATGGTTATGCACTTGGTTACTTCCTAATTTAGAAGCAATGATTTGATAATAAATCGTCTAACACCTTGCAACAGCAGGGTTTTTTTAGTATGTTTTTTGTCAAATTTATTCATATTTATATGGCGGATTATGTTATGCAATTGTCACGAGCGAACTTGATAAATCTGATGAAGAGATCATCGATATCTATCGAGGACTTTGGAGAATTGAAGAATCTTTCAAAATCACGAAAAACGACCTGAAAACCAGGCCTGTTTACCTATCTAGGCAAGATCGCATTGAATCACATTTTCTTATTTGCTTTATTGCACTAGCCATCATAAGAATTGTTCAGCACAAACTCGGCAACAAGTATTCTGCTAACCATATCATGGAAAGTCTACGCAAGATAAATTGCACAAGAGCGTATATCCTACTCCTTTTTCTCTGTCAAAAATAAACGAGAATCGAGACATAGTAGCTTGTGTATAATTCCGTAACTTCAATATTGAATTTGTGGATAGTTTTTGCTATTATGGTTATGCACTTGGTTACTTAATTGTTTTTTTAAAATATTTATCAACAATTAAATTTTTTATAATTTATAATATATTGTAATGAATTTTGATTATCAACAACTTAACTGAGTATTTTTATTATTAAGCTGTGAACAAAAGTAATTAATCATTTTCTGTTCCGGCTTTTTGCTTTTAGGGAGGTTACTATGAACACAAAGCTTAAACAAGATTGGAAAAAAACCTTAGAAATTTTAAAAACTGAATTGAGTAAACCAAGCTTTGAGACCTGGTTAAAAACTACAAAAGTTGTTACCCGTTATAATAACACTGTAGTTATTGCCGTACCTAATGAATTTTCAAAAGACTGGCTGGAATCTCGTTATGCAAACCTAATTAAGAACACCTTGCAATTAGTAACCTCAGAAGAACTCGAATTAGAATTTATTCTGCCCCAACAAGAAGGTGAAATAAATTACCTTCCCAAAAAAAAACAAGAATCATTTCAATCTAATACTAATAATAGCAAAGATGATCTTCATTCTTACTTTAATGCCAAATATACCTTTGAAACATTTGTGGTAGGAAATAGCAACAGGTTTGCTCATGCAGCATCTTTAGCGGTAGCGGAAGCACCATCAAAAGCATATAATCCTTTATTTATTTACGGAGGAGTAGGTTTAGGAAAAACCCATTTAATGCACGCCATTGGTCAATATGTTATCCAAAACAACCCCGGAATGAAAGTTGTTTACGTTTCTTCAGAAAAATTTACTAATGAGTTGATCAATGCCATTAAAGATGATAAGACAGTTCAATTTAGGAACAAATACCGGAACATGGACATCTTATTGATAGATGATATTCAATTTCTAGCAGGCAAAGAAAGAACACAGGAGGAATTTTTTCATACTTTTAATGCCCTACATGAATTTAATAAACAAATAATTATTAGTAGCGATAGACCACCCAAGGAGATTCCTACCCTGGAGGATCGTTTGCGTTCCCGATTTGAATGGGGACTAATTACAGATATTCAAACTCCTGACTTAGAAACGCGAATCGCTATTTTACGAAAAAAGGCTGAAATTGAAAATATTATCGTACCAAATGAAGTAATGGTATTTATTGCAAACGAAATTCATTCTAATATCAGGGAACTCGAAGGAGCATTAACCAGGGTTGTTGCTTATTCTACATTGGCAGGAAAAGAAGTAACCCCTGATCTGGCATCAGAAGTCCTAAAAGACATTCTTCCGGAAAATAAACCAAAACAAATTTCTATAGAATTAATTCAACAAACCACTGCCGAATACTTTAAATTGAAAGTAGATGATTTTAAAACAAAAAAAAGAACAAGGGCAGTAGCCTTTCCCCGGCAAATCGCGATGTACTTATCCCGCGAATTAACCGACATCTCTCTTCCTAAAATTGGGGAAGAGTTCGGGGGCAGAGATCATACTACTGTTCTTCATGCTCACGATAAAATTAGTAAAGAACGTTCTCTTAATCCAAAATTAGATAAAAAAATATTAGATCTAATTTCCCGTCTTCAGGTTTTATAATTAACATTTGTGGACAAAATTGAAATAAGTATTTCATAAAAAAAAAACTATTATTTTTAGAAGACAAAAACATGATTCTTATTCAATCAATTTCTTAATACTTTTGCACATTCTTTACACAACCTGTAATCTATGTTAAATATGAATATAAAGTACATATACACATATTAACTCCCCTTACTACTATTACTACTAATTTTTAGATAAAAAATAAAAGGCTCATCTGAGCCTTTTTCATAATTTACTAATTGGGGATAAATAGCAAGATTAAATGTGTTAATAAAAAAACAAGGAGGAATCTATATGGAATTTAATTGTAATAAAGATGATCTAGCTTATGCGGTGCAATTGGTAGGAAGAGCTGTTTCTACAAAAAATACTCTTCCTCTTATTAATGGAATTATGCTTTTAGCAAATAATAACAGGTTAACAATAAGAGCTACAGATTTAGAAATTGCTATTGAGTACTCTTTGGATACGGAAATAGCAGATAATGGCACTGTCGTAGTTCCCGGTAAGTATTTTTCAGAAATGGTTAAAAGACTCCCTTCTGGTATGATAAATATTAAAAGTAATGATAATCAAGGACTTGATATAAGATATAATCAATCAGAAGTATCTATAAACGGTTATCCTGCAGAAGAATTTCCCCTTTTTCCTGAAACAGAGAGCAGTGTTTCCGGGTATATTAACCAGGATTTATTTAAGAAAATAGTAAAACAGATTTCGGTAGCATCATCTAATGATTTAACCAGACCTGTTTTTACCGGTATTCTTATGGAAATCCTTGAAAACACAGTAACTTTCGTTGCAACCGATACCCATCGTTTAGCTTTAAGACAAGGTATTTGGCAAGGGGATGCTGTAAATGAAAAAATATCCATAATTATTCCTAACAGAACCATGGTGGAAATAGCAAGAATTATTAGTGATGAACCTGAACCATTACATATTTCTCTAAATAAAAACCAAGTACTTTTTACAACAGGTGATTTTTCATTTACTTCTCGTCTTATTGAGGGACAATATCCAAATTACCAGGCGGTTATTCCGGATAGAGATAAATGCATTAGCAAAATTATTGTTCAGAGTAAAAGATTACTGGAATCAGCCGAAAGAGCATCTTTATTGATTCGGGAGGATATGAATGAGAAATTCAGTCTTATTAAATTTAATGCAGAGAACAATGTTTTAAAAATTAGTTCTAATTCTCCGGAAATTGGTAAAATTTACGAGGAAATAAATATTTTTCTAGATGGAGATCCTATGGAAATAGTATTTAATTCCAAGTATTTAATTGATGCTCTGCGCACTGTTAATTCAGAAGATATAGAATTTGAATTTAACGGCCCATTAAGTCCTGGAATTATTAAAGCAGTACAGAATGAAGAATATCTATATCTAATTCTTCCGGTTCGGACAACTTAAAATGAAAAAAAATATTAAAATTAATACGGAGACAATTAAATTACAACAGTTATTAAAATGGATGGGGTTAGCAGAAACAGGAGGGCAGGCAAAAGAATTGATTATTGCCGGTAAAGTAAAGGTTAATGGCAAACAAGAAAATAAACCGGGAAAAAAAATAGTCCCTGGGGATTTAATTGAAGTGGATCATTATAGAATCAAAATATTATAAGAATTTTTTCTCCGGTAAGGAGTGTTATTTTTGTATTTACAGTTTCTAAAATTACAAAATTTTCGAAACTATATAAGTAAGGAAGTGGTATGGCATCCCCGTTTAAATATTATAACCGGTTTAAATGCCCAAGGTAAATCAAACCTGTTGGAAGCTATTTATTATTTAAGTATTGCTTCATCATTTCGTAATTCAAAAGATCAGGATGTTGTGCGTTGGGGCCAATATTTTTTTTATATTGAAGGTGCTGTAAATAAGAAAAACGGTATCTATACTATTTCTTTAGGTTATTCTCTGGACAAAAGAAAAGTAGTTAAAGTAAATGGAAATAACCAAAAAAAAACTGGTGATATTCTTGGTATCCTTAATACAGTTATGTTTTCTCCAGAGGATTTAGCTATTGTAAAATCCAGCCCTGTGGCAAGAAGAAAGTATTTAGACAGGGAAATAATTCAATTATTTCCCACTTATTATTATACTTTATCCCAGTATTATAAAACGGTAAACCAAAGGAATAGTTTGCTCAAAGAAATTAGAGAAAATAGAAGAAAAGAAAATGATCTAGAAATATGGGATCAACAGTTAGTTAAATTTGGCAGTGAAATTTTAAAAAAAAGATTAGAAGTATTAAAAATGCTTACTCCTTTAGCTCGATTAATGCATCGTAAAATAACTCATGGCAATGAGGATTTGGAAGTTTCTTATGAAGCTGTAGAAGGAGAAGAAATTTTAAAATCTTCAACTATTAAGGAAATTAATACAATACTTATAGATAAATTATGGAAAAACAGAAGTAATGAAATAAACAGAGGAGTATCCTTGATCGGACCCCATAGGGATGATTTGAAATTATTAGTGAATAATGTGGACGTAAGAAAATTTGGTTCCCAGGGTCAGCAAAGGACTACTGCATTATCTTTAAAAATGGCTGAATTAGAAATGATGAAAGCTCAGACATCGGAATATCCAATACTTTTATTAGATGATGTTATGTCTGAACTTGATACAGAAAGAAGAAACCATTTTTTAGATTTAATAGGTGAAAAAGTGCAAACCTTTCTTACAGTTACAGATTTTGATTTTTCTTTAAAAGATGCTCAAAAATGGCTAGTTGATAAAGGAAACTTGGAAAAGATATAGTATTATTACCATGTTTTGGTATATTACCATATAAGATAATGCATAATATACAATATTCCCTTGTGAATATGATATTGTTTATATATAATTAAGTGTTAGGTTATGAGAATATCGCTGGATTTCTGGAGGGACAAGAATTGGGAGAAAAATATACAGCGGAATATGATGCTAGTCAGATCCAAGTACTGGAAGGTTTGGAAGCGGTACGTAAGCGCCCGGGCATGTATATCGGCAGTACTGGTGCTAGAGGTTTACATCATCTGGTATATGAAATTGTTGATAATAGTATTGATGAAGCACTAGCAGGCTATTGTGATACAATACACGTAAAAATAAATAATGATAACAGTATTACAGTAACAGATAACGGCCGGGGTATTCCAGTAGATATTCATGAAAAGACAGGTAAACCAGCGGTGGAAGTAGCCTTAACTATTCTTCATGCCGGAGGTAAATTTGGAGGTAATGGTTATAAGGTTTCAGGTGGTCTCCATGGTGTGGGAATGTCAGTAGTAAATGCCCTTTCTGAATACTTAGAAGTAAAAGTTAAAAGAAATGGAAATATCTATCATCAAAAATATGAAAGAGGAATTCCGGTTACCAAGCTTAATATCATTGGAAAAGCCAATGGTACCGGAACAGAAATATATTTTAAACCAGATAAGGAAATTTTTGAGGATTTAGTATTTAATAGAGAAACCCTTGCACATAGACTTAGGGAGCTGTCTTTTCTGAATAAAGGGATAAAAATCACCTTAGAAGATGCACGGGATAACTTTAAAATAGTTTACCAACATAGCGGCGGTATCGTTGATTTTGTAAGTTACCTTAATAAAAATAAAGATGTTTTACATAGTAAGCCTATCTACTTTATTACTGAGAAAAATCAAGTTCAAGTAGAAATTTCAATGCAGTATAATGACGGATACTCAGAGAATATTCTGTCTTTTGCTAATAATATTAACACTCAAGAAGGTGGTACTCACGAAGTAGGTTTTAAAACAGCCTTAACAAGAATTATCAATGATTATGCCCGTAAAATTAATTTTATCAAAGATAATCAATCTAATTTAGCAGGTGAAGATATTAGGGAAGGACTTACGGCAGTAATCAGTGTCAAAGTACTAGAACCCCAATTCGAAGGTCAGACAAAAACTAAATTAGGTAATACTGAGGTGCGCGGTATTGTAGATTCTGTAGTTGGGGAGGGAATGGGAACATTTTTAGAAGAAAATCCCACCCAGGCTAGACGAATTATTGAAAAAACAGTACAAGCAGCCAGGGCAAGAGAAGCAGCCCGAAAAGCTAGGGAGCTTACCCGAAGAAAAAGTGCTCTTGAATCTACTTCTCTTCCGGGAAAGCTTGCGGATTGCAGTGCAAAAGACCCGTCTATCAGTGAATTATACCTGGTGGAAGGAGACTCCGCTGGTGGTTCTGCCAAACAGGGACGAGACCGGAGAACTCAGGCTATTCTTCCTCTAAGAGGTAAGATCCTTAATGTTGAAAAAGCCCGATTGGATAAAATTCTCAATAATGAAGAAATTCGGGCCATGATTACAGCAATGGGTACCGGAATCTCCGATGACTTTGAGATCGAAAAAGCCCGGTATCATAAACTAATTATTATGACTGATGCTGATGTTGACGGTTCTCATATCAGGACGCTTCTTTTAACATTTTTCTTTCGCTACATGAGACCTCTGATTGAAGCCGGTTATGTTTATATTGCCCAGCCTCCTTTATATAAAGTAAAGGTGGCCAAAAAAGATAATTATCTCTATTCTGATCAAGAGTTGGTAAACTTTTTGGAAAAAATAAAAAAACAAAAATATGATATCCAGCGTTATAAAGGTTTAGGTGAAATGAATCCGGATCAGCTTTGGGGAACAACTATGAATCCGGAAACAAGAACTATCTTACAGGTGACACTTGATGATGCTCTGGAAGCTGACGAAATTTTTACGATATTAATGGGTGATAAGGTAGAACCAAGAAGAGTATTTATTGAAAGTAATGCTAAGATGGTGCGAAATTTAGATATATAATTAATAATTGTATAGAATGCGGAGATGTGATTAAGGGATGTAATAAAAGAGGTTAAAGGGGGTTTATGTTTTTATGGGAAAAAATTATTATGCAATTTTAGGAGTCCCCCGAAACGCATCCCAAAAGAAAATAAAAAAAGCGTATCGACAACTTGCGCGCAAGTACCACCCTGATGTAAATAAAACAGATCCTAAATCAGAAGAAAAAATAAAAGAAATCAATGAAGCATATGAGGTTTTAACAAAAAAGCGTTCAGAATATGAAAATGAGGAAATCATAAAAACATCGTCAAAAAGAACAAAGAGTGAAGAATTTATTTTTCAGTATGATGAATTCGATCCTGGTTTATATTTTATGATGATGTGGGACGTTTTAGATGTTTTAATGAAAAAAAAAGGTCATTAACTTCTATCGTTTCTTTATGAGGTGAAATAAGTGAATCTTTTTGACGGAAAAGTATTACCGGTAAAAATAGAAGATGAAATGAAAAAATCCTATATTGATTATGCTATGAGCGTTATCGTGGGAAGAGCCCTTCCCGATGTTAAAGACGGGTTAAAACCTGTTCACAGGCGTATTCTCTATTCCATGTATGAAAGAGGGGTTACTCCTGATAAACCTCATAGAAAATCTGCTCGGGTAGTAGGGGATGTTTTAGGAAAATACCACCCCCACGGGGATTCTGCCGTCTATGATGCTATAGTTCGTATGGCTCAAGATTTTTCCATACGCTACTTACTGGTTGACGGTCACGGAAATTTTGGTTCCGTAGACGGAGATTCAGCTGCCGCCATGCGTTATACTGAAGTAAGGTTATCCCTCTTTGCTATGGAAATGATGGCTGATATAAATAAAGAAACGGTAGATTTTATACCAAATTACGATGATACGGAACAAGAACCGGTAGTTTTACCAGCCCGTGTCCCAAATCTTTTAGTAAATGGATCGTCCGGTATTGCCGTAGGGATGGCGACTAATATTCCCCCTCATAACTTTGGTGAAGTTGTTGATGGGGTAATAATGCTAATTGATAATTCCGAGGTAGAAATTTCTCAGTTAATGAATGCCATAAAAGGACCTGATTTTCCTACCGGAGCACTTATTATGGGCAGAGAAGGAATTAATAATGCCTATGCTACGGGAAGGGGAGCAATAAAAATCAGAGCCAAGGCTCAGGTTGAATCTATGGCCAGCGGAAAGCAGAGAATTATTGTCACGGAAATTCCTTATCAGGTTAATAAGGCGAGACTTATAGAAAAAATTGCTGAATTAGTACGGGATAAAAAACTAGATGGAATTACTGATTTGCGAGATGAATCAGATCGTACCGGAATGCGGATTGTGATAGAATTACGCAGAGATGTCAATGGAAGGGTAATTCTAAATCAATTATACAAGCATACTCAAATGCAGGTGTCATTTGGTGTGATTACATTAGCATTAGTTGACGGGGAGCCAAAGGTACTTAACCTAAAACAAGTGCTCTATTATTACCTGGAACATCAAAAAGATGTTATTGTGCGCAGAACCAGGTTTGACTTAAATAAAGCTGAGGCGAGAGCTCACATTGTAGAAGGTTTACGAATTGCTCTTGATCATGTTGATGAAGTTATTAATACAATTCGGGAATCAAAAACTACAGAAATTGCCAGGGATAAATTAATGGAGAAGTTTGGGTTAAGTGAAAAGCAAGCTCAGGCAATTCTTGATATGAGATTCAAGGCATTAACTGGTTTGGAACGTCAAAAGCTTGATGATGAATATCAGGATTTAATTAAAACTATTGCTTACTTAAGGGAAGTTTTACAAAATGAAAGATTAGTATTACAAATTATTAAAGATGAATTAATCGACATGAAAAAGAAATATGCGGATCCCCGGCGAACCCAAATTATTAAAGATGACAGTGACTTAGATGAAGAAGACTTAATAGCGGAAGAAGATATGGTTATTACAATTACAAATAACGGCTATATTAAACGATTAAATATTAATACTTACCGCAGTCAAAAAAGGGGCGGCAGGGGAATAACTGCCATGGCTACAAAAGAAGAAGATTTTGTAGAAGATCTTTTTATTACTACAACACATCATTATTTAGTTTTCTTTACAAACAAGGGAAAAACATACCGGCTTAAAGTGCATGAAATTCCGGAAGCAGGGCGGACTGCAAAGGGAACAGCACTTGTTAACCTACTTTATATTTCCGGAGATGAATTTGTTACTGCTGTAATTCCCGTTAAAGAATATAGCAATAATTTATATCTATTCATGGCTACCCGCCGGGGGATAGTGAAAAAAAGTATTTTAAGTGAATATGATTCTCCTCGAAAAGATGGGATTATAGCCATAAACCTTGATAAAAATGATGAATTAATTGGAGTTAAACTGACCTCTGGTGATGAAGAAATTCTTTTAGGAACAAGAAATGGAAAGGCTATTCGTTTTTCAGAACAACAAGTACGCAGTACAGGAAGAACTTCACGGGGTGTGAAAGGAATTAATTTAGATGCCGATGATGTAGTTGTAAGCATGGATTCGGTTAATGATGGAGAACAAGTTATGGTTATATCCGAAAACGGTTTTGGAAAAAGGACATATCTTGATGAATATTCTCCAAAAACTCGTGGCGGCAAAGGTTTTATTACGATGAAGACTACCCCAAAAACCGGGAAAATGGTAGCTATCAAAGTAGTTAAGCCTGATGATGAATTAATGATTATCACAAAAGAAGGAACATTAATTCGTATTAAAGTAGGAGATGCTTCCATATTGGGAAGAAATACTCAAGGAGTTACATTAATGAGACTGCATGAAAAAGATAAAGTTGTAGCAATAGCAAAAGTAGTAACTAAAGAGGATGAAGTTTAGCCATTGTATTAATTGATAAAGTGTAGTAGAATAAAACAAAAATTGGTCTTTGGAGTGCATCTGGGGAGGTAATTATTGATGGAAAAAGGTACTTGGACCGTAAAAAAAGGATTGGCTGAAATGCTTAAAGGCGGAGTAATAATGGACGTTACTACTCCGGAGCAAGCCAAAATTGCTGAAGAAGCAGGTGCTTGTGCAGTAATGGCTTTAGAAAGAGTTCCTGCTGATATTCGTGCGGCGGGTGGAGTAGCCAGAATGGCTGACCCAACAGTTATTCTTAAAATTTTAGATGCTGTTACTATTCCTGTTATGGCCAAAGCAAGAATAGGTCATTTTGTGGAAGCCCAAATTTTAGAATCTCTTGGTATTGATTACATCGATGAAAGTGAAGTACTTACACCAGCTGATGATAAATACCATATCAATAAGCATAGCTTTAAAGTTCCTTTTGTTTGTGGATGTCGGAATTTAGGTGAAGCATTACGCCGAATCGGAGAAGGGGCTGCTATGATCAGGACTAAGGGTGAGCCCGGAACCGGAAATGTGGTAGAAGCAGTTAAGCATATGCGTCAAGTAATGGGAGATATTAATACAATTAAAAATTTACCTGAAGATGAATTAATGACTGCAGCAAAGAATTTAGGAGCACCTTATGAATTGGTAGTTGAAGTGCACAAAACCGGCAAGTTACCTGTTGTCAATTTTGCCGCCGGCGGAGTAGCAACACCTGCTGATGCCGCACTAATGATGCAATTAGGTTCTGATGGAGTTTTTGTTGGATCCGGTATATTTAAGTCCGGTGATCCCAAAGCTCGGGCTAAGTCTATTGTAGCTGCGGTAACTCATTACAATGATCCTAAAATACTTGCTGAAGTTTCAAAAGATTTAGGAGAACCCATGGTGGGTATTGATATATCTACTTTAAATGAAGCTGACAGAATGCAGGAACGGGGTTGGTAGGAGGTTTTTTTCATGATTGTCGGTGTATTGGCATTACAGGGAGCTTTTAAAGAACATGAGCAAATTTTAGAAAAATGTGCTTTAGAAGCAGTTCAAATACGCAAACCCGAAGAATTAAAACAAATTGATGGTTTAATTATACCTGGTGGAGAAAGTACTACCATTGGAAAATTAATTGAAGATTATAATTTATTAAAACCAATTAAAGAAAAAGCAGCTCATGGAATGCCAATTTTTGGGACTTGTGCCGGATTGATTATGCTGGCCAAAGATGTTGAAGGCAGTAAACAGTCTCGATTAGGATTAATGGATATTGTGGTGCGGAGAAATGGTTTTGGACGTCAGGTAGACAGCTTTGAGACTGATTTATCGATAGATGCATTAGGAAAGGCACCTTACCGGGGAATTTTTATCAGAGCACCCTATGTGCTTTCTGTTAAACCTAACGTAGGCATTCTTGCAGAATTTGACGGAAAAATTGTTTTTGTTCGACAAGGGAATTTCCTGGGTGCGGCCTTTCACCCCGAACTAACAGATGATTTAAGAATTCATTTGTATTTTAAGCAAATGATTGAGGATGCTAAGAGTGTGACGCTTTAAGTCACACTCTTGCATTTTGTATACAGTATTCATTATTAGGTTATATTCCAGGGTTTGTTATAGTAATATAACAGGTAAAAATAAATTTTATTTTTTTGCAGTAACAAGGTAGTCTAGGGATATTTTTTTAAGGAGGACGTTAGAAAGTATGTACGAAAGCGAATATTTTTTACTTCCGGGACCCACAAAAGTACCTCCCAGAATACTAAGGGCTATGAGTAAGCCTATGATTAATCATAGAGGACCTAAGTTTAAAGAAATACTATACAGGGTAACAGAAAATGTTAAGAAAATTTTTCAAACTAAAAATGATGTAATCACCCTAACATGTTCCGGTACAGGCGGCATTGAAGCCGCTGTTGTAAATTTTATTAATCCTGGCGATAAGGTGATAGTTGCCTCCATTGGAAATTTTGGAGAACGGTTTTATAAAATTGCACAAAAGTACCGGGCGAATGTAGAATTTATTGATTTTGGCTGGGGTAATGCCATTGATCCGGAAGTTATTAAAAATCGCCTGGATCAAGATAAAAACCATGAAATAAAAGCTGTTCTATTCCAGCATAATGAAACATCAACCGCTATTGTGAATCCTGTAAGAGAAATAAGTGAAGCTCGGGGAGATCATCCAGCACTACTAATTGTAGATTCTGTTAGTGGTATGGGTGCGGCGGAATTAAAAACTGATGAATGGGCTTTAGATGTAGTTGTAGCTGGCTCCCAAAAGGCTTTCATGACTCCGCCGGGAATAACCTTTATTTCCATTAGTGAACGAGCTTGGCAGGCAGCAGTTCAGAATCAAAATTCCAAATTTTATTTAGATGTTATTCAGGCAAAAAAGTTTTACGAAAAAGGTCAGACACCATTTACACCGGCTGTATCTGTCATGTATGCTTTAGATGAATCTTTAAAAATAATCCTGGAAAAAGGTATTGATAATATTGTTAAGGAGCATCTTTTCCATCGGGATATTATCCGGTCTGCTGTTCGGGCCTTAGGACTTAAATTAGCAGCTGCCGACGCCATTGCATCTCCTGCTGTTACAGCTGTTGTTGTTCCTGAAGGAATTGAACCAAACCAGATTCGCAAGAAATTACTGGAAGAATATAATGTGGTAGTAGCAGGCGGACAGGGTAAATTTCAGGGGAATACATTTCGGATTGGTCATTTAGGCTTTATTCAGCCTCTTGATTTAATCGCGGTAATTTCAGCTTTAGAAATGGTTTTGTATCAGCTAGGTTATAAAATTGAACTAGGGCAGGGGGTTAGAGCAGCCCAGGAATTGGTTATGTCAAGAAATTTATAATCAGACTTGAGATAAATATTAAGATGATTAATAGTAAAATAGACTTTATTCTTTCTTAAGGATTAAAGTCTATTTTACTATTTTTTATTAATAAAAAGTGTTATTATAAAATGAAATAGAAAAAGATGTCTAATTTAAGTCTTTTTGTACAAAACTGTAATATGAAAAACTCATTTTGGAAAAAATATACTTGTTTCGGTTTTTAAGGAGGTTGCAAAATTGTTAGACTTAAAGTATGTCAGAAATAATCCGGAAAAAATAGAACAGTCTTTAAAAAACCGGGGAGGAAAAATAAACCTTGATACCTTTCTGAAAAAAGAAGCTGAACGGCGGGAGATTTTAAAGAAGGTAGAAGGGATGAAAGCTAAAAGAAATGCTGTTTCCCAAGAAATAGGCAAGAGTAAGAAAGTTGGTTCAAATGCGGAAGATCAAGTTTTGGAAATGCGCCGCCTAGGAAATGAAATTAAAGATTTGGATGAAAAATTAAAAGAAATTGAAATATCAATACAAAAGGAATTGCTAAATATACCCAATATACCCCATGAATCAGTTCCTATAGGATTGACTGAAGAAGATAATGTAGAGATCAGAAGATGGGGGGAATTACCAAAATTTAATTTTGAACCAAAACCCCACTGGGAAATAGGTGAAAAACTGGGTATTTTAGATTTTGAAAGAGCATCAAAAGTAACCGGAGCCAGATTTACCTTTTATAAAGGGCTAGGAGCTCTGTTAGAAAGAGCTTTAATAAACTTTTACCTTGATTTACATACAAATGAGCATGGGTATACAGAAATATTTCCTCCCTTTATGGTACACAGAGATAGTATGTTTGGGACAGGGCAATTACCAAAATTCGAAGAAGATGCTTTTAGAATTGATAAAACTGATTATTATTTGATACCTACTGCAGAGGTTCCCGTAACAAACCTTTACCGGGGGGAAATTCTGGAAGGCAGTGCACTACCGATGTGTTATTGTGCGTATAGTGCTTGCTTTCGTGCTGAAGCCGGAGCAGCAGGGAGAGATACAAGAGGACTAATTAGGCAGCATCAATTCAATAAAGTGGAATTAGTAAAATTTGTGCACCCGGAAAAATCTTATGATGAATTAGAAAAGTTAACCAGAGATGCAGAGGATGTATTACAGAAACTGGGATTGGCTTACCGAGTAGTAGCTTTATCTACCGGCGACCTTGGTTTCTCAGCAGCAAAAACTTATGATATTGAAGTTTGGCTGCCCAGTTTTAATAAGTATAGAGAAATATCTTCCTGCAGTAATTTTGAGAATTACCAGGCACGGAGAGCAAATATTAGATTTCGCCGTAGTAGTAAAGATAAACCGGAATTTATTCATACCATAAATGGATCAGGAGTGGCCATAGGAAGGACTGTTGCAGCTATTTTAGAGAATTTTCAGCAAGAAGATGGTTCTGTAAAGATTCCTTTCGTATTACAAAAGTATATGTCTGGCCTGGAGGTAATAAAGTAAAAAAGATATTGACCAAAATCACCTGTTATGTTATCATAACTTAGTCCCTAAACTCACGCGCCCATAGCTCAGCTGGATAGAGTGACAGACTTCGAATCTGGAGGTCGCAGGTTCGAATCCTGCTGGGCGCGCCAGTTTTAAAATAGATAGTAGCATTTAGATAGGGCGGATTAGTATCATTATTGACAACAAAGGCCTGGCATGCTATAGTTAAAAGCGAACCCGAATGCCGGGACTTTTTATCCGGTCAGGAGGGGTGTCTGAGCGGTTTAAGGAGGCGGTCTTGAAAACCGTTGAGCCTGCTAAGGGTTCCGTGGGTTCGAATCCCACCCCCTCCGCCATATAAGAAACAAGATGTAAGATGCAAGATGCAGGAAAAAGCCTCTTGCCTCTTGAAACGGAGAGATGGCCGAGTAGGTCGAAGGCGCTCGCCTGCTAAGCGAGTATACGGGCTAAAACCTGTATCGAGGGTTCGAATCCCTCTCTCTCCGCCATATATGTGCCCGTAGCTCAGCTGGATAGAGCGCTTGACTACGAATCAAGAGGTCGTGAGTTCGAATCTCGCCGGGCGCACCATTAATATTTAGAGATAAGGGCATGGTAATATAAGCTAAATTCCTGTTTTGGGTAAATAATTATTTAATTATGCGCCCGTAGCTCAGGTGGATAGAGCAGCGGTTTCCTAAACCGCGTGTCAGTGGTTCGAGTCCTCTCGGGCGCACCATTTATTTGGCGGTGAGGTATTGAACCATCGTGATTATATAAAAGAGGCTTTAGTTGAAGCAGAAAAAGCCTTTAAAAAAAATGAAGTCCCTATCGGGGCAATTGTTGTTTATAGGGGTAAAATTATTGCCCGTGCCCATAACCGGAAAGAAGAACGTCAAGATCCTACGGCTCATGCCGAAATTTTAGCCATACAGGAAGCTGCTTCCCAGCTCAATAGCTGGAGATTAAGAGACTGTACAGTTTATACTACTCTTGAACCTTGTACTATGTGTTCCGGAGCTTTAGTCCAGGCGAGAGTGAGTAGTTTAGTATTTGGTGCTTGGGATATAAAAGCCGGGGCTGCAGGTTCATTATTAAACCTAGTTCAGTTTCCCCGGTTTAATCATCGTATAGAAACTATCGGTGGTATTATGGAAGAAGAATGTCAGGAAATTATGCGGCGTTTTTTTTCTAAGCTAAGGAAATAACTTTATTATAAACTGCCTTGTTTTCTAATTTCTTTCTAAATAAGTAAAGCTAATAAGATTTAATATGGAGGCGTACCGAAGTGGTCATAACGGAAACGACTCGAAATCGTTCGGTCGGTTTAAACCCGGCTCGTGAGTTCGAATCTCACCGCCTCCGCCAAGAACAAACCCGCGTAAATCAATAGTTTACGCGGGCTTTCTTATAGAAGAGGAATCATTTATCAGAGTGGTGTTATAGACTATGGTCAGCAGGCTTATCTTTGGCCTGTTGAGAGAGGTCATAGTCGGGATGCTGTTTTCCATTGGACCAGGATTTTAAATTATATTAATAATTCTGTTCAGCAGCTTCTGCATCTGCTTTAGTTTTATGAACCGTACCCTTCGGATGCTGAGGTGGTGCATAAATTGAGTATAACTTAAGTGGTGTATTACCCGTATTAATCAGATTATGCCATGTTCCGGCAGGGATAAAGAATGCGTAATCATCATAGACTTTTTTTTGAAAATACAACTTATCTTTTTTATCACCCATCTTTACAATTCCTTGACCTTGTTCAATACGTATGAATTGATCGAGATTGGGGTGAATTTCTAAACCAATGTCCTCCCCGATATTAATGCTCATCAAGGTAAGCTGTAAATGATTTCCTGTCCATAAAGCGGTACGAAAATTTTTATTCTGCTTGGTAGCTTTCTCAATATTAACGACAAAAGGCTCTGGTCCATAATCTTTTAGTTTGATATCACCATCTGCCTTATTGGTAGAAGGAATAAATTGATTAGTTAACCCAGTTGAAGAATTTGAACTACGCATTGGTGTGCTACGGCAGCAAGGGCACGAATACACGTTATTATACATATTGCTAGGATGACACATTGTTATGTAAGCGAAATAAGGGCATGGATGCGTTTTATACATGTTCCTCATTCCTCCGTAGAGTTTTTATGTTATCCTATGCTTTGTGTTTCGGTGATGTGATTCAACAACAGAATCAGGAGATAGGAGGAGATCTAATTGTTTTAAATAATTATTTTTGCGAACCGTCTCCCTGGTCCCTACCATCATGGTTTAATCCACCATTCTTTATCTCTATATTCTTTTTGCAAATCTTTTAAACGATTCTTTTCATCTAAAAACCGCTTTTTTGTTTCAACCACCCATCCACTAAAATGTTCTTCCAATTCTTGGTCTAAAAATCGGCAGTAATTTGTACCAATGAAGTCCGGAATGTTATCGTACTTTAAGATACCTTGAGCACTACAGATTGAACACTCTACTTTGTTTCCCGGGAGCAGTCGGAAGAGATCAGATCCACAATAGGGACATTCCCTGATTCCTGTATGGTATTCACGATTATTAAAAATTCCCTTTCCAAGGCTTTGAGCATGCTTAATATTATCAACATTCAGTAGTGATTCGCCCGGTAGTGTTGCATATACCTGCCAGCAGTCAACAAGCTTCATTCTGAGAAGCTTCGGCAATACCAAGGTGGCTGTTTTGCTGTATCCCTCCCACCCTTTTGCTCCATAAGGTATTACAATCACACAGGGTTTACCTTTAGTATCTTCAGCATGATTCTGTGCCCCCACCAGTCGGTCTGTCAGCATCTTATAATACCCTTGAGGTCCCAAAAAATATACCGGCACCCCAATAACCAGAGCATCCGCCTCTCTGATTTTTCTTATTACAAAATTAAAATCGTCTTTTATTGGACATTCATTGTCCGGCTGCAGACATCCATAACAGGCTTTGCATGGCTCTATCTTTAAGTCAGTCAAGCGTATTAGTTCCCGACTGCATGTCTCTGGAATATTACTCATGATCTCTTTAACTAAAAGCTCACTGTTACCAAGTTTTCTACGGGATATTACTAAACCAAGAACCTTTTTCATAATCGGATATATTTCCTCCCTTTTTCTTTCCTCAATAAGCCTTAAAAACAATATTTAACTAATTCCTATTACATGAGCAATTTACTTCTGTGTTACACCTGTTGTCAATCCGTCAGAATCCTCCTTGCTGCCGTAATATGTATAAATACTGCTCCAGGGAGTCTTCTGCCGCACTCACTATTTTCACTTTAATCGGATTATTATGGAGTATCTAATTACCGTTATTAGGTAAGTGTGTATCGAATATAGGTTTCCTGCCATTTTCCATTATATCCGTTGTTTTGCCCATTATATCCTATTTATTAAAGTATTGGAATCAGAAAGAACCGTTCCCCTGGTTAAGTTACTGCTAATATTACTGAGGTTTTTTCCTCAGTTTTTTTATTGCATATATCCGAACAAATGTTCTATAATATAACTGTGAGGTGAAGCAAAATGGGTACACAACGCACGGTTTTTCATATAGATGTTAATTCGGCGTTTTTAAGCTGGGAAGCAGTTTATCGGCTGCAGCATGGGGAATCTCTTGATTTACGGACAATTCCCGCCGTAGTTGGCGGTAATGAAAAGAACAGGCATGGCATAGTATTGGCGAAATCAATTCCGGCCAAAAAGTATCATATCCAGACCGGGGAAAGTCTTTATGCCGCCAGAATAAAATGCCCCGGTTTAGTAATAGTACCCCCTCGTTATGGGATATATATGAAATGCAGTAATGCGATGCTGGATATTTTAAGAGAGTACTCACCTGAGGTTCAACGCTTTTCGGTTGATGAATGCTTCCTGGAGTTTACGTCTATGGAGAAAATTTTCGGGGACCCTGTAACGACTGCCAATATAATCAAAAACAGGATAAAGCGGGAATTAGGTTTCACAGTAAATATTGGAGTATCGGTGAATAAGCTTTTGGCTAAAATGGCCGGAGAATTATCTAAGCCGGATAAAGTCCATACTCTTTATCCGGATGAAATACCTGAAAAAATGTGGCCCTTGCCCGTAGAGGATTTGTTTATGGTGGGCCGTGCTACGGCGCCGAAGTTACATGCTTTGGGGATTAAAACTATCGGTGATTTAGCCAAATACAGCGTTAAAAACCTGAAATTAAAATTAAAGAGCCATGGTTTATTAATTTGGCAGTACGCTAATGGTTTAGAAAGTTCTGAGGTACGGAATATTCCTATGGATATTAAAGGTATTGGTAACGCTACGACGACAAAATATGATGTGGATGACCAAAGAACGGCCGAGATGGTTCTGCTTTCTCTGACAGAGACAGTGGCTAGTCGGCTGCGTAAGGCAGGCTGTTGCTGCAGTTTAGTGGCTATAGGGATAAAAGACGCTAATTTTAGGTACTGCTCACACCAGAAAAAGCTGTATACTCCTGTTAATTCCACTCAGCGAATCTTTTCTGTTGCCAAGCTTCTTTTTAAAGAGCTGTGGAGAGAGCAGCCCTTAAGGCTATTAAGTGTTAGGGTATCAGATTTAAGTGCTGATAAAAACATGCAATTGTCCATCTTTCACGATGCTGAACAGGAACAAAAAATGAGGGCACTTGATGGTGCGGTGGATAATATTCGTTTACAGTTTGGCAGTAGAGCAATAATGCGGGCCACGTTTTTACATTCTGGGATTAACCCCTTATCAGGCGGAGTAGGGGAAGAGGAATATCCCATAATGTCCAGTATTTTTTAAAGGAGTATTTCCAAATATGAAAATAATTAACAAGCCCATTGAAATAATAGCTTGGTTTACGGATGCCGGTCAGATAAAGCCGATTAAGTTTCGCATTAAAGATGAAGAACAGCTTAACAGAGTTTTTAAGGTTGATAAAATATTAACTCAAAATGAAGAGAAGCTGGCCGGAAACCGGATGTTAGTTTTTAAATGTCAGAGTAGGGCAGACGGGCTGGAAAAGCGCTATGAATTAAAATATGAAATTTCTACCTGCAGATGGTTTTTGTTTAAAATATGAATTTGTTTAGTCAGAAACTCATGGTAATCTTTTTGAGGTTTATATATTATTAATACGGAAGGATTAATGAACAATTTAAAGATGAAAGGAAAATAAACAATGAAAATACTGGTTGATGCTGATGCATGCCCCGTTAAGGGGATAATTGTAAAGGTGGCAAAAGAGTTTAAAATTTATTGTATCATGTTTGTTGATACCAGCCATCTGATAAATGATGGGTATTCTGAAGTAGTAACAGTGGATAAGTCCAGGGACTCAGTAGATATCGCTTTGATAAACAAGGTTTCCCAAGGTGATATTATAGTTACTCAGGACTTTGGTGTTGCTGCAATGGCACTTGCCCGGGGCGCCAAAGCTATCAATCAGAATGGACTCATATATTCCGATAAAAACATAGACAGGCTTTTATTCGAAAGATACCTGGGGCAAAAGGTCCGGCGGTCCGGCGGCCGAACCACCGGACCCCAAAAAAGGACTAAAGAAGATGACATCAGGTTTGAGCAAACATTAAGAAGTATATTAAGTCACAAAAGTTAAGAAATTTAAGAGGTTAACCGGCATTTATGCCGGTTTTTTGTATTAGAAATGTCATCCTCAGATTACCTTACCATCCTGGTAACCTAACCGGATCCCGGGATACCAAAAAAATCCTTTCCCAGAAAAGGTATGAAACACTAATATTTTTGGCAATAATTGTTAAAGGATTGTGTCCCCCGTAAAATCGGTACCCGGGTACTATATCCAAAGGAGGAAGTTTATTTAATGAAAAAGATATTTATTTTAGGAATGACATTTCTATTTATTTTGGTTCCTGCCGGTTTAAGTTCTTATGCAAGAGCAATACCGGAAATGCCGGAAAACTATTCCGTATACTTGATTAAAAAAGGAGATACCTTGTGGGAAATATCCCAAAGGTATTTGCCGGATGTAAATCCTGTAACCGGTGTAAAATGGATAAGTAAAGCAAATCAAATGCATGAGAATGATATAATTAAGCCGGGTTATTTATTAAATGTTCCGGACTATAATGGACGATTAAGCAGATCTTATATCGAAAAAAGATTTTCCAAACTGAGGGAAACGCTTAGCCGTAATGAGCGAAATATTTCCCGATCCGAAAGATGGATTGCCGTGGAGGCAACTGCCTATTGCTCATGTGCAAAGTGCTGTGGGAAGAGCGATGGGATTACAGCAAGTGGCACTCAGGCTCGTCAGGGGACTCTGGCTGTGGACCCGGATCTCATTCCCCTAGGAAGCCGGGTATATATTAAAGGCTTGGGGTGGTATTGTGCTGAGGATACGGGGAGATTAATCAAAGGAAACAGAGTGGATATTTGGCTTCCCAGCCATGAGGAAGCAGTAGAGTTTGGGAGAAAGCAAGTAATGATGAGGGTAGCCGATTAAAGAAAGTCTTTGGGCCTTTGGGGATGGTCAGGAAATCAGGGGACAAAAAACGCCTCCGGATTTCCTGATAAATCACAACCCCAGCTTTTTCCGACCGACCCAAAAACTTATATTTTCAGATACTGCTTTGCGAAGTTAGAGTGAATTATATTATTTCCACATTACCTAAATAAGAGGCAATTTCTCTCATATGCTCTTTTCCGGCAGGTTTAATAGTGCTGCAAGTACCCGGCCGGTCCAGTGTATTAAGCTGTACTTTATCAACATTAATTCTTTTTAGGGCCTCTTTAAATAAGTCTAGTTCTCTCGGGGTATCATTTATTCCAGGAACAATAAATATTTCCAACCAAATTTGTCCTGTGAAGCTTTTCTTTAAATTATTAATTCCCTTAATAATATTTTCTGTTTTTAGAGAGATGAAGGGAAGATTAACTTTATTAAATGCTTCCCTTGAAATACCGTTCAGAGAAGGAATTACTAAATCAGAATTCTTGATATCTTGTAGCACCTGCTGATGGTGAAATAATGAAGCATTGGTTAACACAGCTACCTTGTATTGGGGGTAGTTTTCTTTTAAAAAATTAATAATCTGTCCTATTCCGATGTGTAAAGTGGGTTCACCTAAGCCTGCAAAAGAAATATAATTCAAATCCGGGCCAGTTTTTAAATAGCTGTTTAATTCCGCAATGATTTCTGAGGTAGGCAAATATTCCTTTCTCTCGTTAGTAGGGTTGATTGTTTTCCCCCATTCACAATATATACAATCAAAACTGCAGGTTTTAAAAGGGATAATATTAACGCCAAGGGAATTTCCCAACCTTCGGGAAATTACGGGCCCGTAGAGATAACTGTTTTTCATGTTAATTTCACTCCACTAATTATGATAATTAAAATTACTGTTTCTATTTTTTCAGATTTTGAGAGAAAAGACAATAGAATAATAGTTTTATTCTATTTTAGTTTAGCAAAAGGATTTGCTAATGTTCAGTATTCAGCATGACCATCCCTCTTGCCCCCTTTCGTCCTTTGCCTGTGCAGGGTGCTGCTACCATGCTATATAAAACGGTTCCTGCATAATGTTGGGGTTTTGCAGGAGAATTATATGATAATAGAGTAAGAAACATTTAAAAATTTTTACAGGAAATCATATCAAATGAATTTCCTGAAGATGAAAGGTCTTATTGATACCGGGGTAAAGAATTGGTTTAGTTTTCAAAATTATTTGGTTGAGGATTTTGTTCAGAGGAAAGTGAGTAATAATATGGGTTTTTCCATTGACATTTTAATAAAAAACCAAGATTATAGTAATAATTACATTTTTAATAGATTTGGGTGAAGTAATTGCTTAAAGAATATTTAAAAGATAATGTGCTGGTTACCGATGGGGCTATGGGTACCTACTATGCTTTAATTGCAGGCTCCGATACCGGATTTCCGGAGTTTGCCAATGTTGTGGAACCGGATACTGTTTTGCAGATTCACAGAGAGTACATTGATGCGGGAGCTAAGCTGATCCGCACCAATACTTTTTCTGTTAATACAGCATCATTAGATATCAGCCGGGAAGAAGCGAAGGAATTATTAATCAAAGGCTATGAAATTGCCCGGAAGGCAGCTCAAGGAAAAAATGTTTTTGTTGCAGCGGATATTGGGCCTATTCCGGAGGTTAATGATAACCAAAGGGAATGGAATAAAGAAGAAATTAATAATGAATACCAATTTATTATTCAAACGTTTTTAGATGTTGGTGCGGAAATATTTATTTTTGAAACATTTAGCAGTACAGATTATTTAAAGGAAATCACATCCTTTGTTAAAGCTCAAAAAAAAGATGCTTTTGTCATTACCCAGTTTGCTCTGATGCCGGACGGCTATACAAGAAAAGGTATCAGTATAAATCGGATAGTAAGAGAGGTTAAGGAAATTACCGCTATTGATGCTTTTGGTTTTAACTGTGGTACAGGTCCGAAGCATCTTTATAATAATATTAAAAATTTAGATATTGCCGGTTCGATTATTTCTGTTTTACCTAATGCAGGTTTTCCGGAAATTATTAACGAGCGGACTGTTTATGTTCAGAATCCGGAATATTTTTCCGATATGATGATGGAAATCAAAAATGCCGGAGTAAAAATAATTGGGGGCTGCTGTGGGACGACCCCTTTGCACATAAAAAAAATTGCAGAAAAATTAATATCTGCAGTGGGCCAGGGGAAAATAGACTTTCCGGCTCAAAGAGAAAAATTAGCCCCAAAAGTGGGAAAGACTAAGGCCGGACTTTTTGGGAAACTGGAAAAAAGCAATTACATGGTTGCCGTAGAGTTGGCCCCACCTTTTAACTGTGATATGGAAAAAGTGATTAACAGTGCCCGGATCTTAAAAGAAACCGGAATGGTGGATTTGGTAACGGTACCTGATTCACCCTTGGGAAAAATCAGACTTAATTCCATCATCGCGGCGGCCAGAATCAAAAGAGATACCGGTCTGGATGCTATGCCTCATATTTGCTGCCGGGACAGGAATATTATTGCTTTAAAATCGGATTTATTAGGCGCTTATATCGAAGGAATAAGGAACATATTAGTTGTGACCGGGGATCCTATTCCTAGTTCGGAGAGAAGTGAAATTAAAAGTGTTTTTGACTTAAATTCCTTTAAGCTGATCAAAATACTAAGAGAAATGAATCAGGAGCATTTTGCGGCAGATCCGATAAAAATTGCAGGAGCCTTGAACTTAAATGTTAACAGAAAAGATGTCCAAGAAAATAGAATGCGTCAAAAAATAGTATCCGGGGCATCGTTTTTCCTCACCCAACCAATTTTTGAAGAGGAGACAATTGCTTATTTAGCAGGGATGAAAAAACCCCAGGGAATAAAAATCCTGGCCGGCATTATGCCGATGGTAAGCTTGAGAAATGCCCAATTTTTAAATAATGAAATACCGGGTATTAGGGTACCGGAAAAATATATTAATAGCTTTACCGAAGACATGTCCCGAGAAGAAGCGGAGCAAACGGGAATAGAAATTTCCCTGGAAATTTTAGAACAAATTAAAGATGATGTTGATGGGTTTTATTTTATTACCCCCTTTAACCGGGTGAATATTATTGTTAATATTTTAAAGAAAATATTTTTACAAGGGAAATAGAATTAGGTTTAGGGTATAGAGATGCTCTGATTTATATTGTCATAAAAAAGAACAGAGGCTGGGGGTTTAGGATTTGGATAAGGAATTTTAAATCCGGAGTATTTGTGATGGCTTAAATAATAGGAAAGTTTCGGGAGGTAATCGGTATGGTTAAAGCAATTTTTTTTGATATGGACGGAACCCTTCTTCCCCTGGATTTCCATCTTTTTTTTCAGAAATATATGCAGTTGATAACACCATACTTTAAAGACATTGTTGATCCCCAAATATTTTATCATCACTTAATGCTTTCCACCGAGGAAATGATAAAAAATTCTGGGGCCCGGACAAATGAAATAGTATTTATGGAAAAGTTTCTTCCCGGTATTGAGCAAAAAGAGGAAATTGTGTATCCTCTTTTAGAAAAGTTTTATCGGGAAGAGTTTGTAAAACTAAAAGAACATGTGGGCTATTCCCATTTGGCGGCACAGATTGTAGAGGCAGCTGTTGATAAAGGTTATTCTATTATTTTAGCAACAAACCCGGTTTTTCCCCGTCTGGCTATTCGGCACAGAATGTCCTGGGCGGGCATTGATCAATTTCCCTGGTTATTTGTTACTAGTTATGAGAATTGTTGTACCTGCAAGCCCAACCCGGAATATTACAGGGAAATTTGCACCAGACTGCAAATTCAACCTGAAGAGTGCCTAATGGTAGGAAATGATGTTCAGGAGGATTTAGTGGCCGGAACGATAGGAATGAAAACCTTTTTGGTTACCGACTACCTGATAGATCGGGGGCGTCCTCAGTACATTCCTAACTATAAGGGTAATTTGAAAGAGCTGCACTGGTTTATGCATGCATTGCCATCTGCTTAATGTCCAGTTTATCGGAGCATAAAGAGGTTGCTTAATATTTAGGAGGTAAAATGAAAATTTCCGTATTTTCTGATGTTCATGGTAATTTAGCTGCTTTGGAAGCAGTGCTCAGTGATATTAGGAAAAGATCTGTTGATTATATTTTTTGTGCGGGAGATTTAGTAGGTTGCGGACCCTTTCCTAATGAGGTGGTCCAATTAATCAGTGATCATAATATTCCGTGTCTAATGGGCAATTATGATGATGCCGTTGCCTTTGACAGGGAATCCAGCGGCTTAGATGAAAGGTCTGTTCACTGGACTAAAGCTCATATTTCAGAGGAATGTCGAAAAATATTAAGCAGTCTCCCTCAAGAAATACGTTTCGAGGTAAATGAAAAAAGACTGCTCTTGGTTCATGGCAGCCCGGCAAAGCTAGATGAATCCTTGGGAAAAGACGCAGGGGAAGACTATTTGCAGGGGATTTTAAATCAAGAGGAAATAGACCTTTTAATATGCGGGCATACTCACGTCCCTTTTTTGAAGAAATTGGATAAGGGCTGGGTAGTTAATGCCGGAAGTATCGGTAAGCCGAAGCATGGCAAGCTATCGGCGGTATACGCTTTGATTAATATAACAGAAGAGGTATCCATAAATTTTGTTGATGTCCATTATCCGGTAGAGGTTACTGCTTACGAAATTGAAAAGTCGGAGCTGCCAAAGGAGTATGCTTATCAACTTCGAACTGGAAAATAAAGTACTCAGTGGCTGATTTGAAAAGGTCACCGTCTACGAAGACAAATTCACCGTGGAATTGAAGTCAGGAGTGACGGTAGATGTAAAAACGTGATATAAAAATAAGCAAGGCACTCTACAAAATTACTGTGTAGGGTGTCCTGCTTTATAATGGTTAAACCGAAATTTTTATGACTAATGTTTTCAAAATTAGAATTTATAATCTTTTTGTTATGTTTATATAATTAATTCTTTTTGAATACTCTGCGAGTGAACATGATTTGAAGCTTCACTGTAACTAGATTTGTAATCAAATCACTGCTAAATCCTTAAATAATACGAAATTATATCCATATATCTTGTCATTTATAGCCTTATTGGTAATCATATTAATATACTCCTATGACTGGGACAGAGCATTCACATGACTTGTCAAATAATATGCACAGAACGGTATAAACTGACCGTTATCAAAAACATGAAGACTGCATCTTCTCAAGCGTTCGAGATCAAGGTTCCCTGCATCCTGAAAGGTCATGGCTGTCAAAGTGAAGCTATGGGAACGAACACGGCGGAGAAAATTGTCGAAGGAATCAAAACGGGACTCTGTTCCTGCTGAATCCATTTCTCCGACATCTTCAGCTTTCGGCCTTTGCCATTTGCGGGCGATAAACGAACGACTCTGATCTGCCGTTGTCATGCGACAACAACTGTTATTAGCGCTGTGCAGTGGATTTAGAGACTGGTCGGGCATGACGATATAATCGCCGTGGAAGCCGCAAAGCGGATGGTCGCATCGTGAGGGTATCAGTGAATCCCTAGGGACAAGCGTTCCTGCTTGTTCTTCAATGGCTTCAAGCAATTCATCAAGGGTAAAACGCTGGTCGTCCGACGGCATTGATGGAATCCGTCCAAAATAACTGACGGGTTGGAAATGAACACCTCGCACGGCTGGTGCCTGGGAGATAGCAAAGCGTATAATGTTACCGATATCCTGTGTATTGACGCGAGGCACGAGCGTGGGCACAAGCGTCACGCCGAGATTATAACGAGCGCAGTTATCGATTGCATTCCGCTTTATATCAAGCAACTCCCTACCTCGAAGAGCACGATAAATACCGTCATTCATACCGTCAAACTGCATAAATACAAAAGAAAGCCCGGCCTCCGCGAGACTCTGAACATATTGTACGTCTTCACCGAGTCTGATACCGTTAGTATTGAGTTGAACATACTGGCAGCCCGCTTTTTTTGCTGCAGCAATAATTTTAGGTAGATCATCGCGGGTGGTTGGCTCTCCACCGCTTAACTGTACAAGAGTTTTCCCCGGCACGACGAGCGCATGCAGGTGCTTACGTACAGTATCGAATGGTATCTCTTGACAGTCACCACCTTCTGCGAAGCAAAAAGAACAATGCAGGTTGCAGTGTTTAGTGACCTCAAGCAAAACACAGCAGGTACTCTGTTGATGCTCCGAGCATAGACCGCACGCATGCGGGCAGTTTTCATTTTCACCTTCCGCAATCGGAGGTAGGTTTCCCCTCCAAGCTTCCATATCAAGCAGTCCACGCCATATGATTGCGGAAAAATCACCGTGCTTCGGGCACGTTTTTTCAAGGTAAACCTCTTTACCTTTGGCAGCATGTACCGCCGGAATCCTTTTTAAGCAGACAGGGCATATGCTGTAAGTGTGTCTTAGAATTTTACGCATTATCATCCTCCGGTAACGAACTGTCGGGCGATCAGATAACGCCCGGCATAGTATTTATAGTTTCTAAATACGTCCCTCATCCATCATGCCGAAGCATTCGGTAAAGAACACAATGGTGTCAAGGTTATATTTCTTTACTGTTTCGTCCAATGCTTCATCCATGATTTTGGTAAGAAGCTGAGACTCGCAGGTGGCTCTGGCATTGATGATAACAGGCAGATCAATGCAGGGCTGGCTGAGCCTGCTGTCGAACTGCATATCATAATCGACGCCTAAAAGCGAGATTTTGCAGGCTGTACCATCTGCTCCGTTAGCGAAAACCTTCAGGTGTGGGATGTTTCGATGCTTGTCCTTTAATTTTGTGCGGATGTTCTCAATAAGATCTTCGAGAAATGCATTACCGTCAAATGTGCCGCAGCAGATTTTTACGTAAAGCTGGCGATTGTACCAGCTTAGCTTCTGCTCCGCTGCGATGAACTCAGGACCGCCGTACCCAATATCAACTGATTTGAGCTGCGCGTCATGGGTCATGATATAGTCCGCGACCTGATCGATATTCGTTTTGTTTTTGGCGGAGATGGCGAAAACAGCCACGTCGGGACAAAAATCCTTCAAGAATTTAAGATAAGCCTCAATCTCTGTGTCGGTCAGTAAATCAATTTTATTCAGCACCACAACATCCGCTTCCTGAAGCTGCGCTTTGAACAGGTATTTCATTTCTTCTGGGAGGTTGATATCGGCCTGCTCCGGCATAATAGTGCGCAGCCTTTCCGGGTCAACAATCACAGTAAACGGTGCAAGCTCAAATTCACCGTGGTATTCCTTGTTAAGCTTATGATAAACATGTTCGAGGGCACCAACGCCACAACCCGGAATGTCGGACATAACAAGATCATTATGCTCATAGTCCATAAGGCGTCTCAACCTATCAACAAGGTTTTCCGTTTGATAACATATACATTCGCCGGTTAGTTCCGTTATATTGCAGCCGCAGGCTTCAGAAAACTTTGCATCTACAAGGTTTTTAGCGCCAAGGTCATTTGCAATAACGCTTGCTTTGCCAGAATTCCCGTTGACGTAGTTTGCCAAGGCAACCATGCTGGTTGTTTTACCTGCTCCCAAAAATCCGCTGACAACCATAAATTTTTTCATTTCCGTATACTCCTTTGCAAGTAATCCGATAAATTTTTTGTTCTAATAAAGTCGCCGCACACTTTGCAATGTATTCCGGTGTCAGCTCCTCTCTTAATTTTTAACTATTTTGCGTACAGCAACAGACGCAAGAGTTGCCCGTTCCAGTTATTGCTTTTCGTCGCGTCATTATTCTGACACGGTGAAGAAAACGGTGAGCATAACTTGAAATATAGAGCATATTCTCCATATTGTTTTTTACAATTGCTTCTAATAAACGACTAGCATATTCGCAACCGTCCGTGTTAATCGAATAATAGTTCCACTTTCCAACCCGGCGGCTCTTTACAATGCCGGAATAGCAGAGAATTTTCATATGATGCGAGAGCGTCGGCTGACTGATTTTTAGCTCATCCAGCAGGATGCAGGCACATTGTTCGCCCTTGCAAAGCAATTTAAGGACCCGAACACGATTTTCGTCCGTAAAAGCACGGAATACTCGGATATATTCATTTCTCATAGGTGACTCCTTTCATTTCTATAGATGAGAAAAGATAAGTAAAATATAGCATACATATCGAAAAATTTCAATTTGAAAGTACAAAAATATAAAAACGGTAAATATAACGCTAACAGTGGCAATAACTTAAGCCATAGTGACTATACCGGGGAGAACAAGTATCTATTCCAAGAAAACGAGCAGTTTAAAGGATACTTGGGGATAAAAACCTAGAAACTACGATTTTAAAAGATCTCATAAAAAAGAAAAACCCCACTTGCTGATAAAATTAAGTAGCCGTTAAATGGATCAATATACAAAATGGCTAGGTTTTGGCCGCTTGCAGGTGACAGGTTTCTGGGAAACAAGGTATTGGAATGCGATGCAATGCCAATGAGCAAGTGCGGTATTCTATGTTTTTGCAAGGATTTAAGGCTAACTGTCCAGGATCAGGGGGTAAACCCGATGAGCTGTCTTGGTAGAGACTACCTCAAAGTCGGCTATTACACCGAGGTTTGACTAATGGTTTCCCAGAGCAAAAAAAATCGGCATAGTCAAACTATGCCGATTTTTTTCCGGGATTAAAAACGCACCCTCTAATTGGTGGCAGGATTTTATTTTATCATGGTTATCCATTTTTCCGCTGAAATTCTTGCATAAATTCCGCCAAGGCGACACATCCTTCTGTGGGCATGGCATTATATATTGATGCTCTCAAACCTCCCACCGAACGGTGTCCTTTAAGTCCGATAAAGCCTCGTTCCGTTGCTTGGGCAATAAATTCCTTTTCTAAATCCGGGTGAGGCATGGTAAAAGTAATATTCATCATGGAACGGCTGTCTTTTTCTGCATGGCCCCGGTAAAATCCATTGCTGTTGTCAATCACTTCATAAATATAATCTGCTTTTTCCTTATTTCTTTGTTCAATTCGATCCAATCCCCCATGTTCCTTGACCCATTTTAGAACCAAGTTGACCATATAGATGGCAAAGGTAGGAGGGGTATTATACAAAGAGTTTTTTTCCAGGTGTGTGCTATACTTGAGCATTGAAGGAGCAGGTGCCTGGGCTTTTTCATAGAAATCTTTTCTGATGATAATAACTGTTACCCCCGATGGTCCCAGGTTTTTTTGCGCCCCGGCATAAATAATCCCGATTTGAGACATATCTAACGGTCTGCTTAAAATGTCCGAGGACATGTCGATAACCAGAGGAATATTTCCGGTATCCGGTAGTTTCTGCCATTGGGTACCGTAGATGGTGTTATTAGAAGTTAGGTGAACATATACGGGATTGGTGCTGAAATCAATTTCTTCCTGAGTGGGAATGCGTTTGTAATTGCTTTCTTTAGTGCTTGCGGCAATGTGCACTTCACCGAGCTTTTGAGCTTCTTTCAAGGCTTTTTCCGACCAACTGCCGGTAATAATGTAGTCCGCTACTGCTTCTTCGTGAAGAAAATTCATAGGTACCATACTAAACTGGGTGCTTGCTCCTCCTTGAAGAAACAGTACTTTGAAATCATCTCCGATACCTAACAGTTCCTTAAAAAGAGCCTCTGCTCCAAAAATAATTTCTTCAAATGCTTTGGAACGGTGGCTAATTTCCATCACAGACATGCCGGTTCCATTGAAATTTAATAATTCTTTTTTGGCTTGTTCCAGTACTGCCAAAGGTAGGGTAGCCGGCCCGGCATAAAAATTATAAACTCTTTCTGACATGACACAGTCCTTTCCTCGCATTATTGCGGAAAAAATTCCTTTTCCCTCTATTATAGCTTTTTAGAACTCAATACTCAAGATTTTGAGCTATAAAACCCATAAAGATGATGAAGCTCTTTAGGAAAAGGGCACCATATTTCAGGTTGAAGCGCAAAAACTAAAGGATTATAATTCTAGAGAAGAGAATTGCAGGTGGTGATTTAAAATTTCTATTAAAAATCTACCTATTGGAATTTTTGATTCCGGGTTAGGCGGGGTAAGTGTTTTGGCTGAGGCTTACAGCAAGC
The DNA here is from genome assembly GCA_050952445.1 of Bacillota bacterium. Classification (GTDB taxonomy): domain Bacteria; phylum Bacillota; class Dehalobacteriia; order Dehalobacteriales; family Dehalobacteriaceae; genus JBMNKX01. The sequence goes on along the minus strand of JBMNKX010000001.1, from coordinate 99,084 downwards.
TGAACCGGGAATCCTTTATCTATTATGGCGATTCTGCCAATGCGCCCTACGGAACCAAAAAAACGGCGGAAGTGAAAAAGCTTTCACTTAAAGCAGCAAATTTTCTATTAAATAAAGGCATTAAGGCATTGGTAGTAGCGTGTAATACCGCTACCAGTGCTGCTGTTAACGATTTAAGAGAATGGCTGGACATTCCGGTGATTGGTATGGAGCCGGCCCTTAAACCGGCCGTGGAAATGGAGAAAAAGGGACAAATTGTTGTTATGGCAACCCCGGTTACTTTACGGGAGAAAAAATTTCAGCTGCTTCTGGAGAAGTATCAAAATAGGGGAAATATTATTCCATTATCTTGTCCCGGCTTAGTGGAGCTTATTGAAAAAGGATACTATTATGGAAAACCTGTCCAGGATTATTTAACCTCCCTTTTTTCCCCTTTGGATACTGCTGATATTTCTGTCATTGTTTTAGGGTGTACTCATTACTCCTATATAAAACCGGAAGTGGAAAAGTTTAAACCGGGGGTGAGTGTGATTGATGGTAATTCAGGAACTGTAAACCATTTAATCAAAGTGTTAAGGGAAAAAGACCTTTTTGCCGATGGGCTTGTCAAGGAACCGAGAATAAAATGTTATACTTCTGCAGATCCGGACAGCTTTTTACCTTTGGGTCATCATCTATTTAATTTCTGTTTAACGATACGTGGTTAAGAAAGCAGCCGTAACTATTTGTTGCGGCTGTTTCGCATATTTCAAGTCCATAATAAGCACAATAGAAAAGATTTCATTTGTTAAATCAAGACTAATATTAAGGCTGGGGAGGTGGCAAGCCGGTTAGCCGGCTGAAGATGAATTATTCAATGGAACTTCCAAAAGTGGCTTATTTTTGTATGGAGTACGGATTACACCATGAATTGCCTATTTATGCTGGTGGGCTAGGGGTACTTGCTGGGGATTATCTCAAAGCGGCCTATGATTTAAACATGCCTGTAGTAGGAATAGGTATTTTGTGGGCTCAGGATTATACGGAACAATATATTGGTGCGGATGGGTATCCATATGATGTTTATCCCACATACGATTACAGCTCTATAAAGGATACCGGTGTATCGGTATTTGTCATGGTGCGGGGTGAGGAGGTGGAGTGTAAGGTTAAATTGGTAGACCGTTACGGAAATGTTCCCCTGTATCTGCTAGACACCAATTTTCCCGGAAGCCGTCATGGATGGATGACAAGTAAATTATACGGGGGAGGAGCTCAGGATAGGGTAGCCGCGGAAATTATTCTTGGTATCGGTGGGATACGGCTGCTTAGAAAATTGGAAATAGACGTTGATCTTTATCATTTTAATGAGGGGCACGCTGTTTTTGCCGGCTTGGAACTAATCCAAGAAAAAATGAAGAATCGGGGCATGTCCTTTTCTGCAGCCTGGGAAAGCACCCGGAAGGAAGTGATTTTTACTACCCATACACCTGTAGAAGCAGGAAATGAGCATCATGACCATGCTTTATTAAGGCAGATGAATGCTGATAACGGTTTGGATTATGACCAGTTGTCCCAAATCGGAGGAGATCCCTTTAATATGACGGCAGCCGGGCTGCGTTTAGCTTGCCGCTCTAACGCGGTTTCTAAATTACACGGCCATACCAGCCGTAATATGTGGAGACATCTTTCCTTAGGTTCGCCTATTATTTCTATTACCAATGGAGTTCATAATGAAACCTGGCAGGATCAACGCATTCATCATACTTTTGAACAGGGCTTGGATTTGTGGCCGGTACATCAAGAATGTAAAAAAGAGCTGATAGACTATATTTATCACCATACGGGACAAAGGCTGAACCCGGAGGTTTTAACAGTAGGTTTTGCCCGAAGGGCTGCTCCTTACAAAAGAAGCGATCTGATTTTTCGAAATTCTGACCTGCTGGATCCCTTTTTAGAACAAGGGAAGCTACAGCTTATTTTTTCAGGCAAAGCCCATCCCAATGATCAAACAGGCAAAGAAATTATTTCTGATTTGGTTAGAATGGACAGAAAATATAAAAGTGCGGTTGTTTTTATCGAAAACTATAATATGGAAGTAGCTCGATACCTGATTCGAGGCTGTGATGTATGGTTGAATAATCCCCGCCGTCCTCTGGAGGCAAGCGGGACTTCTGGAATGAAAGCAGCGATGAACGGTGTGCTTAATTTTAGTGTTGTAGACGGATGGGTACCGGAGGGGCTGCAGCATGGAATAAGTGGCTGGCTTTTGGAAAAAGCGGAAAAGCAATCGGAAATATGGGACCAGGATGAAAAAGATCTGCAGGAGCTCTATCGGGTATTGTTTCATGAAGTGCTGCCTACTTATTATCAGGACAGAGAATGCTGGTCGGATATGATGAACGCCAGTATTGATATGGCTCGCTGGCAATTTTCATCCCGGCGCATGATTCGGGAATATTTCGATGTTCTCTATTTACCTGTTTTCCAATTAAAAAAACAGCGGGAAACGATGGTTTATAGCTATCCAAAACGGGAAGAGTCGGAATACCCAATTTATTCCAGTTAGTTTTAGTTAAAGAAAAAGTATAAACGATGCAGATAGGTAAAGGGTGGGATATTAGGTCGAAATTTGTTGGATATACATACCTGTATGGACAAATTTTACCTATCATTATATAATATAACAAAATTCAGCACAGTAATCTGTCTTCAAAAGATAAAAATAATACGAGGGGGTAACAAATTGAATTATTGGCGAACACACATGTGCAACACAGCCATATTATCTTATAAGTTTGGCAAATATTACGGACTACCCTATCATGTATTAAAAACTTTAAATGTCGCTGCTGAGTTTCATGATATCGGAAAATTAATGATAGAAAACCAGCTGTTACTCGTCAAAAAGCATATTACATCGGAAGAATATCGGATATTAACGCACCATTCTGTTTTGGGAGCAGATTATTTACGGGAAAAAGGTTTTGGTGATCAGGTAGCACTAGTTGTAAAACATCATCATGAGAGATGGGACGGGAAAGGCTATCCCAGTGGTTTAAAAAAAGAAAATATACCGTTGCTATCCCGCATTTTAGCATTGGCAGATACCTTTGATGCCCTAACATCTGGAAGGCCCTACAAGAAAGCCGTGGGGTATCTTGATGCGCTTAACGGAGATAGAACGCTGCTCCGGCTCTCAATTTGATCCGCACATGGCGAATCTGTTTATTCAGATGATTATGGATGAATACCAAAAAAACGGGTGTTTTTATCAAAATACATTTGAATTAAGCATAAAGCGCCCGCGTTCCTCCTATTATTCTACATAAATGAATACAAAATTAGGGAAATTAAAAATAATATGTAAAAAATATATTTTATTGGAAGGAAAATGCGGTCTAAGGTAGAATACTAGAAATATTATGAAAAACAATTTTAAAACAGAAAATTTAACTGGTAAAATCGGACATTATCTGGCTGTTGAGTCCGGGAAAAATGAAGAGGTTATTTTATTTGGTTTAAAACTATTTACATCATTAATTTTGGGGTATGCCCTTTTGATATTAATTTCAGTTAAATTAGGAGTTTTTTATGAAGCAATTACCGCAGGGCTAACTGTTTCAATTTTTAGAGCTTTTTCTGGGGGAGCACATGCAACATCACAATTAAGGTGCAGTATAATTGGTTTATTAATATTGATACCTATGAGTTTTTTTGTAAAATATTATTATTTTCCGGTAAGCATGTTTTTATCATATCTACTTTCCGTAATTACTATTATCGGTATACTAATTATATATATTTATGCACCGGCGGATACCCCCAGTAAGCCGATCACATCACAAGCACAGAAAAAATATTTACGGAGAATTTCTTTTATATTACTTTTTGTATGGAGTATAATTTCTTTTTTATTAGTATTTTATGTAGAAAGACCTGAAGTTAATCGTTTAATAGTGTCCAGCTGCTTTGGTATGATATGGCAAATTATCTCAATTACTCCTGCCGGTTATAGATTTGTACATATATTAGATAATTCTTTAAAAATAATCATGGAAAGGAGGAAGGAATATGAAAAGAATCATTGTTAGCTTATTTACGACTTTTTTTACATTATTAGCGTTAGCTAACGTTGCTGGTGCCTGTTCGTCTTGGGGGTATCAGCCGGAAATTCCACCGTCATTAAGAAAATAGAATTTCATAAAGGGGCTGATTGAATTGGGGGATCCTTGGGTCCTAATTTTTTTTTATATGATACAATCACTGTTAATGGTTTTAGCAGGATTAGAATTTTTTAATATTAAATATAAATTAAAAGAGATTATATTGCCGGTTCTGATCTTTGGATTTACTATTTGGTTAGTGCGTTTTTTATATGTATACTGCCAGATACCCTTTGGCTCACATACTTTTGTATTATTCGTATTATTTTGTATCATACTTAGATTATTTTTCAAAACGAAAGTATACATTATTTTAACTATTGCCCTTTTGGATTTTATTTTAATTATGCTTGGAGCATGTGCAGGAGGATATATAATTCATTTTATAAAAATTGATATGAGTATTACATTGAATTCTACTTTGCTTCATGTCTTATTTGGACATACGGAAAATATTTTTCTGGTGATGTTATTTGCAGTTACTAAGATTTTTAAGGTTAATATGTTTACAATTATGGAGAGAATTGAGAGAGATGGTTAAGAAGAAATGGGTAATTCTGAATTTTTTTTTATTACAAATATTTTTAGTATTATTATTTTCACACAATTATCATCTTTCTTAATATAGAGTTTCTAATTAGTACAAAAATAGTTCTAATGATGATCTATATTGTTGTTTTAATAGATATATATTTATTTATAGAATATTTCAAACTTTTTTCTCAGAAAAAGAATTTAGAAAAGAAAAAGGAAATTGAGAAAATCTCCTTACTTTTGGAAGAAGCATATAATTTAACTTATTCTATTAGGGCAAAACATCACGATTTTATCAATCATCTTCAGGTAATTATGGGATTATCCCAATTAGGCAATTATGAGGAGGTCAGCGTATATATTAAGAATCTCTCAAATGAACTTATTGAGTACGAAAAGCTTGTTTCGTTAAAAAGACCGGAAGTGGCATCGCTGATCAGTAGTAAAATTGCCAGTTTAAGTTACCTGCGAGTTAATTTGGATATAACCACCACATTAGAGGAAATAGACATATCACCGATTCATCTGGTTGGTATTTTGAGTAACTTACTTGACAAAGCAATCGACGAAATATCAACCAAGGACGATAAATGGATTAAAATAAAGATTTATGAGGATATTAATTATTCTGTGTTTGAAATTACTAATCCCGGAACAATGCCTAATAAAGCTCAAGACAGAATATTTGGTTTAGGGTGTACAGCTAAAGATAAAAAAGACAGGGGAACAGGTTTATATATTACACAAAAAATTGTAACGGATTATAATGGTGAATTATCTGTTACTCAATCAAAAGAAAATGAATTAACATTTATATTAAAGTTACCGAATAGGAAAAGAGCATTAAAAGAAAAGTTTCACTTAAATACCGTAAAAAATTTGAATACGAAAATGATTTAAACAAGAGAAGACAAGACAGTTAAGAGTCTTGTTATTTAGCACAAGATCTGAATATTCATGATTCTCGGATAATATTTGATCCTCCTTATTTTCATCCGCTTATCCCCAGGTTTTTGGCCTTTTTAACTATTTCTTCTGTTTTTTTCCGGCAGATACGGTTATAAATACTCCCCAATTTTTTAGGCAGATCTCTTAGGGAGGCATAGCAAGCTTCACCATCATAGTTTTCCATATCCGGGCTGTCGTGACAAATAGGGACGTACCTAAATGGCAAGCTAAGCCTGAAAGTATAAAATCATCAAATTAGTTATCTTAACGATATGAGCAAGTATAACCAGACTAATAAAATAAAAAGACCCGGATGGTTTATGATAATATTACTGTTTAGCTTTTAAAGAAAAATAATCGTTTCCAAATATAAGAGGTGAAATATTTTTTGAAACTGGGAAAATTCAAGAGCCAATATAAACAATGCATCTTAAATATCAATGGGTTGGAAGAAAAATCAAAATCTATTGCGAAAATGAGAAGTATTGCAGCCCTGTTGTTTTTTATCACTTTATACTTTGGATATAAATATTATGTGGCTGGCTATGGGTTAAGTTTACTAGCTTTTCTCATGTTTTTTGTTTTGGTGCGGCGTCATCAGAGGGTTAATGAAGCAAAAAATTACCAAGAAGCGTTAAAAAAAGTGTTATCTACTTACATTAATCGATTTGATGATTCCTGGAGAGATTTTGCTGATACTGGAGAGGATTTTATTTCTGCGGATTTTCCCCAGAGTATTGACTTGAATGTTTTAGGCAAGGATTCCTTGTTCCAATACATTAATACAGCCAGAACGGCTATAGGAAGGAAGCTGTTAACCGGCAGGTTGATGAGGTTTATTCCTCAAAAGGCTGATATTGAACAAAATCAGAGGGCTGTTAAAGAGCTTCTGGCAAGGGAAGATTTTATTATTAAGTTTCAATGTCTTTTAAATCTTTTTGACTATGAAAACCAAAGAAAGGGCAGCTCGGTAGAAAAATTTTTAACGGAAATGGAAAGCAATCGGATAGGAATATCACAGGTAATGGATGTTTTAAAAAATGTGTTGCCTGTTATCACTATTTTATCTATTATTTTTGCATTTCTGTCCCCGAGTCCATCGGTGCGGATTGCACCGGCTTGTCTGATGCTGCTTCAGCTTGCGTTATCGGGATTTACATACAATATAACACAGGAGAAGTTAAAAGGCTTACAGGGGTATTATTCGGAAATTGAGACCTATCAGCAAATATTATTGCATATTTCCCAACAAGAATTTAAATCTGATTACTTAAAGGAATTGCAGAAATCATTATTAGGTAAGCATGATGCAATTAAAGCTCTTCAAGAGCTGGGCGGCATAGGTGAAGCGGTAAAAGCCAGGTACAATGGGGTATTTTTTATCGTCTTCAATGGTTTATTGCTTTGGGATTGGCATTGTGTAGCGTATTTCAAAAAATGGATGGATAAATATGCTTTCCATGTCCGGGACTGGCTGACTGTTATTGGGGAATTTGAGGCATTAATCAGTTTGACTGTTATTTCCCATGTTAAGGATGAATATACCTTCCCTGTGATCAAGGAGCAAATTGATCCCCTGCTGGAATTTACCGATCTGAAGCACCCTCTGATTCATTCCGAATCAGTAGTGGGTAATAATTTTGCAGGTGGTTCCGGAACCCATATTATAACCGGTTCAAATATGTCCGGAAAGACTACATTTTTACGCACCATAGGCATTAATTTAGTGTTGGCATATGCCGGGGCCCCTGTCTTAGCACAGGAATTTTGTGTATCCGCCATGGCTTTGTTTACTTCAATCAATATTCAAGATAGTGTTAATGATGGAATATCCACCTTCTATGCGGAATTATTAAGAATTAAGGCGATTGTGGAGTTTGATAGCTCAAATTGCGGAATGATTGCCTTGATTGATGAGATATTTAAGGGCACAAACTCCCAGGATAGGATCATCGGAGCTATTGAGACCATTAAACGAATTAGTAATAAGCATACGCTGGTATTTATTACGACACACGATTTTGAACTATGCAGCATAGAAACGGAGCATGGATTGGTGAGCAATTACTATTTCTCAGAATACTATGTAAATAATAAAATAGAGTTTGATTACAAAATAAGGCCCGGAAAATGCCGGACAACAAACGCAAAGTTCTTACTGCAGATGGTGGGGATTATCGAATAAACCGGATTCCGATTAAGATCCGTTCAAGGAAATATCCCGGATAAAAAAACAGGTATTTTGATCTTGACAATGCCTGGGTCGGGTAATAATATCGTTTTTGTCATCGAGTGATTAATCTATCTTTTGATATTGCTGAATAATGGTTGTTTTTCCTGAGGTGTTATGTTATAAATAAGATAAATAAATATGGACGTGCTTAGGTGCCCCTGATTTTCAAATCAGGGGAGAATAGGGAACCAGGTGTAACTCCTGGACGGTCGCGCCACTGTAAGCGGGGAGTTCTTTTCATTTATCCACTGGTTTTTACCGGGAAGGGGGAAAAGAATCGGAGATCCGCAAGTCAGGAGACCTGCCTAAGCTATTGTAACTTACCTTTCGCAGGAAAAGGGGGTGCAGAATTATTATGTTAAATTAACCTCACTTTCTTTTGCAGGAGTGGGGTTTTTGTTTTAAAAATTCCTGATTCAGAGATAGTTACCAGCTAATGGTCTCTTAAGGAAGAATCATGGACGTAGTTCGGCCGGACTGCGTTTTTTTCTACAATGCTGCAGTGCTGGTGATTTTAGTGCAAAAGTTATTAAGGTGTTGCATTCATGCTTCGCCAACAATCGCTTGGTGTATTTATATAACACTTATCAAAGGGGAGAGATAAAGTGCGTAAATCTTTAGTAGCTAAGATGTTGATTTCGCTATTATTAGTATGGGTTTTTGCCCTTCCGGCTTTTGGCGCGGATAATTTGACTCTCAGCGAATCATTGAAGCAAACCGTTTCATATTACGAGAAGGACAAAAGTATATTAGACAGTTGGGAGGAAATAATTGGATTATCAAATGCAGGTGTCGATTTGTCTGAGGATTGCTGGCAATTGAAGGCTTGGGATGTTGATTCCTTAAATGAATCGACAGATGCAGCCGAATATGCAAAATATATTTTAAGTATGATGGCAGCCGGGAAGGATCCTAGAGATGTAAATGGAAGAAATCTGGTGCAGGAATTGGTGCACAAGCAAAGAGAAAACGGAGGTTTTGGCGCCGAGTTAACTACTGATATCTGGTCCATAGCGGCTTTAGATAAAGCAGGGGCGGATTATGCTGTGGCAGATGCTGTCGGATGGATATTAAATAAACAGACAAGTGATGGAGGTTTTGCTTTATCGGGGGATATGGCGGATCCGGATATCACCGGCTTTACTTTAATTGCCCTAGCCTCCCATAAAGATCTTGCCGGGGTTAGTGAAGCTATTGAACAGGCAAAAAACTGTCTCAAAGGACTGCAATTAGAAAGCGGCGGTTTTGGGTCTCCGGAGAACTCCGCATCAATCAGTGCTGTTATTAGGGGGTTAATTGCTTGCGGGGAAAACGTAATTAGCGATGAGTGGACAAAAAATAATAACACAATAATTGATGCCTTAATGGCATATCGGCTTGATGATTATTCATTTTGTTGGAAAAAGGATTCTCCTTCAACTAATCAATTGTGCACCAGGCAGTCTTTAATTGCTCTTGCCGATTTGGTTCACAAAGGATATGGGGATTACATAATTAAAGATTTGGGAACCAGCGGGGAAGAAGAGCCCTCCGGAGAGATTGAGGTCACGGTAAGAGTAGAGGGCTTTGAGGAAACCGGAACCATATTAGAGAAGACGTCTTTGAAGGTGGCTCAAGGGAGTAAGGTTTTTGATGCCTTGAAGAAAGCCTTGGATGGTGCCGGGATAAGCAACAGTATTGATCCGGCGGCGGATTGGCTGAACATAAATGATATTGCGCTAGATACAGAAAAAGACTTAAGCAGTTATTATTGGATATATACGGTGAATGATGATCTCAATACAGGTGCAAATTCCAAGCTAAATTCAGGAGATAATATCACTGTCTACTTAAGCTATTATAGTCAAGATTTAGCGACGGTCTATGGTAAATTAGCGCTTAGTACAGAAGAAGCCCAAAAAGGGGAAACCGTTACGGTAACGGTTTATAAGTCGGACGGAGGCTGGCCCGCTGCTTATGTTCCGGCGGCAGGGGTAACGGTCCATTTTGGGAGCGAGACATATACCACTGACGAAAAAGGGCAGGTAGCCATTCCATTAGGGGTTGCAGGGATCTATGAGGTTTATGCTGAAAAATATCATGAAGGCATTCCGGTAATTGTTAAAACAGAAAAGAAAAAAATAATAGTTACGGAGAGCGGTTCGGGCTCAGGTAAAAGCTGCCTGGTAGACATTGCTATTATCGGCAAAAAGGGCAAATTATTATACGGTCCTGCCCAGGTGGTTGTTTCCAAAAACGGCCAATACGGATTAACTGTTGGCGGGGCTCTAGATGCGACACCTGTAAATTGGCATAGACTTTGGGATGAAAACTACGGAACCTGGTATGTTGATGAAATCGCCGGGGAACATGATGAATTTCCCAATGGTTGGTGTTATACCATTAATGGTGTTTTAGGGGGAGCGGCGTTTGAAGAACCGGTAAATAATAAGGACAAAATCATTTGGTATTATAGTACCAGTATCGATAGTGCCGCGCCTACTTGGGATGAGGTGCTGAGATTACAAGGCGGGTCAAGCAGCACATCAAAGGTATTAGATGAAAAGGCAACTGAAGCTTCGCTGAAAGATACCTTAAATAGTTACAAGGATAAACTGAAAAATATTCAGGAAGAGCAGATTATTATTAATTCAGATAAAAGCATGTCTCCAAAGACAGCTGAAGAGATGAAGAAAGAGCTTGAAGACAACCGGGTTTTGGTGCGTAAAGAAATGAGCAGTGCAGAAGGTATATTAGGAGATGAAAAGCAAGAAATAGCGATGCTGATACCGGAAAATGCTTTGAATGGAAAGAAAAGAAATAACGATCAATGAATTGGCTGAAAATCAACGGCCCAATCATTTTGCGGTGCAGCTTGCTTCGGCGGTCTACGAATTTGGGCCTCAGGGCACGCGGTTCAATACCCCGGTAACATTGAGCATTAAAGTACCCGTAACAGAAGGCATGGACGCGACGAAGCTATTTCCTGCTTGGTTTGATGAAGAAACAAAAGAATGGATTACTCTTCCGGCAGTGCTGGATTTAGAAAGGGGGTTAGTTGTTTTTCAGATTGACCATTTTACCAAGTTTGCTGTGGTGCAAATACCGGAGAAAAAGAAATTTACCGATGTAGGTGAGTATATAGCCTGGGCTAAAGATGCCATTGAGATTCTTGGGGGTAAGGGAATTATTAAAGGTACCGGCTCCGGTTTTGAGCCTCAACGTCCTATTACCAGAGCGGAATTTGTTAAAATGGTTATTACCGCTTTAGGTATGAAGATGGAAGGCTATAAAGCAGGTTTGTTCAGTGATGTAAAATCTGGTGATTGGTTTGCAGATTATGTAGCATGTGCCTGTAAAAATGAGATCATCAAAGGAGATGACCAGGGAAAATTCCGGCCTAATGACAATATCAGCAGAAACGAAATCGCTGTAATTTTTTCTAGGCTGCACAAGACGGCGGATCTCGTCACCCAAAACATTGCACGAACCTTTAAAGATGCATCTCAGATACCGGAATGGGCTTTGAAGGGTGTCCAAGATGCTTGCAGCCGGGGACTAATAAAAGGATATCAGGATGAAACCTTTAGAGGAGCTAATTCTTTAACCCGAGCAGAGGTAGCTGTTATTATTTACCGCTATTTAAAGCTTACTAATATTTAAGGGCGGGTTTTTCAGGTTTGTGCAATGCACTGCCTCTTAGTACAACACAGGGGCAGTGCATTGCTGCTCTATAAATTAGGGGAGGATATTTATGAAAAAAGCTTCATTTGGGTTAATAATATGTTTATGCATGGTGTTAATGTTCGCCACTGCCTGCGGATTACAGAAGAAGGTGGATCCGGCACCAGAGGAGAGCAATGTTACTGTTAATGCTCAAAATAATGCTCAAAAAGATCAAAAGGATACTGGAAAAAAGGAAAATAATCCTGCTGTTGATAATCAGAAAAAGGATGAAAAAACTGGTGCTGTTGAAGCAAAGGAAATAAAGAAAGTAAAGGCAGAAAGTAAAAGCGAGCATGTTTCCGGGACAAAGGATAATAGTGAAAAAACATCTTCAAGCGCTGCTATAAGCAAAAAACAGACGGTGCTGCCGCCTGCCGGAAACGGAGAAAAGGGGAATAAGGCCACCCTTCTTGTTACCCGGGATTTTGGGAGCAAAAAGATTTTTCATGAGAAATGTGAGATTCCAAAGGGTGGAACGGTGATGGATCTCTTAGAGGCTAATTTAGAGGTTAATACGGAATACGGCGGCGGCTTTGTCAGCGAAATTAATGGGTTTAAAATGGAAAAAGGCGGCTTGTCGGGAAAACGGCATGATTGGTTTTACTATATTAACGGTATCTGTACTGATATGGGAGCCGATGGATATCAGTTGAGAGCCGGTGAAGCAGTATGGTGGGATTACCATGTGTGGGAAAGCATGGGATCCGCTAATTCCGCCGTAATCGGCTGTTATCCTGAACCCTTCGCCCATGGCTACGGGGGGACAGTAAAGGCAACAACAATAATGAGTTCTCCGGAGAACAAGGGGCTGGCTCAAAGGTTGCAAAATGCTCTTAAGGCGAAGGCTGTTAAAACAGTTTACCTTTCCGGTTTGGATTCAGGAAAGATGGAAAAACGTCAGGGACCGGTATTAGTATTGGGGGAATGGAGAGAGTTAAAAAAAATTAACTATTTGAATGGGTTAAACCAGGACTACCGGAAAACAGGAATGAACGTTTATTTTACAGATAGCGGAATGGAGCTTTTAAGCTATAACGGTAAAGTAAACAAAACAATTCAAGGCAGCGCTGCGGTGATTGCGGCTACCGGTGAAGGGCTGGGAGACGACAGCCCCCTTTGGTTGATTGCAGCCACGAACCAGGCTGGATTGGAGCAAGCTGTTAATATAATTGCCAAAACTCCGGAAAAAATTACCGGAATGTACAGTGGGGCGGTAGTTTCCGGTAAAATTATTAGGCTTCCCCTGCAGTAAGAGCAGGAAAGAGGGAGGATAAATGCCGGCATACAGGGAAAAAGACAATTTAATTCACAGGCTTCATCCTATGACATCCGTTACTTATGTTTTAGTGGTATTTCTGCTTTCCTTAATATTTTCTCATCCGGCTTACCTGTTGGGATTATTTGCAGCGGTTGGAGCGGTGATTGTTGCTGGAGACAATTTCCCCCAGTGGAAGGGGTACCTGAAATTCAGCATGGTGATGATTATTTTAATAACCATGATCAATGCTCTGTTTTCCGGGGCCGGTTCCACGGTATTGATTTCCGGCCCTAATCTTCCGGTTTTGGGAAAAACAAAAATGACGCTGGAAGCACTGGCTTATGGAGGGGGGATGGGGCTGCGCCTGCTGGTAATTATCAGTATTTTTTGTTTTTATACATACAGCATTCATCCGGATAAAGTATTGAAATTATTGAGCCGCCGGGGCAATAAGTCGGTTTTTGCGATAACCCTTGCTACCCGGCTCTTTCCCCTCATGGTACGTGATTTTAAGCGGATTAGAGAGGTTCAGCGCTGCCGGGGTGTGAAATTGGATACGGGTAAGTGGTGGCAGCGGGCGCGAAACTATTTTCCGATAATCAGCGTACTTTTGTTGTCCTGCCTGGAAAGGTCTCTGCAGCTGGCGGAGTCGATGCAGGCCAGAGGTTATGGGAGCGGTACCAGGACTTATTACAGCAGGGAATTGTGGCACCCCAGGGATTACGTCATACTCTGCGCCTTATTGATAGGTATGATTATGGGGCTGGGGGCTGTTTTTAAGGGCTGGTCGGCCTATCACTATTATCCCCGGCTGGAGAAATTTAATTTAGGTGAAATAACAATGGCAGGTGCCCTGCTGCTGGTTCTGTCTCTACCGGCAATTTTAAGTTGGGGGTGGAAAAAATGGCCCTTATTAAGATCAAAAATCTAAGCTATTATTACCCGGAGGCAGAGGAACCGGCCCTCAATAACATTAATTTGGAAGTTCCGGAAGGACAGTTTGTGCTTATAGTGGGAGGATCCGGCTGTGGAAAATCCTCCTTGGTTCGGGCTATGGCGGGGTTAATTCCTGATTTTTATGGGGGAAGGTTTAAAGGGGAAATATTTATTGACAACAAGGAAATGAGAAAAATAGACCGGCGTATTTTGGTTCAGAAAGTAGGGATGGTATTTCAGGATCCGGAAAGCCAGCTGGTAATGACCAGTGTGGAAGAGGAAATAGTTTTTGGCCTGGAAAACCTGGGATTGTCTAATAGCCTCATGAAAAGGCGAGTCATGGAGGTTTCCGGCGCCCTAGTACTGTCAAATTATTTAAGGAGTTTTTCACCGGAGCTTTCGGGAGGCCAAAAGCAAAAGGTGGCCCTGGCGGCAGTACTGGCCATGCAGCCGGATATTTTGCTCCTGGATGAACCTACTTCCCAGCTTGACCCGGTATCAGGGGAAGAAATACTGACTATGATCAGACGCTTAAACGAAGAAAATGGAATTACGGTAATACTTATTGAACAGAGATTAGAAAGGTGCTTTCATTTAGCAGATAGAGTTTTAGTAATGGATCGGGGGCAAATAGTATCCGACCATCATGGGCCGGAAACATTGGCCGCTTGGGCATTAAAGAATAAAACTCCTTTTATTCCCCCTTTAGCTAAATTATTTGCCGGTGCCGGATTTACTCAGGTACCGGTCACGGTTAAACAGGGCCGGCAATTATTGAAGTCCTATTGCCCGTTGTCCGAACCGGTTTTTATCAGGGAAAAAGTTAAGGAGGGGGTTAAAAATTACGGTGAGGATGTTGTGGAGGCAGAAAATGTCTGGTTTACTTATCCCAATGGGGAAGAAACGTTAAAGAAGGTAAATCTGAAGATTTCTTCCGGAAGCTTTACGGTTTTGATGGGTGAGAACGGCGCAGGGAAAACAACCCTTCTCAAAACCCTCAATGGCTTATTAAAGCCTAGTCGGGGCCAGGTCAAGGTATTAGGCCAGGATACCAGGAAGTTATCTGTGGAAGAGCTGGCTCCCCTGGTAGGATACCTATCCCAGGACCCGAACGATTATTTGTTTTTGCCTTCGGTGCAGGAAGAACTGGTGTTTACCATGAAAAATCTCGGCCTGCCGGATGAAGGGTTTAAGGCAGAGGTTATGGAGAGACTGGGCTTAACACCCTATCTTGAATCTAATCCCCGGGATCTTAGTGTGGGGGAAAGACAGCGGATAGCCTTAGCATCCGTTTTAGTTGCCCGGCCGAAGCTGCTGTTGCTGGATGAACCTACCCGGGGTTTGGATTACCGGCTGAAGGAGGAGCTGGGGAAAATTCTTTCAGAGCTAAAAGCCAAAGGCATTGCAGTTTTTATGATAACCCACGATGTGGAATTTGCGGCTCAATATGCGGAGGATATTGTTCTGATGAGCAGGGGTACTGTTATTGGTACAGGAAATAAAAATGAAATGCTTACGGATTCAAATTTTTATTCTCCCCAAATCAGCAAATTATTTCGAAATATAGCAGACCGGGTTGTTACTTTGGAGCAGGCCAAGGAAGTGTTAGACCAAATTATGGGTTCAGCAAAAACAATGTTTGATTCTAGTACAGAAAGATATTAGGGGGAAGGTTGGAAGATTGGAAAGCAAATGTTTATTAAGTAAAAATTTTAGGTGGTGGTGATAAGATGTTTAAAACCGGAAAAAAATTATTTTTGGTGAGTGTTGTCCTCTTATTTACTCTGTGCGTAGTGAATATCGCTTATGGAGAGAGTAATCTCTCTGCTCAAAACAGGGAGAGCATTGAAAAGGGTGTAAATTATCTAAAGAGTATGCAGAATACCGACGGGGGTTTTTGTGCCCAAAAAGGGCGTCCCAGCAGCAGGTCGCTTACCGCTTGGGTGGTATTAGCCTTAACCGGGGCAAATGTGGATTGTACAGAAAGCACATGGGCTCCGGCGGGGAAAAATCCTCTTGATTATCTAAAAAACACGCCGGATGATGGAGAAACAACCTGCGATTATGCCGTCCTGCTCTTGGCGCTTACTGCCGCAGGGCAAGGTTCTAGTCAACAGGCCCGGACATTAGAAGAAAAAATTATTTCATTTCAGCAGGAAGACGGGCAGTTTGCCCAGCGGGATAAAGGGGAAGAGGGTATGATTAATGTGCATATCTGGTCTGTTTTAGCGCTGGGTTCCACGGGAAATGACATTCCAAACCGGGACAAAGCCCGAAAATGGCTGCTAGAGCATCAGAATACAGATGGAGGCTTTTGCTGGATACAAGGGGGTGAGAGTGATACGGATGATACGGGGGCGGCTGTTCAAGCCCTGATTTTGATGGGAGAAAAGGCTGATTCCCCGGCTATTAAAAATGCTTTGCGCTTTATCAAAGGTCAGCAGCAATTAAATGGGGGATTTAGTGCCGGAAAATGGATGGCGAAAGAGGCAAATGCTTGTTCCGATGCCTGGGTTTTACAAGGCCTGATTGCGGCCGGGGAGGATCCGACAGGCGGCGCTTGGTCGGTTAATAATAAAAACGGAATTTCCCATTTATTAAGCTTGCAAAACAAAGATGGTTCCTTTAACTGGAAAGAGGGTGTTCTTGCTTCTCCGGTTACTACAACATCTTATGCAATAATGGCTTTAGCAGGAAAACCCCACCCAGTGCAGATTCAATATGACTCTAAAAAAGAAGGCAATCAGGGGCCGGCGGTTTTTTTCGATTTATCTGAAGACTACTGGGCATATAGCTCAATTATGGATTTGGTGCAGACCGGGGTTTTAAGGGGATATGAGGATAATACTTTCTGTCCGGAAAATAAGGTTACCAGGGCGGAATTTACTAAGTTTATGGTTTCCGGCTTAGGGATGGCGACAGGAGCCGGGGACGGAGCTGCCAGGTTTAAGGATATCCCAGCTTACCATTGGGCACGAGGATTTATCTCTAGTGCAGTGGAAAAAGGCTTTATCCAAGGGCGGCCTAATGGAACCTTTGATCCTCAAGGAAAAATTACCGGCGGGGAATTGGCCGCCATGCTGGTCAGGGCTTTACCCACAGAAAAAAAGGAAAATCTTACGGAAGGTCCGAAGTGGTATTCCGGTTATGTAAAATTGGCCGGGGAAGAAGGGCTGCTATATCCCGGTTTTCAAGGGGATACTCATGCTACCAGGGCTCAATGTTCCTTTAGCATCAGAGAGCTGCAAAAGGCTTTAGCAAAATAAAAGGTGGATGAGCACAGCATAATTATCGTGGGAAATGGAGCTAAAAAATGAATAATAAATATTTTTTGATAGCTATTATTATTACTGCCTGCCTGCTGACAGTAAGTATCATCCCGGAAAATCCTTTTTCCGGGATGAACTGGGCGGTTTTTTCCGTGATTATGATAGGACTTGCTTTATTTGCTTTTTTCCGGAGATTTGAAAAAAGCGCTGTTTCTTCCAAGGAAATAGCATTAATAGCGACAATGGCCTCCTTGGCCGCCATTTTACGGGTGCCTTTTGCCATTGTTAGCGGCTTGCAGCCCACCACTTTTCTGGTGATGCTCAGCGGGTATGTTTTTGGAGCTCAAAGCGGATTTATGGTAGGAGCGTTAGCTGCTCTTGTATCTAATTTTTTTCTTGGACAGGGCCCTTGGACACCTTGGCAAATGTTTTGCTGGGGCATGTGTGGAGCAGCAGCAGCTTTCTTAGGAAGAAGAAGCGACGGTTTTAAACCTGTTTCTTTTGCTATCCTCGGGGGGGTGTGTGGCTACCTGTTTGGCTGGGTGATGAATATCTGGCACTGGGTAGGCTTTATTTATCCCTTAACATGGAAAACTTTTCTGGCTACCTATGGAGTCAGCATTCCTTTTGATACATTACATGCTTTGGGAAATGTGATATTTTCCATTGTGTTTGGAAAGTCCATTTATCATATATTAATTAGGTTCAAAAAGAAAATTAATACAGAGGCTTAGCGAATATAAGTATAAATGAACAACATGTAGCCTACCCTGTCCCCTTAAGCCTGTTGGTGCAAATTAGCTACCGGCTTAGTAGTTAATTCCCGATTTCTAACATCCGGCAGGGTAAAGGCAAGCACAATCCCTAATATCGGCAGCAAGCTGATAATGGTCATAGTAAAGGGCAGACCTACGTGGTCAGCAATGGCGCCAAGCAATGTTACCCCGACCGATCCCATACCGACTCCAAAGCCAAGCAACAACCCCGAAGCTAGTCCAATATTATGAGGTAAAAGCCTTTGCCCAAAAACAACTGTGGTAGAAAACGTTGAGATTAGTGATGTACCGATAATAAAAGCTAACACAGGGATCCAATTACCGCTTAAGTTCAAAAAGGGGTAGATTGTAAAAAGGGAAATGATCATAGAAAATAATAGGCCGTTCCGCCCACCAAAACGATCAGCAAAAGGGCCACCCAAAATTGTGCCTAATACCCCTGCAATTAAAAAGATACTAACTAGATATCCTGGCTCAGTAATACCTTTAAAGCTAGGAAAATAAAAGGGAATAAAATAAACTAATCCGGAATGTACCCATGATCTGATAGTAACATAAAGCAACAATAGTATTAATTTTACTACCATATCTGCCCTATTTGCGCTATTGCTTGTGTTTTCTTTATCCATTTCTTGTTTGGGTAAGTTTTCCGGTAAAAATTTCCTGAATTTAGGTAATAAAAATAAGAATACCAGTGCCGCAATTACCCCCGGAATCATTACACCTTGAATCGAACCTAATCCAGCAAAACTTAGTATAAACATACCCAACATGGGACCCAGACCAAAACCTAGGTTTCCTCCCACTGAAAAGATCGCCATTGAAGACCCGGCCTTACCATCCTCACTAATATAATGAACCATTTTAGATCCTTCTGGATGGTATCCCGCCACTCCGATGCCGCTTAATAGTACCGCAAACAATAGTAATCCATAGGAGTTTACTATTCCGGTTAGTGCCAAACCCAAACCAGAAAGAAAAAGTCCCAAAGGCATTAACCAAGGCATACGATAACGGTCACTTAACACCCCGAAAACCGGCTGGATAATAGCCGAACTAAAAGTATATGTCAATGCAACAGTACCTACTTGAAAGTAACTAAGATGAAAGCTTTCCACCAGCAATGGTGTTAAGATAGGCAGAACTCCCTGGCCCAAATCAACAACTAAATGACCGAGACATAAGATCCATAAATACTTGTTAAACAAATATTTCGCCTCACTTTTCGTTAAAATAAGTTCTCTTTAATTTCACAATTAAGAATTGGTGCTCCCTCACGTGTCACCTCTAACATTCATTTTATTGATATTCCACAAATTTTATTTAAATCCTACATAATACCACGGAAAAAATGACATTAAATGACACTAATTTTAATCTT
This sequence comes from Bacillota bacterium, assembly GCA_050952445.1. Taxonomy (GTDB): domain Bacteria; phylum Bacillota; class Dehalobacteriia; order Dehalobacteriales; family Dehalobacteriaceae; genus JBMNKX01. The sequence continues at coordinate 79,899 of JBMNKX010000001.1, read as the reverse complement.
ATTTGTTGTTCTTATGCCCCCTTATATTTGTTCATCATTCGATCACCAGACACGAGACACTGAACTTAAGCATAAAACAGGCAGTAAATTGTAACACTAGGAACATGCTTTCAAAAAAAGGAGAAGATGTTCTTGGGTCAGGGAAAAATGTCCGTATTTAAAGTTGCCGCAGCATATATCGGAACAGTGGTAGGAGCCGGTTTTGCTTCCGGTCAGGAGGTTTTACAGTTTTTCGGCTATTTCGGTTTTTGGGGTTTAGCCGGTTTAATTTTGGCAACTATATTGTTTGGCTATTTTGGTTATTTAATTATGAAAATTGGAAACAAGCTTGGTGCCGACTCCCATCTTCCGGTGATTAAGTATGCTGCCGGAAAATGGGTAGGAGCATTTTTGGATTATGTGATTACTTTTTTCCTTTTTGGTGCTTTAACCATTATGGCTGCCGGGGCCGGGGCACTTTTTAGCGAGCAGTTGGGATTATCAAAATTATTAGGAAGTGTTCTTCTTCTTGCGGCCACTTTAGGTACTGTTTTACTGGGTTTGAACGGCGTAATTTCCGCTATTGGGATGGTAGTTCCGATACTTTTGGGTTCTGTGGCCGGTATTGCAATTTATGCACTTTTGACAGTTGGAATGGCACCGGAGTTTTCCAGTGCCGCTATGGAGGCAGGAAATCCTGCCGTTCCCTTTTGGCCTATGGCCGCTGTGGTTTATATTTCCTATAATTTGGTGCTGGCGGTGGCAGTGCTTGCTCCTATGGGAAAAGAAGCCGGTGAATTAGGTATTATCAAAAAAGGCGCGATCTGGGGCGGGGTTGGATTAGGATTAGGGGCGGCAACCATCTTTTTGGCCATGCTGGTAAACATGCCTCAGGCAGCTCGGTTTGAAATCCCCATGATTTTTGTAGCCGGAAAAATATCACCCCTTGTGCGTTTTTTATACGCTCTTGTTTTGTTTGCGGAAATATATAGTACGGCAGTAGGAAGCTTATACGGTTTTGTTGTCCGCTTCAGCACGCCCCAAAGCAAGAAATTAAAGATCATGGCCGGAGGAGTGTGCCTGGCCTCATTGGCAGCAGCTCAATGGGGATTTACAAATTTAGTGCGTATTTTGTTTCCCCTGGTAGGGTATGCGGGCTTGTTCATGTTAGGGGGACTCACTTACCAACAGCTGAAAGGCTATTTAATTGAAAAAGGACGTTGGGTATTACCTCAACCGGCCTATAAAAAAACAGATAAGGACAAATAACCCCTAAACTTTTGGCAACAGATGACGATAACTTAGATAAGACCAAAAGATAGGGGGAGGTGTCGTCATTCCATGAAGATAACAGAATCCAATGTATCTATGATGGGGCAGCAACAATATGTCAAAAAATATACCCGGGAAGAGGAACTGAAAATCAGGATAGATCCTACGGTAGCGGAGACCAGAGGGCAAAGGGCAAGGCTGGGAACAAATATAGATTTATTGGAAATATCAGACAAGTCTAAAGAAATGCTGATAAAAGAGAATGAGGTTGAAGGTATTAACGGGGAAATAGCCATTTCCGGTGAGGAGAAGCAGAAGATGCTGATGCTCCAATTATTATTGGAAGCCTTAACGGGAAAGAAGATCCGTTTTCAGGTTTTAGAAAAGCTGCCGGCATGCTCTCAGGATGCCCCGGCAGTTGCAAGCTCTCCGGAAGCAAAGAATCATCAGCCTCAAAGACAGGGTTGGGGCATGGAATATTACTGTCGGGAGTCATTATCTGAGCAGGAAAAGTTAGTTTTTTCCGCAGAGGGAATTATTAAAACAGCAGATGGCCAGGAGATTTCTTTTTCGGCAAGTCTGAGTTTAAGCAGAGAATTTGTGCACCAACAACAAATCAGTATACTGGCGGGAGATGCCCGGATCGTTGACCCTTTGGTCATTAATTATGAAGGCAGGGCGGCGGAATTAGCAGACAGAACATTTGAGTTTGATTTGGATTGTGATGGCCAAGCAGACCAGGTTTCAGCTCTTGCCCCGGGAAGTGGTTTTCTTGCCCTTGATTTAGACGGGGATGGGAGTATTACCAGCGGTAAAGAAATATTCGGTCCTCAAACCGGGAATGGTTTTACTGAACTGGCCCAATATGATCAAGATAATAATGGTTGGATAGATGAAAATGATGCGATTTTTGACAGGCTGCGCATCTGGAGAAAAGACAGTGAAGGGAAGGAAACCCTTTTTACCCTGGGGCAAAAAGGTATCGGAGCAATTTATTTGGGAAACCTGGAGACACCCTTTACTTATAAAGACGGGAATAATGAAACCCAAGGCCAACTGGTGCGAACAGGAATTTTTCTGAAAGAAACCGGGCAGGCAGGCACGGTGGAACAGATTGATTTAAAAATATAAAAACCCTTTCAGGCTTTGCTTTGAGGTCCCGGGATCCGGTAACCGGATCCCGGGACCTCAAAGAAATACCCGGATAATTCTAAGCCCTTAAAAATTGTGTACAGGCTTTTTCAGCGACTTGGTTCGCTCATTTTTCTTTAAGATTTTTTTTCTGATGCGGATGTTTTGCGGAGTAATTTCCACAAGCTCATCTTCGCCGATAAATTCAATAGCTTCCTCTAGTGAGAGAATACAGGGTTCCTTAAGCTTTACCGTTTCTTCCGATGTGGAAGAACGCATGTTGGTCAGGTGCTTTTTCTTACATACATTGATCTCAATATCCTGCTCTCTGTTTCCCACGCCGACAACCATGCCTTCATAGACCCTGGTACCGGGGGAAATAAACATGGTACCCCGATCTTCTACTTGGAGCAGTCCATAGGTGGTAGCTTCTCCGTCTTCCCAGGCAACTAAAGATCCCTGATAACGCCTGTTAATTTCTCCTTTATATGGTTCATAGCCATAAAAGCTGTGATTCATGATACCATTTCCCCGTGTTTGGGTTAGAAGCTCGGAGCGAAAGCCGATAAGTCCTCGGGCAGGAATTTTGAATTCCAGACGGACATTACCGCTGTCACCTGATATCATATTAGCCATTTCCGCTTTACGGTGGCCTAAATTTTCCATTACCGGGCCCATAGAATCATCAGGAATATCAATAACCAGGTATTCAATAGGCTCCAGTATTTTCCCCTCTGATTTTTTGAGAATTACTTCCGGTTTAGATACCTGAAGCTCATATCCCTCACGGCGCATATTTTCAATGAGAATGGACAAGTGAAGTTCTCCCCGGCCGGAAACCTGCCAGACATCGGTACTTTCGGTATCCTCCACTTTGAGGCTTACATTAGAGTCAAGTTCCTTGTATAATCTTTCCCGGAGTTTTCTGGAGGTGACATAAGTACCTTCTTGACCGGCAAAAGGGCTGTTATTGACCAGAAATGCCATTGTTAAAGTGGGTTCGTCAATAGTAATTACCGGCAGGGGTTCCGGATTATTAATATCCGCCACTGTTTCCCCGATATTTATATCCTCAAGTCCGGCCAAGGCCACAATTTCACCGGCCCAGGCAGAATTGACCTCTACTTTTTTCAAACCCTGGTAAACAAATAATTTTCCTGCTTTTACCCGGATGGTGGTGCCGTCGTGCCGGATAAGGGCTGTCGGCTCACCTGTTTTGATACTGCCCCGGTTAATTTTCCCGATGGCGTATTTGCCTAGATAGTTGTCATAATCCAGATTGGCTATTCTCATTTGAAAGCTGCCTTCAGAGACCCGGGGCGGAGGGACATGGGTAATAATAGTATCAAAAAGAGGCTCCAGGTTGCTCCCTTCATCTTCCAAGCTCTCCTTGGCGATACCCAATCGGGCCGACGTGTATATAATGGGAAAATCCAGCTGATCTTCATTTGCTCCTAATTCCAGGAAAAGGTCAAAGACTTCATCAATAACTTCATAAGGTTGAGCATCCGGACGGTCAATTTTGTTTACGACAACCAGTGGTTTTAAGTTTGCCTCCAGGGCTTTTTTTAAAACAAATTTTGTTTGAGGCATAGGGCCCTCAAAAGCATCGACGATTAAGAGGACACCGTCTACCATGGATAAAGCCCGTTCCACTTCCCCCCCGAAGTCGGCATGACCCGGAGTATCCACGATGTTAATTTTCGTGCCTTTGTAATTCACCGAGGTATTTTTGGCAAGTATCGTAATGCCCCGTTCCCGCTCCAGGGGATTAGAATCCATAATACGTTCTACAACGACTTCGTTTTGGTGAAAGATACCGCTTTGTTTGAGCATCCCGTCAACTAGAGTGGTCTTTCCATGATCTACGTGCGCAATAATAGCAATGTTTCGAATGTTGGGTATCATCAAATTCCTCCTTAAAATCACTCCAATAGTATAGCAAGCTAAGAGCCAAGATACAACAGTCGGTAAGGTGCAAGTCAGATAATTTTATCAAGGGGTTAAGACATAGCTGCTTCCAATTTACCAAATGATGCCCATATTGGGGAAACTTTGATTTAATCTCACAAATATCACTATCCATTTCTGTAGAATTACTATTATAATAAGAAGGTACTATCTTTTCTGAGTGTTTTTAATATTGTTCCCGGAAAATGCTAAAAATGTGATATTGTACCATTAAATTGATGGTACGTTTGGGAAAAGAGTTAATTGATAAGAAGGGAAGGAGATAAGCGATGTTTCCCTTAACCCATGTATTTGTTGCCCAGTCCTTGTTAAAAAGTACCCACCACCAGGTGGTTTTAGGGGGAATCTTTCCTGATTTAGGAAATATTATTGAACTTAACCGAAGTATTACTCATGAGATGGGTGCGGGTTTTTTCGGTCTTTGCCGGAATAAATACCCCCAATTTCTGGATTTTGCCAGGGCCATTATCACTCATTGCTCATATCCCCATGGATTGGATTATTATGCCGACGAGGGTTTTGAAGGCCAGGGTACCGGTTATTGCTTCCAACGGGGGGCTCCTTTTGTTGACGAGGTGATCAAAGCTTGCGCTTTGCCCCCCCAAATGGGCTTATGGAAAGCACATAATTTTATTGAGATGGCCTATGAAGTGATTTCCGTAAAACACTATCCTTTTTTAACAGAGCTGCTTCATGATACTCTAGTTGATGACGCCGTAATTATCGAATGTTCTGATTTACTAGGCAAGTATTTTAATGTAGATACATCAAAAATAACGGCTGTTATTAAGGATATGCCTTCCATTTTTTGTATTTCAGAAGTGACTCCTGAAAACCTGGCAAAAAAATATGCGTTATTTTTAAAAAAGAGACACGGAATTTCCCAAGCGGATCCGGTAGCAATAGCCGGAATTATCCGACAGGCTCAAGAAAGCGTGGAAGGGGAATTCCATGGGTTTATAAATTCTTGTCTTGCAAATATCAGGGTGTTGTTAGGCAAGTTTGATACGAATCAGGGCGGGTGTTAGGTTTAATCGGATTATAATACAAAAATAGCCAAGTTGTGTTTTAAGGAGGAGAAGAAGGATGAAAAAAATTATGACGGGCAATGAAGCTATTGCCAGGGGAGCCTACGAAGCCGGATGTACTGTAGCGGCAGCTTATCCTGGAACTCCCAGTACGGAAATTCTGGAGAACATGGCCCGGTATCAGGAAATATATTCCCAGTGGTCACCTAATGAAAAGGTAGCCGTTGAGGTTGCCTGTGGGGCAGCGATTGGAGGAGCCCGGGCATTAGCGGCTATGAAGCATGTAGGCCTTAATGTAGCGGCGGATCCCCTCTTTACCATAGCCTACGAAGGAGTGAACGGCGGTCTGGTAATAGTTTCCGCCGACGATCCGGGGATGCACAGCTCCCAAAATGAGCAGGACAACAGGTATTATGCTCCCTTTGCCAAGGTAGCGATGATTGAGCCGGCGGATAGCCAGGAATGCAAGGATTTTGTAAAAGCAGCTTTCGAAATCAGTGAAAAATTTGATACTCCTGTTTTGTTCCGGGTGTCTACCAGAATATGCCATAGCAAAAGTCTTGTGGAACCGGGGGAAAAAGTGGAGGTAGGGGTAAAAGAATATCGAAAAGACCCGAAAAAGTACGTGATGATACCTGCCCATTCCCGGGTTAAACACATTGAACTGGAAGAAAAATTGCTTAAATTGCAGGAATACTCCAACCATACTTCTCTGAACCGCATTGAGTGGGGCAGCAAAAAAATCGGCATTATTACCAGCGGAATATCCTACCAGCATGCCCGGGAGGTTTTTGGGACGGAAGCATCCTATTTAAAAATCGGCTTGAGCTATCCTCTGCCGGATAAAATGATTAAAAAGTTTGCCAAAGTAGTGGACAAATTATATGTAATTGAAGAAGGCGAACCTTATTTGGAGAATTATATAAGGACCTTAGATTTAGAGTGTATTGGGAAGGAGTTTATTCCTCGTTGCGGAGAACTGAACCCGGATCTAATTCGAAAGGCTTTTTTCCCGGCAGAAAAACAGGCACCTTATACTTTGGATATGAAAGCACCGTCCAGACCTCCGGTACTTTGCCCGGGCTGTCCTCATAGAGGAATATATTATGCCGTCAGCAAGTACAAGGATATTATTGTGGCGGGAGATATTGGATGCTATACCCTAGGGATGATGCCCCCTTTAAATGTGACAGATGTTGTTATTTGTATGGGCGCAGGAATCTCCGCAGCTTTAGGGCTTCGGAGAGCAGCGCTCAAAGGAAAGAGGGACGATAAGATATTTGGTTTTATCGGGGATTCTACCTTCTTCCATTCCGGAATTACCGGGCTTATTGATGCCGTGTACAATAAAACACCAATAGCAGTGGTAATTTTAGATAATAGTATTACTGCAATGACCGGGCACCAGGAAAACCCGGGAACGGGAAAAACACTTATGGGTGAGCCGGCTCCTGTTATTGATATTGAAGCTGTTGTTCGGGCCGTAGGCATTAAAGGGGAAAATATCCGGGTAGTTGACCCTTATGACTTGGAGTCAACCGAAAGGGCTGTGAAGGATGCTTACGAGGCAACGGAACCCTTTGTCATTATTACCAAACAGCCTTGTGCCTTAATTAAAGATGTCCAAAAGAAAAGAGCAGGAATGTACTGTGAAATAGATAAGGAAAAATGCACTCAATGCAAGGCCTGTATGAAGACAGGCTGCCCTGCTATTGCTTCTAAGGAGGGGCGTCTGGTTATTGAAAGGGAGATGTGTAACGGCTGTACGTTGTGTGTTCAAGTGTGTAAATTTAATGCCATCAAGAAAGCAGGTGAGTAAGGATGACTAAAAATATTTTATTTGTCGGGGTAGGGGGGCAGGGAATTATCCTTGCTTCCAAAATCATCTCAGAGGGTTTATTAAAATTAGGGTATGATGTGAAGATGTCCGAAATCCACGGGATGGCCCAAAGAGGGGGAAACGTTATTACTCAAGTCCGGTTTGGTGAAAGGGTAGATTCTCCTCATATTGGAGCCGGGGAAGCCGATGTATTGGTGGCTTTTGAAAAGGTAGAGGCAGTTAGGAATTTAGGCCAGTTGAGAGGAGGCGGGGCGCTGCTCATTAATGATTATGAAATATATTCCCTTCCTGTTTTAATCGGTCAGGAGAACTACCCCGAAAACATTATAGAAGAATTAGCTCAAAAGGTACCGGGACTTAAAGTGATTAAGGCAGGTAAAATTGCCGATGAATTAGGTAATATAAAAGCCCAAAATATTGTTATCCTGGGGGCGCTTATTAAAGCGCTTCAACTGGATGGCTTAGATTGGGCAGAAGTCTTAAAGGAATATATTCCGCCCAAATTTTATGACCTTAATGTTAAGGCACTGGAAGCAGGGATGAGGCAATAAAATTGAAATTCCTTGTATTACAATAAATATTTAAATTGCACGGGGAAGCTTATGCTCCGGTCTAATTTAATTTGGAAATCAATGATATGATTCTCCTGCGAAAAGTAATATTTTGTGCATTTGAATGCAAAATATATGTCACTGGACTTCGCATGGGCAACACCGTCTACTTGTCTCAGACGAAAGGGGTACCGGGCCAATTCACATCCATGTTCAATGGCCCTCTCGCCCCGTCCATGGGGCTCGCCCCCTTCCGTCGTTCGCCTGCGTAGGGTGTTGCCTTAATTTTCAAGGTTTATAAATATTTTTCCATAAATCAGATGGAATTATATCTTTGATTAATATTTCTTCATAGCGATTTTTCCCGGAGAAAGGTGTAGGAGGGTAATTTTCCAGGGAGGGTGCTGCATCTATATCCTCGTCAATTTTGGGGTATTGACCTGTACTACAGGCTTCAGAAAGATAGCGCCGGACCAGTTCATCTTCTCCTGTATTTAGTATAGTGTCCCGCAGCCGGCCGGCCTTCTCGGAATGAGGCAGGCAGACATAGGTTTGGCATACCAGGGACCGGATAGAATGGTGCGTACATATTTTTTGCTTGGTGTCTAAAAATAGACAGGCTCCGTCAGGCCTGTTTTTCAGGGTAATATCAATTACAGGCCCCTTGCAGAATACATGGCAAAAGCGATGAACAAAAGAAGAAAGCAAAGGGGTTTTTAGAGGTAATAGGGATAAAATTTTTTCAGCGGATAAATAATTGATAACATCAATGGCTGTTAGAGGGATGCGTTCCCAGCAGCACCCGTCACATCCCTTACAGCTAGCGACATGCTTTTCTTGAAATTCATTTACAGCATCTAAATAGCACTGTACAGTTGCTTTATCATCAGTTATTTCCAGGTCATATCCGATAGTATCATCGAACTGGGTCAGAAAAGCCTTTACCTTCATTTTACCTCTTCCCTCATCTGCTCCGGTTTTTTTCATAAACAGTATTCTTCCAGCGCAAGGATTTTCCTGCTTGAATAAAGCCCAAACTTCAAATAACAATAAAAAGGTGCGCCCGTGGACGCACTTTTTACTTTGCTGATTTAGCTACTTTCATCATTAGATTGGTTAATGTTTGCTGTTCCTGGGGGTTGGCAATTTCCCAAAGCTCTTTCAGGGCTCTGTTTTCCGGCAGGTCGGGATTAATGTTATGTGTCAGGTAACTGCCGAATTTTTGGGCTAAGGAAGATATTTCCTGTTCTGAGAGACCTAGTTCCTGAGCCAGTTCCATTCCCTTGCCCAGGGAGCTTTTGTAGTTTTCCCAGGAAGTAGTGTCTAATTTCCCCATCAGTTCTTTGTGCATCTTTTTTGCTCCTTTCAATGTTAATAATTTAACAAAAAAACCTTTTCCGAATATGGGGATATTCTTGGGGTCTCGGGATCCGGTTACCGGTTATTGGGATGGAAAATTAAAACTCATACTTTCTGATACTTAAAATAAAAAACGCCTATATACCGGTGCTTTTTACTTTGAGTTTTTGGCCAATTTTATCATCAGACCTGCAATTGCTTTTTGCTCCTCAGGGGAAGCGACTTCCCAAAGTTCTTTTAGGGCTTTGTTTTCCGGAATATCGGGTGTAATATTTTGAGCTAAATAACTGCCCAGCTGCTGGGAAAAGAGCTGAATTTGCTCATCGGGAATCCCCATTTCACTGGCAACTTCCATAGCTTCCCCCAGGGAACGTTTATATTTTTCCCAAGAAGAAGTATCAAGTTTGCTTAATATTTCTTGCATTCATGACAACCTCCCTTTATTAAGCTTATAGATAGTATTTCAAGGAATTGTTGTGAAAATGCATGAAAGAAAAATTTTATTAAAGACATTATCAAGCCGCGGAAAGTTTAGGAAGGGTATTTAATGGATAAATGAACAGAAACAAGGGAACTATGCTGGTAAAGAAACGTCTATTATTATTTAGGAGGGGAAAAGGCTTTTAAAATCCCATCCTTTTGTGTTAATCTGTATTTTGAAAGGAGTGAAAGGAATGGAAGGGAACAAGAAACTGCTCAAAAGAGAAGAGGTACCTGATAATTATAAATGGCGGCTGGAAGATATCTATGATGATGAAGGGAAATGGGAGGATGATTTTAACAAAATTAGGGAGATCATACCTGAGATATCTCGGTATCAAGGTAAATTGGGAGAAACAGCGCAGAATTTATTCCAATGCCTCTCCTTGCAGGACGAAATGGGAAAGTTACTGGATAAGGTATTCGTGTATGCCCAAATGAGAAAAGATGAGAATAATGCTCATCCCAAATACCAGGGAATGAGGGACCGGGCTCAGAGCCTCATGGTGAGTGGGGCGGAGGCCACTGCATTTATCCAGCCGGAGATTTTGGCCATTCCTGCACTGGTTTTAAATAATTATTTTTCTGAGGAACCGAGGCTGGCCCTTTATAAACATTATATTGAAGATATTACTCGAACTAAGGACCATACTTTATCCCCCGAGGAAGAACGGATTATTGCCATGTCTGGGGAAATAGGAATGGGTCCGAAAAATATTTTCGGCATGTTAAATAATGCCGACATCAAATTTCCGGAAATAACAGATGAGGAAGGTGACCAGGTTGCCATAACCCACGGAAATTATATTCAATTTATGGAAAGCCCCGACCGCCGGGTACGCATGGATGCCTTCCAGGGTTTATACGGTACTTATGAAAAACAGAGAAACACCTTGGCTGCTTTGTTAAATGCCAGTGTTAAAAAAGATGTTTTTTATGCCCGGGTGCGCAATTATCATTCTGCACTGGAGGCTTCCTTAGATGACGATAACGTACCGGTATCTGTTTATGATAATTTAATTCAAACTGTGCGCAGCCATTTACCCCTTTTTTACCGATATATGGTATTAAGAAAAAAAATACTGGGTGTTCCGGAATTACATATGTATGATATTTACGCACCTCTGGTCAGCGAGGTTAAGAAAAAAACACCATATGAAAAAGCGGTAAGGATGGTAGAGGAAGGCGTTCAGGCTTTAGGTTCACAGTATTTGGCTGATTTAAGACAGGGTTTATCTTCCGGATGGATAGATGTGATGGAAAATGAAGGAAAAACGTCGGGAGCCTATTCCTGGGGAGCTTATGGCACGCACCCTTACGTGCTTCTTAATTACCACGAAAACCTGAATAATGTGTTTACTTTGGCCCATGAAATGGGGCATGCAATGCACTCTTATTACTCCTGGAAAACCCAGCCTTATGTTTACGGATATTATAAGATTTTTGTGGCGGAAGTGGCTTCTACGGTAAACGAAACTCTTCTGACCCGATATTTATTGGAAAATGCCTCCAACAAAGAGGAAAAGATGTATATTATTAACCATTATCTGGAGGAATTCAGGGGAACTGTATTCCGCCAGACTATGTTTGCCGAGTTCGAAAAGATAATTCACCAAAAGGTGGAGGCAGGTGAGGCCTTAACCACCGAGAGCTTGTGTCAGATATATACGGAATTAAATCGTGATTATTATGGTCCTAACGTAGTGATAGATAAAGAGATTTCTCTGGAATGGTCGAGAATTCCCCATTTTTATAATGCCTTTTACGTTTACAAGTATGCCACCGGGTTTTCTGCTGCCTCTGCTTTGGCCCGGGCTATTTTAGAGGAAGGCCGGCCGGCAGGGGACCGCTATCTGGAATTTTTAAAGTTGGGAGGATCGGACTATCCTATTAATCAATTAAAAAAAGCCGGCGTTGATATGAACCGACCGGAGCCTATTATTGAAGCACTACAGGTATTTGAGCAAATGCTGGACGAGATGGAAGAACTATTATAACACAGATTTATCTAAAAAGGAGGGGACGTATGGTATTTGATAAAAAGCTTTGGGATAAAACTGTTGATTTTCACGGCCATACATGCCCGGGACTAGCCGTTGGTTACCGGGCGGCAGTAATTGCCTTGGAAAAATTGGGTGATAACCGGTCCGACGATGAGGAATTGGTAGCCATTGTCGAAAATGATGCCTGCGGAGTAGATGCTATCCAGGTGATCACCGGTTGCAGTTTGGGCAAAGGGAATCTTATTTACAAAAATCGGGGTAAACAGGCTTTTACTATTGCCCAACGGAAATCAGGGAAGGCTGTACGGGTTTATGTGGATACTGCGAAACTGGATGTAGAGCCAAATGATCGGGAGGGAAAGATTCAGGCAGTGCTTACCGCTCCGGCGGAAGAGTTTTGCCAAGTTGATTTTATTTCCCTGAAGATACCGGAGAAGGCAAAAATATTCCCTTCAGTAGTTTGCTCGTGCTGCGGGGAGCGGCTGGCAGAATCCCAGGCCAAGTTACAAGATGGTAAAATTGTTTGCTTGGACTGTTTTGAGCCTTATCAAAGAGGCTGGGAGTCAATTTAAGGGACAAGCTGGAATAATATGTGTAAGGAAGGTAATTTAAGTGAAAAGAACAGTAGAGATGATAATCGTTTTTTCTTTATTTTTTTTGTTAGGTATTACTGCTTATGCCCAGGGAGAGGCAGTGCTGCCGGAAACCATTGAGCTTATAATTAACGCCAAAACCGCATTTGTGGATAACCGTTCGGTAACTCTGGAAATTCCTCCGGTAATTGTGCAGGGAAATACCCTTGTGCCCCTTCGCTTTGTGGGAGAGGCTTTTAACAGTACTTTTGCCTGGGAGGCCAAAACACGCCAAGTGACAATTACTCAGGGAACCAGTAAGGTGCTTTTATGGATCGGAAAAAAAGAGGGTCAAATCGACGGCCGGAAAACTACGTTGGCGGTGGCGCCTCAGATAGAAAAGGGGCGGACAATGGTACCACTGCGCTTTATTGGGGAAGCTTTTGGTTGTGAGGTTAATTATAATCACTATTCTAAATTAATTACCATTAAGAAAAGCAATAACCCTCCTTGTGCGGCCTTTGAGCTGGACAGGGAGATGGCTTTTGTCGGAGAACAGATTACATATAAGGATTTAAGTACCGACCCGGACGGAGATGCGATTATCGACTGGGAATGGGATAATAAGAATGACACTTTTTCAACACCGGGGACATATACCATTTCTTTGAGAGTGAGAGACAGCAGAGGTGCCTGGAGTGCATGGTCCAGCAAGACTATTGAAATTTCTGAGCTTAAGCCGGTGGCCAAATTCCGGGTAAATAAAACTACGGCCTATCCGCAAGAAATTATAGAATATTTTGATGAAAGCTATGTACCGGATAATATCGAAATAGTAGATTGGGAATGGGAAAACAAGCATGATTTTTTTGAAACACCGGGAACGTACCAGGTAGGACTCCGGGTTAAGGATAAAGAGGGCAGATGGAGCAACTGGTTTCGCAAGAATATTACAATTTTAGAACCTCCGAACACGCCTCCGGTAGCCCGTTTCATTGTGCATAAAACAAAAGTAGACCAGGGAGAAACTGTAATTTATACCGACCAAAGCTATGATCCGGACGGGGATGCTATTGTGGAATATAAGTGGACCGGAAAGAAAAGGGCTTATTTTAAAGAGGGTATCTTCCCGGTAACTTATTCGGTAAAGGATGCCAAAGGTGATTGGTCGGAACCTTATACCATAGAAATAGAAGTAACAAATAAGGTGCTCATGACTGAACTGGATTATAACCTGCGTAACCCTTTACCCGGGGAAATTGTCAATCTTTCCGGGATCAATCCTTTGGATTTTCCCCTTGTGGAACCGGAGCAGTTATCAGATGACGGAACCACCTTGCTTCTTTCCAATTGCCCGGAAACAGTTTGGAACAGCGGCATTCTTTACAAAGATATGGCGAAGGGCCCGGTGCGCCTGATGTATTACCACAAGAACAGTTCGGAAACTCCCAAGCGCATGTATATACTGGCTAAAAACATGGAGTCCCAAAGTATCAGTATCAGAACACTGAAAAAGGGGTTAAGCGGCCCCTCTACCGATGAGCTGGGTGTAGGCCGGACCGGCCTTATCAGGTATTTGGAATCTAATACTTATCAGGAAATTTCCCTTGCCCCTGGGGAAACCGTTATTTTCGACGATTTCCAAAATGGACGGGCTATAGCCCGCAATTTTGCTGCTTTGGGAATTTTTGACTTGATTACAGATGGCAATGTGATGTTCTATTTTGTCATGGCGGACCAGGGAACGGACATTTTAAAGAGCTATGATTCCCTTCCGGTGTTAGAAAAAGACGCCCATCACAGAGGAACTTTTTACGGAGCAAACCGGAATTATTACATTGACATCAAAGGCAGCCAGCCCCGGCGTTTTACCTTTACCGACAATGTCTCGGATCCCCAGATTTGGGGCATAGATGCTCTTACCGGGGAGCATGTGGTGAACAAAGGGAATTATGGGGTAGTCTATAATCTAAGAATATGTACAGATACAAATATTGGTGTCCTTACCAATCCTAGGGGCGGTGTTTTTGCCGGTGCCAGCCTGTTACCTGATAGGACAGTTTATCAGATACCTGAAAATGGGATCGTCCAGGATAGTTCACAGGCTGTAATGAATATGGTTATTGAAAAGTATCGGGAAGGGGAATTCTTATTTGTTCCCCCGGCTTCTTCAAATATGCCTGTTTCATTATTGTTTATTCCATTTTAAACTCATCAGGAGCGTATTTTGCATAAATTTGATTCCGGGGAATCAAGCTAACCATAAAAGAAAAAACGCAAAACTTGGTGAAAAAATGGAAAACAGCAGGACAATTGCAGGATTCCCTTGGTAAAGAGAGAAGAATATACGTGTATTCAGGATGATCTGATGAATAAGAAAAAATAAGGATGAGGTGTCATGAGTAAAAAAAAGCTGACGATTCCGGAAATTAAGGGAATAAAAGAAGCGGGCAAGAAAGCCGTGATGGTGACGGCCTATGATTATCCATCGGCGGCATTGGTAAACAAAACTGATATTGAAATGGTTTTAGTAGGAGATTCCCTTGGAATGACAATGCTTGGTTATGACAGTACGGTTCCTGTGACGTTAGAGGATATGATTCACCATGCAAAACCAGTTGTCAAGGGTGCACCTCAATGTTTAGTAGTGGTAGATATGCCCTTTGGTTCTTATAACATCAGTATTGAGGATGCTGTGCGCAATGCGAACAGGTTGATCAAAGAGGGCGGGGCCGATGCGGTAAAGCTTGAAGGTGGGATTGAGATAAAGGATACGGTGCGTACCTTGGTTCAGGGTGGTATTCCGGTAATGGCTCATATTGGATTAACGCCCCAGACGGCTTCTCAATTAGGGGGGTTTAAGGTTCAGGGCCGGGATGCGGAAAGTGCCCGGAGGCTAATCGAGGATGCGGAAATACTAGAGCAAATGGGTGCATTTGCTATTGTGCTGGAATGTGTACCAGCTCCGGTAGCCAAGATTATTACTGAAAAATTAAAGATACCCACAGTAGGAATCGGTGCCGGCCCAGATTGTGATGCTCAGGTGTTGGTTTATCATGATCTTTTAGGTTTATTCGAACGCTTTGTGCCTAAATTTGTAAAGCAATATGTTGACTTAGGAACACAAATCGTTGATGCGTTAGCTTCTTATTCCCGGGATGTGCGAACAGGAGAATTTCCTCTTCAGGAGCATAGCTTTACTATGGTAGATGAGGAAGTAAAAAAATTATATTAAACTGAAAAAAGGATACGATAAAAGGTTAGGTTGGCAGATGTGAAATGCTGAGTAGGTGGCAAATATGAAAATAATAGTTGTCGGCGCTGGTGCTATGGGTAGTTTAGTTGGAGGTTTGCTGGCAGAAAAGGGTGCCGATGTTACTTTGTATGATGTTGCTTATGAACATATCAACACTATTCGAAATAAGGGATTGATTATTGAATATGAAGGCCGCCGGCGGGTGATTAATGTAAATGCCACAGAAAAAGTTAAAGAACTGGGAAAAGCGGATTTGCTTGTGGTGCTCGTAAAATCTTATGATACCGGGGAAGCTCTCCGGGGTATCGAAGCTTGTCTTACTTCCCGGACTTCGGTATTAACCTTGCAAAATGGGCTCGGAAATATTGAAGCTATTAGAGAAGTAGTACCCCCCCAACAAATACTGGCGGGGGTTACTTCCCATGGAGCTATGTTGCTGGAACCGGGAATGGTCCGGCACAATGGCGGGTCAAAAACTTATGTCGGTGCGGTGGATAAAAATGAGAGAGCACGTGCTCAATGGGCGGCTCGGGTGTTAAACCTGGCTGGGATAGAAACCCAGGTTTCAGAAGACATTATGGGAGCTGTTTGGACTAAGCTTATTGTAAATGCGGCCATTAACCCCCTTACGGCCATAACCGGCCGTTTTAATGGGGAACTGGTTGAGGACAAAGACTTGTTAATATTAATGGAAGCTATTGTTCAAGAAGCTGTTTTGGTAGCAAAGGCTTTAGATATGGAATTGCAGCATGAGGATATGTTTGAATATGTGCAAACTATTTGCCGGGTAACGGCACAAAACAGGTCTTCCATGTTAATGGATATCATTAGGGGGAGACGTACGGAAAT
This sequence comes from Bacillota bacterium, assembly GCA_050952445.1. GTDB lineage: Bacteria > Bacillota > Dehalobacteriia > Dehalobacteriales > Dehalobacteriaceae > JBMNKX01. The sequence goes on along the minus strand of JBMNKX010000001.1, from coordinate 63,608 downwards.
AAATGCCATTAACGGGAGCATTGTGGGACTGGGCGTTAGATACCTGGTACCCACTCCCGTTAACCGGTGTATGACTCATTTAGTTTGTTCTTTGGAGAAAAAGGGAACTTCTCAAGGATGAATGTTTTTTTACTATTTTGTCTTGCTACTGTTCTAGTCAAATGATATAGTTAAGCTAACTATTATTTTTTATGAGGGTATTGACAAAGAGGTGAAGTGTGGTGCTAATGAATGGAGCACAGGCTACTGTTGCCAGCCTGAAAGCTGAGGGTGTAGATACTGTTTTTGGCTACCCGGGAGGGGCGGCCTTAACTTTATATGACGCTCTTTATAATTCCGGAATTACCCATATTCTGGCTCGTCATGAGCAGGGTGCGGCCCATGCGGCAGACGGCTACGCCAGAATAACGGGAAAAGTAGGGGTATGTATTTCCACCTCGGGACCGGGTGCTACTAATTTGATTACGGGAATTGCTACTGCCAATATGGATTCAGTCCCCATGGTGTTTTTTACTGCGCAAGTTGCGACCGGTTTAATCGGCAAGGATTCTTTTCAAGAAGCGGATATTACCGGCATTACCACACCAATTACAAAGCATAATTTTTTGGTGAAAAAGCCCCAGGATTTAATGAAAGTTATTAAAGAAGCTTTTTATATTGCCCGAACGGGAAGGCCTGGGCCGGTAGTCATAGATATTCCCAAGGATATTTTTGCCGCAAAAATGGATTTCACTTATCCGGATACCATAAATCTGCGTGGGTATAAGCCGATTTTTGCCGGTGATAAGTGTAAGGTAGAGCTGATGGCTGATGCTATCGCCCATGCCAAAAGGCCAATGCTTTTTGTGGGCGGGGGTGTTGCTATTGCCGGAGTTTCTTCTGAGCTTAATGATTTTGTGAATAAAACAGGTATTCCGGTAACTTGCAGCTTAATGGGTTTGGGAGCTTTCCCTTCCAGACACCGGCTATTTTTGGGGATGCTGGGGATGCACGGGACTTTTGCCGCTAATTATGCTGTTACCAATTGCGATTTGCTTATTGGTATCGGGGTAAGATTTGATGACCGGGTGACCGGAATGGTTTCAAAATTTGCCCCTCATGCTACCGTTGTACATTGCGATATTGACCCGGCGGAAATTAACAAAAATATAAAAACTAATATTCGAGTGGTAGGGCACCTAAAGTGGTTGTTTTCTGAATTAAATCCCATTGTTACTCCCGGGGAAATTACGGAATGGGAGGACCAGGTTTTAGAGTGGAAACAAAGCAAACCTTTGAAATATGAACCCGCTGAAAAAGAAATAAAGCCCCAGCAGGTTATTGAATTGATTAATGAGCTTACTGACGGGGATGCGATAATGGTGGCCGATACTGGGCAGCACCAGATGTGGACAGCCCAGTATTACGCATATAAGCAGCCTCGGAGTTTGATTACTTCCGGAGGTTTAGGTACGATGGGATTTGGGCTGCCCGCTGCTATCGGTGTTCAGTTAGGCTGCCCGGAGAGAATGGTTTGGACCATTTCCGGCGATGGAAGTATCATGATGAATTGTCAAGAAATTGCTACTGCAGTGGAACATAACCTTCCTTTGAAAGTTGCTATTTTAAACAACAGGGGATTAGGCATGGTGCGTCAGTGGCAGAGAATGTTTTACGGAGGCCGTTATTCCGGGTCCAAGCATGAGTATGCGTTGGATTTTGCCAGGCTGGCGGAGGCTTTTGGGGCGAAAGGACTGCGCGTTACCGATCCCCAAGAACTGCGTCCTGCATTAGAAGAGGCGATAAGTGCTTCCGGTCCGGTTTTCCTAGATATTTTGGTGGCAGAAGAGGAGGATGTATTACCGATGGTCCCCTCAGGTGCACCCATTAACCAAATGATAGGGGGATAGGGATGAAACATACACTGGCTGTACTGGTGGAAAATCGTCCTGGTGTCTTAACTCATATTTCAGGATTAATTTCCCGCCGGGCATTTAATATCGAAAGTATTACTGCTGCTTCAACGGAAGAACCGGATATGACCCGGATTACCCTGGTGGTAGACGTGGAAAATGAAGATGAGCTGGAACAGGTTATTAACCAGCTTAATAAGCTCATTGATGTGATTAAAATTGTCAATTTAACCAAGGTTGACTCTATTAACCGGGACCTTGCCCTTATTAAGGTTCGGGCCTTACCGGAAAGCAGGTCTGATATTGTCAATATTGTAGATATTTTTCGGGCAAAAATTGTTGATGTTCACCCGGGGACAATGATCATTGAGCTGACGGGTGAAGAAGAGAAAATTGATGCTCTTTGTGAAGTACTGAAGGATCACGGGATTATCGAAATTGTCCGAACCGGCAAAATTGCCTTATCCCGAGGTTCCGAACCGGCAAAGCTTGTTAAATCTTGTTAAATAGAATTAATCTTTAAACCCACACTTCAGTTTGTGGGTTATTTTTTTCGACATTTTCCATGCCAGGACTGGCTTTGCAGGAGTTCCCTTTTAGATGTCGAAGTTAAACTTGGTAAAATTAATTCCGGGGGAGATAAAAACTTTTCTTGGAGGTTAGGGGGTATGGAGTGAAAATCGGTATTCCTCAGGCACTGCTTTATTATTATTATTATCCCTTGTGGAAAACATTATTTCAAGAATTAGGCCATGAGGTTGTTCTGTCTGGTGCCAGTAATAAAACAATTGTGGACAGTGGGATCAAAAAATCCGTACCTGAGATTTGCGTACCTATTAAGGTATTCAACGGACATATTCAGGAATTGATTAATCAAAAAGTAGATTATATTTATATTCCCCGTTTTGTTTCTATAAAAAAAGGAGAGACCTTTTGTCCCAAATTTTTAGGGCTTACCGATATGGTGAGTGCTACATTTCCTGAATTAGAGGGGAAAATCATCAGTCCTAAAATTAAGACAAGAACGGAAAATATTGCAGATTTTTCCCTGTACAAGGAATTAATATCAATCTTAGGTATTAATAATGAGAGAGAGTTAAAGTCTGCTTTACGGGCGGCAAAAAGGGACTGGATACGCTTTCGCTCTATCAGTAAAAAAGGATACCTAATTTCCGAAGCATTAGGTCTCATGGAGGAAAAAGGAAAAATATTAGCCCGCCCCCAAACGGGGACTGTTAATATTGGTTTAATCGGCTATGTTTACGATGTTTATGATGAGTTTGTCAGTATGAATGTGACAGTAAAGCTCCGGGAACTGGGGGCTAATGTTTACACTTTTGAGATGCTTGACGAAAAGCTGATTGACCGGGAAATCAAGCCGATGCGCAAACCTTTGTTTTGGACTTTTTCCAATAAGATTTTCGGAGCCGGATTGTATTTTTATAAAAATCCGAAAATAGACGGGATTATTCACCTTACGGCTTTTGGCTGCGGTCCGGACTCTTTTTTAGGAAAGTCGCTGGAAATAGATTCAAGTCATTTTTACAAGCCTTTTATGACGGTCAGAGTAGATGAACATACTGGGGAAAGTCATTTAGAAACGAGAATTGAAGCTTTTATTGATATGCTGAGAAAGAAAAAAAAGAAGGTTGAGCCATGAAAATTTCCTTTCCTTATATGGGAACACCAATTGGATATAAGAAAGTATGCGCTCTGTTGGGCCATGAAATAATAGACCCGCCGAAACCTACCCAGCGTACCATTGATCTTGGGGTGAAGTACAGTCCGGAGTTTGCTTGTTTTCCTATGAAGGTTTTGTTAGGAAGTTATATAGAGGGGATTGAGCTGGGAGCAGATACCCTGGTTTCTTCCGGGGGGCACGGCCCATGCCGGGCAGGATATTATGGGGAAATTCAGCAGAAAATTCTCCATAGTTTAGGATATGAGGTAGATTTTATTATTTTTGATGCTATTGCCCGAGACATACGCGGCTTTTATCAAAAATTGAAAATAATTAAAGGCAAAAATACGTGGAGAGATCTTTGGCATGCGATTAAACTCTCTTACCGTACTCTTAAAATTCTGGACAGCCTGGAAAAAGAGATCCAAAGTATCCGTGCTTATGAATTAGAGAAAGGCCAGGCTACCAGAACGTGGAAAAAAATTGAAAAAATGATTGATGGGGCCTATAGTGACGATGAATTGAGCCGGGTGGAAAAAGAGGCTTGGGAAATGATTGCCCAAATTGGGGTATGCCAGGTACCTAAATCGGAAAAAATCCGCATTGGTATTGTCGGGGAAATTTATGTTGTAATGGAATCATCGGTTAATATGAGGGTGGAGGAAAAGCTGGGTGAGTTGGGCTGTGAGGTGAGAAGATCCCAGTATTTATCGGAGTGGGTTGATGCCAACCTGATTCCTCGGTGTTTCAGTAAATCCAGAGAACCGGAAATATTACGCAAAGGGGAAAAATATATCCAAATTATCATTGGCGGCCATGCCAAGGAGAATATGGGTTGTATTGTGGATTTTAAGGAACAGGGTTTTGACGGAATTGTCCATTTAATGCCCTTTGGATGTTTGCCGGAGTTGATCACTCAAAGTATTATTCCTAAGGTGTCCGAGGAAATGGATATTCCTGTTTTGACATTATCTTTAGATGAACAGACGGGACGGGCGAACAGCCTAACCCGGATAGAGGCTTTTATCGATTTGATCAGAGCGAGGAAAAACGCAAGGCATATTGTCCGGGTAAGCTAGGAGGAAGAAAGATGCAAAGGGTTTTTTTAGGAATTGATATTGGTTCGGTAAGTGAAAATATTGTGGCAATAGATGAAAAAAATAATATTTTATGTTATGAATATCTTCGAACCAGCGGTCAGCCTATAGAAGCGGTAAAAGAATCTTTAAAAAATGTGCATAAAACCCTGGGTGAGGTGGATGTCGCCGGCGTGGGAACTACGGGAAGCGGGAGGCAATTAGTAGGTATTATGGCCGGGGCGGATGTGGTGAAAAACGAAATAACCGCCCATGCCACTGCTACGGTTTTTTATTACCCGGATGTACGCACAATATTTGAAATTGGTGGACAGGACTCCAAAATCATTATTGTTAACGATGGAGTTGTTGTGGATTTTGCCATGAATACCGTTTGTGCTGCCGGCACTGGTTCATTTTTGGATCACCAAGCGGAAAGGTTAAAAATACCTATTGAACAATTTGGGGAACTGGCCTTAAATGCTCAAAAAGACGTGCGTATTGCAGGCCGGTGTACTGTTTTTGCCGAGTCAGATATGATTGCCAAGCAACAATTTGGGTTTTCCAAGGGAGAAATTATTAAAGGGCTGTGTGAAGCATTAGTGAGAAACTATATTAATAATTTAGGCCGGGGAAAACGTATCGAGCCCACTTATGTTTTTCAAGGAGGGGTAGCGGCTAATGCTGGTATCAGGGCGGCTTTTGAGAAAGAAGTAGGGGCAAAGGTAATTGTTCCGGAACATTATGGCATTATGGGAGCAATCGGGGCGGCTATGTTGGCTCGGGATTATATTAACGAAACGGGAGCTACTACTAAATTCAGGGGATTTAATGTTTCCCAATTAGACTTTGTCCCTTCAAGCTTTGAATGTACCGGGTGCTCTAATAACTGTGAGATTATTAAAGTAGAGCTGGACGGTAAAATTGTGGCTGCCTGGGGTGATCGGTGCGGTAAATGGACCAACAGTACCATTTAGGATGGTGCTGTTTTTTTAGGGGCGAAACTAAATAGCAAGTAGAAATTTTGTTATTTGAGAAGCTGTTTTAATTGATACATATAATAGGGCGATTATTGGCACAATTATATGTATGATAAGATTTATGATTTACGGAATTGCCGGTTGGTGCATAGAAATTCTTTGGACCGGTCTTTGGTCCGCCTTTTTGGGCGATTGGAGGCTTATAAGCCAGACTTATATCTGGATGTTTTTTATTTATGGTTCAGCAGTTTTCTTAGAACCTCTTCATGACAAAATTAGGCATCATACCTGGGGGGTACGAGGCCTGATTTGGGTGGCGGTCATTTTTATCATGGAATACAGCGCCGGTTTTTTACTGGATACTGTTATTGGAAGCTGCCCCTGGAATTATGCCTCAAAAACTTCTTTTGCCACTGTCAGCGGTTATATTCGGCTGGATTATGCTCCTGCCTGGTTTATTGCAGGGCTGGGGTTTGAAAAACTACACGATTTCTTAAGCAGTTCCCGAATTTATTAATGTTCGGTTTAGGAGTAGACCTAAAACTTGCTTCTTAGAGTTCTCCTAAACAAAACAGCTTCCGCCCCAGAATTCCCGCAAAATAGAGTTTAAAGGAATGATGTCCGGGCTAATGGGAAGAATATACTGAAGATAACGCATAATTCTTCTTGCCTCTATATATTCCATGCTGCCCGGCGGAATAGTAGCCAGTTCCGGCTCCACGTAGTTTTTTAATATGGCCAGCTCGTAGATTAAACTGGAATCAAAAATAAAATCTGCATTTTCCTGATAAGGGAAGATATTTTTTTCTTCGCCCCTTCGAACAGAGGGCCACATTTTCATGGTATTTTCCACTTTGCTGCCTCTAAACTGGAGGTCTCTCATAATCCGCCTGATGAGCCTGGCGTCCGAACTGGGAATGGGGTTGTGATCATCAATATTAAGCTGAGACAAGGCACTGATATAAATTTTGCGCTTATTTATCTTTGGGATGGAAGCTGTTAATTCCTCGTTTAAGCCGTGAATACCTTCAATGATGAGGAGCTGGTTTTCACCGATTTTAACCTTTTGACCTTCCGCCATTCGGGAACCGGTAATAAAGCTGTATTTGGGAATGGTTACTTCCTTTCCGGCAATTAAAGCCTTAAGATGTTCATTAAAAAGCTTCAGATCAAGAGCGTGGATATCCTCAAAATCATATTCTCCCTTTTCATTTTTCGGGGTTTTTTCCCTGTCGACAAAATAATCATCCATAGAAATTGCCACCGGCCTAATACCATTTACCAGAAATTGAATAATTAAGCGTTGAGCAAAAGTGGTTTTTCCGGAGGATGACGGCCCGGCAATCAGTACCAATTTTACATCCTTTCGATCCTTATATATTGAATCGGAAATATAATGTAAATGTCTTTCGTGGATGGTTTCTGTGATTTGAATAATTTCATTTTCTTTTCCCGATTTAATCATTTTATTGAGGTGTGCGATATTTTCAATTTTCAAAAGTTCTTTTCGCCGCCGGATTTCGGAGAATATATAGGCTAATTTTTTATGTTCATGGTAAGGAGGAAGGGATGTAGGGTTAAAAATATCCGGTGTCCGGAGGATAAAACCGGGATAAAAATAATTCAGCTCAAAATATTTTAAAATCCCTGTTGATGGGACCATGAGACCGTAATAGTAATCTGTGTGATTCCCACAGGTATACAGGTTAACTGTAGGTGTTGGTTTATAGGATAATACGTCTGCTTTTTCTTTATGTCCCTGGTCCAAGAAAAATTGAATGGCGTCCTCTTTGGTAACCCGATGGCGGATAATAGGCAAATTTTGTGCTATCAGGTCGCGCATTTTTTCATCTATTTTTTTGACATCCTGCTTTGTTAGTTTTTTTTCACCATTGAGTTCGCAATAGGTGCCTTTTCCTAATGAATGTTTTATTTCTAAATGCCGATCCGGAAAGAGTTCATTTGTTGCGCTAGTAAGGATGATATTGAGAGATCTTTTATAAATGCGAACCCCGGAATCATAATTTAAATCAATCCACTGAATAGTACTGTCTGCATAAAGGGGGTAAGCTAATTCTTGCAGCTGATGATTTACCAAAGCCGCTACTATGGGAACAGGTTGGGGCGGCAGTTTTTGGATGACTTCTATTAGTGTTATTCCTACGGGAAATTTATAATTATTTTTTCCAATAGTAATAGTTACTTCGGATTTACTCACGGCAACTCCTCCTTTTCGTGTTCCATTATTTCAACAAAAGCCGGAAAAGTCCTTTTTTGAGGGGGTTGGAAAGATTTTTATTTGGGGTATTTCTTTTAGAGACAGGGATCAAGATTCGGCATAAATAATGAATAAATTTGTATAAAGGCGAAAAACTATCAAAAAAGCCGGAATAAGGAGTTATTTAAATATGAAAAAAAAGCTGCTCCGCATTTGGTTATCTGTCTTGTTAGTAGTAATTATAGTCCCTGTACTGTTTTTGATGTCAAAATTTTTGCCCACCCGTTCAAAAGGCGATTACTGGCTGATAGATACATCAAATCAAAAATACCTAACCCACACTTCTATCCCCCTATGTATTGGAGATGAATATATTTCTTCCGACAATAAAATATACCGCATAATTAGAATAACAAAAAACAAGGTTTACGTAAAACAAATAAAATAAAAAGCCCTCAGAGGGCTTTAATAGGTTAATTACACCAAATTTTCCGGATTCAGGCACTGTAAAGAATCCGGGACAAACCGTCCGTCACTGCGCACCAAAACATCATCAAAATAAATTTTGCCTCCCCCGTATTCAGGTCGTTGAATGCACACGAGATCCCAATGGATAGCGGACTTATTTTCATTGAAGGCGTTATCATAACAGGATCCGGGTGTAAAATGGAAGCTTCCCATGATTTTTTCGTCAAATAAAGTATCTTTGATGGGTTGTAAAATATATGGGTTTACTCCAAGGGCAAATTCCCCCACGTAACGTGCTCCTTCATCTGTATCCAATACCTTGTTGATTTTTTCCGTATTATTGGCCGTTGCTTTAATGATTTTTCCTTTTCTAAACTCCAGGCAGATATTTTCATAGGTAAAGCCTTGGTATACTGCCGGAGTATTATAGGTGATTTTTCCTTCTACAGAGTCTTTTACCGGTGCTGTATATACTTCCCCGTCGGGAATGTTTAAATGACCGTCACATTCTATCGCCGGAATTCCTTTAATCGAAAAAGTAAGATCTGTTCCTGGACCGGTAATTCGGACTGAATCGGTATTATTTAAAAGATCCACTAGTTTTTTCATTGCTTGGGACATTTTTGCATAATCAAGGTTACAGACTTGGAAGTAAAAGTCTGTAAAGGCATTGGTACTCATGCTGGCCAATTGTGCCATGGAATGGTTCGGATATCTGAGAACTACCCACTTGGTTTTAGGTACCCTAATTTGGTGGTGCACCGGATCAACCCAGTATTTCATATAAAGCTGCATTTTCTCCTCTGGGACGCCGCTCATTTCGCTGGCGTTTTCTCCGGCCCGAATGCCGATATAGGCATCCATGGACTTCATGCGGGCTGATTCCCACTGGGCAATTAAATCCATTTGTTCCTTTGTAGCATTTTCCAAAAGGGTGCGATTAATTTCCTGGTTCTTAATAGAAACGAAGGGAATACCTCCGGCTTGGTAAGCGGCTTTTACCAGTTCCATGGTAAAAGGGGTTTCAAAGCCTACTGTTTCGATGAGAATTTTCTCCCCTGGTTTCAGTTCAACAGAATAATTAATGAGATTAGCTGCTAAAGTTTTAAAGCGGGGATCCGACATAAAAGTAACGCTCCTTTTATTTTATCAAATTTATAAATTATTTTAGCAATATAATACAGAAAAAGCAAGTAAAGGGAAGATATAATGGACTAGATTGGAACAAAAGGCTGGCAGACAGGAGAAAAGTGTCATATAATGTTATCAAATAACAGAAGGGGGGATGTTAAAATGAGAGGTATTGTTGTAAGGTGGGTATTGAATGCCGTTGCTCTACTTATTACGGCCGCTCTTGTTAGTGGAATCGAGATAAGCGGTGTATTCTCAGCTTTGATTGCGGCTATGGTGTTAGGTATTGTTAATGCAGTGGTCAGGCCAGTGGTACTATTATTGACTCTTCCGCTCAACATTCTCACTTTAGGGTTGTTTACACTACTTGTAAATGGATTTATGTTAAAAATTGTGAGTAATGTAGTTGTAGGTTTTAGTACAAAAGGTTTTTGGAGCACAGTATTAGGTGCACTAATACTTAGTATTATCAGTAGTTTATTGTCTTCTTTTATAACAGATCAATAGATTTGGAAAGCTGGAAAGTTGGTCAGTTGGACTGGGACAGTGACTTTGATTATATTGTACATAAACGCTGCTAAGTGTTTAGGCCCGAAAACTGATAACCAATAACCATCAAAATAAAACACCTGGGATAAATTTGTTTTCACAGCCTAGTGCAATAGTCTAAATGTTTTGGAGGAAATCTTGTGTCTTTATTTTGGTTATTTACGACTGCTTTTGGGGTAGCTCTCTCAGGAGCTCTAATTCCAGGCCCGCTTTTTACCGTTACTGTTAATGAAGCATTACTTAAAGGGGCTGTGGCCGGTCCCCTGATTACTTTAGGGCATGTACTGGTGGAGTTAGTTTTACTGATTGGAATGGTCTGGGGGTTAAATGAAATTATTGTGATTCCCTGGGTTAAAGCGATTATTTCTTTTGCGGGAGGGATAGCATTATTCTGGATGGCTTATGGGATACTAAAAAGCATCCCTAAAGTCAAAATTGATTTGTCGGGGGAAAATACAAAGACTGGGGGACAAGGTATTGTGGCTAAAGGTGCCCTGGTAAGTTTGTTTAATCCGGCCGTACTTATTTGGTGGGCAACCCTGGGGTTGAGCTACATTACCACAGCTTTAGGAATGGGATTCTGGGCTGTATGGGTATTCTTTAGTGCTCATATTCTGGGTGACCTTGTTTGGTATTCGGCTATTGCATACCTGGTTGGGACGGGGAGAAAGTTTTTCAGTATAAAAATATACCGGGGAATCCTTGGGGTATGCGGGGTATTTCTGCTATTTCTTGCAGGGTATTTTGTCTATTTAGGGATTCCCTTTGTAAGAGGTTGAAAAAACTATTTGAAAAGGATATTAATAAGCAACCCACCTTTTGAGGGTGCGTCTTAGGGATTTTTAATCCCGGAAAAATATCGGCATAGTTTGGTATGTATTACCGGCTATGCCGATTTTTCTTCTTTGTGGTGGATGTAGAAACCGGTGGGTCAAACTCGCCAATGCAGTTCCATACAGATTTTGATACGCTGTACCCGTCTGCCATCAATGCGCTCTGCCTTGTAAACATAGATTTTTTCAACGAACTCCCGGATAATCTCGGCTGTGAGTTCCTTTATGTCCGTGTACTTTCTAACCAGAGTGAGGAAGTGGTCGACACCCAGAGCGCTTTCTTTTTCCTCTGTCATAGTGGATTTCAGTTCCGCTACTCGCTTCTCAAGAGTATGCTGCTCGGCTTCGTAATTTGCGGTCATCTTGGCAAATCGCTCATCGGATATCTTGCCCTCAATGTTATCCTCATAGAGCCTTTGGATAATCTCATCCAGCTTGGCTGATGCGAGCCTGTGACTGCTCTAATTCGCGTTTGCTGTCACGCATACTTTTGTCAAGCTCTGACCTTGTTTTCTTAGTAACCATCTCCACGAAATCTTCCTCATGGTCTCTGGCAAAAGCCGTTACGCGGCGGATGCCGTCAAGGAGCAGTTCCTCAACGACCACATTGCGTATCTGGTGAGAACTGCATCCGCCTTTTATCTTGCGGTAGGTAGCGCACACAAAATGCTCTTTTTCATGCTCCCAACCCCGCCCACGCACTTGATACAGTTTGTTTCCGCAATCCGCACAGAACATCATACCGGAGAGGAGCGGCATTTCACCCATCGGTGTAAGCCTGCGTCTGCCATCCCGGATTCTTCTGCACTACTTCGAACACGGATTCCTCAATAATCGCTTCGTGGGTATTCTCGAAGATCATGCCATTCCGACGGGTCATTCTTCATCTGCTTTTTCTGCTTATAGGACTTGCGGTAAGTTTTGAAATTAACCGTATGTCCCAAATACTCCTGCCTTGAAAGCATATGAACTATTGTGCTGCCTCGCCAGATATAATCATCGTCATGGCCTCTGTTGTCCGGGATATTGATTCCGTTTGCCTTTGCGTGAGCCGTTGGATTCATAATTCTGCGCCTTGTGAATTCTTTAGCTATCTGCGAAGGGCCATAACCTTGCATACACAAGCGAAATGCCTCTCTTACCACTTTGGCGGCTTCTTCATCAACTATCCAGTGTGTCTTGTCTTCCGGGTCTTTGATGTAGCCGTAAGGTGGATTGGTGCAGAGAGGCTTGCCGGACTGCCCTTTTGACTTGAAAACGGCGCGGATTTTCTTGCTCGTATCCTTGGCATACCATTCGTTGATGATATTAAGAAACGGTGTAAAATCGCTGTCCTGCTGATTGGCACTGTCAACATTGTTGTTTATGGCAATGAAGCGAATGTCGGAGCCGGGAAAGAGCACTTCGGTATAATAGCCGACCTTTAGGTAGTCTCTACCGAGACGGCTCATGTCCTTGACAATGATGGTGCTGAATCCTGCCTTCTTCCACTTGGGATAAAAGGCGCTGCCAATCCGGGCGGTCAAAGTTCGTACCGCTATAGCCATCATCCACAAAGAACTCTGTGTTTGCAAAACCGTTGTCATCAGCGTACTTCTGTAAAATGGCCTTCTGGTTTTTAATGCTGTTAGCTGTCACCTTGCGAGCTCGTCATCTCGTGAGAGCCGGCAATACAGAGCGGTGATTTTATTGTTATTCTTCACAGTAGTATTAGACTGTCTGTTATTCATGTTTACCTCCTTTCCGACAGTCTTCAAGCGGTACTCTATGTTCCCGTACTACTGTGAAGAAGTCAAGTGTGATATGGTCTAAGAAGCCTTCATTTCAAGGCTTTTGCTGTGCCGTTAAGTATCATTCGTTTCAGCTTGTCATAAGCAGTCTCTTTGGCAGTGCTGCTGACTGCCGATTCTATAATGTAGAGCGTGTCACCGATTACTTTTTCGGTAATGCAGATGGTCTTTTCATCCATAAGGATTCCTCCTTTCGATATGGCGTAACGAATCGTTACTCCCTTATAGTTTTTGGACCGGTAGGGGGTGGTCTGATCTCTGTACCTTTTGATCTCGGACAACGGGCGTGGGGCTTACGCGTTAAAAAACGCAGATTCAAACGGGGTATTAAAGCCACAACTGAGATAAACCAAACATAATAACAGTAAATTTGATGTAGATTCAATCTTGAAATATATATATTCCTATGAGAAAAAGGCACAGCAGATCATTCCACTGTGCCTTTTCCATCAAGTCTTTTAGCCGATGGCTTCGGTATTTATCTGAATTACCTTTACTGCCTCTGGTCGGATAAGTTTTCCGTCAAGAAACTCATAGGCCAAATACCCAAGCTGGTCAAGGGCAGCGAATTTCTCGGTAAGTGTCCGAACACCGATGGGCCTTCTGCCGATTACCCAGTAATAGCTGAAGTCACCGAAATGCAATAGGCTTTGAGCCGGACTCCGCATCTGGCATGAACTCGGTCATTATTACCTTCTTGCCCAGAATGGTATCATCGCTGTCACGCCAGAGGTAGTTGCCTGCACTATCCTTAAGAGTACGCAGTGCAAGTGCAGTAACATCGTTCATCAGCCATACTGCATTCTTGCGATACTCCGGTTTTACAGAGAAGTACAAGCTGATAACATCATCATAGGTTATTTCATCGATTGTCGCAGAAACTTCCGCTCCGCCGGTGGCGTTCAAAATACCTGTGGGCATTTCAGTTCCGTTGCCATTGATGAAGGCATTATCCTCGGCTCTACCGAAGTTCTTGGCAAAGCGTTTGATGAGATAGTTTTCAATATTGAAGCTGGCATCATGTATGAAGGCTTCGTCCATTTTTACCAAAGCAGCCAGTTTCCAACTGTCTACTGTATTGACGGTGAAATCTTCGATACCATCGTAAATGGGGATGGCATCATTTTCTGCTACCCACTCGGCTAGGTCGTTACTGTCCTTGGCGAAAATACGGTAGCCAGAACCGTATGCTTTTATGACTGTACCAATACTACGGAACAGGCTTTCTTTTTCAAGAGCGGTCATATACTTGTTATCCGATGAATTTGGCATTGCATACAAACCGGTTCCGGTGCTGTAGCCTTTTGAAAGTTCATCGAAACTGCTGTCATGGCCGCGCATTGCGTTCCAGAAGTGCTTATCATATTCTGGCGAGCCGGTATAAGGTAATCTTTCAGTGTAAGTGCTCATCATTTTCCCCTCCTTATTTCTTGTCACAAACAGGGCATCTGTACAGGCCCAGTTCGTTATAGCTGAGTGGCCTGCTGATTTGCTTTAGCATACCGCTTTGGCAATCCGGGCAATGGATATCATAGGCGAAAGCCATTTCCATATTGTGGTCCTGTTTTGCGTGGAGACGATAATACTTGTGCAGCTTTCCATGCTCATCTTCAACAATGGAATCTGACAGGAATAGATCACACATGCTCTGTGCATATTCATCAGAGTAGTATGAGTGTTGCGGGCGAAGGAGTGTTCCTTCCTTGTTCATTTTTGTAAGTGGATAGTTTGTCATCTTAAATTCCTCCTAAATTATAGTTGTGGGGTATTTCTCTGAAGCGCTTTTACGAACCGTCTTTTCTTCTCCTCCTTTCCTCCTTTCGGATTGCAGTTTTTTTAGTAGCAGTAGTAGCAGTACTGGTAGCAGAACTTTTCGGAACTGCTACTGCATAAAAGCGAGGTATATCAATGCTTGTAGGCTGTTTGGTAGCAGAAGTAGCAGTAGAGGGCGTGTCGATATTCACACTCCGCATAATCTTTGTATTCTTTATTCTTCCTTACAAACTTTTTTGAAATTTTGCTGAGAAGTTGAAAAAACTGCTACAACTGCTACCGATAGCGCTGAAAGCCTTGCACTGTGGGCGTTTGGAGTGGTAGCAGTTGTGATTTTTACTGCTACCGGCACTGCTACTACTGCTACCATTTTTATAAGAACTCAGTTCCGTCATAGCCATATTCCCTTGAAAACTGATCTTTTGCCTCACTTGTAAGCGAATAATCCTTATAGTAGGTATTACCGTTCTGCCGGGTGGTGATGGATGTAAAGTCAGCTCCGAGGTGTGAAGCGAGAGTTTCCCTAAATTCCTTTGCCGTTTTTGCAAAACCGTTATTGTTTTCCCGGCACCAGCCTTGGTAAACCTTGAAGATGCGGCCTGTGGTGCAGTGCTTGTTGATTTTTCCATCTGGCCATTCGCACATACACTCCTCAAAGAAGGAGATCACTGTGTTGTTCTCGGCCATATATTTTTCTCTCGCAAGGCTTACGCTGTCCGGCTCGGAGAACCTGTAGCCATTGGCAATAACCTGTTGAAGCGCTTTGACCGCTTTATAAACGATGCCATCACGCTCGGCATACATTTTGTCGAGGAGCGTTTTGTCTTGCTTGTCTTTCGGAATGACATTTGGACAACGCACAACCATAATCCGGTCGTATACCCACTTGCCATCATCGCCGCCAAACTTGGGGAGTCTGTTCATGCAAAACCAGAGCAATCCGTTATAGGTGAACTCAAAGGCTTGTTGTCCTTTGAACTCAGCAAAAAGGCTATCCCCACCGATTGTTTTCTTAAAGATTTTCATTTCAACTACGGCGAGAAAACTCATATCCGAGCTACCGGCAAGGCGCGTATTGTATATTGCACCAGTACCAAATCTGGATTCGATTTCTCTCAGATCAATGCCAATAAAGTTTCCTTTTCCAAGCAAACGCTCTACGAGGCTCTTTAGCTGAGATTTGCCTGTGTCACCATCACCTACAAGGAAAAGCGCTTTTTTCATTCGCCATCCCTTGACATTGGAGATGCATACACCGATAAACTCAAGGAGCAGTTGCTCGATGGCTTTATCACCGTTGGTGAGAGTGTGCATATATCTGTCAAACACTGGTGTGGGTGTTTCGATACCTGTCCAGCTACATGGGATTTGTATGGTGGAGAGGATATCCGGGGAGTGTGGAACAAGGGTGGCGTTGTTTTCGGCTATGCGGAGCAAACCATTGCTGAAGTTGATTAAATCCTCATTGGCGTTTAGATCATCCTGGCTGACATAGTTAAGGTCAGTAGTGACTTGGTTGTATGCCTCAGCCACTTTGCCCATAGATATAAGCTCTTCGTCATATTCGGCAATGTAGCCTTTCATGACACCTTTGAGCATATCTGGGGCATATAGCCGATAATAACCGTCTTCATATACATAGATGAGAAGAGCCTGTCTGCCGTTGTCGCGGACGAGGATATAATGCAGTTGCTTTCGCGTCCACTTTGCCAGCAGTGGCGGAAACACATATGGTGCTCCTTTTTCATCGAATTTTATAAAGTACGGGTGCTCCATCCGGGAACGGTGAAAGACTCCATGACAGGCTTCGATTCCGATATTGATTGTGGCTTCCCGGTAATCGTCACGCTCCCACTTGTCACGGTACAGCGCGGAATCCCGGAATATTGCATCAATAGCATCAGGATCAGGGCCTGTGCGGAAAGCAATAATAGCACATAGCGCTGCATCCGCTTCTGACTGTGATCCATAATCGCTGAAATCGCCTTCGATCATATAGCTTTTTGAATTTCTCTCCGTTTTTCTGCTTACGCAGATTGCAGACGATATCGAAGTCAGAGCGGTCACCGTCACGCTTGGCACTGTACTTTGTTTTTTCCTTGCGTCGCATATTTTTATCAAGCGTCGTAAGGACTGCTGCAGTACATTCACGCAGAGGCTTATCCTCAATGATATTGCCGGTAAAGGCGGCGAAGCGATTTGTGATGCCACCGACATACAGCTCCAGATCGTTGTTGGGATTCTTCATATAGAACTGCCGATCGAGTTTTATTTTTCCGTCTTTGTCAATGTAGGTAGGGATTTGTGTAAAATCACACTTGCCATATTGATGTATGCCTGTGCCGCTGACCGAGTATTCTGCATAAGAATCATGCCTTGCTAAAATCGTCTGCACAAGCGGATCTGTAAGCTCTTTATGGTCGATGTCTATGAAGTAATAGCCTTTCGGTATCTTGAAACCGACACCAGCGGCAACGGAGTTATGCTCCCTTGCTTGAATGGCTTCATTGTATGTGACCCATGTATGAGACCATTTATCATCAGTTCCGGTTGAGCCGCCTCCAGCTGCAAAAGGTTTCTTTGTCGGTTTGCCATTTTGATCTGTTGCCCATCGCCATAGCATCCATATCTTCATATCCATCAGTTCCTGCATTGCATTCGCCATCTCGTTCACCTCCTCTCCGCTAAAATTTGCGTTTCCATTATCTGTGTGCCGAGTTCTTGAGTAGCCACTCCTTATAGGCATCAACCGGAATTAGAATCCTTGTACCAATTCGTATGGTGGGGAATCCCGGCGATTTTACAAGTTCGTAGGCTTTCGGCAGGCTAATGCCCATCTGTGCCGACAGCTCCTGCACACTCATGGTCGTTTTTTCCATTTGCTCTTTCCTCCTTATCTTGATTTTTGTTTTAGTTTCTACATCCACCATTCGCTACCGTTCCTAAGGCAGCCACCTGTTCGTGGTCTCCTCGTGTCCGATTGCAGTAGAAGCGCTCCGGTTTTCACCATCGTGGCGGCGGCACTGCAAAAGTATCTCTTGCGGGTGGACTATTCAGTTGTCAAGGAACTCTGAAACAAGGGTTTTACAATTTGCTCTTGTTTTCAATGCCATTGTATAATAGAATGTAAGCGAAGTTAAATTCTCAACGCTTACACATGCGATTACATTCAAAGGATGAATGCTATGAAAAAATTACCGGTAGAAAATCTCAGTTTCGTTGAAATTGGCGGCGTTGGTGAAATGGTATATAGGGCTGTGCGATTTCCAGAGTATGTTCCGGACTATGAAGATGAAGGTGAAATAATCAAGCCTATTTTCACAGGTCTTCATGCTCCGGAAAGTGGTACTGATTATTCCTTGACCGGTCAAGACCTGTTGGTCAGCCTGTGTAATCTTTATGGCAAATTAAATAACCCAGACAGCACTGAGTCGATTTCAGATGCCATCTGGGATTGGTGTAGAAACAATATTCATCCATATGATATTGATAGTCTCTGCGAAATCCTCGAAAGCGAGAAGTTTGCACATATCACTTACAGGGAGATTATTCAGAACGATGCTACTTTCAGCATAAAACGATTCATAAAGGATTTATGCGATCTTGGGACGGTCTTTGAACTGTACTTTGCATTGCAAAGGGCCAAGTATCATTATCAAGCGGAATATGCCAGAAACTTCTATTATGAAGGCAGATTATGTGATAGCCTTGCCTTCCTTGAAAAATATAGAAAATATGAAAACGATAAGGAATATTTAGAGCGCATCGTAGCTGACTACGATGACCGTATAATGCAAATGATTGATATGTTCCCGGACTTTCGAATGAGGCTGAAGTTAGATAAGAAATCCGGCAAGATGATGTTCGGCGCAGATGTGAAGTCTGTCTTTGATATTTGTTGGTATACCTTTTCAAGAATAGTTGCCGATGTCGCACCGCCGGTTGATGAAGATCCGGACTATATGTATTCTCAAGGCTCTATACTTTCTTGCCTTGCTTGTGGGAAATACTTTGTACGACATTCAAGCCGCCAACTATATTGCGATAGTTGGGACTGTCAAGCTGAGCGTAATCGTAGGAACAGACGAGCCAGCTATGCTCGCAAGAAGGCTGCTGAAGTAAGTTCGCCGAAGCCTTCAATTCCATTCTGGAGTATCGAGAAGAACTAATTGCCAACTGCCATTTAGCTCAAGAGCCCCTCTGTGATTGTTCAGACATTGATGCTGAACTTGATGAACTGCACCGTGAAATGAAAGTGGTCGCGGAGCTCTCGCGAAAGGCCCTATACAAAAATGCCCATGTTGATATAAGTCTGATTGAATGGCAAGAACGTAATAATGGATATCTGGAAAGGCATCGCAATGCAACGGAGCGTGTCGCTGAACCAGAGGAGTTGAAGCGGGAAAAGCAAAGTAAAAGAAAAACGCTTGAAAGTTTTATACGAAATCTAGAGTCCTGTGATATCCTTAAGGAATTTGACGAGCGAATCTGGATTGCAGCAATCGATAAGGTTACCGTCCAGCAGGACGGGGCATTGGTATTTATTTTCAAGGATGGCATAGAGATAGGTAAATAGAAACATTACCTAAATAGACTCCGTACCTAAGATGATGGCCACTGATCAAGGTAAAAACTTCCTTGATCAGTGGTTTTACATTATACAAGAATCATACAAATGTATAGACAAAATAGATGCAGATGTATAAAATAATATTTGCATTAAAAAATCATTGAGGTGAAAAACATGGAGATAAATATAGACAGCCTTATATCGTTTGATGCATTGCATTCTGATCTTGAGCATGTATTTACAGTCGTTGAAAAGAACCGAAAGGTTGTCCTGCTTAAGGATAATAGGCCTGCGTATGTTATACTAAAGTTTGATGAACAGTCTATCAATTTAGGGACAACCTCTGGAAAAGAAAAAATCTACACACTTCAAGAGGCTATGAGGATCGTCCTTGAAGAGGCCGATGACAAAACGATGCATGCTTCAAAACTAGCGGATAAGATATATGACCGCAGATTGTATTTGCAAAAGAACGGTAAAAAGGCACAGTATACCCAGATTAGAGCGCGTTGCGGGCATTACCCGGAAATGTTTGAAGCGCTCTCCGGCAACTATATTAAATTGAAGCAGCAGTAAGTATTATAAAGGGCTAATGTTATCACAGAATGTTATTAAAAACGGGGGAGGAAGTTTGTTATGAAAGGTATTATCAAAGGGCAAGTTCATACCCATAAAGCGCCTGACGGTACGGAGTATTTACATAGCCATGACAATGAGCATAAACATGTTCATCAAAATACAAAAATGGTATTAAACCGATTATCCCGAGCAAGTGGACATCTGGAATCCGTAAAACGAATGGTTGAGGACGGAAGAGATTGTAGCGAAGTCCTAATCCAATTATCTGCAGTTATCTCTGCACTGAGCAATACAGGCAAGGTAATTTTAAAGGACCATATGGAGCATTGTATTGTGGATGCTGTCGAATTGGGTGATAAAGCTGCTATTGATAATCTCGCTAAAGCAATTGATCGTTTTATTAAGTAAACTAAGCGGCATTGAATATTTTCATATAACCCTATCCGGGGGATAGCTACTAGAAAAATGATAAGTACGAACCGTGCTGTTTACTGCAACACTATGAAAATGCGCATTTTTGAAGAAATCAAAGATGCGCATTTTTCTATCCCCCTTGCGGGCTTGTGGGACATTCTGTTTTGATATAAACTTGGTTTTGTCATTATTTATGGGGAATCTTGGTATCCTTACTGATAAGGTGGTGTTTTTGTGGATATAAATGAAATCCGGGAAAAATGGAGTCTAAAGCAAAAAAACAAACAAGCCAGTGTTGACATGTGGAACTCGATGGCAGAGAGTTTCGGTGATTTTGTTCTGCCAAATTTTAAGGACAATCCCTTTTTAAAGTTATTAGAAGCAAAAAATATGCTGAAGCAGGATGGGCTTGCCCTGGATGTGGGTTGCGGGGCAGGAAAATATGCTTTGGCTATAGCCGGATGTTTTCGTCATGTAACCGGGGTGGATCTGTCTCCTGAGATGATTAATATCGCCAAACAAAAGGCTTTGGATTACAAAATCCAAAACATTGATTTTTACTGTGGAGATTGGCATGATTTGGATATTAAAAAATCCGGATACTTACATAAATTTGATTTGGTATTTGCTCATATGACACCAGCTATCCAGAGTGGGGATACCTTTGAGAAGCTATCCGCAGCATCTAAAGGCTGGTGTGTGTTAGCCAAACCAATTAAACGAACAGACCCAGTTTCTGATGCCATTAAAGAGTTGGTTGGCATTAGTGAGCGTAGAGAAAGCTGTGATGAGGAAATTTTGTTTGCCTTTGAAATGTTATGGCGACAGGGATATCTTCCACAACTGGAGTATGAAAAACAGGTCTGGAATATGAAAAAAACTCTTGATGAGGCTTATGGATTATATGTTAACCGGGTTAAAACTTATCAAGATATTACTTTGTCAGAAGAAGAAAAGATTAGAGCTTATTTGAAAACTTTAGCCCGAGATGGATTTATTTATGAAGATGTGGAAACAACCATAGTAACTTTATTTTGGCGGGTTTAATCAGTTGATAAAAGGAGATGGATTATGGGTAAAACGGATTGGCAAAAAGCGGTGGAGTTTCACGGGCATTCCTGTCCTGGACTTGCAATAGGTTTTAAAGCTGTCAAAGCAGCACAAGAAAAGATGGGCATTGCTTTTTCCTCAGATGAAGAAGTGGTCTGCGTCACTGAAAATGATGCCTGCGGTGTTGATGCTATCCAGTTGCTCACGGGCTGTAGTATTGGCAAGGGGAATTTGATTTATAGGGGTACGGGTAAAATGGCTTTCAGCTTTTTTAACAGAAAGAACGGCGAAAGCTTGCGAGTGATTATTAAACCTTTTAAAGGGGAAATGGACAGGGAAGAACGCCAGGAATATATTCTAAACTCACCGGTAGATGAGATATTTGATTTCATGAAGCCTACTTTCCGTTTGCCTGAGACAGCAAGAATTTTTACTTCTGTTGTCTGTGAATCCTGCGGGGAAAGTGCACCGGAGCACAAAATGCGATTGCAGGACGGTAAGAAAGTTTGCTTGGATTGTTTTAAGGAATATAGTAGAGGATGGTAGTAAAGCCAAAGGGATGGGAAAATTGAAAAATCAAACAAATACTAACTATAGTATTAACGAGACGGATATATACCTGAGATATACAGGAAGAAAAAAGCTGGTTCTTGTTGTGCTGGTATGTTTAATAATTTTAGTAGCGATAGTTGCAGTGAATGCTGGTTCGATGAATTTAAATCTGTATCAGGTTATCCAATCGATTTTGGGAAATGGCAGTAATGTATCGGATGTCGTGATCTGGCGGATTCGTCTGCCTAGGATATTGGCGGCAATTATTGCTGGCGCAGGACTATCGGTCGCCGGTTGTGTCATGCAAAACAATCTC
Organism: Bacillota bacterium; assembly: GCA_050952445.1. GTDB lineage: Bacteria > Bacillota > Dehalobacteriia > Dehalobacteriales > Dehalobacteriaceae > JBMNKX01. Next base: position 41,736 of record JBMNKX010000001.1, on the reverse strand, counting down.
AGAAATCCGCTGGCTTCACCATCCACCCTTGGCATATCCAATGCTGCAGCTTTTGGAGCTAATTTGGCCATTATTGTTTTTGGTGCAGGCAGTATTTCAAGTACTAGTACAGACGCAGTAACCATCAACAATCCATATTTGGTAACGGTTTCCGCTTTTGTTTGTTCAATGATAGCTACGATGGTTATTCTGCTTTTGGCTAGAATACGGAGTTTTTCACCCGAGGCAATGGTTCTTTCTGGTGTGGCGCTGAGTTCACTATTTTCTGCAGGAACAATCCTAATCCAATATTTTGCCCAGGATTTTCAGATTGCCGCAGTAGTATTCTGGACATTTGGCGACCTGGGGAGGATCGCTTGGCCTGAAGTTTCTATTTTAACCTGTCTTATCGGCGTAGCATTCATCTATTTTATGTTCAAAAGATGGGACTACAACGCTCTGGACAGCGGAGAAGAAACGGCTAAAAGTCTGGGGGTAAATGTGGAAAGAGTCAGACAGGGAGGAATGTTAGTATCGTCTCTGATTGCGGCTGTTGCTGTTTCTTTTTTAGGCATTATTGGTTTTATCGGTCTTGTTGGTCCCCAAATTATGCGGAGAATTATTGGAGGGGATCACCGTTATCTGATACCTGCCTCGGCGTTGATGGGTTCACTACTATTGCTTATTTCGGATACTATGGCTAGAACAATGGTGGCTCCTGTAGTGCTTCCTGTCGGGGCTATTACCTCTTTCTTTGGAGCACCATTGTTTCTTTATTTGCTGGTAAGGGGGTATCAAAAGAAATGATCTTATCGGTTAATGAACTGGCTTTTACTTATCCCAGCCATTCAGTTTTACAGGAGATTAACTTCTCTATTTGCAAGGGGAAATTTCTTGCCGTTCTTGGTGTTAATGGCGCTGGGAAGTCCACCCTCTTAAAATGCATCAATCGGGTTTTAAAGCCTTGTGCAGGTGCTGTTTTTATTCAGAACGACGAGATAGGCAAACTCAGTCAAAGAGAAATTGCTAAAAGAATTGGTTATGTGGCCCAGCGCCAAGAAAGTGTCTGTATGACAGTTTATGATGCAGTGCTACTGGGGAGAAAACCCTATATCCAATGGGAGGCTTCCAAGAAGGATCTTGAAATTACCCATAAAGCTTTAAAAATGCTTGAGTTGGAGGAATACTCCTTAAGGTACCTGAATGAATTAAGCGGTGGAGAACAGCAAAAAGTGGTCATAGCCAGAGCGTTGGCTCAAGAGCCGAATCTTCTTCTACTAGACGAGCCAACCAGTAGTCTGGATCTAAAGAATCAACTTGAAGTTGTTAGGATCATTAAAAGAGTTGTCAGAAACCAGCAAATCGGTGCGGTGGTCAGCATGCATGATTTGAATCTGGCCATTCGCTTTGCTGATAAGTTCCTGTTATTGAAAAATGGTGAGGTTTTTGCCGCCGGCGGATTGGAAGTGATGACTCCGGAAAATATCGAAAGCGTTTACTCGATATCGGTTAAAGTCAAAGAAATCGATGGCATTCCGGTTGTGGTTCCGGTATAGTTCTGCAAACAAAAACTTAATTAAAATTGGAGGATCATGATGAAAAAAAAGATTATTACTCTAACTGTTGCGCTACTATTTTGTATGACATTTCTCTTAAGTGGGTGTTCTTCCCAAACTTCTCAGACAGCACCCTCAAAAATCACGATAACTGATACATTGGGGAGACAAGTTGAAATTAACAGAGTGGCCAAAAAAGTGGTAGCCATTGGACCGGGTGCATTAAGGCTCTGCTGCTATTTTAATAATCCTGATATTTTTACAGGAATTGAACAAATGGAAATAGATAGTCCGACAGGCAGACCATACCTTTATGCCAATCCGACGCTCACTACGCTGCCGGTGATTGGTCCGGGAGGCCCCAATAATGCTCCGGATCCTGAAAAACTCCTGGCGGTAAAACCGGATGTGATTTTTACAACTTATGCTGCCGATAAAGCCGCTGCGGATAATTTACAGTCAAAAACAGGAATCCCTGTTATCGCGTTAAGTTATGGAAAAACGTCGACTTTCGATCCGCAGGTTAACGCTTCCTTAATGCTTATAGGCAAAATTATTGGTATGGATAAAAGAGCTCAGGAACTGGTTGGACTGATGGATGGGTTTAAAGCTGATCTGGACACAAGAACAAAGGACATAGCCCAGGATAAGAAACCCTCTGCCTATGTCGGGGGTCTGGGAATGAAGGGAACCCATGGGATTGAAAGCACCCAGGGCAATTACTCGTTGTTTAATGCTGTCCATGCCAAGAATGTGGTGGATGAGACAGGAAAGACTGGTTCGTTGATGATTGATAAGGAACAGTTGATCAAGTGGAATCCGGATAAGATTTTTGTTGATGGCGCCGGATACCCGTCAGTACTTGAGGATTATAAGAAAAACACACAATTCTATGAGACACTTTCTGCTGTGAAAAACGGACAACTATATTCGATCCTGCCGTATAATTTTTACACAACAAATATCGATACTGCGATTGCTGATGCTTACTATATTGGGAAGATACTCTATCCTGAACAGTTCAAGGATGTTGATCCGGCGAAAAAGGCAGACGAAATATATAAGCTCCTTTTAGGGAAAGAAATTTATACGCAAATGGCTAAGGACTTCGGCGGTTTTAAACAGGTCGTATTGAAATGAAAATAACAGTCTTATACGTCAGTGTCACTGGTAATACAGAGAAAATGGCAGGATATATCAGAGATGGTATCGAAGAGACGGACGACATGGAAGTAAGGCTGATGAATCTTAATCAGAAAGAAACCGTAGATTTTAGTTTTGTTAAAGACAGCAGTGCTATAATTATTGGAACCCCTGCATATGTAGCTGATATGAGTTGGCAATTAAAAAAATGGTTTGATACGGATTGGAATTGTAATTTGGCAGGAAAGCTTGGAGCAGCTTTTGCCACAGCAAATTGTATGCATGGCGGTGCAGATTTGGCCATATCGAGTGTTTTACGGCATATGCTGGTCAAAGGCATTATGGTATATTCATCCGGTGCAGGATGTGGAAGGCCGTTTATTCATTTAGGGCCTGTTGCCCTCAAGGATGATTTGGATGGGAAAAGAGAACTGTTTCAGTTGTTTGGAAAACGGATTGCCCAAAAAGCTGTCGAACTGTTCGGCGAAAAATGAATAACTAATCGGTAGCGCTCTAAAATTAATCAAGATTTTTTAATAGAATCAAAAAGATTTAGAAAACAGGCGAATAATAGTATAAATAATGCGGTGAATATATAGAAAAATCGCTAGATAAATAGATTCGGAGCATCAAACACCTGCCGTATTCAATAAGTATATTGATAAGTTCATGGAATGTGAACAGCTAAATAAACTCATCGGCATGGGTGTTGCTCTCCCTCATTCACAAATTAACATCAGCGCACAAGAAAGACTGCACTAAAGGTTTTATCCTTCGGTGCAGTCTTTACTTACGAGCCTCCGCTTGAAGAGAGTCGGTCAAAAATTTACTCGCTTTCGTAAATCCCTAAGTTGAACTCCCTTTAATTGGTGGGTTATTGTTTTTTAGAGAATCTAAAGTATAAGTATAGAGTTAGGATAATTTGCAGGTTGGACAGTGGATTCCATAGATTAACGTCCGTGTCGTACTCAAGTATTTCGAACAACCAAGACCTCATCAGATTTCGCACAGCAATTATTTATACATGCCACAACAAAAACACGGCCTAGAGTGCCCGGCGGCACCTCCCAAAGAATCTCAGCAACGCCTGTAACAGCACTGGGACAATCAATACCGATTAAACGGGCAAGTTCACAGGTTTCCGTTCCAGTAGGCTCAAGGAAAAAGAAGGCCCGGGAAACAGGACGATTAAATGTTGGACGAATAATTACACGAGCATTAAGCTGAACAGATCCACCGACTATTGGTAACGGTTGGCCAGCCTCAGTTAAAAAACTTAGTGTAAGCACACGAAGATCACATTCGGGTGGTTGGGGTTTCGCTATAGGAATACATATTACCTGCCCGATGAAGATAATGTCTTGGTTTTCGATTTGTGGGTTTACAGCAAGTATGTCCTTGACTGTTACTCCAAATTTGCGTGAAATAATAAAAAGTGTATCGCCAGCCTTAACAGTATAAAATTGGCCATCACATTGGGGCGGTCGCGGGACCAGGTCTCTTTTTAAAGGATACCTCGCTAGTTTACAATTTCTATCGTTGTTCAAAGCTGTCATCTCCTTGCCAAATAACTAATATACTATATGTAGAATACTGAATTTGGTTAAAGGATTTGACATTGAATTCTTTTTTTTGGCAAATATCCCTACAAGTGACAACGGATCCCTCTACCAAAATCAAGAGCCTAAGCTTAAAATTGTATCCTTTTTTTAATAGGGGAATCAGAAATTGATTAAATGATTTTTCAATTTGCAGGAACAAAATTTACCATTCTTTCGTCTGTTGATTTAAACGCATTATGGTAAACTTACACAGATAATTTTAAAGAAGAGATGGAGAAAAAGTGGTGATTGGAGATGGGAAAAAAGCCCGAGTATATGATGACATAACGAAAAAACTACTTGCTGAGTATGATCTGTAAGCTCTTTTTGAAGCCGAAAAAGATCCGAATCCAGTTAGTGCAGGCCCCTTTGGAAGCGGAGATCGTTTAGGATTTATGGAAGAAAAGGATGGCAAGTTAATTTTTAATAAATCCTATTATGAAATGCCTTATAAAAACAAAAAAAGTAGAATACAGGATAGAAAATTGAATCCTACCTATTACTAGAGGTTTCATGTGAACAAAGTATTTCTTATAAAGGGGAAGGAGATATAAATGAAGTTACTTGGAAGGATTTTTTTGATTTTTGCTATAACGCTCATTTTTTTCGGACAGGCCTTTGCGGAAGAAAACTGGGATTTCAAGGTTTCTCTGCTTGAGCATCAGGTGGTGCTAAAAATAAATAGTGGGACCGGGTTGTATGATGGAAAGCCTCTTGTGACCAGTTCTCCTATATTAAAAGACGGCCGTATTTATATTCCATTGCGTTTACTGCGTGATACCGGAATGGCTGAAATTATCTGGCACCCTCAGCAAAAATGTGCTGAAGTGATTATTGCCAAGCAAAATGTTCATGTCCGCTACCAGGCTAATAAACCATTAGTATCTTTTATGGGGAGTAATGGTTTAGGGGAAATTATAGAAATGTACAAAATCAATAACCCCGCTCCTTTTTTGAAGAATAATTTATTTTATATTCCCGTGAAATCCTTTGAGCAAGCCCTAGGGAAAAATATTACATATGCAAACAAGACATTGACGATCAGTTGGAGTATTCCGTTGATCGAAAGAAACAGCTTTCCCATGAAAACAGACCAGGATACTCAGGAATTAAACGTCCTTTATCAGGAAGGGCTGGAGGTTCCTTTAATAATGTTACCCGCGGATATTGGGAGCGCGTGTTCCATAGAGGCTCAGAAAAAAGGAGAACTTTTGATTGACGGGAAGAAGTTCCGTCAGATTCAAATAAGTCTTCCATTGCAACCGGGCGAAAACCCATTTTACCTTTGGGTGCGAAAAGGGAGTCTAAACTTAGAGGAGCCCTTTAGCATAAAAAGGGAAGTAGCGGAAGGAAGTTTGGTACTTATTAATTACTTTGACCAGGTACTAGGGGATGTAAATATCCGGGAGATATTTGAAATTACCGAACCGGAGAGGGGTTATGTCAAGCTTCCGGCCCCTGCTAAAATGAATATAAAAGGAGAATTGAAAAAAGAGAGTTTTGGGGATAACATTTTTCGTTTAAGGGTGGGGAAGTTAGTAAAAGGTAAATATCAAGAGCTCAGTAACATGGAACTTCCGGTAGTTAATGGGCAGTTTGCCGGAGGAGCAGAACTTTCTGAGCCCGGTTCATATCTCTTGGAGATAATCAGTCCCAAATATATTCCATACATAGAACATGGCCCGTTGGGAACAAAGTGGGCGGAAATTAGAGTAGAAGTGGTAGAGCTGGCTATAGGAGAAGTACGTGGTAACACTCCTGGAAACTTAAACAATAACGGTTTGTTTGCCAAAGCCGGCGACTGGATTTACTATAGTAATCTCATAGATCAAGGAAAGCTTTACAAAATGAAGGCTGATGGGACTGAAGTAACAAAAATCACCGATGACTATGCCTGGTATATTTAGGATGATAATTGAATAAAATTGGATTAATAATAAAAAAAGGAGGGACCAAACTGTGAATGTCGGTCCCTCCTTTTATCGTTAGATTACTAAGCATGGGTTTTCAATGAAATACAAAGAAATACAAACTTGGAGCACTTTAAATAAACCGGGGCATTTTTTAAGCATGTTTTGAAATCACTTTTGTGGAATCTGTAACCACTTTTTCTAATTGATCCTTAGGATCTCCATAAGCCTGATACCAACCTCGTTCAATAGCAAGATTAGTTAATGCTTCGTGCGATTGAGTAATCTGTGTGCAGAACCCGGAAAAAAGATGACGGACTTCTGGTGTAGCGGATTCTAAAGCTGCCATTAAGTAAGCGGATGCGGCTACCTTTGAACTTCCCAACATACTTAAGGCTACGTGTTTATCGTCGGTTAATGAATCATTTCCGAAAAAGTCTTTCATCGCGCCCATTATTGTACCTCCCCAACTGAAACTATTTGATTCTCTTGTAAGAACTGCTGCATAGACCTAATTCTCGCTTCAGATGCTTGAATTCCAGCATCACAAGAAACTTTGAGTTTCTGATCAGAGATCAGAGGTTGCATAGTTTTTAGACTAACGAGTCCTGTTGTTTCTGCTGTTAACATTTCTCTTAGTGAAAGTATCTCACTTGGTGTTAAATCACGCATAATATACCTCCCAAAAATCAAGATGTGTTTATTTTTAACGGTTTAAATTTAATCTATACTGTAAAAATTTAGTGTTATGATAAGTGAAGTAGTATCATATTATTAGAGTAAGAATCTCGTAAAAAATGCTTTCACATCAAGATTTCGCCATTTTTTTTGGAAATATGTAATTGACAACTTCCATAAATTGTCCTATACTATTAAAAATTAATACTTGCAAAGATGAACCCCCAAAGACCGTGAAGGGAATAAGACATACGTATCGTGAGCCTCAGAGAACCGATGTATGGTGAAAATCGGTGCCGCAGCGTGTGTGTATAGCTCATCCCTGAGTCGCCTGTCTGAATATTTTAGGATAGGACGTTTGGCAACGTTATAAGCCGGGCCTTGATAGAGGTTAGAGGGCCGCGTAAGTGGCTGAATTAGGGTGGTACCGCGTGGAACATTAAATCCTCGCCCCTTTTTAGGGACGGGGATTTTTATTTTCTTTACGGTTGGTGGCGTATCGTTTTTGTATAAAGTGAAAGGAGTAAAAATATGAAAACATCATTTGAAAAGTACATTCCATTTTCACCTGTCCAACTTGAAGATCGCCAGTGGCCTAACCGGGTAATTAAGCGTGCACCTATCTGGTGCAGTGTGGATTTACGTGACGGTAACCAAGCGCTGGTGGAACCCATGAATCTTGAAGAAAAGATAACTTTTTTTAATCTCCTTGTTTCTATGGGTTTTAAGGAAATAGAAGTAGGATTTCCTTCTGCCTCTGAAACAGAGTACGAAATTGTCCGGGCTCTTATTGAAATGAATCTGATTCCGGACGATGTGACGATTCAAGTTCTGGTCCAATCCCGGGAACATTTGATTGAAAAGACCTTTGAGGCGGTTACCGGGGCTAAAAATGTGATTGTGCACTTTTATAATTCTACCTCTACACTGCAACGGAAAGTAGTTTTCAAGAAGGATATGGAGGGAATTATTGAAATTGCAGTGAATGGCGCCAGACTCATAAAGGAGCTTATGAAAAAGGCAGGAAAAAATTCTAATATCCGTATTGAATATTCACCGGAGAGTTTTTCCGGTACTGAAATTGATAATTCAGTTAGAATTTGTACTAGGGTGATGGAGGAAATAGGAGCTACACCTGATAATAAGATAATTTTGAACCTGCCCTCAACAGTACAGCTTAGTACACCAAACCATTTTGCTGATCAAGTTGAATATTTTTGTCGTAATTTGCCCAACCGTGATGCTGCCATAATAAGTGTCCATCCTCATAATGACCGTGGAACAGGTGTTGCTGATGCAGAACTTGCTATGATGGCCGGCGCGGAAAGAGTTGAAGGCACTATTTTTGGTAACGGAGAACGAACGGGAAATGTAGATATTGTTACTCTCGCTCTAAATTTGTTTTCCCAAGGAATAAATCCGATGCTTGATTTCAGTGATATTAATCATGTTAAAGAGGTTTACGAAGCAACTACAAAAATGTATGTACATGAACGTCATCCCTATGGCGGGAAACTGGTATTCACTGCTTTTTCCGGCTCTCATCAGGATGCTATTAATAAAGGGTTTGAGTATATGAAAAAGAGCAAAACAGAATATTGGGAAGTGCCATATCTCCCAATTGATCCTGCTGATATCGGCCGTAAGTACGAACCTGTTATTAGAATTAACAGCCAATCCGGCAAAGGGGGAGCTGCATTTATTATGCAGCAGAATTTTGGTTATCATTTGCCTAAATCTATGCACCCGGAATTTGGCGCAATTGTAAAGGCGGAAGCTGACCGTACAGGAAAAGAGCTTACTGCTCATGATATTATGGAATTATTTAGGAATGAATATCTTGTTGCTAATAAGCCTTACTCGTTAAAAAGACATAAAATTGTAGAAGGTGGGCATAATGGAGAATCACTTGCCCACTTTGAAGGCAGTATTAGCACGAATGGTGTGGAAATTAATATAAGCGGCGAAGGTAACGGCCCGATAGATGCCTTTTTCAATGCACTAAACCAGCAAGGTATTCGCGGTTATGAATTTATCTCCTATCATGAGCATGCAATATCCTCAGGTTCAGATGCAAAGGCTGTTGCCTACATCGAACTTAAAAAGCCCGATGGCAATCATGTATTTGGGGTGGGAATTGAAAACAATATTAATATAGCTTCAATCAAAGGGGTATTATGTGCCATAAACCGAGCCCTTAAATCTAACTAATAATGATCCCATGTCTTTGATAAATGGTTTTTTGACCGGTTGTGAAATTTTCTAAATAGAGGGAGCTCGAATGTAAGAAGGAGGGGTGGAAGCTATGGATCTAGACATGGCAAAGCTCGTTGGAAATGACAGATTTGCAAAATTAGTTGGAATTAAGTTAGTAAAGATTGATTTAGGATATGCTGTAGCGCAAATGGAGATTTCTGAAAAACATCTTAATGGTGTAAATATAGTGCAGGGTGGGGCAATATTTACCCTGGCAGATTATGCTTTTGCGGCAGCTGCAAATTCAAAAGGAGTAGTTACTTTGGGAATAAACGCAAATATCTCTTATTTTAAATCGCCTAAAGGGAAACTACTCACTGCAGAAGCGAAGGAAATAAATTCAAGTAAAAGAATTTGCAGTTACAATGTTGATATTATTGATGAAAACAATAGCTTAATTGCCAGATTCAATGGCACCGGATATATTAAGGGGGAAGTTTAAAAAAGGAATCTATTTGCCGTATTTGCTATAGTATTAGTGTCTTCCTTAAATATTGAATAATTCGAAGGCTATTAGAAGTAAAGGAGGACGGGAGCCAGGTAGAAATGGCTGTCTTTTAATATAAACAATTTTGAGGGTTTCAGTTGGTTCATCTAATAATATAGGACTTTCTTAGAAAATAATTATTATTAACAGACTTGTCACCTTTGTCCAACTAATTACATAGTTTATTTATATAAATATACTATGGGGTGAACCAAATGAGCGAGAGAATATCTACTCAGGATTTCGTCCGTTTATCGTTAGAATTACACCTATTTTTCCTTCGGATTATGAAGGAGCATTCCTTTTTCCTAGAAGCAGGATTTTTGCCCAAGGATGCACAATTAGCACGACGTGCAGATCAATTTAGAGAACAATTTACTGCACTTCTGCAAAAGGCAGTAACTTTGGCAAACCGTAATGTAAGCAAGGTAGTTCTCCTTTCCGGTGAAGTAGTAACTGATAAAACCTTAAGAGCAGAGCAAAAGACCAGTGAACTTTCCGGTGTTGATTTAGATACTGATTTAACACGCCGGGAATTACGATTATCAGCTGGTGAGCCTAACCCAAGACTAGCTAATGAAATTTTTGATTTTAACAAACGTGTTATTGGTTTAACGCGGGAACTAATCCAATTTAAAACACTTGTGCTTGACAAAATGCTACAGTGCAGACTATTTACCTATAATTTCCCTTTGTTAATTGATCATATCAGGCGTGAAGCAATTTTCTATACAGAGCATTTGGAGCGATTGCAGGTAAGAGCACCTATTGATATTACACGTCAGATACTTGAAGAAAAGGCATTTTGGGATAGGATTATGAAAGAACATGCTCAATTTATTGCTCATTTATTAGACCCAACGGAAGAAGAACTAATTGACACAGCCGAAGAGTTTGCAGACCTATTTGATGAATTACAAAAACAAGTTCAGCACCTGGAGAAAAAAGGTATAGGCAGAAGAGAAAAACTGGATAGTATAGTTAAGAAAGAAATTGAAGCAACCAGATCGATAAGAAACTATAAGGCTCAAGCTACTGATTTAGTGCTGGCGTGTAGGATAAAATCGCTTATTATTCCTCAACTGGGCGATCATGTTCTAAGAGAAGCTAACCATTTCTTAAGAATATTAAAGGTTCCTGAAAGCTTGGAATAACGTTCTAAAAACCCCTTTTCAGTTTTTTATTACCGGAAAGGGGTTTAATCTATCAGGAAAGTGGGACAAGTAATTAGTCTTTCCATCCTGCCTGGATTTAGTGCTCCACAAGACTGGTAACCGGTACCTCTTGAATGTTTTGGGGCTGGTTAAGGGGGTGCACAGAGGCAGTACTCCTCGTGTCATTTACTCTTTTAATGTAAATGGGGGTACCATTAAATGTGACGTTAATCATATTTGGTGCAGCAAGGATTTCCTTTGCCCGTTGTGTGTCCATAATACTGGCCTCCCTTATTTATAATGTATTTTTACTAATTTAGGGCTTAGTTTTTACATTAAATATACAATATATTCAAGAAGTAAAAAAACCTTTACTATTTATTATTGTTTTGTTGTTCAGTAGTTAGCTCCGTTGGTGCTAAATAGTTGTTTATCGGTTCAGCATCAAATATTGAAGGATGTCCAAGGCCTACAGCCACGAAAGTAGTTATTATACCATAAATAGCGTGACAGAACATATAAGATAAATTACTTGCTGCATCTTTAGGTTTTACCTTATTTTGGGGAAAAGCGCTCAACGCTGCTGTTATAGTTGATCCTATTGTGATACCTGATAATATTCCTTTACTGACCAAATGATCTTTACCGGTTTTGGATAATAAATGTACTATCCCAATACCACCAATTGAACTCATCCCAAAGTCAATGAGTCCTCCTAGAATTTGTCCTTTATAATTACTAGCCTCGCACTTTTTTGACACCCAAACTCCTGCAGCAGTTTCTCGGAATGACCTTTTAGAAATCCTTTTTCTTAAGGAGAGTTCATCAATTGTTGTCTTAAATGTATTACCAATAGTTCCGGCAATAAATCCTAATAAAACCCTATCTTTAATCCTCATATTTTTTCACCAAACTTAATTGATTTATTATAATACATGATTTCCTTATCTGACCGGAAATATTCCTGTAGTTCACCTTAAGAATTTTTCAAGAATTATATCAGGATTATCTTAAGATATGGTTGATATCATATACTTAAAGTAAAAACAAAGGGTTTTTTGATATTTGGTAATAAAAGTATCTTGAGCGGATAATAATAAAAACTGTCAAAGGGTGTAGAAAAAACATAAATAATATAAATGAAAGGTTAGTCTAATATGGAAAAAATGTTTTTACACAAATATGCCCAAGGAATTAAGGATCACTCTTTTGCCATTGATTACTGGGACGGGACAAGGGAGAATTATGGGCAAGGCAATCCTGCCTTTAGAATAATTTTTAAGGACAAGATTCCTAAAGCAAAGATACTTAAAGACCCCTCTCTAGCTTTCGGGGAAGCATATATGGATGGAACCTTGGATATAGAAGGTGACTTACAGGAGGTTATCGAAACTGTCTTTAAAAGCATTAGTCCTCTTTTACAACAAAAAAACCTTCATAGATTACAAAAAATATTATCTATAGAAAATATACCAGCATCTTTAAAAAAACAGCAAAAAGATATCCAGCATCACTATGATTTGGGAAATGATTTTTATCGGCTATGGCTTGATGAAACTATGAGTTATTCCTGTGCTTATTTTTGTTCACCGGAAGATTCTCTTCATCAAGCTCAATTGCAAAAAATTGATTATATTTTGAAAAAACTCCAACTTCAATCGGGGCAGTCTCTCTTGGATATAGGAAGCGGGTGGGGTTGGCTAATTATTCGGGCTGCTGAACAGTACGGGGTAAATGCTTTAGGCATTACATTAAGCCATGAGCAGTATACAAAAACCAAAGAACGTATTAAAGAACTTAACTTGACAGGGCAAGTGGATGTTAAACTTATGGATTATCGTACTCTTGCTGAAAGTGGAGAGAAATTTGATAAGGTTGTTAGTGTAGGAATGGTGGAACATGTGGGGAAAGCGAACCTGCCTAAATATATGGCGGCCGTAGATAATTTGTTAGTTACCGGTGGTCTTTCTGTTTTACATTCTATTACTCACCAAACAGAAGGGCCCTGTAACCAATGGATTCTAAAATACATTTTCCCCGGTGGCTACATTCCTTCTTACCGGGAATTAATATCTCTTTTACCTGAATACGATTTTCACCTTTTAGATGTAGAGAGTTTGCGTCTCCATTATGCCCAAACATTGACTCATTGGGCAAAAAATTTTGAAGAGCATGTGGATGATGTGCGGGAAAAATATGGTGAACGTTTTGTCCGGATGTGGAGGCTATATTTAAACACTTGTGCTGCTTCTTTCCGAAGTAGTGGATTAGATATCCATCAGATTGTCTTCTCAAAAGGGCTTAATAATAATTTGCCTATGACCAGACATCATCTATATTGTTAAGAAATGGTGATTAGGATGATCAAAAGAAATATTTCGAATAATGATGGGTGGAAGGGTCAGGTTCTTTAAGATGGGGTCTGTTCCCTTCGTTCTTTATACCCCTTTAATTTTTTGTTATAATGAGATAATAAAAATACCAGTCGGGTGATAAGTTTGCTAAATATTAATCCGATAACCCTAGCCCTTGTATTAATTGCTGTATTGCCGGTTATAACAGGGGCTTTTACGCAATTTACCAGAGGGGGCTTGCGCCGTTCTTTTTGGTCTTTGTTTGACAACCTAATTTCATTAGCCAGGTTATTTATTTCCATATATCTGACCAAAGGAATTTTTTTTGATCATACTGGTGGGTGGTTTCAGAAAATTTATAACCTGATTCCCTCAGACATCCAGACCCTTCTCTATGGGCGAGATGTGATGATTTATCTAGTGACTGTTCCTATAATATTCATATTGCTTTCATTTATCATACGGCCGTTTCAAGGTATAATTTACCGAATTGTTCTGTGTCCGTTGTCTGATGGGCTGTATTTTTTGTTAGCTGCCGGGGGTCAAGTCATAAAAAGTATTATTGGGGCTTTAATAAAGGTTCCTAAAGCGGCGATTCTGGTTTTCCTGGCAGGTATGGCGCTTAATTTCTTTTCTTACTATAATCCATCTCCGGTGTTATCCGGTTGGATGAATGAATCAAGCGTTTATCAAAATCTACATGCAAAAGCGTTATCGCCGGTACTTAATTCCAATTTGGCTAAAAACATTCCTGTTATTTTAAATGAATCTATTGCCGAGACCATGGAAATGGTTATTCCGGAAGATATCCAGGAATATGAAATCTATCCGTCGTCACAGCAACCACACTCAGGCAACAGCCGGATTATTAAGTACTTTAACGGGGTTACCTTGGACAAGGCTGTTCAATCTAACGAGGATATTGATAAGACCGCCAGGGAAATAGTGGGTAATGAGAAAAGCAGTACCAGAAAGGCGTATTTAATTTACCGGTGGATAGTAAGAAATATAGACTACGATTATCAGAAAGTAGTTGAGGTGAATCGTAATACAAATCAAATTGATTCGGGGTCTATTGTTGCCTTTAATACCAGAAAAGGCATCTGTTTTGATTATTCATGTCTCTATGTATCAATGTGCCGGGCAGTAGGCTTAAAAGTACGTCTGGTTACAGGACTGGGATATAACGGGGTTGTATGGGGTGGTCACGCCTGGAATCAAGTTTATTCTTCTGCTGAAGAAAGGTGGATAAATGTGGATGCTACCTTTGGGTGCAATGGAAACTATTTTGATAAACCAGATTTTATTGTAGACCACAAATCTCCTGAGGTTCAGGGGGAATGGTAAGAAAAGCTCCATTTTTGATTGTTTTATGAAATAACCTGCCAAAAGGGCAGGTTAAGCATGCAATTCTACATGGCGGACAGGCATTCATAATGCATTATTTATATGATATAGTCACCGGTTGAAATGTTCTTGGCCAAATCTTTCACTGTGATATTTTCAAGGTAATTATTAATCAAGTTATCCAATTCAGTCCACATGGGAAGCGTTCTGCAATTTGCCGCTCGGCCACATTTATTCTGCTCATTCTCAAGGCAGGCGACCGGCGCAAGAGTTCCTTCCGTCAATTTCAAAACGCTGCCTACGGTATATTCATCTGGAGCACGGTTCAATCGGTAGCCACCGCCTTTCCCATGATGGGCGTCGACAAAACCAGCTTTTGACAGCACAGCCATGATACTTTCAAGGTATTTTTGTGAGATTCCTTGCCGTTCGGCAATATCCTTCAATGGAACATAAGCATCCGTATTATGCTCCGTTAGATCCACCATCACACGCAGAGCGTATCTTCCTTTTGTCGATATCAACATGATACAGCACCTCCATATCTTAACCTATTATACTGCTTATACTGCAAGGCAGATAGGATAATCAAACAGATAAAATTCAGGTATGGTTCCCCCTCCGATAACTATGTCATCGTCGTATAATAGAACAGCCTGACCTTTTAGTGATGGCATACTGTGGTTTATCAAAAACCAGATGAATTGTGTCAAAATCAGACCCTGCTCTTGCATGAGCAAAGCGGTGACACTCGAACCACTCCTCTGCTTATAGCGATCAGTGCTTTCTTATTCATTGCCTAACCTCAGCATTTCATTAATACACCTTCGGGCTCCGGCAATTTCGTTATAACTTAAATGTATTTCTTCACCGCCGCCTTCCTTAACGCAGTTGTATACGTCGGCAAGCGTTGTAAGCTTCATATTATTGCAGATACAGTCCTTCGACAGCGGATAGAATCTTTTTTCCGGACATTTAAATTGAAGATGTTGGACAATACTATTTTCGGTGCCAATAATGAACTCTTTTGCGTCGCTTTTTTCCGCGTAAGATATGATGCCGGTTGTACTTCCGACATAATCGGCAAGCGCGGTCACATTTGGATGACACTCCGGATGCAGCAGAAGCAGTGCGTTCGGATGCGCCTTGCGCGCCTTTTCCACATCCTCAACCGTCATCCGCAGATGCGTCGGGCAGCCGCCACGGACGAGCCTGATGTTTTTATCCGGGACCTGCCTTGCGATCCAGTCCCCAAGATTACAGTCCGGAACGAAAAGAATGTTCGGGCTTTCAATTTTTCGCACAATTTTGACAGCGGAAGAAGACGTCACGCAGACATCACAGACGGTTTTCAGCTCCGCCGTTGTATTGATGTACGCGACAACGGTGTAGCCGGGGTACATCTCTTTCATCTGTAAAATCAGATCTTTATCCATCTGGTTGGCCATTGGGCAGTCCGCGTCGGGATGAGAGAGAAGAACCACCTTATCTGGTGACAGAATTTTTACCGTTTCCGCCATGAACCGGACGCCACACATCAACACTGTCTTCTGCGCCGCCTTTGCCGCCTGCTGGCTCAACCCGAAGGAATCACCGACATAGTCCGCGACCTCCCAGATATCCTGGCTCTGATAGGCGTGCGCAAGAATACATATCCCCTTTTCCTTTTTCAGCCGCAGGATCTCGTCCTGCATTTCACGTGTGATCATCATCGTTATACACCACAGAATTCACAATTTTCGCAGTCGGGAAACTGTGAATGATTATACTCAATTCCGTTCTTGTCATAGTAATTCTTAACCGCGGCTTTAATCGCTTCTTCGGCGAGGACGGAACAGTGCAGCTTGTGCGCCGGGATTCCGTCAAGAGCCTCTGCCACCGCTTTATTGGTCAGCTTCAGCGTTTCGGAAAGCGGTTTGCCTTTTATCATCTCGGTCGCCATCGAACTGGAAGCAATGGCCGGGCCGCAGCCGAAGGTTTCAAACTTCACGTCTGCTACGATATCATCTTTTATCTTCAGGTAGATTTTCATGATATCACCGCATTTGGCGTTGCCGACCTCGCCGACGCCGTCAGCGTCCTCAATGATGCCCACATTTCTCGGATGTGTAAAATGATCCATCATTTTTTCACTGTATAATGCCATCATAATGCTCCTTTCTCTTAAAGCATGAACTGTTTTTTGCCGTTCATCAGATCGCGCCATACCGGTGAGATACCGCGCAGGTATGCCACCACCTCTGGGACGACCTTCAGGATATAGTCAATTTCTTCTTCAGTGTTCCATTCGCAGAACGACAAGCGAAGCGAACCGTGCGCAATCTCATGTGGTCTGCCGATGGCAAGAAGGACGTGGCTCGGGTCAAGGGAACCTGACGCGCAAGCGGAACCGGACGAGGCGTACACACCCTTTTGGTCGAGCAGCAGAACCAACGATTCACCCTCGATACCCTCAAAGCAGAAATTCACGTTGGCGGGAAGCCTGGGCTCGCGGGCACCGTTCAAAATCGAATGCGGTATTTTGGAAAGCCCGTCGATAAGCTTGTCCCGAAGCGCGGAAACCTTTGCGGTATTTTCGTCGATATTACTGCAGGCCTCCTCAAAAGCCGCCGCCATTCCCATGATCGCGGGGACGTTTTCCGTTCCCGCGCGCTTGCCGCGTTCCTGCGCACCACCTTCAATGATGTTGGTGAGCTGTATACCTTTTCGAGCATAGAGCGCACCGATGCCTTTCGGGCCGTGAAACTTATGTGCGGACAGCGACAGCATGTCGATATTTTGTGACTTTACTTCGATATGCAGATGCCCCGCGGCTTGTACTGCGTCGGTGTGGAAAAGCACGCCTTTTTCTTTACAGACGGCACCGATTTCGGTAATAGGCTGTATGGTGCCGACCTCGTTGTTAGCATACATGATTGTCACGAGACAGGTATTGTCGCGGATGGCAGATGCGACCTCATCTGGAGTTACGACACCGTTTTCATGGACGTCAAGCAGCGTGATTTCAAAGCCTTGCTTCCACAGCTTTTTCAGCGTGTGCAGTACGGCGTGATGCTCAAAGGCTGTTGAAACGATGTGTTTCTTTCCTTTCTTTTCTCCGAGCGCGGCGGCGGAAATGATCGCCTGATTGTCGGCCTCGCTGCCGCCGGACGTGAAGGTAATTTCCCGCGCTTCGCAGCCGAGGCACCTTGCCATGGTCTCCCTGGCCTTCTGCAAGGCTTCGGCAGCCTCCTGTCCGATTGAATAAAGGCTGGAGGGGTTGCCGTAAATTGTCTCCATATACGGCAACATGGCATTTATTGCCGTGCGGCTCATCTGTGTGGTCGCCGCGTTATCTGCGTATACTTTCATTCTTATCAATCTCCGTTATTGTAGATTTATCTAATAATATCTTTACCCTGGATTACCATTACACTGTATTTGTATTATGGTAAAGCTGTGGGCGTATTTGTACTTACCGGTAAGCAACCATATCACAATAAATAAAGGTTAAAGCTGCTGATTGATTTAAAGGAAACCGGGCCGCTTTCTCATATCGCGCTGATATCGTAAGGTGTAGACTGATAAACGTAGTAATTCAGCCAGTTTGAAAACAGGAGGTTTGCATGGCTGCGCCAAGTGACGATGATATCCTTGGCGGGATTATCGTCAACAAAATAATTACTCGGTACTTTAATTTTCTTTCCTTCGTTTAAATCGCGGACATATTCCTTTCTTAGTGTGTCGGCGTCGTATTCGCTATGACCTGTCACAAAAACCTGCCTCCCGTTGTCTGTTTTAAGGAGATAAACGCCCGCCTCGTCGGAGAAAGCGATGATTTCAAGCTGGGGCACCTTTTCTATATCCTCTCTGCGAACCGTTGTATGTCGCGAGTGCGGAGCCATAAAAACGTCGTCAAAACCTCTGGTCAGCATAGCGTTTTTGTGCTCGACCCGGTGTTTGAAAACGCCGAACATTTTGTTCTCCAGAGTATACTTCGGGATGCCGTAATGGTAATATAGACCCGCTTGCGCACCCCAGCATATATATAATGTGCTGTGGACGTGTGTTTTGCTCCACTCCATGATCCGAGTAAGCTCATCCCAGTATTCCACATCTTCATATTTCAAAAGCTCAATTGGTGCGCCCGTGATAATCAGACCGTCAAATTTCCTATTTTTCACGTCATTAAAAGTTTTGTAGAAAGCCAACAAGTGCTCCTCGGGAGTATTTTTCGATTTATACGTTTCCATATGCATCAATTCAAGCTCAACCTGTAATGGTGTGTTGCCAAGTAAACGCGACAACTGTGTTTCCGTTTCTATTTTCGTGGGCATGAGGTTCAGCAGAAGGATTTGCAACGGACGTATATCCTGTGTTATTGCACGGGTTTCCGTCATAACAAATACGTTTTCATCTTCGAGAATTTTTGCTGCGGGCAGATTGTTGGGTATCTTAATCGGCATTTATATCACCCTTTCCCCCATTCATACAGATTAGCAGACAAATACCACCCGCTGCCGTCCGGCTTATCTATGTGATTGCCGCGTTATCTGCATATACTTTTATTTTTGTATATTTTCGTTGTTGTAAAATATTTTTTCCCCTGCTTCCAAGGAATGCGTTAGCCATACGTTACCACCTATCACGCAGTTGTCACCGATAACGGTATTGCCGCCAAGGATAGTAGCGCCCGCATATATGACAACATGGTTTCCAATATCAGGGTGGCGTTTAATCCCTTTTATTGGGTTTCCGTGTTCATCAAGCTCAAAGCTCTTCGCACCCAGCGTCACCCCCTGATAGAGCTTGACATGATCCCCTATGGTGCAGGTTTCCCCAATGACGACGCCAGTTCCGTGGTCAATAAAGAAGTATTTTCCGATTTTGGCTCCTGGGTGAATGTCTATACCCGTTATACTGTGTGCGTATTCGGTCATCATCCTCGGAATCAACGGAACAGATAGTTTATATAGGCGGTGCGCTAGCCGGTAGATGCTGATTGCTTCAAATGCGGGATAGGATAGCATAATCTCTTTCTCGGAGCGAGCGGCGGGATCGCCCTCGTATGCTGCTTTTATATCAGATTCCAGACAGTCCGCTATCCCGACAAGGCTTTCTATAAATTGACATGTGATGCGTTGGGTATCTTCACACGGCATTACATCCTTTAGTATCCTGTTAAGCTGGCGTGCCGAAAAGCGCAAATATCTGCGAACGGATTTCAGAATGCCTTTCGGAGCAAGCGTTTTTTCTCCGAATATTTCGGGATACATGGCGCTTCGTAATAGTGTCACAAGTCTGATAACCCGTTTTTTTAGCCCGGAAAGGGCAGGGGACCATTCGTATCTTTCCTGATTTGCACTCGTTAATTGCTCCGCTACAGTTTTAATGATTCTACTAGTATTTCTAGTATATATTAAAGTGCCCATATTTCCTCCTATTATCCTACTAGTTTGGTATGATTGTATCACCATATTCCTACCACGTCAATAGGATATTGGAGTATTTATCCGCTTTCCAAAAGCGCGGCGGCTATTAGTACTATTTTTCATTGGGTCTTTCAGGGTAACGCTTTCAAAGTATTTGTCAACAATCCCTCAGGCTTGGTCCACATCGGAAGCGTTAGACATTTTTATTTCCCAATCCGTGTGATCGCCTCTAGAGAAATTAGGAATGAACCCGGCCGATTTTATCCGCTCGGAAATGCGGTGGACGCACTCAGCTGCCTCCTCACCCGTGCAGATCTTATTGTCATAGAGGCTGTATGCCTTCCGATCTTCCTTCGGGGTAAGATTCGGCATAACCACATTAGCGCCCGCTTTCAAGCCCTTCTCACGGCCGAAGGGATCGACCGTGCCAAGGGAGGTTGTAGCGGGCAACAATGCTTTGGGCAGCAGAATTCTGAGAAGTGAGAGCAGAATAAGGGTCTGCTCTGACGACGGTTTATAGTAATCCGCAAACCTCGTGTCCTTATGGGGTATAAAAGGGCCTATACCGACCATCTGCGGCTGAAGCTCCCGCAGAAACAAGAAATCCTCCGCTAGCGTTTCATAAGTTTGATAAGGGGAATCCACCATAAATCCAGAACCCACCTGATATCCGATCTCTTTCAGGCTATAAAGACAGTGTTTTCGGTTTTTTAGACTCTGTCCGCCGGGATGCAGCTTTTTGTAATGTGATTCGTCTGCGGTTTCATGCCGGAGCAAATAGCGGTCCGCTCCCGCGTCAAACAGCCGGCTGTAGGAATCGTAACTCCTTTCACCGACTGAAAGCGTTACCGCGCAATCCGGAAAACGAGCCTTTATCCCAGAAATAATTCTGCATAGGATTTCATCTGTATAGAACATATCCTCTCCGCTTTGGAGCACAAACGTGCGGAATCCAAGCGCATAACCTTGGGCACAGCAATCCAAAATTTCACTTTCACTCAGACGGTACCTCTGAGCATTGGGATTACTTCTCTGAAGACCGCAGTAATAACAATCGCATCTGCAGTAGCTTGAGAACTCGATCAGCCCGCGGAAGTATACTTTTCTGCCGTAATAGCGCTCTCTAAGTGTTTCCGCACAGCACGCAAGCTGCGAACGATTTTCTGCCGTTGCTTCTTCCATATAATACCTGATAATGTCGGACAACATTTTCTTATCGGCCGTATTTAGGAGTTCTGACAGCTCCAACGGTTTTTTCCCGTCAATTTCCATAACAGCAACACCCTAACTGGGAAAATTATTCCCTTTTTATATAAATAAATGATAAGCGAAAATACAGTGCCCATAGAGACGTCGGCCTGCCGGTATACCATCCTTAAAGATTTCACAAATAAATACGGTAATAAGGTTATAGACAGCATTGATGTCTATAACCTTAATTTATGCTTTTAAGTTATTCAGCAAACAACGGGGTTGAAAGATATCTTTCGCCGGTATCCGCAAGTAGGGCTACGATGACTTTACCTTTGTTTTTCGGCCTTTTAGCGATTTCTGCCGCTGCCCAGATTGCTGCCCCGGACGATATTCCGACAAGCACGCCATCGGTTTTGCCGATTTGCTTACCGGTCGCAAAAGCGGCGTCGTTTTCAACCGTGATGATTTCATCAATTATTTTGGTATTGAGCACCTCTGGTATAAAACCGGCACCGATTCCCTGAATCTCATGGGAACCGGCGACACCGGTAGAAAGTACAGGTGATGCAGAGGGTTCGACCGCCACGACTTTTACAGCCGGATTTTTGGATTTTAGATATTCGCCGATACCCGTAACGGTACCGCCAGTTCCGACGCCGGCCACAAAAATATCAACCTTCCCATCAGTATCATCCCAGATTTCCGGACCCGTTGCAGCGCGATGCACCGCCGGGTTTGCCGGGTTGACGAACTGTCCCGGTATGAAGCTGCCGGGGATTTTCTTCGCAAGCTCTTCAGCCTTATCAATTGCCCCCTTCATGCCTTTGGAACCTTCCGTCAGAACGATCTCCGCGCCGTATGCCTTCATCAGGCTCCTGCGCTCAATCGACATGGTTTCCGGCATCGTGATAATAATCCGGTAGCCTCTCGCCGCCGCGACGGAAGCGAGACCTATGCCTGTATTGCCGCTGGTCGGCTCGATGATGACAGAGCCTTTTTTCAATAACCCCTTTGACTCAGCGTCGTCGATCATCGCTTTGGCGATCCTGTCCTTGATGCTTCCTGCAGGGTTGAAGCTCTCAAGCTTCGCGAGTATGGTGGCCTTGAGATTGTTTAACTTTTCGAAATTTGTGAGCTCAAGCAGCGGGGTCTTTCCAATCAACTGGTCAATGGATGTATATATTTTTGACATAACTTTATCTCCTTATCATTTTATTGTATTAAAGCCATGTTCCAGGTCAGCGATGATGTCGTCTATATGTTCCGTGCCGATTGAGAGCCTGACCGTTGTTGGCTTGATGCCTGCCCGAAGCAATTCCTCAGGGGTGAGCTGCGAATGTGTAGTTGAAGCAGGATGGATAACAAGGGACTTTACATCGGCAACGTTTGCAAGCAGCGAAAAAAGTTCAAGGGATTCTGTAAATTTCCTGGCCTGTTCCTCTGAACCCTTGATTTCAAACGTGAAAATCGACGCGCCGCCGTTCGGATAATACCTGTCGTAGAGTGCCTTTTTCTTTCCGGATGCAAGTGAGGGGTGGTTAACCCGTTCGACCTGCGGATGATTTTTGAGGTACGCCACTACCTGAAGCGCGTTTTCCACGTGACGTTCCACACGAAGCGAAAGAGTTTCCAATCCCAGCAAGAGCAAAAAAGAATTAAAAGGGCTGATGGTTGCCCCGGTATCCCGCATCAGGGTGGTGCGTATTTTTATGATATATGCGAGGTTTCCGGCCGCTTCCGTAAAGACGATACCGTGATAAGATG
Source organism: Bacillota bacterium (assembly GCA_050952445.1). Classification (GTDB taxonomy): domain Bacteria; phylum Bacillota; class Dehalobacteriia; order Dehalobacteriales; family Dehalobacteriaceae; genus JBMNKX01. The sequence goes on along the minus strand of JBMNKX010000001.1, from coordinate 18,902 downwards.
GGTTCGGCCGGGAAAGGCCGGGAAACTTATCGTTTTGTGCCCAGTCGAATTTCCCGCTATCGATAATCACACCGCCCATCACTGTTCCATGTCCGCCGATGAATTTCGTAGCCGAGTGGACGACAATGTCAGCGCCGTGCTCGATGGGCCTGAACAGATACGGCGTCGCGAATGTGTTGTCAACGATAACGGGGATGCCATTATTGTGAGCAATTTCCGAAACCGCTTCAAGGTCTATGATATCGGAATTCGGATTGCCGAGGGATTCGAGAAATATCGCCTTTGTATTGGGCCTTATGGCTCTTTCGAAATTTCCGGGATCACTTCCGTCCACGAATGTGGTTTCAATTCCCGATTCGCTCAAGGTGTTGGCAAAAAAGTTGTATGTACCGCCGTATATCGTCTCTGAGGAGACAATATGATCGCCCGCTCTTGAGATATTCTGCACGGCGTAGGTAATCGCAGCCGCGCCAGTGGCCGTGGCAAGCGCGCCTGCGCCGCCTTCAAGCGCCGCAATACGCTTTTCGAACACGTCCGATGTTGGATTCATTAGGCGTGTATATATGTTGCCGCCTTCAGTCAGCCCAAACCGTCCCGCCGCCTGGGCGGAATCACGGAAAACGTATGAAGTGGTTGCGTAAATCGGGACCGCTCTTGCGTCGGTGGCCGGATCGGGCGTTTCCTGCCCGACATGAAGCTGTAGAGTTTCAAATTTATATGTTTTGTTATAGTTCATGATAAATACCTCTCTGGTTTTTTTAAAGTCACAGGCCGATATATTCGGAATAAATTGATTTAGCTGCTTCAAGTATACATTGAACTCAACATTGACACATGCGCCAAAAACGAAAGTTCGATCTCAATAAAAGTTCAAAATTATTTCCCCATGCTTAATATCCTACCAATCTTGTAGATTAATAGGATATTAACACACCCCTCCTATGATGTCAATAGGTAAACTAAAATTAAAGTTTAATCTATACGTATCAATTTTCATGCCATGCAGAGCAGGCTCCCCTAATGTAATAAGTAGGTGAACCTGCTTTTATTAACGTTTCCAAAAACATAGTTTACGATTCCTTTGAGCTTTTTTAATGATAGTGTGTAACTGATAAAATAGAATTAACAAATTTCAACAAATAAGAATGAACAGTATATACCAGAAACCTCCTATTAGGCTATGATTGAGCTGGAAATTATTTAAAAAACATATTATGGCTGGAGAAAAATATGAACAATAATGAAAGGGGGAAGATGTACTGCAACATTCAGTCACTAAAAGAAATTGGGTTAAACGTTTCCCCAATAGCCAGAAAACTGGGTATACCTAGCACCGGTAATAGAAAAAATCAAACCATAGGAAATTCCTGTTAAGCATTGACAAACCAATTTAGGTAAGGTATTATCTATTTAGGTAATGCATTACTTTCTTATGGCGCATTATCAAATAGAATAGGGACGGTGTAATCATGAATGTAGACAAGTCAAATAAAGTTCCTGATGAGGCGATGATTTTTGGGTTATTACTGATCATTTCTAATAAGATGAATACCCTTCTTGAAAGAGAGTTCAAGGAATTTAATGTGACAACTAAACAATGGTTTTTGTCCGAAACGATCAATAGCCTCTTCGATGCTCCTCCGACTCTTAAAGAGGTTGCCACTGCAATGGGAAGCTCTCACCAAAATGTTAAGCAGGTGGCTATAAAACTTCAGGAAAAGGGACTGCTGATGCTAGAAAAAGACAAGAAAGATGCAAGAGTCACCAGATTGAAAATGACAGAGCAGAGCTATGATTTCTGGAAACGAACAGATCCGAAAGGAGCATTATTTAGAGAAAGAATGTTCAAAGAGATGGATGCGAATGATATCGCAAGAACAAGACATTTGCTTGAGAAATTGCTTTCGAATTTAGCTGAAATTGAAAATGCGGTTACCGATGATGATGTTAATACTTAATTCTCAATAATAAAAGGAGTGAGGAGTATGATAAAAGGTCACAGAATAAAAATTGTCGCGATGATATTGGCTTGTGTGTTATTAGATATTTTTCTGCATATTGTTACGACCTCATACAGCACTATGCCTGAGAATGCAAGCTTTAGCTTAGTAGTGAGTATTATTGGAACAGAAATCACCGCTTCTCTTAGGGCCTTATTCGCATTTTCAAGTGTTACGTTTGTGTATTTGAACAGCAGGAATGAGATACCTGGAGAAGGCGTGAAGAAAGGCTTGCGCTACGGGACAGCGATAGCACTTCTTTGGCTGGTTGCAATGCTTGAGGGAGTATCTTTGTTTGGTAATCCGATCATTAATGAATTTGTTGTTGGTCTTAGTGATGCGACACCTGTTTTTGTGTTGAGCATTTTATTGAGCAAATTGCAAACAGAAAAAGCAGAGAGCGATCGTCCGGTAACATTTAGTCTCAGAAAAAGAATTAAGGTAGTATCGATTTATACAGGGATATTCTTGGCAGGTAGATATATCGCTTATTTTTTGGGAGTAATCCAATCCGGGACCCAAACCAGGCCTTTAGAAACATTTATGTGGACACTTCTGATGGGAATATCTATCGGCACAGCGTTTGTTCTTCTTGTCAACAACAGAAATGAGCGGTCTTTGAAACACAGAGCAATGAAATTTGGATTACTGATTTTCGGTTTGAATTGGGTGGCATTTCTTATCTTTATGCCCTTAATATTTTCTGGTTATATTGCCGATGTCTTTCTGCGGATCATAATCGACACAACACTGGTAACTATTTCTTCGTATTTGACTATTATCCCCGGAGGCAAGCTCATAATAAAACAAAATCTAAAACAAGCATAGCATTATTCAAAGGAGGTATTTTAAGTTGAAAACACTAATTGGGTTTACCTTTTCTGGAATATTCGTTATCACAGGGATAATTACATTACTTTTTGAGAATTACTTGATAAACTCTCCCTATCAACGAAAGGAGAGTGGGCCTATGTTACAATTTCGGACATGATGATAAGATAAACGAGTGTCCGAAAAAGTGTTGACTTCCCATATAAATAAATTTAAGCATAGAAAAAGGAGTAGCAGGGCTACTCCTTTTTACCATACATTTTTATAGCATCTTCTACTGATAGGTTAAGGGCTGCAGCAACTCCTTTGCCATATTCAGGGTCTGCTTGAGTACAATTATAAATATGCCTTAGTTTAATTTCCACTGAAGCATCACCCATGGCCCTTGCTGTATTTTCAAACAGTAATTGTTGCTGTTCTTTACTTATAAGTCTAAATAGTTTACCTGGTTGAGTATAATAATCATCATCATCTTCTCTGAAGTTCCAGTTATCTGCGGGACCATATATATCAAGTGGAGGTTCCTTGTATTCAGGTTGTTCCTGCCATACCCCATAGCTATTAGGTTCATATCCTATAGTTTCACCGGCATTGTTATCAACTCTCATCTGACCATCTCTATGATAGCTATTCACTGGGCACCTTGGTGCATTAACCGGTATTAGATGATGATTAACACCTAATCTGTAGCGTTGTGCATCACCATAAGCAAATAGTCTACCTTGCAACATTTTATCTGGCGAAAAGCCTATCCCAGGGACAACATTAGCTGGATTAAAAGCAGCTTGTTCAACTTCAGCAAAAAAGTTTTCCGGATTTTTGTTTAATTCTAATACTCCAACCTCTATTAGAGGGTAATCTTTTGTGTACCAAACCTTAGTTAAATCAAAAGGATTATAAGGCATATTTTTAGCTTGTTCTTCAGTCATTACCTGAATAAACATAGTCCATCTGGGGAAGTCGCCTCTTTCTATTGCCTCGTAAAGGTCACGCTGATGACTCTCTCTGTCTTTAGCGATTATAGCTTCTGCTTCTTCATCAGTTAGATTTTTGATGCCCTGTTGTGTGCGTAAATGGAATTTTACCCATACGCGCTGATTTTCTGCATTTATCATACTAAAGGTGTGGCTGCCGAAACCATGCATATGCCTATAGGAATATGGTATACCTCTATCACTCATAGTCATTGTAATTTGATGTAAAGCTTCGGGTAAACTTGTCCAAAAATCCCAGTTAGAATTTGCACTTCTCATTCCGGTTCTAGGATCACGTTTAATTGCATGATTCAAATCTGGGAATTTAAGGGGATCACGAAGGAAAAATACCGGTGTATTATTACCTACTAAGTCCCAATTTCCCTCTTCTGTATAAAACTTTATTGCAAATCCACGAATATCTCTTTCAGCATCAGCTGCACCACGTTCACCTGCAACTGTTGAAAAGCGAACAAATACATCTGTTTTTTTACCTATTTCTGAAAACAATTTTGCTTTTGTATATTTTGTAATATCATGTGTAGCTGTAAATGTACCAAATGCCCCTGCCCCTTTGGCATGCATTCGTCTTTCAGGAATAACTTCTCTGTTAAAATGTGCCATCTTCTCTAAGTACCAAACATCTTGCAATAGCATTGGACCTCTTGGCCCTGCTGTCAGAACATTATTGTTATCTACAACAGGTGCACCAGCAGCCGTTGTAAATTTTCTCTTAATATCCATTTCATTACCTCCTCTTATCGTTATATTAGAAGTTTTTTTGAACAATTTCCGGTTCCTTGAGAAATTAATGCTGTTCAAATTCAATTTCCATCTAATATCTTGGACCTGCCTGTGGTACAGTGGGATTGACAAGTTTTTCTCAGGATATTTCTGATCCTCCTTGCGGATCCTTTGGTACTGCTCAGTTAAGCCTGCTACCCATGATCCAGTACTCATTTTCTAACCTCTAGTTGCGCCTCTTATGATGAAACAGGTAACACTGCAATTGCCTTCATTTTAAGATGAGTGCTAATGCTAATGACGAGGCTGCATTAGGTGGTTCCCATGGGCACCCAGGTCTGAGGCAAGCTTGATTTTATTTTTCATTTCAAAGGAGGTGATTCTATGTTGGGAGGTGATTCTATGTTGCAGATGCTAGTTGGTATTGACGTAAGCTTGAGATCTCATCATGTGCAATTCATGAATAAGATTGGTGAGTCATTGGTGTCCTTTTCCATATCCAATATTTCTTCCGGAGCTAACACTCTTTTGAGGCTTATTTTGGATATACCCAATTGATGCCGTTATTGCGGACATTTGCGTTTTAGGCGACTTCCTCATGCCATGTTTTCGCTACTAAACACTAAATAATTGTATACACTGCCGGATATAACCTTTTCTTCCATTGGGACATTTTACTATTTGTCTGAGAATCCTGACAAGAGATTTGCTATTCCTTTTTATGATAACAACCTAATTTTTTGAACTTTTTTCCGATTTCCCCCCTTTTTTATATTTTAGCGCTGGGTTTTAAATCTGCTGCATATATGTTGCTGTTTATTATTACATTATATCACAGTCTTTTACAAAAAATCCATCTTTTCTTAAAACACACTAGAATAGTCGAAAAGCCGTATCACTGATATGCTCCCTATATGGTAGACAGTAAAACAAAAAACCATGTGAGGAGCATATCAGTTTTGGTGCCTTTTGTAGTTATAGATGTTTTGAGATTAAAAAAATGGAATACATGTATAATGAGTATATACTCAATGAGCAGTGAGTCAATTATGGGAGTTTTACACGCAGATACAAAAATTGAATACTCGGCTTGCACCGCAACAAAGGGTAACACTGTAATTCTTAAGAATCCAAATGAAACAGGAAGTATTTTTCGAATATAATAATTGCAAAGAAGGAAGCGGTTATTAATGCCAAAATTAACCCTTAGGGCAAAGCTTGTTGGAGGATTTTAACCAAGCCTGTCAAGGCAGGAAAGTTTAAGTGGGATTAAACTAGGTATACTAAATCAGGACTTTTTGCAGGAAAATGTTACCTTTATGTAGAATTTTTATTTTTAAACAAAATTATTAGTGAAAATAGTGAAGTGTAATAAACTGCTAACTAATATTTACGCAATGGGGGTTGTAAGATAAAGTGGTAATTGTATATGAGTCAAAATCGGGTTTTACCAAAAGGTATGCCGAAATGCTCGCTGCAAAGACCAAGTTAAAAGTTTTCCGGTTAGATGAGCTTTCTAAGGTTAATCAAAACGAAGAAATTATTTTCCTCGGCTGGATTAAAATGGGAAATATAGTGGGTCTTAATAAACTGCGCAAACATAATATTAAGGCTGTTTGCGGATCGGGCACCGCACGAACCGCTGAGCCCAATAACGAAGCAGTTATCGCAAGGAATAAGATTAAAGGCATACCGTTTTTTTATCTGCGTGGCGGATGTTTTCCTTTGAGAGAATTAAAAGGTATGGATAAAATCCTGATGTACATATTTTTATTGATGCTTAAATTCAGCAAGGACAAGGACGAAATTAACGCAGAAAAGACTGCTATCATTAAAAACGGGTTTAATGGTGTTAAAGAGGAAAACCTTGAGCCTGTACTAGAATGGCTGAACAAAAGATAACGGATGGCTGTTAATACTCGCAAGGCAGCAGGCAAATAACAAAGTGGATTAAAAAGTTACTACCGGGTATATAATTTTGCCCCTATGATAATAATAAAAAGTTATCATAGGGGTTTTTATATCCACGTTGCGGAAAGGAGTGTGGAAGGATGCGCCCTGAGAAAAAGGAATCGTACAAAGTTTGAATTGGATTATAGGGATACAAGAATAGCTCAACAATCAGTGATTTTCTGACTGTTGAGCCTTTTCCACGAGCAAAACTTCCGATTGACCCCTCTAAGAACCGTACTTGTGCTTCTCTTCAGATAAAGTTCAGATAGCAAACAATTGCGCTTCAGTTTCATAGTTTAAAATTAAGTCATCTCAAAGGAAAGGAGTGGAGAAAATGGGTAAATCCTACGGCAGACATGAGCTGAAGCATTATATAAACTATGCCGATGTAATAGAGCTTCGGGCAAGGCTTCCATTAGTGGCTAGTCTCGACAAACATGCCGTAGAGGGCAGCTATCGAGTTAAGAGCCTGTACTTTGACAATTACAATGACAAAACGTTAAGAGAAAAGATCGAAGGGTTTAGCCAGCGCGAAAAGTTCCGCCTGCGTCTTTATAACAATGATCCGTCTTTTATCCGCTTAGAAAAAAAGTGCAAAAAGAATGGCATATGTTTTAAAAAAAGTGCCTTCATTACAGAAAAAGAATGTAAGGGCTTGCTTGCCGGCGACCTTGCTGTTTTAATAGAAAATGGGGACCCCCTGTGTTTGGAGCTTTATGCCAAAATGCATTACCAGCTGCTTCGACCCAAAAATATTGTGGACTACAAGCGGGAGTCTTATATCTGCCCCATGGGAAATGTGCGGGTGACTATAGATAGTGACCTTCGCACGAGCTACAGTATTCATGACTTTCTGAAGCCGGAGCCTGTACCTATACCCATTGCAGGAGTTTATATTCTCGAAGTAAAATATGACAACTTTCTGCCGGAGATAATTCGGGGCATGGTATCACTTTCCAGTAGAAGAGGCACTTCATTTTCTAAATATGCAGTAACGAGAATCATCTAAAATCGGAGGTAATTACAGTGACTTTTAATGATATTTTTAAGTCAAGTTTTTTAGAAAAAGCAGTGGAATTTTCCTTTTTGGACGTGGGAATCGCTCTGCTTTTGGCTTTTACGATCGGGCTTTTCATATTCTATGTCTATAAAAAAACCTTTGCCGGGGTTATGTACTCAGCATCTTTCGGCGTTTCCATTGTCGCTATGACCTTGATTACAACTATCGTCATTTTAGCGGTAACCTCTAATATTATCTTGTCTCTGGGTATGGTAGGTGCCTTGTCTATCGTTCGTTTCAGAACCCCGATTAAAGAGCCTCTGGATATTGTCTTTTTGTATTGGGCAATTGCAGCCGGAATTGTGATCGGTGCCGGGTTAATCCCTCTGGGTATCCTCGGATCGGTGTTCACTGGGATCATCCTGCTTGTGTTTGTTAACAAGAAAAGCAGTGACACTCCATATATCATGGTGCTTAATCTTGAAAGCGATAAGGCGGAAAATGATTGCCTGGAGCTAATAAAAAAGAAGACCAAGAAAAGCTTAATCAAGTCAAAAACTGTTTCCCAAAAGGGTATAGAACTTACTGTTGAAGTACGTCTTTTGGATATGTCGGCAAAGATCCTAAATGAATTGCACACAATAAACGGAGTAAACAACGCTTGCCTTGTAAGCTACAATGGCGAATATGTCAACTAAGTATGAAAAAATCGAGGTGAAAGCATGATCCAAAGTAATAAAATAAAAATAATTATTGAGGTAGCTGTGGTTTTTGCCTTGATAGCAAGTGTTGCTCTTGTGGTAATTGGCAATATGCAAAGGTCAAAGGGTGGTATGAAAACCCCAGTAGAGTATGCGACAAAGATCTTCGGTACCGATATTATCTCTATTGAGATTATGGTAAATGAAGCTGATTGGCAAAAAATGCTCGACAATGCTATAAATGAGCAATATATCGTGGCCGACGTGGTGGTCAATGGTACGAAATTTCAAAAAGTCGGTATTCGCCCCAAAGGCAATTCCAGCTTAATGCAAGTGGCAGGCTCTGACAGCGACCGATATAGTTTTCGTTTGAAATTTGACGAATATATCAAAGATCAGACATGCTTTGGCCTTGAGAGCTTTGTGCTCAACAATATGCTTGGGGATAGCACCTACATGAAGGAGTATGTTTCCTATGAGTTAATGCGGGAAGCTGGCGTGGATGCTCCCTATTTTGGTTATGCTGATATCAAAGTGAACGGCAAAAGCTGGGGACTGTATCTTGCGGTGGAGCTTTATAACGATAGCTATGAACAGCGTGTTTTCGGCGATACCTCAGGAATGCTTTACAATATGAAAAGCATGGATATGGGCGGAAATCCGCCGGGGCGACAAGGTGGAAACCCTCCAGCCAAGCCTGGTGGGCAAATTCCTCCAGCCATGCCGGATAGACAAAATATTCCCCAAATACCGAATGATGCTTTCAAACAAAGATCCGGGGGAGAGCAAAACTCGCAAGATAATATTGGAGATCAAACTATTCCTCAACCACCGCCTGACACAGACAATACCAACTTTCCGGCACAAAACTCTCCGGCGCAAATGGCTGGTGAGAATAGAGGTATGGACAGAAATTTTAGAGGTAAAGGTGGCCCGGGGAGTTCAGGAGGCAGTCTTGAATATATAGATGATAACACCGAAAGTTATAATGCCATTTTTAACAATGTCATAGGAAAAGGAACAGAAAAGGATTTTCAGCGTGTTGTGAAGGCTCTTAAAGCACTTTCCGAGGGTAAAGAGTTGGAAACTTACTTTGATGTTGACCGGATTTTGCGCTATTTGGCAGCGCATACGATTGTGGTGAATTTAGACAGCTATAGTTCCAGAATGGCACAAAACTACTGTATCTATGAGCGTGATGGTCAGATTACCATTCTGCCGTGGGATTACAACCTTGCGTGGGGCAGCTTTCAAAGGGGCAGTGCATCCTCTGTGATTAACTTTCCTATTGATACTCCCCTAAGCGGTGTTGAAATGTCAAGCCGCCCGCTGATAGCAAAGCTGTTTGCAAATAAGGAATATTTAGAGCGATATCACAATTATTTGCAGCAGTTGATTGATAACTATTTTGCAAAGGGAAAGTTTAAAGAAAAAATTAATGCCCTTGATGCTTTAATCTCTGATTATGTAAAAAATGACACCAGCGCATTTTGCACCTACGAGGAATACAAGACCGCTGTTTCGACCTTTATTACCCTGGGGAATCTCCGTGCCCAAAGTGTGCAGGGTCAGCTTGATGGTACTGTCCCATCTACCACAACAGAGCAAAATAAAAACCCCACAAAGCTTATATCGGCAGGGGATTTGAACCTTTCAGACCTTGGCAGTATGATGGGCGGAAAGGGCGGCAATAACAAGGATTTTCCCAAAAGAAAAGGGGATGAGCAGTTTGACGGTATGCTGCAAAACGGCGAGCATAGGATTCCACCTGATAATTTCGGCAGAATGAGACAGGAAAGACAAAACAGTAATACTCTGAATCAGTTAAATGCGAGGGTTTCAGCAGACCAAGGGTTAAGAACAAAGTATCTTATTCTTATCGGTGCGTTGTCATTTGTGTTAATTGCTGCTCTATTGTTTGCCGCCCGGTTTAAAAAAAGCTATTGAGCTAATAGCCGCAAGATCTTTGCCATTTTGCGGCTTTTAATTATTGTTTAGTTATAGTTTAGATAATTTATAAATCATAATATTTTTATGATAGAATTGAACACAGAGATGATTGGAGTTTAAAAGATAAATCTTTTTAAACAGCAGGTTTTTCTTTGAGGACATGGCCCTCAGTTTTTTTGCTAAAACCGTTAAAAAATGCTGAGAAAGGGATGACTATAGAATGGCCAAAATTCTAATATGCGATGATGAAGCAGGGCTTCGTGCAGTAATAAAGCGGTACGCCATTTTTGAGGGGCATGATGTTATGGAAGCAGGCGATGGCATGGAAGCAGTACGGCTTTGCCGCAATAACACCTTTGACATCATCATTATGGATATCATGATGCCGGAACTGGACGGCTTTTCCGCTGTGAAGAAAATTCGTGAATTTTCTGACACACCGATCATCATGCTGTCTGCTCGAGGCGAGGAGTATGATAAGGTGTTAGGCTTTGAGCTTGGGATTGACGATTATGTTGTGAAGCCATTTTCTTCAAAGGAAATTATGCTTAGGGTAGGTGCTATTTTACGCAGAGTTGAGAAAAGTAAGCCTGCAAAGTTGGATGATGACGGGCATGTGATCTTTGAGAAGGATGGATTCAAAGCTGATATGACAGCTTATAAGGTGTTCATTGATGGAGTGGAAAAAGATATGGCACCCAAAGAATATGATCTTTTATTTTTCCTGATACGAAATAAAAATATTGCTGTGCCACGGGAAAAGATCATGACTGAAGTGTGGGGCTTTGACTACTGTGGCGATGACAGGACGTTGGATACGCATATGAAACTGCTGCGGAAATCTTTAGGTCCTTATGCACATTTTATAAAAACCCTGCGTGGATTGGGGTACCGGTTCGATGGATAAGCTTAAGTTACAATGGAAAATATTCATCTTTCTCTTAGGGTTTTGTGTTTTATTGCTCACAATCTTATGGATATTTCAGACGGTATTCATAAGCGATATGTATAAGTTTATCCGCAAGGTGGAGATAGAAAAAGCTATTTCATTGGTGGGGAAAAATATCAATAGCCCAGAGCTTGAGGATATTTTATTTGAGCTTGAAATGACCAAAGAGATAATTGTAAGACCGACAAAAGATTTTGCGCCACCTGTTCCACCTGTTCCCCCTGCCCCTGGCAGACATGACCGCAGACCGGAAACGATCGCCAAGGTTCACGAGTATATTTTGGACGATGGCCATAAAATTTCTCTTACATTTTATGCCATGATAACTCCGGTTGATTCCACCGTATCTACTCTGCAAATGCAACTTTTCATTATAACGGGGATTATGGTGCTTCTTGCAACAATGCTTGCAATCATCATCTCAAAGCGCATATCAAATCCCATTGAGCAGATCAACCAAAGCGCGAAGGCGTTGGCAATGGGTAACTATGAAACTGAGTTTCATGGTAGGGGATATTTGGAGATTAAAGAATTGTCCGACACCTTAAATACCGCTGCTATAGAGCTTTCCAAGGTAGATCGATTGCGCCGTGAGTTGATGGCAAATATATCCCACGATTTGCGCACACCCCTTGCCTTCATTTACAGCTATGCTGAGATGATGCACGATTTTCCCAACGAAGTCACACCTGAGCAAAGTCAAATTATTATGGATGAAACAAAGCGTCTGACCTCTCTTGTAAACGATATGCTTGATATTTCACTCCTTGAGTCAGGTGTATCAAAACTAAATAAGACGAATTACAACCTGACGGAAAGTCTGAGAAAAACTATCAACCGCATGAATGAACTTGTTAAAAACGAGGATTATAAGCTGGATTTCGAGTATAGCGAAGATATCTATATATGCGCGGACGAAGTAAAGATTACCCAGGTATTTTATAACCTTTTAGTCAATGCGATCACACATAGCGGTGATGATAAGACTGTGATTGTGCGGCAAAGCATCAAAGAAAATGCTGTGAAAATTGAGGTGATCGATCATGGGGAGGGGATCAAGCAAAGTGACTTGCCTTATATATGGGAGCGTTACTACAAGGTTGATAAGGAACACAAAAGGCCTATAATGGGTACAGGTCTTGGGTTATCTATTGTCAAAAAAATTATTGAAATGCACGATGGTCAGTATGGGGTTGAATCTGAAGAAGGGAAAGGCAGTATTTTTTGGTTTCAAATAGAATTAGCATAAAGGAAAAAAATCTTTTGATGGCCTTGAAGATCTCTTGCTTGATGCACAACTAGGGAAAAAAATATATTAGTGCGCTACTATATATTACTTATGAATTATATAGCAGCGCTTTTTTTATGTTTTTTAAAAGAGGTCTTTAATACTGCTTAGTAAAACATGGGCGTGTTCACGGTAAAACACCAAAGTTTAGGAAACAGGCCATATACAGCATTTTCTGTGTAAATTTTAAAAAAACACTTGCATTTTAATTTACTATAGCAACCATATGTTATATAACGATAGTTATATAACATATGGTATTTAAGGAGGGTGATGTTATGGGACCGAAAATTAAATTTACCAGGGAACAAATTATCGATACAGCCTTTGAAATAGCCCAGACAGAAGGAATTGACATCATTACTATGAGAAAAATTGCAGAAAAAATGGGTAGTTCTGTTGCCCCTATCTACGTAAATTTTAAAAACGTTGATGAACTGAATGAAGCTTTAATGGAAAGGATTATTAGTATTAGTCAACAGCTTCTAATGGAGGAGAATACCGGCAACCCATTTCGTGATATAGGAAATGCAAGTCTGAGGTTTGCCATGGAGTATAGCGTTATTTTCAGAGATTTTGTTATGAAAAATAGCAAATATATGCAAGACTATGATGAAAAAATGATGCCGGCTTTAATTGAAGAGATGCAAAAGGACCCTGAGCTGAATGGGTTTACTGTTGATGAGTTAAAAACAATTCTATTAAAAATGAGGATATTTCAATTAGGGCTTTCGATGATGGCTGCCAACAGCTTACTGCCCAAAGAGTATAGTAAACAAGATATGATGGATATCTTATCAAGTACCGCTGATGATGTAATAATGTCAGCTAAATTAAGGAGGGGATTCTACAATGAATAAAAAAGCAAAAGCTATTCGTAATCTTGGGATTTTTATTTTTATTGTTATCATCAGTGGGTGGATAGGAGTTCTTGTGGATTCTGTTTTTATTGCCCGGTCTGAAGGTGATTCACTTGGTATGGGAATATGGCTGGTATTGCCCCTGATGACCGCATTTATAATCATTTTATTTTCGAAGGTAAACCGGCGTGATCTGGGCTTAAAGCCGAATTTCAAAGGCAATATAAAATGGTACTTGGCCTCTGTTTTAATCTTTCCTGTTGTTACGTCAATTGTTTTGCTAATCGGTGCTGTAACAAATTGGATAGACTTGTCAACATTTAATTTCAAGTCATTTATCTTAGCATTTTGCAGTACTTTGTTAATTAATTTTATTATAGATATCTTTGAGGAGACTGCTTGGCGTGGCTATCTGACTTCGCAACTAGTCAAATTAAATCTTAGTGACCTGAAACTATATTTGATTGTCGCTTCTGTGTGGTGCTTGTGGCATCTCCCCTATTATCTGGTGTTTTTACCTGAGGCGGATATCAAGGCAGTCATGCCTGTTAGCAGGGCTGTTTATGTTGTTATTGCTTTCACAACATTCTTATCTTGGACGGTAATGTTTACTGAGCTTTTTAGGGTAACCAAATCAGTATGGCCGTGTGTTATTTTACATGCAGTAGAGGATTCGTTGATAAATCTTTTAGTAATATCAGATTATATCAGCATCGCAGCCGGTAAGGAAATCCTTATTTCACCAATAAATGGAATAATTACCTCCATTCTATACGTAGCTGTTGGAATCGGAATAAGAGCTTATAGAAGACAGTCAAACAATGATGAATTAAAGCATTGTATTAAGCTTTAGTAATTATTAAAGATGTGGCGGAAGGAGTCTTTATATGAGTCAAGGGCATAGGAATGAAAGTGATCATCAGGTAAAAAAATCGGGTGTTGTGTATCTCATAAGGATTCATGCACAGCTATTGATATTGGCGTTTGCATATTTTATTGCGGCAGGAAGTTTCAATATAGGGAGAGCCTGGCTTTATTTCGGTATTGCGGCAGTTACCTACTTAGTAAGTTCATTGATATTAATAGAATACAGTCCCGGACTGATTAATGAAAGGGCTCAGAAAAGGGAAAACACCAAGTCATGGGATAGGGCGCTATTAAGCTTATACTTGTTGATCGGTCTTCTCGGAACACATATTGTTGCCGGATTGGACAGCAGATTTGAATGGTCGAGTCTGGACATGATATATATGTTACCTGGGGCGGTTTTATATATAGTCGCTGCACTCATCCAGATAATATCAATGCTAAAAAATAAATACTTTGAAGCTACGGTAAGGATACAAAGCGACAGGGAGCAACAGGTGGTAAAAGACGGTCCTTACAAAATTGTCAGGCATCCGGGTTATGCTTCTGTTTTATTAAGCTTTGTTGCAATTCCGCTCATGTTAGGTTCCCTTTATGCCTTAATCTGCACGGCTGCTGTCTTTATCATTATGTTCACCCGTACTGCATTGGAAGATAAAATGCTCCAAAAGGAATTACCGGGATACTCTCAATATGCCAAGGAAGTGAAATTCAGACTTATCCCTGGTATATGGTAAAACAAATCAAGTAAATTTCTTATCAAATATTGATAAAGAGAAAAGAAATGGTCATAGTTTATGATACTTAAGGTGGCCGGTTATCTTATTCTGATATTTTTTATTCCGTCTATATTGTAAAGATGTTACAGCAGGGGAAAAGGGGATTCAAATCGACCAGATTGCAAAATTGGGAAACCGGCGGATGTCATGAGGACGAGGTTTCTTATGAAAATTGCGACATACAGTGTGGTTATTCTGGAGGAATATGAAAAGAATAGCCAATATATTGTTTAAAAGAGATAGGAATATCTCTTTACGTTTTATAAGTTTTATAAAAGATTCTTTTTACAACCTATTTTAGAGATTGCATAGTTAAACCCCCGAAATTTTCGGGGGTTTGGGGTTTTCCCGATAAAACAGACAGTCCATAGTTAGGTTTTCTCACGGAATCGCAATATTGCTCAATATTTCATAATTCCAGCTTTTTAAGCTGCCTTTTGCCCCAAATATCTTTGTTTAAATGCCGCCGGGGTTATGTATCCCAGGGCTTGGTGCCTCCTTTTGCGGTTATAGAACACTTCTATATACCAAAAGATGTCCTGGCGGGCCTGTTCCCGAGTCATATAGCGTTTATGGTAGAGCATCTCACATTTTATAGTGCTGAAAAACGTCTCCGCACAGGCGTTATCATAACAATTACCTTTCCGGCTCATGCTGCAGATCATTCCGTATTTTTTCAGAACCGCCTGATAGTCCCTGCTGCAGTATTGTACGCCTCGATCTGAATGGTGAATAATTCCCTTGGGTGGTTTATGTCTTCTGACAGCATTCTCTAGAGCTCTAATACAAAGCTCTGTTCTCATGTTATTGTCTGTTGCCCAGCCCACTATCTCCTTGGTGAATATATCTTTTACAGTGGCCAGGTACAGCCATCCTTCATAAGTGTTTATGTAACTGATATCCGTTACCCACACGGCAGCCGGTCTATTGGTCGTAAAATCCTGATTTAAAAGGTTTTCTGCCACTGGCAGTTTATGATTGGAATTTGTTGTAGCTTTAAATTTCTTTTTCCGTTTTGCATATAGCTTGTTTTTCTTCTGGATTTCGTAAAGTCTCTTACGGCTGCAATGGGGAAACTTTTCCCTTACATCCGCAAGGATTTTGTCCAGACCGCACATGCCATGACATTCATCGTAACTTTGTTGGGCAGTTTTAAGTATTTCTTGGTTCTCAAGCTTACGTTTACTTGGGAGCCGGTCTTTCCAATCATAATAGCCGCTCCGCGATACTTCGAGGACCTGGCACATCTTCTCAACCGGGAATACGGAGCTATGTTCCTTGATAAATTTATAGGTTACTTCCGGTTGCTTGTCGCGAAGATGGCCGCAGCTTTTTTTAATATTGCTACCGACTCCTCTAAGTCAGTATTTCTACGCTTTTCAGCTCTTAATTCAGCCTCCAGCTCCATTATCCTTGCTTTATCAGGAGATTGTCTCTTTTTATCTTCTCCTAACCAATTTCTCAGAGTCTGTGGATTTATTCCCAGATCCTTTGCCACACTTGCGACTGATCTGCCGTTTTCTTTAACTAATCTGGTTGCATCTGCCCTGAATTCAGTATCATAACGTTTTCCATTGTTCCCCATTTATTAATCCCTCCACAGTTGTTATTTTACCTAACTACTGTGTGTCCGACAAATCGGGTATAGGCCAGTTTGTCTTCAATCTGAGTATGTTGGTATACCAACATACTTTTTTAAGACTATCAGAAATCGATAACTGCTTACTGATTTACAATATGGTGCGAGCATAGATACTACAATGAGAGTGCATCTTTTTATTGAAGCGTTAGGGTCCAAGAGTCCCATAAAGGTGTACAGTATTTAATACATTACACTAATTCCACCCATTAAGGCAGAACATCTAATAATCAATTTCTTCCCGGGCTGGGTACTTCCTTGTTGTTCATAATTTTTACTGGCAAATATGCCTCCGCTTTCTTCACCTAGAAAGTCCACTCCGCCGAGTATCGCTGTTCCATGACATTCTATAGTAAAATCTCGGGGTACTCGGATATCAATACCACCCATTATGGCCGTTAAATTTAAATATACCTCTTGGTCCGGGATATAGGCTGTCGTCATATCCATGTCTATTCCTCCCATGAAGGCAAGAAAATTGCCGCTTTCCAGTTTCCATCCTTCTTTCTTCAGTTCAATGCCGTTCATGAACGCATAGTGGGTCCCGTCGGAGGACTTGATGCTTCCTTTTAATAGGTTCCATCCAACCAAGATAATAACCAAGGGCAAGATTACCTTCCATACCAAAGAAAAGTTAAGTTTAAAATATCCCAGGTTACTTCCTAATAATGCTGCACCAAATACTAAGAGCAATAACCCATTAATAACATTTCCACCTTTCACTTTGGAACGTGCACCGGAAACCAATACTTCTACTCCCCAGATAACAAAAATAACCGGCCAGTAAACTGTAATTAGTTTACCTAAACTAATTTGTGTAAATCCTAAATTATTAAGAAGCCAAATAACCCCCATAATGATCAAAACCAGGCCTACCGATTTCGTCTGCATTTAAATTACCTCCCTTTAACCTTATATGTTTATTTATATTATAGGGCAACTATACAAAAAAATCAGTGTTTATCCTCCTTGTTTTTCTTTTATCTTTTTTCCCAAAGATGATCATCATATCTCCTTTGTTTAACCGAGTAGAAGCCTTTATTATTTATTTAATGCTATGTGCACATGCCTGTCCGTTCTTAATTAGTATTTGAATAATTCTGAATGAGTTAGGAAAGGTTATTCGGGATGCAAATCTTTGCAGGGTAGCAATCATTGTAAATATCATTGAAATTTCCAAACCAATTAGGGAAAACCTCTGATGTAGGGACTGTTTTTGTGGTGATCCTGGAAGTATATTCCCAAATAATGGGGGTTGATGATTTTCCTTTATAGAAGAATTATTATGTTTTACTTGAGTTAAAATAAGAAAACTACCATAGCGAAGCAGGTGTTTTGATGGATCTATTAACCAGATTAAAGGAATTTTATTTACTGGAAAGCTATCAAGTAGAGTTTTACAAGAAGCACATCCAATTTTTGAAAAGTACTTATCTCCGAAAAGTTTATGAGTTGTTAGTAAAAATTGAGCAGAGCCATGTAGACTATTTTAAAGAAGCCATAGAAAAATACGGAGGCGAGATTCCTGTACTTACTGAAAAAATTATTTCTCATGCAGGAGGACTAGTGGGACTAGGTATAAATTTAACACAGATCAAGAATGCTTATGATTTAGGTATAACTTTTGAATCTAAGGCTATTGAAATGTACAGGATGCTTATTATCGAAACAGTTAAGGAACCAGAGCTAAACAAAAAGCTTTGGGATTTTATGATTGAAGAGGAATTTCATTTACTTTGGTTTAAGCAGAATCATCAACATTAGAGTTTAATATAGAAAGTGGATCCAAGAGAAAAATTCAGGATATGATATTCTTTAATTACACATTAGGATATAATCCTGGAGCGCGGGAGGATAAAAAGGGCAAGCAATTTACGCGAGATGGGGAGATGTTGGTTCAATAGAAGGCTACAATACAAAACAACCAAGGGGTAGTATAAATTTACCTTTGTGCTTCTTTCTCCCGATTTATATTACCCCGGGCTAGGGAAGCGAAAATTCCTGCCACAGACAGTACGGCCAACAATCCGAAGGATACCTTCATAGCAGTGACCAGTTCCCCGGCGTTGGCCGGGGTTAATTGTACGTTGCCTACAAACAATGTTAATGATGAGGGTGACAACGGCCATACTAATTGCCTGGCCTGTGAGGCGCATTGTTCCAAGGGTTGATGAGGCAATACCGTAAAATCGTTTTTCCACAGCGCTCATTACTGCGTTGGTGTTTGGTGATGAAAAGAGTGCAAAACCTAAACCCATCAGGGCAAGATTAATTATCACCAGCCAAACCGGTGTTGTCTGTGAGAGGAAGGAAAAGATAAACAAACCCATCGCAGTAAACCCCATCCCGGCAGAGGCTAAGATGCGC